>CAKSFT010000016.1 GCA_934454145.1 uncultured Clostridia bacterium | reverse complement strand
TCGGGTATACGCAGCCTTACTCCCAAGGAGAGAACAATATTTGACCTCTATCTGGAGGGAAAAACCGTTCCTGAAATCTTACAGATTGCAGAAGTTAAAGAGAGTACTCTTAAATACCATAACGGCAATATTTACAGCAAGCTCGGCGTTTCCTCAAAAAAGCAGCTTCTTAATTTTGCGGCACTGTATGCACGGGAAAAAAAATAGTAGAGCCACACAACCGAGAATAGTTCTCGGTTGTGTGGCTATTTCATACAGACAGCGAAAGGCATATAGAAATGCTCATCGCTGTCTTGTGTTTTTTAGTAGCAACTAGGTCTTGCCGAAAAACCGGAACCGCTGTTTGTTGTGATAACGACATTATTCCTGCCGCTCGAACTGTTCCGGGGCAAAGTGATTTTTGAAAAATTTAGTACCCCAAATAGACCTTGGAAACGAGAGTTTTTAAGGTCTATTTTTTTTACTGTATAGGAAATTGCGATTTTTGAAAAAGTATGATATAATAGAAAACAAGTCAAAAAAGGCATAACAAAAAGAGGTAGTGCAAAACCTTGGATAAAGAGAAGCTTCGCCTGAGTGCTGTCCTCGATGAAAAATGTAGCGGCGGCAGCGTTGCGCATATTAACCTTGAGGCGAACTTCCCGAATACCGATATACGGCAATGTGGTAGGAAGTACACCGCTTGAGGGTGTGTTTGAAAATGCAATATCGGAAGCGGTACAAGCCGTATCAAACAGCACAACGGACTTCAACACTGCGATGTCAAAGACAATTGAACGGCTTGGCGGCAGTGGTGTAAAAGTTTCGTATGCAAGCGGCGTGAATCGGTCTTTGTCGGCAATGATACGTCAGAACCTTCTTTATGGTGCAAAACAATCGGCACTGGCATATGATGAATATATCGGTGAAAAATTGGATTGTGACGGCTTTGAAGTGGACGCACATGCAGGGTGCAGACCGTCACATGAATTTATGCAGGGGAAAATGTATTCATATGACGGGAAAAAGACTGTTGACGGTGTAACGTATGAGGACGGAGCGGAAGCTTTAAAAGCGTTGGGTGATTACGGGTGTCTGCATTTTAAAACCGATGTTATATTGGGTGTTTCGCCACCGAGATATTCCGAGGAAGAATTAGAGCAGATTCATAAAGAAACAACAGAATTGATTGAATATGACGGCAGAAAGAAAACACTTTATGAATGGAAACAGACACAGCGAGCTTTTGAACGTAATGTTCGGACAGAACGGCAAAAGGCTGATATGTATGAAACAGCCGGACTGAAACGCAAGGCACAGGACAGCCGTGACAGGGTAAAAATATATCGTGACAAGTATGATGACATGTGCAAAAATGTACCAGGCTTGAACCCACGTCCCGAACGTATGAGAATCTATAAAAATGTTGACATTTCCGATAAAAGTGGTATAATAAAAGAGGGCGCAAAAAAGAATATCACGATTATAACAGATAAAGCAGTTGAAAGCGTGCCGAAAGTTAAAATATCCGGATATTCTGATGAACAATGTGCTTTTGTACAACAGCAGCATAAAGAGCTGTTGAGATATGCCAAGGATAATAATGACAGTAAAGAAGTTGCATTTGTATTCCGCAAGGGTTTGACAGACAGGACGGAATATATCGGCACTGATGATAAAATTGACTTTGGTACGGCATTATCGGGCAAAGGTGATGATTTGTTTGTGATGCATAATCACCCGAGAAACAGTGGTTTTTCATATAACGATTTGGTGGAGTTTATTAGAAATGACAACATACAATCACTTACAATAGCAAAAAATAACGGAAAAATAGAAGTACTGCATAAGTGCAATGTTTTTGAAAAAAAAGCGGCTGCTGTTGATTTAAAAAGAAACATAAAAAAATATATCACAGTTGGAACTGATGCAGAATATAATTTAGCAATAGAAAAATGGTTAAAAGGTCATGACGGGGGTGTAGTAAATTGGATAAAAAGCGAGTAACATTGGATGGCACGAATCAAGAGGCGAATGAAAAATTGAAAGAATTGCTTAAAGAGTTAAACGTTGATGAAGATGAAGAATAGCGATTAAATACTTCACAATTCAATAAATCAAGAACAGTTCAAACGGGCTGTTCTTTTTTTATACACAAATTTTGTCAGATGATTAGACGTAAAACAGTCAAGCCAAGAGGTGCAACCTCGTATAAAAAGCGTAGGCAGAAAGGAATTTACAATGAAAAGAGACGAAATCAAGGCAATATGTCCCGAAGCAACGGACGAGCAACTCAAACAGATTATGGACTTGAACGGTGCGGACATTGAGAAGTACAAGGGAAAAGTCGCGGCACTTGAAGCCGAAAACGAAAAGAAGAAAACAACCCTCGATACTCTCAACGGTGAACTGGAAAAGCTCAGGGAAAGCAGCGCAGGCGCAGAGGACTACAAGTCTCAGCTTGAAACCCTGCAAAAGAACATCGAAGAAAAAGAGAAAAAGGAAAGGGAAGCCAAAGAAAAGGCGGAACGTGATGCAAATATCCTTAACCGTTATAATGCCGCGGCGGTTGACAAGAACGGGAAACCGCTTGAATGGGCACATGAGGCGATAAAAGACGATTATCTGCATAAATTTGCAAAAGCGCTTGAAGATTCGGCAAATGCAGGGAAATCTGATGCGGATATTTTTAAGGCGCTTACGCAAGACGATGGAACGGCATTTAAGGTGCCGGCGCCACAAATGGTATATGGCGGTGCAGGTAAAGCCGGAGGAAACGGCACAATTACAAAAGAGGTGTTTGCGAAAATGGGGTATAAGGACAGAGTGAAACTGTACAGCGAAAACAAACAGTTGTACGAAGATTTGAATGGAGGAAATGAATAATGGCTAATAATCAGGTAACAAAAATTTCGGATTTAATAAATCCACAGGTAATGGCAGACATGATATCTGCAAAGATTCCAAGCAAAATTGTAGTGACGCCTTTTGCAAAGGTAGATACGACCTTGCAGGGAATCCCCGGTGATACAATCACTGTGCCGAAGTACGATTATATCGGGGACGCCGTGGAAGTCGCGGAAGGTGTAGAAGTGGACACAACAAAGCTTGTGACAACGACCACAACGGCAACAGTTAAAAAGGCAATGAAAGCAGTGTCAATTACTGATGAAGCTGTTTTGTCGGGATATGGCAACCCTATAGGAGAAACAAATGCGCAGCTGGCACTTGCGATAGCGTCAAAGGTTGACCAGGACGCAATGGACGCACTTATGGGTGCAAAGCTTGCGAAGGACACAGGGGCAAAGATATCATACAACGGGATTGTTGATGTTATTGACGTTTTCAATGAAGAAGTGAACACGGATATCCGCGCACTTTCACAAAGCGGAATAAAGAGCGTGGATTATGCGTCGGGGTATAAACGGCGCCTTGACAGCAGTGTGCGGCAAAATATCCTGTGGGGCATAAAGGAATGCAACCAAAACAGCGCTGACATTGTCGGCGAACAATTGGGCGCGGACGGGTATGAGATAAGCTATCACTCCAATCCGAGAGATACGCACGCCGACATGGGCGGAAGGCGGTACGCAAAGGGAAAGAAGGGCGTGACGGTAAAAGGAAAATACTATCCCCCGTTTTCGGAAGTCGAGGGGCTTTTGAAGGAGTATGGCTGCTGGCACATCAAGTTCAGTATATTTTTGGGTATATCGGTCCCGACATACAGTGAGAAGGAACTGCGCGAGAAAAAACAGCGCGACAAGCAGACATTTGAGTATGAGGGGAAGAAATACACGGGCTATGAGGCAACACAGGTGCAGGGAAAACTGGAAAGCTCCATGCGGCGCGAAAGAGAACTTATGCAAGCCTTCAGAGCCTTTGGCGACAAGGACAGCGAGAATGAGGCACGGACACGGCTCAGACATCTGACAAGCCAGTATGCGTCTTTCTCAAAAGCCGCGGGATTGTCCACCAAAATGGAGCGCACACGCCTTGCCGTATCGGGAAAAAATTCGTTGACAGCCGCTGTGAATGGTGGTATAATAGACATGAATCGGAGTGTTAAACGGCGCAAAAATAATATAGGTGTTTTTGAAAATCTTGAGATTCCTATGCAAAAGCGTGAAGTTCATAGGATTTTAAATAAGTATGATATTTCAGCAAAAGGTTTAACATTAAAAATTCAGCGTTCAGAAAAAATGTTGGCTTTGCCTTTTTATGGTTCAACTGACTATAATAACATTGGGCGAATTGATTTATTTCCTAATGCATTTGTAGATGAGGAACAATTGGTGCGGACAGTTGTTCATGAAAAATGTCATGTATTGCAACTTAAAAAACATGGCAAGTTGTATGCGCAAGATAATATAGCATTGATGGAGAAGCAAGCGGAACGATTTGAAAATTTATTTTATAATATTTTAAAAAAGAGGGTGAAATGATGAAATGGCTTAAAAACTTAGAAAACATTGCTGAAAGCGGGAAAAGCGGCATATGTCCTTGCTGTGGAAGTGAAAATACTGATTATAGTTTTTTTGGAACTCCATTGAGTATTGGCTTTGGAATTGTGTGGTGCAATGATTGTAAGAAGGCATATCATATTTCACGTATTAAAATTATTGAAGGATATAAATTGAATAAAGAAATCCCGAAAGATTTAAGATATAATTAAAATTAAATCAAATATCCAAAGCGTTTACATGATGTAAGCGCTTTTTTTATACCCGAAAGGAGCGAAAAAGTGAAATATTGTCCGTTTAATCTGAAAGTTATACAGCAGAACCAAACCCGGTACGAATA
>CAKSFT010000015.1 GCA_934454145.1 uncultured Clostridia bacterium | reverse complement strand
CGATGTATCTCTCACCGGTTTTGACGCTGCGGAAATAGATGATTTGTTCAAAGACACCATCCAAGATAAAATCAAGGATGATGATTTTGATGTGGATGCCGAGCTGCAGAATCCTACAATCACGAAACTCGGAGATGTCTGGCAGCTTGGCAGACACAGACTTGTGTGCGGCGACAGCACATTGGCTGAAACATATGATATGCTCCTCGGCGATGAAAAAGTCAATCTTGTGATTACCGACCCACCGTATAATGTCAACTATGAGGGTTCAGCCGGGAAGATTAAAAATGATAATATGGAAGATGATAAGTTTTACAATTTCCTTTTTGATGCATTTTCAAATACAGAAAAATGCATGGCGGACGATGCAAGCATTTATGTGTTCCATGCCGATACCGAGGGTTTGAACTTCAGAAAGGCATTTAAGGACGCAGGGTTCTATCTTTCCGGTACTTGCATTTGGAAAAAGCAGAGCCTTGTACTCGGACGCTCGCCGTATCAGTGGCAGCACGAACCGATACTGTTCGGCTGGAAAAAGAAAGGCAAGCACCAATGGTACACGGGCAGAAAAGAATCGACCATATGGGAATTTGACAAGCCGAAGAAAAACGGCGACCATCCCACAATGAAACCGATACCGCTCCTTGCATATCCGATTATGAATTCGTCAATGAGCAACTGTCTTGTTCTCGATCCGTTCGGCGGCAGCGGAAGTACACTGATTGCCTGTGAGCAGACCGACAGAATTGCAAGAACAATCGAGCTTGATGAAAAATTCTGCGATGTAATCATAAAAAGATACATCGAACAGGTCGGAACATCGGACAATGTGTCCGTGACAAGAGCCGGTGTGACGCTGAAGTATTTGGAGGTGGCGGCTGATGAAGGATAAATTAACCCTCGGAAGTTTGTTTGACGGCAGCGGCGGTTTTCCCCTGGGCGGACTTTTATGCGGAATCACTCCCGTATGGAGTTCCGAGATTGAGCCGTTTGCCATAAGAGTTACCACAAAACGAATGCCGTTTGTAAAACATTACGGTGATGTATCTGCGCTTAGCGGCGAAAAACTTCCGCCCGTGGATATTATCACATTCGGCTCGCCATGCCAGGATATGTCTATTGCGGGCAAAAGAGCCGGTCTTGACGGCAGCCGTTCAAACCTCTTTTATGAGGCGATACGAATTGTAAAGGAAATGAGGGATAAAACAAATGGAAAATATCCGAGATTTATCGTGTGGGAAAATGTGCCCGGAGCATTCTCGTCAAACGGCGGCGAGGACTTCAAAGCCGTCCTTGAAAGTATCTGCTCCGTCAAAGAAGATAAAGCTGATATTCCTTGATATGAGAAATGGCCGAATGCCGGAGAAATCGTGGCAGACGATTACTCAGTCGCATGGAGAGTTTTCGACGCTCAATACTGGGGAGTCCCCCAACGAAGAAAACGCATCTACCTTGTCGCAGATTTTAGAAGTCAATGTGCCGGTAAAATATTATTTGAGTCAGAGGGCGTGTCAAGGTATTCTAAAAAGGGCAGCTTCCCGTGGCAAAGAACTGCCAAAGATACTCAAAACGGCTTTGGAGAAACAGGCGCAGCGTGTCTGAACGACCAAGGCGGAAACAGAATGGATGTAACCCAAAATGTAACGGCAACACTCCGTGCCGAGGCACACCATCCGCCCTGTGTTATGGAATCAGCGGGATTTTGCACGGAACATTCGGCAAAAGCAAGGCCGATAGGTTTTGAAAAAGAAGTGTCCCCGACACTGCGAGCAGGTGCTGTCCCGGCGGCTGTCTATGAAAACCACGGACAGGATACAAGATTTAAGGGACCGCTCGATACCGCACCGACAGTGATTGCGACCTACGGCACAGGCGGAAACAATCAGCCGTTTGTGGTGGAACAATGCTATGATGTGCGGTTTACTTCTGAAGGTACAAAAAACGCAAGGCAGAATTGCTATGAAACCGATGTTGCGAGAACAATCGACACCGGCGGCAATGCACCGGATTCCAATCAAGGCGGTGTTGCGGTTGTATACGGAATATGCTCCAAAGACAGCAATTCCATGAAATCGGATAATCCGCACAGCGGTTTTTATGAGACTGACACATCACGATGCCTTGACGCGAACTGCGGAAATCCATCATGTAACCAAGGCGGCATGGCAGTATGTGTTCAAGGCTCAATGATAGGCCGCAAGGAGGAAAACGGTCCGCAAGGTAATGGCATAAATGAAGATGTATCGTTTACGCTCAACGCAACCGATAAACACGCTGTTGCATACGGAATTGACAGAGCGGCTTTCAATCAAGGACAGAATGCGAAATATTCATTTGCGGTCAAGCAAGAGGTTCAGCCGACAATGGTGGCAAAAGGACCGGGCGCTGTTGCGGCGCCGACATATTCAAGTTCAAAGGCATCTTTTTTTTACGAATGCTGAAAAGGAGCTTGCAAATATGCTCGTTGCCACCGATTATAAAGATCCGCCTATGATAAACGATACAGATGATAATGCCGAATACATAGTGCGCAGGCTCACCCCCACCGAATGTGCAAGGCTGCAAGGTTTTCCGGACGGTTGGTGTAAAAACCTTGAAACGGAAAACCCGACAGATGAGGACATTTCATTTTGGAAAGATGTGTTTGAAACACACCGAAAGGCTATGGGAACATCAAAAAAGCCGAAAACCGACAAGCAGATTGTAAAGTGGCTTAGAAATCCGCACTCCGATTCGGCAGAGTATAAATTGTGGGGCAACGGAGTCGCACTGCCGTGCGTATGCTTTGTGCTTTCCGGGATTGTATGGGCAAGTGAAAATACTATCCAAACAGACAGCGAATAATTCTGATATTTTTGTATTAAAAATAACTTGATATGTTCCTTGATTGACGGTAATATACTCACTACCGATAACAGAAAGGGGTCTTGAAAATGACAGATAATTTCTTTTCGAAGTCTTGTTGTAATCGCTGTGGCGGAACACTTGAAAACGGCAGAATCATGTCAATGTTTAATGAAGATTGCATTTGTATGAAATGCTCGGACGAAGAGCGAAAGCAACCCGATTTCAAAAAAAGCTGTTGAGGCAGATATCAAAAAATCAAGCAAGGGCATTACAGTTTTAAGGGCATTGGCTACAACAAAAAATAACGGCATACAATATGCTTACATATACACAAATATATGTGTGTATCTCTGGTGGATAACGGTATTGATATAATCTCCTTTTAGAGTTAATATGTGTATAACAAAAACGAAAGGGGCATCAAGCCATGACAAAGAAAGAATTGAATCAAATCGTAAAAATAGCACAGGAGAACATTATATCAATGGAAAACAGATTAGACCTTGAACAGCACTTCAGCGATGAAGAAGATTTCTTCGAGATTTCGGTTTGGGGGTTAAAGGACGCACTTGTTGCGGCATACGAACTTGGAAAGAAAAACAGATAAGGAGTCTTGCATTATGTGGAGAGAAGGAACAGTCAGCGTAAACGGAGAAATTTTTCATTATTGGCTGAAACAATATGAAGAAGGCTCCGAATTCGGAATTAACGGAGGACGGATTTCAAAGCTTACGATTAAGCGCAGCGGCAGAGAGGTTTATAACTATGACCGCGGTGAGGATATTGCACCGATTGACAAGAACACCGAAACTGCACTTGCGATAATTCTTAAGAGCGATAACTAAACAGAATAATATTGAAACAGGGCCGTAAAAGGTTCTGTTTTTCTCTATATAAATTTTAAAGTCGCATTCGTGCGGCTTATTTTTATACACGGAGGAGGTGACACTTGTGGCACAAAGAGGCAGAAAACCAAAGCCGTCAGCTTTAAAGGAGCTGGAGGGCAATCCCGGTAAAAGAGAAATTAATACAAATGAACCGCACCCTGTGAAAAAAGCGCCGCCATGCCCTAAATGGCTTGAACCCGACGCGAAAAAAGAATGGCGCAGACTTGCAAAGCAGATGGAACAGCTTGGAATATTAACAGAGGTGGACATGACCGCGTTTGCAGGATATTGTCAGGCGTATGCCCGGTGGAAAGAAGCCGAGGAGTTCATATCACGGCACGGCGCAATTGTGAAAACACCGTCCGGGTACTGGCAGCAGGATATTATAAAAAACGTATTCGGAACTGTAAAGAGAAACGATTACAGACAATATAACACAGCGTATGTGGAAATCCCAAAGAAGAACGGTAAATCGGAGCTTGCGGCAGGTGTCGCGCTATATCTTACTTGTGGCGATATGGAATGGGGCGCTGAAGTTTACGGCTGTGCGTCCGACCGTCAGCAGGCAAGCATTGTTTTCGATGTTGCCGTGGATATGGTTGATTAGTGTCCGGCGCTGAAAAAACGAATTAAACCCATAATGTCTGTAAAAAGGCTTGTGTATAAACCGACAAACAGCTTTTATCAGGTACTTTCATCGGAAGCGTTTACAAAACACGGACTGAATATTCACGGCGTTATATTCGATGAACTTCATGCACAGCCGAATCGTGATTTGTTTGATGTCATGACAAAGGGTTCCGGTGACGCAAGAATGCAGCCATTGTTTTTCCTTATAACCACAGCCGGAACAGACAGAAACAGCATATGCTTTGAACAACACCAAAAAGCGGTGGATATTTTGGAGGGCAGAAAGATAGACACCACATTCTATCCTGCCATATACGGTCTGCCTGATGACGAGGATTGGACAAGTGAGGAAAACTGGTACAGAGCAAATCCGTCACTCGGATATACAATAGACATTGAAAAGGTACGAAATGCATACATGAGTGCCAAAGACAACCCGGCAGAGGAAAATCTGTTCCGTCAGCTGAGGCTTAATCAGTGGGTTAAACAGTCTACTCGTTGGATGCCGATGGATAAATGGGATGAATGCAATGAGATAGTGAACTTATCACTTTTAAAGGGACGTGAATGTTATGGCGGACTTGATCTTTCAACCACACTTGACCTTACGGCATTTGTACTTGTGTTTCCGCCGAGAAACGAAAATGAAAAATATATTATTGTTCCGTATTTTTGGATACCGGATGATAATCTTAAAAAACGAGTGAACCGAGACCATGTTCCGTATGATGTGTGGAAAGCACAAGGGCATATTCGGACAACACAGGGAAACGTAGTTGACTATCGCCGAATAGAGGCGGACATTAAGGAAATTGCAAGCGAGTTTGTTGTAAAAGAAATTGCATATGACCGATATAATGCGACGCAGATCATATTAAATCTGATGGACGAAGGTTTAACAATGGTGCCGTTCGGGCAAGGCTTTAAAGATATGTCGCCGCCTACAAAGGAGATATTCACGCTTGTGCTTAAAAACAAAATTGTGCATAACATGAATCCGGTTCTCAGGTGGAATTTTGATAATGTGTGCGTTGAAACCGATGCCGCTGAAAATATAAAGCCGTCAAAGAAACACTCAACAGAGAGAATAGACGGTGCAGTCAGTACGATTATGGCATTGGACAGAGCCGTGCGCAACATGAATGTGAACACATCATCGGTTTATGATGAACGAGGGGTTTTGGTTATATAAAAATAAAATTGTATACATAAGCATATATTTACTAATAATATTATATATAAAAATATTTTTGTAATCAAATGCTTGCAAATGATTACAAAGTATGATATAATGATATTACAAAGAATAAAGAGGAGATGTTATACATGGCAAAAACTTTAGTTCAATTTCGCACAGAGGATACGTCAAGAATAAAAGCAGTCAGCATATGCGACAAATTGGGAATTGATTTGCCGACGTATATGCGTATGTGTATTGCGCGGTTAATCCAGGAAAACGGAATCCCATTTAGCATGAAGCTTGATAATAATTCTGAAAATACAGCTTTAAGCGCAATGAAGGAAGCAAGCCGTATCGCTTCAGAAAACGGTATTGCCGATATGACACTTGATGAAATAAATGCAGAAATCAGTGAAGCGAGAAAGCATAGGTGAGGTCAATGAGATATTATGCTGTTATTGACACCAATGTCATAGTGTCAGCAATGCTTAAATGGAATTCTGTGCCGGGAAATATTTTGGAATTGGCAATTGAGGGCCCGATTACACCTGTATTAAATGAGAAAATTTTAGAAGAATACAGAGAGGTTCTTCTAAGACCAAAATTTCATTTTACAGATAGAATTGTAAGTGAGGTCATAGAAGCAATTAAAAGGCGTGCAATATTCGCTGATGAAGAAAGAATTGATATTGAACTGCCGGATCCGAAAGACAGAGTGTTTTATGAGGTTGTTATGGAACAAAGAAAAAGCTCGGATGCATATCTTGTGACAGGCAATATTAAGCATTTTCCGGTGAAGCCGTATGTTGTTACACCTAAGGAAATGATGGATATTATACTTTCGGATACAGCAGAATAGTATGGACAAAGGAGCATCTATCAAACGATAGGTGCTTTTTTGATGCAGAATTTTGGAGGGAGACACCATGAACATCTTTAAATCATTTTTCAAATCACGGGATAAACCGCGCAATGCGTCTGTCGGAACAAGCTGGTTTCATATCGGCAGGTCATGGTCGGGCAAGGCTGTGACCGAACGGACGGCTTTGCAGCAGACAGCGGTGTATGCCTGCGTTCGTATCGTTGCCGAAACCATAGCCAGTCTGCCACTGCATCTATATAAATACACAGACAACGGAAAAGAAAAAGACTGCGCACATCCGCTTTACTATCTCCTACATGACGAACCGAATCATGAGATGACTGCTTTTGTTTTCAGAGAAACAATTGTCAGTCATCTTTTGTTATGGGGAAATGCGTATGCACAGATTATCCGAAACGGCAAAGGCGCAATCATTGAACTGTATCCTCTGCTGCCGGATAAGATGGAAGTTTACCGTTCGGATATTACGGGAGAAATATATTACATTTATACAGATACCAAAGGACAGAGGCATACTTTAAGCAACACGGAGATACTGCATATACCGGGTTTGGGATATGACGGACTTATCGGATATTCGCCGATTGCAATGACTAAAAATGCAATCGGTCTTTCTATTGCGGCGGAGGAATACGGTGCGAGATTTTTTGCAAATTCCGCAAATCCGAGCGGTGTATTGGAGCATCCGGGTGTTTTGAAAGATCCGAGAAAGCTTCGTGAAAGCTGGAACGAGGTATACGGAGGAACAAGCAACTCCCACCGTGTGGCGGTTTTGGAGGAGGGCGTGACCTTTAAAGCAATATCTATACCGCCGAACGAAGCACAGTTTCTTGAAACACGCAAGTTTCAGATAAATGAAATTTGTCGGATATTCAGAGTACCTCCGCATATGGTGGCAGACCTTGAAAAGTCAAGCTTTTCAAATATCGAACAGCAAAGCCTTGATTTTATTGTAAATACCATAAGACCGTGGCTTGTAAGGATTGAGCAGAGTATCTGTCAAAAGCTTTTGAGCGTGAATGAAAAAGGTGTATATTTTGTAAAATTCAACGTTGACGGAATGCTCAGAGGAGATTTTGCAAGCCGTATGAACGGATATGCGATTGCAAGGCAGAACGGCTGGATGAGTACGAATGATATACGGGAGCTTGAGGATATGAACAAGATACCGGCAGAGCTTGGCGGTGACAGGTACCTATGCAACGGAAACATGGTAGACTTGACAAATGCAGGCGTATGGACGCAGACAGGAGGAAAAACAGAAAATGAATAAATTTTGGAACTTTAAAAAGGCTACAAACACAGCAGACAATGAGGATATAGCGGAAAACATCCTCATATTAAACGGTCCGATTGCTGAAGAATCATGGTGGGGTGATGAGGTGACGCCGAAACTCTTTAAATCCGAGCTTGACAGTGTAAACGGTGATTTAACAGTATGGTTAAATTCTCCGGGAGGAGATGTGCTTGCTTCAAGCGAGATATATAACGCACTTAAAGAGCATAACGGCAAAATTACCGTGAAAGTAGACAGCCTTGCTGCGTCTGCGGCATCGGTTATCGCTATGGCGGGAGATGTTGTTTTAATGTCGCCTGTCAGCATGATGATGTGTCATAATCCGAGCATGATGCTTTGCGGTGAGGTTTCGGAGCTTGAAAAGGGCATTGATTTTCTGAACGAAATCAAAGAAAGCATCATAAATGCGTATCAGAACAAAACTGGATTATCGAGGGCAAAAATATCAAAGATGATGGATTCGGAAACATGGATGAATGCAAAGTCTGCGTATGATTTAGGTTTTTGCGATAAAATTATGTATTCCGATAACGATAAGCTGAAATCGGGAACGGATTTCATATTCGATAAAAAGAGTATGGTTACAAATACGGTTTCCGCTATGCGCAAAAAACTGAAAAAGATTGAGAAAGAACCGCAGGGAGCCGATATTTCTCAATTTGAAACAAGATTAAATTTATTGAAATAACAGGAGGATTTTTTATGAGTAAATCGGTTGAATTAAGACAAAAAAGAAGTGAATTATGGGAAAAAGCAAAGCTGTTTTTGGATAATGCCAAAAGAAACGGCGATGTTTTATCGGCAGATGACAGAGCGACATATGAAAAAATGGAGCAGGAAATTGTAGATCTCGGCAAAGAAATCGGGATTATCGAAAGACGTGAGGCATTAGACCTTGAAATGTCCAAGCCGACAAGTGCGCCGATCAGCACAAACCCAAACACAAAAACGGAAGAAAAAACCGGCCGCAGCTCCGATGAATACAAAAAATCATTCTGGCTGGCAATGCGGAACAAGAAAAATCCGTATGAAGCGGTAAATGCACTGCAAATCGGAACAGACTCCGAGGGCGGATATCTTGTGCCGGACGAGTATGAAAGCACGCTTATCGAAAAACTGCACGATGAAAATATTATCAGACAGTATGCAACGGTCATAAAATCATCAAACGGTGATAAGAAAATCCCGGTTGTGGCAGGATACGGTGAGGCAACCTGGACGGATGAAGAAGCGGCATATACCGAATCGGACGATTCGTTTGGAGTAATCACGCTCGGTGCGCATAAGCTTACTTCTATTATAAAGGTATCGGAGGAGCTCTTAAACGATTCTGTATTTGACCTTGAGCAATATATTTCAAAAGAGTTTGTAAGACGCATGGCAGCGGCGGAAGAAAATGCGTTCATAAACGGCACCGGAACAGGCAGACCTACCGGAATATTGCAAACAGCGGAAACGGGTAAGACCACAGCAGCGGCAGCGGCGATTACAGCTGATGAAGTTATTGATCTTTATCACAGCCTTCGCTCACCATACAGAAAAAATGCCGTATTTATTGCCAACGATTCAACTGTAAAAGCAATCCGCCAGCTTAAAGACTCAAACGGAATGTATCTGTGGCAGCCGGGATTGAAAGAAGGACAGCCGGATACCCTTATCGGCAACAGAATTATATCTTCCGCATATATGCCCGAAATCGGAGCAGGCAAAAAGCCGATTCTTTTTGGTGATATTTCATATTACTGGATTGCCGACCGTCAGGGCAGAACCTTCCAAAGATTGAATGAACTGTACGCTGCAACGGGACAGGTGGGATTCAGAACATTCCAGAGAGTAGACGGAAAACTTACTCTTGCAGAAACAGTAAAAACGCTTGCTTGCAAGGCATCGTGAGGTGAGTTGATATGCACATAAAAATATTGGTATCGTGCAGCGGACTTGATTTCACATACAGGCAAGGTGACGAAGTCATTGTTGCAGAGGATTTGGGAAAGGATTTAATTGCCGGAGGACTGGCAGAAGAAATCGCCGAAACCAAACCGAAAGAAAAACAGAAACCGAAAGCGGGTGGAAAGGCAAATGCTGAAACTTGACGAGGTAAAGGAATTTTTAAGAATAGACCACAGCGAGGAGGACGGATATATTTCCGTCCTTCTGCTTTTGGCAAAGGAACTGTGCGAGAATTATTTGAGGAAAGACATCATCGAACCGATGCCGGAATCTGTGCGACAGGCACAGCTTTTGGTTATTTCGCATTTTTATGAAAATAGGAGCGGCAGCAGTGTGCCGGATACCGTATACAGACTGCTTGACGCATACAGAAAGGACCAATTCTAATGAACTTTTCAAAATTAAGACACAGGATTATTTTCCTGTCACCGACAGATGAAATCATAAATTCTATGGGTGAAACAGTGCCGAGATATGAGCCGTTTAAGCCTTATCTTCCTCTGCCATTGCAAATGCAAAAGAATAAGGTGTATCTTTCACATGACAATGATGGGAATGCAATTCTCACCGAACAGAACGGTCAGCCGATTGCACATAAGCTTGCACTGTCAGAATACTCTGTTGCGGCATTTGTCGCACCGACTACCGGCAAAGAGTATGAGGAAAGTCAGAAAATCCGAGCCGAAACCACATACAAGATTTCAACAAGGTATTTTAGGAACATCACACCGGCTATGCGTATTCTCTACAATAACCGTGAATTTGAGATAGTGTCCGTGCTTGACCTAAATGAACGGCATGAGGAGTTACAGATCATAGCCGCCGAGAGAAATACACAAACGGCACAGAATTTCGATAAGGGTGAGTATAATGGCGAAGAATGACGGCACCTTCGGCTTTGAGGATTTGCAGAAGGCATTTAATCGTATCGAGCAAAAATATGAAAACAAGACAGACGCTATGCTTATGGCAATGGCGAATGTCACAAGACAGCGTGTACGCTCGAAAACACCGACAGGAAAAACAAAAAAGCTGAAAGGTTCATGGCGCACCAAAAAGCCTAAGACCTTCGGCAAGGCGCGTGTTGCCCGTGTGCAGACAGAAAACCGATACGGTCATGTGGTCGAAGAAGGTCACAGAGTCGTAACCGGCGGCTCGACAGTCGGCAGAAACGGAAGAAAATTAAATGTCTTGCAGAGAGGTATCAGAGGGATTTCGGTTGGCGGTAAAACAAAAGGCGAGAAAATGATTAAAGATACGGTCAAGGAGCTTAATACAACCTTTGAGAAAAATGCAAAAAAGCTGCTTGACGATTTAACAAGCGAGGTGGAACTTTGATAACGATAAAAGATATACAAACGGCGGTTTCAAAACTGCTTACAAAAAACAAATACTCGGTTATTGCGTCTGAGGTTAAAGAGGGTTTTCAAAAGCCGGCTTGCTTTATTGAGGTTTTTCCCGTGAGCGTTGCGGCGGAAAATAAATTTTATGAATTGGTTACCTTGGGGATTGAGATTTCATATCACCCATCAATGGAAACCAAAGAAGAACTCATCATAAATGCCGAAAAGCTGAAAAACATATTTTTATACACTCCGATTAAGGTAAAGGACAGGTTTTTGTCGGTCAATGAAATAACCTTTGATTCCGACAAGAGCGTCCTTATCGCATATTTTGAATTGGAGTTTTTACAGGAAACAAACACAAAAACGGCTTCAATGCCGAAAATGAGAGAATTACAAGAAAGAGAGGTGACAGGCGGTTCGGGCACGGTTTAATGCGGTCGGGATTTCGAGATGATTTTTCGATAGACAAGGCGCAGGTTCTTAGCAATAACCGTTGTTATTGCTAATGGTTCGGCAACGCCGTATATCGGGAAATCAGCCGCAAGAACGATTGTAGAAAACCGTGCTCGAATCGCTCATATGGGACTTCCGAAGATTTTAATTGAATTTAAGACGCTTGCAGAAACGCTTATCGCACGAAGTGAGCGCGGCATCGTGGCTGTTATCCTAAAAGATAACAGCAATACAACAAAAACCGCCGTATACACAAAAGAGAGCGAGATTGTAAAAAGCCATTACACGGCAACCAACCTCGCTTATCTGTCCCTTGTGTTTATGGGCGGTCCGTCAAAGGTGATTGTGGAGCGTGTGCAGACCTCCGATAATATTTCGGATGCGCTCGAAAGGCTTAAGAACAAACGGTGGTATTACCTTGCCGTTCCCGGTTTGGGGGACGGTGAAACAGATACCGTTGTCGAGTATATCAAAGAGCAGCGCACGCAGTATCATAAGACATTCAAAGCGGTTTTACCGCTTGCCGCAGCAGATAACGAGGGCATCATAAATTTTGCAACCGATAACATTAAGATTGGTGCAAAGACATATACAACCGCAGAATTCTGCTGCAGCATTGCCGGGATTCTTGCCGGACTTCCGCTTAATCGGAGCGCTACATACTACACTCTGCCGGAGGTCGAAAGCATAACCGAAAGCGAAACTCCGGACGATGATGTGGATAACGGAAAATTGATTTTAATTAATGACGGCACAAAAATAAAGATTGCAAGGGGTGTCAACTCTCTTACAACCACCACAGAAGACAAAGGCGAGGATTTCAAAAAAATCAAAATCATTGAGGCTGTCGATATGATTCGTGATGATATCCGTGCGACCTTTGAGGACGAATTTGTAGGCAAGATCGAAAATTCATACGATAACAAAATCGTATTTATTGCCGCCGTAAACAAATACTTCAAAGACCTCGCAAACCGCGGAGTGCTTTATGATAAGTATGACAACAAGGCTGAAATCGATATTGATGAAACAAGAGAGTGGCTTTCCAAAACGAGAGATGTGTCCTCTTGGGATGATGAAAAAATCAAGACGGCAAACACCGGCACAAATGTGTTTGTGAGAGCGAGTATTCAGATTCAGGACGCAATCGAGGATTTGAAATTTGGAATTTATATTGAATAAGGGGGTAAAAAGCTATGGCGGTAAAACCTACTGCGCCGAGAGTTATGAACGGTAAATGGGGCATGGTATATTTTGACGGTGAGCCTGTCTATGAAACCGATTCATATGAGGCGAAGATAAAAATTGAGCGTGAGGATGTGGACTTTGTCATGCAGATGGCAAAGGACTCGAAAATGACGGGACTTACGGGCGAATGGAGTATGAAGGTCAAGAAGGTGTTCTCCCGCGGCGCACAGCTTTTGTCGGAGAAAATAAAGAAAGGCATTGATGTCCGCATTCAGATTATCTCAAAAATTGAGGATCCCGATGCCTACGGCAGTGAGCGGCTTGTAATCGAGAATGCGTGGTTTAACGAGCTGACGCTGCAGAAGTTTGAAAACGCAAAAATGATTGACGAGGAGTACAGCGGCGGATTCACCGATTATTATTTCCCCGATTTAGTGAAAGTGAGGTAAGACCAGCTAAAATTCCGTATCTCGCACACTTAACCTCGCTTGAGTACACAAAGTACACATCACTCGGTTAAATGCACAATCTACGGGATTTTTTCACGGTCTTAGAAAGGAATGGTTATAACTATGAATAAGAATACAAAAATAACACTTGCGGAGCTTATCCGCAGAAAAGAGCAGATGCTTGAAAGCAAGAAAAAACCGAAAACCGCAACACTGTATGTAAAGTCGCTCGGCGGCACTATCACAATTGAAAGCCCAACGGCGGATTTGGCAAGGGACGCACAGGATATGGATAACGGTGACGCATATATGGTTTATTCCTGCGTGACGGAGCCTTGCCTTAAATCAAAGGAACTTCAGACAGCTTTTGAATGTGTTGAGCCGATGGAGATTGTCGAGAAAGTGTTTGAGCCGGGCGAGATTCCGCAGATAGCGGTTGAGTGCTTAAAGCTTGCCGGATATGTTGACGGAGTAAAGGCGGTTGACGATATAAAAAACTAATCAGAAGTGACGGAGAACTTGCCATGCTCTGTCACTATCTGAACAGGGGCATTGAACCGGAAAAGATAATCAATCTTTCTCTCAGTGATAAATTATTCTACAAAGCAAGCTATGAGATTTATATGGAAGATGAGTACAAAAAATATGCGGCATTAGTAGGTGGTGAACAATAGGGACTCCCGAAAAATCGTAGATTTTTTGGAAAGAAGGAGTATCACCGGAATAAATGAGTTTTGGAGTATTACTCCGAAACGACAGAATGGAGGTTGATACGACGTGGCAAAAAAGAATATCGGCGCTACACTATCCATAAAAGACAACAACTTTACCGCCGGGATAAGAAATGCCATAACAGGCGTAAAGAACCTCAAAAATCACACTACCAACGCAACAGGCGGACTAAAGAAAATGCAGTCGCAGAGCAAGCTGACCAGTGAAGGTCTCGCTTCACTTGCGAAAAAAGCCGCCGGAGTTGTAGCAGCTTATGCAGGGTTTAATCAGATGATTTCATTCGGCAAGGAATGTATCACCCTGTTTGACACACAGGCGAGGTCTGAACAAAGACTCGAAACCCTTATGATGAATGTCAAGGGTACAACGCTCGAAAATGTAAATGCAATGAAGAAATACGCAGGAGAACTTCAAGGCATCACCACAATCGGTGATGAGGCTACTATTCAAGGCGCGTCACAGCTTGCAACATTCCAATTACAGAGCAGCACGATTAAAACTCTGCTCCCGTCATTACAGGATTTGGCGGTATCGCAGTACGGTGTATCGGTATCTGGAGATCAGATGCAGTCAATGGCAAACCTTATGGGTAAGGTTATGACAGGCTCGGTCAGCGCTCTTACAAGATACGGTGTAACCTTGAGCGAGGCGCAGAAGAAAACCTTAAAAGAAGGCAATGAAACCGAGAGAGCCGCAATGCTTGTTGAGGTCTTAAAGCAAAACTTCGGAGGACTCGCCGAGACAATGGCAAATACACCCGAGGGTAAAATCGTTCAGATAAAAAATGCCTGGGGTGATATGCAGGAGGTAATCGGCGGCAAGCTCTATCCTGTTGTTACAACATTTTTCGGATATGTCGCATCATCAATGCCAAGTATACAAAATGCGGTTGTTTCGGCAATAGATGCGGTTTCCGTTCCGCTTTCTTGGATAAAAAATAATATTCTGCCGCCGCTCATAACCGCATTTCAAAATGTATGGAATTACGGTGTGTCGGCATTTGACAGCATAAAAACAGCCGTTATGCAAAACAGTGAGAA
>CAKSFT010000014.1 GCA_934454145.1 uncultured Clostridia bacterium | reverse complement strand
AGAAAGCGCACAGGCGCAGTATAGACAGTCTTTCAACATTCAGTCATAGCAGAGCTTATACAGTAAATGCGCCACGACGTCGGGGCAAGCTATAAAATATTCATTTTCGCATAAATGCAAAAATTCACTTTTTCCGCTGCCCCTCCTTTTTCCCAAAAAGCCTATCGGCTTTTCGGGAGCCCTATTAAAATGACAGAGCGAGAAACATTTTTACCGTAAATGCAGAATAAAAGGCAATTCTGCACAGCAATGACGCTATGATGAAATAATGATACTCCCGTCTTGAACGCGTCACTGCATTGGGCGGTTGCATAAGAACTATGCGGAGGGTGAAAGTCCCGTGAGCCGTGCCACCGGCTGTCAGACTGTCGTTAAATAAATCAACTTATTTTAGGAGGTGCTATTATGGCAACTAAAAACACTAAACAGGAAATAGTGCCTATGCTTAAAACTGTGGAGCAAATGAGTCGTATAAGCGGAATCGGCGAAAACAAACTCCGTGAACTTATGGATAACGGAGAATTGGAGTATGTGCAAAATGGTAATAGACGTTTGATAGCAAATTCAGCCATTTGGGATTGGTACAACCGAGCAAAACATCAAGCAAAAAATTGTATGGCAGGTGATATATAAATGGGTATATCTGCAAGACAGGTAAAAAACAAGCGTGACAGTAACGGCGTGTTGACAGGTAAATCCGGTACGGTTTATGATGTCAATATAAAATATAAATCACCGGATGGCAGAAAAACTTATTCTAAAAAAGGATTTGCAACAAAAAAAGAAGCTGTTCAGCACGAGGCGGAAATGAAAGTTAAACTGTCAAATCCCGTTTATACACCCGTTGCCGCAACACAAGGCAAGCAAACGGTAAAAGAATATATGGAGGAATGGGTTGAAAATCACGGCAAGGCAAATTTAAGACCAAGCACATTTGCAAGCTATAAGGGACATATAAAAAACCATATTGTTCCTTGTATCGGGCATATTCAACTTAATCAGCTCACTCCGGCTATGCTTGACGGTATGTTTCAGACTATGTTTGAAAAAGGCTTATCCAACAGTACAGTACGATATGCTCAACGAATTATGAGCGTTGCGTTGGAACACGCAAGAAAGTACCGATACATAGAAACAAATCCTGCCCGTGATGTCATAACTAAATTTGGAAAGCAGGGCAAAACACCAGATCCGTACACTATTGAACAAATGCAAAATTTTATGGCTCACATTTTGGGTACGGAATGGGAAATGCCTGTTGTATTGGCAGGAATGTACGGACTTCGTATCAGTGAGATTTTGGGGTTGGAAAAATCAAAAATAGATTTGAAAAATATGCGTTTCAGCGTTGATGAACAGTTGCCGTTCAATTTGCCTGCCGGAACAAAATTTATAGAAAAATTAGCTCCGACAAAATCAAATGACAGAGTTTTACCGATTACGGAAGAAACTTTACCATATTTCATACGGCAGTTTAATTTGATTGAAAGTCAGAAAAATATGATTGTGGCGAGCGGAGGGGAATACTACGATAATGATTTATTTATTGCAAAGCCTGATGGCTCGCCTTATCGCAGAGATAGAATGTCATCTAATTTCGGACAGCTTATAAGACACCTTGAAATGCCGCATTTGAGATTTCACGATTTAAGGCATACGGCAGCGACGAATATGCACCAGTTGACAGGTGATTTTTATACAGTAGGTGAAATATTGGGACATACATTAAAGGGAATCGGAATGTCACTTGGCATATCAACAAACCTTGAAGCGGTAACCGCACAATATGTTGATGTGCGGCTTGAAAGAAAGCGAGATGTTTTATCTGTGTATCACCGAACGCTGCAACCACAAAATAACAATGCTCAAACCAATACCAAAAAACAAAAAAATAAAAATGATATTGAACTGTAAGCGTAAAAGTGTTTACAGTTTTTTATTGCTGTTTATATTGTTTTAAGGAATGTGGGCACCATTTGGGCACCAATTTACATATTCGGCGATTTTAAGTTGTGTTTCATACGAACACAAGGGCACCACAAAACAGGGCACCATTGGCACCATTTCGGAAAAAGAAAAAATTATGGGCACCAAAAATAAAAAGTAAAAAGCCTTGAAAGCGTTGTACTTTCAAGGCTTGTGGCGGACAGGGTGGGATTCGAACCCACGAGCCGCTTGCGCGACTACCTGATTTCGAGTCAGGGCCGTTATGACCTCTTCGATACCTGTCCGTATATGATAAAATATATGTATAACAATTTAAAAAACGCTAAAAGATAATTTATTTTTAGCGTTTATACAATTTACGATTTTGGCGGAGAAGGAGGGATTTGAACCCTCGCGCCGGTTTCCCGACCTACACCCTTAGCAGGGGCGCCTCTTCGGCCAACTTGAGTACTTCTCCGTAGAAAAAAACTGCACACATTTTCTGATTGCGGCCTAAGCAAAAGAATTTGCATGCAAACTCGTAATATAAATATAAATGGAGGAGAGAGTGGGATTCGAACCCACGGACGCTCGCACGTCACCGGTTTTCAAGACCGGCTCTTTCAACCGCTCAGACATCTCTCCGTGCTGTCAACGAAGGTTATTATACCAAAAACATGCAGGCTTGTCAAGACTTTTTTGAAAAAATTTATAAGTTTTTTCAAAACGGTTGAAATTTATCCAGGAGTGTTATATACTATATGTAATGTTTTCTGGTCAAAGGAGAATTAAATTGAAAAATAAATCGCTGATATGGCTCATAAAAAACGGAAAAACAAGCATTATGTTTGTTTTGGGACTCACCGCCGCAAGCATATTTCTTTCATTGCTTTCGCTTAAATTTGTGTCGGTTTCGAGAGAATTGATAAATATTGCGACGGGGACGTCGGGTAAAAATCTTGCAGATGTGTGCATTCTTTTGGTTGTTTTGCTGCTTATACGGCTGGGTGTGCAGATTTTGATAAGTTATATGAATGTGCATGCCTCGTCCAAACTGGAAATTTCTCTGAAACGCAGGATATTTAAAAATTTGATAAGCAAAGATTATCTTTCACTTTCAGCATATCATTCGGGAGAACTTTTAAACCGCATAAACAATGATGTGTCGGTTATTGTGAACGGGGTTATAACACTTATTCCGTCCGCGGCTTTGTTTTTGACAAGTATAGTCGGAGGATTTATCTATTTGTATACGATTGATAATATTTTGGCGTTGCTTATACTTGCGGTGGGACCGATTGTGTTTGTGGGGGCAAGGTTGTACAGCAAGCGCTATAAGACTCTCCACAAAAAGTGTCAGGACGCAAACGGGAAAACACAGTCATTTATGCTTGAAATGCTGCAAAATCTTTTGGTTGTCAAGTCATTCAGCAATGAAAATGCAGTCCTCGACCACAATGAAACACTTCAGCGCAAAAGTTACAAATTGCGTGTGCGCCGCACGACGGTATCGGTCATTTCAAATATAGCTATGTTTTTAGTTTTTAACGCGGGATATTATTTTTCTCTTGCCTACGGCGCATACAGGCTGTGGAGCGGAGCAATTACTTATGGTGATGTTACTGCTATTTTGCAGCTTGTGAATCAGATACAGACGCCGTTCAAGAATGTATCAAGCCTTGTTCCGCAGGCTTTTTCGATGATTGCTTCCGCAGAACGTATAATGGAGCTTGAGGAACTGAAAACGGAGGCTGAAACGGGAAGCAAGAGCCTGCCTGCCGGCATATGCGGTTCCGAGGCGGAGATTGTGTTTGACAATGTACACTTTGCGTATAATGCC
The DNA here is from genome assembly GCA_934454145.1 of uncultured Clostridia bacterium. GTDB lineage: Bacteria > Bacillota > Clostridia > UBA1381 > UBA1381 > CAKSFT01. Next base: position 19,877 of record CAKSFT010000014.1, on the reverse strand, counting down.
GATTCCAAGATTTCGGTGATGAATTTCAGCTTTAAACTCGGTGAATTTACGGCAATTGCCGGGGAATCGGGGATAGGGAAGAGTACGGCGATAAAATTGCTTTTGGGGATTCTCACGCCGCAGTCGGGGAGGATTTATCTGAAAACGCGTGACGGCGAATATGACCTTGGTAGCAGAACGCGCGCGCTGTTTTCATATGTACCGCAGGGAAATCTGATTCTTTCGGGAACTATAAGAGAAAATATAACTTTTGCCAATCCTGATGTGGACGAAGAGGATATAATAAGAAGTGCAAAAATTGCCCGGATATGGGATTTTATTTCGTCTTTGGAGGACGGACTTGATACATATATCGGTGAAAAAGGGCTGGGACTTTCGGAAGGACAGGCACAAAGAATCTCGGTTGCCAGGGCAATCCTTTATGATGCGCCGGTGTTGCTCTTGGACGAATCCACCTCTGCACTGGACCCGGATACCGAAGCACAGCTGCTGTCATCTCTGAAAAAAATGACAGACAAAACATGCATTATTGTGTCACATAAAAAGGCGGCAATAGACATATGCGACAGGGTGGTTCACATTGTTTCGGAATAAAGACAATGCAGAAAAAGAAAAGGGTTATTTTGCGGCATAATAAAAAAATGTGAAAATTTTAAAAAAATACTTGACAAATCGTGAAATGTGCGTTATTATAATAATGTACTTACATTCACGTGGGAATGGGATGCGGTTACAAGCAATTGTGCCGTGTCCCATTTTCATTTTTATTTTTAAAATATTTTTGAAAAAAACAAAAAAAGTCTTTATTTTTTTGTTTTTATGTGTTATAATGTCATTTGTAGTATACTGTAGTATGGTAAAATTAAAAAAAAACAAAAATGTAACATGGAAGGATGGAAGAAAAATGATTAACTTACAACAAACACAGACGGTGACTATGATTGCACTTGCAATCTTTGCGGTTGCCATGGTTATTATCGGCGTGTACAGCGTCAGAAAAGCGCGGACGATTGACGGATTTTTGCTCGGAAGCAGGAATATCGGACCTTGGGTTTCGGCATTTGCTTACGGCACGTCATATTTTTCCGCGGTTATTTTTGTGGGCTATGCGGGGCAGCACGGTTGGAACATAGGGCTGGGTTCGATATGGATAGGCATAGGGAACGCAGTTTTGGGGTGCTTGCTGGCATGGCTTATTCTTGCAAAGAGGACAAGGACAATGACGCACAACCTGGGGGTCAAGACTATGCCGGAGTTTTTTGAGGCAAGGTACAGGTCTACCCTGTTTAAAATTGTTGCGGCAATTGTTATTTTTATATTTTTGGTTCCATACAGCGCAGCTGTATACAAGGGCTTGGGTTCTATGTTTACCACTATTTTTCCTACAGTATCGGTCAATGTATGGATGCTTGTCATCGCGGCTTTGACGGCGGTGTATCTGGTTTTGGGCGGATATGTCGCGACGGCATACACAGATTTTGTACAGGGGATAATTATGATTATCGGTGTCGTGGCAATGGTTATTGCGGTCAGCATGAATCCTGATGTCGGCGGCTTTGGGAAACTTATGGAGAACCTGAGGGCAATCCCTGACAACGGCGACGGGATTACCGGTGCGCAGATTACAAACATGTTCGGCGGTTCAAGCTGGAAGTTTTTGTGCACAAATATACTGCTCACATCTTTTGGGACGTGGGGTTTGCCGCAGATGGTCAGCAAATATTATGCAATAAAAGATACAAAATCAATAAAAACAGCAACGGTTGTGTCAACCGCATTTGCTCTTATAATAGGCTGCGGAGCGTACTTTATAGGTTCGCTTTCCAGGCTGGTTTTGCACAATCAGCTTCCGGACGGCGGCGTGGACGCGGTTATTCCGAACACACTGCTGACGGCTTTGGGCGACCCGAATCTTATCACCACGATAATTCTGGCGCTCATACTGATACTGCTTTTGTCGGCGTCGATGTCGACACTCTCGTCGGTTGTGCTGACTTCGGCTTCTGCAATCTCGGTTGACCTTATCCCGACGGTGAAAAAGAACTATAACCCCAAAAATCAAATGATTATCACAAGGACGCTTTGTTTCTTGTTTGTAATACTTTCGTACATATTTGCAACTATGAACATAACGATTATAGTGAACATTATGTCCTTCAGCTGGGGTGTTGTTTCGGGTTGCTTTATAGGTCCGTACATCTGGGGAATATACTCCAAAAAGACAACCAAAGCAGGGGCGTGGGCAGGCATGCTTGCCGGATTTTTGGTTGTTGCGGTCACGACTGTCATATTGACCATGCAAGCCATGGGTGCGGACGGCATTGCCTTTGCGGATGCATTTAAGCTGGCATCCAAAAAAGCGCCTGAGATGGGTGTTGCCGCGATGGCGGTTTCGCTTGTAGTTGTGCCGGTTGTGAGCGCTTTTACAAAGAAAATGAAAAAAGAAGAATTAAAAGAAATTTTTAAATAATTTGTATATGATAAGGGCAATTGCGGAGTAAATTCTGCAATTGTCTTGGTGTATTGATATTGAAAGGATTGATCATACATGGTTATTACTGATTTGTTGGAGAGAAATGCAAGGGAATATCCGGAGGACGTTGCCCTCGTGGAGATAGCTCCGCACCTGATGGAGGCGGCAAAGATTACATGGAAGGAATATGCGCTTATCCAGCCGAATCCAGAAGAGAGCGGAAGGCGTGAGTTGACATGGCTTGAATTTGACAAAAAGGCAAACAGATTTGCAAACCTGCTTTTGAGCCGCGGCATAAAAAGAGGTGATAAGGTAGCAATCCTTTTGATGAACTGTCTTGAATGGCTGCCGATATATTTCGGTATTTTAAAGGCGGGTGCACTTGCAGTTCCGCTCAACTACAGATATACTGCAAACGAAATCAAATACTGCCTTGACCTGTCGGAATCCAACGCGCTTGTTTTCGGACCGGAATTTATCGGCAGGGTTGAAGAAATAAGCGATAAAATTCCCGATGTAAAACAAGTGTTTTATGTAGGGAACAACTGCCCGACATTTGCCGAAAGTTATGACAAGCTTGTGACATACTGCCGCTCGAAGGCGCCGAAAATTGAGCTGACGGAGAGCGATGACGCGGCAATTTATTTTTCGTCGGGGACAACGGGCTTCCCGAAGGCAATTTTGCATGACCACATGAGCCTTATGCATGCCTGCCGAGTGGAGCAGAATCACCATTCGCAGACAAAAGATGACGTATTTCTTTGTATTCCGCCGCTTTATCACACGGGTGCAAAAATGCATTGGTTCGGCAGTCTTATATCCGGCGGAAAAGCTGTGCTTTTAAAGGGCATAAAGCCGCAGTGGATTTTGCAGGCGGTTTCGGAGGAACAGTGCACGATTGTGTGGCTTTTGGTGCCGTGGGCACAGGATATCCTGGACGCCATAGAACGCGGTGACATAAACCTGAATGCATATGATTTGTCACAGTGGCGGCTGATGCACATCGGCGCACAGCCTGTGCCGCCCAGCCTGATAAAGCGCTGGAAGAAGGTTTTCCCGAATCATCAGTATGACACAAACTATGGACTGAGCGAATCAATAGGGCCGGGGTGTGTGCATCTTGGCGTGGAAAACACCGACAAAGTGGGGGCAATCGGTAAGGCGGGCTTTGGCTGGCAAGTGAAGATTGTCGACGAAAACGGGAATCCTGTGGAACAGGGCAAAGTGGGAGAACTGGCGGTGCACGGGCCGGGAGTCATGAAGTGTTATTACAATGACCCGAAGGCGACCGACGAGGTTTTGAAGGACGGCTGGCTGTACACCGGTGACATGGCGAAAGAAGACGAGGACGGGTTTATATATCTCGTTGACCGCAAAAAAGACGTGATTATTTCGGGAGGAGAAAATCTCTACCCTGTGCAGATTGAAGATTTTATAAGAAGAAACAATTCGGTCAAAGACGTGGCGGTTATCGGTTTGCCGGACGAGCGTCTGGGCGAAATCGCCGCGGCTGTGATTGAGGTGAAACAAGGCTTTACGCTTACGGAAGACGAAATCAATTCTTTTTGCATGGATTTGCCGAAGTATAAGCGTCCGAGAAAGATTATTTTTGCGGACATCCCGAGAAATCCGACAGGGAAAATCGAGAAACCGCGTCTGCGAGAGATTTATTGCGGAGAAAGTCTTGTCGCGGCACAGATAAAACACTAAGATGAAAGGCAGTGAACTTATGAAAAAATTAATGCTTGGCAACGAAGCTGTTGCAAGAGGCGCATATGAAGCAGGCGTAAGAGTTGTTGCTTCATATCCCGGTACGCCGAGTACCGAAATCACGGAAAATATTGCAAAATATGATGAAATTTATTGTGAATGGTCACCAAATGAAAAGGTGGCGGGGGAAGTGGCAATCGGCGCGGCAATCGGCGGCGCAAGGAGCATGACATGCATGAAGCATGTCGGGCTGAATGTTGTTGCAGACCCGCTTTTTACCGCAAGTTATACTGGCGTAAACGGCGGACTGGTTTTTTGTGTCGCAGATGACCCGGGCATGCATTCTTCACAGAATGAGCAGGATTCAAGACACTATGCAAAGGCGTCGAAAATTATGATGCTTGAGCCTTCGGACAGTGCGGAATGTAAGGATTTTACAAAGCTTGCGTTTGAGCTGAGCGAAAAATTTGACACACCTGTATTTCTGCGCCTTTCCACGCGTGTTTCGCACTCGCAGGGATTGGTGGAAACTGTTGACAGAAAAGAAGCGCCGCTGAAAGAATATGAAAAGAATATAGGCAAATTTGTAATGATGCCGGGCAATGCAAAAAAGCGCCATGTGGACGTTGAAAATCGCATGAAGGACATCGCAGAATATACAGAAACGGCAGAGATAAACACAACGGAAATCAACTCCGATAAGATAGGCGTTATCACCTCCGGGATTTCTTATATGTATGCAAAAGAGGCACTTGGCGACAGAGTGAGCTATCTCAAACTCGGTATGGTATACCCCATGCCGGAAAAAATGATTCTCGACTTTTGCAAACAGCATGAAACTGTATATGTCATAGAAGAACTTGACCCTGTTATAGAAGAATACTGCAAAGTTATCGGCGCGGATGTTGTCGGCAAGGACAAATTTACATTGCTTGGCGAGTATACCCCGGCGATGATTAAGAAAGTAATATTCGGCGAAGATAAGGCAGAATTTGCCGCAATTGAAGAAAATATACCGGTGCGTCCGCCGGTTATGTGTGCCGGATGTCCGCACAGGGGCACATTCTATGTGCTGAAAAAGCTGGGGCTTGTCGTTTCGGGTGATATCGGTTGTTATACTCTGGGCGCCGTTCAGCCGCTGGCAAGCGTGGACACAACGGTCTGCATGGGCGCAAGCGTAAGCGGTGCAATGGGACTTGCAAAGGCAAGGGGCGCCGAATTTAACAAAAAGCTTGTTGCGGTAATCGGCGATTCCACATTTATACATTCCGGTATCACGGGGCTTATCGACATTGTGTACAACAAAGGAAACAACACAGTGATAATCCTTGACAACTCGATAACGGGCATGACGGGACACCAGGACAACCCGACAACCGGATACACAATCAGAAAAGAGCCGACAAAACAGGTCAATCTGATTGCTTTGGCAAAGGCTGTCGGGGTGGAGAGAATCGTGGTTGCAGACCCGTTTGATTTGAAACACTTTGAGGAAGTTGTCAAAGAAGAAGTGGCGGCGGAAGAACCGTCCGTTATTATTGCGCAAAGACCGTGCGCACTTTTGAAAAAGGTAAAATACAGCGGTCACTGCAAAATCGGCGACAATTGCCGCAATTGTAAGATGTGCATGAAGCTTGGCTGTCCTGCAATTTCGCAGAAGGAAAATCATATAAAGATAGATGTGACACAGTGCAACGGCTGTGGATTGTGCATAAATGTATGTCCTTTTGGGGCAATAACAAAGGAGGACTAAGAGATGTCAAAAAATATAATGATAGTTGGTGTAGGCGGTCAAGGGACTCTCTTAGCCAGCAGAATTTTGGGCAATGTTGTTATAAATGAGGGGTATGACGTGAAGCTTTCCGAGGTGCACGGAATGAGCCAAAGGGGCGGAAGCGTTGTGACCTATGTCAAATACGGTGACAAGGTGTATTCACCGATAATTGATGAGGGCGAGGCGGATATCATTCTTGCATTTGAGATGCTGGAGGCATACAGGGCAATGCCATATCTGAAAAAGGGCGGAATCATGATTGCAAATACACAGCAGATTGACCCGATGCCCGTCATCACCGGGGCGGCGCAATATCCGTCCGGTATACAAGATAAACTTTCGCAAAAAATAAATCTGAAAGCCGTGGACGCACTGCAAAAGGCGGAAGAGGCAGGCAATATAAAGGCTGTCAATGTTGTGCTGATTGGCGTCATGGCAAAGAATACAGAGATATCTTATGAAAAATGGGTTGAAGCGGTAAAGCAGACAGTGCCGGGAAAGTTTTTGGAAATCAACCTCAAAGCTTTTGATTTGGGATATAATATATAAGTGTACCGACCCGGAAAAAGGAGATGATTTTGATGCCGATTTATCAACCTGATATTGAGTGCATGGACAGAAAAAAAATAAAGGAAGTGCAAACAGAACGCCTGAAATGGCAAGTGAAACGCTGCTATGAAAACGTGGCGGTTTTCCGCGAGAGAATGGAAAAAAAGGGCTTGACCCCGGATGACATAAAGACGCTGGAAGATTTGGGAAAACTGCCTTTTACATACAAAAAAGACCTGAGGGACTATTACCCGTACGGGCTCTTTGCCGCACCGATGAAGGATATTGTAAGGATACATGCGTCGTCGGGGACGACGGGACGACAGATTATTGCCGGCTATACAAGGAATGATTTGGACAAATGGGCAGACGCCATGGCAAGGCAGATTGCGGCGACGGGCGGAGACGAAAATTCACGTGTCCAGGTGTCTTACGGATACGGACTGTTTACAGGCGGACTGGGGGCACACAGGGGCGCGGAAAGAATCGGCGCCATGGCAATTCCGACTTCGTCGGGCAACACGGAACGCCAGATAAGGCTGATGCTTGAGCTTGGCACAACGCACCTTTGCTGTACGCCGTCATATGCCATGTATCTTGGGGAAACAATCCGCGAGATGGGCGTGAAGGACAAGCTGCAGCTGAAGGCAGGAATATTTGGTGCCGAACCGTGGACAGAGGATATGCGCCGCAAAATTGAGGACACACTCAACATAAAGGCATATGACGTTTACGGATTGACAGAGATTATGGGCCCGGGCGTGGCATATGAATGTGAGGAGCAGAACGGCATGCATATAAATGAAGATATGTTTATTGCCGAAATCATCGACCCGGAAACAGGGGAGGTGCTCCCGGAAGGCTCTTTCGGAGAACTTGTTTTTACGACAATCACCAAAGAGGGTATGCCTATGATAAGGTACAGAACACGTGACTTGTGCTCGCTGAATTATGAAAAGTGCACATGCGGCAGAACTTTTGTGAGAATGAACAAGCCAAAGGGAAGAAGCGATGACATGCTTATTATCAGGGGCGTAAATGTGTTCCCGTCACAGATTGAGGAGGTTCTCCTGAAGATTGGCGGCGACGTGACACCAAACTACCAAATTGTTGTTGACCGTGTAAACAACACCGACACACTTGATGTACAGGTTGAGATGTCGGAGCATCTTTTCTCAGATGATGTAAAATCCATCGAAAAGATTGAACGCGAAATCAAGGACAGATTGAGGAGCGTTTTGGGCTTGTCCGCAAAGGTGAGCCTTGTAAATCCGAAAACAATAATCAGAAGCGAAGGAAAAGCAAAAAGAGTCATAGACAACAGAAAACTTTCGTGAAATATAAATACTGATATTTTGGGTTGAATACAATAAAGAGAGGACGGGGATTTTTATGCTGGTAAAACAAATTTCGGTTTTTGTGGAAAACAAGCCGGGCAGAATGGCGGCGATTTTGGATGTTTTGGCACAAAACAATATTGACATAAGTGCATTGTCGATTGCGGACACAACTGATTTTGGTGTGCTGAGAATCATCGTGAGCGATGCGGCATTGGCAAAAAAAGTGCTGAACGAATCGGGCGTTGTTGTCAAGACCACAGACGTCATTGCGGTGTCGATGCAAGACAGACCGGGAGGATTGGCGGAGATTTTGAATGTCATAAATGACGGAGAAACAACCATAGAATATATGTATGCCTTTGTGGGGCGCGGAAAGAACGGCGCGATGGTTGTCATCAAGGCAAATCACCCGGAAAGGGCAATAAAACTGCTGGAGGACGCCGGTTTTAAGACGGCAGATTCTGCAAATATATTCGGATAATAAGAGGTGTATTATGTTTGATATTTTGATTGGCACATTGATTCCGGCATATGGTGCTGTTTCCATGATAAAACAATTGAACCCAAAGGGGTTTGAATCGTACGAGCTGAATTTTGCAGACAGTGACAAAGAATTGAACTCTATAGATGAATTTGCAAAAAAAGTCTTGGACAGCGCAGAGGGAAGAAAAATTTCTTCTCTTGCATATTACGGAAACACAATGTGTGATGAGGAAGTGCGGAAAAAGATTGAAATTTTGATAAAAAGCGCACACAAATTCGACTGCGACACAATCGGGCTTTTTGCGGGGGCTGACCCTGACAAGTCGGTGCCCGACAATATGCCTTTGTTTAAAAAAGTATTTTCACCGCTTGCAAAGCTTGCGGAGGAATACGGTGTAAAGCTAGGCTTTGAAAACTGCGGCGGAGGCTGGCATGGAGGGACACATAATATTGCTTTTTGTCACGAAGCGTGGGAAATGATGTTTAACGAAGTGCCGAGCGATGCGCTGGGGCTTGAATGGGAGCCGGCGCACCAGGTGACAGCATTTATCGACCCGATTGCCCAGGTGAGGGAATGGGCAAAGAAGATTGTGCACATTCACGGCAAGGATGCCACAGTTGCGTGGGACGTTGTGCGCCGCGATGGGACAAGGGGCGCAAGCGAATATTCCTGGCACCGTCTGCCCGGATTCGGCGACACAAACTGGTCGGACATATTCACCATTCTTATGCAGAACGGATTCAAGGGTTCTGCCGATATTGAAGGATATCATGATGTGGTGCATTTTGATGACATGGAATGGACTGCACAGCTGGAGTCACTGAAATACTTGAAGCGTTGTCGCGGAGGCACAGAGTATTTTGAAGGGCCAAATGAGTACAGAGGATACAGAACGAAGAAATAAGGAGAGCTGTTTAAAAAGCCGATTGGTTTTTTAAACAGCTCCTTTTTGCGCCCTTTTTTCGAGCATCACAAGGTTGATATTGTCTATTCCGTTGAAATCGCACGGGAGAATTGCCACCTCTTTATAGCCGGCATTTTTGTAAAATTTCCGTGCATTTTTGTTGCGCTCGTTTGTGTCGATGCGCAAAAATTCACACCCATGGCTGATGGCATATTCTTCATAAAATTTTTCAAACGCTCTGCCGAATCCGTGCCCTTTGACACATGGGTCTATGGCAAGCGTGTGCATAACCATTATATTTTTGTCATCGGCGTCATATTGCCAGTGGGCGGCTCTGTAGATGTCGGGTTGGATTTGATTCAATATGGCCGTGCCGACAATTTGACCATTGTATTCCTCCGCAAACAGGTCGCCGCGCTGCAATGCCTCTTGTGCAGTGCTTTTTGTGGGGTAAACGCCCCTCACCCAGCCGACAAAAGCATTGGCGCTTTCTTCGGCAGTGTGGATATTTTCGTATATTTTGTTGATTGCGTCAATGTCTGACACTGTTGCTTTCCGTATTTTTACAGACATGGTAATCTCTCCTTTTTGTATTTGAAAAAAAATTATACCACAACTGCAAAATATTTGCAAGTAAAAAACTCATTTGCGGCGGAATATATGAATATATTTTAAACTTTTTAAGTTTGCATAAAAAACATATTGAATAGCCGAAGGAAACATGTTATAATATCTGTAAAGTGTATGCAATTGATGAAAATTTATTATATGATTTGCCGGTATTGTTAAATCAGAATGGAGTTTGCTATGAAAAAAAGAAGAAAACTGAAGATTTTTTTGATTATCTTGGCTGTCATAGTTGTGACAGCTTCCGGGGTTCTTGCGTGGCAGTGGGACAATGTTCGCTCTGTGATATATTTTATGCGCTATTCGGAGGACGATTTGGACAAGATGCTTGATGACAACAAAAAGGAACTTGATTCCGCTTTGGAAGGTATCGGCGCGCAGATGCCGCGCGAATTGACCGAAGAGGAACTACAGGCTTTGCAGGAGGGGACAATCACCCAGACCGATGCGGTTGAGATAAGCCTTGGGAAAACAACCTTGCAGGAAAAGATTGAGCAGAAAAAGCCAAAATCACAGGTATCATCCGGTAGCGGGGATTCAACGGTCTTGGTGACAGATTCGCCGGTGTCAAACCTTGTTGCACAGCTGTATGTACTGAAATCTTCCTATATGGGCAAAATTGGCGGCTTGGAGGCACAGGCAAAAGCAGAATACAGTGCAACCCCGGCGGCGGAAAGAACCGCAGGGTGGAAGTCATCTATGATTTCAAAATATTCGGGAAAGGTTTCGGCACTGGAAGGCGAGTGTGACGCCAAGGTTGAGGCTGTCATATCACAGATAAAGGCAGAACTTGCAAAAACGGGCAGTGATACGTCAATTATAGGCAAGATTCGCTCTGCATATGAAAACGAAAAACAGATAAAGAAAGCATATTATCTGAATACATATTTAAAGTAAGGCTTTTTGCCTTTTGGCAGCAGAATGGAGAAAATATATGAAAAAAATATTTTTCATGACGATATTGGTTTTGTGTCTTGGCGTGCCGGGCGCGTATGCGTTTTCTGATCTCGAACCGGAGAGCAAAACGGAACAGGCTGTTTCGGCACTGGCGGAGGCGGGGGTGATAAACGGCTATGAAGACGGCACTTTCCGCCCGGGGAATGCCCTGACGCGTGCCGAACTGTGTAAGATGATAAATATCCTCTTCAATTTCACCGATGTCGGTCACAATGATTTTTATGATGTGTCATACAATGATTGGTATTATACGCAAGTTTTGACGGCAAATGCATATCAGTATATTGCCGGCTATGAGGACGGTTCTTTCAGAGGGGGGAATGCCGTTACAAGAGAACAGGCAAGCGTTATTATAAACAGGATTACTCCATTGCTTGAAATCGAACAGACCATGACGATAACCGACGAAGTGTCGGACTGGGCGCGGGAGGCAGTGCAGATGATTGCCAATCACAAATTGCTTGGTGTTGACGAACAGGGCCGTTTCAGGGCGCATGACAACATAACAAGGGGAGAGCTGGCAGAACTTCTGAGCCGATTTATTCCAAAGGAAAAAAATGACACGTATGAAGACGGCACAAGCGGCACCAATGCGGAAATTGCCATTGAAAATGCAGTTGTGCTTGCGAATCTGAGGGCTGCGGTGCGCGATATAGAAAGTGTGGAGTTCAATCAGAATGAGCAGTCGATAATTGATTATACGCTTATCGGTTTGAAGGGAACAATTGAGGCCGGAATGAACGGTGTGTTGATAAATAAACGTTATGTTATCCTGAATTACGGCAAGGAAATCACGGCGGCAAGGAATATTTATCAGCAGATGACGGACGACCAAAAGGGCTATTTTCACAACAATCTGGTGAAGCTGAACAACAGCACTTTGATGTTTTTACAATCATATTTTTTGGGCGACAAGCCGCCTGTTTAAACGGGAGATAAAATTTTATGGAAAAATGGCAGAAAAGAATACTTGCAATAAATGACATATCATGCTTTGGTAAATGCTCGCTGACGGTGGCACTGCCGATTTTGAGCGCGGCAGGGTTTGAGGTGTGTCCAATGCCGACAGCGCTTCTTTCCACGCACACAGGGGGATTTGAAGGGTATACATTCAAAAATCTTGACGACCAGATGATGCCTATTGCCACACATTGGGAAAAAATGGGGCTGGAATTTGACGCGATATATTCGGGGTATCTGGGCTCTTTTGAGCAGATTGAGTATGTCAAAAATATCATTGATAATTTCAAATCGGACAATATGACAGTGTTGATTGACCCTGTGATGGGTGACAATGGTGTTTTGTATAAGGGGTTTACATACGATTTTTCGGCAGGTATGGCAGAGCTTTGCAAAAAAGCCGATATTATTGTGCCGAATATTACCGAGGCATCGTATTTGATTTCGGAAGAATACAAAAGCACATATGACGGGGAAGATATTGAAAAAATACTGCGTACATTCCACAGTATGGGAATCAAAAAGATTGTAATAACGGGAATCCCCATGGAAAACAATGTTGTCGCGTGCGGTATTTGTGATGAGGGTGAGATATCGTTTGTCAGAAACAAACGCATTGAAGGCATGTATCATGGCACAGGAGATGTGTTTGCATCTGCGTTGCTTTCGGCGGTTTTGTCGGGAGATAAACTGAAAAAAGCGGCGGAGGTTGCCGCAAAATTTGTGTATGATTGTATATCTCTTACATTCAGGCGGTATGGTGTCAGCCATTATGGTGTTGATTTTGAATCTCTTTTGAACAATTTCACGAAAATGTAAATCTAAAAATTTTGATGTATGGCTAAAACGTCGAAAAAATATAACTTTTTCATTTTATCACTTTACAACACTAAAATGTTGTGATATGATAGTCATGATTTAAATTTCAAGAAAGAGGTAATTGAAAATGAAAAAGTTATTGACTGTATTTTTGGCAGCGGCTGTGGCAATGGGGCTGACCTCATGCGGAAAGGGCGGCAATGACGCGGCCTCCGATGTGGCATATGTGCAGGATAAGGGGAACCTTGTCATCGGTATCACAGAATATGAGCCGATGAACTATCAGGACGAAAACAAAGAATGGACAGGCTTTGACACAGAGTTTGCACAGGCTGTTGCAGAAAAACTGGGTGTTACTGCTGAGTTTAAGGTTATTGAGTGGGACAACAAAATTGTTGAACTTGAATCAAAGGCAATTGACTGTGTATGGAACGGAATGACTCTCACTGACGAAGTTATGAAGGGCATGAGCTGTACAAAGCCTTATGTTGTAAATGCGCAGGTATTGGTTATGCCGGCAGACAAAATTGATAATTACAAGTCGGTTGAGGATTTGAAGGATTTGAAGTTTGTGGCAGAAGCAGGCTCTGCCGGTGAGGCGGCAATACAGGATGCAGGGTATGAGTGCACAGCTGTCGGCACACAGGCGGACGCACTTTTGGAGGTTTCTTCAAATGCAGCAGATGCATGCGTAATCGACATCACAATGGCAAATGCAATGACAGGCGAGGGCACAAGCTATGCAAATCTTGCAATCGGCATGTCGCTTACCGAAGAAAACTACGGAATTGGTTTCAGAAAGGGCTCTGACCTTACAGAAAAAGTTGAAGGAATCATGGACGAGCTGAAGGCAGATGGAACGCTAAAGGCTTTGGCAGACAAATATCAGTTGACTTTGGCTGATTGATAAAAAAGAAGCTGAAAAAAGGGAGTTGTGAGCAAGGCAAATGACAGCTGATGCTCACAACCCTTTTTCGGGTTTTAATACTTTCGGAGGTTTTTGATTTTTATGTTTTGGAATGTAACAATGTCCCTGTTGGAAGGGTTTGGAATGACAGTGAGGATATTTTTGCTGACTTTGCTGTTTGCCTTGCCTTTGGGGCTTATAATGAGTTTTGGCTCTATGAGTAAATTTAAACCGCTCAAATGGCTCGTAAAAGTGTTTGTCTGGATAATACGCGGTACACCGCTGATGCTTCAGCTGATAACCATATTTTATGTGCCGGGGCTTGTGGGTGCATGGGCGGCAAAGGCGGATATAAACAATGCCTTTATAGGCTGGCTTTCCTCGTGGAGTGTTCCGGACAGGTTTTTTGCGGTCATGACGGCATTTGTGATAAATTATGCATGCTATTTTTCCGAAATATACCGCGGCGGCATAGAGAGTATGCCGGACGGGCAGTATGAGGCAGGGCAGGTTTTGGGAATGACAAAGGTGCAGGTTTTTTTCAAAGTTATACTTTTCCAGGTGATAAAAAAAATAGTGCCTCCGATGAGCAACGAAATAATCACCCTTGTCAAAGATACGTCGCTTGCGCGCGTCATTGCGGTTTATGAACTGATATGGTCGGCACAGGTTTTTGCCAAAAAAGGCGGACTTATATGGCCGCTTTTCTACACTGCCGCATTTTATCTGATATTCTGCGGATTGCTCACCTTATTGTTTGGATATATTGAAAAGAAAATGAATTATTACAGAGGTTAAAGAATATGCCAATATTAGAAGTAAATGATATAAATAAAAGCTTTGGGAAAACAGAGGTCTTGAAAGGAATTGATTTTTCCATGGAAAAGGGGGAGGTAATCTCGGTGATTGGTTCATCGGGCAGCGGAAAAACCACCCTTTTGCGGTGCATTGCTTTCCTTGAAAAAGCGGACAGGGGGCAGATAAAAGTTGACGGAGAGGTTGTGTTTGATGCGTCAGACAAGAAGAAAGCCTCGTCGAAGGCTCTGCGGAAAATGCAGACAAATTTTGGTTTTGTGTTTCAGCAGTTTAACCTTTTTCCGCAATACAATGTGATAGAGAACATCACATTGGCGCCAAAACTCCTTGCGAAGGAAAGCCCTGATTTCAGGGCAAACAAGAAAGAAATATACAGGGAAATTGAAGAAAATGCCATGGAACTTCTGGCGCGGAGCGGACTGTCGGGCAAGGAAAAAAGCTATCCGTGTGAATTGTCAGGCGGTCAGCAGCAGAGGGTTGCCATTGTGCGTGCGCTGGCGCTGAACCCGAAGATAATGCTTTTTGACGAGCCGACCTCGGCGCTTGACCCGGAAATCACAAATGAAGTATTAAAGGTTATAAAATCGCTTGCAGAAGAGAATATGACAATGATTATTGTGACCCATGAGATGTCCTTCGCACGCAATGTTTCGGACAGGATTGTTTTTATGGACAACGGTGTCATTGCAGAAGAGGGAAACCCCGATGACGTCATGCTGAACCCAAAAAGTGAACGCCTGAGGGAATTTTTGAGCACGGTAAATTATAAATAAGCTGATATTGGATTTGCGGCGGCTGTTGCAATTTTGTTTGCACAGCCACTTTTGCATTTGTTTTGGCGAGTGTATATTTGTGGCGGCAAAGGCGGCGATTACGAAAGAAACGAATTTTGAAGCAAAAAGTATATTCCATAAGGATTATATTTTTTTGAAAAAACTTGCACTTTTTGAAAAAAAATCTTGACATGCGGGAATAAGTGTGGTAGAATAGATAAGTAATTTGTTTAGGGGTGTAGCTCAGTTGGTAGAGCATTGGTCTCCAAAACCAAGTGCCCAAGGTTCGAGTCCTTGTACCCCTGCCATGTAAATTGTCCCCGGACTTAGCGTATATGCTTTGTCCGGGGGCTTTTTATTTTTCTTATGTCGCTGTTTCTAACATTATTTCCATCCTGTTTATAACTCTGCCAATACAACTTAAATTGGAATATGGTTTCCTGAATTTATTTCTAATCGTAAAGGGGACGATTATCGAAAAAATATGGGATTATCTTTCTTTACAGTTGTATAGTATATTTGGTATGTTGTAGGTTTTATTATGTTAGGGCGCGACCGGATGATAGATTATGAAATCTATGGTAAAGATGGGAATATAATTGAGATGAGCAATCCGACACCGGAATACACAATCGGACAATTTTTTCGTTTGTTTAGTGGCGGCGATTTTGAAAATATGAAATATTACTGCACTCAAAACTGCATAAATGATTTTTTTGATGAAAACGGTGTTTTCGGATTTTCAAAGGCGGTTTTGACAAAAACGTATATTGACCCGTTGGAATATGCAAAATCGTCAAACGGATTTAATGTCATTGTCACAGCAGATGTGACACAGTGTAATGATTTAGGGGGAAAAGTATTTGGGTATAAAAAAACTTTTTGCGACAAATAATATTTAGTAAAATAATTGTTTTGTAACAAAGTTGTTATTGATTTATTGTTTTTTCTGTGATATACTTATATAAATATGGGGATGTAACGGTTTCGACGGGGATGTTGAAGCTTCGGAAGCGGGTAGTGCCGAGCGTCACTTTAAAAGGCTCAAAACTTAAATATAAACGCTAACAACGAATTAGCATACGCTGCCTAAATAAGGCAACCGTCTTGACGCGGAGCACCACGGCCGCGAACAAGGCGCATATCAGTGGTGAACGTGAACAGCCTTTTGTTTCGGGGGCTGTCATGAACTGTGAAACTACCGTAGTATAAGCTTTGGCTGTAAAGCTTATATGAGGGGAATCCTTTTTTGCAGCCTACACCCGTAGATGCCGAGGTGAATATGTTTTCGGACACGAGTTCAACTCTCGTCATCTCCACCATCGATTTACACGTACAAATTAAGGAGGGATTTTCTATGGCTCAGAGCTATAATCAGGCAGTAAAGAATATCAGAGGCAGTTTTGCCGTTGAGGGAATGGATTTGAGCAAGCAATCCCTTCATAATTTGGAGCGTTTGTCAAAAGGCAATGTATCAATCACCGAATTAGTAAAAGAAATATCTGAAAAATACAAAGTTAAAGGAAAATAATATGTTTTCAAAATATGATGTTTACTCAACCGTTCAGTCGATATATTGTTATCGTGACACAAATGTATTAAAAAATAAACTTAATATTCAAGATTTGGATACATTAAAGCAGTTTGAGGAAGAAATTGTTTCCGCTAAAAGTTATGAACTCATTATAAACCCCATTTCGGGGCATTTCACAAAAACGCATTTATTTAACATTCATCATTATCTCTTTGAAGATGTTTATCTGTTTGCAGGAAAAATAAGAAGAGAACAGATATACAAAGGCGATACAATGTTTTATCCGCCCGACTGTATTGACAATGAGCTTAATAAGGTCTTTGATAAAATTAAATCATGCAAAAACAATACTTTTGATGAAAAAGATTTATTTGATTTCACGGCATACATAATGGCGGAATTAAATATAATTCACCCGTTCCGAGAGGGAAACGGCAGGGCAATCCGAGAATTTATCCGTCAGTGGATGCTGAAATTCGGCTATTCACTTAATTGGGGAAATGCAAGCCGTGATGATATATTAAATGCTTCGATAATGTCGGTAGATGATTACGGGGCACTTGTTCCTATATTAAAAATGTGCGTTTCGGACACCAATCAATGACGCTCATCTCCACCACCCAAAAACACGTCCATATCGGGCGTGTTTTTTTCAGTCGGCAGACGGGGCAAATGAAAAAAATCATCTGCCCTATAAATATTTACTTTCTTTTTATGCCTCTCATCGCAAGATACACCGATACCGCCAGCATAGCACCCTCACTGAATGAAGTAATCGCTGTTGTGCCAGCACCGATTAAAAATCCCATTTTATCACACCCTTTCTTTTGAGTTGCTTATTTCATCTGCTAAAAGTAACACGGTTAATGTTATACCAAAACCTAATAATACATATTGCATTTAATTCACGCTCCTTTCATAATAAAAAGCGAGTAATAATTTTAAAATTAACACTCGCTTTCTTGACCTATTCCAGATTTTCTATTATTTCTGCCCGTTCATTAGCTATATCAATAAATATCCTGTTTGCATTACTATATTTACATATATCGGGATGATATTTTTTCGCCAATATTCTGTATTCCGATGATAAAATTTTTATATCGATATGTGCTTCAGGAGAAAACCACGAGTCACCATACAACGGTTGAACGCTTTCTTGATTTTCCTGCTCATTATCATCTGCATCGAAAATTATATCTTCATCGTCAAAATTTATATCAAGTGATGACATTGTTGTAAATTCGAAGCCTTTGAAAGAATAATTTGCAGAATCCTCTTGATTTGCAGAAATAAATTTCAAAAGATAATCGGGACTTTCAAAAATCGAAATCATAAAATCAATAAATCGATTTTTCTTGCTTTTGATTCCGCTTATCTTAGATTCTGTATCAGAGATATAATTCGAAATTATATTCTGAATTTCAGAATTTATTTCATCAATATCGCTATACAACCTTCTGATTTCTTCGTGCCTCTGATTGATGATTTCTTTTACCCGATAGATTTCTTCGGCTAAGGCTTGCGCTCGGTTATAGTCACCATTCTTTTTAGCTATATTCATTTGGGCTTTTATACCGGAAATGTTTTTTTCACAAAGAAAATTCAACCCTTCTTTTAGTTTTATTTGACGATTATATGATTTTATGGTTTTTAATTCTGCTTGTATGACATCTGTATTTTTGATAATGATATATTTTGCACAGGGTTGGTTTAATAATACAGATACAAATTTATAATCTAAAAATCTGTTAATCCCCGACTCATTATCAAAAAAATCATAACATTCCCAATCATGATTTTCTATCAATGTTTCAGCTATATCATTTTTTTGCAGAATCAAAGCATAATGCAAAGCTGTCAACCCAAAGCTGTCATATAATTCACACATTTCATCCGTGGGTACATTACCGTCTTTTATTGTATTGTATACGTTTATCATTGAATGATTAAGGTAGCAGCCTTTAAATAAGTTTAAGTCGGCAATTTCATCCTGACTTAAAATATTTTTAGAGTTGCTCAATTCCTTATTAAACCCCGTCATATCTTTATAACGAATGAACATATAACATTTGGCTAAAGCAGTCAATCTATCTGTATTTTCCCAAGTTCTTACCGAAGAAAAAAGTGTTTCCAAATACTTATCGGCAATTATTAAATCTATATCAGACAGCCCTTTTATCATTTTTTCTTTTAGTTCTGTAACAGAATCTAAAAGCTTAGTTTTGACTTCGTCAGATACATTTGGGGGTAATTTTTTTATGAATGAAATATAATTTTCCTCGCCGTTTTGTAAAAAATATAATTCGGACTCTGCAACTACTGATTTATTGCAGGAATATTCCTCGTGCCGCAATTCGCATAATGAATATAATACATATTCGGGTAATTCACCAAATTTGATTTCATCAACTTTTTCACAAAATGCGTTAACTAATGCTTCTCTTTGTTCTTTAGCCCAAGAGAACTCCTTTATCAGTTCTTTTTGAATATCCCGAATGCAAATACATATTTCACTGCCTGGAATATTCTTTGAAATAAGCGTTGGTGGTGTAATGGAACGATATTTATTTGCTGTTGCTATCATTGCATTATCTTTTTCATCTTTCATATAGACTACATATTTGCACAATTCGTCATATGGGATTCTATCGTCTTTATGCTGACTGAAATATATGGCTTGATTGGTTATTATTATACCGTTAAATTCAAAAAGTGATATACCGGTTTTTAAAGCGGCAACAATATTTTCAGAATGTGGTATACTATATGAAGTATATACCTTGTCAACATTTTTTAATAGGCTTTTCCCATATGATATTTTTGTGTAATTTCTTTTTGTTCTATTTATAATATCATCATAATTTTTCATTAGTTTATCACCATATATCGTTAGAATTTTCTTTTTATTACCCATGTATGAGGTTTCATCATTCCGTTTGCCATTTTGGGTTTTCGCGGACAATGTCCTGGATTAGGTCTGCCTGCAGATATGTGGGTTACAGCTTTTGCTCCACACCAACTACACATATATTCAACATTTTTAGGAGTTTTATTTTCTGCCATTTTGCTCATCCTTTCATATTTCTTTTAGCATTCTTCGTATTGTTTTTTCACTATATCCGTATTTTTTGGCTAACTGTTTTATATTTGTTCCGTCATATTCAATCGGGATTTGCTTTTTGACATATTCGGGATTGAATAATCTTGTCGGAAAAGTTATCTGCATACCCCTATAGGTTTGATATAT
>CAKSFT010000013.1 GCA_934454145.1 uncultured Clostridia bacterium | reverse complement strand
TCAAAAGAGCAATCTGCTTGCTTCTTTTCCATATTTGCAGAATTGCAGAAAAGATGCAGAGAGAGAAAAATAAGCGGCGCGCAATCCGCTTTGTTCACCGCTCGGCGTATGAGTATATACAGTGGCGGATTCAAAATGGCGGTCGGCTTGCTTTTTGCATATTTGTGCACACGGGGAATGGTAATATATCGGATTAAATATTTATGACAAACATTGGAGTGGTAGAAAATGAGTAAATTAACATTCAGTTATGAAAAGGCATGTGCGTTTATCGGAGAACACGAATTGGCGGCGATGGGCGATTTTGTCAAAGCGGCACATGATAAGCTTCATAACAAAACAGGTTTGGGAAACGACTTTTTGGGCTGGGTAAACCTTCCCGAAAATTATGATAAAGAAGAATTTGCAAGGATAAAGAAGGCGGCGGAAAAAATCCGCTCCGACTCTGACATTCTTGTTGTCATCGGCATCGGCGGTTCGTACCTCGGGGCGCGTTCTGCAATAGAAATGCTTTCACATTCTTTTTATAATATGATAGACAAAGACAAGAGAAAGGCACCGCAAATTGTGTATGCCGGCAACAGCATCAGCAGCACATACATTGCAGAGCTTCTCGAGGCTGTCGAAGGAAAAGATATCTCGGTAAATGTTATATCAAAATCCGGAACGACAACAGAACCGGCAATCGCTTTCCGTCTTTTCAAAGAACTTTTGGAGAAAAAATACGGAAAAGAAGGCGCAAGGGGCAGAATTTATGCCACGACAGATGCCGCAAGAGGTGCACTCAAGACACTGGCAGATGCGGAAGGCTATGAAACGTTTGTTATCCCAGACGATGTGGGCGGAAGATATTCCGTGTTGACCGCTGTGGGACTTTTGCCGATTGCGGCGGCAGGAATCGACATAGACAAAATCATGCAGGGCGCAAGGGACGCTATGGAAGAATACAGCGTGCCGGAGCTTGACAAAAACCCGTGTTATCAGTATGCTGCGGCGCGCCAAATTTTGCTGAGAAAAGGCAAAAATGTAGAAATGATGATAAATTTTGAGCCTTCTCTGCACTATTTCGGCGAATGGTGGAAACAGCTTTTCGGCGAAAGTGAAGGAAAGGACAACAAGGGTATATTCCCGGCGGCTGCCGATTTCTCGACAGACCTCCATTCTATGGGGCAGTATATCCAGGAGGGTATGAGAATACTTTTTGAAACCGGCATATCCGTGCAGAATCCGCGTAAAAACATAACTATCGACAAGGCTGAGGACAACATTGACGGCCTGAACTTCCTGGCAGGGAAAACCGTTGATTTTGTAAATTCAAAAGCGGCGGAGGGCACGGCGTTGGCGCACACAGACGGCGGCGTGCCGAATCTTCTGGTATCCGTGCCGGCTCTGGACGAATATAACTATGGAAAAATGGTATATTTCTTTGAGAAAGCATGCGGAATTTCGGGATATCTCCTGGGTGTAAATCCGTTTGACCAGCCGGGTGTTGAAGCGTACAAGAAGAACATGTTTGCACTTTTGGGCAAACCCGGATATGAGGACCAAAAAGAAGAACTGGAAAAAAGACTGCAAAAATAATGAAATAAAGGCAGGAGTCCCTGCTTTTAGATAAATGGCTGTCAGGTTAAGGCAGAAAAAGTATTTTTAAGGAGGACATGATTATGATTAAACTGTTGGTTGGGAAAAAAGGGTCCGGTAAAACAAAGACATTGTTGGAAAAGGTGAACGAGTGCGCGGCTTCCGCAAACGGAAATGTGGTATTCATCAGCAACAACACCGGTAAAAATATGTATGATATAAAATCAAGCGTGAGAATGGCTGATACTTCCGAATTTGACATAACATCATGGGACGAATTTGTAGGATTTATTTTTGGTATCATAAGCGGAAACTTTGATATCACCGACATTTTTGTGGACGGAACACTCAAAATTGTCAATCATTCGACAGACGGCTTTGAGTCGTTTTTGGCTGACCTTGACAAGGCAGGCGAAAAGTTTAACATAAACTTTATGCTTTCGGTGAGCATGGATATAAACGACGCACCGGAATATGTGAAAAAATATATGTAATCCAGAGGCGGTCTTGCCTGAGAATTTTTAGGGTTTTGAAAGGAATGACATTTTAAAATGCAATACCAGAGCACAAGAAACAAGGCGTATGAAGTCAGCGCGGCAGAGGCCATAAAAAAAGGACTTTCCGAAGACGGGGGGCTGTTTGTGCCCGAGAGTCTGCCGGAGGTCACAGCAGAAGAAATAGGGGCGCTTGCCGGCTGTTCTTACAGGGAGAGGGCATACTTTATTTTAAAGAAGTTCCTCACCGATTTCAGCGATGCGGAGCTCAGTTATTGCATTGACAATGCCTATACAAAAGAAAAGTTTGAAACCGAAAACATTGCACCGGTATACAAGCTGAACAAAAACACATATTTTTTGGAACTGTGGCACGGACCGACATGTGCTTTTAAGGACATGGCATTGCAGATACTGCCGTATCTTTTGACAACGTCCATGAAAAAAACAAACGAAACTGACGAGGTGGTGATTCTTGTCGCCACCTCGGGCGATACCGGCAAGGCGGCACTTGAAGGATTTAAGGACGTCAACGGGACAAGGATTATTGTATTTTATCCCAACAACGGCGTGAGCGAAATCCAAAAGCTGCAAATGGTGACACAGGACGGGGAAAATGTCGGCGTGGCAGCAGTCAACGGCAATTTTGACGATGCACAAAGCGGTGTGAAAAAGATATTTACCGATGAGGAATATGCAAAGCTTTTGTCTGATAACGGATTCAAGCTTTCGAGTGCAAATTCCATCAACTGGGGCAGGCTTGTGCCGCAGATTGTATATTATTTCTCGGCATATGCAGACATGCTGGACGCAGGAGAGCTGGAGCTTGGCGAAAAAATAAATGTTGTTGTTCCGACAGGAAACTTCGGCAACATACTTGCGGCATATTATGCATATAAAATGGGATTGCCGGTGAACAAATTCATATGTGCATCAAATGTAAACAATGTACTTACCGAATTTTTGACGGACGGAATATATGACAAAAACCGCAAGTTCCACACAACCATATCTCCGTCAATGGATATCCTGATTTCCAGCAACCTTGAGAGATTTTTGTTTGACCTCTCGGGGCGCGATGACGCTTTGATACGCTCTTGGATGGAAAAACTGGCGGCTGTCGGAAAATATGAGGTCACGGGGGAAATAAAGGTCAAAATCCGCGATTTGTTCCGGGCGGGTTGCGCGGACGACGAAGAAACCATGCAGACAATCAAAAAATGCATGCAGGAATATGACTATACAATCGACACACATACGGCAGTGGGCAAGGCGGTATATGACAAATATGTTGCCGAAACGGGCGACGAAACGAAAACCGTCATTGCTTCAACGGCAAGCCCGTTTAAGTTTAACCAAAGTGTATTGGCTGCACTGTGCGGAAACGCGGCGATTGTGGGCAAAACGGAATTTGAGCTTTTGGATGAGCTGGCAAAAGTGAGCGGCATGAAGATACCGAAATCACTGGCGGAATTGAAAACAAAGAACAGACTTTTTGACATTGTATGTGAAAAAGACGAAATGAGAAACATTGTAAACGAATTTCTCAACATGTAAGGGAGCGTCCCGGGCGCGGCGGTGGTGTGGCCGGGGGTTGAAAAGGAAGGACAGGCGAAAAGTTTTATGAAAATTTTATTCCAGGGGGATTCTCTGACCGACAGCGGCAGAGATAAAAACACTACCCAACCGAACATAAATCTGGGTATGGGATATGTCAATCTTTTGGCGGCAAGAATCGTCTGTGACAATCCGTCGGTTTCTGTGTACAACAGGGGTGTAAGCGGAAACAGGATTTGCGACATGTATGCGCGCTGGATTGAGGATACTTTAAATATAGATTTTGATATTTTGAGCATTTTAAACGGTATAAACGATATCGGATTTGAAATCAGAATGGGTCAGGGCGCAGACAAGGACAAGTATAAGTTTGTGTATGACCGTATACTTTTTGAAGCGAAGGAAAAAAGACCGGACTCAAAGCTTGTGATTCTCGAGCCGTTTTTGGTGAGGAAGTACATAGGCGAGGACGGCGGAGATATATACAATGACTGGGATTTGTGGCACGCACAGATAACAGAACGCGGAGAAATATGCCGCGAACTTGCGGACAAATACCATGCGGTGTTTGTGCCATTGGCAGAGGATTTTGCAAAGCTTTCGGAAAAATTCGGCGCGGACGTGTGGAGTATGGACTGCATACACCCCACGGCGGCGGGACACGAGGTTATCGCAAGAAAGTGGATGCAATGCTGCAAGGACATTCTGTGACAGAGTGCGTAAAAGTTAATTTTGTATTATCTGAAAAATCGCTTCCGACATCTGATTTTGAGATGTCGGGGCGGTTTTTGTTATATTTTTCAAAAAGTTTGCCATGTATAACATTTTGGCGGATATCTGACGGAAGAGAAAGGAGTAAATACGATGGAGAAGAATTATTCGGAAATAACACCATATATCAGAGAATTGGCGGAAAAGTCGGGCAAAAACAACGGTATACTGCCCGAAATGTATGAAAAAAACCATGTTTTCAGAGGATTGAGAGATTTGGACGGCAACGGCGTTGTCACAGGGCTTACGGAAATATCCAACATAAAGTCAAAGGAGATTCTCCCGGACGGCAGTGCTGTCCCGTGTGAAGGACAGCTTTTTTACCGCGGTGTAAATGTGCGTGACATTGTTTCGGGATTTTTGGCAGAGGAGCGGTTTGGATTTGAGGAAACGGCGTATCTTTTGCTGTTTTCGGAACTGCCCGATGCGGAAGAATTGGAGAAATTTAAGAAAGAGCTGGCAGAAAAACGGACACTCCCGACATCATTTGTGCGCGATATGATTCTCAAGGCACCGGGGCGCGACATGATGAATATACTTTCGCGCTGTGTTCTTTCACTTTATGCATATGACGAAAACCCCGACGATATTTCGTCGGAAAATGTGCTGCGTCAGTGCTTGCAGTTGATTGCGGTTTTCCCGATGCTTGCAGTGTATGCATATCGGTCTTATATGCATTATCATTGTGACGAAAGCCTTTTTATCCACAAGCCGGAACCGCATTTGTCCACGGCGGAAAATATTCTTTTGATGTTGCGTGAGGACGGGGAATTTTCGCACATGGAGGCAAAGCTCCTGGATTTGGCACTTGTGCTTCATGCAGAGCATGGCGGCGGAAACAATTCCACCTTTGCGACGCATGTTGTGACCTCCTCCGGGACGGACACATATTCTGCAATTGCCGCCGCGCTCGGCTCGCTGAAAGGTCCGCGCCACGGCGGGGCAAACATCAAGGTTGTGAGAATGTTTGAGGACATGAAGAAAAGCATAAACACAAGCGACAAAGACGCTGTCAAGGATTATCTTGTGCGCTTGCTGAACAAAGACGCCTTTGACAAAGCCGGGCTGATATATGGCATGGGGCATGCGGTGTATTCAATTTCTGATCCGAGGGCGGACATATTGATGAACTGCGCGCGCGACCTGGCTGTCGAAAAAGGATATGAAAAAGAATATGAGCTTTATGAAACGGTTGCATCGCTTGCGCCGGGGATAATTGCGGAAAAGCGCAGGATGTACAAGGGAGTCAGCGCAAATGTGGACTTTTATTCGGGTTTGATATATCAGATGTTGGAGTTGCCGTGCGAAATGTACACGCCGATATTTGCGATTGCACGAATTGCCGGCTGGAGTGCACACAGGATTGAAGAAATCCAGAACAACGGCAAGATTATCCGCCCGACATACAAAAGCGTCAAGCCGGAGCGCGGATATGTAAAACTGGGTGACAGATAAAATACATGTGCGGATGAGATTTTTTGTTTTTTATTTTGAAATTTTGCAAAAATATATGCTATAATAAATTTTGCCAAACAAACTTATATGTAACATTTCAAATACCTAATGATGCACAGCACCCTGAAAATGCAATATATTCGGGTGCAAAATAAACCATGCTTTGCCAATCGCTGCTGAGGGACGAGATGTTTGGCGGCAAAGCATGGTATTTTTTTCTCCAAAACTATTGACATTTTTTGTGATTTATGCTAAAATAATGGTTGTTGCAGTGTATGCTCAAGTGGCGGAATTGGCAGACGCCCAGGACTTAAAATCCTGTGGGACTTTTTTCCCGTGCCGGTTCGACCCCGGCCTTGAGCACCAAAAATCGACAAGCATATCATGCTTGTCGATTTTTATTTTTTAGTTGTTGTCTTTTCCCCAAATTGCCGATTTTGGGGAGGTAATATCGTTTCAAAAGCTTTTTATGTATGCCGACAGACGGGGTGTGAGTTCTTCCTTCCGTATCCGCACAAGCCAGTTCCCGCCGACTGTTGACGGGGTATTCATACGCTCTGTACTGCCCATTCCCAGGTAGTCCTGAATGGGTATCACAGCAAGCTCTGCGCCGCTTGTCAATGTGGATTTTATCAAAACCTGTGTCGGGTTGTCAAGCCTTTTTATGCCGAATATTTTGCGCACGGCGCGGCGCTTTCTTGTACTCAGCGACTCATACCAGCCGGTGATGGTGTCGTTGTCGTGTGTGCCGGTATATGCCGCGTTTTTTGGGGAAAAGACCGCTGATTCGTTTTTGAAATCTGTCAAAAGCTGCAAAACGTCCATGCCGCAGAATCCGTATTTTTTTATGCTTTCTTCTGCACGGGGGCAGTATTTCCCAAGGTTTTCCGCAATTATTTTGATGTGCAGGTCTTTTGTGATGCAGGAGAAAAAGTCTTCCCCCGGCGCTTTTTTCAAAACCGCGCCTTCGGCAGTTTTGGCATGTGAAGGAACCGAATAATATTCAAAAAAGCCGCAGAAATGGTCTATTCTCAGGGCGTCATACATCTTTTGTGCAAGTGCAAAGCGCCGCCGCCACCACAGGTATCCATCTTTTTTCATGTTTTCCCAGTTATAGAGCGGATTCCCCCAAAGCTGGCCGTTTTTGAAACATTTGTCGGGAGGACAGCATGCAACGCTTTCGGGGTTTTTGTGCCCGTCCAGCTCAAACAATTCGCTAAAAGCCCACACCTCTGCGCTGTCCGAGGCGACATATATCGGCATGTCGCCTATGATTTTTATGCCGTTGTCATTGGCATATTTTTTCAGCTTTCCCCACTGTTCAAAAAACTTAAACTGTATAAATTTATAAAAATCAATTGTTTGTTTCAGGTCCTTGCGGTATTGCAAAAGCACAGACCCGTCCCTGTTTTTCAGGGGCAAATCCCAGTCCTCACGGCTTTTGTAGTGGTTTTTCTCCTTTATTGCCATGAAGAGCGCATAATCATCAAGCCAAAAAGCGTTTTCTTCGGTAAAACGTATGTACTCTGCATTGGAAACAAAGCGGAAAAAAGCGCATCTCAAAAGCGGAAAACGGTAAAAGAACAGCCGCTCGTAGTCAACCCTTGACGGGTTTTCGCCAAAAAAGTAATTTTCGGTTTCTTCGAGGGTGAGAAGTCCCTCGGCGACCAGTGTGTCTATGTCAACAAAATAAGGGTTGCCGGCAAAGGCGGATACGCTTTGATACGGCGAATCCCCGAAACCTGTGGGGTTGAGGGGGAGAATCTGCCACAGCGTTTGCCCCGAATCGCGCAGAAAGTCTGCAAACCGAAACGCCTCTTTGCCGAGATTGCCGATGCCGTACGGTGAGGGCAGTGATGAAATATGCATTAAAATTCCTCTGTCCATGCCATGCTCCCTTCCGCCGCGGTGCGGCTTTTATTTTGTGTGTTCTTCATATGTTTTGCTGAAAATATGGCTTCCGTCATTTTTGGTTGTGTCGGTGTGATAAAAGAGATACTGGTGCTTTTGCGGATTCATCGCGGCATAAATCGATTTTATGCCGGGGTTGCATATCGGCCCTGTCGGGAGGCCTTTGTTTTTATAGGTATTATAGCCCGAATCGACTTCCAAGTCCTTATAGAGCACCCTTTCCACATCATACATTCCACCGCTTATCGCATAAACGACAGACGCGTCAATCTGCAGCGGCATGTCGGTGTTAAGTCTGTTTTCGATGACCCCGGCAATCACTTCGCGCTCGGCATCAAGTTTTGCTTCGCGTTCTATAAGCGATGCTTTTGTGATTATTTCTTCTATATTTTCATATGTGCCGCCGATTTTTTTATATTGTTTTTCAAATTCCGCAAGCATGGTGTTTATCACATCTTCTGCCGATGCTGTTTTGTAAAATTCATAGGTCGAGGGGAACAAAAAGCCCTGTAGGGCATAGTTGCAATCCGGATTCGGATTTACATAATCCAAAAATTCATAGTTATAATTTGCACCGAGGGCGGTTTCAAATTCGTCCACCGTCCCTATCCCGGCGCCGGTGAGCTTTGCGACTGCCATTTCCACAGAATATCCTTCCGGAATGGTGACGGTTATGCTTTCACGTTTTGCGCCTTTGTTGCATAATGTGTCTATGATTTCGTCATAACTCATCTGCGGTGCAAAGATAAATTCGCCGTACTTCAAATCATTTTTTTTGCCGGTGATAACCGTGCGCGCAATAAAGGAAAGCCTTCCAGATATGACATATTCGTCCTTCAGAATGCCGGCAATGTCCCCGACAGAGCTCCCCTGAGGTATCTCCACAGTGGTGTCCTCGCGGAGTCTGCATCTGTTTGGCGAAAAGAGAATTATTATCAAAATTATCAAAATCGTCGCTCCCAAGACGGCAAGAGTATATCCCACACCTTTTTTATTCACGCCATGCGCCTCCTTTACAATTACCTGAATTATCTGTCACCATACAAAATCAAATTCCAGGTCGCCGATTCTCACTGTGTCGCCTTCTTTTATGCCGGCGTCGGTGAGGGCGTCGATGACACCTCTGTTTTTGAGTGCACGCTGGAAATATTGCAGGCTTTCCTCGTCGGAGAAGTTGACACTGCCGCCGACGGCTTCAATCCATGAGCCGGAAACAACATACACCCCGTCCTCAACGGTGACCTCAAAGCCCGGCGCGGAGGTATCGGCAAACATGTCCTCTTCGATGTCCATTTCGGGCTCAAAAATCTGAATCGGCGGCAGTTTGATGAGTTCTGCATATGCATGCTTCATCAGCTCGTGCACGCCTTTGCCCGTTGCCGCCGAGATTTCAAAGACTTTGTAGCCCCTTTTTTCAATTTCGGTTTTAAACTCCCGGTACATTTCGGGGTCTTGCAGTATATCGGTTTTGTTTGCCGCCACAAGCTGCGGTCTGTCCTCAAGTTCCATGTTATATTTTGAAAGCTCTTCATTTATGATGTCAAAATCTTCGATGGGGTTTCGCCCTTCAATTCCCGAAACGTCCACAACATGTATCAAAAGACGTGTTCTTTCTATATGCCGCAGAAAATCGTGCCCAAGCCCGACGCCTTCGCTTGCTCCTTCGATTATGCCCGGAATGTCGGCAAGCACAAAGCTTATTCCGCCGTCTTCTTCCACAACGCCAAGGTTTGGCTCAAGCGTGGTGAAGTGATAATTCGCGATTTTGGGGTCGGCTTTTGTCGTCCTGGAGAGGATTGTGGATTTGCCGACATTTGGGAACCCGACAAGCCCCACGTCCGCCAAAAGCTTAAGCTCCAGTATGACCTCGCGCTCCATGCCGGGCTTGCCGTTTTTGGCAAAATTCGGTGTCTGGCGTGTGGCGGTGGCAAAATGGCTGTTGCCCCAGCCGCCGCTGCCGCCTTTTGCAAGGACAACTTTCTTTTCCGGGTCGGACAAATCGGCAAGAATACGGTTTGACTTGGCATCTCTGACAAGTGTACCTTGCGGCACATTTATCAGGATATCCGCGCCTTTTTTTCCGTTGCAGTGCTTGCCCATGCCGTCGCCGCCGTTTTGCGCGACATATTTGCGCTTATAGCGGAAGTCCATGAGGGTTGACATGCCAAGGTCAACGCAAAACACAACATTTCCGCCGTCGCCGCCGTCGCCGCCGTCGGGGCCGCCGGCGGCGACATATTTTTCGCGGTGGAAAGCAATTGCACCGTTGCCGCCGTTGCCCGCCTTAATCATGATTTTTGCTTTATCTGTAAACATAATTTTCTCCTTGTTTTTTATTAGGTAATTGTAAAATGTAAATTTTACAATTACCTGTTTTTATAAATCTGTGTTAATTGTAGGCTTTTGCAGTCACCCTCTTTGCAAGAGCGTCCGGGAAAAACCGATGATTTATAATCAGAAATAACAACAAGAGCGTCATTTCTGCAATTACCTGTTCTGTAAATCGACAATTATATCCTTATTTTATCATAAGTATAACATAAATATCCAAATGTGTCAATTAAAATGCGTTTGAGTAAAATATACGGGTATTTTTGTCAAAATAAAAAAAGGTGAAAATGTGTCTTTCGCCCCACACATTTTCACCCAAAAATTGAGGTTGACCCCAAAAATGAGGCCATGAAATCTCCGAAAAACTTTACAAAACGGAAATTTCAAATAAATTATACCATAAATTTTCCGATATATCAAGAATTATTTTGAGTTGGATTGACCCCGAGGATTTCATACAGCTCAAAAAGGCTGCGGATTGTAAAGGTCGGCTGTGACAGCGCGGTCATCGGGAGGTTTTTGGGGTTGAACCAGCAGGTGTCAATCCCCGACATAATGCCGCCGTTTATGTCGGACGAGCAGGAGTCGCCGATTATCAGGATTTCCGATTTGGGCGGAGAGCCTATCGCTTTTATGACGGCGTCAAAATATTGCGGCGACGGTTTTTGGAATCCGATTTTTTCCGAAACGAAAAAGTCTTTGAAAAAACGCATCAGTCCGCTGTCCGAAAGCCGCGCGGTCTGGGTGGACAAAAGCCCGTTGGTGACGATGTACATACGGAAGTGCCCGGCAAGGGTGCGGCAGACCGATTCCGCATTTTCCACCAGGTCGTGCCCCAGGGAGAGCGCCGCCTGATAATCTTTTTCCAGCCCTTGCCCGGGGCTGTAGGGTATGTCAAAAAGAGAGAGTGTGTCGCGGAAACGGCGGTTTATAATGTCGGATTTTTCAATTTCCTTTTTTTCAAACTGCTTCCACAGCCCGGCGTTGACCTCGGAAAATGCTTGGCACAATGCCTCGGTGGGTGTTATTCCGTGGGCAGAAAATGTGATTTGCAGGGCGTTTTTCTCCGCTTTGCGAAAGTCAAGAAGGGTTTCGTCCGCGTCAAACAAAAGTATTTTATATTTCATTTTATTTCTCCTTCGTCAAATACATTGAGGTTTGTCATTATTTCTTTGCGTGCCTTTTGGCTGTATTGTGCATAATATCTGTGCGTGACCTCAATGTTTTTGTGCCCCATGAGTTCCGCAACCATTTTTATGTCCACGCCGTCCTCAAGCAGGCGGCAAGCAAAGGTGCGCCTCAGGGCATGCGGACGGGTTTTGTCGGGGTGGGTTATGCCGGCGGTGAGGCAATAATTTTTCAAAAGCTTTTCAATGCCGGCGGCAGTCATCTGTCCGCCGGTGCGGCTCAGAAAAAGCGGACTGTTGCCTTTGGGGCGTGTTTCGCTGACAGAATCAAGATATTCGCAAATCTGGTTTTCCACTTGCGGCGGCATAAATATTTCCTGTTGGTCACCGCCTTTTCTGGTCACGATAAAGGACTGTGTCTCAAAATCAATATCATTGATTTTGAGATTGACAAGCTCGCTGACACGGATTCCCGTGCCGAGATAGGTGGTGAATATGGCGATGTCACGCAGTTTTCGTTTTTGATATTCCGTAAGAAGACGTCCTTCGTAGTATTTTTCGCCGTTGTATATGACATCAATAAGTGCCACGGTTTCTTGTGTTGTGAGCGGTTTTTTTATTTTTTGGTGGAGCTTTGCAAAGTCGACCTTGTCGGTGATGTTCTGGTTAATCTGCTCTGTTTTGTAGAGATATACAAAAAGGCCGCGCACCGCGGACATTTTGCGGTTTATGCCGAATGCCGAATTGCGGTAGATTCGCTTGATTGGTTTGCCCGACGGGGAAACGGAGTCCGCTTCATATTCTTTCAGATAATTCTTGAAGCTGATGAGGTCGCTGACGCAAAGAGCGTTTATGTCGGAAACCGTAAAATCTTTTATACTTTCTTTTTCTGGGAAAACTGCAAGCCTGAGATAGTTTAAGAATACACGTATATCTATTGCGTACCCCACTTGGGTGTTGATGCTTTCACCGTTATAATATTCGATTATATATTCTGTCACAAACCGCGGCATTTCGTGTGTATATTCGCGCAGATATGAAAATTTCCTGTTTATCGGTGTTTTGTTTGCCATTTTTCTTAAATCCTCCGTAAGTACCTATAGCAGTATTATATAACAAATGCCGAAAAAAAGCAAATTTATTAACAAATTTAAAATTATTTAAAATAACTATGGACTAAATGCGTAAAATATAGTAAAATATATATCATGGAAATCTATGGCGTTTTGGACGCAATAAAAAAGGAGATGTTTTTGACATGGCGATTTTGGTTGAAAGTGAATACGGACAAGTGTCTATTGACAACAATGTTGTTGCTTCCATTGCCGGGGCTGTGGCAAGCAAATGCTACGGTGTGGTCGGCATGGCGGCGAAAAGCCGAAAAGACGGAATCGTAAATCTGCTCAAGCCCGACAATATGTCCAAGGGCATCAAAATAACAGCCGCAGATGGCGGTATAGTTGTCGAGATGCATATAATGGTTGAATACGGAGTAAATATTAAGGCGATATGCTCAAGCATTGTGCACAATGTGGAATATACGATTGAAAACAGCGTGGGCCTTAAGGTGAACAAGGTCGATGTCATTGTTGAGTCGGTGAGAATCTGACTGGTTAAGACTTTTTGTTGGGAGGAGATTAAGATTAACAAGATTGACGGAAAATTATTTGCCGACATGATGATTTCGGGTGCAAATAATTTGTATAACAATAAAGAAACTGTTGACGAGCTGAACGTGTTTCCTGTTCCAGACGGCGACACGGGCACAAATATGTCTATGACTGTCACCGCCATGGTGAACGGGCTGGAATTGTCGGAGGACATGACGGTGACGGCTGTCGCAGATAAAATATCTTTTGCAACCCTGAGGGGGGCAAGAGGAAATTCGGGCGTTATACTTTCGCAGTTTTTCAGGGGCATTGCAAAAGGACTAAAGGGAAAGACAACATGCAGTGTCGCAGATTTTTCGCTGGCGCTGAAGATGGGCTCGGACGCGGCATATAAAGCCGTGATGAACCCGACTGAAGGAACAATCCTCACCGTCGCAAAAGAGGCGGCGTCGTGCGCGGTTCTGAAGGCAGAGAGCACCGATGATGTGTGTGAAGTGCTGGAATATGCAGTGCAAAAGGGAAACAAAATGCTGTCAAGGACACCGGATATGCTGCCGGCGCTGAGAGATGCAGGCGTGGTTGACGCCGGCGGCCAGGGTTGGATATTCTTCCTGGAGGGCGCCTTGAATGTACTGAAAAACGGCGAGGTCATAAAAGGAAGTCTGAAGGCCGGCTCCGCCGGGAAACATCAGGCACAAAAGACAGTGGACACATCTTCCATAAAGTATATGTACTGCACCGAGTTTATTGTGGAAAAGAAAAATCCGCGCGTGAATGTGCCGCTGTTCAGAAAAACAGTTGAAAACAAGGGCGACTGCATGCTTGTCATTGATGATGACGAAATTGTAAAGGTGCACATACACACAAACCACCCCGGATTTGTGATTGAAAATGCGTTGCTTTTGGGCTCGCTTATCAACATAAAAATTGATAACATGAAACATCAGCACAAAAGCCTGATAAACCAAGAGCCGCAAAAGGAAGAGAAAGAAACGGAGAAAGAGCCGCCGCGCGAATCAAAGCCATATGCTTTTGTGGGCGTGTGTGCGGGGGACGGCCTGGGAGAAATCCTGAAAAACCTGGGCGTTGACATAATTGTCGAAGGGGGACAGACAATGAACCCCAGCACCGACGACATATTGGCTTCGGCGGAAAAGGCATTTGCGGACGTGATATATGTTTTCCCGAACAACAAAAATATAATCATGGCGGCAGAGCAGGCGGCAAAGATATCGGAGAAAAATATTGTTGTGATACCTTCAAAAAGCATACCCCAGTGCGTGACGGCACTGATGGCTTTTGACGCACAAAAAGACGCCGCACAGAATGAAGAAAAAATGAAAAAAGCATTGCAGAATGTCAAAACGGGACAGATAACCTTTGCGGTACGTGACACTGAAATTGAGGGACACGAAATATCTGAAGGGGACATTCTGGGTATTGCCGAGGGAAAGATTGAAACAGTGACGAAAACCGTTGACGAAACCTGTACAGAGCTTGTGCACAAAATGGTTGACGATGACAGCGAATTTGTGACGCTCTATTATGGAAACGAGGTTGGGCAGGAAGAGGCACAAGCGCTTTTGGAAAAGTTTGAAGAGGAATATCCCGATGTGGAATTTTCTCTGCAATACGGCGGTCAGAACTTGTACTATTATATAATATCGGTGGAATAAATCCCAAACTGAAAAGAGGGATATAAAAAAGACCGTTCTGAAGCATTTTTCTATCCCCTCAAAAGGAGCTGAAAAAATATATTTTTTACAGCTCCTTTTTTAGATTGCACACACAGGTAATTGTAAAATGTAAATTTTACAATTACCTATAGATTTTACACATGAAAGGGGTGAGCGAATGAGGGACATAAAAACTCTGGCAGGAGTGGGGGAGAGCCGCGCAAAGATGTTTGAAAAACGCGGAATAAAAACGGCGGAGGATTTGCTGTATTTTTTTCCGCGCGGATATGAGGACAGGAAGGAAACAAAGCTGATTTGCGAATGTCTGCCCGGCGAAAATGTATGTATAAAGGGACAGGTAATGTCATCTGTGACAGAAACACGCATAAGGCGGAATATGACGATATATGCAATGATTATCGGCGACGAAAGCGGCGCGATGACTGTCATATGGTATAACAACAAATATGTAAAAAATCAGTTCCGCACGGGAGAGAAATATATGTTTTTCGGCAAGGTGTCGCACAGGGGCGCAAAGACCGAGCTTGTGAACCCTGTTTTTGAAAAGCCGGAAAAGAAAAAGTATACAGGGAGGATTGTGCCGATATATCCCTTGAGCGGAAAGCTTACGCAGAAAATTGTGCAGACGGCGATGGAATCCGCCATGAATGTGACGGGAGAAATGAAAGAATATCTTCCGCACGATGTCAGAGAAAAGTATAATATATCGGAAATCAACTTTTCCATGAAAAATATTCATTTCCCCGAAAGCTTTGAAAATTATCGGATTGCGCGGCGCAGATTTGTCTTTGAGGAGCTTTTTACGCTGCAGCTGGCGCTTCTTTTGAAGAGGGGCAGAACCGACCGGGAAAAGCGCGCTCCGTTTGCCGATGTTTTGTGCAGAAACGAGATGATTGAGAAACTGCCGTTTTGTCTGACCGGGGCGCAGGGACGTGTTGTGTCGGAGATATGTGCGGATTTGGCAAAAGATGTCCCGATGAACCGCCTTGTACAGGGAGATGTCGGCTCGGGCAAAACCGCTGTTGCCGCCGTCGCGATGTATGTGGCGGCGAAAAACGGGTATCAGTCTGCCATCATGGCGCCGACTGAGATTTTGGCATCACAGCACTATGAAACTTTCAAGACCTTTTTTGAGGGGACGGGCTTTGAGGTTTGTCTGCTGACAGGCAGTACCAAAAAGAAGAAGGATTTGTATGAAAAGCTGAAACAGGGCGAGTACCGGATTGTCGTGGGGACGCATGCACTGATACAGAAAGATGTGGAATATAAAAACCTCGGCCTGGTAATCGCGGACGAACAGCACCGCTTTGGTGTGGCGCAAAGGGCGGAGCTTGCCGAAAAGGGTAAAAATCCGCATGTGCTCATAATGACGGCGACGCCGATACCGAGGACTCTTGCCTTTATACTGTATGGGGATTTGGATATTTCTGTGATTGACGAGCTTCCGCCGGGGCGCAAGCCTGTGGCGACATATGCCGTCGGAGAAAGTATGCGCAAGCGAATATACGCATTTTTGAAGAAAAACATTGACGCGGGCAGCCAGGCTTATGTTGTGTGTCCCCTTATTGAAGAAACGGAAAGCGCTGACCTGAAAAATGCATGCGAGATAAAAGAACGCATGGCGGCGGCTTTTCCCGACATCACTGTGGGGCTTGTACACGGCAAAATGAAGGTGAAGGAAAAGGACGAGGTTATGAAAAGCTATGCCGCCGGGGACATAAAAATACTGGTATCGACAACGGTAATCGAAGTCGGGGTCAACGTGCCCTCGGCAAACGTGATGGTTGTTGAAAATGCAGAACGCTTTGGGCTTTCGCAGCTGCACCAGTTGAGAGGAAGAGTGGGGAGAGGTACAAAACAGGCGTACTGCATACTTTTTTGCCACGGCAACAGTGATGTGACAAAAAAACGTATGGAAACCATGTGCATGTCAAATGACGGGTTTTATATTTCGGAACAGGACTTGAAACTGAGGGGGCCGGGGGACTTTTTCGGGACACGCCAGCATGGGTTGCCCGACATGAAGATTGCAAATCTTTTTGAAGACATGGATATTTTGAAGGCGGCACAGCAGGCAGCAGGGGAAATTTTGAAAACCGACCCGGAACTAAAGAAGAACACGGGGCTGAAAAAACGGATTGCGGCAATGTTTTCGGAAAATATCATAATGAATTGAATAATTATTATTAAGAAATTTGAGATTTTTACACGAATTTAATGATTTTGTAAAAAAAAATAAAAAAATTTAGCATTTACTGTTGACCTTTTGATGATTTTAAGTTAAAATATATACATGTAGCGTGGGAGGAGTATAATTTTGAGAATAATATCAGGTACAAAAAGAGGCATGAAGCTTGCGGAATTTGAGGGTATGGATATACGTCCGACGACCGACAGGGTGAGGGAATCGGTGTTTAATCTTATCCAGGGATATGTCCGCGGCGCTGTTGTGCTTGATTTGTTTGCAGGAAGCGGCGCCTTGAGTTTTGAGGCGCTGAGCCGGGGGGCACAAAAGGCAGTGTGTGTTGACTCGGACAGGCGTTCTGTTGCGGTTATTTCCGAAAACATGCAGAGGCTGAGGTTTTGTGAATGTGTTGAGATGATAACCGATTCCGCGCAAAACTACATCGACGGCACGGATAAAAAGTTTGACATAATATTTCTTGACCCTCCGTACAACAAGGGGTATATTGCGCCCGTTGTTCTTGGTATATGCAAAAAAGGTCTGCTGAACGAGGGTGGAATCATTGTCCTGGAAAGTGACGGAACGGACGAGCACGGAGAGATGGATGGACTTTCGATTATAAAACAAAGAAAATATGGACGGACTTTTGTCACGATATACCAAAGAGGTGATATGATTTGAGGATTGCTGTGTACCCGGGAAGCTTTGACCCGGTTACAAACGGTCATCTTGATATAATAACCAGGGCGGCGAAGGTTTATGACAAGGTCATTGTCGGCGTGCTGAACAACGGGGAAAAAACTCCGCTTTTTTCTGCGGAGGAAAGGTTGGACATGATACAGCATGTGACAAAGGATTTGAATAATGTTTCGTGTGATGTGTTTAACGGATTGCTTGTGGATTTTGTAAAGCAAAACGGGGCGACGGTTATTGTCAAGGGACTGCGTACCGTTGCTGATTTTGAATACGAGTTTCAGATGGCGCTTTTGAATAAGGCGCTGAACCCCGAGTATGAAACAATGTTTATGATGACAAATACAAAATTTTCATATATAAGCTCCAGCATGGTCAAAGACGTTGCAAAATATCAGGGGCGGCTGGACGGACTTGTGCCGCAGTACATTGCGGAGAAAATCAGAATGAAATACAGAAAGTAATTGCGAAATATATGTTTCGCAGGGTAATTATAAAATTTAAGTGAGGAGAGTTTAAAATGGATATAATGGAAATAATTGAAATGATTGAAGAAACGGTGGACAAGGCGCCGACCGTACCTTTGAGCGGAAAGGTTCTTATAGACAAGGACGATTTGATGGATTATATTCAGGAAATGCGCCTTGCATATCCGGACGAACTCAAGGAAGCAAAATGGGTGAAGGAAGAAAGACAGAGAATCCTGAACGAGGCAGAAAACAAAGCGGATATCCTTGTCAAGACGGCAGAAGAAAAGCAAAGACAGCTTGTCGAGGAAAATGAAATTTCCAAGCAGGCAAAGGAATATGCAAACAATTTGGTGAATACTGCCCAAACGCAGGCAATGGAAATAAAGAACGACTGCAACCAGTATGTGGACGACCTTTTGGGAGATGCAGAGCGCCGTCTGGAAATGCTTCTCAAAAAAGTGCATGATGACAGAATACACTACAACAAGTAATTTGTTTAATTAATAACTATTTGGCTGTGCCGATTTGTGGTATAGCCTTTTTTCCTTTAAATTTGGGGAAGAGTAAGATAAAATTTGGAACAGAAAGGAAGAGGCAGATGCTGAGTGATATTGAAATTGCGCAATCGGCCAAAATGAAACATATAAAAGATGTGGCCGGGGCTATCGGGATAACGGAGGACGAGCTTGAATTTTACGGCAAATATAAAGCAAAGGTTTCGCAAAGCTTTTCACAAAGAGTGAAGGATAAGCCTGACGGGAAGCTGATTTTGGTCACGGCAATCAACCCCACGCCGGCAGGGGAAGGAAAAACCACCACCACGGTGGGGCTGGGCGATGCGATGGCGCTTTTGGGGAAGAAGTGCGTGCTTGCACTCAGAGAACCGTCGATGGGTCCTGTCATGGGCGTGAAGGGCGGCGCGGCAGGCGGCGGTTACAGTCAGGTTGTGCCGATGGAAGACATAAACCTTCATTTCACAGGCGATATGCACGCAATCAGCGCGGCAAACAATTTGCTGTCGGCGATGATTGACAACCATATACATCAGGGGAATGCGCTGGACATTGATGTGACAAACATTGTGTGGAAACGTGTGGTTGACATGAATGACCGCGCGCTGAGGAACGTGACTGTCGGGCTGGGCGGAAAGGTGAACGGTGTGCCCAGAGAGGACGGTTTTATGATAACCGTTGCATCGGAGGTTATGGCGATTCTGTGCCTGGCAGAGAATCTGAACGACCTGAAACGCAGACTGGGCGAAATAATCATAGGATACAACAGGAGCGGAAATCCGGTTTATGCAAAAGAATTGCACGCAGAAGGCGCGATGACGGTTCTTTTGAAGGATGCGATAAAACCGAACCTTGTACAGACAATGGCAAACACACCGTGCTTTATACACGGCGGTCCGTTTGCAAACATTGCGCATGGCTGCAACAGCATCGCCGCGACAAAGCTTGCGCTTAAATGCGCAGATTATGTTGTGACAGAGGCAGGGTTCGGCGCTGATTTGGGCGCGGAAAAGTTTATGGACATAAAGTGCCGCTTTGCGGGGCTTTCGCCCGATGCGGTTGTGATTGTGGCGACGGTGAGGGCGCTCAAATATAACGGCGGTGTGCCGAAAACCGATTTGAGAACCCCGAATGCCGCAGCACTCAAAAAGGGGATTGTAAATCTGAAAAAGCATATCGAAAATATGCAGCTTTATAAGGTGCCGGTTGTCGTGGCGGTCAACAGATTTGAAAGTGATTCGGAAGAAGAACTGAAAATTGTCATTGATGCATGCGCGGAATACGGGGTTGAATGTTCGCTCTCCGAAGTGTTTGCATACGGCGGCGAAGGCGGAAAGGATTTGGCGCAGAAGGTTATCGCCTCGATTGACGCGCAAAAGTCGGGGTATGCGCCGCTTTATGACACACAGCTTTCAATCAAAGAAAAAATAAACACCATTGTCAAAAAAATTTATGGCGGCAGCGGAGTGAAATATACAAAAAAAGCCGAAAAGGAAATTGCAAAGCTTGAAGAACTGGGACTGGACAAGAAGCCTGTCTGCATGGCGAAAACGCAGTATTCTCTTTCTGACGACCCGTCACTGCTTGGGCGCCCGCAAGGGTTTGAGGTTTCTGTGTCAAAGGTGAGGGTGTCAAACGGCGCCGGGTTTATTGTTGTCGAAACGGGAGATATAATGGTTATGCCGGGACTGCCGAAAGAGCCGGCGGCAAACAGGATTGACATTGATGAAAACGGGATTATTTCCGGGTTGTTTTGATTTGCGGAACGGAGATTGGATATGATATATGATTCACAGAGTGCGGCACAGACCGCGGCGATTGCGGAAAAATTTGCGCAGGGGCTTGAGAGCGGAGATGTGATTTGTATGCGCGGCGGACTGGGTGCGGGGAAAACTGTCTTTGTGCAGGGTCTGGCGCGCGGACTGGGCATAAAGGAAATACCGGGAAGCCCGACTTTTACGATTATGAATTGCTATGAGGGGAAATATCCGCTTTATCACTTTGACGTATATCGCATACAGGACCCTGACGAAATGTATGAAATAGGCTATGAAGAATATGTGGGCGGAGATGGAATCTGCGTTATAGAATGGGCAGAACTGATTGAGGAAATTCTGCCGCAAAAGCGATATGAAATAACAATTGAAAAGGACTATGAAAAAGGCGATGATTTTCGCCGTATAATAATAGAAAGGAAAGACTGATGAAGATTTTGGCACTGGACACTTCGGCAAATACTGCAACGGTCTGCATTGCCGAGGACGACAAGCTTCTTGCCGAGGAAACCATAAATTATAAAAAGACACATTCGCAAACGCTTATGCCTATGATTGACGCGGCGCTGAAAGCGTGCGGAACCGATATTTCCGAAATAGATTTGTTTGCGGCGGCGAACGGCCCCGGTTCTTTTACGGGGCTGCGCATAGGTGTGTCTGCCGTCAAAGGCATGGCGCATGCGCTTTCAAAACCGGTGCTTGGGATAAGCACACTTGAAGGCATGGCATATAATCTGTTTATGTGTCAGGATATAATATGTCCGATTATGGACGCGCGCAGGGCACAGGTGTATAATGCCGTTTATACTTGGGAAGAAGGCATGTTTGCACAGCTGTCGGAGCCGCGTGCGCTGGCGATTGAAGAATGTGTTGAAGACGTGAAAAAGTACGGCAAAAGGGTCATTTTTTTGGGTGATGGTGTGCCCGTGCACAGGGAATATATTCTTTCCCAAATGGGTGACATGGCATGTTTTGCGCCGCTTTCATGCAATGCGCAGAGGGCATCTTCACTGGCAAGCCTTGCATTGCAGAGGGCGTCGGAGGCAAAGCCGGGTGCGGAACTTTTGCCGTTTTATCTGAGAAAACCGCAGGCAGAACGTGAATTGGAAGAAAAAAATAAATAATGACGGAGGAAAAAAATATGTTGGCAATCGGAAGCGACCACGGTGGTTTTGAACTGAAAAATCATGTAATGAAACATTTGAAGGACAGAGGAATTGAATATAAGGATTTTGGCTGTTATGATGAAAACAGCGTAGATTATCCGGATATTGCCAAAGCTGTGGGAGAAGCTGTATCGGGCGGTGAATGTGAAAGGGGAATCCTTATATGCGGAACGGGCAT
The DNA here is from genome assembly GCA_934454145.1 of uncultured Clostridia bacterium. GTDB lineage: Bacteria > Bacillota > Clostridia > UBA1381 > UBA1381 > CAKSFT01. The sequence goes on along the minus strand of CAKSFT010000013.1, from coordinate 4,115 downwards.
CGGCATATCAATCGCCGCAAATAAAATAAAAGGGATAAGGGCGGCGCTTTGTTCTGATGTGTACAGTGCAAAAATGACCAAGGAACATAACAATGCGAATATCATTTGCATGGGCGGCAGAGTGATAGGCAGAGAACTCGCATTCATGATTGTTGACGCATGGCTGGACGCGGAATTTCAGGGCGGCAGACATCAGGCAAGAATCGATAAAATACATGCGCTTGAGAAATAGGGACACAGAATCATGATTAAAAATGTATTGTTTGATTTGGACGGGACAATAACCGACCCGGCAATCGGGATAACAAATTCGGTGATATATGCTTTGAAAAAATATGGAATGGAAATCCCGGAGCGGAGTGCGCTTTACAAGTTTATCGGACCTCCGCTTGCAGCGTCTTTTTCGGAACACTGCGGATTTTCTCGGGAAGAGGGATTCAGAGCGGTTGAGATTTACCGCGAATATTTTTCAACAAAAGGAATCTATGAAAATAATGTTTATCCCGGAATCGAAGAAATGCTTAAATTTTTGAAAGACAATGGAATAGGTGTATATCTTGCGACTTCAAAGCCGGAGGTGTTTGCCAAAAAGATTCTGAAACATTTCGGATTGGAAAGATACTTTGATGATGCGGTCGGCAGTGAGCTTGACGGTGAGCGTGTCGAAAAAGCAGATGTTATCGAATGTGTGTTGGCAAGGCATAATCTGAAGGACGCGATAATGGTTGGTGACAGGAGCTATGATATCTGCGGTGCAAAAAAGAACGGCATACCGTCTGTGGGGGTTTTGTACGGGTATGGCTCGCGAAAGGAATTCGAAGATGCAGGCACGGATTATATCGCCGAAACGGTTGAAGAATTGCAAAAGCTGTTGAGATTAAAAAGCGGAATCTGAAAAGGTTCCGCTTTTTTGATATATGGATAATTGTGTCATATTGACTGTATAAACAGTGATGAATGGATTGGATTTTTCGACAAAATACACAAAGTCGGAAAATGTGTAAAAAACCTTGACAAAAGTATATTGAAGTGGTAGAATAAAAAAATCACAGGGGAGCAAACAGATTGTACATTGAAAAATAAACAGTGCAGAGTTTTTGTCAGTGAATAATATTCTTGAAAACAAAAGATTTTATGGCAGAAATTGGAAAAACAAACGAATGAAAAAGTCAGAGTTTAGTAATAAGCTAAAAAAATACGTTTTAGAGTATATCAAAAGCGGAACTTTTGATATAACCAATTTACGAGAGGTTGATTCTGGCTCAGGGCGAACGCTGGCGGCGTGTCTAACACATGCAAGTCGAGCAGAGCAAATTGACGGAATCCTTCGGGGGGAGAAGGACCTGTTTCGGCACTGCAACCAAGATGCCCGGCATAGATAACGTATGTGTTTCACAATGAGCCTAAGGCGGAAAAAATCAATAAAATCGTGATTCCAAAAGCTGAAAACGGAATTTTCAGTGCTGGATTTTCGGAGCTGGGAGTAAAATCAGCTGAAATTTCGGCAGAACTTCAGGGTGAGGATGAAGAGTGCAAGAAATACACATATGCTTATACTTTTGGACATTCCATGTGGTCGGAAAGTTTAAGCCATATGTTTATAAAAGTGAAAAATATCAGGTGATTGCAGAACACTGTTTTGACAATTGCCCGGTAAAAATATATTAATTAAGAAAGGAATACATAAATATGAAGAGGATGCTATCACTTATTTTGGCGTTTGCTATATCATGTGCGTCGCTTGCGGTATTTGCCGAGGGAGGATATAGTGTGTCGGACTGGGCGAAAGAGGAACTAAAAAAAGCAGAGGAGATGAAAATCATTCCCGAATCGCTTCTGACAGCAGATTTGAGAGAAGATATAACAAGGGCGGAATTTGCGGCGGTAAGCGTTAAGCTTTACGAGTACTTATCAAAAGAAACTGCTAAAAAAACGGAAGAAAATCCGTTTGAAGATACGGCAGATGAGTATGTATTAAAAGCATACAATCTGGGATTGACAACAGGAACGAGCGAAAAAGAGTTTTCGCCCGACGGAGTCCTTACTCGAGAGCAGGCGGCAACTATGCTTACACGAGTTTATAAAAAAATAACGGTAAAGGAGTGGTCGATAGATAATGATGCCGATTTGACATATGACGAGGGCGAAAAATTTGCAGATGATGAGAGTATTTCATCATGGGCAAAAGCATCGGTTTATTTTATGGCATCGAAAGGTATAATAAAGGGCGTGGGGGACAATAAATTTGCTCCGAAGAATTTTACCGATGAGGAAAAATCGTCAGGATATGCCAATACAAGCCGTGAACAGGCAATTTTGATGGCAGTCAGAATGACAAAGCTGGATATTAAAAAGACAGATGCTGCTGAAAATGACAATCCCGATCCGTATGCTGCGGGAAATCAGAATCTGGAAAATGTAAGCAAAAAAAATGCCTATACAGTAGCGTTTATAGGCGGATCGCTTACAGAGGGCGGAGCTATGTGGATTGCTGCAACCGCCGGTGAACTGAAAAAGAAGATGCCGGATAAAGAGATTGTGACGATTAATGCCGGAAAAGGCGGAACAGGTTCGGAATATGGTGCGGCAAGATTTATGACTGATGTAGGAGCATATGAGCCGGATATGGTGGTCATCGAATTTGCGGTAAATGACAGCGGCACCAATGAAAAGGGACACAAAGCCTACATGGAATCAATGGTGCGCCAGGCAAAGAATCTTTCAAAAGAACCGACTGTAATATTTCTTTATGCGCCTATTCCGGCAGAAAAGGACGATGCAAGCTATAAGACATGGTTACAGGGAGTTGCGTGGAAAGAGGAAATTGCGAAGCACTACGGCATAAAATCGATAAATGTTTATGACTATATGCAGGAGGATTACAATAATATAAAAAAAGAAAAGGGATATAAAACTTTTACCGATTATCTCAAAAAGATGTATCAGCAGTCGGGTTCGGGATTTAATGTGCACGGCGGTTACGGAAAATATGCCGAGGCAATCAAAAAGGCTTTCGAGGAAGATTATGACGGCTGTATGGCAAAACCGAAGGATGTGGGCGTGTGTTATACAGCAGAAAAGAAATTGGTTGAGGCGAAATATAACTTTTTGACAGTTGATAGTGCAGAAATGAGATATGCGGGTGATTGGAAAACGTATGATGCAAATAATAAATTTGAAACAAGTGATGCGAATGCGACTATTCCGGAAAAGCATTATAAATATCCATTCTTTACGCACGGGATTAAGCAGGCAATGAAGACAAAAGCAGGGTTCGGATTCTATACGAAAGCGGGGTCTTTTTCTTTGAACTTTACGGCTGCTACTGTGGGAAGTACTGCAAAGGTGTATTTAGATGATGCTAAGACCGAGTATGCATCGTTGAGCTGTTATTCACCATATCATGGTGTAAATTATATGACCAAATGGGTGGATTTGCCGAATGACGGTAAAAAGCATAAGGTGATTATTATTGTAGATAAGCCTACAACGAGTAACTATGTGTTTAGATTCGGCGGAGTTTTTGAGAGGTTCTATAATTAATGGTTGCATAAGATATGAGACCTCCAGAAGGTAACCAAAGTGCAGATGTTATATGAAATGTGATTGTTTGTCTTTTGATGTAAAAAATCAAATAAAGATTTTTACTAAAATTTCAACAAGCTTTGTCTCTCGGTGTGTACTTTCGGTTATACCAAAGTTTTTTCTGTTTCCATAAAAGTCGGAGAGTTGTTTAAAAGTCAATTGATTTTTAAACAACTCTTTTTTCTTTTATTTGATGTGCAATAATAACAATGAAGGAATGGAAAATGTGTGTGGTTTTAATATGATATTTACAAAAGCAAAAAAATAGCAAAAAAGTGTTGACAAAAAGGAAAGTATGTGGTAAAATGTAAAAGTTGTCAGAGAGAACGGGGTCTTGAAAAAGGCGAAAAAAGGGTGCTTTAAAGATAAAAACGGAAAAATAAAAAGTGCTTGACAATCTCGAAGATAAGTGTTATAATATAAAAGTTCCCTTAATGAGTGAGAGCTCGGGGGGATTGTACATTGAAAAATAAACAGTGCAGAGTTCTTGTCAGTGAATAAATATTCACGAAAACAAAAGAGTTTTTTAT
>CAKSFT010000012.1 GCA_934454145.1 uncultured Clostridia bacterium | reverse complement strand
CACCTATGATATAATATTTACAAACAGAAGATACCAAACGCCGGTGCGTTTGTGATTGATGTAAATATTGCATCGGTGTGAAGCAACGCATCTTAGCGTTGCACCTATGATATAATATTTACAAACAGAAGATACCAAACGCCGGTGCGTTTGTGATTGATGTAAATATTGCATCGGTATGAAGCAACGCATCTTAGCGTTGCACCTATGATATAATATTTACAAACAGAAGATGCCAAATGCCGGTGCGTTTGTGATATTGCTTATTTGCACAGAAAGGAACGGTTAAAAATATGATAATAAAGGAGTCGGCAGAAAATTATCTGGAAGCGATTCTGATGATTAAAAAGAAAAAAGGTAATGTGAGGAGCATCGATATTGCGAATCAGCTTAATTTTACAAAGCCGAGCGTTTCTGTTGCAATGAAGGCATTTCGCGAAGAGGAATATATAACTATGGACAGCGACGGGAGCATAAACCTCACCGAAAAGGGAAGAAAGATTGCCGAAGGCATATATGAGCGCCATGAAATTATCGCAAAGGCTCTCATCGCACTGGGTGTGAGTGAAAAGACAGCATATGAGGACAGCTGCAAGGTGGAGCATGACATCAGTGACGAAACCTTTGAAAAATTGAAGGAGCATTTGAAACGTAATAAGATAATGAAATAAAAATATCCACTCGCTATACGAGTGGATATTTTCATTTCAGGTTTTTCACGGAACCGCGCACCGCAAGGCGTGGAACAAAAATTTTTTCCGCAGGCATGCGATGTTCTGTGATAGCTCTTGCGGCAAATTCTCCGATTCGTTCCTTTGCGTGCGTCACACTTGTGAGGTTGTAGAGCTTCGCAATCAAAGTGTCATCAACACTGATTAAAGAAAAATCGTCGGGGACACTAAAGCCGATGGAATTCATTGAGTCAATGCATGCTTTTGCAACATAATCGCTGAAACAAAAGATTCCTGTGACGCCGTTTTCGTGCGCATGCCGTATGTTTTTTGTTAAATCGGAATTATATTCAATTTCATATACAGCGTCAAACATTTTCCTGAAATTTTTCATGCGCATGTCAGAAACTCTGTTGTTATCCAGGCGGATAACGGCAGTTTTTTTGTGCCCGTTTTCAAGAAAATGCTGTGCGGCAAGCGTGCCGATTTTTTCTTCATCCATGATGACATAGGATTGACCGATAATTTGGTAATCTGTGTCAATCTGTATGATGGGTATATTCTTTTCTGAAAGCTGCAAGAAAGCCTGTTCAATCCGTTTTTTGTTAAAATGTTTTTCGGGGCTTGACTGCACAATGACTCCGTCAGAGCCTTTTTGGGCAATTTTAACCAAAAGCTTTTCTATTTCTTCCCAAGAATTTTTTGTGTCCCCGACAATAAATTCAGCGCCGCTTTTGTTAAGGACTTTACTGATGGAATGTACATAATATGGGATAAAATAATAGTCCGTCATGTCCAACAGTACATCTATAGAGGCGCCTTTTGACGTGCTTTTGCAGAAGGTGCCCTTGCCGTGCTTTTTTTCAAGCAGACCTTCGCTGACAAGGACAGAAAGCGCCTCGCGCACTGTCAGGCGCGCTACGCCGTATTCGTGTGTCATTTCACTTTCACTCATCAGTTTGTCACCGGGCTGTATGGTGCCGTCTGCAATTTGTGTTCTTATTATGTCAGCAAGCTGTGCATACATCGGTACGCCGCTGTTTCTGTTTATCATACCATATCCTCCGTGGGTTGCAAATTATTATGATAATCATATTATATATTATTTTTTTGAATAATGCAAGATTTTTACTTGACAAAATAAGATTGTACGTGTATAATCAACTTGTACAGATGAGTTGAAAGGGGGTGTAAAAATGATACAATTGATGAAGAAAAAAATATTCACGGAAAAGCTGGAGGTGCTGTATAATGTTCCGTTCAGCGATGAGTCTTTGGCAAGGGATTTTGAAATAAAATCAGGGAAATGGCATGTGGAAGACGGCTGGCTTGTTGGGGAAAACAGAGAAAATTTTGCGGCAATGGTTATTTCAAAGGCTGATTGGTTTGGACCGATTATGATGGAGTTTGACGCACAGACAATTTTGCCGTGCACCCATGACATAAATGTTATGTGGCATGGCAGCTGGAACAACAGCAATAATACACGCGATGTAGCGTATGTGGCAGGCTTACAAGGCTGGTGGGACGGAAAGGTTGGGTTTGAAAAATCGCCGGAATATAAATTAAATGTCGGCACACAGCTTTTTGAGTTTGAACCCGGCAGGGTATATCATATGGCAGTGGGTGACATAGAGGGACATATTTTTGTGGTGGTTGACGGGAAACTTGTGCTGGAGATTACCGACCCGAACCCGATTGATTCGCAGAAATATGGGAAAATCGGTTTTGAGGCTTATTGCAGCAAGCTGAAATTTAAGAATTTATCCATAAAAAGAATTACCTGGGAAGATGACCCCAAAACATATACGGCAGAGTTTTGATGAAAAGAAAGGGCAGATGAATATGAAGGAGCAGATTAAGGAAAGAATAAAAGGGACAGTAAAAATAATTGATACGGACAGTATTGATTTTGTGGATATAAGGGAATATGAGGGTCTTGTCAGGGAAAACGTCTGGACGAAGGCAATCCAGACGGCGCTTGACGAAAAAAAGAATGTGTATATCCCTGACTTGGGACACGAAATTTTGCTTGACGGGACAGTGTTTATGGATTCGCATACAAATCTCAAAGTTGCTGAGGGACAGATAATCAGAATGAAGGAAAACACAAATGTATGCATGCTGAGAAACAGGAACATGCTGCCGGGAGGACATGCGTACACAGAGCAAGTTGACCCCGATGAATATATCACGGTGGAAGGCGGCGTCTGGGCGGCGCCCGGCAACAGAGCAATGCGCATGGACAAAATGCGTACGATCGTGGGTGGATTTGCAATGATTGGCTTTTCAAATGTGAGGTATGTAAATGTGAAAAATATCACTTTTTCACTCGGGACATCATATGCAGTCATGATAAGCAATTGCACAAATTTTTATGTGGATAATATAAAATTTGACAGATTTGACAAAGATGGGATTCACATTGACGGGCCGGCAAGGTTTGGGATTATAAGCAATTTGGACGGCGTCGGTTTGGGTGACGATATGATTGCTTTGCTTGCATGGGATTGGTATTCTTCGGGAGTGACAAACGGAGATGTCGAGGACATATTGGTTGAAAATGTTGCGGGCGACAACAATGAAATAAGGCTTTTGACGGGCAGGAAAGTTTATCCGAACGGCAAAAAGAAGGATTGCGATATAAGACGGTGCGTTTTTGAAAACGTGACGGGAATCTATACATATAAGATGTATTATCAGCCGCACTATATGAATGTCGCGTGGGGAAAACGCTTTGACTCGGCGGAAACTGTGGGAAGAATGGATGATGTTTATTTTGAGAACATCACAATCCCAAAGATACGGGAAGCCGGGTTTAATGATATTCCGATTTATGGCATATTTGATATTTTGGCGGATTGTGCAAATCTTAATCTTAAAAATATAAAGATAGAACATTCACTTGAAGAACTTGATGCAAAAAATATAAAATTCATAAATGTCGGGCCGATTTCCGCGACATTCAAATATACTGATGATAAGGCAAACTGGGGTGATTTTTTTGAACCTGACATGTGCTGTGCAGTGGATAATATAAACATTGAAAATGTAACTTTTGGCGGTAAAAAAGTGACTGACGCTGCGAGCCTGGTTAAGGAAACGCATCAAAAAATCAATCCGGATTATCCAAACACCTTGCCGGAGGGAGGGACAGGCTTCGGGAAGGTGAAATGTGTGAACGTAAAATGAAGATTAAATCATATAAGTATGAATGTATGCTTGTTGGCTGTGCAATGCTGTGGGGGTTGCAGTTCTCTATGCTTAAGTTTGTCGGGGAAACATTTGATGCCACGACATTGTTGTTGATAAAATTCTTTTTGAGCGCATTGATTTTGGTATTGATGGATTTTAAGAATATCCGGTTCCAAAACACGCGTATGGTGGTGCACAGCATTTTGCTGGGGGTGCTTGTTGCGACGCACACATATTTTCAGACTGTGGGGCTGGCAAACACAAATCCGGCAAACTCAAGCTTTATCATCACAACCAATGTCATATATGTACCGATTATAATGTTTTTTCTTTTCGGAAAAAAACCGTCAAAAAATATGGTTATCGGTCTTGTGTCAATAACGGCGGGGTTTTTGTTTATTTCCGGGATTGTGACATTGAATCCGCTGAGTTTTCAGCTAAAGCTTGGTTATGGTGACTTGCTGTCGCTGATATGTGCAATTCTCACTGCGGTGTATATGGTATATTTCAATTTTCTTTCTTCAAAATATGATGAAAAATCGGTCAATATTATTCATCTGGCGGCAGCGGCGGTGACAATGCTGATTGTGTGGGCGTTTGTGGGCATCTTTGGTGAATATAAGATGGACTTCACAAATGTGCCGGCAGTGATTGGGCTGATATATTGCGGAATATTTTCGGGTGGGATTGCGTCTTTGCTGCTTGCAAAGGGTACGGCAAAGGTGGAGGCGTCAAAGACGGCAATCCTGTGCGGATTGGAGCCGGTTTTTGCAACAATTTTTGCGGCAATCCTGACTGTATTTATCCCCGCTCTGGACGGCAAACTGACAGTGGCGATTGTTTTGGGCGGTGCATTGATTTTATATGGCGCTGCAAAAAGCTCATTATTGCCGGAAAATAAGTAAAATACAAAAAAGAACGCTATCATAAGAGCGTTCTTTTTTTTGTATTGAAAAGGACTTCAAATGAAGTCCTTTTCAAACAGATATATTATTTCTCTAATTTTGACCAGTCATAGTTTTCTATACATTCAGTCCAAACTTCGTTCTGAGAAGCGTTTTCTCTTTCTGCACATTTGTGCGAGTTTGTCGCTTCAAGAACTTCATAATAATACCAAGCATCTTCTGTGTTGTCGCTCCACTGGGTTGCGTTTTCATGCAGACCTTCTTTTGTTACCTGGCGGTCAAGCATGTTGTTGATGATTGTCATTGCCTCTGCTCTTGTGATGTATTGGTCGGGTCTGAATGTGTTGTCGCTGTAGCCGTTTACCCAGCCCTTTTCGGTTGCGCTTGCAATGTATTTTTCAGCCCAGTGACCTGTTGTATCGCTGAAGTTGGCTGTTGCATTGTCGGTTACTTCGTAGAATCTTGCAGCCATTGCGACAAATTCAGCTCTTGTTATAGCATTTGTCGGTCTGAATGTGTTGTCATTATAGCCTGTTATGAGTCCATAACCTTCCATTGTTGATATTGCGTTGTTTGACCATCTGTTGATATCAACATCAGTAAAGTTGTTTGTTGTCTTAAGCAAGTCATTTCTGATGTCTTCTTTCAGCAATCTGAAGAATATTGTTGCAACTTCTTCTCTTGAAATGTTCTTGAGCGGTTTTACTGTGCCGTCAGGATATCCGATGATGTATGCATAATGGTTTTCTTTGTCCATTATTTCCGAACCGTCCATCTTTGATGTCTTTGCATAAAGAACGGTGTCTGCTGTGACGGTCATTGTCGGGTCTGCCGGGATTGTGCAATCCGCATCAGTAAACCAGCCGTCAAACTTCATGCCCTTCGGGAGTACAACAGTGATGTTGCTGACATTGATTGTTGTTCCGTCTTCGCCGGCAGTGATGTCCTTGTCGGTAACATTGATGCTGTTGTCCTTGCGTGTGTTTACCTGGGTGTCATTGCCGTTTACTTTGAAATCAATCTTTATATCCCCGGTAGGAATCCAGCTCGGGACAATTGTGGTTGTCTTGCTGAAGGTTTGGTTTGTACCGATAAGCTCGCCTGTTGCCTTGTCAACCCAGCCGCCGAACAGGTGGTTTTCCTTTGTCGGAGTTTCCAAATCGTATGGGTTAAAGACTGTAGCAACGCTTACTGTCTTTTTTTCTATAACAGTGCCGTCCACTTCCACGCTGATTGTAAACGAAGTTGAGGTGCTCGGTGTGCTTGGCACACGTCCGCCGTTGCCGCTGTTGTCGTTGCTGTCTTTTACTGTGACAGTTGCGCTCAGCCTGCCTTCGTCAACAACCGGTGTTTCCGGGAGCTGAACAGCCTTATATGTGATTTTTGCAAAACTTTCGTCTGCCGCGGTTGCCGGGTCGTCACCGATGTTTGTGTAACCGGTTATCGCACCGGTTATGTTGTATGTACCGAAACCGCTGACGGTGACACCGCTGCATGCAAGCTCAAGGTCTGCAAGATATGAATCAAGATTGTCGCCGAGGTCTTTTTTTGTGATATAACCCTGACCGCTTGTTCCGTCAACCTTGACTGTTATTGTCATGGTGTTTGCAGTGTAAGTTCTTGACACTTCTTTAAATATGTGCTTTGTGGCATCGTTGAAACCCTTCAGGACATCTGCTTCCTTTATTTCGTCGGGAAGAATCAAGCCTGATGAATTTGTGATTGCGATTACAAATTCGCCCGTGACAGGTGCATTGTCAAGCTCTGTGAGCAACGCAGCAGCGTCGGAACCGCCGTTTGCATTGATTTGCGCCTCAGCTTTTGTTGTGTAATTTGTGAATGCTTCTCTGACTTTGTCCATAAAAAGTGTAGCCTTATAGTCAAATGAAGCGGCATCCGCAGAACTTACACTGAGAGTCAGCGGACCGTCAACATAAGAAGTGTCTGTGGTTTGTTTTACTTCAATGTCTGCATTGACGTCAATGTTGTATTGTGACGGAATGCTGTTTGCAGCCATGAAGTCTTTCAATGTTGTGGCAGCGGAAACCATAGGAACCGTCCCGGCGAACATAGCACCTGCCAGCAACGCTGATAATGTTTTTTTCATAAAAATTACTCCTCTCCTTTTAATGTTCCCTGCCAAGCCATCCAAACTGTTTATCAAAACGTATTGTAAAACTTATAACAGAGTAACCTTATAAATATACATTAACATTATATACGAGAATCTTTTTTTTGTCAATAGATTTTAAGCAATTTTGGGCAGTTTGGGAAAATTTATTTGAGCATATTTTTATTTTGCAAGCAGGTTTTTCCGAAACTGCTTTGGGGATATATGCTTGTGAAGTTTAAACTGCTGTATGAAATAGCTGGAAGTTGAGAATCCGCTTTGCATTGCTATTTCGGTCATACTGAGGTCGGTGGAGGCAAGGAGCTTTTCCGACTCGGAAATACGCACATAATTGAGGTATTCGCTGAAACTGTGCTTTGTTATTTTTTTGAATATCCTGGAAAAATAGCTGTAGCTGACATTGCACATTGCCGCGGCGTTGGAGGCTGTGATTTCATCGCGGAAATGTGTGGAAATATAATCCATTGTGCGCTGTACCTTTATCACCAGGTCATTACTTATGCTTGTGTCAAGCTCCAAGTCAATGTTTTTGCTGTTCCAATAGCGCAGAATCCAGAGAAATATACTATTAATATATGTACGGATTGCGAGCTCATAACCATATGGTTTTTTTACATATTCCTCCAGTATGTCAACCATGTGCCGGTAGATGTCGGTCTGCGCAATCTCGTCTTGGCGGAATACGCGCTGGTGCTTGGAATTGTTTATCAAAAACGGTGAGATGTACTTTGCCTCAAATGCCGAACTGCCGACAGAATATATGATGTCCGGGAGAAAACGTAAAACAATATAATGCCCGTCGGTCAGCGCCTTTATTGTGTGTATTTCGTGCGAGTTTATCACCACAAGGTCGCCTTTTGAAAAATCGAAATATTTGCCGTTTAGCCAGATGTCAAAATTTCCGCCCGTACAGTATAAAACCTCGATATATTCGTGTGAATGGGGAGGAGTACATATATCACGCGGGCGTGAAACCTGCATGTGGCATATATACGGCTCTTGTGTGCCGTGCGACGATATCGGGGTTTTTTCTTCATAATCATAATTCATAACAATCACCATGACAAAAAATTGATATTTTTAGATACATTTATTATATCATATTTTTTTATGTTATGCTACACTTTAAATGTAAATTTGTTTATTTTTATTAAAATAAAAATGGAGGAATGAAAAATGAGTAAAAAATTAAGACTGGGTATAATCGGCTGCGGAGGCATTGCAAACGGAAAGCATATGCCGGCTTTGAGCCACATTGATGAAGTGGAAATGGTTGCATTCTGCGACATCATTGTTGAGAGAGCGGAAAAAGCAGCAAAGGATTATGGTGTTGAAGGCGCAAAGGTTTATGAGGACTACAATGAAATGCTTAAAAACGAGCATTTGGATGTTGTGCATGTCTGCACGCCAAACAATGTCCATGCACCGGCATCTGTAGCTGCAATGGAGGCAGGCTGTCACGTAATGTGCGAAAAGCCTATGGCAAAGACTGTGGAACAGGCACAGCAGATGCTTGATGCGCAGAAGAGAACAGGCAAAAAGCTTACAATCGGCTATCAGAACCGTTTTTCACCGGAACAGCAGTATCTGCATGAAGCATGTGAAAACGGGGATTTGGGCGAGATTTATTATGCAGAAGCAGAAGCAATCAGAAGAAGAGCAGTGCCGACATGGGGCGTATTCATTGATGAAGAAGCACAAGGCGGCGGCCCGTTGATAGACATCGGCACACATGCGCTTGACCTTACTCTGTGGCACATGAGCAACTATGATGTAAAGTCTGTAAAGGGCTCTGTATACAAAAAGCTCAGCAACCAGACGCGTACAGGAAACGCATGGGGCGATTGGGATCCTGAAAAATATACTGCTGAAGACTCTGCATTTGGCTTTGTGACAATGAAGGACGGCGCAACAATTGTTGTAAAGAGCAGCTGGGCAATCAACCTTGCAGAGCCGAGAGAGGCAATGTGCATGCTGGCCGGAACAAAGGCGGGCGCAGATTGTCATGACGGATTGCGCATCAACAAGGTGCAGTACGGCAAGCAGATTATCGAAAAAGTCAACTGTGCGTCGGGCGGTGTTGCTTTCTATGAGGGAAGTTCAAACACACCTGCGGATTGCGAAGCAAGACAGTGGATTGATGCAATCATAAACGACAAGGAACCGTTGGTTAAGCCGGAGCAGGCGTTTGTGGTGACAAAAGTATTGGAAGCAATATACGAAAGCGCAAAGACAGGAAAAGAGATTGTATTTTAATTTTACATAATATCGGAGCTGCTGTGAAGTGAATTTATTTTGCGGCAACTCCGATGTACATAAAACTGTTGTCAAAAAAGGAGGAAAACATTATGAAACTCGGAGTTATGAATCCGGTAATCAACTATATGCCGTTTGAGGAAGCGTTAAAATACCTTCACGGACTGGGAGTACAGTGCATTGAAATCGGTGCCGGCGGATTCCCGGGGGACGCCCACTTAAAGCCGGAAGAACTGATAGGGAAGCCTGAGAAAATAAAGGAATATAAAGACCTTTTGAAAAAGTATGATTTGGAGATTTCGGGCATAAGCTGCCACGGAAATCCGCTCCACCCGCAAAAGGATGTTGCGGAGAACTTCCATAATCAGTTTAAGAATGCCATTCTTGCGGCGGAAGCCCTCGGGGTTGACACTGTTATTGGTTTTTCGGGCTGCCCGGGTGACTGTGAAACTTCAAAATACCCAAACTGGGTGACCTGTGCTTGGCCGACCGATTTTGGGGAAATCCTCAAATGGCAGTGGGAAGAGAAGGTTATCCCTTATTGGAAAAACATGGCAGAATTTGCAAAAGCACATTCTATCAAAAAAATTGCATTTGAGATGCACCCCGGTTTTGTTGTATACAATCCGAGGACTTTGCTGAAGCTGAGAGAAGCAGTGGGCGATATAATCGGTGCAAACTTTGACCCGAGCCATCTCTTCTGGCAGGGAATAGACCCTGTATATGCAATCAAGGAACTCAAGGGCGCAATACATCATTTCCACGCAAAGGACACCAAGATTGACGAATATGAAACAAAGGTAAACGGTGTGCTTGATACGCGTTCGCTTGCAGACATCACAAACCGCTCGTGGATTTTCCGTACAATAGGCTACGGACACGGCAAAGAAGTCTGGAATGATATCATAAGTGCATTGAAGATGACAGGATATGACGGTGCGATAAGCATTGAACATGAAGACGCACTTATGTCGCCGACAGAAGGGCTGGAAAAAGCAATTGCATTGCTGAAAGAGGCACTGATATTTGAAAATGCGGGCGACATGTGGTGGGTATAACCATCTGTGTAAACAAAAGAAATTTTTGTACTCCCCGGGGAACGTTTTTGTGCCCAGGGAAGCGGTGAAAGAAGGGCGGCTTAAAAATGGCAGAATATAAAGTAGGAATCATCGGTTTCGGCGGCATGGCAAATTGGCATGTGGACACGTTTAAACAGGAAAATTATAAGCGTGCAAAATTTGTCGGAATATATGACATAAACCCCGAAAAGAATGAGTTGGCACTCAAAAAGGGACTCAAAATTTACAATTCTCTTGACGAAATACTTTCGGACAAGGAATTGGACATAATCCTTGTTTCCACTTCAAATGAAGTGCACAAGGATTTGGCGATTGCGGCTTTGGAGGCAGGCAAAAATGTCATATGCGAAAAGCCGGTCACAATCAGCTCTGCTGAATTGGAAGAAATCATGGCAGTGGCAAAGAAAACAGGAAAAGTGTTCACCATAGACCAGAACAGAAGAACAAACAGAGATTTTGTCCTGATGAGGAGAAAGGTGGAGGAAGGCTTGATTGGCAAGCCGTATGTGATTGAGTCGAGAGTTGAAGGCTCGCGCGGAATGCCGACAGGCTGGAGAACCATAAAAAGACTCGGCGGCGGCATGATGCTTGACTGGGGTGTGCATCTGATTGACCAGATTATGTATATGGTTCCCGAAAAGGTTGTCAATGTGTTCTGCACCATGAACAGTATCCAATATCCGGAGGTTGATGACAATTTCAGACTGGTTATGACTTTTGAAAGCGGACTTGAGGCGCGTGTGGAAGTTGCGACAAACAATTACATAACCCACCCGAGATGGTATGTCTTGGGAGAACGCGGTACACTGCAGATTGACGACTGGAACTGCGAAGGAAAAATCGTGAGATGCATAGACAAAGAGGACCGGTGGGGAGAAGAAATTGTTTATACAAAAGCAGGCCCCACAAAGACAATGGCGCCGAGAAACGAGCGTTCTGTTGAAACGATTGAGATATCGGAGCCGAAAGATGTTGTTGACAATCTGACCGTGCCATACGACCAGCTTATTGACGCAATAGAAGGCAAAGCGGAACTCACAATAAAGCCGGAACAGGCTTTGAGAGTCATGAAGGTCATGGAAGCTTCTTTTGAATCGTGGGAGAAGAAGGAAGCTGTCAAGACGAATATTTGACCTGTTTAGAAAAAAATAAAATCGGTGGTAAGATAAGAATTTTGATTGATATTTTCCATAAAAAATATTAAAATATTCCTTTGACATCTTACCACCGAATTGATATAATATGTAAAAATTATCTGTAAGGAGAAAATGTTATGGCACACATCTGCGACAGATTTTACAGATGCAAATGGGGCATTTTCAATCACTTTTTATTGGACGGGGAAGCTGACTGGAACATCAAAACAAGAAATTTTGACGTTGAAAAGGTGGCGCACCAATTGCACGAGGTCGGGGCAGGGTATTATTTCATAACAGTAATGCAGGGCACAAAATATATGCTTGCACCAAACGATACATATAATCGTATAACGGGTTATAAGCCGGGAGAGGCTTGCTGCGAGCGCGATACGATAGCAGACTTAATCGCCGCACTCGACAAATACGGAATTGATTTGTATCTGTACTACACAGGCGACGGCCCCCACCTGGACGAGCAGGCAGGCACAAAAATGGGCTATTATGACGTGGATGGTATGTGGGTGCTCGGTGACGACGGAAGGTATCACTTGAAAGAACACATTTTGCAGATAACGGAACGGTTTGTTGAAAACTGGGCGGCGGTTTTGGAGGAATACACTGTGCGCTACGGCGATAAAATCAAAGGCTGGTGGATTGACGGTTGCTATGATTATATAGGCTATACCCCCGAAATCCTGGATATATACAAAAATGCGGTGAGAAAAGGAAATTCAAACGCAATTGTCGCGTTCAACAACGGTGTGCGTCTTGCGCAATGCCCGCAGAAATGGGGCAACGAGGATTTTACGGCGGGTGAGAGCAATGAATTTTGTTATATCCCCGACAGGCGTTTTGTTGATGGTGCTCAGATGCACCGGCTGATTACTCTCGGATACAGTAATGATTCGCCGGAGTGTGACAATATGGTCGGTTGGTGTTCAACCGGGCTTTTGGTTTCGGGGGGATACTTACGTGATTATGTAAACCGTGCACATAAAAATGGTGCGGTGACAACCATTGATATCAAGGTCTACCCCGATGGCTCGTTTGACAAAGAACAGATGGAAGCGCTAAAAATGATCAGGTAGGTAAAGTGTGGCATAAATAATTAATTAGGTAATTGTAAAACTAATGTTTTCCAATTAATATTCTTGGGTAGAAATAAAAAGTTCCGGCTGATTTTAATTTTACAGCAAGTTGAAACTTTTTATTTCAGCCAAAAATGACGCACATGTCGTCATTTTTGATTACCAATCAGGGATTGGCACCCCCGATACCCACGCAAAGATGCGGTGGCTAATTGTAAAATTTACATTTTACAATTACCTAAAATAATTAATGATAAGGAGAAGAAGAAATGATAAAAGTGACAGTATGGAACGAATTTGTCCATGAAAAGGAAATGGGCATTGTGAAGGAAATTTATCCCGAGGGCATACACAAGGCAATTGCTGACTTCTTGGGCAAAGAAGAGGATATTGTCGTGAGGACAGCAACCCTTGATGAGCCGGAATGCGGACTTACACAGGAAGTGCTTGACGACACAGATGTGCTGATGTGGTGGGGGCACTGTGCTCATGACAAAGTTCACGACGAAGTTGTCGCAAGGGTGCAGCAGTCTGTTTTGAAAGGAATGGGTATGATATTCCTTCATTCCGCACATCATTCAAAACCGTTTAAGGCATTGATGGGAACCACATGCAACCTTTGCTGGAGAGAATCGGGAGATTTTGAGAGAGTATGGGTTGTTGACCCGGCAAGCCCGATTACAAAGGGACTTGGCAAATACTTTGAAATTCCGCATGAAGAGATGTATGGCGAAAGATTTGACATACCGGAGCCGGATAGACTTGTTCTTATCGGCTGGTATGAACAGGGAGAAGTGTTCAGGTCGGGTTGCTGTTTCAAGAGAGGAAACGGGAAAATCTTCTATTTCCAGCCGGGACATGAGTCTTGTCCGACATACTATATCCCGGAGGTACAACTTGTGCTTAAGAATGCAGTGAGATGGGCATATCCGGAATATAGGGCAGAAGAGCTTGTTTGCCCGATGGTACAGCCGCCGGAAAGAAAGTAACAAAAAAAAATCCACAGAATTTAAAATTCTGTGGATTTTTTTTGTTAAAATAATTTATTCAAAAACAATGCTCAGTTCTTGCATTTCACCATCGCGGTATATGGTGAATGTCATGGTGTCGCCCTGTTTGTGGAGATTTTTTGCAGCGTTGATGTCGTTTATCGAAGTGATGGCATTCCCGTCTGCCTTGACAATCAGGTCGCCGATTTTGAACCCTGCTTTTGACGCAGGTGAATTTTCGGCTATGGCCTCGACTATGACGCCGTGACCGTCGTCACTGCCGGTTATGCCTATTGTCAAGCCGGACGAAACCGTCCCGTTTATTGTGACAATGTTCCCCAAAAGCTCGGAAAGGTCGTTTATCGGGGTTGCAATTCCTATTTCGGAGGACGGGTTTGAAATCATAGCGGTTGTGATGC
This sequence comes from uncultured Clostridia bacterium, assembly GCA_934454145.1. GTDB lineage: Bacteria > Bacillota > Clostridia > UBA1381 > UBA1381 > CAKSFT01. The sequence continues at coordinate 29,360 of CAKSFT010000012.1, read as the reverse complement.
CGACAAGTTCACCGTTTTTGTTCAGAACCAGCGCGCCGACACTGTTTGTGATTGCAGAGGCATCAATTTGCAGAATGTTCACTGTCTGTCCGCTTTGCAGACGGACGCCATTGTTGATTCCGCTGACTGTACCGCCGGTCACGGGGTTGGAAAGATTTTCATTTATGGGGTTCCCGATTACCGCCACTGCTTCGCCGAGCGAGAGGGCAGAGGAATCACCGACAGTAATCGGCGCAAGCCCTTCGGCGGAAATTTTCAGGACTGCCGCATTGTTTGCGGGGTCTGATTTGTAAACCTCCGCGTCATAACTTTTTCCGTTTTGCAATGTAACTTTTACACTGCCCTCGTTTTCTATGACCGAGGCACTGGTTAAGATATACCCGTCAGCATTCAATATAACCCCGGAACCCTCGCCTAAAGAGAGCGTCTGACCGAAAAATCCGCCGGATTCGCCGGAATTTTTGATGTTTACAACCGACGAGAGCGCCGCCTGCGCTTTTGCACTGTCAATCGGCGACGGTTCGACTGTGATGCTGCCGTGACCGTCCCACGTGGCGGTATTCTTGATGGGTTTGATTATGCGTGAACCTATGGTGAAAGAAAAACATGCCGCCGCAGTGAGCAGGCAGATGGGCAGTGTTATCGCCAAAGACACCAGCCAGGGCGGGGCAGTGTGGTGTTTTTTCGGCGGCTCGGTGATATGGGGCTCCGAATCGCCAGAATAAATCACTTTGCCGTCATACCATTTATACTCATTCATATAAAAAATCCTTTCTGTAACATACTATGAGTATATTATAATACCTTTTGCGGCAAAGTGTGTGAACAAAATGTAAATTTTTATGGTTTTTGCCGGTATGGCGGCGAACTGCGAAATTTTATAAGATATTTTCAATTTTCAGATTGTAATTTTTTGGCATATGGCGCAGAAGAACGTCAAGCATACTGCATTTTGCCAGGGCATCGGTTCTTATGTTGCCTTCCACATATCCTTTCAGCTCGGCGATGCTCAGCTCGATTTTGTCAAGGTCGCTGTGGTCCATTATGATTGCAAGCGAAAGCTTTTTTTTGTTTACATAGTCCTCCATATCCTCTGTCAGGCGGAGGGCTTTTTCAAAATCATCATTTTTCAGAAATTCCGTGATTTCGGAATTTTCGACAGAAAGCATGTCGGAAACTTTTTCGATTTGGTGGGTGGAAAACAATGAACCGCTTATGACAGCGGCAGCGATGATTATAGCAACTACAAAGCTCTTCATGTTCCTTTGTCCTCCTCTCCCTTTTTCTGCAAAATCAAACCGCTGTTTTGGTCATATATAGCAAAAAAAACGTCTTTTTTCTGCATTTTTTGCTTTTTTAGCTCTTTTTCCAGCCAGTCTTCGTTTCTGCCGATTTTTTGTAGCTCTCTGACGTTGATTTCGCCGTCGGAAATGATGAGGTGCTGCAATTTTTCCTGGGGCGGATTCATGTTGATGTCGGAAAGCGTAACATTTTTTGCTGATGATTTGGGGATTATGCTCAGCTTTCCGTTTGTTTCCATTATGGCGCAGTCAACATCGGAGATGTTGGGATAATTGCTTAGGCGCAGTTGTTCCAGCAAATCATTCATGTTGAAACGCAGGCGCCCGAGTTCTCCTTCGTTGATGTGGCCGTTATAGATTATGATGCTTGGTTCGCCCGATATAAATTTTCGGATTTTGCGGCTTTTGAGGCTGATGAACGACATTATGACTTCTGCCACAATCAGGGTGAGGACGGGGATTATGCCGGTGATAAGCGGAATGTCTATGGCCTGCATGGGGACTGCTGCCAGGTCGGAAATCATTATCGCAACGACAAGCTCCGAGGGCTGCATTTCGCCAATCTGGCGCTTGCCCATGATGCGGAGCGAAACGATGACCAGGGCATAGAGCAATATTGTACGAATCACTAATATCATAAAGTTTCATAGCCTTTCTGCCCACGGACATAACACACACCTTATTCATGGGCGGATAAGGGGTGTACAATTAAATTTGCCTCTGATTTTTGTGTTATTATGCACATATATTTTTTTATTTATACAAAACTATTTACTTTCGCGCTTTGCTGTGTTAAAATATAAATGAGGTGAATAAAAGTGAATAAACAATTGACCGGTAAAGATATAGATAATCTCTTCAAAGCGATTTTGACTTTGAAAACAGAAGATGAATGTCGGCGTTTTTTTGATGATTTGTGTACTATTCCCGAATTGCAGTCTATGAGCCAGCGCTTTGATGTGGCGCTGATGCTTGATGATGACAAGATTTATACCGACATAGCGGCAAAAACAGGCGCAAGCACGGCGACGATAAGCCGTGTAAACCGTTCGCTGAACTATGGCAGTGACGGGTACAAAATGGTTATAGAGAGGCTGAAAAATAATGAATAGCTATACGGCTTTTTCCGACATATATGATTCTCTGATGAAGCCGGATATTGATTATGAAAAGGTTGCGGATTTTGTGGAAAACATATTTGCACTGCATGGGAAAGACCCTGATATGGTTGTCGATTTGGCATGCGGCACAGGGAACCTGACGATACCCTTGGCAAGGCGCGGGTATGACATGATTGGCGTGGACAAGTCCTTTGACATGCTCAGCGTGGCGAGGGAAAAAGCCACCGACAGGGATATACTTTTTTTGAATCAGGATATGACAAAGCTTGATTTATACGGCACGGCGGATGCTTTTTTGTGCATGATTGACGGGGTGAATTATTGCCTGAATCCAAAAGCGCTTGCATATATGTTTCACAGGATAAAAACATGTTTTCTAAACAGGGGAGGGATTGTGATTTTTGACATAAGCTCGGAATACAAACTCTCAAAAGTGATAGGCAACAATACTTTCATACATAATGATGACAAGGTTTTCTATTCTTGGGAAAACCGTTTTTTTGAAAAAATGAAGCTTTCGGATATGTATTTGAACTTTTTTGTAAAGCAGGGAAAGCTGTACAGAAAATTTTCCGAAAGACACCTTCAGCGTGCCTACAGCGCGCGCATGCTGACGGATATGCTTAAGGCCGCGGGATTTTCAAAAGTGACGCTTTATGCAGACTTTGCATTTTCAAAGCCACAAAAAGACAGCCAGAGGATTATTTTTGCAGCTGAATAAAGAAGGCTGATTAAAAAGTCAATTGACTTTTTAATCAGCCTCTTTTTGTTGTAAAATTGCAGTCGTTTTTTGTGCATCATACAAGTGTGCCGTAGATGATTCCGTCCTTTACTGAATCAAGGCATACTTTTGCATATTTTCCCGAAAGATTTTCGTGATATGGCACAGCCACTGTGATGTAGTTGTCGGTTTTGCCTTCAAAAAAGCCGTCGTGTGTGGGCTGTTCAAAAAGAACATCTGCCGTTTTGCCTATAAATGAGCGGAGAAATTTGTCGCGGCTTTTTGTTGTGATTTCTGCGATTATTTTGCTGCGCTTTTCCTTGAGCTCGGGCGGTATCTGGTCTTTGCGTTTTGCCGCCGGAGTCCCCTTTCGGGGGGAATACTGAAAAATATGCGCATCAGCAAAGTCAATTTCTCTTACAAATTCTGCCGTTTTTTCAAATTCCTCGTCTGTTTCCCCGGGGAAGCCCACCATGATGTCGGTCGTGACTGCGACGTCGGGATATGCGCCGCGTAGCCCGTCGATGATAGATTTATATTGCGCGGTGGTATATTTTCGGTTCATTCTCTTCAGTGTTTCGTCACAGCCGCTTTGCAGTGAAAGATGAAAATGATGGCACAGCTTGTCGCACGCGGCAACGGAACGGATAAATTCATCATTGAGAGTCATGGGCTCTATGGAGCTCAGGCGTATTCTCTTCAAGCCTTCAAGGGAATTTACCTCCAAGAGCAGTTTGCCGAGGTCGGTGCCGCCGAGGTCGGCGCCGTAAGAGGCGACATGTATCCCGGTAAGAATAATTTCGGAAAAACCATTGCTGATAAGTTTTTTTGCCTCTTCCATGACCTTTTCGGGGCGGCGGCTGCGTATGGGGCCGCGCGCATAGGGAATAATGCAATAGGTGCAGAACTGGTTGCAGCCTTCCTGAATTTTTATATATGCACGTGTGCGCTCGGAATAGGTGCTTATAGAAAGCTCTTCAAAATCATGTGCGTCCATGATTTCGTGCACATGGCGTATGCGCGCGCCGGGCAGAGCACTTTCGACAAGCTCGACAATTTTACTGCGTTCATTTGTGCCGGCAACGATGTTTACGCCGTCAATCTTCAGTATGTCATCGGGCGAAGTCTGCGCATAACAGCCCGTCACGGCAATGACAGCATCGGGGTTGTTCTTCCGTGCACGGCGTATGATTTGGCGCGATTTTCTGTCGCTCATGCCGGTGACGGTGCAGGTGTTTATTATGTACACATCGCACACCTCGTCAAAGCCGCGGATACTGTAGCCGCTGTTTTTGAAAAGTTCTGCCATTGCCTCTGTTTCGTATTGATTAACTTTACACCCCAAGGTGTAAAAAGCTGCGGTTTTCATTTTCATTATCCTTTCAGAAACGGCACCGCAAAGAAATATGCAGTGCAGATTATAAAAAATATGTTAATTTTTAATTAAATTTTCAATATTTACTTGACTATATATAAAAAAAGATGTATTATTATTCTTGAAAGAATATATTGACATTCTTTCAAGACATATTTAAAGGGAGGATTGTTTTTATGAAAACATTTTATCTGATGCTTAACTCAATCAATGATGTTAAGGATTTCGTGAACATCGTATCAAAGTATGATTTTGATGTTGACCTTACATCGGGAAGATACGTTGTTGATGCAAAATCAATAATGGGTATATTCAGCCTGAATTTGTCAAAGCCGATAAAGGTTGAAGTTCATAGTGATGACTGTGATGATTTTATGGCTGAACTCAAGAGATTCATTGTTGAGTAAGCTGTTTTGTAACGGTGCACGGCACCGTTATTTTTTTGCCTTTATGCTTCGCTTTCGGGTGTTTTTTCCAGTGTAATATTCCCGATTTTGCACGAGCGGAACTCATCCAGAACCATGTTTGCGGCGCGCTCTGTGTCAATCTCGCCGCCCGAGATGACAAAGCCGCGTTTTCTGCCTATATATTCGAGCAGTTCATAGCCCTCCATGCCCGAGATGTCATCAAGCTTATAGCGTGTTTTCAGCTCTGCGGCATAGTTGTCACGCAGATATTCCAGCAGGGAATAAGAAAGCAGTTCGGTGTTTATTATCGTGTCTTTGATTGCACCTGTGCATGCAAGGTTTTTTGCGGTCTTTTCATCTTCAAATTTCGGCGGCAGAATCCCCGGGGTGTCCAGGAGTTCCACACCTTCTTTGAGGCGAATCCATTGCTTGCCTTTGGTGACGCCGGGGCGGTCGCCGGTTATTGTGCCCGCCTTTTTTGAAAGGCGGTTTATTAATGTGGATTTCCCGACATTCGGTATGCCGACCATCATCAGTTTCAGGGCCCTTGTGAGTCCTTTTTCTTTTTCGCGGTTGATTTTGTCTGATATCAATGCCTGTGCCGAAGGGATAATCCTGTTTACACCAAAGCCGGTGGAACAGCTTATCGGTATGACTTTTATACCGATGTTTTCATAATACTTTATCCATGAATCGCTGACATTTTTGTCTGCAAGGTCATATTTGTTCATCACAATCAGCCGCGGCTTGTTTTTTATCATGTCGTCAAAGCACGAATTTCTGCCCGAGAACGGGATACGTGCATCTGTGATTTCCACAACAACATCAATAAGTTTCAGGTTTTCTTCGATAAGACGGCGTGTTTTTGCCATGTGACCGGGATACCATTGTATTTGCTGCATGATTTTCTCCTTTTTCAAAAAAAATCCGCCCGAGAGAGTCAGACGGATTTTTGCATCGTGATTAAAGTGTGCCTATGGAATTGATGGGCAACAGTCTGAATATTGCCTTGCCCATGATGGCATCGTACGGCACTTGTCCCAGCCTTGAAGAACGGCTGTCCGTGCTGTTGGAACGGTTGTCGCCCATCACAAAAACATGCCCTTCCTTGACCTTTTGGGGAAATTCCACCGATACGTCCGTTATATATGTTTCTCCGCTGTAATATGACTCGGAAAGTTCTTTTCCGTCGACGTAGACTTTCCCGTCCTCAAGGTCCACCGTCTGACCGGGGAGGGCAATTATTCTTTTGACATAATATTTTGTTCTAAACGACTTGTCAAGTGAAAAATAATTGAAGAATTTGCCGGCTGCGGAATAAGTTTTGCCTGTTGTTTTTTTTATGTTGTCATAATATTCGTTTCGTCTTTCCGCCGCTGAGTCCAGTATTATTATGTCGCCCTGTGACGGAGTGTATGCAATCCTGCGCACAATCAGACGGTCGCCGTCGTGCAGTGTCGGGAACATTGACTCGCCGTCAACCTTTACCATGTCAAACAGAAAACCTTTGACGATAAAAGCAATCACCAAAGCAATGGCTATTGTATAAAACCATTCAAAAATCTCTCTCCCAAGGTTGAAGTGCTTTTCGGAAACCGCCGCGGCGTGCGCCGTTTTTTCGGGTGAAGGGAAAGAATCGGTATATTCTTCATCTATATGTTCATTTGTGTTGTCATTTATGTTATCGTTCATAGTTATTCTCCATTCTGCCGGGCTGCGGCATACGTTCAAGACAAAATCCGGGATAATCCGATAAATTTTTGTAAACGGATAAAGGGGAGAAAAGATTCTCCCCTTTATCCGTTTACAAAAGGAAAAACTCAAATCTTTTCCTTAACTTTAGCAGCTTTACCAACTCTGTCGCGCAGATAGTACAGCTTTGCACGTCTGACTTTACCTTTTCTTGAAATTTCAATTTTTTCAATGTTAGGTGAATTTACCGGCCATGTCTTTTCAACACCGACGCCGTATGAAAGACGTCTTACGGTAAATGTTTCAGCGATGCCGCCGCCTTGCTTTTTGATGATTGTGCCCTCAAACATCTGGGTTCTTGTACGGTTACCTTCTGTTACCTTCTGGTAAACCTTAACATTGTTACCGATGTCCAGTTGGGGCAAATCGGTTCTGATTTGGTCTTTTGTCAAAGCACTAATGATTTCATTTGAGTTCATCATTAAGCCCTCCTCTCATTTCATAGACGTTCGTGCCGACCGAGGCAGAGGACCATCCGTAATTAACCATAACATGATATCACAATTCACGGGAAAAATCAAGTGTTTTTTTAAAAAAAATATAAAATTTTGTGCCGGAACCAAAAACGGCAGATTGACATTATATTTTAAATATGCTATAATTGATGAAAAGAATGCCGGAATCTGTGCAGAGGCAGAGGACGGCGTGCGCGCGGAAAAGGAATATTATCATGAGGATAGCGATTTGCGATGATGAAAGAGCCGAAAGGCAAACAATAATAGAAAAGCTCAGCAAGATTGTCGGAGATTTGGCGGTCAATGAATTTGATGACGGACGTGAACTTGTGAAAAGCCATGGTCACATACCGTATGATGTGATTATTCTGGACATTTTGATGCCGAAAATTGACGGAATGGCAACAGCAGAGCTCATCAGGAAAAGCGACGGCGATACCCCTGTTGTTTTTGTTTCCTCAAGCGAGGAATTTGGCGTGCAGAGTTATCGTGTGCCGGCTTTTGATTATCTGTTAAAGCCCATTGACGAAAAACTGCTTGAGGAATGCATGAAAAGGCTTATGTCAAAGAAAAAGAAAAAACAATACATTAAGATTACATATTCCGGCACGGAAACAAGAATATTGCTTTCCAACATACAGTGCGTGGAAAGCAATCTGCGCAAGGTTATCTTTACGCTGACGGGAAACAAAGAAATTGAGATTTCGGGGAAGCTTGCCGACTATGAATTTTTTTTGACGGCAAACGGGTTTTGCCGCTGCCACAAGAGCTATATTGTCAATATAGAGCACATTGACAGCATAGAAAATGATACATTTTATCTCACGGGCGGGAAAATAATAAAAATTTCGAGGACATATCTCCAAAGCGCAAAAAAAGCGTACTTTGACTATGTTTTTTCTCCGGAGGTGGCGGAATGAACGGCATAAAAGAAGTTATACCGCTTTTTATTACTCTTTTCATCTGCACCATAGACGGGTATTCAATGATGAATTATCGGCTTCCGGCAAAATATGCATATGCATGCTTTGCCGCTGTTGCCGTTTTTTGCTTTGCTGTCAATGCATATATTGCCGTACATTTCGGAAGCCCCTTTTTTCATGAGGTTATGGTGTTTACCATAGGACTACCGTATTTTCTGATGATTATGCTGATTACCGCCGATGGGGTTTCAAAAACTGTTTTCAATTTTTGGCTGTGGATAAATATTTATGAAATTATTTCGGATTTTTCCATGATGCTGAATGACTGCACATTTGACAGCGATATTTTTCTGACAGTGTTCAGGGCGGTGCTGCTGTGCGGATATTTTGTTCTGTACAATAAATTTTTGAAGAAAAAACACAAGGCTGTTATGGAAAAATCGGCAATAAACTGGTGGATTTTTTTATTTATCCCCGTGTGGTTTACAGTTCTTATATGCGTAGTGAAGTATTATTTTGGCGTTTTTCACGGCTTGGGGAAAAATTATGTTGTTCTGATGACAATACATGTGCTGATGATATTGGTTTATGTGCTTATGTTTTATGCTTTCAAAACAGCACACGATTCGGCACAGAAAAAGCTTTTAGCACAAAACATGAGGGAACAGCTTGCTTTGCAGAAAAAGCAGTATGAATTTTATCTGCAAGGCAGAGAAAGGGAAAGGATTTTCCGCCACGATGTACGCCACCGCAACACGGTTTTGATGGGCTATCTTGAAAACGGAGATGTCGAGGGGGCAAAGAATTTTATAAGACGGGAACGCGCGCAAACAGAGGCGGCAGGGGAAAATATTTTCTGCAAAAATGCGCTGGTGAATGCTGTTTTGGTGCAATACTGCACCGAGGCAAGGAAAAGAGGGCTGAGGTTTTTGCACAAAATACAAATGCCTGAAAAGATACTTTGTGACGAGGCGGAGTTTTGCGTGATGTTGTCAAATCTTTTTGAAAACAGCGTCGAGGCGGCAAAAAGCTATATTAAAATCGATATAAGGCACATGAATTGTCAGCTTTTGCTGAATATAGAAAATGATTATGAGGGAACATTGCAAAAGGCGGACGGGAAATTTTTTCGAACAACAAAGGCGGACGGCTCGGGGTTGGGGCTGAAGAGCGTGGATACAATATTGAAAAACAACCACGGTTTTTTTGAAATTGATGACAAAAACGGAGTGTTTAAAGTTTTTGCGGCTCTGAAAAACTGATGTTGACGCACCGGCAACCCGAAGAATGATTTTCTGCATAAGTATCGTTTTCCAAACTTGCCGTAAAATAATAAAAATCTTCCAAAATTCTATTGAAATATAGAATCCGATGTGTTATAATATTTAGGGTTTCGGATATCAAACGCTTTGGTGCGTTTGCTTGACATAAATAGCTAAAGCAGGGGGAGGCACCCCCGATACCCCCCGCAAAGATGCAGAGGGTAATTGCAAAATTGGTTTTCTTGGTAAAAATTTGGTTTTGTTTTGTTTGGTGAAATTTACGGACAGAAAAATGCCGAAAGCATAAGGAGGGTTATGATATGGCTGAATTTACACCGGTTGACATTCCGATTTCGGAACGTATCGGAATTCTTAAAAATGATTTGTATGAAAAAATGCCGGAGATAGAGGTTGACCGTGCAGTTCTTATAACAGAGAGTTATAAGCAGACGGAGGGCATGCCGACTGTTCGCAGGCGTGCGCTTGCATTCAAGCATATTCTTGAAAATATCCCAATCACGATAAGAAGATGGGAGCTCATTGTCGGCAGCGCAACAAAAAGCCCGAGAAGCTGTCAGCTTTTCCCGGAATATTCGTATGAATGGCTGGAAGCGGAACTTGACACTGTTGCGACAAGAAAAGCAGACCCGTTTTATATTTCTGAAGAAAACAAGGCTGTGCTGAGGAAAATTTACCCTTACTGGAAGGGGAAAACAACAAGTGAGCTGGCACTTTCATATATGGCTCCCGAAACGGTGAGGGCAATAGAACATAACATCTTCACCCCGGGGAACTATTTTTACAACGGAATCGGACACTTTACTGTCGATTACGGCAAAATTCTGCAAATCGGATATAAAGGGCTGATAAAGGAGACAAAAGAAGAATTGGCGCGTACAAATGTGTATGACGCGGATTATTCAAAGAAAAGCGAGTTTTTGAATGCTGTTATAATCAGCTGTGAGGCTGTCATCGCATATGCAAAGAGATATGCAGAACTGGCTTTGCAAGAGGCTGAGAGGTGTACGGACAAAATCCGCCGCCAGGAACTGATGGCAATTGCCCAGAATTGTGCAAATGTCCCCGAAAATCCGGCACAGAACTTTATGGAGGCGTGCCAGAGTTTTTGGTTTATACAGATGCTTATACAGATTGAATCAAGCGGACACTCGATTTCTCCGGGACGTTTTGACCAGTATATGTACCCATACTACAAAAAAGACATAGAGAACGGACTCATAACAAGAGAGTTTGCACAGGAGCTTATGGATTGCATATGGGTGAAATTAAACGACCTCAACAAAGTGCGTGATGCCGCCTCGGCAGAAGGTTTTGCCGGGTACAGCCTGTTCCAGAACCTGTGCGCAGGCGGACAGGACAAATATGGCATGGACGCGACAAACGATTTGTCGTATATGTGTGTTCAGGCGTCAATGCATGTACAGCTTCCGCAGCCGTCCTTCTCGGTGAGGGTGTGGAACGGCACGCCGACGGAATTTTTGCTTAAGTGTGCACAGCTCACCCGGACAGGGGTGGGTTTGCCGGCATATTATAATGACGAGGTCATAATCCCTGCACTCATGAGCCGCGGACTCACACTGGAGGACGCAAGAGAATATAACATTATCGGCTGTGTGGAACCGCAGAAATCGGGCAAGACAGACGGCTGGCATGACGCGGCGTTTTTCAATATGTGCCGTCCGCTGGAACTGGTTTTCTCGGACGGATATGACAAGGGTGAACTCATCAGCATAAGGACAGGCGATGTGGAAAACATGAAAACCTTTGAGGAGTTCTTTGATGCATATAAAAAGCAGATGAAATATAACATCGGGCTTTTGGTGAATGCAGACAATGCAATCGACATTGCGCACGGCGAGAGATGCCCGCTGCCGTATCAGTCATCTATGATTGAGGACTGCATAGGCCGCGGAAAAACAATCCAGGAGGGCGGAGCAATATATAACTTCACAGGGCCGCAGGGCTTTGGGATTGCAAATGTGACCGACTCGCTTTATGCAATAAGGAAATTGGTTTATGAGGAGAAAAAGGTCACAATCGGAGAATATAAGGAAGCGCTGGCGAAAAACTTCGGCAGAGGATATACCCCCGAGGCGGCACAGGCGGCAACGGCAGAGGTCGTAAGCGGTCTGATGGAAAAGGGCAAAAAGGTCTCGGAACAGCAAATCGAAACCATACTCAAAATGTTTTTGGACGGCGTGGCGACAAAGGAAGAGCGCGCAAAATATGATAAGCTGCTGCAGATGATAAACGAAGTGCCAAAATACGGAAACGATATCCCCGAAGTAGATTTGTTTGCAAGGGAAGTGGCATACGTATACACCAGGGAGCTTGAAAAATACAGCAATCCGAGAGGCGGAAAATATCAGGCGGGGCTATACCCTGTGTCGGCAAATGTTCCGCTCGGACACCAGACCGGCGCAACCCCGGACGGCAGACTGGCAAATACGCCTGTCGCGGACGGCGTGGGCCCTGCATCGGGCAGAGATGTCAAAGGCCCGACTTCGGCGGCAAATTCGGTTGCAAAGCTTGACCATGCGATTGCGTCAAACGGGACTTTGTACAACCAAAAATTCCATCCTTCCGCACTGAAGGGCAATGACGGGCTGATGAAATTTGTTGCATACATAAGGGCGTTTTTCGACCAAAAGGGCATGCATATGCAGTTTAATGTTGTAAGCCGTGAAACCCTGCTTGATGCGCAGAAGCACCCCGAAAACTATAAAAATCTTGTTGTGCGTGTCGCAGGCTACAGCGCACTTTTCACAACACTTTCAAAGTCCTTGCAGGATGACATCATAAACAGAACAGAACAGGCATTCAACGCCTGAGACGGAAGGAAACAGTGAATTATGCAGGATTATATGAGTGTACGGGGAAGAATATTTGATATACAAAAGTATTCCATACATGACGGGCCGGGAATAAGGACAATAGTTTTTCTCAAAGGCTGTGCACTGCGGTGCAGATGGTGCTGCAACCCGGAGTCACAGGAATTTAATATCCAGACAATGAACTTTGGCGGAACTGACAGAATCATCGGACGTGATGTGACAGTTGCCGAGGTGATTGAAGAGGTAAAGAAGGATATGCCCTATTATATGCGCTCGGGCGGAGGGCTGACCCTGTCGGGCGGAGAGTCACTTTTGCAGCCGCAGTTTGCTTTGGCGCTTTTGAAGGCGGCACATGATTCTGCGATAAATACTGCAATCGAAACAACAGGATTTGCAAAGTTTGAAGTTATACAGGAATACTTAAAAGAGCTTGACTATGTACTTATGGACATAAAGCATGTGAATGATGCAAAGCACAAGGAATTTACCGGGCAGTCGAATAAGCTTATACTGGAGAATGCAAAAAAAATTGACCAAAGCGGCGCAAATCTCACAATACGTGTGCCGGTGATTCCGACATTCAACAATACGCCGGAGGAAATAAGGCAGATTGCCGAGTTTGTAAAAACGCTCTCCAATGTGAAAAATATGCATCTTTTGCCATACCACAGAATGGGTGAAGATAAATATGCCGGGTTGGGACGCAGATATGCCCTGAAGGGCATTGTCCCGATGGAGGACGCATATATGGAAGAACTTCTGGCTGTGGCAGAAAAATATTCGGAGAAAAATTGCCGTATCGGCGGATGAGGAGAAAAACTATGGACAGACTGATGAAAGCTGTTACGCTGAGTTATGATGATGGTGTTGAGTCGGACAAAAAACTTTTGCAGATATTGAATAAATATAATATAAGGTGCACATTTAACCTCAACAGCGGTATACAAACGCATGAAAACCATTGGAATAACAAGGGTTTTGATGTCGCAAGAATGGATCCTGATACTTTGAAACAGTTGTATGCCGGGCATGAGATTGCCTCTCACGGCACAGAGCATCTGCACCCGTCGGGGATGAAAAATAAAGAGCAGATGAAGGCTGAGTTTTTTGACGATGCTGTGGCGCTGGAAAACATGTTTGACAAGCGCGTGCAGGGCATGGCATATGCTTTTGGCGATTACACCGATGAAATTGTTGATTATCTCAAGAGTATCGGCATGCACTATGGCAGAACAACAAAGAGTACGTATTCTTTTGATTTGCAATCGGATTTGCTCAGATTTAAGCCGACATGCCACCATGCGGAGGAAAAGCTTATGGAATTGGCAGAACATTTTGTTGCCATGAAACCGGACAAACCGCAGATTTTTTATTTGTGGGGGCACAGCTACGAATTTGACGTGGCGGACAATTGGGAAATAATTGAGAATTTTTGCAAACTTATTGCAAACCGCGATGACATATTTTACGGTACAAACACAGAGGTGTTTGAATATTATAATCTATTTTAGCACAGATTGCGTTTAAATTTGCGGGGGAAACCTTTGCGGATTGCGTTTTCTATAAATAAAAATAGCAGGAGGAGATAAAATGATTTATCCTAAAATCGGTATCAGACCTACCATCGACGGAAGATGGGGAGGCGTGAGAGAAAGTCTTGAAGAAAAGACTATGGCAATGGCAAAAGCTGCGGCAGAACTTATCAGCAGCAACCTGAAATACCCTGACGGTACACCCGTACAGTGTGTTATTTCAAACTGCACAATAGGCAGCGGCGCAGAGGCGGCAAAGTGCGCAGAGCAGTTCTCAACAGAGAATGTTGTGGCAACTCTGGCAGTTACACCATGCTGGTGCTATGGTTCTGAAACATTTGACATGGACCCGAGGACAATAAAGGCTGTTTGGGGCTTCAACGGAACCGAAAGACCGGGAGCTGTTTACCTTGCGGCGGTTATGGCGGCATTTGCACAGAGAGGCTTGCCGGCATTCTCGATTTACGGCCATGATGTACAGGACGGAAGCGACAATTCCGTACCGGCAGACGTTGCGGAAAAGATTCTTGCTTTTGCAAAGGGCGCTGTGGCTATCGGCTGGATGCAGAACAAGGCTTATGTAAATCTCGGCGGAATTGCAATGGGTATTGCAGGTTCATACTGTGATGCAAACTTTATGCAGAAATACCTTGGCTTAAGAGCTGAATGGGTAGATTTGACAGAAGTTTTGAGAAGAATCAACCTTGAAATTTATGATAAAGACGAATATGAAAAGGCGCTTGCATGGATTAAAGAAAACTGCAAAGAAGGCTTTGACAAGAATGCAGGGAAGAACTTCCCTGAAATCATCAAAAAGTCTAAGTTTATCCCGGCTGACAAGGATTGGGAATTTATTGCCAAGTTTACAATTATCGTAAATGATATTCTCCACGGCAATCCGAAACTTGCCGAAATGGGCTGGAATGAAGAAGCTTTGGGAAGAAACGCTGTTGTCGGCGGATTCCAGGGACAGAGAATGTGGACAGACTGGCTGCCGAACGGTGACTTCACCGAATCAATTCTTGCTTCTTCGTTTGACTGGAACGGCAAGAAACAGCCATTCCCGTTTGCAACAGAAAACGATACTCTGAACGGTATATCAATGATGTTTGCAACATTGCTTACAGGCAAAGCACCTTGCTTCCACGATGTAAGAACATACTGGAGCCCGGCGGCTGTTGAGAGAGTTACCGGAGAAAAGCTCACAGGTGTTGCAGAAAACGGAATTATCCACCTTATCAATTCCGGTGCAACCGCAATGGACTGCACAGGCGCAAGCAAGGATAAGGACGGAAACGGCACAATGAAGCAGTGGTGGGATATGACAGACGCTGACATCGATGCATGCCTGAAGGCTACAGATTGGTGCAGAGCCGACTATGAATACTTCAGAGGCGGCGGCTTCTCGTCACATTTCAGAACACATGCGGAAATGCCTATTACAATGATAAGAGTAAACATTGTAGAGGGAGTAGGGCCTACACTGCAAATTGCAGAAGGTTATACGGTAGATTTGCCTGACGAAATACATAATGTTCTTGACAAGAGAACAGACCCGACATGGCCGACAACATGGTTTGCTCCGATTCTGGACAAATCAAAGGACGCATTTAAAGATGTATACAGCGTTATGGCAAACTGGGGCGCAAACCACGGTGTAACTGTTCACGGTCACATCGGTGCTGACCTCATAACCATGGCTTCTATGCTGAGAATCCCTGTTGCTATGCACAACGTTCCGGAAGAAAAAATCTTCAGACCGCATGCATGGGCAGGTTTCGGTTCGGAAAAAGAAGGCGCAGATTACAGAGCGTGCCAGTATTACGGACCTTTGTTTAAATAAAAAATGCTGTTGCATAAAAAAACCACGCCCCGACGGGCGTGGTTTTTTATGGTTTATACTCAGATTCTTATTTCTCCGTTTGCGACAACAGAACAAAGATTGAGTTTTTCGTCCAATATAATCAGGTCAGCATCGTATCCCTCGGCAATATACCCCTTGTTTACCTGCATGAGGGAGGCAGGCGTGGCTGTTGCCATGAAGAAGGCATCTTCTTGGGGAATACCAAATTCTATTGCCTTTTTCACGCAGTCCATGAGGGTTGATGTGCTGCCGGCAAGCGCACCTTGTTCTGTGCGTGCAATGCCTTGGGAAACAGTGATTTTCTGACCGCCAAAGCTGTATACACCATCGTCAAGCCCGGTGGCGCGCATCGCGTCGCTTATCAGAATCATGCGTTCTTTGCCGAAAAGCTTGTACAGTATTCTGATAACGGCAGGGTGTATATGAATACCGTCGCATATCACCTGGACAAATATATTTTTGTCGGCAGCGGCGCCTATCGGACCGGGATTGCGGTGATGCAGCGGCGGCATGGCGTTAAAGGTGTGCGTCAAACACTTTGCGCCGCTTTCTATTGCAGAAATTGCTCGGTCATATGTGCAGTCTGTGTGTCCAAGGGATACGACAGCACCGCATTTTTTGATAAATTCTGTGCTCCCGGCAAGCTCCGGCGCGAGTGTAACCATTTTGATGTTTTCCAGTTTTGAAAATTCATCAAGATTCGGCGCCTTGATATATTTGGAATTTTGTGCTCCTTTAAATTTTTCTGCAATATAAGGTCCCTCCATGTGAAACCCGAGGACTGAGGCGCCGTTTGACCGGGCGGGCATCGTGGTTGCTCTTTTTATGTCCTCCATGCTCATCGTCATGGTGGTCGGCAGCCATGCAGTTATGCCGCGCCTCAGCAGAAACTCCGATATTTCGGGGAGCTTGTCACCGTCCATGGTGTCAAACCCATTGGCGCCGTGGCAATGTATGTCAAACAACCCGGGGTAAACCTGCTTACCCGAAATGTCAATTCCATCAAGGTCGGTTTTGCCGATTTTTGAAATTTTTCCGTCCAGAATTTCAATGTCTGTGATTTTGCTGTGGACAAGGCAGTTTTTAAGGACTAAATCAGCCATCGAAAGCCTCCTCGTCTATAATCAGCACAACATCGGGGTGAACCTTCAGCATGGTTGCCGGGAGGTTGGTGTTGATGTCGTTTGTCAAAAGTTCTTTTACCACGGCATGCTTGTTTTTTCCGCTTGCCAGCAGAATGATTTTTTTGGATTTCAGTATGGTTGATATTCCCATTGTTATCGCATGGGTCGGCACTTCGTCAATGCTGTCGAAAAAGCGCGAGTTTGCCTCAATTGTGCTTTGTGTCAGCTTTGTCAGGTGCGTTTCTGTGTTGAGAGTGTTGTCGGGCTCATTGAACCCTATATGCCCGTTTTGACCGATGCCCAGGATTTGGAGGTCAATACCGCCGTGTTCTTCTATAAGCTTTTCATAATGCCTACATTCCTTTTCGGGGTCTTTTGCGGAACCGTCCGGTATGAAAGACCTTTTGATGTTTATGTGGTCAAAAAGATTCTTTTTCATAAAATAATGATAACTTTGGGGGTTATCGGCAGAAATCGGATAATACTCATCAAGATTAAAGCCGATTGAATGTGAAAAATCAACATCATGCGCTTTGTACATCTCAATGAGCCTTTTGTAAAGTCCGACAGGGGTGGAGCCGGTTGCAAATCCGATTACGGAATCGGGCTTCAGCATAAGCTGGCTTGCCACAAGCTTTGCCCCTTGTACAGACATTTCGTCATAATTGTTACATAAAATCACACGCATAAAATAAGTCCTCCATTTCTGATATCAGTGATTTTTTATACATTCGGAAATGACAGAGTTCATTTCCTCGGTTTTGTTTTCCATGTCTTTATACAGCTTGAATTGTGTCCTTGCACGGTCAAGATTGTGTTCTTCACGTGATGTTTTGAAGTATACATCACCGTTGAGATAGTCTGCAAGGAAACGTATCCCGCATTCATATGTCAGCATGCGTGCCGAGAGGGGAAGAAGTTCAATTTCCTTTTTTGTCATGACAGGAAGCATTTCTTCAAGATATCCTTTTGTAAACTGCCTGTATGAACCCATGTCAAACCACACAAGGGATAGATTTTTTTCGTCCTCTGCCGCGGTTGTACCGCCGGCGCGCAGCGCGTCGCCGTAGTCATACAAAAGCGAGCCGGGCATAACCGTGTCAAGGTCAATCACGCATACGCCTTCTCCTGTTTCTTTGTCAAACAGGACATTGTTGATTTTTGTGTCATTGTGCGTGACGCGCAGCGGCACACTGCCGTCCTTGATGGCATTCGTTATTTCGTCCACGATATATTCCTGCTCAAGGGCAAAATTTACTTCTTTTTCCACAAATTTCAGCCTGCCGGAACGGTTTTCCTTTATTGCTGTGAGAAGCTGGGAAAAACGCATACGTGTGTTGTGAAAGTCGGGGATTGTTTCGTAAAGTTTTTCTGCCGGGAAATCATTCAGCATATTTTGGAATTTGCCAAAGGATTTTGCGGCATAGTACAATATTTCCGGGCGCTCTGCAACGCTGTAATATACAGTGTCCGATATAAACTTGTATACACGGTAGTATTCGTCATCTTCGGTGCGGTAATATTTTTCCCCGGCAAGCGTCGGGATTATAGTGAGCGTTTCACGGTCAGGGTTTCCGCCCTCTGCCAGTATTTTTTTGCGCAGATGCTCGGTTACATTGTATATGTTTTCCATAAGCTCCTGCGGTTTTGTAAAGATTTTTGTGTTTATGCGCTGAAGGATGTATTGCTTTGATGTGGTAAGATATGTATGATTTATGTGTCCGTCGCCATACGGACTTATTTCGCTGTCAAGCAGAAATTGTTTCATTATATAATTCAAATCAGATACCATTGTAAAGCCCCTTATCTATCATATTTTTCAGCGCACGGCTGACATTTTCTGAGTCCTCTTTGTATGTTATCCCATACCACTTTTCATGTGTGGGGATAACTGCAACGGGTTCGTTTTGCTCTTTTATCAGTTTGTCAATGACGAAGGGGAGGAAAAATTCATCTTTTTCCGGGTTTGAAATGTTTTCTAAGAAGAGGCGGAAATCTTTTTCCAGCGCATCAAATATCGTCGGCATAAATCCCCACATGTTCATCGAAACAATGGTGTCGCCGGGAAATCCGGAGTTTTTGTCAAGAGCTGTGTGCTCTTTGATATCTCTCAGATGCCCGTTTTCAATTTGGCATATGCCGCGGCTGACGGTTCCGTTCTCTGTCAGTGTGTTTTCAAGATGATAGCCAACCATACATATTTCGCGGCTTTTTTCAAGGTGATTGTGTATCAGCGAAAATGCTTCGCCGCCATAATAATCGTCTGCATTTATGACTGCAAACGGAGTTGTTATCTTTTCTTTTGCACAAAGCACAGCATGTCCCGTGCCCCATGGTTTTTGGCGGTTTGCATACATTGAAAATTCATCGGGAATTTTGTTCGTTTCCTGGAATACATAGTCCACATCTGTCAGCTTTTCAATTCTTTTTCCGATTGATTCGCGGAAGTCTTTTTCTATTGCTTTTTTGATGATAAAAACTGTTTTCCCGAATCCTGCTTTTTTCGCGTCATATACCGAGAAGTCAAGAATGGCTTCTCCGTGCGGCCCGATGGGGGCAATCTGTTTCAATCCGCCAAAGCGGCTGCCCATGCCTGCCGCCATAACCAAAAGCGTCATGTCCATAAAATTCATCCTTTCGCCGCATTGCGGCATAAATTTATTTTTCTATAAGCAAAATGTTCAGTTCTGACATTTTTGTACTGATTTGTGCTTTGCTGCCCTCAACTGCAAAGACTTCGCCGGTGAGAAGATTTTTCACAGACTTTGTTCCGCCCGGCAGGTCAAGTGTGATATGTCCTGCAACGTCTGAAAAATCTGCACAGACCGCAACCATTGCATTTAGTGTTTCGTATACCGAAACATATGCACTGCCTTCTGCTGTGACCGGGGCGGTGTCCCAATAGGGGTACCATTTTGCGTTGTTCAGGTCATATTCGTCAAATATGTGCCATATTTTTGAACAGTATCCCAAATCCGCAATGCCTTCTTCATGGTGGAGGGCACCGGGACGGCAGTGCACATTGTGCAGAAGTGTAAGTGCCGAAAGTGTCTGTATCGGACGTGTTTCGTTGGTATATGCAATGAAATTTGCCGGTATGCCAAAGTTGGAACCCATATATTCGGCACGGAACGCGTCCATGTTCAGAAAACTCATGTCGTCTTTGTTGAGCATGCCCTGGATATTCTCCCCGTCATAATATGAGTCGCAGAAAGCAAGCGTCGGCATGAGACAGCATGAACTCTGGTGTGTGTCTATGATTCCGCCACGCTTGTGCACTTCTTTATAAAGCTTTTTCACATGCTCGCGCACCGCCAGGACAGGAAAGGCGGTATGCAGATTGCCGTTTTTATCGGTATAGCCGCACCCGTGTGCCGTGTTTGCACATTCCCATGGGACAAAGGTGCCGTCGGTGTATATGCCGTCCACGCCAAGCTCGTCCATGACATAGCACACGCGGGAAATCATCTCATCGCTGTAACCGCCGTGATAGCATACCATATAATCACGCTGATGCGGTTTTCTCTGCCAACCGCCGGTAAATTCTCCGTCAGTGGTTTTGATGAGATAATTTTCGGCATTTTTTGTCCATTCCGGGTGCAGAGAAGAATACTCATATCCGAAATAAACCATAACCTTTATGCCGCGCGCATGGCACTCTTTTATGAATTTTTTTATCAATTCCGTGTTGTATGGGAATCCGTAATTTTGGATTGCACTCCATTCTTCGTGCAGAACAAGCCACTTGGTACCTGCATTTTTGAGTTCTGCCAAAAAGTTCTCATTGATTTTGTTTTCTTTTTGCATCGCCATACAATCATTGGTGTGCGCAATTTTGTAAACTTCATCGCTTTTTCTCATCGGTTTCACAGGTGTGGCATGGAACCCGACGGTGTACGTGATGGGTTTTAGTGCGGAAACCCAACGGTCGTTTCTGCCAAGCCAATTTTGGGGCATATGCTCCAAAAAAGTCAGGCGTATGTTGACATATTCGCCTTTATCGCTGACTTCTATGCACTTGTCAGCATCATTGAGCATAAAATTTTTGTCGGATTCACCGCAGAACACGCCCAGCCCGACTTCGTTGTTGCCCAGAGAAATATAAGGCTTGAAGGGGAAAACCATGTCATGCGTTTTGCCGCTGTTCATGACATTCCCGGCGGGTATTATGCTTTGGCGGTCATTCGGCCAATAATGCATGAGTGATGCACATTCTTTTTTCACGGGAATGTCAAGGTATAATCCCGTAAGCTTTGGCACAGGGTCGCTAAATTGCCATGATGACATGATTTTCAAATCAATTTTCACGAAGCCATCATATTCTGCTGTAACCGCTGTGTCACACACCACGTTCCCGGCGACGGCAGAAGTCACAAAAACTGCTTTCTCGTCATTTGCAGAATATGTTTCATAAGAAAAATCCTGCCATGTTTCTTCCTTTTCTCCAAACACGGGGGTGAGCTTTATGGGTGCATAAAGCAATTGTTTGCCAAGGCTTGTGATTTGTGTCGGAAAGGGAGAGGCATCAAAATCATAGCATCTGCCCCATACTTCAACAGAAAAGTGTTTGTTGCCTTTTTGTGTCTTGACAGGAGTCCATGCGTTTAGATATTCTTCCATTATCTTACACCTCATTTTTGTATTTGTCAAGGTTAATTACATTCCCGTTCAGCCGCGAATCCTCTGCCGCAAAAGAAATAAGGTGATTCATGCATGAGGTCGCAATGGGGCAGATTGATTTGGTCATGATTCCTTCGCCAAAGTATTTTATCAAATCTTCCATGATGCCTGTGTCACCGCCGCCGTGACCGCTCATGATTCCTTCGCCTATTTTGTCAAGGTCATATTCGGTGGTTTCCCTGGTGTCAAAGGAGAACAGGCTTACAGTGTTTGTTTCCATGGCTCCGTATATTTCGCCCTTTGTGCCGAAGATGCGTATAAATCTTCCGCCCTTGTTGAAGGCATTCATGGTGAAAGAAACTGTTGCACCGCCGTCAAATTCCATGTTGACAACCTGGTGGTCAACAACATCGTTGTCGCAGTGATATACACATCTGCCGTATGGACCGTGTGTTATTGCTTCTTTTACGTCCTCGTCGGTCGGGTCGACCTTGTCCGCCGCAACACCGCGGAACCAGGAATTGTCTTTGTCATCATAATAAAGCTTGACAGCGTTATAATAGCATGTGTCTGCCTGTGGGCAACCCTGTATGCAATAGTCGGGCGCGCCCTCAGGTCTGTTTGATTCATTGAAATATGACAGCGAACCAAAGGACTGGACTTTGTTGCATTTTTTGCCGATAAGCCATTGCAGTATATCGGTGTCATGGCATGATTTTGCCAAAATCATCGGGCAGGACTCGGCAGAGTTGCGCCAGTTGCCGCGCACAAAGCTGTGGCTCTGGTGAAGGTTGCCGACATTTTCCATATGTACAATGGACATAACGTCGCCTATTTTGTCAGAGTCTATCAAATCTTTTATAACGCGGAAAAACTGCGTGAATCTCAGAACGTGGCACACAATGATTTTGACACCTTTTTTCTCTGCCGCGTCTGCAATCATCTTACATTCGTGCGCGGTCGGAGCCATCGGCTTTTCGAGAAGAATATCATAGCCCTTTTCGATGCACTGCAATGCAGGCTCACAATGCATGTTGTCCTGCATGGAGAGGATTACAAAATCAGCCATTTTCGGCTGTTCCAAAACCTGTTTCCAGTCGGTGAAGACCCTGTCATCGGGGAGGTTGTGCAGTTTTTTTGCGTTTTCTCTCTTGGAATCCACCGGTTCTGCAATTGCTGTGATTTCAAGCTGCTCAGGGTTGTCAAGCGCATACTTTGCATATGCAGAGCCGCGCATGCCGTATCCGAGGACAACTGCTGTCAATTTTTTCATACAAATCAATCCTTTCGTCAGTTGACATTTTTTATCAAGTATGGTATTATAATAACATATCTAAAATAAAAAGTATATACGAAATTGTATACAAAATATATAAATTTGTATATTTTTGGGAGGTGCGGCGCATGTATGGATATGTGGACACATCAGAGATGATTTCAATCAAAACAATATACACTGCTTTTGCACAGCGCTTTGACATCAATTACTATTTCGGGGGGGAACATCATGACTTTTGGGAAATAGTTGTTGTGCTGGAAGGGAGGCTTGGTGTTACTGCCGGGAGCGACATATTTGTGCTTGGGGAGGGGCAGGCGGTTATCCATGAGCCTATGGAATTTCACCGTTTGTGGAGCGAGGGAAATTCGCGCCCGAAAATTATAATATTCAGCTTTGCGGCAACGGGAATACCCCGATACCGTTCAAAGGTCTTTGGTGTTTCCGACCTGAAAAAGCCGTCGGAAATCCTTACGGGGCTCCGGGAAAGCTATGAGTTTTCGGGGGTCAATGCAATCGGGGTGAAAAAGGGGAGTTTCCCGAAAAATCAAATCATTTTGAAGGAACTGGAAATATTTATACTGGAAGGGTTGTCGAATCCGCCGTATACCCCCGGCATTGAAAAGTCGCAGACTGCAAAAAACTATGCCAAAATAATAGAAGTCATGGAAAATAACATAAATACAAATCTTTCTGTGGGTGAAATTGCAGAAATGTGCCACATGAGTGAGGTGAACCTGAAAAAAACCTTTTCGCGCTATTCCGGAATGGGTGTCATGGCGTATTTTAACAATATGAAAATAAAGACCGCGGTGAAAATGATTGAAAACGGAGTGAGCGTCAAAGAAACCGCCGCGGCGCTCGGGTTTTCAAATCAAAATTATTTCAGCACGGTTTTCAAACGGATAATGGGGAGCGCACCTGTTTATTTTAAATGACTTATCAGCAGATTATGCAGACGTCAACCCATTTTTCATATCCGGAATATTTTTCGAGTTCTTCGCATGTCAGCTCTATTGCACTGTTTGAAGAACCACAGGCGGGGAAGACTGTTTCAAAACGTTTCAGAGATTTGTCAAGATATACCGAAACGCCCACGTTCAGGGCAAAGGGGCACACTCCTCCGACGGCATGCCCGACAGATTCAATCACTTCGTCCGGGGTGAGCATCTTTGCCTTGAGCCCGAACTCTGCCTTGAATTTTTTGTTGTCGATTTTTGTGTCACCTGCCGCGACAACCATTATGACGCCGCCGTCTTTTCGGAAGGTTAGGCTTTTTGCGATTCTTTCGGGTGCACAGCCCAGCGCACGGGCGGCAAGATCTACTGTTGCGCTGGAAGTGTCAAATTCCTTTATTCTGCTATCAATACCGAAAGCCTCAAAATATTTTTTTACTTTTTCAACAGACATATAAAATCTCTCCTTAAAATTTTTGATTTACAATTATCTGAATATTATTTTCAGACGTTTCAAAATGATTTTCACCACAAAGCCTATGATTACCCCGGCAATAACACCGCATATTATCAATATCGGAAGATAGTATATCAGATTTATCGACCCAAGCATGAATATGGCACAGACGAGCTGACCTATGTTGTGAAAAACGCCCCCGGCGGCACTGACACCGACAATGCCGAAAAGACGGCTTTTTTTCAGAACAGCCATTACCAAAAGGCTGAGGACTCCGCCGCAGAATGAGTATACAAAAACAGAGAGATTCCCGAACAGAAGGGAAGAACACGCGGTTTTTATAAGAATAACCCCCAATGCTGAGGGTATGCCAAAAACATAGAGCGCACTCAAAACGGCGGCGTTTGAAATGCCGACCTTTGCACCGTATATAGGCAGAGGAAGGGGAAACATGTTTTCTATGTAACCAAAGATGATTGCAAGTGCCGATACTATTGCAATTTGTGTGATTTTTTTTGAGTTCATGTACGTCACCTCGCAGTTGCGTCGGCAGGGCCGCTTTTTTGTGATGTAACCCTTATTGTTACTTTATTTGGCAGACACACGATGTCGCGCCCGGTGGAAGAAAGCGGAGTCTGATGCATGCATATCTTGTCTGGGCATGAAGCACTTTGCATAAAAACCTCACCATTTTTTATGCAAACAGTATTTGTCCCGTTGATGTCCGTTTCGGTGTCTTGCGCCAGGGGGAGACGCGCATATTCTTTGCCGTTTAGATAAATCACCGCATAGTCGCCCCTTTCAGAGCGCATATTGCAAAATATAAATAATGATGCGGATAAAAATATCAAAAAAACAACCATGTATATATCATTTTTTTTCATAAAATCACCAAAAATCAGTTGTTAACAAAAAATACACAAAAAATACACATATATGTGGTATATTATAAATGTAGATATGATTTTATCATATCTGCAAACAATATACCTTCCCCTAATATGGACAATCGTGTTTTTGAAAAACGCGGTTGTTCTTTTTTTGCATTTTTGGGGGAATGTTTACGGTATATCATATTTTATGCGGACAGTTAAGGCATAAGGTTGAAAACCATATCAGTTTAAAAGCTATGCTTTGCGCAATGCATATATAGTATCGCCCTTATCGACTTTTGCGGTAAATGAATTTATCAGTATGCCGACATGTCCATTTTTAGCATCGGCGCCCGATAAAATAAGACCATCGCGTTCTAATGCGAGGACGCTTGCTGTTGTATCCCGAATCATAATATTGTCTTCATTGCTGATTCTTCCGGATAAAACATGACCTACAATTACTTGTCCTCGTCCCTGTAGGGTGAAAATATCATCAACTCGAATTGAACCGTGGTAATTATGCCCCCATGTGCTGCATTCTATTTCCGGTGGCAAAAAATTCAAAGAATCACCCAACAAAGTTTTAAGCCTTGTGACCAGCTTCTCGAGTGCATCTGCTTTTTGTTCATAAGCGTCTATACGCTGGCTTCTTGAAAGCATAAAGTCAAACTCGTCCGCAATCTCACATTTGTCAATGACAAACGGGAGAATAAGTTTTTCATGCTTAAATGCTTGCTCGGTTTCTGCCGGAACCCATATTGATTTTTGTGCATTTTCGGACAGTATCAGCAGAAATACCTTGCAGGCTTTTATTGCAGATGGGATTTCCTTTGTATAATTTGAGCCGCCGGGTATGGAATCCGGTGCCATCCATGTACTGATACCGTTTTTTGCAAGAGTGTTTTTAACCAGACATGCTTTATCAAATTCTTTTGAACTATAGCTTATAAATACATCCATTTATTTTTCTCCCTCTTTTGAATGTGCGTTTTTGCAAATATTATATCATACATTATCCAAATGTGCAATACATAACATTTACGGTGTAAGAAGTTTTATAAAACGTATTTCGATTTTAGGTGGTGAACCGCGCCTGCGGTAAACCGATTATTGAAATGGCAAGAGCAGTACGACATTTATGTTGTAGTAATGAGTGTTTTCATGAATATTGGATAAAATTATGGGAAGGCGATAATTATGAAGAATGAAAATATCAAAAAAATTGTATCGGCAGATATTACAAAATTGCTGTCAAGGCAGACAGAAATGCTTATTGGATGTGAGCCAAAAGTAAAATCAAAACATAAAATTCGGGGTTGACTCAATATGGTGGTTTACCTATTGTGTATAAAGTTAAACCGGTTGGGCAATGGTATAATACAATAAATACGGAGTATATTGCGGATAAAGCATTAGTTATTGGAATAATACAAAATTAAAAATAGGAGCTAACCATATAAAAGTCAAGTGGTTTTTGAAAAATAAATATAGTTTAGCATGAACTTTGAAATATAAATAATTGTGGATTTTGTAGTATGGTAAATAAGCCTTCAAGGGAAGACGATTTGTAAAAGATGATTAAATGCTTGCTTATACAGCGATGGAACGCTATCCAGCTCATACGCATAAGTCCGTAAAGAAGAGGCGTAATCCCTTGGTAGGAAGACAATGCTTCAAGGTGGTGAACTACGACCTCTATCTGTACTAAGCCTATTATCTCATATGGCTTATGAGATAACAAGTTTTTTATGTGATTTTCTTGAAAAACAATCACAAATATATTATACGAGGCGGTGTGGTTAAGGTTCATCCGGGATAATATACTTACTCTCATCATTCTCATCTCCGAATTTCACCGGCCTGAAACCCTCATTTCCGCCACACGGTTTTACAAGCATTTTGAAAGTAAGTGTTCCGTGGGTGCCGGTTGTGCCCGAGGGCGTGAATGTCGGTGTCCCGTCAAACGGACTGTGCTCCGTTATCACCATAACCTTCTTGGCGGGAACAGTGAAAGATATGTCCGCCGTGTTCGGACCGGTGAGCGTTATATCATCAGAAGTCCACTCCTTGAAGGGAATCACCTCGCCGCTATCCGAAGTAATGGTTATACCGCCGCCCATATCACTTTTAATGCTGCCATCATTGATGATATTCGTGCCAATCAGTACGATGGTAATATCCGCACGCGAGACCCCGCCTGCCACAATCTCTTTTCCGTTGCAGTTTTTCAGCGTCAGCGTGCCGGTGGTAGGATTATATGCGGCGTTGTAATCGCTTGCGCTGCCGGTGAAGCTGTCGGCAGAATCGTCGTTTTTGAAATATAACTTTCCTGCAAAGCTAAAATACTTGCCGCCTTCAACGCAAACCGCAGAGGCAGCGGGTACAAGCGTAAGCAGCATTGCCAGCGTCAGTAAAACAGAAAAAATTGTCTTGTCCTTTTCACATTCATATCCTCGTTTTAATGTTTTTTAATGTGATATTTTACAATTAGCCACCGCATCTTTGCAGGGGTATCGGGGGTGACAACCCCTGATTGGTAATCAAAAATGACGACATGTGCGTCATTTTTGGCTGAAATAAAAAGTTTCAACTTGCTGTAAAATTAAAATCAGCCGGAACTTTTTATTTCTACCCAAGAATATTAATTGGAAAACATTAGTTTTACAATTACCTATTTGGGTTTTGCATTTATCTGATATTGCGGCTTGAGATTGCGTTTCCGCAATACTCACATTTGCCGGAGCCTCCGGCGCGGATTCTTGTTGTTCCACTGCATTTTTCGCATACAACGTTGACAAAGCTTGTTTTGCTGTTCTCTCTACCCGAAAGAAACACGCATGGCAATCCCTGCTTTTGCAGTGTACAATCTCGAAAGACACCCTTTCCGAAAAGCCATTCAAGCTCGGAAAGCACCTTATAGGACGGTTTTCCCGCCTGCTTTGAAAGCTCCTCAATCGTAACGGTGCCGTCTTGGTCGCACATAAATATTGAATCGTAACGGCGGGCGAGATTCGCTCTTATTCCGTTTTTTATGCCGTTTATAAACATCAGTGCGGACGGAACAAGCATAACTATATTGGTAACCAAGTTATCGCGAAGATTTTCGTTAAAACCTGTAACTCCCGAAATAATTCCAAACAGAAAAACCGCCGTGAAGAATCCGCCTATAATCATTTGTATATGCTTCTTTAATGTAAGTCTTGCGATTGCCGCTCTTGAAATGTATGTTCCGCCTCCCGAAAATAACTTTGTATTCGTCTTCATTTTCATTGCCTCCGAAATGCCATCATGCCAACACCGATTATTGCAAGCAGTATACCTGTTATTATGGCGAAAATCGAGCCGTCGCGCACTCCTTTTTTGTTCTCCTCGGCAAATTCTTCCGCCGTCATAATTCCCTTAATGGTTGTAACCGAATCTACATCTTCGCTCTTTATCAGGGTATCGCCTTTTTGTACGCCGATAATCGTATATTCGAGCGGATCATCGGGCGAAACAATACCGTAGGATATTTTTTGAGATCCATATCCCGTCGATGAGTACGTACCTGTTGATTTTTTCGGCAGCCAATTTTCTTTTGAAACGCAGTAGCTGCTTTCTCTTCCGCCCGAAAGCACCTTCCAGCCCGCATTGAGGCTCTTCTCGTCATATTGCTTAAATTCCGTGTTTCTTATAAGCGGATTGAGCAGTTTGCTCTCCACCTTAAACTCACCGAGTAATGTAGGCGCGGCAAGCATAGTTGTTGTAAGTATTTCGGCATTTATTCCGAAATTTGCCTTTTCGCTGTAGTCTGTATTCTCCGGATACCAGTCCCACACTTTTTCATCACCGCTGCCGGTATCCTGTTTATAAGTCCAAACCGTTCTTTTTGCCGTTACCCCCGGGAGTTTAACGCCCGTTATGGAATCCTGAAGCTGTTCGGCAGGTTTAAGAGTTCCCGAAACAACCACAAGCTTTCCCTCGTTTTCGGGAAGAATTCTGCCGTCCTTAATCGTTGCCGCAGCTCTGATTTTCTCGTAGGACTGCGGTGCTGACACAAGAGCTTTTACGGCAAGCGAAGCAAAGAGCAAGCCTCCTATGATTAGTATAACGCCGATTATTTTTTTCATAGTCATTCCTCCGTTCTGTGACTATTCAAGCTTTTTTGCCTGATTTTGATACTCGTCCTGTATAAATTTCGCATTCTTATCTGTAAGAGCATTTACAACCTCGCCAAACGCTTCAAACTGCTCTTTTGAACAGTGTGCCGCGACGGGTTTGCAGGCATATCCGCGCGTCATACGTCCTAAATTTTCGTTTTTTACAAGTCCGAGCATAACCTCATAAAGTTCATCCGTGTTGAAATATGTGGCCTTTTCTCTCCATGCGGCATAATTCTGATTGGATTTGTTTGTAAAGCTTGTCACAGCTGCCCATGCGGGAACTTTGTCACTGCCCGGTGTGGTTTTAAAGTAGTCTATCGTAGCCCTGTATGCCGCTTCGCT
>CAKSFT010000011.1 GCA_934454145.1 uncultured Clostridia bacterium | reverse complement strand
TATTCGTACCGGGTTTGGTTCTGCTGTATAACTTTCAGATTAAACGGACAATATTTCACTTTTTCGCTCCTTTCGGGCATAAAAAAAGCGCTTACATCTTGTAAACGCTTTAGATATTTGATTTTAATACCATGCCTGAACACATTCAAGCGGCAGACTTTTATTATTAACTATTGTCGCCACTTTGGATTTTGCCATACGTGCATAATAATTATCCCGGTCATTAGGGGCAGATTTTGTTATTTCTGCTTCGTTTTTCTTTTTGTCGTATGTGATTATTCCTTTTTCGCCCTCACCTTCCGGCTGATATTCATAACGAATCAATGTGTCATCAAAAAATTTTAAAGTTAATACATTCATTTTCCTTTCCTCCAATCTTCCACGGCTTTTTGGTAATTGTATTTCTCTTGTGCTTTTTTATGGGCCTCAATATAGGACATTCCTTTTTCATTCATTAACTTATATTCATAGTATTCATGCTTTACAAGTATGATATCCTTTTTTTCAATATTTTTGCCCTCAACAAGGTTCTGCCAAGAAATGGCTATGTCATAATTTGGATAGAATGATGTCGGTTCTTCTTCACCCAAATCATATTTATTTAAAAATACATGCTCTTTAACGCTCTGAATCTTTTTTATATCAATATTTGTATTTTTTGAAACAGCCTCCACGTCTGTTTTTCGTTTTCTTATTTCTGCATAATACGTTTGGGCGTGTTTCTCACATCTTTCAAAGTCTTTATCACTCTCCGGGTTTAAAGCACCATAAAAAGCACCACTTTTCACCTTTTTCACTTCCTCTGCTTTCATTATACCACCGTTCACAGCGGCTGTCAACGAATTTTTTCCCGACACGGCAAGGCGTGTGCGCTCCATTTTGGTGGACAATCCCGCGGCTTTTGAGAAAGACGCATATTGGCTTGTCAGATGTCTGAGCCGTGTCCGTGCCTCATTCTCGCCGTCCTTGTCGCCAAAGGCTCTGAAAGCTTGCATAAGTTCTCTTTCACTCTGCATGGAGCTTTCCAGTTTCCTCTGCACCTGTGTTGCCTCATAGCCCGTGTATTTCTTTCCCTCATACTCAAAAGTCTGCTTGTCGCGCTGTTTTTTCTCGCGCAGTTCCTTTTCACTGAGTGCCGGGACTGATATACTCAAAAATACGCTGAACTTGAAGTGTCGGCAGCCATAGTCCTTCAAAAGCCCTTTGACCTCCGAAAACGGGGGATAGTATTTCCCTTTTACCGTCACGCCTTTGTTGCCCTTTGCGTACTGCCTTCCGCCCATGTCGGCGTGCGTATCTCTCGGGTTGGAGTGATAGCTTATTTCATACCCGTCCGCGCCCAATTGTTCACCGACAATGTCGGCGCTGTTTTGGTTACATTCCTTTATGCCCCACAGGATATTCTGCCGCACACTGCTGTCAAGGCGCCGTTTATACCCGGACGCGTAATCCACGCTCTTTATTCCGCTTTGCGAAAGTGCGCGGATAACATTGCGCATTTCCTGTTGATAACTGCTTGTCCCTGTCTGCACTTTCTGCACCGCAAGGTCAATTATCTTTGTATACGTTTCGGAAATGGACGTTGCCGCCTTGTTTTTGTTTTCTGCAAACAGCGGTGCAATGCTTTTCCCGTCCTTCTCAAACACCGCAAAGGCTGTGTGCTGTGTCAGATTCTTATATTCCTTCACTGTCTGCCTTGCGACAGAGCTTACATATCTTTTGAGCCGTGTATTTTTCTCATACGGCACGGCGGCTTCGCCTTTTGCCGCCTCATAAAACGGTGTTGAATAGTCATAGTTTGCCTTTGCGACAATCTCAAACACTTCTTCAATTTCTGCGATATTCTTCTCGCTTGCGGCGCTCAGTGCCTGTATGATTTGGTCAATATCCGCGCCGTAATTGTACATCTGCTGCAATTGGTGCACGTCTGTCGGGCGCAGTTCGCCGATTTTCTTCAAAACCTCGGCAATGCTTATTATACAATCGGTGTTTATCTTGCTCAGCCGTTCGCATATGCGCTCGGGAAGCAGTTCAAGCTGATACTCTGACAGCATGTCACTCACCCATACCCATCAGCGCGGCAAGGTTCGGTTCGTTTTCTCTGATTTCGTCCACCTTTTTCTGCGCGTCCTCAAGTGTTTCGCCCGTCTGCCAGGAGCGTACCTCGGCTTTGGATATTGTCCCCATTGCCTGGCCGTCCTTCAATTGCTGCCAGTTTTCCGCAGAACTTTCAATCATGGAATATGACCAGTCAAACACCGGGATATATTCACCCACAGGCGAAAGATTGTAATAATTCGCAAGCACATCACACGCATACAGAAAGTCCTCGATTGCCTTTGTTATATTCTTGCGGATATCGCTTATGATTGTATATGTGCCGTACATGCCTGCCTTTATCTCGGTCGCCGTCGCCCCGTATGTCCCCGGGTCGGTCAGGATTCCCTTGCTTGTGCCGATTGCCTTTTCAAGCTGTTCATAAAGGTGTGACAGATGATTATAAAGACTGCTGTCACGGTATGCACAGTCAAATACATTGAATATCTCGCGGTCACTATTCCCGTGGGCTGCCATAAACAAATCGCTCTTTATTATCGGTCTGCCGTTTTCATCTTTGTCGAACGCCCGTTCATCTATCTGTAAACGTACGCGTTTCAGTTCAAACTCTGCCTTTATCTGCTCCATGCATGTGTATATGTCTTTTATAATCTGTCCGCACCCGTATGTTATCGGCACACCGTAGTCATCAGAGCACTGCCGGTTATCAATCGGGCATTTTATAAACCCAAACGGCACCCTGTCCACGTTTGCGATTGAAATGTCGGGAATATCCTTCCACTGTTCAAGCTCCGCCGCCTGTCCGTACTGTGTCGTCACCCTGTTTGTCATGACAAGGGTGTTGTTTTCAATCGTATAATTTACGAACCGGCAATATGTAATACTGTCAATCGTGACCGTGTCGGCACACACCGTTGCGTTTACAATCTTGTCGCCGCGTGTTGCGTTTATGAGCAGCCTGTCCTGTGTGACCATATCGAACAGGATTTTGCCGTCCTGTACATACGGCACAATCAGACAGCCGCCCGTCCCCAAAGCCATAGACACTATTTTCTTGATTTTGCCCCACACATTCTGCACCGCACCGTCAAGCAGTTCGGCGCGCTTGTTTTTCCCGTCAACACCAAGGGTGCTTTCTTCTGTTGCCAGTGCCGACAATGTATTTGCAAAAATTGCCGTGAAGTTTATCCTTCTTACATCACAGTATTCTGTTATGTTTCTTGCGTTCATGTCCTGTTGTGCAGATGAGGTTTCACTCCTGCCAACCCCGAACAGCCCAAGAATCCATTTCCATATTGTACCGAAATTCATATTTTCACCAACCAATTCATATTATATTCAAAACTGTATTCCGCCGCGTCTATGATGTCATTGTTGAATGTCCCGTCATCAAGACGCTCGTTATCCTTTTTATCGCTCCACACTGCCTCTGACAATGCCTTTATCAGTTCGTCACATTCTCCGCGCACAAACCGCACCCTGTCTGTGGCAAGCAATATTGTAAGCGCACGTATCCGGTCTATAATCGGCTTTTTTATGCTGTTGTACACGTTGTACCGCGTGCGTGCCGATATTGTGTTTATCAGCACCTGCTCCGCACTGTCGGCATAGATATCCACGTTTTGATTCAAATCCTCCGCACATTCGGCAAAAAAGCCTGTGCTCCACAGCACCAAATCCTCCGCCGTCGTCCCCGGCGCATTTTTACACCGTGCTTTTGAAAAATACAGTTTCCCGTCCGTACCGATTGCAGAACATACAACTGCGTGCCGTGATTTGTTTCCGCCAAAGTCCTCGCCTATTGTTGCAGTGTGTACTCTCGGCAAGTCCTTCCGCTCAATCATATATTGTTCTGCTCCGTTTGCCAGCTGCGGATATATAAGCCCCTCCGCGACTACCCATTCGCCAAGGATAAACCGCCTGTAAAACACTCCGCCGCTGTATTCTGCTTTTATCTGCTCTATATACTCGGGCGGAAGTGTCGTATTGTCATCAATCAGGAACTGCATTATAAACATATCCAGTTCCTTCTGCCTGTCCATGTAGTTCTTTTTCAGCCAATGATTCGGACTGTCGGGGTTTGTCGTGCCGAAAAGCTTTGCGCCGTTCTCTGACAGACGTGACAGAAGCATTGCAAAAAAGTCCTCTGTAAAGAGAGTTAATTCGTCACAATACGCCCCCTGCAATGTCATACCTCGGATTTTGCTTTCCGCTCTTGCGTCGCTCACCCCTTCAAGATATATCTTTCTGCCGAACAGCCACGCTTGTTTCATGGTCAGCGAATACTGAAAATTATTCTTTCCGATAAGGCTTTCCAAAAGGTCAAGACAGTTACGCTTGAGAGATGTCAGCGTCTTTGCCACCATAAGATATGACTTGTCTTTCGGAGAATCAGCCACCCAAAACGCCCACAATACAAGACTTATCCATGTTTTTCCGCTCCTGACGCTCCCGTGCAGAATGTTCAGTCTGCAAAGCTTGTTTTCCTTAAACACTCTCAGCAGTTCCGCTTGTTTTGCTGTGTATATCATATCTGTTTCAATCCTTTCAGCAGCTCTTCAAGCATTCCGGCGCCGTTTTCTTCCTCGGGCTTATCCAGTCCAAGCATGCGTGCCATAACTTCCAAAGCCTTGATTTTGTCCCTTGTGCTTATATTGTCCATATCGAGGTCCGCAAACCCGATTGTCTTTAACTGGTCTACGATATCGGCGCGTGTTATTTCCGCGCGCTCCTGTCCCTCTTTTTGCCGTTTTTGTATATATTCTTGTATGTCAGGTTTTGACAAGTTTTCACTTGCTATGCGATTCGCTGTTTTCTCTGAATATCCTGCGCGTATCGCCGCCTGTGTTGCGTTTAAATCAATCAAGTATTCTTCACAAAATTTTTTCTGTCTGTCGGTCAAGCCTCACCACCTCGCTTTATATTTTTACTGCCAAGCCCCGCCCCGCTTTTTCTCATGCATGCAGTATGTTTTCCCGTTTTTTCCCACGAAAAAAGACACCCCGAAGAGTGTCTTTCTCGATTTTAATTTACAAAAGGAAATGTTTTTATACCTTTCCACAATACAAGTATAGCACATATGGCGCTTTGTGTCAATAGTTTTTTTGAAATTCATACAAGATATTGTGGTAAAAATTTTTTAAAAAAATATAAAAAAAGGCTTGACATATGTGTACATATATGTTATAATAGTATCATAGAGAGGAGGTGAGAGAGTGAAACGAAATAAAAAAAGTGACAAGGTTGCGCTAATCAACCTCATCACTGCACTGATTAACTTAATAGCTTTAATAATAAGGCTGTTAAGTGAGGGGAGATAATCCCCTCCCCCTTTTGGGGTCATTTATATTATACCATTTTCGTTTCATAAAGTCAATGAAAAAATTAACTTTTATTTTGGCAGTTGTTGCCCTTGCACTGTCAATCGTTAATCTTGCCATAACTATAAAGGAGGTTTTATAATGGCTGCCAACACATCGTCAAAGGTGATTCAACGGTACAAAAATAAGGTTTACAAGCGTGTTGTGGCTGACCTTCCCAAAGACCTTGTTGCGCGCTGGGAAGAAAAACTGGAGGCCGATAATATCGGCAAGTCCGAATTTATCAGAAATGCCATAAAGGAGTATCTGGGTGAGGCTTAAGCCTCGCCCTTTTCCTTTATATGCAATATGGTGCAACCGCACGCAGAGCCGCTTTTTTTATTTCACCGCGCGCATTATTACTGCTTGAAAGGTTCAGCTTATTGGCTATATACCCCCATTCTTTAAATTCCAGATACCTCATGCGCAACAACTCGCGGTATGTGTAGCTTTCAGCCTTGTTAATTGCCCGTTCAACCTCATCTCTTATGTAAATAAAATCGTCAATCGCCTGGTTTATCTTTTCCGCATAGTCGGCATAAGCAATCATTTTGTCCTCTGTAGCGTTTGTTTGGCTCGTCTGCACTCTTTCACTGCCCGTATCAATTGCACTGCCGCAGAGCGAATTTAAGGTTCGCATGCGTTCAAATTCAAGGTCGTATACATTTTGGTCTGCCTTATACACCCTCTGCAACCATTCTTCCGTTGTCACCTTATCACCCTCCCGTTGAACATTTATTTCTTACCGTTCCAAACCGCTTTTCTGCTATAATATTTGTCTGCAATCATAAGCTGCTGTTCTTTCGGCAATTTCCTGAGCCGTGCAAATACTTTCTCAATCGCCTCTGTCTGCTGTTTTTGATTCTTATAGAATTTACATCTGCCTGGACAATACCCGTCACTCAGACATCGGCATCGGTTTTTGCCCACATAATTTATGCAATCCTCTGTGCCGTTTTGTGATATCATTTTTTCACATCTCCTTTCCGGGAATCTTGTTTTATCACTCACCGCCCGCAATCGCCAAAAACATAACCGCCGCACCGAATATGAATCCCCCGGCTACACCCAACGCACCTACTAATAATGTCACGACTATCCTGTGCCTTGCGTTTCAGTCCGGCTGTTTCATACATATCGGCCTTTTGCCGTTCTGTCCGAACATTACGTTCAAAAGCTCGCTGTGTCTGTTTCCATTCATAAAGTGTTTTCTTTCTGCCGTCATATTCAATCAATTCTGTTGTTTTTTTATGAATCTGCTCTAATTCCTCCTCGGAATATCTCGGTGGCGAAACACCCAATATAACATCGGTTTTAAAATGCAGACACCCGTAATCACTCAACGCTTTTAAAGCTTCCGCTCCGTCCTCATATGCCTTGGAAAAAGTTATATTGAAAAACAACGGTGTGTACGAAAACACCGTATATGATTCGGACGAAAATGTTTATGTCAAAAGATATTGGATTGATATTTTTCAGAACACGGCACAAAAATAACCGGGCACAGTCTGCCCGGTTATTTTTATTTTCTCAGAGAATTATTTTTTCCTTCTCTCAATAATTGTACCCATGTTAAATACATAATTTGTTTCTGTCGGTTCATCAAGCGCAACCTTTACGGTGTGCTTTTTCCCGTCCTTCGGCAACTCAATCCAGTTGTGCGGAAAATGAAAATTCACAATGCTTGATGCTGTGTTCCATGTCCCCGCTTCCTTTCCGTCAACGTATACAACCGCCTTGCATCCTGCTTTTGAGGTTACATAAACAAGCCTTATCGCATCAGCATCGGTTTTGAATTCAAAGCCTGCGCTTTTGGCGCTGATTGCCTGCATGATTCCGCCCTTGAACATTTCAAAATGGCGTTCATCCAAGCTTGCATTGTCATCACCGATGATAAACGGCTCACTGCGTTTTATCCAATCGCCAAAATAGGTTATTTTGTCATCTGGCGCCGTTATTGATGTGTATTCGGTATATTGTTGGTTTTCCGCACACATTGCAGGTTTGTTCTTCGGCGTCTTTATAAATCCGTTTATATCCTCATTCATCGCCTCAATAATTGCCTCTGCATATTTTTCATATCCGCCGTGCACGTCCCATTCGTCCGGTCCTGTTTTTCTGTACATCGGGTCATAATACTGCGACAATGTCAAGGACGGTTTTGCCGCCTTTTGTTTTTCATAATCTCTCATCATATAGTCGTGTATATTGACGGTTTTTATGCCATAATAATCGGCAAGCTCCTGCTTTGACGCAACACCAGTTTCCCATGACTGCAATGTCCCGGCAACAGTTTCTGTCGGCAAAGGCGCAAACAGAAACACAACTGCCGGTCTTTTCTCCATTCTGTTGCACTGCATCACCATCTGCTCCATATACAGTTTTGCGGAAAGTGCGTCAAAGTTTTTGTCATTAACCGCAAATTCGATAAACACTATATCCGGATTGTACGGTGTGACATCACGTGAAAATCTTGATGCGCCGAATTCGGAAACCGTGCCGTTCAGCCCGGCATTTACGATTTTTATGTTCTTCACCCCAAGCTTTTTCTTCAGTTCTTCAACCGTTGCATTTTCCCATGTGCTTCCCCCTTGCGTCAGAGAGCCGCCGATAAACGCAACCGTCAATTCGTCTGTTTTGGTGTTTATCAGTGTTTGTTCTTCCGTGTCTGCCGGCTGTGAAGGCTGCTGCGGCTGTTCTCCGCCGCCTGTATAGCTCTTTTCCAGAATCATGGTGACTATTTTGGCTATCTGCCCGTTTGTGATATTTGTCCTCGGCGAAAATGCGGTTGACGAAATGCCCGTCATAAGCTTGGAATGGACAATTGCCGCGACATGCTCTTTTGCCCAATCGCCAATCAAATCCTTGTCCTGATAGACATTGATATCCGCCTTGTCTGTCAAACCCAGTGTTATGCAAAGTATCTTTGCAACCTCCTGACGGCTTACATTGTCATTCGGTCTGAAATTGACGTCCCTGCTGATTATGCCTTTGTCAACCATAGTCTGAAGCATATTTGCAAACTTGTCATTTGCGCCCACATCGCCAAACTCATTTTTATAGGCTGTTTCCGAATAGCCCATCGCCTTAAAGATATACGTTATCATTTCCGAGCGTGTGACAAGCTTGTCCGGGTTAAATTTATTTTCCGAATCCACACCCATAATTCCCTTTTCGACGGCATTCTTTGCATAGCTTTCTGCCCAGTGTCCTGCCAAGTCCTTCGGTTGGGTTGTCTGCGGTTGGTCGGTCGATTCGTCCTTTTTTTCGATGACGGGCGTGTTATTTGTCCACGGGATACTTGTGCCGCCTCCGCCACCGCCGGAACCGCCCGAGCCTCCGCCGGCAGTTATGTTTTTGGTTATGCTTGCCGCCTCACCAACCGAAGGCTCTTTGTCGGCAACAGGGATAACCTCAAAGGTCACGGCTCTTGTTCCGCTGAAAGCTATCGTATAATCGGTGCCTGTTGCCACTTTCTTCCCGTTCACATACCAATTGCAGATTGATTGTGTTTCAACGGCACCGTCTTTCTGCGAAAATTCATAATATCCCGAAAGGCGCGAGCCGTTTCTGGTGATTGAAAGATTTTTCGCCGTTGGCGGTGTCGGGCCGGAGAATGCCTTTTCATTCATCTTTGGTGTGCCATAATACGGTTCTTTGTCCGATGCAGGCGTCACCTCAACCTTTATAAATTTGTTTACATCATCTGTTGTAAGCACATAATTCTTCCCGTCCGCCCCGTCAATCATGACATAACCGTCATTCTCATTGTCGGAACGATACCATTGGTATTTTTCCTGTGCCTTGTTGTCATCTTTGTTTACATCGCTCCATGAAAAATCAGCGCTAAGCACTTCACCGATAAAAGCTTTTCCGTTTATCATCACATTCTCCGCAACAGGTGCCGTTGCCGGTGCAGCAATATTACTTTCTTCCGTTTCACCGGTCTCAGTTGCTGTTTTCGGTGTAACCCTTACCTTTATAAAACAATCCTTATATTCCGGCGAAACAGTATATGTATCCTCTGTTGCACCCTCGATAATGTTGTAATTACCGTCCCGCATATCCGACCAAAGCCACACAACATCGCAATCACCCGCATCACCGTCTACTTGGTAAAAATCATAAGAAGCTGTAAGTTTACTGCCCTCCGCAACCGTTCCGAAAAGTTTTAAATTCAAGACTCTCGGCGTTTTATTGCTGTTTGAAACAAGCTCTATCGGATAAAGCTTTGTAAATGTGTTTTGTGTCCGCCCCTTAAACTGCGGTTTGCAAACTGCCTCAAGATATATTGTTCCGCTTACAGCCTCATCTGTAATATGCAAAACACCGTCTTTAATATATACACCTTTAACAGAACTGTCAATATTCCAGAAAGTTTTTTCTTTTTCAAGTCCTGCTGTTGTACCAAGCTGATTTCTTGCATCTCCCAAAATCAGGCTTTGTGTTATTTCTCCTTTTTCGGGTATTTCAATTCTATCGGGCACAGATGCCGGAATGTCCGCAACTACCAAAGGTCCGATATAAACGTCATCTATCAGATAATCATATCCTTTTGCACCGCTCGGCCAGCAGGTCGCCGCGCCGTATGTTGTCGCATCCTTTGTTGAATATACCAGTCTCCAGATTCTTGACCATTCATCTTTACTTGCAGATATTGAACCGGATGTCAAGCTTTCGCTACCGCTCATTTCATATGAAACCGAGAAATTAATATACTCTGTGCTCGCGTCCGGATGAACCTTAGCCATGCTTGCAAACAGATATGTCACCCCTGCCGATACTTTTACGTTGTTGCATATCAACCCTGTCGTATTCTGCGTTCTGTTTGTGATTGCAGCACAGTATTTGCCGTCATACGCATCTATGTCTACAACATTAAATTTAGGATCGGGGTCATCGTCGTAATGCCTCAGCTGCCAGCCTGTTTCACCCTCCTCAAAGCTGTGATTTTTTATCAGATTTGTAGCGGTATAAACATCTTTTTCGATTTTTCCGCTTGATTCCGATACAGCCGGCGCACCGTACGGCGGCACAACCGCATAAGGCGTCACCTGAACTTTTATATATTTCCCCAGCATGTCTTCCGAAATCACATATCGCTTTTCGGTCTGTCCGGGAATTTCCGAAAATTTACTTCCGTCATCAGAAAAATACCACTGATATTTCGTACCTCCCTCTTCATCTCCGTTTGGATCTTCAAAATCATACCTTGCCTCCATTGTCATACCGACTGCCGCAAATCCCTCAATCGCAACATTTTTTGCAACCGGTGCAAGCGGCGGCAAAAGAATATTACTAAACTGCTCTTTTCCCGGCAGACCGTCATTACGTATCGGCAAAGCTTTGAATCTTATATATTTATCCGCATATTGTACATCTACTGCATATTCATCTCCCGATGCACCCGGAATTTCAAAAAAGTTCTTGCCATCATCCGAATACAGCCACGAAACCTCAACCATACCGTCTATACCGTCTGTTTGCAAATAGGTATACTCGGCTTGAAGTTTTTCTCCTTCCGAAACGGTTCCCTTTGCCTTTAAATCTTTAACTTCGGGTATATTTCCCGAATATACCTTTATATCCTCAATCGTTTGGGTTGAAAGCACGCCGATTTGAGTGTTTTTTTCATCCAGTCCCATCACTTTTGAATTATCAAGTTCAACCCGATAAATTCCGCTCTCAAGGTTTTTACCGAATTTTAACGTATATTTTAAATCGCTTGCAATGCCTGTATATTCAACAGGCTCGCTGCTTCCTTCACAATAAATTTTGATATTATCCTCATTTAACGTACTCTTGTCCATCTTTCCGCTAAAACCTATACTAATGCTGTCTGTGTTAAAATATGCGCTCGTTCCTGACGGATATAACGCTTTTGCCTCTCTGGTGCTGAGATTTTCCGAATATATCACGAAATCGTCTATATCCAAGGTTAGCCCGGAAACAGCTGCTTTCTTCACCCTCAAATTTAATCCCAACGTGTCTATTACAGTCGCATTATAAATCGGAAGTGCTTCTCCTCGATAAACTCTGTTTGATAAATTCCAAAGTTCTTCTCCCGTTTCGTCATCTCTCCATAAAATATCGTATCTGACAACTTTTCCCGAAGCATTTGTATAGAGCGTCATATCAACACTATACCAGTTATTATTTTTCGGATCAGTTATATACTTGTTCGAACCCGCCCATGAATTGATTGCGCCATTGCTCCAGTTGTCAAAAACCGTGAGTCCCATTATGTTGCTGCCCAAACCACCGTTCCAACCACTGTTCCAAGCGGCACTCCCCATGTTCCATATAATATTTGATTTCAATTGTTCATAGGTGCTCTTATCAACATGATTGAAAACCAAATCCTTGCTAAGTGCCCAATGATCATTTGATCTGAGCTTCATCGAGATTTTCGTTTTGCTCCCCGGTTCAATGCTATAGTCCGGCGATATGTATACATCGGGCATAACTGCAGGATCTGTAGAGCTTGCATAATTTCCGCTTATGGTAACCCTTGCAAATTTATTTCCGTTCTCCTCCGCATTGCTCACTTCTACCGTTCCTGCGTGCTCACCGACCGTCAAGCCGTCGATTGTCCCATCCTCAAAATCACAATTAACTGCAAAGTCAGATTTGGCATATGCATTATGGATTCCCGTCGGAAGTATCGATAAAGTCATTACAGCACTAAGTATACAAGCAATATATTTTTTATTGATTTTCACTTTCTGTCCCTCCTGTTTTTTTAGAAACGGCGGCAAACAACCGCCGCCGTTTCTTCATATCGCATGAGTTATCTTACCTCATCCGCAGCACACACCGGAATATAGTCGTTTTCCCACAAAAATGCCTTTGCCGTCATATTTGCTCTGTCCGCCGTTACATATTCTGCGGACATACCGCTCCACTCTGCACCTTGAGTTACGTTCATCAGGCTCTTGCCCGTCTTAACCGAAACCAAATTCAGCGAATCACCGTTCTTTTCGTAAAGTGCAATCGCATACATCGGCTTTACAGCCTTTACGCCGATATTTGTATAATTATATTTCACTTTATAATTATGTCCCTTTTCGATTACCGTAACCGCATTTCCGTTTTCGTCTGTAATCTCCACACTGTTTTCTACATTTTTTATGCATATATCATCAACATCAAATGTAATATCATTAAGGAGTGCTGAAATTGTGTCATCACTTCCTAAAAGTCCCGAGAAAGAAAATCCAATATCCAGGATCTTATCATTTTCTCTCAAGCTCCAGTTATCTACGGTTTTGTTTATAAGCGATGCCTCCAGCATACCGTCGGCATTATACAAATAATAGCTTGCAGTCTGCGGTTTACCTTCTGCATCGGTGTTAAATATTGTCTTCACCGTATACCATGCATTATCCTCCATTATGCTTCCGTCCGCCAAAGGTTCGCCTCTTGCCTGTTTTTTATCCGGCATCCACCAGCAGGTCGCCGTCTTTTCCTGATACGGCATAACGAGAAGATTTTTTTTGGAGAGATTATATCCCCAAATCTGATATATATTTCCGCCGAAGCTATAAAGGTCATTGTACTCGCTGTTTATCATCATACGCGCACGTAAATCTTTTATCGCATTTTCTCCGACGTTGATTCTGAATTTTGACGAAACTTCAATGCTGCTGTTTGGAAGCATTCGATACCCTGTTTTTACAAACATATCAGGCTGTGTGCTTGTATATCCTGCCGTCTCGCCGTGTTTGGGATAAGTTGTCCCTGCCTTGACCGTCATTCTGAGGAAAGTATTGCCATCTTCATTCATTGTTTCAAGCGTAGGTGTCCCTGTTGCTTTTCCGAGCTGCCAGTTTTGTGTTGTATCGTCTTCAAAATCATATTTTATAATTTTTGCGTCCGACATAACGGTAAATTCATACTGCGTTTTTCCAAAAGCAACACCATTCGATACCATTTTTGGTCCAAATGTAACCGTATATGTTCCAGATTGCAGAGTCTCGCCAAAGACCAATGTAATTTCCTTTTGGGATGCATCATAGCTTATATTTGCCTCAACTTGTTCGCCATTGGCATTAAGTACTTTTATATCTTCATATCCGTTTGTAAAATCCAATTTTGAATCAAGCGATATTACAATATTTTCTCCACTGCTTATAGTATCATTTTTAATCTGTGCCGTCGGCTTGTTTGTCCCCAGTTCCTTAATGCTAAAGCTGTCAATGTCAAAAGTAATCGGTGTTTCAGCTGCAATTTCATTTGCAAAATCTGTAAAGTCAAAATTCAATGTATCGATCACATTTAAATGTCTGAGCTTTACCGCAGAATCATTAAAAATACTTTGACTTACATCCCATACAGTATTTCCGTCCTCATCGGTTATATACATCCAAATCTGTCCGCACTGCGAATTGATATTATATAATTTTACATTGACGTTATACCATTTATCAGCAACAATCGGGCTCCCTCCCTTAGAAGTAGACGCATACAAACTGGTTTTACTTTCATTAATCAAATTAAACATGTTTAATCTGTCGTACTTCCCTGAGGTATCCTTTGTAAATCCCCAAAGCTTTCTTGAATTTTTAACCTCATTTTTTGTATTTGCAGTTTGATTTACAAGCATCGAAAAGCACGTGTCGGTCAAATTGGAAAATCTCACTCTCATAAAAATATCTGTCCAGCGTGCATCTTTAAGCGCATATCCGTTGCCATTTGCAAGTGATATTGAAAGATTCGGTCTTTTACCAAAATCATTTTCTTCTCTCCAATCGCCCGCCATGCTCACTCTTGCATACTTATTTCCGTTTTCCTCTGTCTGAACACTTATATCGGCTGTGCCCGCTGTTGTGTTCAGTTTCCAGTTGGACGGTATTTTTCCGTCCTCAAAATCATACTTTTCTTTTGTGCCCGCTTTTTGTTCTGTTACAATAAACGTAAATTTATATTCATCAAGCGCTTTACCGAGAACCGTC
This sequence comes from uncultured Clostridia bacterium, assembly GCA_934454145.1. Taxonomy (GTDB): domain Bacteria; phylum Bacillota; class Clostridia; order UBA1381; family UBA1381; genus CAKSFT01. The sequence continues at coordinate 90,475 of CAKSFT010000011.1, read as the reverse complement.
ATGCTTTCCGGCAATGTTACGGTATATCTTCCGGGAACAAGTGTTTCATCGGGTGTAATGATAATTCTGCTGTTTTCATTATCATATGTTGCTGTTGAGGAAATAAGCTCCGCACCCTTTTTAAGCACTACATTTCCTAACATACTTTCCAAACTGTCCGGCTTTGTGCTGAACTGCACCTGTATATCGGAGGCACTCTCTCTTCCGCCCTCCGAAACAAGCGATACCTTTGTATTTATCGCATCCGGGTTATAAACTCTTAAATCATCTATGTCAAGAGTCGTATTCGAAACAGTTGCTTTCTTCACCCTCAAATTTAATCCCAATGTGTCTATTACAGTCGCATTATAAATCGGAAGTGCTTCTCCTCGATAAACTCTGTTTGATAAATTCCAAAGTTCTTCTCCCGTTTCGTCATCTCTCCATAAAATATCGTATCTGACAACTTTTCCCGAAGCATTTGTATAGAGCGTCATATCAACACTATACCAGTTATTATTTTTCGGATCAGTTATATACTTGTTCGAACCCGCCCATGAATTGATTGCGCCATTGCTCCAGTTGTCAAAAACCGTGAGTCCCATTATGTTGCTGCCCAAACCACCGTTCCAACCACTGTTCCAAGCGGCACTCCCCATGTTCCATATAATATTTGATTTCAATTGTTCATAGGTGCTCTTATCAACATGATTGAAAACCAAATCCTTGCTAAGTGCCCAATGATCATTTGATCTGAGCTTCATCGAGATTTTCGTTTTGCTGCTTGGCGCTATTGCATAATCGGGAGATATGTATACATCGGGCATAACTGCAGGATCTGTAGAGCTTGCATAATCTCCGCTTATGGTAACTCTTGCAAATTTATTTCCGTTCTCCTCCGCATTGCTCACATCTACCATTCCTGCATGCTCACCGACCGTCAAGCCGCCAACCGTTCCGTCCTCAAAATCCAGGTTTATAAATGCAGAAGCGTTTTCCGCAAAAACCTGCGGCATCACTGCTCCCTGTAAAAGCATTGCCCCCGTCATCAGTCCGCTGATAAGTTTTCTTGTTTTCTTCATTTTCTTTCCTCCTTATTTTTTCGCATAATGCGATTATTTTTTATCTGAATACAACACACATTCTGGCATTGTTTGCCGCATAGTGAACATACATCTTGTCCCCAACCTTCACCTCTGCAAGATTTGAAATATACACATCATCATTTTGTGTATCTATCATAATTATGTTTCCCTGAGGCTGCAGTACATATTCTTTGTTTAACGTAAGCACTTTCATATATCCGTACGTTCCGAGAGTCGGATCAACTGCCGTAACATACCCGCACATACTGTTGTAATAGTTATATACCGAATCGTAAAATTCATCACAGTTGTTGTCCGTAAAGATAACCGACGCAGCTTTTAAAGCATTAAACTGATCAAAGCTTACTCTCAAAAGAGTCCCCGGTTTTAACCAGTTCTTGCTCGATAAGTCTATTAACTCTTTTAGTGTTTGAGAACAAGTCAGCTGATATTTCTCGTTATTCTGCGATTTCTTTTTGGATTCGTGGTTCACAAGTATGCCCTTCAGGACATACACATTTTCGTCTTCTTCGTCAAGCCCTTCGCCAACACTTTTTACATACATCCAGTATTCGTTTTCGTTTGCAATCTGTGCCGGCGGCGTCCCCGCTGTTCCCACTCTACACATCAGAAAATCGTTTGGCGTATACATTTCAACATAAGCAAGTGAATTTCCGCCGCTCATAGCCGAACCGGTTGTTACCGAATACTGCTCAGTCTTGGCGGTATCGCTCGGGATTCTGAACACAATCGCATCATTCATAAGAGAATACTGGGTTTCTTTAAACCATTTTGCATTGCTCCCGAGTGTAACAGTTCCCGTATATCCCGATAGGAGCCTGTACTCATCATCCTTTTCTTCAAAATTATCGATAAAGGTATCAATAAAGCTTATTTCGCCAAGCGTTGTCACCGAGAACCCGGCGTCCATCGTTGTTTCGCCTTCCTTTGCCTTATAGCGTATAACCCTGTCGACCATTTTGTTGTCCTTGATGAGGTCGAGAGCCGCGTCGGCGGTGACATTTGCTCTTCCGTCAAGGGTAAGCTTATCCTTGAGTGTATACGTTTTCCATTCGCCAAGCTCCGTAAAAATGTATGCATATATATCTTCGGAATCCTCGTCCTTCCACAATTTCCTCAGGTATGCATAAGAATATTGGCTGCTCGGCTTGAATCCGGCGATATATTTGTCCTTTGAAATATAGAACGAGCCTGTGGAGTTAAGCTTTATTTCTTCCGTTTCTCTTGAGTTCCTGTATGAAGATGCCAGATAATAGTCGCGCTTGTCAATTGTGACCTTGTTGCTCTCTTCGTCAAACGCACTGACGCGTCCCGACACCTTTTCACTGCTTGTAATGATTTCTCTGAAGCTTCCGTCACTGTTCTGCATCACTCTTATGACATCATTTATTGCAATTTCTTTCCAGTCGATGTCCTCGCCGTTTTTTTGGCATATCAGCAGGTCGGGGTTTTTCATGTCAATTTCGCTTTTCCCGTTGATTGTCACACCATAATTCAAGCCGATTTTTTCGCTGTGGGTATTCACAGACATCACGGTGGCGTATGTGTATTCTTTGACAATCAGACAGTCATATTTGCCGTTTTTTTGGCTCTTCGACACAGTCACTTCTCCGTCCATATTTTCATAATTGTCAAGTATGCTCATGTCGGTCGTGACGTCCCAGTTGTTCACGATATATTTTATGTCCCCAATCGGCACACGTTTTTCTGTCCCGTCCCTGAGGGTATAATAAATATAGTCGTCCAGCTGGGCAATGCTCTTAAAGTCCACCGTCACGGTGCCGTCGCCTTTTTCGGGCTCTGCATAAAGAATGGTATACTCGTCATCTTCATTCTGCACATATGCCTCTATGCGCATGCCGAGATACTGCTCCGCCCCGGAATTCCCCTTGTGATAAGAAGTCCTGTCGATGTAGATTTCGTCCTTGCGCAGTTCTTTTTGTGACAAGAGATTCTTCTTATAAATCCCGTCCACAAAACCCTTTACCTTCACAATTTCAAATTTGTCCTCCAGAAGGCTCTTGTCGGAGAGTTCCAGTTTTTGTGTCCCTTCTTCAATCTTTGCCGTCACATATTCTGCATTGAGCGTGTTCCACACAAGCACTGCAAATTCGCCTGTTGTTATTTCCTTTTTCGCATCATATACAACGCCGTCGGTCACTCCGGTGGTCTTTGCTCTTTCCTCAACACTTTCACCCGGATACAGCTTTTTGTATCCCAAAATATCAGTCAAATAGTCTGCCGCATCCTCCATCAAAACAGGCTTTTGCTCGTCCGCCTCCTGTTTTTCGGGCTTTGTGCCGCGCAATGCCGCAATTGTATAGGCAAAATCGTCATACCTCAACACTCCGCCCCTTGTGCCGAACGAAGTGAACCCCATTGCGCTCAGTATATTCATATACCTTATATATTCCGCGTCAGCTTCGCCTGTTCCCCCTCCGCGGTATTCGCCTGTGTCATATCTGTACACATCGTCCATATACTCATATTCATAAACATTTGCATAATCTGTCTTTGCCAAAACCACGCTTTGGCAAAGGCAGGAAAAAGCAAGCGCTGCCGACACAATTTTATAAATCGTCTTTTTCATCAAATCATCTCCTTTCATATCAATACAACGTCAGCTGTCCGTGGAGATAATCTATCAGTTCACGGTCACTTTCGGGGTTGAATAAATCCGGTGTATCGCTCACTGTAACAAATCCGATGTCGTCCCAGAAAATCTGCTTGTCAAGTATCTCTGACATCGTCCTCACCGGAATCAGCGTCCTTCCGTCCTTGATTCTTACCTGTCCCTGTGTTTCGACACTCTCGCCGTTCCTGAAGAACTGCGATGTTTTTGCGTCGATTGTCGCCGTGTTGTCCTCTGTCTTGATTGTGATTATTTTATCCGCATCATTATACTCTACGCTTGCTCCCAATGCCTCTGCCACAAATCTTACCGGCAAATACGTCAGATTGTCCATGATGACCGGCATAACGTCAAGGCTTTGGTCTATTGTTTTTTTCTCGCCCTTTACAAATGCATAAGGGCTTCCTATACAAAGCGCTGTCGCCTCACTTATTCTCTCCTCCGCCCTTTGGCTGTATCTTCCCATTCTCGTAAACGGAACAGGCTTAAATCCGGGGAGTTCGTCAAATATCGGCGCGTCCTTTTTCAAAAGATAATTGCCTTCTTCGGCATCATAGAATCCCGGATCCTCCGAGGTTTCATAATTATCTTTTTCCAGTCCTGTCCGCTTTAAAGATTCCACAATCTGATTTGCACCCGATTTATATAAAAGATTAGTATCAAATACATTTCCTGCAGGTGTCATTTTATCCTCCGGCTTCATCTCATACAGCTCAGGATATGCCTCTTTCCATATATCACTCTTTATGATCTTCTGATTTTCGGGATCTTCTATATCGGTCAATGATCCAAGATTTGAATAATGTGAACCTTGTATCGGTGTTGTACAGCTTATAAATATATTGTTGTACACTATAAAATCTCTTCCGCTTCCGATAAATATGCCCGCACCTGCGATATTTTCCAGAACATTTCCGATAACGTCATATGACGAAAAACCATCGTCAAAATATATCGCACGCACACCCATAGTTCCGCTTACCGAGGAGCCTATATCATGGAAATAATTGTATTTCATCACATTTCCGCGAGTCATACCTTCTCGTCCCACATAAAACGCACCTGCATCGTCCGTTTCCTTGCAGACATCATAAACTTCGTTATACTCAACGACCATATTATTGCCGTTTGCCGATATTGCCGCATGCGGTGCGCCGTGAACTTCGTTATAAGACATTCTATTTCCCACGCCGCCGTGAAGTCCTATCGCATAATTATATGTTTTGGTGAGTCTGGAGTAATTTTCAAATTCACAGTTTTCGACATACGTTCCTCCCGGCGTAAGCGTTACTCTGTCCCCCGAACCATACACTCTAACACCGCCGTTTGTATCATGTATATAGCAATTTTTCACTCCGTTGTTTTTACCGCCGTTCATATATACAGCCTGTGCCGCCGTATACGATATTTCGCTGGAGTCAATCACGATATTCTCGGCATTCTCCAGATAGAAAATTCTCCCCCGAAATACCGTAAAGTCAAGATTTTTAAAATTCACATAGCTGCATTGATTTAAAGACACTGCACTGTCCGTCATAAGTGAAAGATTGATCTCCATATCGGAAATATCTCCGTCGGGGTAGAAATACAAAATCCCGCTGTCTTTGTCAAGATAATATTCCCCCGGCGAATCAAGCTCTTCAATCAGATTGTAAATATAAAACGGTGCTCCCTCTCTGCCGCCGTAGTGCGAAAGATACTTGGTTATTATAACACCCTTATCAGTAACCTCTTTTACGGGTATTGTCGCATCAGCCCAGTCCTGTCCGAAAAGTCCCCAAACGAGTGCGTCTTTTGCATTTGTCCAGTTTTTGCTTCTCTCATCTGTCGGCAGTACCTCAAAGGTCTGTCTTTTATCCTCGGGAATGTTCTTTATTGCCTCGATTTCCTCATCGCTTTTCCCTGTAGTTACCAATCCCGTCCATTCCTTGATCTTCATATTTTCCTCGCCGTTTGGGTAACGCGCCGGAGTCATAGCTACACCATCGACAAAAAGTTCATAATCACTACCTCCTGTAAGCAAGTTTGCAAATTCAGGGTATATTCTTCTCAATTGAGCAGTATCGGAAAATGAACCCAAAAGCGCACGCTCCGGCATCTTGTCAACACCCAGATCATGAAGATTTACAGAGTATATCTTGTCCCTTGCCGAAGTATCCACGATACGTTTTACCCTCTCGTCATTCGCCTTCTTGAAAGCAGAACCCGGAATATGCATACCACCGGTAAATTTAACCTCTTCATCCATATAATTACGGTATGTAATCGGAGTTTCGGCAGTTCCCGAATCCGCCTCAGTAAATTTCAGACTGTTCTCCAGCTTGTATTCACCGCCTCTTATCATTACCATAATCCCATTTTTTCCTGCGCCGACAGTATTTTTTATGCTGCGCACCTCCTGTTTTGCCCTCTCCAGTGTTGCAAAAGGTGCGTCTATTGTGCCATTATTGGAATCATTTCCGTCGGCCGCAACGAATATGCAGGCATAATCGTCACTCAGCGCTTTTGCACCGATTAGCGGGCAGCCGAAAATCGTCACCGCAAGCATAAGGCTTATCACTCTTTTTTTCATCTTGTTTCTCCTTTCTCTCCTGTTAATCCGATTTCTCCGAACGGAATCACTCCAAATCCCGGTATTTCTTTATATATATCGCTTTTTGCCAAAATCGAGAAATCTTTATTGTCATAATCCGCAAATATATCGGTACTGTCAAAAATCACGTTTCCCGTAGGATCCAAAAGATAGCTGTATTTTTCGGGGATCTGCGGCAATGCTGAATTATAGAGTGCATTGTCATTAACTCTGTTATATTTCGGATCCTTCGGCTCATCATTTGCCGTTTCTCCGATCCACGGGAATTCCTTTTGCCATAAGGCGTTATTTTCATATATCTTCAACCCATCCAAAAGGCTCTCGTCAAACGTCCAGTATCTTGAAACATAAACCGATTGCGGACAGTTAATCATCACATTTTTCTCTATCGTATTATATCTTCCCGAACCGATAAAACATGCTCGATCAATATTTTCAAACACATTCGAGTACACATATTCTCCCGAAAGCCGCTCATCAAAGTAAATCCCCACAACCGTAGTTGCCGTTCCAGTCATTTCTTTTACTTTATTTTCAATATCATGTATATAGTTAAACCGCATTATATTCCCGGGTGCCGTAAATGTAAGTCCGGCATAAATTGCACCTGAATCAAGAGTATCATTGCACACATTATATATTTCGTTATATTCGATAATACACTTTTGACCATAAAATCCAATCGCCATATGCGCACTGTCTGAAATTTCATTATGTGAGGCTTTATTTCCCACACCATATAATGCAATTGCCGGCTCATACGTTGTGTTTTCCTGTGCGAACCTTTCAATTTTGTTATTTACTGCTTCATTTTGTCCGGGGGTGAGCGTTTTTGCCTCTCCTCCGGCTATGACAAATACTCCTCTGCTCAAATCATGTGCATAATTACCTTCAATTATGCAATTTTCGCTTTTGTTTATCCCCACGGCTTTGCAGACAAGGTTTGTAAATTCACAATTTCTGACAATGACATTTTCACAATAATCACTTATCTTTATTGCATATTCATTTGCCGAAATCCCCTCAAAAACAATCCCGTCAAACACAACATTGTCGGCGCCTTTGATGCTGATGAAAGAGTCAAGTGACACATTTCGCACAGTGTATTTTATTTTGCTGTTTTCATTAAAATCAGCAAAAGGATAAATGTATATATAATTATTTTCCCTGTCAAAATACCATTCGCCCTCTGCGTTCAACTCCTCCAGGATATTTGCACAATAAAATCTGTCACCCTTTGTCACAGGATATCCGGTGTTCTTGTTCAGTGCGGAAATTGAAGAATCTCCGCTGAAAGAACATTTATAAAACGCGTCAGTCCACTCGGCGCCGAGATATCCGAAAATATAAAAGCCGTCCTCATTTTTCCATTCATCTCTTTTTCCCGACAGCCCGCCCGCAGAAAAAGCAAACGCTCTTCTTTGCGTCACATTGCCGTCTTTGTCTTTGTCCACGCCGCTGTCGGTGACAGATGTGATGTTTATATATCCGCTGTCCGGGTATCTTGCCAAGCTCATTCTTTTCCCGTCAGAGAAAAGAATCGGGTTTATCACTTTGTTTGCATATGTTCTGTCCTCCGGCTCCGGGATTTGCCCAAAGCCGTGTTCGTCAAGCTTCACGCGCAAAACCCGTCTTTTTGCGCCGTCATCTTTGATTTTATCCTTTATTTCCTGCGGAATTTCTTCAAACATACTCCCCAAAATAGGTTTCACTGTCGTGAACACCGCTTTTTCGCCGTCATAAGCTTTGTATGTTATTCCGTTGTCGGAGGAGGTGAAATTGCATTTTGTGCTGAAATAATATTCGCCTTCTCTGAAATACACCGTTGTCCCCGCCCCTGCACGCCGTGCCGCGCTCTGCGCCTTTTTCAGTGTTTTAAAAGGGTGGGTAACCGTGCCCGGGTTTTCGTCATCACCCTCCGGCGAAACGAAAAACTCTTTTTTCTCATTCACAAGTTCCCGTGTTTTGCCGGCGCATGCCGCCGCAAGCGGAACAATTTTCTCAAAAGAATCCCAACAAAATATCTTGACAGTATCTTCCGCCGTGATTTCTGCCGAGGTTTCCTCCATGGTTATATTCTTCTCATTGCTTTCTTTTCTCAGTATTTTTTTCAAAACACCCTTTTTGTCATAAACCGCCGCCATAAGCTGCACTGTTGCCGCATCGTTGTTCAGATTGTTATTGACAGCCGCCACAGTCACCTTGTACCCGCCGCTGCTCTGCGAAATCCCAAAAGAGCAAAGCTTGACATTGTATTCAAATTTTATGTTGTATAAGCCGTTTTCACAAACAAAATACGGCTCTTTTTGGTAATCTGCCCCGTTTACGGAATATACTCTGCCGTCCTCCGGCAAAACCCTGAGTTTTCCCTTCTCCATCTCTGCCGTCCCGTTCCCGTCCAGCACAAATATCTTTCCTTTTTTCTGTGCAATTTTTCCACTGAGGTCACAGTTCTCAAAGATAACCGCGGAACTGTCCTCCGTATAAACCGCCGAGTTCACCTCGGCATCGCCCAAAATGTGCAAAACAGCGTCATTCACCGTTATATCAGTAAAATTTCCGCTTTCTATCCTCACATTTCCTGCACATTCCGCAACCGCATCATTTGCAAATTTGACATTTTTGCCGATTTTTGCCCCGTCGGCAAGAACGATTTTTTCACCCGTGCCGTTTTTTATGCAGATATTCCCGAGTGTCACTTTTCCCGACACGGAAAATGCGGTATTTCCCGAGATGTCAAGCGTTCCGCCCGAGATTGCGACATCTTTGGTGCAGACAATATTTTGGGCGGAAATCTCGCCCATAATTGTCACCGTGTCGCCGTCCTTTGCTTTTTGCAAAGCCGCAGAGAGTGTCAAAAACGGTGAAAACTGCGTTCCGCCGCCTTGGTCGTCGCCCGTTGGGGACACATATATAAAGTTTGTTTGTTTATCAAGGATTTTCCCGGATATATTCCCCGACACAGCATCGCCAACGTTAATTTTTATTTCGCTCCTGTTTTTTATGTTGGTCTTAAAAATCCCCGAGCCTTGATTTATGTACAAAATCTCGTTTAATCGATTTGTCACGACAACGCCGGTTTCATTTTCCCCGGTGTTTATCTCCAGCTCTCCGCCGTCGTTCCACACCGCCGAAAAGTCGGCATGTACACTCAATGACATCGCCGCCCAAACCAAAAACACTGCAAAAAGCACTTTTTTCTTCATAAGAACCCTCCGTTTTTTATATTTTTACAGGCGGTGTGCCGGCAAATTCGCTTTCGCCGTATACCCCCGACACAAAAGTCCTCAGGGATGCCTCGTTGTCATAGCTGTTGACAAAAGTTTTTGCATTTTCGCAATACTGCCTGAAAACATATGGCGAGCCAAAGCTTGCAACAATGGTTTTTTCACTGTCATAGACAAGCGAATTGTGTATCGCCACAGCCGCAGCCCCCGTGGGATTGGGCGTGTCGGCACTAAGCATATATGCATATATCAGCAAGTCATAATTTTTGTCAACCGTCCTGAAATCAACATGATACCGTCCGCAGTTGCAAAAAACCTCAACTTTCGCGCCGTGTTTTTCAAATTCTTCTTTTAGAATATCAAGCTTTTTCAATTTTTTCTCATCAGTCGCAATCCCGACAATTCTTATCTTTTTATATTTTTTCTTGTCAATCGGTATAAGCTTGTTTTTTATCATATATGCAGATTTCGGTGCCAGTCTTTCTGCCACACTTTCCGCAAATTCCCTGTCGGGTATGCGCGTCTTTTTGTACAACTTTTGCTTCATTCTCATAACTCTGCCAAAGGCGTCCTCCACTCTAGACATCGGTATTTCTCCTCTTTCCACAGCCCCGACAATATTTTCGACGGTGTACAGCTGCGGCCACAAAAGCATGTCAATGCCTATTTCATAGCACTTTACCTCTGCCTGCTCCTGTTCATATTCCCAGCGCAAAAATCCGCCCATATCCAATGCGTCGGAAACGACAACGCCCTCAAAGCTCATTTCATTCTTCAGCACTTTTGTTATCAAATCATACGAAAGCGTTGCCGGCGGATAGATTCCGTCAATGCCGTCATTTTGCAGTGCCGGGCAGGATATGTGCCCCGCCATTATTGCCGCAACGCCTGAGTCTATCGCTTTTTGAAACATTTTTCCCGATTTTTCAAACCATTCTTCGCGCCCGAGAGAATTTTCTGATTTTACGATATGCTGATTGCGATAGTCAATCCCGTCGCCCGGGAAGTGCTTTGCGGTCGCCAGCACGCCATTCTCCTGATATCCCTTAATGAGCGCCCCCAAAAGCTTTGAATCCCTTTTTACATCATCGCCCAGCGCCCTTGTGTTTACAATCAGGTTCAGCGGATTTATGTTCAAATCGCTCACAGGGGCAAATGTCCAGTTTACACCCAGTTCTGCCGAATCCTTTGCGATTGCTTTTGCATAATCGTACGCAAGGCTCTCATCATCTGCGGCGCCCACCGCCATAAGCGGCGGCAGTTCCACAGCGCCCGGCTTGATTCTTGACAGTCCGTTTTCGCCGTCCATGCACACCAAAAGCGGAATTTTGGAATATTTTTGATATTCCCCGGCTATGTTTTGTGCATTGGTGGTTTTGTTGTATGTGACAACCTCTGTCCCCACGAAAACGCCGCCCACGGGATATTGTTTCATAAAGTTCTCAATGCTCCCGAATTGTTTTATATGTTCATCCGGTCTTGCCTTTACGATTATTGATTGGCAAACCTTTTCTCTCAAGCTTATATCCATTCAATTCCTCCGATTTCATTTTTCAAGATAATTTTAACATAATTTACAGTTTTTGTATAGTAGGTATTTTTTCCATTTTAATAGGTTTTTTTACACTATGAACTGACAATTTTTCAGTTCTATTCAAAAATACAAGCAGTGCTTTGTGCAAAACAACCTACCGGCAAATCTTTTCTCTCAAGCTTATATCCATATATCCTCCTTATGTTAATAATATATTTTTATCTAAACAAAATAGTGGGGTCTACCCCTCTCTCTCTGAATATTTTTTTCATTCTTGATTATTTATTATTTATTCAATTCAAGCTATTGCTCCCGATTTCGCTTTAAAATGTATGATGTTTTTAGCTTTCCCTTACCGTAAAAGCAACATTATTAAAGGTAACACCCTCCGTATGTTCCATATACACAGAATTTCTCACCAATTCATTTTCATTCGGATGTCCTATTCTGACATCTTTGCTTCTTTTATCATCCACCGGGTTTATCTTCGACTTTTCAAAACTGCAATCGGAAAATACTATATTTTTAAGCCGGCAATCCTTTCTGCCTTTCAGATACGGCACCGTCAGCCCGCGTGTATGTATGTTTGAAAAATAAATATTTTGTATCCCCTTGCAATATGTTTCCGGGTTGTCCTCCACCTTTATGTCAATCGGGCACACATAAATCCTGTCCATCATGATGTTATTAAAGGAAATATTTTCAATAAATGTGTGCTCTCTTCCCTCGTCCGCCAGCCTTTCTTTTCCGCGCCCCGGCAGGGTTATGCTTATGCCTATGGAAGTGTCTGTCATGACAATGTTTGAAAAACTGCAATTTCTTATTGTGCCGTCTTTTATCCACCCCACGCGAATCCCGGAACAATTGCTTATAAGCGTGCAGTTTGTGACAACCACTTTCTCGCACACCTTATTTTCGCGCAATGACGAATTGTTTGCACGTATAATCAGGCAGTCATCACCCGAGCGTATAATGCAGTTTGAAACAGTGACATTTCTGCTGCTGTTTATGTGTATTCCGTCATTGTTGGGATAGTCTATGCATGCATTGACTTTCACTCTGTCAAAAGACACCCAATCGCAGTCATGCACCCAAAATGTCCAGCCTCCCGGCTGATTTGTCATGTTTATGTCGGTCACATTCACATTTTCACAGCCCGTGAAAAACACAACCCTCGACGGAGTTTCGGTGCTCACCCTTTCATAAGGCATCCAGCTGTCCGAAACTTTTCTCAAAAAAGCACCGCCGTTGCAGTCAATTGTTCCCCTTCCCGTTATCGATATGTTTTTACATTCCTCCGCAAAAATCATGCACGAATTTTTGTGCCGTGCAAGCATATCCGACACGACATGCCTGACATTGTCCCTTTCCGCAAAATCTCTGCAATCGGGCGATGCCAAAAGAGTCCCCGTTTCATCAATATGCAGATTTACATTTTCTTTTAGGATGATTGTGCCGGTCATATAAACGCCGTCGGACACCCTGACCCTTCCGCCGCCCGCCTCGCAGCAAACGTCAATCGCCTGCTGTATGGAATCGGTATTCAATCTCTTTGCGTCACCTATTGCCCCATAATCCCTTATATCAAAATCCATTTTTCATTCTCCTTTGCATAATTATTTCAAGATTATTTACACATTAATTATAACATTTTACCAAATCAATACAATGGACTATAGTATTTGTTTTTGTACTATATTGAACAAACAAAATATTTTTTCTTGCAACACATTCAAACTTATGCTATACTGAAAATAATCTTATTTCAGTCAATTGTAAAATGTAAATTTTACAATTGCCCGCCGCATCTTTGCCGGGGTATTGGAGTAACCCCTGATTTATAATCCCAAAAGACGACATGTGCGTCATTTTGGACTGAAATAAAAAGTTTCAGCCTTCGGAGAAGTACAAATCAACCGGAACTTTTTATTTCTGCCTCAGCATTTAGGTAACCTTATCAAAAAGGAGGAAAATCTTCTATGTATTTTAATATGGACAAACCGGTGAATGCTGTCATGTTTGGCAAAATGACCCAAACCTCCGGTTTTTGGCACAACGGACGGCAAACAAAAAATCATATGCTTATATATCCTGTCGTCGGAAGCTTTGATATGCTTGTCGGCGGCAAGCTTTTTTCTGCCCGCCCGGGTGAACTGCTTTTTATCCCCGAAAACACCTTTTACAAACCGCTTGATTCTGACGGGTGCACATACTATTTTTTTCATTTCAGCGCAACTCAGGATTTGCCTGACACCGTCATGCCCGTCACCATAAAAAACGACACTCTGCCCGACAATTGCTATGCATACCTTTACAGCGTCAACAAAAAAAATGTCATCAAAATTGATATTCTTACGCATATAAAAAATCACAACGGCATAGACAACATATTTTTCCGTCTTGCCGGCGTCAATGTTTCAAAAAATACTTTTCAGAAAGTATTGCTTGACAACATCTTGCGCGAGCTTCTCATCCTTATGCACTTAGACAACATCTCCGTCACAAAATCCAATGTTTCACTCGAAAAAATACTTCTCTATATCCGCACCCATTCCGAACAAAACATAACGCTTTCGTCAATCAGCCGGGAGTTTAACATGTCAAAGTCATATATATCGCGTCTTTTCCGTGACTTTCTAAACACAACCGCGTCACATTACATAAACAAAATACGCCTCAGCAACGCCTGTGAACTGCTATTGAACAGCAACATGCCAATCAGCGAAATTGCCGAAAAATCGGGTTATTCCGACCAATATTATTTTTCAAAAATTTTCCGCAAATTTTTCTCCGTTTCTCCGAGTGCTTTCAGGAAAAACAACACAACTTACTGATTTGCCGCACTTATTGCTTGTGCAAGAATATTGCCCCCGCCCTTGCCCCGGGCAAGATAAGGGTGTTCTTCCCCGGTCTTTGCGGCAAATCCGCCGTGCCGTCTGCCGTGATGACGCCGTCTGTTTCAAATGCAAAATCCAGATGTATTTCTTTTTCGCCCTCACCTTGGCGTGTATACAAAATCATATATTCATTTTCCTTTTGGTATATCCTTGCCGTCACACCCTCGGCGGCAGACATTCCGTCAGTGTTCAAAAAAGTATACTCACTCATAATCGGATACACTTTCTTTGAAAGTTTCAGGATTTTCTCCAGATATGCCCATTGTTCCGGGTCTTTTTTAAAGGTGTTATCCTCCTCCAAATCATAAATCCAAAAATAACACCCGTTTACAAAAGTTCTTTCTATATATTCCGCAGAGTGTCTGCCGATATGCGTCGGCCGCATGACATTTTTGATTTTGGGATAAACCATGTCCACAAGAATCTGATGTGGATTCATATAGCGGTAAAGCTCCGGGAAAGACGAATCATGGTCATACAAAAACGACGATATAAGCTGCCCGTCAACCATTGTGCCATATACATCAGAACACCCCTCTGTCATAATGTTTATCTTATTCCCCTGTTTGGTCACAAGTTTTTCCACTCTTTCCAAAAGCTTTATATATCCTTTTTCCCAGTCGTACAGTCCATGCTTATGCTTTTTGTTGTGGCACACAAAAGGTGTCGACAGCGCAAGCTGGTCCAGGTACACCCCGTCTGCCCCCAATTCTGTCAGATATTTAACCGAATTGTACAAATGCTCTTGCCACACTTTGCTTGCGGCACACATTGCATTAAACATAATGCTTTTGTCGCCGTATTGCTCCTCTTTCGGTGTGCCGTCTTGGCGTATCACTCTTCCCTCACAAAGCAGTTTTGCATCTTTCATCACGTTAACATTGTGCAGACGTGCATTTACATAAAACGAGATATAAACACCCATGTCATGAGCTTTTTTTATGCCCTCTCTCAGTTTCTGCTCTCCGCCCAGCTCTTCGTCCACCATATACTCGGGGAATCCGTTGTCAAATCCGCCTCTGTGCCACCCGGCAATCAGCAGATGATTGACGCCTCTTTGCCTCGCCTCTTCCGCAAGCCTTGGGATATCAAAAAATGTATGTACAACGCCCCCTGTCTGGTATCGGAAGTCATAATGCGCAAACAAAGCCGCACCGTTTCTAAACCACTCGTTTGTATTTTTTGCCCACGGGCTTTTTACTTTTTTGTATATCTTTGCCCCTTCGCGCCAGTCGCCCTCATGCAATGCCAGTACAATCCCGTCCATGCCGAAATCATCTGCCGTTTCCACCTTTTTCATAAAGCAAAAATTCATTCCCGGCAAAGCATCACCAAAAGTCGAAACGAACAAAGGGCATATACCGTTATCCTTGTGCATGCCAAAGTACATTCCGCCATTGTCGGAATAATAGTCCGTCCATTTCATGGAAAATTCGGGACAGCAATAATTATAAAGTCTGTACTGCCCGTCCTCACCCTTGTCCCTGCCAAGACCGCTCACCGAATATGTGGACGAATATTTTTGCCATTGCCAGTGAATCAATTTCGGTTCTTTGGAAATGTGCGATATCGGGTTTTTAATCTTTAGTCCGGCGACATACGGATAAACAAGAACGTCATTTTCATAAGAATCACCGTGATACAGTCCGTTTATGCACGGATAGTGACAGTCGCTTATCACCAATCCGCTCCTGTTCTCTACATTGATTTTAAATTCTGCCGTCTGCTCCCCCAAAAACTCAATTTCCGCTGTGACCTTTATGTCCAAAATCTTTCCGCCGCAGCACACACAAGGGTATATAATAACAAAAGAATTTTCTGTTTCTCTTATTTCCGGCCGCAGTTCCGGGTTTTGGTCAATCTGCATATCTTCCGGCGCGGTTATCACACCGTTTGATGTTATCAACGCAAACGGATTGGGTATCCGCAAAAGATTTTTCATCAAATCATCGCCTGTTTTTTCGTTGAACAATGATAATATGCGCCCGTTGCTGCTGTTCAGGGAAATCGTCAAATCCCCGATTGTTTTAGAAAATCTGCTCTTATACATTTTTTCCTCCCGATAGTTCTCTCCATTTTTCCTTTGCAAGCCTCACTGCACCATACACCGGTGCAACGCTCAGGCACTCCAGTTTATAATTCTGCGGATTTTTCATTTTTTCTCTCATCAGCTCCGGCAAATCCTTTCTCGCTGTCATGCCGCCGGCAATCACAACCTTGACCTTGTCCTTCCCAAATGGGCGTGCGGCTGTTTCCAGCACATGCACCGCCGCCCCGATGTTCCTGTCAACAATTTTCTTTGCCGCCGCGTCGCCGTTTTGCGCCGCATCAAATGCCAGTGACGAAAATGACGCCACATATTTCTTCCCTTTTTTGTATATTTCCTCCAAAACCGAGTTTAAGTCCATGCCTGTTTTGCTTGCCACCATCTCGGACAAAATTGTTTTTGTACCCGAGCCGTCTGCCGCGGAATACACCGCAGAAAGTACATCTCTTCCGATATTGTATGCACTTCCGCCTTCGTCAATCAGGTATCCCCAGCCGGCAATTCTGCCGAGGTCTCCGCCCAGAACTCTGTATGCACATATTCCCGTCCCCAGAATCAGGGTCACGCCGTCTTTTTCCTGCAAACCTGCCGAAACTATGTTTTCATTGTCACTGCCGTTGAATGCCGCCTTGAAATGAAATTCCCCAAAGAATTGCCTGAAAATCTGGCGATAATTCCCCGAGCTTCCGCCGGCAATGCCGGCAAACATCACAACGTTTGACAGTGAAATCCCTTTGCACACTCTGTAGATTGCCTCTTTCAAAACAGACTTTGACGCTTCAATCCCAATGTCAAACGGATTGCACGGGCCGGTATGTAAAAAATTTATCCTTTCCCCTTTGCTGTTTTCCAAAACCAAATCGGTCTTTGTGCCGCCGCCGTCAATGCCGAGATAGTATGTCTGATTGCATTCCGAAAACATCTGTTCCACATTTGTGTTGAATATTTCCGACAGCTTAAACAGTACATCAATCGCCGGGATACATGCGCCGACCTCCCATTTTGACACCGTCTTTTCAGAGTACCCTATAAGCACTCCCAAGTCATGCTGTGTCATGCCAAATGAATTTCTGAAACTCTTCAGATTTGCCGAAAAGTTTTTACCGTATTTGTCCATAATTATTTCCTTTCAGTGTGATATTTTTCCAATATTGTTCTCAAATTCCAGTCGTTTTCCTCCAAAAGTTCTCTCGCTCTTTTGCGGTCACAGCCCAGCACCTCGGTCACAATCCCTTCCATGCGGATTGTCAGTTTTTTGTTTGACGGTTTCAAGTTAATCATAAGATTTTCATAAACCTTTCCCGTTTTTATCATTGCAGTTGTGGAAAGCATGTTCAGCACAAGCTTTTGTGCCGTGCCTGCCTTCATTCTGGTGGAACCCGTTATGACCTCTGCCCCGGTATCTGTCACAATCGAAATATCCGCCGCCATGTCAAGCTTGCTTCCTTCGTTGCAGGTTATGCCGATTGTTATGCAAGCCTTTTCCTTTGCAAAAGCTAAAGCGCCCAAAATATACTCTGCATTACCCGCCGCCGATATGCCGACAACAGTGTCACATTCCCTCAGGTCATATTTTCCCAAATCCTCCGCGCCGGCGCCATAATTGTCCTCGGCGCCTTCCGATGCGGCAAACATGCTTTCTTTGCCGCCGGCAATGATTCCCGTCACCAACCCCTGAGAAACACCAAAGGTCGGCGGACACTCTGCTGCGTCCACAATTCCCAGGCGCCCTGACGTCCCGGCGCCGACATAAAACAGCCGTCCGCCTCCTTCAAGCCCCGATATTATTGCTTCACACGCCTCTTCAATCTTCCCGATTGCCCTTTCCACCGCCATGACCGAATTCATGTTCTCGCGGTTTATAACATGCAGTATTTCCCCGGTATCCATTTTATCTATATTCATTGTGTCCGGGTTTCTCATCTCTGTTTTCTGCACTTTTCATCTCTCCTTACACCCAAAAAATTTGCAGCAAAACCTTACAAAACTTTATATTTTTGCCGGAATCCTTTGACCGTAAAAACATCAGTTTTTACAATCATCTGATACAATTTTATACCGCCGGATATCTAATGTCAACCGAATATATGGAGTTGTTTCCGCGCAGATTCTCTTATTCGGAGAGTTGCTTTTCTTCAGGTTCTTCCATCAAAAACACTGCATAATTACGGTCAGCTTTGACGCAGTCCGTGTTTTCATATTTTCTGTTGTTTATGATATCTTCAAACGTTTCTTTTTGCCGGAATGTTATCACGCCGGCTATTTTGTCTTTTGCAAAAATCCCCACAACTCTGCTGTCCGCATATACGACATGCCCTGTCGGCGCATACATGTGGCACCCTGCCGATTCGCAAGCCCTTCTGACAAATTGCCTGTTTATGGGCGGAACACATGAAAAAATGCTTGTACCACCGTCTTTTCGCCTTGTGCTTGCCACGGCAACAGCATCGTCCGCCGGCATACCGTCAAGGGGCGGTATGCCGGCATATTCCGTCACTGTTTTTCTTTCTTTGTATGTCATCTCGCACCTGATACCACCCTCCTTTATGATTTCAACATACGGTATTTCTCCGCCTTTTTTGACGTGCTCTGCAATTTCAAACCCGGTAATTTTCTTCACGTTTCCGATGTCAAACCTATCCCCCATAATCCCCGGGGCATAGCTCCATATCAGTGTTGCTCCCGGTCTAATCTTCTCCTTTATCCTTTCCCACTGCGCCATGCCCAGCTTAAACGTATTCATAAAGATAATTACTTTATATTGTCCGAGTTCAATATTTTCCAAATCCTTCAGCCTGTACATATCATGCGGCGCGCCAATCATCGACGTTTCACATTCCATGTCCTGCATGCTCCTCAGGTGGAAAGCATAGTCCTGGGTTATATACATCAGGTTTTCCTCGTCCGCCACAAGCAATATTTCAGATATGCTTTTGCGGACTTTTCCGTTAATTCTTTTTTTGAGTGCATACATCTCGCTTACGGCCGCCAAGACACGCCTGTCGCTGTACCAGCCACTGCCCAGATCCATCCACCAAAGCGCAGAACCTGCCACAACATTCCTCAAGAACTCACGCCACAATATTGCAATAAAATCATCAATACTTTTTTGCACCTTTTCGTTATTCCTTATGTCTATCTCGTCTATCCACAGCTTTTTGCGGTTCACCGACATCGGCACACAATAAGAACCGCACGGCTCTCCCAATTCGTTTCTGTAATACGACTTCGGTGCACAAAGGATATCCACATAAGGAGAATCAAGGATTTTTGCCAAATCGGTGTGTCCGTGATAGTCCGCACCGCTGTGCATAATGTAGCCATGAAAGCACACCACAAGTTTGCCGGTTTTTTCTTTTATGATTTTCCCAAAATATTCTGCCGTTTTGTATGCCATGTCCCTTCTGTACAAATTGTAGTCCACATAATTTGCACTTTCCTTGTCCATATGAAAAAACTGCGCCAAATCCGATGTGTTGAGATATCTCTGCCTGTTTGTCGGGAGCGGAACATTTTCCCAACAGAGTTTGTCCATATTCCAGCGTTCTTTCAGTTTTCGCTCACCGCCGTATTTTTCCAAAGCCCACTCAAAAAATGCTTTTCTGTTGTCCGTCCCGAAATCGGCACTGTCGCCCCACATGTGCGTTTCTCCGCATTTCCCCGTCCCGAAGTGATATCCGATGATTCTGTCGGCATATTTGCTTTGTTCCAATACATCTATAAGCCTCCTCGTATAATCGCCTGCGGCATCAAGCCACTTTGGCGAAGAAAAACTCACTTGTCCGATTTTGTATTCACGGTTTCGCACCTGTTCTTCCATTTCGGTTATGCGCCGCAGTTCATCGGGCGTCCACGGCATGTACTCCTGCCATTCTCCCCCGACAAGCTTTTGCACTTCCTCCTTGTCCCTCGGCCCGTTTTCATACACATACACCGCCTCGGGGTTGTTCCTGAGCCATTCTGTCGGCGGATTCAGCCTGAAACGCGGAATGTAGTATGTATCGGGATTTGCCGACATAACAGTCTCCAGAACCTCCAGCGGAGTCTTGAAATCATACCTGTTGTCCCCCATCCAGCCGTTGCTTATCGTGCAGGAATGTATCTTCACCCCTGTCTCCGCCATTTCTTTGTGATATTGCTTGTTTTTCTCCAGCGATTCATACAATATGTGATTCCCCTTTTCATCAAAAAGCGGAGGGTCTGTGCCGAATCCCAGCTTTGACCAGAATATAAATTCCTCTTCTATCATTTTTAATGCAGCCTTGTTATCCATATAAAAAACCAACTCTTTTCTTGATAAATTAACTAAAGTTTCCACTATTTTTATATTATATTTTAGGCACTTGTTTGTCAACCCCCAAATAATGGCACAAAAAAACCACACTTCTCTTTTCGTGAGAAGTGTGGTTTTTTTCATATATAATTCTATTGTTCGGCAGTGACAACATACGTTGCCCCTTCGATAATTTTCCACATCTCGTCCTTGTTGATTCCTTCGCCGCAATAAAGCGCGTATGCGTCTGTGTCATTCCAAAAAGCGCTGTAGCTTTTTTCACCGCGGCTTCTTATCGTCACTGCTTCGCCGTTTATCTGCTCGGTTGTTATGTCATCATATACATTATAGTCGCCGCTTATGTCACCGTCAGTTTTTTCTGTGCGGTATATGATGCTCTTGTCCCCGTCCGCGGTGTATTTTATCTGTATCATTGTACCGAAAAGCAGATTTGCCGATTCAAATGCATATCCCTGTGGGATATATCCCGGCGCCTTAAAGTCATACCCGGCCTCTTCCCGAAGTTCTGTCAGGCTTTGTGTGTCAAAATTTTCGTTTCCGCCCATCACTCCGCCGGGCACCGGGTCCGGTTCCTCACCGGCATTTTCCACCGGCGGCTCTGCCATCGGCGGCGCCGCAAGGTCGGGGGCGGTTTGTTCCGGCATTGTCCCCTGTGTGTTTTCCTCGTTCGGCGAAGGATATTGATTTTCTTGCCTTTGCGGTTTTTCGGCAACGGGGCTTACACTTTTCGCGCGCCCGGGTGCCCTGTTTTCGTTTTTCGTTTCGTCTGCATTTTCGGGCTGTTCATCAATGATTTTCTCCGGTGTCTTTTCGCCGAAATTATCCGTGATTTCAACATTTGGTGTGACAACATTTTGGGGTTCGTCCTTTGTCACCGACACAGCCAGCAGACAGAATATCATGCATGCCGCAAGCCCGGCGCTGTAGCGCAGATAAAAAATCCCGGAGTTTTTTGATTTTGTTGTCTTTTCCGAAAGCTTTTCGGCGGCGGCATTTGATATTCTTGTTTTCAATTCTTCCGAAACAACAAGCCTGTCCATTGTTTCTCTGTATTTTTCACTCAAAATCATATTCCTCCTTCAGCATAATTTTCAGTTTTGCCCTTGCACGATGCAAAAGCGACCGCACTGTTTGGTCTGTTTTCCCCGTCATTTCCGCAATTTCTGCCGTGGGGTACCCTTCATAATAAAACATATGCACAACCACGCGGTATTTTTCGGGCAGTGACATCACCGTCCGAAAAACATCTGTGTCTGTGTCATACTTGTCATAGCTTGCAATCTCCGCAACATCATCTATGGAACATTTGTTGCGGTTCCAGAAAAGTTTGATTTTGTTTTTGCACATATTGGATGCCGTCCTCACAAGCCAGGCTTTCTCGTGGACTTCATCATTAAATTCCGGCTGTTTTTCAACAACTTTCAAAAATACGTCCTGCACAATATCCTCGGCGTCTGCCCGATTCTTCAGATATGTATACGATAATCTCAAAATCATATTGCCGTATTTGTCAACCAATCGGTCAATATATTCTTTTGTGACTTCCAAGCAAACCCCTCCAATATCATTTCAAATCTTTCTGCAAAAACATATCATATGATTATAAAATACTCAGGATTATATCTGTCATTTCCTTTTCTGTGATGGCTTTGTTCGCATAAACCGAAAATGTAAAATCGCCGTCCTGCCACACAGCACTTGCCGTTTCGGCATTTGCCCTGAACAGAACATCAAGTTTTCCTGCTTTTATGTTCTTTGTTTCTTTATACACATTATAGTCGCCGCTTATGTCGTCCTTGCCTTTTGCTGTTCTGTAAGTGATTTCATTTTCTCCGTTTTCATATGTCAGTTCAAAAGTTTCGTCCGAAATCGTACCGATATAGGCAAGCTCATAGCCTTGCGGAAGCTTTGTCGGAATCTTTGCCTCAAAGCCGACTGCACTTTTTGCCTCGGCAACCGACTTGTATTCCTTAAGAGGATTCGGAATCTGCACATCTTCTGCTTTTTTGAAAGTAATCACGTTGCCTTTGACGGTATAAGCCTCGCCGCAATTCAATACATTGAAAAGCTCTGCCGGGACATACGTTGTTGAATTTTTGAGAACCGGTGCTGTCCCGAGCGGCGTCGGTGCCGACATTCCTATAGCAATTGACGACGCCATATAATAGGTATCTTCACCGATATAAACCGTAGTGTTCACTGTGCCGTCATCAAGCGTTACGGCCTTTCTCTCATCATTCCACTCAACCTTGAATCCCAGTTTTTCGGCAACCTTCCTGAGCGGAAGCATGATGTTTTTTTCCGATTCAAAGACCTTGCTTTCGCCCAGGTCCAGTTTTTCATTGTTTATCACAATGCTGTATTCCTTTTGCTCGGGCGCCGCTGTGAGCAACAGCTCTCCGCCTTCAGCAAAAGCCGCCGCACCTGTTGTCAGCAATCCGCATGTCAAAATTACACTTATTACTTTTTTCATAATTCATTTCTCCTTTTTTATAATTGTTTTTTAGGTAATTGTAAAATGTAAATTTTACAATTAGCCACCGCATCTTTGCGGGGGTATCGGGGGTGCCAACCCCTGATTGGTAATCAAAAATGACGACATGTGCGTCATTTTTGGCTGAAATAAAAAGTTTCAACTTGCTGTAAAATTAAAATCAGCCGGAACTTTTTATTTCTACCCAAGAATATTAATTGGAAAACATTAGTTTTACAATTACCTATATAATTGTTTTTTAGTTTTTGTTTTCTCTTTTTTGAGGTCCTCACTTATAGAACAATTGACAAAAGGAAAATGTTGCAGTTTTTTCAAAAAAATTTTGAACCCCGAAAACATTTGTCCGCGCGGTCAAAAGCTTTCGGGGTTCCATATTAAAGTCATCGGAGAATTCTCAGCAAATCCTCACCCGTCATGCTGTCCGTTACGGTATATCTTCCTATATTATATCCCGAATCGGAAAGTCCTTTTATAAGCGTGTCGGTCTTGGGGTTTGTGGAAAATGTCAGCTTTGTGCCGCATTCGTTTAAAAGTTCCTGTGAAAACAAGTCGCTGACACCATGCGGAAATGCCAAAGCGGTGCACTTTTTACCGAGTGCTTTTTCCCACATTGCCGTGTCGTTTTTCACTCGTGCGGCATATTCCGCGTCGCTTTCCCCTTTCTTCTGCAAAACATCGCCATACACAGTGCCGGTCTGATATTTCTCGCTCTGATGCATATCATAGGTATGTGAATAAACCTCCACTACACCCGATTGCTCCATTTCGTACATTTCCTTTTCCCCAAAATGCGGAAAAATCTTCTCGTCCGTGCCGGGGTACGTGTCGCCCCCGAATGTACTGCCCACCGCAAATATCGTCCCTTTCAATCCATACTTTTTCAAAATCGGATACGCATAATCATAATTGCTCATATATCCGTCGTCAAAAGTAATCAAAATCGGATTTTGCGGCAAATCCCTTCCCTGCTCAATATATTGCACAACATCTTGAACGGTCACAGACGAAAATCCGTTTTCTTTCACTATCCGCATGTGTTCTTCAAAGGTCGCCGGGGTCACAATCATTTCGTTTTCGTCCGTTTCTTCCGCTATGTGGTGATACAAAAGCACAGGAAGCTTTTTTGTATATCCGGAATCGGAAAATTCCTTGCCGTAAAATCCGCCGACATGCCCCGAAACATTGTCCGCCGTGACATGCACGCCGAAATCCGCAGGGACATACACCGAAGAATCACCAAATATCCGCGCAAGCGCCATTCTGCCCACATCATTGCGGAAATGCGTTTCGTCATAAAAATACCGCGGCTCCAGACTTACCGAGCTCACAGAAAAATCCCAAAAATCCACCTTTTGGGCAATCGTTTCATAAAATTTTTCTATATCACTCCGCGGTATACACTTAAAATAATCATAATATATCGGGGCATTGACAACAATCAGATTTATGCCGCGATCCTCACAAAATTCCCTGATGCGCATGAGGCTTTCGGCATTTTCGTCAAACTTTGAAAGCGGATAATCCCCCACCGGATAATCGGCAAAAGCCGGATATCTTTCATAATATTCTTCCAAATCCGAAATATGCTCCGCGTCGCGTTTCCTTTTGTCATATGCGCCGCTGTCTTCCAAAAATACGTCAAAGCTTTCCGAGAGATACCTGTCATGTTTCTCCGCCTTCAGCTTTGCAAAAGAATACTGCGGATTTGCAAAAGCATACTTGAAATAAAACCCAAGCTTTGAGCTGCCGTCCACATCGTGGTGCATCGAGCCTGTCAGGCGGTCCGGTTCATAATTATAATCAAAGCCGTTTGCAATATAAAGGTTTACCACAAGGTTTTTCATCTCATAATTTTCGCCCACATAATAAACCGTCTGTTCCACGTCGTACATGTCCGCGCCGTACATGATAAGATTGTAAAACCTGGCATCCATGTATCTGTTCAAATCCTCCACGGGATAAGAGCTTGTCGAGGAACAGCCTATAATATAAGAATCATATTTGTCATGGTTCTTCTTAAGATATTCAATTTTTGCCACCCTGGGGTTGTTTGTTTCGCTGTAAGAATACCATTCCGAGCCAAACACCCCAAACGGGTCTGTCAAAACATTAAAAACAACAACTGCCAAAACCGCACAAAATGCGGCGGCAATACTCAGCACACACCATCTTTTTGAATTCATATATCTCTCCTCTAAAACTGTTTATATATAAATTCGGACGCAATATAATCGCCCCTGAATATACCGAAAACAACAAAAAACAAAACAGCCGCAAACACAGTCGCAAACACCGCCGCATTTCCTTTCTGTTCAATTTTTTCCGTTATCCTCACGCCCAGCTCATCACCGAGTTCAAGGACAAATATCAGCGCCGCCCCTGCCGCGATGACCAGATAATCTGCCATGCCAAGCCCCAGGCTCATAAGCGTGCCGTCAAAAAGCGACCGTGGCGCAAAGTCGGAAACAGTGCGCCAAAGCATGTCCGCTGCCGCGCCGACACCCGACGCACGCGTTATATATCTGCCCGCGACGATTATCACCGTTGTCCGCACCATACACATTATCCGATACCATGTCTTGTCGTCCTTTATCCCCAGACGCGACTTTGCGGAAACAAAACACGGCTCAAGCAAAAGCGCGGCGGTAATCAGCGTACCGTTCCAAAAGCCGAAAAGTATATATTTCCAGCTTGCCCCGTGCCATATTCCGATGACAAAATATACGATAAATGTCGCCATAGAAGTAGGCAGAATTTTACCTGCCTTCCCCTTTATGTGTTTTCTTGTGAATTTTCCCAGATTTATAAAGGGCTTTGAAAGTGTTATCGGATAAAACAAATAGTCTTTCAGCCATGTGCCGAGCGTTATGTGCCACCTTCTCCAAAAATCGGCAAGGCTTGTCGCGAAAATCGGCCGTCGGAAGTTCTGCGCCATGTCCACACCAAAAAGGCGCGCCGCTCCCCTTGCGATGTCAATGCCTCCCGAGAAATCGCAGTATAGCTGTATGCAATAGAATACCACACCGAAAAGAATGACCGAACCGTGATAATCTCCGTAGCTGTCTATGACAGCGCATGCCACAACCGATGCGCGGTCTGCCACGACAAGCTTTTTGAGATATCCCCAAAACAAGAGCTTTGCGCCCTCTTTAAAATTGTCTGCCGACAATTCATTTCCGCGGTACAACTGCGGGGCAAGCGCGTCATAACGCCCAATCGGCCCCTGTGTCAGCTGCGGGAAGAAAGAGATGAACAGCGCAAACTTCAAAAGATTCTTTTGCGGAGGATATTTGCCGCGCACCAAATCTATGATATATCCCATCGACTGGAATATGTAAAACGATATCCCAAGCGGCAAAACAATGTTAAAACGCAGCACCGTGCCCGGTATCTTAATCAAATCAAGTGTAAAGTTCCAATACTTGACAAAATACAAAAGCCCGAAATTCAGCAAAAGCGCCGCCGCGGCAAACAATCTTTTTTTCTTTTTTGCCGCCTTTTTTTCTTCTTTCGTTTCGGCGCCTTTGCCTGCCTTGCCGATTTGTATCCCCAGGAAATATGACGTCAGGGTTGTAAAAAGGATATATCCCAAAACCCCCACGCCGCCCGACAGGTAAAATACATAGCTGAAAACAAGCAAAACAAGCCATCTCTGCTTTTTGGGCGCAAGATAATAAGCCGCCGCCGCGGCCGCCAGAAAAACAACAAACGCCGCCGATGTAAATGCCATTTTCTACAACCGTTCCTTCCCGTGCAAAAAGCACAAATTATCCCCCAAAAGCCGGGCATCATTTACTCTCAAGCATTTTTACAATTGCATCTATAGAATTAAAGTTTTCCGGCACGATGTCCTCGACGCTTATCTCCGCGTCAAAAGCGTCTATCAGCTCGCTGACTATCGCAACAATGTCAAACGAATCCAAAACGCCGTCGTCAATCAGCGCATCCGATTCCAAATCCGCCCCCGGGCAGATTTCCGAAATTATTTCAATTATTCTGTTCTTGTCAATCATTTTTTTAATCCTTTCATATATATTGCCGACTCGCTTTCAGCCTCACAAAATCCCATGCTTTTGTAAAGCGAAAGCGCCGGCTTGTTGTCCTTTCCGGTATGCACGGCACACCTTTCATGCTCTGCCAAAACCGTGGCACAAAGCCTTTTTGCCGTCCCCTTTCCGCGTTCTGTGCTTTTCACGCACAAATGCTTTATCAATGCGGTTTTTCCGCCAATTCCCCATCTCAGTGCTCCGCTGATTCCGTCACCGCCGCGCACAATTTTCACAAATCCGTTTTCACATTCCGTGCGAAGCTGTGTCAGCGTCGGCAGATATGCACTGCGCTCATCAAAGCTTTTCTGCATCAGTAAAAATATTTCCTCCGCATCGGCCGCCATCGCGGTTTCAGTCAAGCCGCCGTTTTCCTCTTTCCCGATTCTTTCCAGTTTCACCCTTTCGGCAAATTTTGAAAAACCACTGTTTTGCAAAATTTCTTCGCATTTTTGCGACACTTCGCATACAAGGTTCGCCCCCGGCAATCCGCCCAGGCTGCAATCGGGAAAAACGTAAAAATACAAGACATAAAAACCATTACGCTTTACATAAAGCTTCAGCGCCCCGTCTTCCGCGTCAAAAAACAGGTTTCCTTCGGCAATCTCTGCCCTGAAATCGTCGGCACCCAGAAAATTATTCGTCACAACGCCGCGCCTGAAATATTTCATCACCAATGGCGAAACCTGCTTATAATCAGTGATTCGATTCATCTTCATACTCCTTTCTCAGGAGTACGCGGTCTATCTTGGAATTTGCGTTATACGGCATTTTTTCAACCTTGCGGTAAATGTTTGGGAGCATATATTTGGGGAGAATCCCCGAAACGCCCCTGACAATCTCCCGGCTGTCCGCCTCGCCTTCGTATACACACACAATCCGCGCACGTGCAGAATCGTAAAAGCACACAGCCGCCTTAATCATGCCGAGGCTGTTTATTCCGCGTTCAATTTCGCCAAGCTCAATGCGGTATCCCATATGCTTTATCTGCCCGTCGCGCCGTGCCCGGAAAACAATGTTTCCGTCCTCTCGCCTTACCCCGATATCGCCTGTTCTGTAAATATAGTCGATATACGGGACATTCGGATTCCTTACAAAAGCCGCCTCCGTCTTTTCCGGCTCATTGTAATATCCGCGCGAAAGCCCCGTTCCGCGCACGCAAATCTCGCCCGGCTCGCCGTCTTTTACGGGTTTCAAATCATCGTCAAGTAAAAGAACTTCCTTATTTTCACACGCTTTCCCAATCGGGATTGCATCATAATCTTTATATTCCCCCGTCACCGCAAAATATGTGCAATCAACCGTGACCTCTGTCGGACCGTAAAGATTTACATATTCAACATTTGGGAGCGCGCTCCGCCAAATGTTCAGATTTTTTGCAAGCATGGCTTCTCCGCCGACGGCGACCTTTTTGAGAAACTGCGGTTTCTTTTTCTCAAGAATCCCCGAGCCCGCAACCAGGTTGAACCCCGATGTTGCCCAAGTCAGCGCCGTGACTTTGTGCTCGTTCAAAAAATCTATAAGCAGTGTCGGGAACATAAACAATTTTTTGGGGATAATGCAGTCGCACGCCCCCATCTTCAGCGTCATGTACAAATCCTTCACAGAACAGTCAAAATAGAACGGCGCCTGATTGGCAAATATATCCTCGTGCACATAGCCGATTGCGTCTGCCATCCAGTCTGTGAAATCTATCACCGACTTGTGCGAAATTACAATGCCCTTCGGCGTCCCCGTCGAACCGGAAGTGTATATGACATAAACCGGGTCTATATCCAAAACCTTGCTTCTCCTGTCCATCAAGAGCTGTTCGTCAACCGTGTCCGCAGAGGTATAGTCCAACGCCGCGCCTTGCAGCAAATCCGACACCTTGTCCTTTTCGTGATATAAAATCAGCTCCGGCGAAAGAGATTCACAGATTGCCTCCAAGCGCTTTGACGGCATATTGCTGTCTATCGGCACATAAAAGTTTCCGCTTTGCAGCACTCCCATAAAAGCCTCCACCGTGCGGAAATTGCGGTCTGTCACAACGCCTATCGGGCAATTTGTCCTGCCCGTCTTTTCGGCAATTGCCGTGCCGATTTTTTTCGAATTCAAAAGCAACTGCGAAAACGTTATTTCTCCGCTTTCATCACAAAAGGCAACCTTGTCGGGATATCTCTGCGCCGACTTTTCCAGATATTCAAGCACATTTGTCTGCAATATAATAACCTCCGTCCAAAAAAGCGTCATGGATATGTTTTTCATCAAACGTAATTATTATACCACGCTCTGTACGCATTGTAAAGTATAAATTTCCCGTTTTGTTCGTCAAAAAGCTCAAAAAAATATATTTTCCGGTCTATTTTTTTTCCTTAATATAAGGCAAAATATTTGCCGCAATGCCAAAATTTTGTGAATATATTGTAAATGTTACAAAAAAATTAAATTTTTTCTTCAAAAAAACTGTACAAATGCCGATTTTTATGATATAATATTTTCGTGTATGATTGCCGGGTGTATAAAAATCCTTATTTTTTCACATTTGCGATGGTATGCACAGGGTTTATCTTCTTTGTAGATTTATGTAAAAATTTAATATAAAGCGGAGGATTTATTATGATTAGTAAAGCA
Source organism: uncultured Clostridia bacterium (assembly GCA_934454145.1). Lineage (GTDB taxonomy): Bacteria > Bacillota > Clostridia > UBA1381 > UBA1381 > CAKSFT01. The sequence continues at coordinate 61,013 of CAKSFT010000011.1, read as the reverse complement.
TTTCAAAACATTGTTGCCCAGATGGCGGAAGTATTCCCCAAACGTTTCGGTATAGCCGATGCACAGGGGCTTGTTCTTGCCTCAAACGGAAACGAGGTTTCGGAGGACATTATAGAAGAATTGGTTTATGCTGTACCGAACGATGACAAAATTTTCTTCAAAAACGGCTACACGGTTCGTCTGCTTTCCGGCAAACCTTACCCCGAATACATAGTTTATGTAGAGGGCATAGACGAGGTTTCAAAATATTGCTGCAACGCTGTCACTGTTGCCGCAAACAACGTACGCTATTATTATGACGAAAAATATGACAAAACCATATTTGTCCAGAACATTATCTTTGACAACATGCTTGCTTACGATTTGCACCAAAAGGCACACGAGCTGCATGTGGAAACAGATATTCCGCGCGCGGTATTCTATATAAAAGTCCAGAAGCGCGGCGACAGCGGAATATACGAAGTCATAAGAAACATGTTTCCCGACAAGGAACGTGATTTTGTCGTGAACATTGACAGCGACAACATTGTACTCATAAAAGAACTCCGCGACAGCACTACGTCGGAATATCTTGACTCTGTCGCACAATCCATACTGGACACAATCCGTGCCGAAACCATGCTGACGGTTCTTGTCGGCGTAAGCACGGTTGCAGAAACGATAAACGAGCTTAACAGCGCTTATAAAGAAGCACAGATTGCCCTGGAAGTCGGCAAGGTTTTCAACGAGGAAAAGTATATCCTCAACTATCAGAACCTGGGAATCGGCAGACTTATTTATCAGCTCCCGATAAAGCTTTGCGAGCTTTTCCTCCAGGAGGTTTTCAAAAAAGGCGACATCACCTTGCTTGACAACGAAACAATCCTCACCATCAACAAATTCTTTGAGAACGACCTGAATGTGTCCGAAACATCAAGACAGCTCTTTGTACACAGAAACACACTGGTGTACAGACTGGAAAAGATATACAAGCTTACAGGTCTTGACCTGAGGAAATTTGACCAGGCAATAGTATTCAAGGTTGCCATGATGGTGCACAAATACCTTGTATCAAATTCAATGAAAATATAACCGCGAAGAATTTTCCGGTTAAACGGGGGACTGTAAAAACAGTGCGGCACACCGAAAATTATATGTCATTTTCGGTGCTTTTGCCCGATTTTTACAGTCCGTTTGACAGAATGGAGATTATTTATGATAGAATTAGTGGATGTAGTAAAAGAATACGACAACGGCACCCTTGCCCTTGACGGAGTGAATCTGAAAATCGAAAACGGTGAGTTTGTCTTTCTGGTCGGCACCAGCGGCGCCGGGAAAACCACCATCACAAAGCTCATCATGCGCGAAGAAAATGTCACCTCCGGGCATGTTTATCTTTATGGAGAGGACATAACGCAAATTACGCACAAGGAGATACCGTATCTGCGCCGCAAAATGGGCGTTGTTTTCCAGGACTTCAGATTGCTTGAGGACAGAACCGTGTACGAAAACGTAGAATTTGCAATGCAGATAGTCGGCGCCTCAAAAAGAGAAATCCGCCGCCGTGTGCCTGTTGTGCTGAACCAGGTTGGTCTGAGCCACAAGGCAAAGGTATTTCCGCGCGAGCTTTCGGGCGGCGAACAGCAGCGTGTTGCGCTTGCACGTGCTTTGGTGAACAATCCGTCAATCCTGATTGCCGACGAGCCGACAGGAAATCTGAACCCCGGCACAGCTATGGAAATCATGGAACTTTTTGAGAACATAAATTCCATGGGGACGACCATCATAATGGCGACACACGCCAAAGAAATTGTCGACGCGATGAAAAAACGCGTCATAGAAGTCGCAGACGGCAAAATTGTCCGTGACGAACTGGGAGGTGAATATTTAAATGAAGCTGAGTAAATTCAAATATTCTTTTTCTCAGGCAAAGAAAAATATCTTCAGAAATGGGCTTATGACGGTTGCATCGCTCTTTACAATCACATGCTGTCTTCTCATTCTTGGGCTGTTCACCGTCATCTCACTCAACGTCAATTATATAACCGACCAAATCAAAGACCAGTGCGAAGTCCAGGTGTACATAAACGACGGTACATCTTCCGAAAGAGTGTCCGCCATCGGCGACGAAATACTGAAAGTTGCAAATGTAAAGGAAATATCGCTTTTCACAAAAGAAGACGCCTTCAACTATGTCGTCGAGGACATGTTTGACGGCAACGAAGAGCTTGCCTCCGGGCTTGAAGGCGACACATTCCGCGACTCCTACAAAGTTAAACTTCTGGACATTGAGGCAACCGCCGACACAGTCACGGCGCTGTCCGCGATATCCGATGTCGCAGAGGTGCAAAACAAACAGGACGTTGTAAACATCGTGGTCAAAATCTCAAACATTGTGAAAAAACTGAGTATCCTGGTTATGATTCTGCTGTTGGTGGTTGCCGTTGTCATCATGGCAAACACCATACGCCTCACGGTGTTTAACCGCAGAAAAGAAATCAACATAATGAAATATATCGGTGCAACCGACAGATTTATAAGAGTGCCATTTATAATGGAAGGCATGCTTATAGGCTGCATCGGCGCTGTTATTGCCTTTTGTTTTATGTCGTGGGGATATGTTTCCCTCACAAAATATGTGGTGGATACCATGCGTCTTTTTGACCTCATTGCATATTCACAGATTGCCCCCGTTTTCGGCGCACTTTTTGTCTCGACGGGCAGCCTTATAGGCATAGTCGGCAGTTTGATATCAATGAGAAAATATCTTAATGTATAAAGGGGTGTCAGAATGAAAAAATCAAAAATTTTTACTTCTCTGATTCTTGCTTTTGCCATAACTCTCTCTTGCAGTTCCGTTTTTGCGGCAAAAAGCATAAGCGAGCTGAAACAGGAAATGGACGCACGAAGCAAGACAATCAAAGAAAAACAGGCACAGATAAAATCAAAAGAAAATGAAAAAGACGCACAGGTTGCAAAGCGAATGGAGCTTGATGCGCAGATAAGCGGCATTGAAGAGGATATAGACGATGTTGAATCCGTTATAAAAGAAAAAGATGCCGAAATACAAGAAAAAAACAACAGGATCAGCGAATTGCAAGAGGCTATCGACAAAAACAAGGATACCCTGAAGCAAAGGGTGCGGATAATGTACGAATACGGAAATTCCTCTTACCTCGAGGTACTCCTTGAGGCAGACGGCTTTGGCGATTTGCTTACGAGAATATCTGTTTTACAGGACATCGTTTCGCATGACAAAAAAGTTATAGATGACTATATCGCATCACAGACCGAGCTTGAGCAAGCAAAACAAACGGTTATAAACGAGCGTGAAGAACAGGTCAGCGCGAAAAATATACTGGAATCGAAGCAATCGGAACTGAAAAACTTGCAGTCCGAAAAGCAGAAAATCATTGACAGCCTCAATGCGGACATAAACGCGCTTGAAAAAGAAGAAAAAGCCGCAGAGGACGAATACAATTCAATCATGTCACAGGTCAAGAAGGCACAGCAAGAATTGCAGAAAAAACAAGCCGCAGCAGCAAAAGCGCAATCTGCCTCGGGCGGTGGTTCTTCGGCAGTCGCCGTGAAAGGCACGGGGCAATTTACATGGCCGGCGGCGGCAGGAGGGCGCATAACCTCCGGCTATGGAAAGCGCAACAAGCCAAATGCCGCGGCGACAAGTATTCACCGCGGAATCGACATCGGGGTTTCAAGCGGAACTAATGTGCTTGCGGCAGACGGCGGCACGGTCATTGTCGCCGGCAGTGGCAGAAGCTATGGCAACTATGTTGTCATCGACCACGGCAACGGCTATACAACATTATATGCACACAACAGCCGGCTTTGCGTCAGCGTCAACCAAACCGTTACACGCGGACAGGTCATCGCAAAAGCAGGCTCGACAGGGAACTCAACCGGTCCTCACATTCATTTTGAAATTTCCAAAAACGGCAGTCTTGTAAATCCGATGAATTTCTTTTAAAAAACAATAATCTGCACATTGCCGGTACTTTTAATGACATGCGCAGATTCCGGGGAGGTATTATTTTGTATACCTCCCCATATATTTATAAAAAACACATATAATATATCGGGCGATTGCCCGTATGTCGGGAATTTCAAAGTTGACGTTTTTCTATTCCCGATTACCCATTAACAAGGAGGCTTGCTTTTTGAAAAAAAACACCATACTCACCATAATTATAACAGCACTGATTACCTGTCTGCTGACAAACACCGCGCGCGACGCGATGCATACCCAAAAGCATAACGGGCTTGACAGGAAAATACAAACAATTGCAGATATAATCGAAAACTATTCCATATACGACATCGACGAGCAGAAAATGGCGGATTATGCCTCAAAGTCTATCGCCGCAACCTTGAACGACCCGTACACAAATTATTATTCGTGCGACGAATATGAAAACCTTATGGGCGAAATCCAAAACAGCTATCTGGGGATAGGCATAATCCTGGGTGCTGACACATCTTCCGGCAAGCTTGTTGTCATCGCCCCGATTGAGGGTCAGCCGGCAGAGCAAAAAGGCATCATGGCGGGGGACTATATCACGGCTGTTGACGGTGTTTCTTATGGGGCAGAGCAAATGCAGGAAGCCGTCTCCGCAATCAAGGGCGCAGACCTACAAAACCTTGAAGGCACCTCTGTAACCCTCACCATAGAACGGGGCACAAAAACAATGCATATCAGCGTTCCGCGTGAAGTTATAAACCGCGAAAGTGTATCCTCCAAGGTTCTCGACGGCGGCGTGGGATATATCCGCATAACACAGTTTAATTCCAAAAACAAAGCACTTGCCTCTGACTCAAAGGATACTTATGACGAATTTACCGAGAAAATGGCGGCACTGCAAAACGAAAACGTCTCTTCATTGATTATCGATTTGAGAAACAACCCGGGCGGCGACCTGGACGTTGTTACAAAAATTGCAGACTATATCCTCCCTGCCGGAGTCATAACATACACCGAGGACAAAAACGGCAAAAGAAAGTATTATGAATCACAGGAAAATTCTGTTGACCTGCCGATGGCAGTCCTGGTAAACGGCGGCAGTGCCTCCGCATCAGAGGTACTCTCGGGTGCTTTGAAGGATTATGAAAAAGCCACACTCATCGGTGAAAAGACCTTTGGCAAAGGCGTTGTGCAAAGCGTATTTCCACTATATGACGGTTCCGGAATCACAGTTACATCAGCAAGATACTACACTCCTTCCGGTGTATGTATTCATGGCGAGGGCATAGAGCCCAATATAGAAGTTAAGCTGAATATTGAAAAATCAGTTTCACAACTGTCTTATGAGGAAGACACACAACTGCAAAAAGCTGTCGAAGTCTTGACAGAAAAATAATTACAAAAAGAAGGGCTGTTTAAAAGTCAATTGACTTTTAAACAGCCCTTTCTTGGTGACTTAGAAATCTAAGTTATATCAAAATACTTCCTCGGCACCGGTGTACGGAATCATCGAACCCATCGAATCCCATACGAAGAATTTAATCTGTGTTGCACCTGAAATTCCCGAAAGACTAAATTCCAGCTCTGCGCTTCCGTTGCCTATCTTTGATATATTCAGCACATCAGCCTTCAGCATTTTCTTTCCGATGAATGCCGCCGCAACCACCGCCACCGGCATATCCTGTGCATAACTGCTGTTTATATACACATATCCGTTTACATTGCTGACACCGTCAAGGCTGCTCATAACAATTTCTCCCGTGTCGCTGTTCCTTATCTCATAATCCTCAACCGAAATACTTTCCTGTATAAATTCTGTTGTTGTGATTATTACATCGCCAAAGCCAACCTCCAGAGTCCCCGTGCCGATGCCGAAATATCCGCTTTTCGGTGTATCTGCACCTTGTCCGCAATCCATTGTTTCATAGCTGTCCACAAGCTGATATTCACCATTACCATTCATAATATAAAAATCAGCCCTTGTCCCAAACTTGTCTATCTTCATGTGATTTTCTTTATTTATCTTGCCAAGCGACTCGATTGTTGTATTATCCGACCAGCCGCCGTCAGGGATAGCATCGCTTGCCGCAATCAAAGCCGATGAATCCTGTGTTGCAGATGCAAATTTTGCAACCCCAAAGTCCGTTCCCATAGTTTCTCTGTAGCTCCTTGCAAATTTTCTGTTGCCGTCAAACCAGCCAACCGCTGCCCAGCCATAGCCTGCATCCGGTGCATTGAATGCATATTGGGTTATTCTCTGTGCCTCGTCATTAAATGTAATGAAATTTGTATTTCCCGACATGTACATGGAGAATGAAACCGTGTAATCTTCAAGATTGGTATAATCACCCTTTACATATGCCATGTTGTTTACGCCCTTAAGATATGCTGTCCCGTCATAAATCCCGGCATACACATTCTCATTTTCTCCGCCCGGCTGGACCGCAAGGTCAAAATATTGCAAAATATTATCCGCATTTGCCAAATCAGTTGCCGCCACTGTCTTGACTTTAAAGGATCTTGCAACCTTATCTTTCAGTGTAACCGCGCTGTACCCAAATCCTTTTTCAATCGTGAGTGAATACGCCAAGTCGCGTTCCAACTCATAAGAAGGAACAATCGTCAATACTTTGCCGTCAATGCGGGTTGTATACGGTACATTGTTTCCATATACATCAGAAAGAGAAATCTTTGATGCCGCATTGTTGACTTGTGATATATCTTCCTCAAACGGCACTCTGATGCTTGTTGTCGAAGCATAAATGTCTTCCTCCGTATCAAAAGTAATGTCGCCATACTGCATTTCCTGATATGCAGTGATAACAATATCGCCAAAACCGACAATTTGCGAATCCGTGCCTATGCCCAAATATCCCGTTGTCGGTGATGAAACGTCCGCATCCAATCCAAAAGTATCAAAAGTATCTTTCAGCGAATAATCATTTCCGTTTTTGATATATAGCTTGCCTATTTCCCCTTGTTTTTCCAGTTTGATATGGTTTGGCACCAAGCTCGGCACTGTAACGGTGTCTCCCCAGACAATCTCACTGTGACCGCTGCTTGTTGCCAGGTGCGTGCCCTGGTCATCGGTTTGTCCGATGCCCTCGCCTTTATAGCTCCTTATAAATCTTGTTTGTGTGCCGTTATTCCCAAACCATCCGACAGCTGTCCAACCATAGCCCTGCGGTGCGCCCGACGATGTCCCCTGTGCTGTCGACTGTGCGTTGAATGTTATGGAAGTGGCATTTCCTATTTTGTATAAATCAAAAATTGCGGTATAATTTTCAAGTTTGTTGTAATCACCCTTTAAGTACGCTACAGTCTGCCCTCCTTTTACCAAAGCCACACCGTCAGCGACAGCCGTTGCTGTACTTTGATTTGACAAATCCATATAATCCGTAACCAATCCGCTTTGTGCAAAATTTGTTGCCGCAACCGCTGCAACCATAAAGTTTTTGACAATGTCCGTCTTTACTTCAACTCCTGCAGCCCGGAATCCGGCACCTATTGTTATGGTATATGCCGCGTCCTTTATGTGTATATGTCAGACAATGTCCTTTATATACTCATACCCTTGCGGAAACGGCACTTCGTTGGTTGAATATATGTTATTGCCCGGGTCATACAATGCCTTAAAATACGGCTTGTTTACATATTTAACCAAATTCGCTATATCCTCGCAACAGCTTGAATTTGTTGTTGGCTCAGACTCTATAACGATTGTTATGCCCGCCTTCTCGCAAAAATCATAACCCTTTTCAAAAGCATTTTTTATCATTTCATGTGTCACTTTTTCATCTCTGAAAAAATCAAAGCATCTGATTTTGTCAGCACCCAGGATTTCTGCCAATTCAACCATTTTTTTCCAGACCCTCTGTGTGTATTTTTATATTTTCCTTGCTGTATGCACACTTGAAAACCGGGGAAGAAATCGCACATATTTCAATATTGTGTTTGTCTGCCAGATTCTTTATTTTTACAATGTCCTCTCTTTCATATTCAAACGGTCCCTTTTCCCACGCCGATCTCAGTTCAACACATTCAAGCCCAAATTCGTCCGCAAAGTTCAATGCCTCCTCAAAGTCCTGCGACACTTCATCTGTTATTATCCCCAGTCCCATTTTATCTCCTCTCTCAGCAATCTGCTGCTGTCGTTGTCACAATACATCACTGCATTGTCCTTTTTCCTCAAAATCGTTGCCGGGCATTGCTCCGAAATTTCGCCGCATATTGTCCTCTTCACAGCCTCCGCCTTTGTCGGTGCCGGGACGACACAAAAATTATATTCTGCCGCCATAATATCCGGCGGATTTTTTTTCAGCAATTCCGCATATCTTTCACATTCCTCTGCGGCATCCTCCGCCCCGGGGTTTATGCAATTGACCGTTTTAAATGGCTTCAAATCAAAAACATATATCTTCAGAAATTTGCTGAAACATTGCGGTGCCTTTGGATTTAAACCTATGTATTCATCCATATGGTATGCATTTATCTTTTCCCACTCTATGCCGTCTTGTCGTCACAGATGGAAAAGCATGTCGTTCTGAGAAGGCGCCGCCGCAAAAATCATATTGATTTCTGCCTTGCTCTCAAGGCATCTTTTTATGCATTTTGCAATGTCATCTGCCGCCGCCTTCCCCATTTCATTGCGTGTTTCAAATATTTTTACATCAAGCTTATCTTTTCTCAGTTCCATACAGATTCTCCTTTTTGTACAGTTTTCATACTATCACATATTTATCTTAATTAAAAATCTCTGTTTTGTCAATTGGTTTGTTTCATTTTGTCGGATTTCGCAACATTTCGGTCTTTCGGCAAAAAATCCCGACATATAATGACCTTGCCGCTTCACCGTCTGTATACAACACCTTTGCACCGTTTGGCGCAGATTCAGATATACATACTTCCGAATCCGGCTTGATTTTTACCTGTTTTTACGTCTTTTTTGTCTTGTTTTAAATATTGTGCAATAATTTTATATTTTTTGCAAATAATTTATATTGAAATTAAATGTATCTGTGTTATAATTATTGTTAATACATACACTTTTTGCTGTTTTCTGCTTTTTTGACAATACCATTTTTATCAGAAGGAGTACAAAAAAATGAAAAATATTTCAAAACTGGTTTCACGTCTTGGCTTGGAAGAAAAAATCAGCCTTTTGACAGGTCACCCCACACTTATGGCATCAAATGGCGTGCCGTCAAATGGAATCCCCCCTGTCACCATGACAGACGCAACCATGGGTGTGCGCACGCAAAATTCTGTCAATCTCGATGGTGCGGTATGTTTCCCGTGTGCTGCCGCAATGGCGTCGACGTGGAACAGGGAGCTTTTGTTTTCCCTCGGGGAAGCAATCGCAAAAGAATGCATAAACGAAAGCAAAGATTTGATATTGGGCCCCGGTATAAACATCAAAAGGACTCCGCGCTGCGGCAGAAATTTTGAATACTTTTCCGAAGACCCATACCTTGCCGGTGAGCTTGCGGCAGAATACGTAAAAGGCGTGCAAAGCCTTGGTGTCGGCACCTCTCTCAAACACTTTGCACTCAACAATCAGGAAATGAACCGTGACTACATAAGTGTCGAAGCAGACGAACGCACAATCCGCGAAATATACCTTGCGGCATTTGAAACAGTCGTAAAAAAGGCTTTCCCGACAACCGTTATGAGTTCTTATAACAAAATAAACAGTGTGTATGCCTCGGAAAACAAGTATTTCCTGACAGATATCCTTCGGGGCGAATGGGGTTATGACGGCGTAATCATCTCCGACTGGGATGCTGTGCACAACATAGGCTATTCAATCAAAGCCGGGCTTGACATTCAGATGCCAAGCAACCAAAATATACAAAAAGAGGTGCAAGAGGCGCTTGAAAACGGAATAATCACCGAAGATGACATTGACGCATCAGTGGCAAGAATACTGCGTTTTCTGCTTGAATCAAACCCGCAAAAAATCGAATACAACCGCAAAAACCAACACATAGCTGCAAAAGCAATCAGTGACGAATCCATATGCCTGTTGAAAAACGAAAATATCCTCCCCATCGACACCTCCAAATACAAAAAGATAAACATTGTCGGCGAATATGCCATGACACCTTGTGTATGCGGCGGCGGAAGCGCACAGGTTGAAGTTTCCGAAAAAGCAATCGACTCACCTTTTGAATGTATAAAAAAACATTGCCCCGAAGAGATCGAAGTATGCTATATTGACGATGTCATAAATAAGGATTCACACCGTACCGCACCGCTTTTCTCCGGGCGCAGCCGGGTTCTGCACAATGTCAAAAAAGATGACCTCACAATCGTTTTCTGTGCCACACAGGATTATTTGGAATCCGAAGCAATAGACCGTGCATATCTTACCTTTGATGCATATACCGACGAATTTTTGCGCATACTCACCGGGTGCTGTGACAATGTCATCGTTGTCATGCAGTCAGGCGGCGCCGTGATTCCTTGTCAATGGCACAAAAACGCGCGCGCAATACTTCAAATGTGGTTTGCCGGCGAGGCAGGAGGAAGCTCAATTGCAGACATACTCTTCGGCTGCATAAACCCCTCCGGTAAGCTTTCCGAAACATTTATGCTAAAAGAAAATGAAATAAATTATCCGGGTGAGATGCGCTGTGTATCATATGACGAAAAATGGCGTATAGGCTACAGATACTATGACCTCCACCCCGAGGAAATATGGTTTGCCTTCGGGCATGGGCTTTCTTATACCGATTTTGAATACAGCGGATTGACAGTGGAGGTTGAAGGGGAAACTGCGCATGTACGTCTAAAGGTTAAAAACATCGGCAAACGTGCCGGCAAAGAAACTGTACAGCTCTATGTGCACGACTTGGAATCGAGTGTTTCGCGTCCGCAAAAGGAACTGAAAGGGTTTAAAAAAATCAATCTTCTCCCGGGTGAAGAAAAAGAGGTCCGATTTGAATTGGGGCAAAGAGCATTTGCTTTTTATAATGTCACACTAAAAAAATGGTATGTCGAAAGCGGAGATTTTTTAATATCTGTCGGTTCTTCATCGCGTGATATCCGCCTAAAACAACGCATAACAATCCAAAAAAATGACGAATATACAATGAAAAATTATACTTTTTCGATAATAGGTTGACATGCCAAAGGAGCAGCAAAAGTTTTGCTGCTCCTTTGGTTTCAGAAAAACAGTGCAGGACATACAAACCGGGCGAAAACAAGGATAATACCCCGACACGGTCTGCAATTATATTTCAGAGCTTACAGACTGTTTTTCATCAGCATAATTGCAATGATTGTCTTTGAATCAATAATTTCACCGTTTTTGACCTTGCCGCACAATTCGTCCAATGTATAATATTCAACATTCAAATGTTCATTTTCATCTAAATGCTGACCGACAAAATTCAGCTTTTCCGCTTTGTATACATAAATAATCTCACTGCAATATGCCGGGCTTACAGAAAAACGTGAAAGCAAAGCAAAATCCTCCGCACAATACCCTGTTTCCTCTGTCAGTTCGCGTCTGCCGCAATCCTCCGGTTTTTCGCCCTTTTCCAGCTTTCCGGCCGGGATTTCAAGGCTTATCATGTCAATACCTTTTCTGTATTGGCGCACCATGGGGATTTTGCCGTCCTCGCGCATTGCAATGACGCCGACGCCGCCGTTGTGGAGCACAAGCTCACGCGTCGTTGTTTTTCCGTCGGGGAGCTCCACTGTTTCTTTCTTTACGTCAAAGATTTTACCGTTATATATTTCTTTTGTGTCTTTCACTTTTTCAAAAAATTCCATAAATCCTCAATCTCCTTTTTTTTATAAAAGATAGGTAATTTGTATAACTGATGTTTTACACTTACCTATGTATAAAAGAACCTGCAAAACGGATGTGTTTTGCAGGTTCTTTTATACCTTAAGAATTAGTGCATAAATGCAAGTTCTGTTTCTTTGTCGAACAAGTGAATCTTGTTTGAATCAAATGTAACCTTTATTGTGTCGTTCATCTTTGCAGTTGAACGCTGGTTTACTCTTGCAACAAACTGCTGACCTGCAATCTGCAGATACAGATATGTTTCAGCACCCATCATTTCTGTCACTTCAACAAATGCGTTTACAACACCCTTCGGGTTTTGTGCAAGCATTGCTTCGTCGTCGTGGATATCTTCCGGTCTGATTCCGAGGACTACAGTCTTGCCGACATATGCCTGAACTTCGTCAGTTGCGGCCTTTCCGTCAGGAAGCTTAATCTTCTCGTTTTCAAACTTGAAGTATATGCCATCATCTTCTTTTGAAAGCTGACCTTCTATAAAGTTCATCTGCGGGCTGCCGATAAATCCGCCGACAAATATGTTTACAGGTTTCTGGTAAAGATTTGTCGGTGTATCAACCTGTTGAATGATACCGTCCTTCATAACGACAATTCTTGTACCCATTGTCATAGCTTCTGTCTGGTCATGTGTAACATATATAAATGTTGTCTGCAATCTCTTGTGAAGCTTGTTTATCTCTGTTCTCATCTGAACTCTAAGCTTTGCATCCAGGTTTGAGAGCGGTTCATCCATCAAGAACACTTTCGGGTCACGCACAATTGCACGTCCCAAAGCAACACGCTGCCTTTGTCCGCCGGACAAAGCCTTCGGCTTTCTGTCAAGCAGATGCTCAATGTCAAGAATCTTTGCGGCTTCTTTTACTCTTCTTTCGATTTCGTCCTTCGGAGTCTTTCTGAGCTTGAGTGCAAATGCCATATTATCATGAACCGTCATATGCGGATAAAGAGCATAGTTCTGGAAAACCATAGCAATATCTCTGTCCTTGGGGGCAACGTCGTTTACGAGTTCGCCGCCTATGTAGAGTTCACCTTCGCTTATTTCTTCCAAACCGGCAATCATTCTGAGTGTTGTCGACTTACCGCAACCGGAAGGCCCGACAAGAATTATAAATTCTTTGTCTTCAATGTCTAATGTAAAATCGCTGACAGCGGTAACGCCGCCGGCATATCTTTTGTAAATACCTTTTAATTGCAAATCTGCCATTAAAAAAATCTCCTCTCTGGGTATTAATTTGATTACCCTATTATGATAACAAATTTAGAAAGAAAAGTAAATCCGCAATTTCACAAAATAATTTTTAATTTATTAGTGATATTTACTAAAAAGCTCTAAAAATGGCTTATTTGCTTTATTTGTTGGCAGCGGAAACAATTTTTTCCACTATGTTCTGCGGCGCCTGTTCATAGCGCGAAAACTCAAATTTAAACATTCCTCTTCCCTGGCTCATAGAGCGCAAATCGGTTGCATATTTAAACATTTCCGACATCGGCACCTCTGCCTCAACCATATTCAAGCCTTTATGTTCACTTTCTCCCATTCCCATAATCTGCCCTCTGCGTTTATTTATGTCGCCGATTATGTCACCCATGATGTTTTCGGGTATATAAACCTTCAGCGAACCAATCGGCTCCAAAAGCACCGGGTGTGCCTGTTTCAGACCTTCCTTGTATGCAATTGATGCCGCCGTCTTAAATGCCATTTCGGAGGAGTCCACCGGGTGATACGAACCGTCCAGCAAAGTCGCCTTGAGGTTCACCACTGGATATCCGGCAATGACGCCATGCTCGCACGAGTCGCGAAGACCTTTTTCAACAGCCGGGAAATAGTTTTTCGGCACGCTTCCGCCAAATACCTTTTCTTCAAAAGTAAGTTCTTCCGTCAGCCCCGGTTCAAATTCAATTTTGACATGACCGTACTGTCCGTGGCCGCCCGATTGTTTCTTATGTTTTCCTTCAACCGTCGCTTTCCCCTTTATGGTTTCGCGATACGGCACAATCGGCTCATCAAGGCGCACATCTACACCATACTTGCTCTTTAATTTGCTTACTATAATATCAATATGCTGTTCCCCCTGTCCGTTTATCAGGGTTTGCTTTGTTTCGGCATTTGTCGTAACGGTAAATGTCGGGTCTTCCTCCGAAAGACGCGCAAGACCGCTCACAATCTTTTCTTCGTCACCCTTTGAAACAGGCGTCACCGCCATGGAAAGAACCGGCTCCGGAAATTCTATTCCGTTCAGAATCATATTTTTATTTTCGGCACAGAGCGTGTCGCCCGTCTTTGTTTTGTCAAGCTTTGCCACAACCCCGATGTCACCGGAATCCACACTCTTGACTTCAGTCTGCTTTTTGCCGCGCAGCATATAAAGCTTTCCTATTTTTTCGCTGACACCCTTATTGGGGTTATAAAGCGTGCTGTCTGCCTTGACGCTCCCGGAATAAACCCTAAACAGCGACATTTTGCCCACATACGGGTCTGCAATTGTCTTGAAAACAATCGCCGCAGTGGTATCTCCCACGTCCTGCACAACCTCTGTCGGTTCTCCTGTCTTGGAATCATGTGCAATTTCCGCAATCTCGTTTGGATTCGGCAGATACTTTCCTATGCCGTCCATCAGACTTCTGACACCGATGTTGGAAAGCCCCGAACCGCAATAAACCGGGTATATGCTCCCTTCTTTAACACCCTTTCTGATTGCTTTTTTGATTTCATCAAAGGTAAATTCCTCACCGTTGAAGTATTTATTCATCAATGCGTCATCGGTTTCCGCAACGGCTTCCATAATCATGTCACGCAGAGGCGCAACAGTTTCCTCCATTCCGTCCGGGACAGGAATGTCCACACGGTCCTGTCCTTCATAGCGGCGTGCTGTCATGTCAATGATATCAACAAATCCCTTAAACTCATCGCCTTCCTTTATTGGGTACACAAAAGGTGTCACCGCTTTGCCGAACTTTTCCTTCATTTCCTCAAGGGTTTTCTGATAGTTTGCGCGGTCATCGTCAATCTTGTTTACGAAGAAAACAATCGGCACTCCCTTCTGCCCGGCATATTTAAACACCTGCTCTGTGCCGACGGATACGCCGCTTCTGCCGCTGAGAACGATAAGCGCGGAGTCTGCCGCTCTCAAGCCCTCCTTCACCTCGCCGGCAAAGTCAAAATACCCCGGGGTATCCAGTATATTATATTTCATATTTTTCCATTCCACAGGGGCAACGGAAGCATTTATGGAAACCTGTCTTTTTATTTCTTCAGCGTCATAGTCGGCAACAGTTGTGCCGTCGGCGACCGTCCCCATGCGGTCGATTGCGCCGCTGTTAAAAAGCATAGCCTCGGTAAGCGAAGTTTTTCCTGCCTTGCCGTGCCCCATAATCACAATATTTCGTATCCTGTCCATTCCATACTTATCCATGTTTGTTTCCTCCTTTTATTGATTTTCAGCCGACACATTATCTGCCGCGCTGTCTTTTTTTCATTTATTGCATTTTATATAAATACAACAATATATATTATATATACCATAAAAATCATATATATAAACAAAAAAATCACAGACAGATTAACAAAATCTGTCTGTGATTTTTGTTTATTTTTCACCACGCTGACAAATATCAGCATTTAATTTTGTGCATGGTGTCAATAAATTATCAACCTTCAACCAATCTCTTTGTATCAAGGGCAATCATAAGTTCTTCATTTGTCGGTATGACAAAAGTCTTTACAGAAGCGTCGGGAGCGGAAACATCAATTGCTTCGCCGCGCTTTTTGTTCTTCTCGTCGTCAATCTTGATTCCCATAAATTCAAGGCCGCTTACGATTTCTTTTCTCATCGCGCCGTCGTTTTCGCCGATTCCGGCAGTGAATACAACCGCATCCACACCGCCCATTGCAGCGGCATATGCGCCGATGAGCTTTTTAACGCTGTATGTAAACATGTCCAACGCAAGCTTTGCCTTTTCGTCACCCTTTTCTGCCGCATCGGACAAATCTCTGAAGTCACTGCTTATGCCGGAAATACCGAATACGCCTGATTTTTTGTTCATCAGGTTGTCCATTTCTTTTGCTGTCAAGTGCTCGTTTTCCATGACAAAGGTGACAACCGCCGGGTCCATAGAGCCTGTTCTTGTGCCCATCACAACACCGTCCAGCGGAGTGAAGCCCATGGAGGTGTCCACACACTTCCCGTTTTTGACAGCCGAAACGGAAGAGCCGTTGCCGAGATGGCAAGTAATAATTTTGATATCCTCAGGCGCTTTGCTCAGCATTTTTGCCGCTTCCTGTGAAACAAATTTGTGGCTTGTGCCGTGGAATCCATATTTTCTTATTTTATATTTTTCATAATAGCTGTAAGGAAGAGCATACATATATGCTTCCTTCGGCATGGTCTGATGAAAAGCAGTGTCAAACACTCCGACCTGCGGAACGCCCGGCATGATTTTTTCGCATGCCTCTATGCCGATGATGTTCGGCGGATTGTGCAAAGGCGCAAGAGGAATACACATTTTGAGTGCTTCCAAAACTTTGCCGTCTATGATGTAAGAATCTGCAAAATATTCTCCGCCGTGCACCACTCTGTGGCCAACCGCGCCGATTTCGGACATTGAAGAAATAACCCCGTATTCCTTGTCCGAGAGCGCATCTATAACCATCTGAATTGCATCTGCATGGTCCTTCATCGGTTTTTCAATTTTTTCGGCAAGCCCCTTTACAAGGTTCTTGTGCTGCAGATTTGAACCGTCAATGCCTATTCTTTCGCAAAGACCTTTCGCCATGACAGTCACGGAATCCATATCAATCAACTGATATTTCAGTGATGAACTGCCGGCATTAATTACCAATACTTTCATTATTATAACCATTCCTTTCTTTTCAAAACGGAACACTCCGTTTTTTTACACCGCAAAATATGCCAAAATCACTGTGCCTGCACGCAAGTAATTGCGATAACCCCGGCAATGTCTTCCGCAGAGCATCCGCGTGACAAGTCATTCACCGGCTTTTTGATGCCCTGGAGGATAGGTCCGTATGCTTCTGCTTTTGCCAATCTCTGTGCAAGCTTATATCCGATGTTCCCTGCGTCAAGATTCGGGAATACCAAAACATTTGCACTGCCCGCAATGTCAGAGCCGGGCGCCTTTGATTTGCCCACACTCGGGACAATTGCCGCGTCAAGCTGCAATTCACCGTCAAGCTTCAGCTCGGGGCATTTTTCCTTTGCAAGCTTTGTTGCAAGCTGCATTTTGTCAACAAGGTGGCTCTTTGCACTGCCGTATGTGGAATATGACAGCATTGCAACCTTTGGTTCCGCACCGACAAGCTGCTTGAACGACGCCGCGGAAGAAATCGCAATTTCCGAAACAGCCTCTGCATCGGGGTCCTCATTGAGTCCGCTGTCAGCAAACACAAATGCACCGTTTTCGCCGTATTCGCAATCCGGCACAACAATAATGAAAAACGCCGACACAAGCTTTGTGCCCGGCTTTGTCTTCAAAATCTGCAAAGACGGTCTGATAACATTTGCAGACGAATTGCACGCCCCGGCAACCATGCCGTCGGCTTCGCCTTCATTCACCATCATAACACCATAATAAAGCGGATTTTTAACCGTTTCTGCCGCTTGTTCCGGCGTCACACCCTTTGCTTTTCTCATTTCATAGAATTTTTCGCCGTATTCCTTTGCTTTTGCAGAGGTTTCAGGGTTTATTATCACCGCTTTGGAAATGTCAAGGTTCTCCGCGCCTGCCATCTCTTCAATCTTCTTTTCGTCTCCCAAAATGATTATTTTTGCGTACCCTTCGCCGAGGGCAATTGCTGCCGCGCGGACAGTCCTGATGTCCTCGCCTTCCGCAAGGACGATAGTTTTTATATCTTGTCTTGCACGTTCTTTGAGTTTTTGTGTAAATGAACTCATGTTATCATATCTCCTTTTGACAATAGATTATATAGGTAATTGTAAAACTAACATTTTACAATTACCTAATAAATTATAAATAATTTTAACATTTTACATTATATAACAAACAAAACAATTTTACAAGGGAAACCGCAAAAATTTTACCGATATTTTTTATTATATGGTAAATCTTGCATAAATTTAAAATCTGTAGTATAATAATAGTGAAAAAAATTTACAACAGAAACGGAGAAGAAAATGAGAATAATGGGAATAGATTATGGCGACAGCCGTGTCGGGATTGCGGTAAGCGACCCTTTGGGGTTCACAGCGCAGGGGGTGCAGACCCTGCAAAACAAGGGTAAGAAAAAGCTTTCGGCAGAAATTTTGGAGGTTCTGGAAAAGTATAAGCCCGAAAAAATAGTTGTCGGCATGCCGAAAAACATGGACGGCACCCTCGGGTTCCGCGCCGAAGAAACCTACAAATTTGCAGAACTTTTAAAGACACTGACAGCTGCAGAAATAGTCTTTTGGGACGAGCGCCTGACAACAGTCAGCGCCGCGATGATTTTGAACGAAACAAACACAAGGGGAAAAAGCAGAAAAAAAGTAATCGACACCGTTTCGGCGTGCATTATTTTGGAAAATTATATGAATAGTTTAAAATGACTGTTGACTTTTTTCCGTTTTTATATTAAAATAAGCAATAGCTTTGTGAATATTGAAGAATATCACGGGAAACAATAAATTGAAAAACGAGGTGACAAAAATGGAAGATAACATCATAATTCTGGAAGATGAACAGGGAAATCAGATTGAGTTTGCAACAATAGATGTTTTTGAACTTAACGGCGAAACCTATTTTGCATTGCTTGAAATCATGGACGAAGAGGAATCCGACGAGGTTTTGATTATGAAAGTTTACGGCATCGACACCGAAGACCCGGAACTTGTCATGGTTGAAGATGAAGACGAACTTCAAGCGGCTTTTGACGAATTTTTGAAGCGCGACGAAGAAATTGAAGAATAATTAACAATTTTGTAACATAATTGTATTTAAAAATTCCGCAAAAACTATTGAAATTTCCGCAAAAACATGCTATTATAATAATGAAAATTAAATAATTGCAAATAACCCTGTGACTCACGTGTACGGTCAATTTTTTACCAACACTTCTTATACGGGATGCTCTCTCCGCAAAATGGCGCATATGCCTCCTTTCCTTTCGGACTGCCAGTGGACATGTAAAATTTTCGGGAAGCGACCCACCTGCATATGCAGGTAAGAACTTGACCTTAGCCACGGTTTTCGTGGGGTTTATTTTTATGCTCACTTTTTATGTCAACTCCTCATATTATGAAATATAAGCACTTTCCATTTATACATATGTAATTGGAAAACGTTAGTTTTACAATTACATACATTTATATCATGAGAGGAGGGACGCCCGTGTTTTCATATATTGCATTTTATAATGACACAAAATACCCGTACATTTCTGTGTGTGAAGGCGATGATGTCATAGCAGAGTGCCTGCCGCGGCACGAGAAAAGCAAATACTGTCTTGCCGACGCCGGCAGCATATCGGTCACTCTGTTAGACAATCATAAAAAACCCTTTTTAGACCTTTACATATCATTAAAACCAAACAAATTCCACATGGTGAAAATAAGAGAATTTTCGGCAGAATTTATGTAGCATATCCGCGGAGTTTTTTCAGTACATTCTTTTCGATTCTCGATATCTGCACTTGCGAAACTCCTATTATTTCCGCAATCTGCGCCTGGGTTTTTTCTTTAAAATACCTGAGCACTATGATTTGGCGTTCCCTTGCATCAAGATGCGACAAAAGCTCCGAAATAAGCACCTTGTTTATTATATCATTTTCGCTGTCCGGCGCCCTGAGCCTTTCGGATTGTCCCGAGTCATCATTTTCATAATATATAGATTCGGGCACCGCGGCAGCCTCAAAAGCCTCAACCAAATCTTCGGGTGAAACCCCTGCGGTTTCCGAAACCTCGTTGATTGTCGGCTCACGCTTCAGCTCGCGCCGCAGCTGTTCCTCTGCTTTCCTTCCTTTTATTGCGCGTTCCTTCACGGTGCGGCTTATTTTGATTATATTGTCATCACGCAAAAAACGTCTTATTTCGCCAATAATCACCGGCACGGCATACGTGGAAAAACACACACCGTACGCATCGTCAAAACGTTTCACGGCCTTTATGAGCCCGATTGCACCGATTTGAGTAAGCTCTTCAAAGTCACATCCGCGGTTTAAAAAATGTTTTGCCGCATTTATGACCAGCCCCATGTTCTGCTCAATCAATTCCTCCTCGGCGATTTTGTCGCCGCTTTTTGCCTTTTCCAATAATACACTGTTGCTGTTCATTTTCCTATTACCTTTGTAAGCCTGATTGTTGTGCCCATGCCCGGGCTGCTCGAAACCTCCACGCTGTCCATAAAGCTTTCCATGATGGAAAAACCCATACCCGAGCGCTCAAGCTCAGGCTTACCGGTATAAAGCGGTTCCCTCGCCTTTTTGATGTCCGCTATTCCGCACCCTCTGTCGGTGATTGTGTATTCCACGGTGCTGCCGGAAATTTTACCTTCCATTCTCACCATGCCGACAGTATTTTCATATCCGTGAATGATTGCGTTTGTCACCGCCTCGGATATCGCCGTCTTTATTTCTGCAATTTCCTCCATTGTCGGGTTCAGACGGGTGACAAATGCCGTGGCAACCATGCGCGCAAAGCTTTCATTTTCAGATTTGTTTATAAATTCCAGACACATTATATTTTCCATTTACCTCACCTCTTTCCTCATATCATTTCCAAAGCTTGTTCAAGCTTGTCACACAAAACGGCAATTTTGTCAATGCCCGACATTTCCAAAATTCTCCTGATTTGTTTTTTTGCACCGAATATTATGACGCGTCCCCCAAGCATTTTGGAAATTTTGTACCTGCCCATGATTACGCCAATTCCCGAGCTGTCCATAAACCCCACCTTTGTGAAATCAAAAATAATATTGACGGCATTGGTGCTTTTGATTTTACGGTCAACCGCCTCGCGGATTTTCCCCGCCATGTGGTGGTCAAGCTCGCCGTCAATCCCGACAAGCAGGGTATGCTTGTCCCCAATCAGTCTGATATCCATGCTTCTGCCTCCTGTTATTAAAAATTTATATTATTTTTTATACTAAAGGGTTATTTCCCCGAGACGCCGCGGATATCCTTTTGAGAAAAATACAAACCTTTGTCGAAAACAATAAACCGTGTGCCGCCTTTCGACACATAAATTGCCCGATGCCGAAAATAATAAAAAGATTTATCGTAATTTGGGGGATTGCTTTACAAAATAAAAAATTTGTGGTACAATAAAAACATCGAAAATACGGGGATTTAAAACTGATATTTTACATTTACCTGTATCACCAAAAAAGCAAAGGAGAAAATAAAAATGAACGGATTGGAAATTCTGGAATATACAGGCGAGGGCTATCAGCCCGTCATGGCTTTTGAACAGTGGAGAGTTGCCCTGCACAACTATGCCGAATGTGCCGACAAGAACAAAATGAAAAAGCTTGAGCGCCACATGTGCACCGACGAGGTTTTTGTCCTGCTTGAAGGGAATGCAACACTTGTCATCGGCAAAGAAAAAACCGCATGCAAAATGGAAAAAGGAAAGATTTATAACGTAAAAAAAGGCATATGGCATTCCATTGCAATGAGCCGCGACGCAAAAGTGTTGATTGTGGAAAATGATGACACCACAGAGAATAACAGCGAATATATTTATGAGGACTATACAACCGAACTTTAAACACATGTTTGATATAATTTATGAAAGGAAAACACAATGAAAAAAATTCTTTTGCCTGTTTTGGCAATATTTTTCGGCATGTCCGCCACCGCCTTTGCCTCCGGCGATGTCCGCGTGGAGTTCAACGCCATGGAGGTGGAGTTTGACCAGCCTGCGGTCATATCCGAAAACCGCACACTTGTGCCGTTGAGGAAAATTTTTGAACTCCTGGGTGCTGAGGTTTCCTGGGACGATGGGACAAGGACAGCCATATCCGAAAAAGACGGCAAAAAGGTCACAATTTCTATCGGCAGCCGCCAAATGTATGTAAACGGCGAACCAAAAGAGCTTGACGTGCCGGCAAAAATCATCAATAACCGTACACTTGTGCCGTTGAGGGCAATTTCCGAAGCATACACATGTGATGTTTCGTGGGACGGCAATGAAAGGGTTGCCGAAATCACAAGTCCCGAATTTGCCAAAGCGAAAAAAAACGCCTATGTCAGCGAAAACGGATTGAATTTTGAATATTTTTCCGACACGCCCCTGTCGTCCGGCGGTGAAAACACTGTTTCTGCAAAATCGGGCGCATGCAGCATAACGATATCTGCCGAAAAATCCGCGGACATCACTATAGATGACTCATATATTGCATACCTCGTCAAGGGGCTTGGGCAATTCAATACACTCAGCATAAAATATGTCCGCAAAGCATTGGACAAGAACGCGGCGCTTATAGGCTGTTACAACAAGGGCAACTCAATCTATTATCTCTATGCAAACAAGGGCGGAATGTCATACAACCTTGCAGTGACAGTCCCCGACGGTGCACAGCGATATGACGCCGAAAAGCTGATGTACATCATAAAAAGCTTTTTGGAAAAAATGTAGAAAAAACTAATGGAGGAAGTTCACGCACTTTCGTATTTAAAAAGGGGCTGTACGAAAAGTCAATCGGCTTTTCGTACAGTCCCTTTTCCGTATATATGGGATAGAAAAAAACTTTAGAAAATATAAAAAATCAGCCCGGATATGACCGATGCGACCGTTCCATAAACAATCACAGGCCCTGCAATCGTAAATATTTTTGCCGCTACACCCAGTACAAACCCCTCTGTGCGTGCTTCAATGGCGGGTGATGCAACCGCATTTGCAAAGCCTGTTATCGGCACAATTGTTCCTGCCCCGGCATATTGCGCAAGCTTTGAATAAAGCCCCAGTCCTGTGAATAATATCCCCAAAAAAATCAGTGTGACCGAGGTTGCGCTCCCCGACATTTCCTTATCCAGCCCCAGTGATTTGTACATTTCCATGATACCTTCCCCGACAGTGCATATTGCACCCCCAATCAAAAACGCATTTATGCAGTTTTTCAGCAAATTTGACGGTGGCACTTTTTTATCCGCAAATTTCTTATATTCTTTTTTCTTATCCATTGCATTTCCCCTCTTTCCTGTTCTGTCAGTGTAATTTTCTTTATTATCTGCATATCTTCAACTTTTTATGAATAAATAATAAATTTTTTTAAAACCGCTTGCAAATACAAAGTTTATGATATATAATTAAAAAATGCAGTATTGCTAATAAATTCAAGAGGTTTAAATTATGAAAGAAAAAGAACAACATATTACATCAATAGGCGGTCAGGCGATAATCGAAGGGGTAATGATGCGCGGTCCGCACAAAACAGCAATGGCAGTGCGAAAGCCCGATGGCGACATTGTCTGTGAAGTAAACGAAAACGGCACAAAAAAACACAACGCTGTCCTCAGACTCCCCATCATACGCGGTTGTGTCAATTTTATCGAAAGTCTTGTGGTCGGCATGAAGGCACTCATGTTCTCGGCCGACTTTATGGACTTGGAGGACGAAGAAGCCGAAGAAAGCAAATTCGACAAATGGCTTAACGACAAATTCGGCGACAAAATAAAGGATATTGTGATTTATGTATCCATAGCCATATCACTCGTCCTGAGTGTCGGTCTTTTCATTCTCCTCCCTTCTGCCATAACGGGCGGATTGGAATGGCTTTTTTCACTTTTTTCACCGCTGAAAAACATCGCGCAGACAAAGGCTTTCACCAGCATCAGTGAAGGAATTATCAGAATGTTTATTTTTATCCTTTATCTTGCACTTGTTTCCAAAATGAAGGACATAAAAAGAGTTTTTGAATATCACGGTGCAGAACATAAAACAATCGCATGCTATGAAGCAGGCGAAGAGCTGACTGTGGAAAACATAAAAAAACATTCGCGTTTTCACCCCAGATGCGGCACAAGCTTTTTGCTTTTTGTCATGATAATCAGCATAGTAGTTTTCTGTCTTCTTCCGCGTTTTGACGGCTATACAAAAATAGTGCAGATTCTCTTGCGAATGGCAACACGTCTTGCTCTGCTCCCGGTTGTTGCAGGGCTTTCCTATGAGGCGATAAAGCTTGCCGGGCGCAGCAAAAACAAATGTGTGCAGCTGCTGACAAAGCCGGGGCTTTGGCTTCAGCGCCTGACAACGCGCGAACCCGACGAATCACAAATTGAAGTTGCCATTGAATCCATGAAATCCGTTATCCCCGAAAATTCGGAGGACGACAAATGGTAATTCGTGAACTTATTCATGAAATTTCTCACACATTGAAGCAAAGCGGAAATGACAATGCTCTCTTTGAGGCACACCTGATTGTAAGGAAAGCTCTTTCGCTTTCCCCACTGGACATTGTGCTCAAATCCGGCACAGATGTCCCCCCGGAAAAACTAAAGCTTATTTATTTGCAAGTCAACCGCCGTGTTCGTCACGAGCCGCTTGAATACATACTCGGCACACAAGAATTTATGGGGCTCGAATTTTCGGTCAATCCTTCCGTGCTTATTCCGCGGCATGACACCGAAAGGCTTGCAGAACATATACTGGAACATTTTGGCGGCAAAGCTTTCACGGCTCTTGACCTTTGCACAGGCTCCGGGTGCATTGCGGTATCGCTTGCATATTTCAACAAAAACGCACATGTCACAGGTATCGACATATCACCCGAGGCGATTGAAATCGCAATGCAGAACGCACAGCTCCAAAATGTTTCCGACCGCGTCAAATTTCGGACATGTGATATATTCAAATCCGACTTCTTCGGCAAATACGACCTCATTGTGTCGAATCCGCCGTATATTGAGTCTGACGTTATCCCCACGCTTTCGGACACGGTAAACAAATATGAACCACACCAAGCCCTGGACGGCGGTACCGACGGCTTGGATTTTTACCGTCACATAACAAAAACCGCGCCGAGATATCTTTCCCCGGGCGGCATGCTTGCATTTGAAATAGGCTATAACCAAAAGGAATCGGTGTCAGAACTCATGGAGGCTTCCTTCCGTTCTATAACCGCCCTGAAAGATTATGGCGACAACTACCGCGTTATAAGCGGTATACTGAAATAAATTCATAAAACGCAGATGAAAAAACGGTGTATTTTCTATACACCGTTTTTTGTATATTCCCTTCAAAAAGCGGACATGCTAAAGAAAACACAACCGCCCGATGCAAAACATCGGGCGGTATATCGGAGTTCGCCATGAAAATTATAAAACTAAAATTTCTGTTCAATTCAATTTTGCTTTATATAATCAGCAAAAAACTCTGCAAATGTAAAAGTAAGCTGAACCATTATCAGGAGCTTTTACCCCTGACCAGTGCAAAACTCGCAAAGCTATCAAACAATTATCAGACACTCACAAAAAAATGGATAAATGCGGAAAAGCAGATTTTATTCCTCCGCGGAGTCATCAGGCTCAAAAGTGACCATTACTTCTAATACCCGCCGCTCGTCCGCCTCGGTCACGGTCACAGACAGACCGTCACATTCAAAAGAATCGCCGGGCTGCGGTATTTTCTCCAGTTTTTCTGTCACCCAGCCCCCCACGGTTGTGCTTTCCGATTCTATTTTTATGTCAAACAGTTCACAAAGCTTGTCAAGATTTGCATTGCACGATATTTTGTAACAATTTTCCGACACAGGTACGATTTCCTGTACCACAACGTCGTGCTCGTCCCATATTTCTCCCACAAGCTCTTCTATTATGTCCTCCAGCGTAACCACGCCGACAGTGCCGCCGTATTCATCGGTCACAACCGCCAGGTGTGATTTTTTTTGCTGAAGCAGTTTCAGAAGATTTGAAATTTTCATATTTTCCAGCACATAAATCGGCTGTGCAATAATGCTTTGCAGGCTGTTTCCCTTGCCCAGCACACGATACTGGAAGTCTTTATGGTTTATAATTCCTATAATGTTGTCGATTGTTTCTTTATAAACAGGCAATCTTGAAAAACGGGTTTCATTAAATATGTTGTCAATTTCCTCGTTGGTGCTTTCGCAGTCAACCGCCACGACATCAACCCTCGGGATAAGTATGTCCCCCACGTCCAAATCATAAAATTCAATGACGCTTTTTATGAGGTCGCCTTCGTTCTCATCTATTCCGCCTTCGTGCTGTGCTTCCTCAACCATCGTCAAAAGCTCTGCCTCAGTGATTCCGCCGTCACTGCTCAGATGAAAAATTGCCGTTATCCCTCTTTTCAGCTGTGAAAACAAGAAGGTCACAGGGGTGAAAACAATGCACAGAAAATTGATTATCGGTGCCGAAAACATTGCAAACTGTTCCGGCTTTTCCTTTGCCATGCTTTTTGGTGATATTTCCCCAAATACAAGCACAACAATCGTCACAGCAACCGTGGAAATTGCAACCCCGTTTTGTGGGAAGTATGAGCAAAGCATTGCTGTCGCAATTGATGATGTCATGATGTTTACTATATTATTCCCCACCAGAATGGTGGAGAGCAGATTATCAAACTTATCACACAGCTTCAGTGTCAGCTTTGCACGCTTGTTCCCCTCGGAAGCCATGTTTTTTATTCTTATTTTATTTAATGATGAAAATGCCGTTTCGGTGGCGCTGAAATAGGCTGATAAAATTACCAGCACACATAAGACACCTATCGTCCCGTCCATAAAAATATCCTCCTTAAAAATACGAGGGACCGCATTGGTGCAGCCCCTCAGTTTTGCTCAAAAAACTTATTTTGCCGCCTTGTTTTCCAAAAATTCGTTTATCTCCTTCACAAGCTTATCCGCATCTGCGCCGTGAACCATGCATGCCTGCTCAATGCTTTCACCGCTTGCCGAAGGGCAACCCAGACAGTGCATACCCATGTCAATAAAAAACTTTGCCGTATCCATGTCAATCTTCAACACGTCCATAATTATCATATCTTTTGTTACCTTCATTTTGTTTCTTCCTTTCTTTTTTTAACCTTTGTTTATTATTTCATCAAACTCTGCCGCATCAATGGTTTCGCGCTCCAAAAGCGCTTTTGCCACGTTGTGCAGAATCTGAAGATTGCTGTTTAACAATTCTTTGCCTTTGGCATACCTTTCTTCCAGTATTGCCTTCACTTCCCCGTCGATGTCGGCGGCGGTCTTTTCGGAATAAGCCCTTGAATGACCAAAATCCCGTCCTATAAATACTTCTTCGTTGTTATCATAGCAAACAGGACCAATGTTTGCACTCATACCATACCGCGTCACCATATTTCTGGCAATCTCCGTTGCTCTTTTGAGGTCATTCGACGCGCCGGTGCTTATGTCCTCAAGCACAAGTTCCTCTGCGATGCGCCCTCCCAACAGCATAACAATCTCGTCAAGCATTTCTTTTTTTGAAGAATACTGCAAATCCTCCTCCGGCCGATGCATCGTAAAACCTCCGGCGCGGCCTCTTGGTATAATTGATATACGGTGCACCTTCTGCTTGCTGTCGATAAGCCTTGACAAAACCGCATGCCCTGCCTCATGATATGCGGTCAGGCGTTTTTCCTTTTCGGTTATGACGCGCGACTTTTTCTCCGCCCCCATCATAACTTTCAGGTTTGCATCTTCAATGTCCTCAGAATCTATCTGCTTTTTATTTCTTCTTGCCGCAAAAATCGCTGCCTCATTCATAAGGTTTTCCAGATCCGCCCCTGTGTATCCGATTGTCACCTTTGCGATTTTTTTCAAATCCACATCGTCTGCAAGCGGTTTCTTCCGTGAATGAACCTTTAAAATTTCTTCTCTTCCCATGACGTCAGGCACATCAACGACAACCTGCCTGTCAAATCTGCCTGCCCTGAGAATCGCCGGGTCCAGAATATCCGGGCGGTTTGTCGCCGCCATCATGATTATCCCCTCATTCACGCCAAATCCGTCCATTTCAACCAAAAGCTGGTTCAGGGTCTGCTCGCGTTCGTCATGTCCGCCGCCCATGCCGGCGCCGCGCTTTCTTCCCACGGCGTCAATTTCATCTATAAATATAATGCACGGTTTGCTCTTCTTTGCCTGTTCAAACAAGTCCCTCACCCTTGCGGCACCCACGCCGACATAAAGCTCAACAAAGTCCGAGCCGCTTATCGAGAAAAACGGCACATTTGCCTCGCCCGCAACCGCGCGCGCCAAAAGCGTTTTTCCTGTTCCCGGTGGTCCCACCAGGAGGACGCCTTTTGGGATTCTCGCGCCCAAATCTATAAATTTTTTTGGGTTTTTCAAAAACTCCACAATTTCCGAAAGTTCCTCTTTTTCCTCCGCCTCACCGGCAACCGCGTCAAAGCCGACCCGGTGTCCCGAGTCCTCATTCAGCCTTGCACGGCTTCTAGTGAAGGTCATGCCTTTGTTTGCCTGTCCCCTCATTATGATTATCAAAAATGTGCCTATCACTATCATTGCTATCACGGGGATAATGATGTTCCAAAGTGACGAATCGGTCTTTTTTACGTTATAGACAAGGCTTTTATCCTTCACCTGTTCCAGAACAGTATCGCCCACATCATTCTGAAATGCCTCAAGTGACGGCAGCTGCACCTTATAACTCTGCTTTGTGTTTTTGTCAAAGACCGCAGCGGTTTCGCCCTCAACCATGATTTCCGAAATCTCACCTTGGCTGATACTCTGTATCAATTCGGAATATGTCATTACTCCGCTCTGTTTTTGCGACCCGGCAATCATATAGCACGCTATCGCCGCCGCTATGACAATCAAAATCCACATTCCTATTCCCGTTTTCTTAATCTGCGGCAAAATTCTCTCCTCCTTGTCGCTCAACTATAAATGTATATGCCTTTTTCCCTTTCAAATAACGCCTGTCCCGCCTTTTTCCCACAATCCACACCGGCTCGCCGCCGCACGTTATCACAGGAATTTTGTCCCTCTCTGACAGCGGTATTTTTTCGTCGGTAAAATAGTCCGAAAGCTTTTTTCTCCCCTTCATGCCTGTCGGAAAAAACACATCTCCCTGTCTTCGGTTTCTCACCATAATGTTTTCAGTGCTGTCAAAGAAAAATTTTTCGCCGCACCCCTTCCACTCTGTCAGTGTCAGCGTCAAGCCTGCCTCCGGCACCTGCGTTCTTTTTTCCGGTTCAATTTTATATTCATAATTTTTGGTTTTGTTATTTTTTTTCCTGAAAAATAATTTTCCCGTTTCTATTACACATTCAATACCTCCGCATAAATCAACCGAACTGCCGGATTTCTCACTGTCCAGTATTTTCAAAATGCTTTCGGTATAAACCGACTGTATATTTTCGCATTTTCCCGAAAAGCTTTGATACATCAGCAAAATTATACGCCTTCTGATTGCTTTCGGCATTTTTTTCAAATCGGCCGTATCTGCACCTCCGCCATGCACATTTTCTTTGTAAAGTTTTTTTGCTTCACAGTCCAGAAAATCCGCATCATCGCTTATGATTGCCGCATTCTGCACAAGCACGCGCATAAACGACGGATTGAAATTTCTGCAAATCATCGGAATCAGCTCCAAACGGATTTTGTTGCGCGTGTATATACATTCGCTGTTTGTCTTGTCGGTCACAAAACAATATCCGTTTTCGTGACAAAATTGTTCAATCTGTGTTTTTTCCGCGTCAAGCAAAGGACGGATAATGTTGCCGCGCTTATACGCAATTCCTTTCATGCCGTTAATGCCACTGCCGCGTATGATGTGCATGAGTATAGTTTCTGCCGCGTCATTTTTATTATGTGCCGTGGCAATCAAATCTATATTTTCTTTTTTTAAGATTTCATCAAATAATTTATATCGCTCTTCACGTCCGGCAAGTTCTTCGGAAATTTTCCTCTCCTTTGCCAATTTTTTTATGTCGGCTTTTTTTGTAAAACACGTTATCCCCATATCCGCGCATAATTTTTGCACAAATTTGCAGTCGTCATCTGCCTCTTCCCTTATTCCATGGTTCAGATGCGCCGCAAAGAGTTCAAAATGCATTTCGTCCCTCAGGTCATTCAACACATGTAAAAGACAAACGGAGTCGCTCCCCCCCGAAAGTGCAAGAAGCACCCTCGCTCCGGGGAATATTAAATTGTGCGTCTTTATGGTTTTTGCAACAATATTTTTCATTCTTCTTCTTTTGCAACATAATCTATATTTATAAACTTCGTATATTTTCCCTGCCAGCCAAGCTTAAACATGCCTGTCGAGCCGCTTCTGTGCTTTGCAATGATACACTCTGCCATGTTTTTGTCCTCGGTGTCTTTATTATAGTATTCGTCCCTGTATAGAAACATTACCATATCCGCGTCCTGCTCAATTGCGCCCGATTCACGCAAGTCCGAAAGCATCGGTCTTTTGTCGCTTCTCGCTTCACTTGTACGCGACAGCTGTGACAGTGCAATGACCGGGATATCCAGTTCTTTCGCAAGCACCTTCAGAGAACGTGAAATTTCTGATATTTCGTTTTGTCGGTTGTCGCTTTTTCGTCCGCTTCCTTGCATAAGCTGCAAATAGTCAATGATGATAAGTCCCAGATTTTTGGTCTGTTTCAGCCTCCTGCATTTTGCCCTTATTTCCGAAACAGTGATTGACGCTGTGTCATCTATATAAATCGGCGCCATTGCAACCTTGTCCACAATAGAACCAATCTGCTGCCAGTCTTCGCTGTCAAAATCACCCAAACGCACCTTGTGCGAATCCACCATCGCCTGGCTGCACAAAATTCTGTTGACAATCATAGTTTTTGACATTTCCAGGTTAAATATAGCCACAGGGACATGGTCCTGTATGGCAGCGTTTTCTGCAATGTTTACGGCAAAACTGGACTTTCCCATACCCGGTCTTCCGGCTATTATGATAAGTTCTCCGCCGTGCAATCCGCCGGTGCGGTTGTTCAGTTCATAAAACCCTGTCGGCACGCCGGTGATTGTACCCTTGTTTATGGAATTCTCAACCATGTCCTGATATGCCGTCATAAATATATCCTGAATCGGGACAATATCATTTGATTCCTTTTCGGAGGATACATCAAAAATTTCCTGTTCCGCACGGTCAAGTATTCTTTCAATATCGTCCGATTCATTGTATGCCGTTTCGGAAATAACCGTTGCCGCAGTTATCAATCTGCGCAAAACCGATTTTTCCCTTATGATTTTTGCATAATATTCTACATTTCCCGTCGTCGGGACACCCACAACAGCCTGGGAAAGATATCCGATTCCGCCCACACCGTCAAGCATATCCTTTTGCTTCAGCCTGTCCGACACAGTCACAATGTCAACCGGTATGTTTTCGTTAAACAAGTCTATAGCAACGCGGTATATTTCCCTGTTTGCCGCATAATAAAAATCTTCCGGCTTTACTATTTCAGCAGATGCGGCAACGCTTTGCGGGTCGGACAGGACACTTCCGACTACAGAGAGTTCCGCTTCTTTGCTGTGCGGCAATTCGCGCTCTGTTACCTCCGCCAAACTCCACACCTCCTAAAAAACTCAAAGTTTCTCAACCGATACCTTCAATTTTGCCGAAACACCCTGGTGCACCTTTATTTCCACCTCTGTTGTTCCCAAAGCTTTTATGCCGTCCGGCAACACAAACTTTTTCTTGTCAAGCTTTATGTGGTGCTGCATTTTCAGTTCTTCAGCAATTTCTTTTGAAGTGACAGAACCAAACAGCTTGCCGTTTTCCCCGGCTTTTGCCTTGATTGTCACCGTCACTTTTTCGATGCTCTCTTTGGTCGCCAAGGCTTCTTCCAATTCCTTTTTCTTTCTGTATTCCTGCGAGTCCTTCTGCCCCTGCATGATGTTTATGTTCTCCTTGGTTGCCTCTTTGGCAAGTTTCCTCGGCAACAGAAAATTCCTCGCATATCCGTCCGAAACCTCAACCATATCTCCCTTTTTCCCCTGTCCTTTTACGTCCTGATTAAGAATTACCTTCATATCTGAAAACTTCCTTTCTTTCATTCTGTTTCCTGCATATATTCTTTTATTGCTTCCTTAAGTGACTGCGCGGCCGCCTCCGGGTTTGTACCCTTGACCTGTGCGCCGGCGACAACAGCGTGTCCGCCTCCGCCAAGCTTTTCCATTATCACCTGGACGTTTATGTCCCCATACGACCTTGCACTTATGTTTATGACCGAATCCATCGGATAAAGAACAAATGCCGCCTTCACTCCAGAAATATTCATCATCTCGTCCGCCGCCTGGGAGGCAATGACTCTCATGTTTGCATAAGACTCGCGGCACAATGTAATGGCAAAACTGTCCATGTATATTTCGGCAGAGCGTATAATGTCAATCCTGTGGATATATTCCTCGTGGTCTATGTTGAACAGCTTTTTGATTTCCAAAGTGTTCAGTCCGCACCGTTTCAGGTATGACGCCGCCTCAAAAGTCCTCACGCCCGTCTTTACAACAAAATTCTTAGTGTCCATCAGTATGCCCATATAAAGCGCCTGTGCCTCCAGCGCCGTGATTTTGCGCACATCTCCGATATGCTGCAGAATTTCCGACACCATTTCGCATGTCGATGACGCAAAAGGCTCATGGTATGTCAGCGAAACGGGTGTTATAAAATCGGTGCTTCTCCTGTGGTGGTCAATAATAATGATTTTGCTCACCATGTCAAGCAATTCCGGGCACGGGAGCATCGCCCTCCTGTGCGTGTCCAGAATCACCAGCAGTGTATTCTCCGTCACATAATCCGCCGTTTCCTCCGGTGCGACAAGCATGCCGTCATACTCAATGTTTTTGCGCACTTCCTTTATGATTCCTTCCACAGCCTGCGCATTGTCATACACTATATACGGCTTTTTCCCCAGGGTTCTGACAGCCCTCTGTAAGCCCAGCGCGGCGCCAAAGCTGTCATAGTCGGCATTTTTGTGCCCCATAAATATGACATTGTCCGCATGCATTATATAATCACGCAAAGCAACCGAAAAAGCCCTTGTTTTCACGCGCGTGCTCTTTTCATAATCCTTTGCCTTGCCGCCATAGAAGGTGTACTGGTCGCCGTCCTTGACAGCCGCCTGGTCACCCCCGCGCCCCAAAACCATTTCCATCGCGGCGCGTGCGTTGTTTTCATTTTCCATGATGTGTCCGCCGGTACCCACACCTATGCTTATCGTCACCGGGATTTTGATTTCCTCCCCGATTTTCCTTACTTTGTCTATAACGCTGAATTTGTCGCGCGCACTCTTCAAAAGATTTTCGTGTTCAAAAAAGACCATATATCTGTCGCTTTCCAGGCGCTTTGTCAATGCGCTGCTTTCGTTTCCCCAGCGCATTATAAGACTGTTTATCTTTGAGATAACCTCCTGGCTTTGGGAATCGTCCATGCGCTGAAAAAGCTCGTCATAATTGTCTATACTTACGATTGCAATGTCCGTCTTTTCCGCGTCATATATCTTTTTTGTTTTCACAAGTTCCGTTATATCTTCAAAATACAATATGACAGAGTAAACGCTTTCTTTTTCCCCGGAATCGCTGCTTTTTGCAATTTTGCCGAAAATGTTATACGTATGCTCGTCATAGTCCATCTCCATCTTTATGCAATCGGTGGATTTCAGGATATCCATCCACTTGATTTCCGGGAAAATTGATGTGATTTTGGTAAAATACAAATTATTGTTGTTTGTAATTTTCTGAAATTCACTGTTGAACCACAGCACCGCGCCGTCTATGTCAAATACTGCCATGGCAAGTGGAAACCCGTTCAAGACTTCATTCGCCGCCGTGACCTTGTTGTCGTTCAAAAGCTCAATATAGTCAATACGTGCCTTGTTCTTGACAAGATATCTCACAAAACAGTAGACAGACAACACAACGGCAACCGCGTCGATTGACATAATAATCATTCTGTCACACCCCGACAGAGAGGCAAAAATATTCGCCGCAAGCGACAGCATTATCAAAATCAGGATTAAGGAAATATCCTTAAAGCTTCCACTCTTTTTCATTTTCATGTTTCCTTTCAAAGTATACGGAACATTCTTCCCCTATTAAAGCATATTTTACCACAACCGCAGAATTTAGTCAATAGTTTATCCCATAAAACAGAAGAGTCTGCTGAAAACTTGACGTTTTACAAAAGACTCTTCCGGGAAGCCGACCGAAAGCCCCGCAATTATGTCATATATAATCTTATTTGCCGTTTCTTGCCTTCGCTCTCAAATCGGTTTTTAATATTCTTTTTCTCATTCTCAGATGGTTTGGCGTAACTTCCAAAAGCTCGTCGTCCGCAATAAAGTCCAGGCATTGCTCCAGGCTCAGGTTCTTCGGCGGCACAAGTTTCAGCGCATCGTCAGATCCTGCCGCACGGGTATTTGTGACATGTTTTTTCTTGCACACATTCACCACTATGTCCTCAAGTCTTGAATTTTCTCCGACAATCATGCCTTCATACACCTTTACGCCGGCGCCGATAAACAAAGTTCCGCGCTCTTGTGCATTAAACAATCCGTATGTCACCGTTTCGCCGTTTTCCCATGCCACAAGCGCCCCCCTTGCGCGGCTCTGGAATTCTCCTTTATACGGTTCATATCCCGCAAGAATACTGTTTATGACGCCCGTCCCCTTTGTCGCGGTCATAAGCTCACTTCTGTAGCCGATAAGCCCTCTTGACGGAATCTTAAATTCCAGCCTTACATAATTCTGTGTGGTGGGCGCCATGTTCACCATTTCACCCCTTCTGCCGATGATTCCGTCCATGACCGTGCCCGTATATTCCTCCGGCACATCAACCGTCAGGTTTTCCACCGGTTCACACTTCACGCCGTCTATGGTCTTGAATATTACAACAGGGTTTGACACCTGAAATTCGTATCCTTCTCTTCTCATGTTTTCGATAAGCACCGACAAGTGCAGTTCCCCTCTGCCCGAAACGGTGAACGCCTCTGTGGTGTCTGTGTCCTCCACACGCAGACTTATGTTGGAATCAAGCTCTCTGTAAAGCCTTTCCCTCAAATGTCTTGAAGTCACATATTTCCCGTCCTGCCCGGCAAAAGGGCTGTCATTTACGCTGAAGGTCATCGAGAGCACCGGTTCGTCAATCTTTACAAAAGGAAGTGCCTCCGGGTTGTCGGCGTCACATACCGTTTCACCTATGTTTATGTCGGTTATGCCCGAAATGGCAACCACGTCGCCAGCTCCGACTTCTTCCGCAACCGCTTTGTTCAAACCCTCAAAGGTATAAAGCTTTGTGGCTTTTGCGCGTGCCACGCTCCCGTCCGCCTTGCAGATTGAAAGCGGCATGTTTGTCCTGACCCTTCCGCGCTGGATTTTTCCCACAGCGATTCTTCCGGTATATTCGTCATAATCAATATTGGAAACCAACATCTGGAACGGCGCATCGTCATCACATTCCGGACATGGGATTTCTTTTACAATCAGTTCAAACAACTCTCTCAAATCCTTATTCGGCTGTTCCGGATTGTATTCTGCCGTTGCCCAGCCGTCACGCCCCGACGCATATATCACAGGCGTGTCAAGCTGCTCTTCGCTTGCGCCCAAGTCTATAAAAAGCTCCAGAATCTCGTCCACAACTTCATACGGCCTTGCATTTGGGCGGTCAACCTTGTTTACAACAATTATTGGCTTAAGATTCAGCGCAAGAGCTTTTGAAAGCACGAATCGTGTCTGCGGCATACAGCCTTCAAAAGCGTCGACAAGCAAAAGCACGCCGTCGACCATTTCAAGTCCTCGCTCAACCTCTCCGCCGAAATCCGCATGCCCCGGTGTATCAATGATATTGATTTTCACCCCGTTATAATAAAGAGAAGTGTTTTTTGCAAGTATTGTTATGCCTCTTTCTCTTTCAAGGTCATTTGAATCCATAACGCGCTCATCAACCTGTTCGTTCTCTCGGAATGTACCGCTCTGCTTCAGCATTGCGTCAACCAAGGTTGTTTTGCCATGGTCAACATGGGCAATAATGGCAATGTTTCTTATGTTTTCTCTCTTTATCATACAGTTACTCCCTTTCAGTAAATATACATCAGATAATTGTAAAATGCAAATTTTACAATTATCTAAGCAAATATACATAATTACTTTAACCGTATAATTTTATCATATTTTCTGCGCAATTACAACAAAAATCTGCTTTTTTGTGAATTTATTTCAAATTGGACATCATATATTCAAAAACCTCGTCTATTTCTTCCAAGCTTACCGCCTTAAATATCCTGTTTTTCGCCGCCGCGCTGTCCCTCATGCCCTTTATATACCACGCGATGTGTTTTCTCGCTTCCTTTATTCCGCGGCTTTCCCCTTTGTCCATGGCAAGCATATGGGCATGCCGCCGCGCGGTTTCAAGCCTTTCCGTGGCAGTCGGCGGCAAAATCTTGGTGCGGTTTTCCAAAAATTCGCGTACTTCACGAAAAATGAAGGGATTTCCGCGTGCGCCGCGCGCAATCATCACCCCGTCGCAGCCTGTTTGCTCCATCATTTTGAGCGCATCCTCCGGCGCGAAAATATCCCCGTTGCCAATCACCGGTATACCCACGCTTTCCTTTACCCGTTTTATAGTCTGCCAATCTGCCTCGCCGCTATAAAACTGTTCTCTTGTCCTTCCGTGTACGGTTATCGCCGCAGCGCCGCTTTCTTCCAGCATTTTTGCAAACTCCGGCGCGGTTTCGGTTTCCCAGCCTTTTCGTATTTTCACTGTCACCGGTACCGCCACCGCCCGTGCCGCCGCATACACCGCGTCTGCCGCCGCGGCAGGGTTTTTCATCAACGCAGAGCCGTCGCCGTTGTTTACAATTTTCGGCATCGGGCAGCCCATATTTATATCCACAAAAGCCGCCCCTGCCGCTTCCGCTTTTTTTGCCGCCTCCGCCATGATTTCCGGCTCGCTCCCGAAAATCTGAATCGCACACGGCTCACTTTCGCTGTCCAAAGCCATAAGCGACGCTGTCTTTTTGTCGTTGTAGTGCAAACCCTTTGCGCTCACCATTTCCGAACATGTAACTCCGCACCCGTACTCTCTGCAAAGCCGCCTGAACGACAAATCTGTCACCCCTGCCATGGGTCCCAAAAAAATATTGTTTTCTATCTCAACATTACCAATCTTCATAACAAACCTCACTCAAAATATTTGTTATGATTATAGCACCATTTTCCGACAAAGTCAAATCAGTTCAGCGGAACACTCAATTCCTGTCCGACATGTATAATTCCGTCCGATATGCCGTTTATATCGATTATGTCATAAACCAGGCGCCGCAAATCCTTTTTGTTTGGGTTGTTGTCTTTTGCGATGCTCCACACGCTTTCGCCGCTTTTGACAACAACTGTCATCATCTCGGGTTCGATGCGTTTTGCCAAAGCATAATTCACCATCAAAAGCATCATGCCGAGCAGCACAACAGAAACGGTTATCCTTCTTCTTCTCATCATTCTTCTTTTTCTTGACATAACCCATACCTCCTAAATATACCAAATATTTGTTCGTATTGTGATTATATCAAAACATCTGTTCGTTGTCAAGAGTTTTTTCGAACATTTTTTCGCTTTTTTTCTTTTTTTCGATTTATTTCAACAAAAAATTGCTTAATTCTATCGCTTCAAGACTGTTTTCTACCCCAAACATACTCAAAACAGTTTTTGCAATACAATTAAAACCGCTTATTGTCCCAAGGTTCACGGGGCGGATTTTTTTGCCGTATACAATCAGCGGCACACCCTCCCTGGTGTGGTCAGTCCCCGCAAACCCGGGGTCACAGCCATGGTCGGCAGTGATGAACATGACATCATCCTCCCCCAGCCGTCCAATCAATTTCGGTAAATCCCGGTCAAAATCCGCAATTGCCTTTGCATACCCGTCAATGTCGTTTCGGTGCCCGAATTTCATGTCAAAATCCACCAGGTTCAAAAAGCACAGTCCCGAAAAATCTTTTTCCGCATATTTGATTATCTCACGCATGCCCTCTTCATTATTTTTTGTAAAAACATGCTCTGTCAAGCCCCTTCCGGCAAATATATCATAAATTTTCCCGATTCCTATTACATCAAATCCGTTTTCCTTCAATATATCAAGCATTGTATTCTGCGGCGGCTCCAGGGAAAAATCATGCCTTTGCGCTGTCCTGAAAAAATCCGGATATTCCCCGTCAAACGGTCTTGCGATGACCCTTGCAACTGCGTTTTTCCCCGTCAGGATTTCCCTTGCCGTTCTGCAATAGCCATACAATTCTTCCACACTGACAACATTCTTGTGTGCGGCAATCTGAAAAACGCTGTCGGCGGAGGTATAAACTATGAGTGCACCCGTTCTGATGTGTTCTTCTCCATAGTCACGGATAACCTCAGTCCCCGAGTACGGCTTGTTGCACAAAATCTTTTTCCCCGTTCTTTTTTCAAATTCCGAAACAATTTCCGATGGGAATCCGTCCGGATATACGGGAAATGCAGTCTTTCCCACAATACCTGCCATTTCCCAATGCCCCGTGGTTGTGTCCTTTCCTTTTGAGAGTTCGCAAAGCCTTGCACAAGCCGCCGTTTGGTGCAGTTCCTTTTTCATTTCACCGGTTTTGTCAATATTAAATAGCCCCATTTTCCCCAGATTCTCCGCCGAAAATTCAGCCGATTTGCAGATTGTGCGCAAAGTGTCGGCGCCTTCATCGCCATAGTCTGCCGCGTCGCGCGCCGCGCCAATCCCAAAGCTGTCCGCAACAATCAAAAATATACGCTTCATAAAATCATCCTCCGCTCTGCCGCCCGCCTGCCGGCACAAAATATTTAATACAATAATATCACACTCTCTCATTCTTTGCAATATTTTTCCGCCGGCGGCAAAAGCTTTTATTCTAATTTATCATATATGCCATATATTATATCAGAGGTGATTTCAAAATGTTCGATATGCTTGTAAACCTTATACATGAGCTTATCTTTCTCGCCGGATATGTCGGCAACGGGAACGCGTTCCCAAAACAGCTTTCGCCGGCTGACGAAAACAAATACCTTGAACTTTACAAAAACGGCGACATGTCGGCACGCAACATATTGATAGAACATAATCTGCGCCTTGTGGCACACATCGCAAAAAAATATGCAAACGAAAACAACATTGACGACCTGATTTCCGTCGGCATAATCGGGCTTATAAAAGGAATCAACACCTTTTCCCCCGACCGCAACCCCAGGCTTGCGACATATATTGCCCGCTGCATCGAAAACGAAATCCTTATGGTTTTGCGTTCTTCAAAAAAAATATTGAACGAGGTTTCTCTTGAAGAACCTATCGGGGTGGACAAAGAAGGCAACAACATGACTTTTTCTGACATTCTCCCTGCCGACAACACCGATATCATCGAAGAAATTGCCCTGCACGCCGACGTAAAAAAGCTTTACCGCGCGATGACAAAGGTTCTTTCCCAAAATGAAATCAATATAATATCATGGCGTTACGGGCTGAACAATTCCAAGCGCAAAACACAAAAAGAAGTTGCAGACATTTTGGGCATATCCCGTTCTTATGTTTCTCGCATAGAAAAAAAGGCGCTGAAAAAACTAAATTCCGAAATGCTTTCATAAAAAAAATGCGGGGCTGCGGCAAAATTAAACATTGCCGCAGCCCCTATATGAAAGGTATGATAAAAGCTTAAACCAATTATTTGTTTTCCTTCAGGATATCCCGTATTTCCGCCAGAAGTTCTTCTTCCCTTGACGGTTTCGGCGGTTCCTCCGGTTTTTCCTCCTCCTTTTTCTTCAGCTTGTCATGGAACTTATTTATCGCACTCACCATCACAAAAACCACAAATGCAATAATAAGAAAATCAATAACAGACTGGATAAAATTGCCGTATGTAAGCGACAGCTCATCAGAAATCACAAGTTTCAAATCGGTCAGATTCACCTTTCCCGTTATGATGCTCAATATCGGGGTTATGATATCGTTTACAAGAGATGTGACAATTTTGGTAAATGCAGAACCGATAATAATGCCGACTGCCATGTCCAGCACATTTCCTCTTGCAATAAATTTCTTAAATTCTCCGAAAAATTTCATTTATACTTCAACTCTTTCATCAAAATTCCAATTTTTCTTCCAAAAACTTGTCCAGGTCAGCAATCTTTATTCTCTGCTGCTGCATTGTGTCGCGGTCGCGCACCGTTACCGACGCGTCCGTTTCGGAATCAAAATCATATGTTATGCAGAAAGGCGTCCCGATTTCGTCCTGACGGCGATAACGCTTGCCGATTGAGCCTGACTCGTCATATTCACAGTTATACTTTTTGATAAGCTGTTCAAACACTTCTCCGGCACCCTTGGAAAGCTTCTTAGAAAGCGGCAGAACCGCAGCCTTGACAGGCGCCAAAGCCGGGTGCAGATGCATAACCACACGCGAGTCCCCGTCGCCCAGGTCCTCCTCGTCATATGCCTCAACCAAGAATGCCAAAGCCACACGGTCGGCACCCAAAGACGGCTCTATGCAATACGGAACATAACGCTCATTGGTAATCGGGTCGATATATTCCATGCTCTCGCCGGAGTGCTCCTGGTGCTGTTTCAGGTCAAAGTCGGTTCTGTCGGCAATGCCCCACAGCTCTCCCCAGCCAAACGGGAATACAAATTCAATATCTGTCGTCGCATTTGAATAATGCGACAATTCCTCGGGGGAATGATCACGGAATCTTACATTTTCTTCCTTTATGCCCAATTTCAGCAGCCACTGCATGCAAAAATCTTTCCAGTACAAAAACCATTCCATATCATTGCCGGGTGCGCAGAAAAATTCAAGCTCCATCTGCTCAAATTCTCTTGTGCGGAATGTAAAGTTTCCGGGTGTGATTTCATTTCTGAATGATTTTCCGACCTGTCCGATTCCGAAAGGCACCTTTTTCCTTGATGTACGCTGTACATTTTTAAAGTTTACAAATATACCCTGTGCCGTTTCCGGTCGCAGATATACCGTGGACGAAGAGTCCTCTGTGACGCCCTGGAAGGTCTTGAACATAAGGTTAAACTGACGTATATCTGTAAAGTTGTGCTTTCCGCATTCCGGGCACACAATGTTGTGCTCGTTTATATAGTCAATCATTTTTTCGTTGCTCCAGCCGTCAACCGTCAGGCTTTCGCCGTTTTGGAAAGCATAGTCCTCAATCAGCTTGTCCGCACGGTGTCTTGCTTTACATTCCTTGCAGTCCATAAGCGGGTCGGAAAAACCGCCCACATGCCCCGACGCAACCCACACCTGCGGATTCATCAAAATGGCGCAGTCCACACCGACATTGTATTTTGATTCATGTATAAATTTCTTCCACCATGCCTTTTTTACGTTGTTCTTGAATTCCACTCCCAAGGGGCCGTAGTCCCATGTATTTGCAAGTCCGCCGTAAATCTCACTGCCCGGGAATATAAAACCCCTGCCTTTGCAAAGTGAAACAATTTTGTCCATTGTTTTTTCATTGTTTTTCATAAAAGCCTGTCACCTTTCATTATTACATTTCCCGGCGCACTGTTCTCATGCCGGTTTCAATCATACCCTATATTTTAACAGAAAATCCCGAAAAGGTCAAGTGATTTGACGCTTTATTTTAAAAATATGCCAAAATTTCCGCCATTTTTATTCTTCAAGCTTTTCCAGCTTTGCAAAAGCCGCCATAAGCTGCTTCATGCCCACGCTGTCAAACGAAACCGCAAGACGCATGTCCTTGCCGAAGGCCTGTGCCTCAACCACGATTCCGCGCCCGAACTTCCTGTGCATCACAATGTCACCGGGTTTGAAATTCATTTTCTTCTCGGGCACAAAAGTCTGCTCCGCCTTTTTGTAGAGCCGCTCCCTTTCCTGTTTCATTCTTTCGGCAATCGCATTGCCCACACTGTGCTGAACTTTCGTCCTCTTCCTTGACAAATCCTCGGTGTATTCGACAGGTATCTCGCGCATAAATCTTGACGGACGGTTTGCCGTTGTTTTGCCGAATATCATTCGCCTTTCCGTATTGGTAAGGTAAAGCTTTTGCTTTGCCCTTGTTATCGCGACATAACACAACCTGCGTTCCTCTTCAATGTCTTCATCACTCTCCGACCTTCCCGAGGGGAACACACCTTCCTCCATGCCCGTCAGGAATACAACCGGGAACTCCAGCCCTTTTGCGCTGTGTATCGTCATCATAACCACTGCATCCTGATCCTCGTCATAAGAATCAATGTCCGCAATAAGCGACACCTCTTCCAAAAATCCGCCCAAAGATGCGTCGGCGTTTTCCTTTTCATATTCTGCCGTCACGCTCATAAATTCCTGTAGGTTTTCAAGCCTTGTACGCGACTCCACGGTGTCCTCGCGCTCCAGCATTTGTGCATATCCGCTGTCGCGAAGCACCCTTTGTGCAAATTCCGTGACGCCCATGTTTTCCGATGCTTTTCTCAGACCTTCGATAAGCCGTGAAAAATCCTTCAGTTTTTGTGCCGGCCTTGACAGAACGTCATACGCGTCGGCATTTGCAATTACATCATACACGCTCACATTCTGCACAGCCGCAATCTCTGCCGCCTTTTCCATGGTTGCCGCCCCGATTCCTCTTTTCGGTTCGTTGATTATTCTCCCCAGGCTGACACTGTCGCTTGGGTTATGTATTATCCTCAGATATGCAATAATATCTTTTATTTCCTTGCGGTCATAAAAGCGCAGCCCGGCAAGAACCCTATACGGAATCGCATTTCGCATAAGCTGTTCTTCCAGCACACGCGACTGCGAGTTTGTTCGGTAAAGAATTGCCGCGTCGGAATATTTTCCCCCATCACGCACAAGCTGTTCAATCTGTTCTGCGACAAAGCGCCCTTCATCATATTCGTTTTCAGCAGTGAAAAGCTTTACCATCTCTCCCCTGTCGTTGTCTGTCCAAAGCGCTTTTGTCTTTCTCCCTTTGTTGTTTGCTATGACCTTGTTTGCAGTGTCGAGTATATTTTGGGTGGAACGGTAGTTCTGCTCCAGCTTAATCACATGTGCGTCGGTAAATTCATCTTCAAATCCCAGTATATTCTGGATATTTGCTCCGCGGAATTTATATATACTCTGGTCATCATCACCCACGACACATATATTTCTGCTGCCCTGGGCAAGGAGGCTTATCAGCATATACTGCACATTGTTTGTGTCCTGATACTCGTCCACCAAAATATATTTGAATCTATTTTGATAATTTTCTAAAATGTCGGGATTTTCCATAAATATTTTTACGGTATTCAGGACAATGTCATCAAAGTCGAGGGCATTGTTGCGTTTCAGCTTTTTCTGATACAGCTCATAAACCTCTGCCACCTTCAGATTGAAATAATTTTTTGCATTCAGCGCCCTGAAGGAATCTACGTCCTGCATGTTGTCCTTTGCCTTGCTGATAATTGATGCCATCATCTTTCTCGGGAACAATTTGTCGTCCAGCTGCAATTCTTTCAGACACTCTTTTATCAAAGTCCCCGTGTCCTGGCTGTCATAAATCACAAAATCATTGTCATATCCCAGCAAATGGATTGTCCTCCTGAGAATCTTTACACATGCCGAGTGAAATGTGCTTATCCACATATCTTCTGCGGTTTCTCCCATAATCTGCAAAACCCTGTCATACATTTCCTTTGCAGCCTTGTTTGTGAAAGTGATTGCCAAAATATTGAACGGACTCACATGCTCGTGCTCTATTATATACGCTATTCTGTTTACCAAAACGGTGGTTTTGCCGCTGCCGGCGCCGGCAAGCACCAAAAGCGGCCCTTTTGTATGCGTCACCGCTTCGCGCTGTTTCGGGTTCAAAAAATCCAGTTTCATAAAATCCTCCGAAAATTTGTTTTAAAAATTTACTTTTTTACAGTATATCACATTTTTTTATAAAATGCTATAGATATTTACAATAAACTTAAATAAACACCATTTTTGACTTAAAGTGATAAGTATAA
This sequence comes from uncultured Clostridia bacterium, assembly GCA_934454145.1. GTDB lineage: Bacteria > Bacillota > Clostridia > UBA1381 > UBA1381 > CAKSFT01. Next base: position 17,357 of record CAKSFT010000011.1, on the reverse strand, counting down.
CAAACCTTCGTTGCGGTTAAGTTATAAATGAAACGAGGTGAGTTCCAATTGTTAAAAAAATCAAAATTTATTTATATACTTTTATTATTGCCCGCGGCTGTGTTTTTTAACACATACCGCTCTCTCCCGTCTGACATACATCTTACACAAAATTCCCGGTATTTGCTGAATGTCGGTTCTTTTTGCAATATTTCGGCAGACTCGCTTGAGGCTTCTGCGGATTCCGGTGCTCTGTCCGCAAAAAATGCAGACGGGATTTTGCTGAACACCGAGAATGCCGGGACTTACAAATTAAATGTAAAAATGTTTAATTTTATCCCGATAAAAACCGTGGACGTGACCGTAGCGCCGCAATACAGCGTCATACCTTCGGGTTCCCCCGTCGGCATAAAAATATACGCCGACGGACTCCTGACCGTCAATGTTTCCGATGTCAGGGATTCTGCCGGCAAAAGCTTTTCCCCCGCGCGCGACGCCGGCATACGCGTCGGTGACAGAATTGTCAGTGCCGGTGGAAAAGCGCTCAGCACATCGGAACAATTGTCGAAAATATTGAATTCTGCCGACGGGAGCGTCACGCTCGGCGTGATGCACGGCGACAATTTAAACGAAATGACGGTCACGCCGATATTGTCGGGCGACGGGCAGAAAAAAATAGGAATATGGGTCCGCGACAGCACCGCCGGCGTCGGCACTCTCACTTTTTATGACCCCAAAACCTCTTCTTTTGCCACCCTTGGACATGCAATAACAGATGTCGACACCGGGGATATCATTCTTCCGCGCAGCGGCAGTATTTCCGACTGCAAAATTGCATACTCAACAAAAAGCACCGCCGGAAATCCCGGCGAACTTTCCGGCATCTTCGGCAATGCCTCTTTCGGCAAAATTCTGCTCAATTCCCAAATGGGGGTATACGGCAAAACAAACGAGTCCGCAGAATTTTACGGAGAGGGATATATGCCTGTCGCCACGCGTTTTCAGGTGAAAAACGGCGCGGCATATATCATGGCGGACGTGGACGGCGGCGGTGTAAAAAAATATAGCGTGGATATTGAAGAAGTTTCAAAAAGCAGTAATTGCGGCAATAAAGGGCTCGTTATACGCATAACCGACCCGGCACTTCTCGAAAAAACCGGAGGAATCGTGCAGGGAATGAGCGGGGCACCGATAATCCAAAACGGCATGCTTGTCGGCGCCGTGACGCACGTATTTGTCAACGAACCTGACAAAGGTTATGGAATTTTCGCAGAAAATATGCTCGATATAGTTTTAAAATTACAATAATTAGTCTTTTTGATGATTTTTTTATAAATTTATTGCGGTTTGTAAATTTTTTTGTTAAAATATTGAAAAAATATTAAAAAAACTATTGCAATTTATTTCACAATATGATACTATATTGTCGCAGATGATATTTGAAACATTTGCTTGTACCTTAAAAACTTAATATATAGGCGATATTTCAAATATCATCCGAAAAAATTAACAATAAGAAAGAGGTATTTGAGATGAGAGAAAAGATATCGGTCCTGATTGCAGATGATAACAAAATTTTTACAGATGAACTGGCGGCATATTTTAAGACACTTCCCGACATAACAGTGGCAGGAGTTGCCTATGACGGGAACGAGGCATTGGGAATGATTTCCCAGACTCACCCCGACGTGGTGATTCTTGACATTATAATGCCGGAACGCGACGGGCTGAGCGTACTAAAACAGCTTTCGGTTTCCAAGTCACAAAAGCCTGTATGCATAATACTTTCGGTGACAGGGAGCAGCAGCATAATGGAAACAGCAATGAAATTCGGTGCTGACTATTACCTTTTAAAACCGCAAAGTATGCCTGCCATTGCCGATACGGTAAGAAATTTTGCCGTCTCGGGCACTTCATCTTTCATACCGTCTGCAAAAGATTCCGTTTCCGCCGCAATACCTCAGCAAAAACCCATCGACTTAGAGTCTGTTGTAACCGAATTTATCCACGAGCTTGGTGTCCCCGCACATATAAAGGGATATCAATACATTCGGTCTGCAATTATGATGGTCGTTGAAGACATGGATATGCTTAATTATATTACAAAACAGCTGTATCCCACAATTGCCAAAAAATACAAGACTACATCATCGCGTGTCGAGCGCGCAATCAGACACTCTATAGAAGTCGCATGGAGCCGTGGTAAGCCGGAAACAATGGATGAAATCTTCGGCTATACTGTTGACACAGGAAAAGGAAAACCGACAAATTCTGAGTTTATCGCAATGGTAGCTGACCGAATCCGTCTCCAAATCAAATAATTCAATCTCACTTCGGATGTTTTGTATCCCCCAAAAAACCACAAGACATCGTACGGTAAAATCTTTATTCCGTTATCGGAATTTACTGACAGTTTTTCATCGGGGTTTCAGGGAAACGCACAGACCACACAAAGCCAAACAACATTGCCGGAACAACATATGAAACACACGGGAAATTTGTCACTTTACAAATTTTTCCGAAGGAACGGTTTCACACCACAGGCTATTTTTCCGAAACCCCGAAAGGAGCCGCGGCAAAAGGTTTTTGCCGCGTCCCAGGCACAATCCAGGTAAAGAACACAAATACACATCTGTCGTCTATATAACCATATGCAATTTTGCACAGTTTTAGGTCTGCAAATCTTTCCTGAAGTGCAAAAAGAGGCTGTAAAAAATCAATTGATTTTTTACAGCCTCTTTGCTTTTTTATAGGGGATAGAAAAAACTTTGGAATTAACAAACCGAAACCTTTACCCGACGGCGTACATAGGTACGCCGAACAGCGAGGTTTGTTTATGGCAAGAAAAGGAAAAATCATATTTTTGATTTTTCTGCCATGACAAAACCAAGCTGTAACAATTATATTTTCTATAATGTGTGCTTTACTTTTTTTCTTGCATTCCGACGTTTTTTGCCCCCTTTTATCACTTATGCACATATATGTAACAGTGGTTACACATATGCCTTCAAACAATATTTATCATCTGCACGGTATCTCTCCTCTGTGCGCGGTTAAATATTCCCCAGCCCAAAACTAACCGACAAAGCATTGTCAACAGAAAACATCCGTGCATCGTCAAGATGCCCGATTTTTTCTCTCAGTCTGCGTTTGTCTATAGTCCTGACCTGTTCCAGCAATATCACAGAATCCTTGTTAAGTCCGTATTTTTCCGCAGATATTTCTATATGCGTCGGCATCTTTGCCTTGTTTATCTGTGATGTTATTGCTGCGGCTATCACCGTGGGGCTGTATTTATTTCCGATATCGTTCTGAACAATCAATACCGGTCTTACACCTCCCTGTTCACTGCCGATGACAGGGCTTAAATCGGCGTAATAAATATCTCCTCTTTTTACAATCACCACTATTCACACTCCGTCAGTTTTTCCTCACACAGCCGCAGCGCATCGCTGTCGGCGTCAAAACACATTTCAGCTAACGAAAGATTGATTGAACCCATTTCTTTATAGCCTTTCCTTAGTTTTCTCTCCATACGTGTTATTTCCGGATTTTTCAGCCTGAAATAAACACTCCTGTGATTTTTCTCCGAGTTTACCAAAGACAGCTTGAAACAGACCTTTTTTAGTTGTGACAAAGTAATCAGGCCCCCTGTAAAAATTTTATTCCGTCAGATAATTGACTGTTGACACCACCTTTCCCTCACAAATATAAACTCTGGGAATACGTCTTGACAGCATGCACACAATTTCATAATTGATTGTGCCCAGGCTCTCGGCAATTTCGTCTGCTGTGACAACCTCCTTGCCAAAAATGATAACTTCGTCACCTATATTTATATTATGGACATTTGTCACATCAATCATACATTGATCCATACAAATTCTTCCGATAACATCAACAGGCTCTCCGTTTACCGCAATTTTTGCTTTGTTGTTCAGCAGACGCGTATACCCGTCTGCATAGCCCACAGGCACGGTCGCCACCTTTGTATTCCTGCGTGCTATGTAAGTCTTGCCGTAGCTCACGCCGCGGTCTTTTATTTCTTTTATGAGGGTTATGCGTGACTTAAGCGTCATGACACGCTCAAGCGCCAACTTATCTTTATTCACTTCCTCCGAAGGATAGAACCCGTATAGTATTATCCCGGCCCTAACCATTTCCAGGTGTGTTTCGGGGTACATCATTATCGCGGCACTGTTTGCGATGTGCCGAATCGGTATGTCAAGCCCCTTCTTTTTCAGCAAATCGCACACAGCCATAAATTCCGAAAACTGCTTTTTTGTATATTCGGAATCCTTTTCGTCCGATGTCGCAAAATGCGAAAAAATGCCTTCTATAAATATATTTGGAAGATTTGAAATTCTCAGAATTTCCTCTGTAACCGCCTCGTCGTCAACCCCGGAAACATAGCCGATTCTTGACATGCCTGTGTCGATTTTGATGTGTACTTTCGCGGTCTTTCCCAGTTTTTTTGCTGCATCGGAAAGTTTTTTTGCAAAATCATACAAAAACACCGCCGGTGTAATGTCATATTTCACAAGCATCTCACAATCTTCATCAAAAGATGCCCCCAAAATCAGTATCGGCGCATCAATCCCCGCGCGGCGCAGCTCCACTGCCTCGTCAAGGTCTGCAACGGCAAGTCTGTCCGCGCCGTTTTTCAAAAGATGCTTTGCAATATTGACCGCACCGTGACCATACGCGTCTGCCTTGACCACCGCCATAATCATTGATTTTTTATCCGTTATTTTCCTGATATTTTCTATATTGCTTTTCAGGGCATCCAGGTCGATTTCTGCCCATGTTCTCATATTCATTATACAAACTTTCCTTTCATTGGATACTGTTTATACAATATTTACATCAATCACAAATGTATCGGCGTTTGGTGTCTTTTTATGTAAATATTATATCATAGGTACAACGCTTAAGATGCGTTGCTTCACACCGATACAATATTTACATCAATTACAAACGCACCGGCGTTTGGTATCTTTCGACTGTAAATATTATATCATGTTTTATGTAATTATTCCACAGGTAATATAAGGTGAATTGCCGAAATAATGTCGGAAGGAATAAGCGAATCCTCCCCGACTGTTTCCGCGGCTTTGTCTCCCGCCCTTGCGTGGCAGTAAACCCCCAAAGCCGCCGCATCACACTCCTTGCAGCCTCTTGCCAAAAATGCACCGATTATGCCTGACAAAACATCTCCGCTTCCACCCGTTGCCATGCCACTGTTACCTGTTATATTAATATATTGCGTTCCGTCCGGGGCTGTTACAATTGTTTTGGCGCCTTTCAAAACAAGAGTGACGCCAAACTCTGTCGCAAAGCGGCGCGAAAGCCCGCATCTGTCCTTTTTTATTTCTTTAATTGTATATCCCGAAAGCCTTGCAAACTCCGCCTCGTGGGGTGTAAGCACAAGGTTGCAGCCGCACTCCGAAAGCATATCCATGTCCTTTGCAAGCGCAAACAACCCATCTGCGTCAATCAAAACCGGCACCTGTGACTTTTTCAGCACTGCACGCAAAATCTTCACTATTGCATCTGTGCGCCCAATCCCGGGTCCAAACACAAGCGCGTCACTCTGCAATGCTTTTTGTACAATTGCTTCAGTTGCCTCTTCGGTCAGATTTCCTCCCGAATCGGGCAACGGCAAGGTCATTGCCTCTGTCAGCTTAACCTCCAGCACACCGTTCAGGCTTGCCGGCACGCCGACGCTGACCAAGCCGCAGCCACACCGGAGTGCCGCCTCTGCCGCCATCGAAGGCGCGCCTGTCAAGCCTTTTGCGCCCCCCGCGATGAACAGTTTTCCATAATCCCCTTTGTGTGTATCGCTGTGCCTTTTTGGCATCACACTGCGTGCAAATGCCTCATCTGTCACATTGATGTCTATGTCATTCATGATATAATCCGGGATTGAAATTTTTTCCGCAAATATCTCTCCGATATAATCCGCCCCCGGGAAACACAGCATGCCCAGCTTGTATGCCCCAAAGGTGACCGTTCTGTCCGCCTTTACGGCAACCCCGGCGATACTCCCGTCGTCCCCGTTTACGCCGCTCGGTATATCCACGGAAATCACAAATTTTGCATATTTGTTTAAAGAATCAATCACCTCCGCCGCGACGCCCGTCACTTCACCGCGCACACCGGTGCCGAAGATTGCGTCAACCGCAATGTCACAGCTCATTATTTTATATTTCAGGCAATCATCATCAAAAATCTCTGATATATCCGCCCCCATTTTGGAAAGTATCTCATAATTTGTCAGTGCATCGCCCGAAAATTCACTTCCGCATACCAAAAACACCGCCGTTTCCACACCCATGTTGAGCAAATGGCGTGCAATGGCAAACCCGTCACCGCCATTGTTCCCCTTGCCGCAGAAAACGGCAACTTTCTTTTCCGACAGGTCATCTCCCATGTGCTTTATGCACGATATTGCGGCGTTTTCCATCAGGACAATCCCCGGTATTCCGCCAAGTTCTGCCGCCGCACGGTCAATTTCCCTCATCTGTGCTGTCGAACACACTTTCATTTTTAGCTCCCTTGCCTTTCTTTGAAACAACAACTCAAACACTTACATTTCATAATTCCTCAATCACAACATATGCCACCGCATACTTTTCGGAATGTGATATGCTTACAAAAATCTGCTTTTCTCCCAGTTCTTTTTTCATGTGCCCGGAAAGCTCGATATAAGGCTTGCCGAGTTTGTCACGCAGCACAGAAATTTCCTTCAGTTCAAATCCGCGTATACCTGTCCCCAAAGCCTTTGAAAAAGCCTCTTTTGCCGCAAAGTTCCCCGCAACAGTCTGTGGGTTGTAGTTTTTTTTCAAAAAATATTCGTTCTCTTTTCCCGAAAAAAATCTTTTGCAAAAGTTCGTTTTCGGCAAAATTTCCGCTATGCGCCCGACCTCTGTTATGTCAGTTCCGATTCCGTAAATCATAAAAATCAACCCTTATACGCCTTTGGATTTGCAAGCCTGATATATTCCGCCAGTTTCTCGTCAACCGAAAAATATACTCTGATTTTTGAGTTATCTTTTTTGCTGATTACATCGGTAACAAAAACCCTGCCTGCTTTTTCATCTGCGGCAAAAGTATATTTTTTTGACGGTTCTCCCGAGGCACTCATTGCCTCCCGTGTTGCCGCATTGTCCCTGTCGCCCACAAAGTCCGCCTTCTTCAGGTTTATCGTGGTGATGTGCTTTCTTCTTGTCTTTCCTTTTATGACATCAATGTCAAGCTCATTGTTTGTGATTGTATATTCATACTCTATATTCAAGCCCCTTACAAGCTGAATATACCCCCACCACACTCCAACAAACAGCACAAGAATAACGCCCGTAAACAAGGAGTCCAGCGAAAGAAACAAAATTGCGCAAACAACGCTCAGCGCCAGCGCCAAAACGGTTATCCCTGCAATTTTCACCCAATCCAAAGCATTTTTCTCTTTTTTTACCATGTATTCATAACATATATCCATATTATTTTTTCCCTTCGGTTTTTATTTGATTTAGGTAATTGTAAAATTAACGTTTTCCAATTAAAATTCTTGGGTAGAAATAAAAAATTCCATCCGATTTTAACTTTACAACAGGTTGAAACTTTTTATTTCGGTCAAAAATGACGCACATGTCGTCATTTTTGATTACCAATCAGGGGTTGGCACCCCCGATTTCCCCCCGTAAAGATGCGGTGGTTAATTGTAAAATTTACATTTTGCAATTACCTATTTTTATTTGATTATAAATTTTTTCATACAAAAGCCTCAAAGCTCTGCCCCTGTGGCTGACAGCGTTCTTTTCGGAGTCCTCTGCCTCGCCGAATGATTTTCCCAAATCCTCCGAGAAAAACACCGGGTCATACCCAAAACCGCCGTGCCCCGTCGGTTTTTCCAGGATTTCACCATATGTTTCACCCGTTGCCGCAAATTCTCTTCCTTCTATAACCATAACAACAGACGTCACAAATTTTGCCTTTCGGTTTTCTTTGTCCTTCATCTCAAAGAGCAGCTTTTTTATCCGTTCTTCGTCGCTCGCGCCCTCCCCGGCATAACGCGCCGAATAGATGCCCGGCGCACCGCCAAGGGCCTCAACACAAAGCCCCGAATCGTCGGCAATCACCGCGCCGCCGCACAGATTGTATATGGCGTGTGCCTTGATTTTGGCATTTTCCTCAAATGTTTTCCCTGTTTCTTCCACATACACGTCACCGACGGCCTCTTTCTGCGACACAACCTCAAACCCAAGCGGCGAAAAAATTTCTTTTATTTCCTTTATTTTTCCTTTGTTTTGCGTTGCCGCAACAATTTTCACAAAAATCATGTCCCTTCTGCCCGCAGCGATGAAACGCACCTCTGCCGCAGGCAAAACAAAGGCTTCTGCAAAGTATATTTTACAAAACACATACTTTCTCAATATACATTCTACTATATTCCGGATTTTTTTTCAATATTTTTTTGATTTTTTTCCGGATTTTTATGAAAAAAAAACCGGGAACCGCCAAAAAGCGTCCCCGGCAATAACCCATATCCAAATTCCACATCACAGCGTGCCGAACAATCTGTCGCCGGCATCGCCCAATCCCGGGACAATATACCCGTGCTCGTTCAGTTTTTCGTCAACCGCGCCGCAATAGATGTCAACATCGGGGTGTGCCTTCTGCAAAGCCTCGATTCCCGACGGTGCAGCAATGATGCATACAAATCTTATATTTTTTGCTCCGCGTTTTTTTATAAAATCAATCGCCGCCGCTGCGCTTCCGCCTGTCGCCAGCATCGGGTCAAGCACCAAAACTTCACGTTCTTCAATGTCAGTCGGCAGCTTGCAATAATATTCAACAGGCTCCAGGGTTTCTTCGTTTCTGTAAAGACCGATGTGGCCAATCTTTGCCGCCGGGATAAGGTTCATCAAAGCGTCAACCATTCCCAAGCCGGCACGCAGTATCGGCACCAGTGCAATTTTCCTTTTTATTCTTTTCCCCATTGTTTTTGTTATCGGGGTTTCAATTTCAAAACTTTCCATGTCCATTTCCTTCGTTGCTTCATACCCCAAAAGCAACGCAACCTCATGCGCACACTCTCTGAAATCCTTTACGCTTGTGTTTTTATCTCTCATAATCGACAATTTATGAACAATGAGAGGATGGTTCATAACATACAGCTTACCCATCTTTTATTCCTCCTTGAAAAAAATATACTTTATATAAGTAATCGTTCCAATTACCTAAAATACGCTTTATCTATTATATACCCTTTTTCTTCTTTTGTCTATCTATTTTTACATTTTTGGCATATTTTTTTCCAAAAAAACGGTTAAGCCTCATAAAACTCGTCAAAATTGCGGCTTAGTATCTTCTCAAGGACAGAACTTTTCAAATTGAGCGAATACATATTTTCAAGTTCACTTTTGTGGTCCCACATCGGGAAATCCGTGCCGAAAAATACCTTGTCCTCACCAAAGCATCTGATTGCGTTTTCCACGGTTTCTTTGCCGCTGAAACCGAATGTACTGCTCGTATCCACATAAACATTCGGCAAAACAAGATATTTCGGGGCAATGTCCCATTGGCTCCAGCCGCCGCAATGCGCCGCCGATATCTTCAGTTTTTTAAACCGTCCTGCAACATTTGCCACCCTCTGCGGATGGGAAAACCCGTATCTGTAATCACCGCTGTGTGTTATCACAAACATGCCCTTTTTTTCCAGCAATCGGTATATCGGAAACATTCTTTCATCATCAATATTGAACTTTTGAAAATCGGGGTGCAGTTTTATTCCTCTCACCCCTGCCGCATAAATCCGCTCGATTTCTTCCTCATATTGTTCATAATCCGCATGCATCGTCCCGACAGGGACAAATTCGCTGTGTTTCTCCGCCTCACCGATTATAAATTCATTGATTTTCGGCACCTGTTTTGCCGTGGTTGCCGTCGAAAAAACAACATACCGCGACACCCCGGCAGCACGCCCCGATTTCAACAGTCCTTCCGTGTTTCCCATGTGTTCCATGGGCTCGTCCGAATAAAACTCCGAAATAGAGTGCGTTGCCTTTTCGGCAATCTTTTCCGGGAATATATGTGCATGTGCGTCTGTTATTTTCATCTTATCACCCTTTGTCACAAATCGGGGGATTGGCGCAAAATTGTTTCATTCTGCACCAATCCCCCTGTTTTTCTTATTTTTTGCTGTCGTTTTCTCTTATTTCCACACGTCTGATTTTTCCGCTGATTGTCTTTGGCAGCTCGTCCACAAATTCCACAATTCTCGGATATTTATATGGCGCCGTGTTGGTTTTTACATAGTTTTGTATTTCTTTCTTCAGTTCCTCATTTTTGTCCGTCCCTTTGACAAGCACAATTGTCGCTTTGACAATCTGCCCTCTTATCGGGTCGGGCACAGGTGTTATCGCACATTCCAGGACGTACGGCAATTCCATGATGACGCTTTCAATCTCAAAAGGCCCTATTCTGTAGCCGGACGACTTGATTACATCATCAATTCTCCCCACATACCAGAAATATCCGTCCTCATCGCGCCAAGCAGTGTCACCTGTGTGGTACATTCCGTCATACCACGCTTCTTTTGTCTTTTCATCATTGCGGTAATATCCGGCAAACAATCCGCAGGGTACCTCTTTGTCTGTTTTTATTACAATTTCACCCGTTTCACCGATTGCAACGCTCTTGCCCTCGCCGTCAACAATGTCGACATCATAAAGCGGACTCGGTTTTCCCATAGAACCCGGTTTTGGCGTCATTCCCCTCAGGTTTGCAATTGTAAGGGTTGTTTCTGTCTGCCCAAATCCTTCCATAAGCTTAAGCCCGGTTGCTCTCTTCCACTGTTCATAAACCTCGGGGTTCAGCGCTTCCCCGGCAACAGTGCAGTATTCAAGCGAAGACAGGTCATATTTTGACAAATCCTCTTTGATGAAGAATCTGTACATGGTCGGCGGTGCGCAGAAAGTTGTAATGTTATATTTCTTAAACATCGGCAGTATATCGTCCGCATTGAAACGGTCAAAGTCATAGACAAACACAGCCGCTTCGCAAAGCCATTGTCCGTAAAGTTTTCCCCACAGCGCTTTTCCCCAGCCCGTGTCGGAAATTGTGAAGTGTATCCCGTCGGGGTTTACATTGTGCCAATATTTTGCAGTGATGAAATGTCCCAGAGGATACTTGTAGGTATGTGTCGCAATTTTCGGGTATCCCGTTGTCCCGGAGGTGAAGAACATCAGCATTTTGTCATCTCCGCACGCCGTGTCCTCCGTACGCTCAAAGACATCGCTGTATTTCTTCATATCTTCGTTGAAGTCATTCCAGCCTTCTCTTTTGTCGCCCACCAAAAGCTTTGTCAGGTTCATTCCCGTTTTTTCAACAGCCAGATCCACCTGGTGCGCAACATCGCCATCTGCCGTGCAGACAATCGCGCTTACGCCCGCCGCCTCAAAACGGTATGACAGATCGTGTTCCACAAGCTGATTTGTCGCCGGGATTACAATTGCGCCCAGCTTGTGCAACGCTATTATCGAGAACCAGAACTGATAGTGACGCTTAAGGATAAGCATTACCCTGTCACCCTTTTTGATTCCCATTGCCGCGAAATAGTTTGCAGTCATGTTTGAATACTTTTTCATATCGCCAAAAGTAAATCTCTTTTCCTTCTTGTCATTGGAAACATACAGCATCGCCATTTTATCGGGACATTTTTCTGCCAAAGTGTCGACAACGTCAAAGCCGAAATTAAACTCGTCCTCATGCATAAACGAAATTGACTTCAGTGCTCTGTTTTCGTCTTTTTCCGTTTTGACAAACTTTTTGTATACCGCGCTCTTCGGCTGGTCTTCCCTGACAGCACTGCGGTCTGTGTAGGTCACAACCTTGTCCTTAAAGGTGTCCTCTTCGCCGTCATTCATGACAATTGCATAAATCTCTGCGTCCTCGCCGTTTATCGCCATCAGCCCGTGCTCTGTTGTACTGTTATAGTATATGGAATCGCCCGGATAAAGCGTTTCCTCATTGTTGCCGACAACAACGCGCAGTGTGCCTTTTATAACAATGTCAAATTCCTGACCCTTGTGCGAGGACATCGCAATCGGTCTGTTCTGTTCGTCTTCGGAATAAGGGATTTTCACCCAAAAAGGCTCTGCAATCTTGCTTTTAAACAAAGAAGCCAGGTTTTTGTATGTCAGCCCCTTTGCCCTTGTGATGGGCAGTCCGCCGCCGTTTCTTGTGATTTCGTAGCTTGTCAGCCTTGGGCTGGAGCCCTGCAAAAGGTCTGTCGGGTCAACATTGAAGCTTCTGGCACATTTGTATATGAAAGTAAAACTGAAATCTTTTGTTCCGCTTTCATATTCCTTGTACTCAGCCGGCGTCACACCGACATTGTGCGCCATCGTTTCCACCGACACGCCCATGATTTCACGCAGATTGCGGATTCTTGCCGCAACCTCTTTGAGTTGTTCCTGCAATTTTTCTTCCTGCATTTTTATTACCTCCTTGTTTTTTAGGGACAGATTATAAAAATAAAAAACCCGTCCCAAAGATATCTCTTTGAGACGAGTTGTAATAAACCCGCGGTACCACTCAAATTGTGTATAAACATACACCACTCTTCAGACTCAAACAAGTCCTTTGCCTTAACGCAGCAATCTCACGTGGATATCTACTTGCATATGCTTTCGGATCCCGGCTCAGAAGTGATAAGCCATTGGGAAACTTCGTTATTGGCTTGCAGCATCCGCCAACTCTCTGAAAACTCTTGATTCCCGACCGTCTTCGTCACAGCCTTTATATTCTGTTTAACATTATTCTACCACGTTCGTTTTATTTTGTCAACAGCTTTTTACAAGTTTGCCCTTTCTAACAATTTTTATAATCCTTCCGTCTTTTTTATTGTTCAAAATGCAAGATTATATTTTAAAAACTTTGGTTTATGCTGTTCTTTTTCCTCCACGCATATCATATTTACAATTAAAATGCTGCGGCAGAAATAAAAAGTTCCGGCGGAAGGTAATTGCAAAATTTGCATTTTACAATTACCTATATCATATTTATGTTGCTTTTGGCATCAAATAATGATATAATTAGGATAATAAAAATTCGGGCATCGCCCCGAATCAATAAGGAGTGGTGACAATTGCAGCGTTCCTGCGGTATTCTTATGCATATTTCCTCCCTCTTCGGCGGCTATTCTTCCGGCAGTTTTGGGGAGGCGGCAAAACAATTTGTTGATTTTCTGGCAGATTGCGGATTCTCATGGTGGCAGGTTCTTCCTTTCTGCATGCCCGACGAGTACAATTCGCCGTATCAATCCTATTCGGCATTTTCCGCAAATCCGTATTTTATAGATTTGGCAGTGCTTCTCAAAAAAGGGTATATCTCGCAATCCGACGCGGACGGCGCAAAACAAAATACGCCGTATTCGTGCGAATATGCACGCTTGAAAAAAGAGCGTCTGCCTTTGCTTTACAAAGCGTCCCTATCGACGCCGCGCGGCGCTGTGGAAGAATTTTGCGCAAGCCACCCTTATATAGACGAGTTCTGTCGTTTTATGGCGCTGAAAGAAGCCAATCATAATTTGCCGTGGAACGAATGGAAAACCGACAAAATCAATGAACAAACATTGTTTATGTGGAAGTTTATCCAATATGAATTTTTTTCACAATGGAGCGAAATAAAGGCATACGCAAACGAAAAAGGCATAAAAATTATAGGCGATATCCCGATTTATGTTGCCTATGACAGCAGTGACGTATACTTTCACAAAAATTTGTTTTTGCTTGACAAAAGAGAACTGCCCTCTGCCGTTGCCGGTGTACCGCCGGATTATTTTTCAGCAGACGGTCAGCTTTGGGGCAATCCCCTTTATGACTGGGACACCATGGAAAAAGACGGCTTTTTGTGGTGGCAAAACCGCATAAAACACATGCTTTCAATGTTTGACGGTGTGCGCATCGATCACTTCCGCGGCTTGGAATCATTCTGGAGTGTCCCTTTCGGCGCAAAAACAGCACGCGAAGGGCATTGGGAAAAAGCAAAAGGCAAAGAATTTGTCGGCATGGTGAAGAAAATTGCCGGTGACAAGCTGATAATTGCGGAGGATTTGGGCGACATCACACCGGAGGTAGAGGAACTTGTAAAGTACAGCGGTTTCCCCGGCATGAGGGTGTTTCAGTTTGGATTTTTATCCGACGGCGACAGCCCCCACAAGTGCCACAATTATATAAACAATTGCATTGCATACACAGGCACCCACGACAACAACACACTTCTGGGCTATATCTGGGAAGCCGACGATGCCGCACGCAAAAACATACTTGATTATTGCGGATTTTCGGGCGACAACTGGGACAACTGCTATGACAGCATAATCCGCACAATGTATGCCAGCAGTGCCGGTCTTGTCATCTTCCCCATACAGGACATCCTCCAATACGGCGCAGACACGCGTCTGAATGTCCCCGGGAGAGCAGAAGGGAACTGGGAATTCCGCATAACAAAAAAGCAGCTGGATTCTGTATCACGCGAAAAATTCAGACGATACAGCGAGCTTTTCAACAGATAACCGGGAGAATTTGAAATGATTATAAAGATAACAAGCAGTAAGAATGAAAAATATAAATATTTTAAGAGTCTGAAACAAAAAAAATTCAGAACCGAAGAATACACGGTTGAGGGAAAAAAATCCGTCCTTGAAGCCATAAACTCCGGCAGAAAGGTCACAGCAATAATCATGTCGGAGGATTTTGCGGCGGACGCATCTTTTCCTTCTCTCCCATGTTATGTTGTGCCGGATTCATTGTTTGCCGTGCTTTCCTCCACTGACACCCCGTCAGGCATCATGTGCACAATACAGATAGAAAAAACAAGGCACTTCTCCCTCGACCCCCAAAAAGCCTATATCTACTGTGACAGAATTTCTGACCCGGGCAACCTCGGTACAATAATACGCACGGCAGACGCGGCGGGCTTTGGCGGAGTTCTGCTTTCCCCCGGCTGCGTAGAACTTTACAATCCAAAAACCGTGCGTTCCAGTATGGGTTCATTTTTCCGCACAGCAACGGCGGAAAACATCACCGTGCAAAACCTTGCAGAGTACAAAAAACTGGGATTTCAGATTCTGAGCGGAGTTTTGACCGAAAACTCGGTTGATTACACTGCCCCCGACATGACACTCCCCTCAATCATTGTCATCGGGAACGAATCCAACGGCGTAAGCGCAGAAACAACGGCAATTTCCGATTATTGTATAAAAATACCGATTGAGGGCTGTGCGGAATCGCTGAACGCGGCAATAGCCGCCGCGGTAATCATGTACGAAGTTCTGCGGCAGCGAAAAAATATTTGATGTTTTTTTTCGCCTTCTATTGACTTTTTTTTACGGGTAATTTATAATTAAATTTAGATTCATTTTCTTATGATAAATGAAAATCAAATAATTTTTGAGGTGATTATATGACCAATGAATTGGTTATAGTATTGGACTTTGGAGGACAGTACAATCAATTGATAGCAAGACGCGTCAGAGAATGCAATGTTTTCTGCGAAGTTTTGCCGTATACCACGGACATCGAAAAGATAAAGTCCAAAAAGCCCATAGGTATAATTTTTACCGGCGGCCCGAACAGCGTGTACGAAAACGGCGCGCCAAAGTGCGGCAGGGAAATATTTGAGCTCGGCATACCTGTACTCGGGATATGCTATGGCAATCAGCTTATGGCGTATACCCTTGGCGGAAAGGTTTCTCAGGCACCAAAGCGTGAATACGGAAAAACCGAAATATCGCTCGGCGACAGCGTGCTTTTTGACGGAATCGAAAAGGACGGCATCTGCTGGATGAGCCACACCGATTATGTGTCCGAACTTCCCGAGGGTTTCAGAGTGACAGCGCACACAGACTCCTGCCCCGTTGCCGCATATGAAAACGAAGAAAAGAAACTCTACAGCGTTCAATTCCACCCCGAGGTCAACCATACACCTTTCGGCATGAAAATGCTCAACAATTTTTTGTATAAAGTGTGCAAATGCCGCGGCGATTGGCGCATGAGCGACTTTGCCGTGAAATCTATCGCAGCACTCAAAGAAAAAATCGGGGACAAAAAAGTCCTTTGCGCATTATCCGGCGGTGTCGACAGCTCTGTTGCTGCCGTCATGATACATAAGGCTGTCGGCAAACAACTTACATGCATATTTGTTGACAACGGTCTTTTGAGGAAAAATGAGGGCGATGAAGTTGAAAAAGTCTTTAAAGAACAGTTTGACATAAACATGATTCGTGTCAATGCACAAGACAGATTTTTGACAAAACTTGCCGGGGTCACCGTCCCCGAAACGAAACGTAAAATCATCGGCGAAGAATTTATAAGGGTTTTTGAAGCCGAAGCAAAGAAAATAGGAAAAGTGGACTTTTTGGTGCAGGGCACAATATATCCCGATGTCATAGAAAGCGGAAAAGGCGACGCATCTGTCATAAAAAGCCACCACAATGTCGGCGGGCTCCCCGATTGCGTTGATTTTAAAGAAATAATCGAGCCTCTGCGTGATTTGTTTAAGGACGAAGTCCGTCAGCTCGGGCTTGAACTTGGCATACCGGAGCATCTCGTGTGGCGCCAGCCCTTCCCCGGCCCCGGGCTCGCGGTCAGGGTAATCGGCGAAATCACCGTTGACAAGCTTGAAATTTTAAGAGATGCAGATGCAATATTCAGAGAAGAAATTGCTCTTGCGGGTCTTGACAGGAAAATCAACCAGTATTTTGCTGTCATCACGGACATGAGAAGCGTAGGCGTAATGGGCGACGGCAGAACATATGACTACACCCTTGCTTTGCGCGGCGTCACCACCACAGACTTCATGACCGCAGATTGGGCGAGAATCCCATATGATGTTTTGGAAAAATGCTCCAACAGAATTGTAAATGAAGTTAAGCATGTAAACCGCATCGTGTATGACATCACAAGCAAACCGCCCGCAACTATCGAGTGGGAGTAGATTTTGACATTTTGTAACTTTTTATAAATCGTCGCAAACCCTTGTAAAATCAAGGTTTTCGGCGATTTTTCTTTTTGTGATTTTTCGTATTGTAGACTAATTTTTTGTATGTAGTCAAAACTTTTTGACTACAAAGTTGTCTACAAATTCATTCGTACTTAAAAAGATAAATCGAGCATTAAAAACTATCCGAAAGACTTAAATAATTTTGGTTATTTCCGAGTTGTTCAAAAGATTTTCCCACAACTTCCATTGCGGCGGCTCTGTACTCTGCAAAGCTATGCGCATAATGCTTGCTTATATTTCTTTCTAAATCCTCAATAGTTATATCTCCATATTCTAAAGATGATTTTACAGTTTCTTGATAACCATTAGAA
>CAKSFT010000010.1 GCA_934454145.1 uncultured Clostridia bacterium | reverse complement strand
TAAATAAGTTTGAAGTTGCTGATGTTATCGCTGCAAGCGTTATGGAAAGCACAAAAACAGTTAACTATGTAGCTGATTCGGTTACAGTTGACGCATCAACACAGGGCGTTCTGTTTGTTTGGTAAACTTCAGATTATAAACAAAAAAAGAGAGGGTGACCTCTCTTTTTTTGTTTATCGGGTAATCATTTTTGCCTCCATATAAAAACGTTTTTCATATGCCTCGCCCATCGAAAATGTTTTCCGCGGCAGTGCGCCGTCTTGTGCAACGCTCGGGAAAAGCTCGCTCTTTTCCATTGCCGGCAGGACAAAGCCGATGTTGCCATCCTTTTTGCCAAGCTCGCGGCACACGTCCTCGCCGTGAATATAATCGGTTGTGACATTGGTGTGAGTTTTCATATATTCGTCCAGAAAGATTTGCAGTGTGCCGACAGTCAGGCGGCTTTTCGGGTTCTCCACATATATCTTGCCCGTGCCGGATTTTGTGATATATTCTATGCATTGTCCGCCGTTGTCCGTCTGAGATGTCTTGTAAAACTTTTTCATACCTTCAAGCAAATCATCGGGGTTTGCGCCAAACACAACCCTGTGAATCGGTTCGAAAAAGAGTGCATTGTCATGGATATTTTCAAGTTCACAGAGCGCAAACCGCGCAGGGTGGGTTTTCCGTTCCTCGGGGGATAATGTTTTTTTCAGATTTTCCCAGCATGTCTTTGCTGTTGCAAGCGAATGGTTTCCGTCCCCCACCGCATATGTAAATGTCCCTGCCGCATCGGCGGATTCTTCAAGCTTTCCCAGTTCTGCAAGCGTTTGCTCCGCAATCCCGTCAGGGACAAGATATCCCGTCAGATGTCCGCCGTTTTGCATAAGGTCAAAATCGTATAGTTTTTCCATGCTGTTTTTCTGTGCCGCAAGCTTTTCAATCACAAGCCCCTCTTTGTCGTCAATCAAAAGCATGACATGCGGCAGTTCCAGCGGTGCATTTTCGCGGATTTTCACCCTTGGGGGTATGCGCTCCAGCACTGTCCCCTCCGTTGCCCTTATTTTGGAATCAGAGCCTTTTTTGAAGTCATAATCTTCCAGGTCAACCGCACCGACAATCCCTTTTCTGACCTTTTTCCCGTCTGTCGTACGTTCGATATAAATCAAACTTTGCGGATATTTTTTGAAAATACTGTCCCTGAGATATTTGTGCATTGTGCTGTTGATGTTTTGGATTCTTGCGTCCCCCTCGGCGAGGTATACCTCAGGGAAAGTGATATTTAAGGTTGACGGCGCATCGCCGACAAAATTTTCAACCTCATGCCAATATTCCGGTTCTGAAGTGTATTGGTCGCACGCAACCACACTCCATTTTGTCAAATCCACGTTTTGCGGAATCAATATGTCCGCTTTTTTAAAAGTTGTCATAAAATCAGTCCTTTCTTGTTATGTCGGCACATTTTGCATCTGTGACCGCCAGTACGTCGGCGGTTTTCAATATCAGTGTGCAGCCGCACACCCCGGCGCTTATCGCGATTTTGTCGTGGTTTTGGCACGACGCGTCGATGAATGTGGGGTATTTTTTCTTCATGCCGACCGGCGAAACACCGCCGCGGATATAGCCCGTGAGGGCAAGCAAATCCTTGACATGTATCATTTCAAATTTCTTTTCGCCCGCCGCCGCGGCAAATTTTTTCAAATCCAGCTCCCGGCACACCGGTATGCATGCCACGGTTATCCCCGTTTTTTCGCCTTTCAGCACAAGTGTTTTGAAGGAGGTTTCTGAGGGAATTCCCGTTTTTTCTGCGATGACCATGCCGAAATGATCTTCAATCACCCCGTCGGTTTCGTATTCCACCGCCTCATATTCTATCCCTTTTGACGCAAGCGAACGCATTGCATTGGTCATGATAGGTTTCTTTTTTGCCATGTCTGCTCCTTTTCCGCCGCCCAAAGCGGCTGTCATTTAAGTTCTACAACAGTGACGCCGTCCTCGCCTTCGCCAAAGGTGCCCGGGCGGAAACTTTTCACATACTTGTGCTTTTTCAGCCTTTCCCGGATACCCTTGCGTAAAATCCCGGTGCCCTTGCCGTGGATTATCACAACGGGCGAAATCCCGGCAAGATAACAGTCGTCAAGGAATTTTTCGGCGTTCATCACGCCTTCTTCCAGTGTTTGTCCGCGCAAGTCAATTTCTGTTGAAACATTTTTTGTTTTTGAAATATATGATGCGCTTGATTTTATATATTTGTCGGCAAGCTCTTTTGAGGATTTGTCCTCGACACGGACAAGGTTTGAAATGTGTACGTCCATATTTATGATGCCTGCCTGGACGCGCGCCATGCCGTTTTTGTCGGGAAGCCTCATCACTGTTGCCTCCTGGTTCATGTCCAAAATCTTGACAGTGTCCCCGATTTTGAGATTCTTTATCGGCTTGCGGTGGTTCACCTTAGGCACCGCCGCCTTTGCCATTGCGGAGTCAAGCGTTTCTTCGCGGTTTTTCAGGCGTTCGCGCGCTTTTTTGATTTTTGCGTCGTCATTGCCGCCTTTGGAAATCCGCATGTGTTCCAGGTCGCGTATAACCTCGTTTGCCTCTTCGCGCGCCTCCATGACAATGATTTTTGCCTCACGCCGCGCGTCCTCCAGGATTCTTGTTTTATTTTCTTTCAGCCTTGCGCGTTCTTGCTCTATTTCGGTTTTCAGGGAGGTCAGTTCTTTCTTCAAACGCAGAGAATACTCTTTGTCCGACTGCGCCTGACGTCTGTTTTGCTCCAAATCTGTCAGGACGTCCTCAAATCGGATATTTTCGTCACTCAAAAGCTCGTTTGCGCGCGCGATGACGCTTTCGTCAAGCCCCAGCCTGCGCGAAATCGCAAAGGCGTTGGATTTGCCGGGGATTCCGATTAAGAGCTTGTATGTGGGTTTCAGCGATTCTACATCAAATTCGCATGAGGCATTTTCCACTCCTTTGGTTGAAAGCGCAAACAGCTTCAGTTCGCTGTAGTGCGTTGTCGCGGCGACGCGCGCGCCAAATCCGCGCAGATATTCCAAAACCGATATCGCAAGCGCCGCGCCCTCGGTGGGGTCTGTCCCGGCGCCGAGCTCGTCAAAAAGCGCAAGCGAATCGGAGTCGGCAGTCTTTAGGATATCCACAATATTGACCATGTGTGAAGAAAATGTGCTCAGGCTTTGCTCAATGCTCTGTTCGTCGCCTATGTCGGCAAAAATGTGCCCGAAAACCGCCGCACGGCTCCCGTCACGCACAGGGATATGCAGCCCTGCCGCCGCCATGGCAGAGAAAAGCCCTATTGTTTTCAGGGTGACGGTTTTTCCGCCCGTGTTTGGCCCGGTGATGACAAGTGTGTCAAAGCCGCCGCCGAGATATATGTCGTTTGCCACAACCGTGTCTTTTGAAATCAACGGGTGGCGCGCATGCTTAAACTCGATTATCCCGTCTGTGTTAAGCTCCGGCGCAGTGCCGTTGTAATCAAGCGAAAGCTTGCCTTTGCAGAATATGAAATCCAGCTTTGTAATCAAACGGTAGTCGCTTTTCAAATCCTGTGCCACAGACGCCGCGTCTGCCGACAATTCGCTCAGAATCCGCTGTATTTCCTGTTCTTCCTTGTTTTGCAAGTCGCGTATTTCGTTGTTCATGTTCACCACGCTCATCGGCTCTATGAAAAGGGTCGAGCCGCTGGCAGAGGTGTCGTGCACAATGCCGCCGACTTCCGAGCGGTATTCTGCCTTTACGGGTATCACAAAACGGTCGGAACGCACAGTGACAATCGGGTCTTGCAGATATTTTTTGTAGTGCTCGGAGTGAATCATTTTGTTCAGGCTTTCCCTTATGTTCACATTCAGATTTTTCATCTTTCTGCGGATTGAAGAAAGCGCCGACGATGCGTCATCTGCGATTTCTTCCTCCGAAACAATCGCCGTGTTTATCTTGTCCTCAATGTGTCTGTGCACAATCAGCGCCGAAGAGAATCCCTTCAGGACAGGGCAGTCGTCGCCGGCAGAATCGAGGTACGCCTTGATTTTCCGTGAAATATAAAGGACGCGCGAGATTTCCAGCAAATCCTTTGCCGAAAGCACACCGCCGATGTCGGCGCGCTTGATGCTCCCCGTGATGTTTGGCGCGCAAAGGCTCACCGGGGGTGTGCCGAAACGCAGAAGCACAGTCACCGCCTCGGTCGTTTCGGCAAGTGCCGCGCGTGCTTTTTCAAGGTCGGAAAAAGGCTCGATTTTCCTGATAAATTGTTTAACCTCTTCTGCGGAGGTATATTCGCTGAGTTTGTCGAGAACTCTGTCAAATTCCAGTGTTTTTAACGCTTTTTTCATTGTTTCACCTTTTGCTTATAAATATATACAAATTTATTATATCAAAAATTTCCACAAAAAACAATAATTCTTTCAAACTATTTTATAAATTAGCGAAAAAGATTTATAATTTTTTTCAAATCACTTGAAAAAAATTATATAATAAGGTATAATTGTCTTAATATAATCAAAATTCTGTTAGATAATTGTAAAATGTAAATTTTACAATTATCCGCCGCATCTTTGCGGGGGTATCGGGGGTGTCAACCCCTGATTGGTAATCAAAAATGACGACATGTGCGTCATTTTTGGCTGAAATAAAAAGTTTCAACCTGTCATAAAGTTAAAATCAGACGGAACTTTTTATTTCTACCCGGTAATTGGAAAACGTTAGTTTTGCAATTACCTAAATCAAAATTCTATTAATCGGAGGAAAATGTATATGTGTGGAATTGTTGGATATGTAGGCAAGCAGCAGGCGGCTCCTGTGCTTTTGGAAGGGCTTTCAAAGCTTGAATACAGAGGCTATGACTCGGCAGGAATCGCAGTTTTGGACGACGGGAAAATCACTGTTTCCAAGGCACGCGGCAGACTGAAAAACCTCTGCGACATGATTGACGGCGGCAATGCGGTGCGCGGAAACATCGGCATAGGGCACACCAGGTGGGCAACCCACGGCGAACCGTCTGACATCAATGCACATCCTCACCTTTCAAAATCCGGCAAAATTGCCGTTGTTCACAACGGGATTATCGAAAATTATATACCCTTAAAAAAGAAGCTTATCGAAAAAGGATTTGAATTTGTATCAGAAACCGACACGGAGGTTGTCGCACATCTTTTTGAATATTATTACAAAGGCGACATGATTGAGGCCCTGAGCAAGGTTATACACCGCGTTGAAGGCTCGTACGCACTTGGTATTCTTTGTGATGATTTCCCGGACAGATTTGTCGCTGTCAGGAAATCCAGCCCTATGATTATCGGGCTCGGCAAGGGCGAAAACTTTATCGCGTCGGACGTCACCGCAATTTTGAAATATACAAAAGATGTATATTATATTGAAGACGATGAAATTGTTATGCTTTCGGCTGACGAAGTGAAAGTGTTCAATGCGCTTGACCGTGAAGAGGTCAAAAAGGAAGTATTCACGGTTGACTGGGACATTTCTTCTGCCGAAAAGGGCGGCTATGAGCACTTTATGATGAAGGAAATTGAGGAACAGCCGAAGGCTCTGCACGACACAATCAGCCCGAGAATAAAGGACGGCAAGGTTGTTTTGGACAATTTCTCCATGACAGAGGAACAAATCAAGAAATTGCAGAAAATCCACATTGTTGCATGCGGAAGTGCATACCATGTCGGCATGGTCGGCAAATATGTCATCGAAAAGCTTACCCGTGTGCCGGTTGAAGTCGAAGTTGCGTCAGAGTTCAGATATCACGACCCGATTGTAAACAACAATGACCTGACAATAGTAATCAGCCAATCGGGCGAAACGGCAGACACGTTTGCGGCGCTCAAAGAAGCAAAGGCAAAAAATTCAAGGATTCTTTCTATTGTAAATGTTGTCGGGAGCACGATTGCAAATGCATCTGACGATGTTCTCTATACCTGGGCCGGGCCGGAAATTGCCGTTGCAACCACAAAGGCATACAGCACTCAACTGAGCGTTATATATCTGATTGCGCTGTATCTTGCTGACAAAAAAGGCATGGTTTCCAAAACCGAATACGCAAAAATCGTTGAAGAAATACAGAAACTCCCCGACATGGTGAAGGAAGTCCTTGCCGACAAGGCAAATGTACAGTATCTTGCCTCGCAGTTTTTCAATGCAAAGAGTATATTCTTTATAGGCAGAAATCTGGACTATGCCGTTGCTCTGGAAGGTTCTCTGAAACTGAAAGAAATATCATACATTCACTCAGAGGCATATGCGGCAGGAGAACTTAAACACGGGACAATTTCTTTGATTGAGGAAGGCACACTTGTTGTTGCACTTGCGACAGGCAGTGAACTGTACGAAAAAACAATCAGCAATGTCAAAGAGGTAAAAGCGAGGGGCGCGGTTGTCTTGGGCGTTGTTACAAACGAGCATGAGCATGTTGATGATGTGTGCGACCATGTCATCAAAATCCCAAAAACACACGAAATCCTTTTGCCGTCGCTCACGGTTATACCCTTGCAGCTTTTCGGATATTATGTGGCAAGCTTAAAGGGCTGTGATATCGACAAGCCGAGGAATCTCGCAAAATCCGTTACTGTTGAATAAAGTTATATTTTATGGCGTTTATCTTTCGTATTTCGGAAGGTAAGCGTCATTTTTTTGTGCAATTTCACGAAACCCCCGAAAATCGCATGGTTGGACGGTTTTCGGGGGTTTTTAACTATACATAATCTATATTATGAGAAGGAGAGAAAAACATGAAAAAATTATTTTTAACTTGTGCGGCTGTTGTCGGCATTTCTGCTGTCTTTGCCGCAAACGCTTTTGCGGCTGACCCGATTGTGAATGACGCAGGTTTCAGCAAAACCGAGGGTACATACTCGGTTAAGTCAGACTTGAGTGCTTATACTGGACAGATGACTATTCTGATTATCCCTGAAAGCATTTACACCAACAATGCCGAAATCAAGGATACCGATATTTATTATATCGACCAGGCAGCGGCTCCAGCTTCGGGTTCAAAGATTTTCCAAAGTGTTGGTATCCTCGGCGGAACAACTCTCAAAGAGAACACTTCTTATATTGTAAAGATTGGCGGTGAAAACATCGCTGAATCAGGCATTATCGTTGAGAAGTTTACGGTTAAAAATGGAAAACCTGAGTATATTTTAGGGGATGTCGACAATGATGGAGAACCGACATCATTGGATGCTGTCGAAATTTTGTGCTATGAAGCAGGAGATGACAGTGTTTTTGATGGCAAAGATGCAGATGATGTGATTTTCTTAGCGGCTGATGTGGATGGAGATGGAGATCCGACATCATTGGATGCTGTTGAAATCTTATGTTATGAAGCAGGCGATCCTAGTATGCTTGACTAAATATAGTGAGGAGATTTTAAAATGAAAAAAGTTATTTCATTTTTATCAGCAGTAGCTATGGCTTTTTCTCTGGTAACAAGCATTGCTTTCGCTGATGAAAATAACAAAATTTTCTGGGAAAAAGATAACGAAACCCAGACAAGTGTTACATACAGCCTTTATATGCTGACTGAACAAGATGTTATATCCGGTGGCGTTAACTTGGACGCATCAGATATGATTGCAAAGGGTGTAACTGTAGATAACTTGAAAATAGAAAAGAAATTAACTGCAAGTGGTAATTTC
The DNA here is from genome assembly GCA_934454145.1 of uncultured Clostridia bacterium. Taxonomy (GTDB): domain Bacteria; phylum Bacillota; class Clostridia; order UBA1381; family UBA1381; genus CAKSFT01. The sequence continues at coordinate 120,568 of CAKSFT010000010.1, read as the reverse complement.
TCTTACAATAAGAGCAAAAACTATATAGTGGCAACTCTTGCTGCAACACCTTCTGCCCCGTATGAGGCTGGAAAGATATGCTACGGAACAATTACATTTGATTTGACAAATGCTACAGGCTCTTTCACATTGCCAATTGCAAAGTCAGTAGCAATTAAGGGGACAGACAAATCAACTTTAGATGATAAATTCACATTGGATGGAGCTGTTTTGACAGTAACCAAGCCTACACCTACACCGTCAGAAAAAGCCGCTGTTGCAGGTAAGGCTATTGAAGACGGTTTCAAGACCTTCTCAACTGATGCTGCAATAGAATTTGCTGTTGATGCTACACCGACAATTGAAATTTCAAAGTCAGGTACAACAGATAAGCTTACTGAAACTTTGGGTTCAGGCGTTATCGGCGAAGGTAAGACAAAGATTATCCCGATAGTTTCTTACAAGATTGGCAGACACGGTGTTGCTGCCGGCGATATCTTCACAATCAAGGTAACAAACGGCACAGACACAAGCTCATGGACATACACTGTCCCGGCAGAATAATAGAAAGGTGGAGTAATAATAATGAAAATTTATGAAAAGCCTATGGCAATAGTAAATAAGTTTGAAGTTGCTGATGTTATCGCTGCAAGCGTTATGGAAAGCACAAAAACAGTTAACTATGTAGCTGATACGGTTACAGTTGACGCATCAACACAGGGCGTATTGTTCCAGTGGTAAACTTCAGATTATAAACAAAAAAAGAGAGGGTGACCTCTCTTTTTTTGTTTATCGGGCTTATTTAAACATGTCAAGTGCATTGTCAATTGCACCGCCTATGTTTTTGAAAATCCCTTCCGTTTTTTTCTGCATTTTGTGGCGCTGACGGTCGGAAATCGGGTCGGCAAGCATTGTCACGGCAGAGCCGACCAAAAGCCCGGTGACCATTCCTTTGACAAAATTCATAAAAACAAACCTCCTTGCGGTATAAAAATAGCCGGGCATATGCAAAACTCTGCAATTGCCCAATGTCAGAATCGGTCTTAAAAGACATTGTTATTATTCTCATCAATCATAATTTTTATGAAGAAAAGTGCATATAATAAAAGAAAAATTTAAGTAACATATTTTTAAAGAAAAATTTTCTAAAATGTTATTGACGTTTTGTGCTTTCGGGTATAAAATAATGGTAAACGGGGTATTGGGGAGAGATGATTTATGGCAGATATAAAAGAATTTGCGGGTTATAGATATGACAGTGAAAAATGCGGAGAGCCGGGCACTGTTATGGCTGTGCCGTATGACATCATGAATGATGAAGACAGACAAAAATTCTATGACAAAAACGAATTTAACATTGTGCGTGTTTCAAATGGGCTTGAAAAGGACAGCGACAGCGAAACGGACAACAAGTACACAAGGGCAAAGGAGTACCTGGCAGACTGGATAAAAAAGGGTATTCTGAAAAAGGAAACCAAGCCGGCGATATATCTTTATGAACAGCACAGCATTTATAAAAATACCGTTTTTATAAACCACGGCATGGCGGCGCTTTTGCGGCTGGAAGACCTGGGAGAGGACAGCTCTGTCAAGGTGTGCGAGGAAACAAAGACCGACTTCATGGAGGACAGGTATAATCTGCTGAAAAACATAAAGGCAAACGTTGACATGATAAACTGCATGTACATCGACAGCGAAAGACCGCTGACGCACCTTATGAATGAAATATCGGAGGGGAAACCCGATATGGAATTTAAAATGAAAGAGAAAATAACAGGGGAGATGACCGAAAACAGGCTTTGGGTTATAGATGATGAAGAGCGCATAGAATTTATAAAAAAAAGCATGAAGCATACCAAGCTTTTTATCACCGACGGGCACAACAGATATCAGGCGGCGCTCAAATATATGAAAGAGTGCAGAGAAAAGAACCCGAACCACACCGGGGAGGAAACGTACAACTATATCCTGGCATTTATGAACAACGCATATGGCGACAGCCTTGTCCAATTGCCGGTGCACAGGATTCTGAGCGCAAAGAAGAAGTTTTCCGAGGATTATTTTATTGCCTGTGCACAGGAGCACTTTAAGGTTGAGAAAATCATTGTGGACGTGGGAAATGACGAATTGACCGAAACGATGAAAAAGCAGATTGAAACGGCAAGGCGTAAAAATATAATAGGCGTATATTGCGGCGGAAATTATTTTTACCGCCTTACGCTGACCGATTTGGACTATGTCAAAAGTATACTCCCAAACCATTCGGAAGAGTATTGCATGCTTGACGTGACAATCCTGAACAGATTGCTTTTGGGCGAACTTCTGAATATCAGCAGCGACAACTATGAGGAATACATAAGCTATACCAGAAGGGCGACAAAGGGCGTTGAGCTGGTGGAGAAGAAAGAGGCGGCGTGCCTTTTTGTACTAAACACCGTCAAGGCGGAGCGTATATGCGAGGTTGTGGATTCCGGCGAAAAGATGCCAAAGCGTTCCATTTATATTTTCCCGAAAGCGGCAACAGGGGTTGTTATAAACAAAATAGATTGAAAAAAAGGCCGGGTGCATAATCATTTTGCGCCTGACCTTTTATTGTGTTATAAATTATCTTTTAAGAATTTCTTCAGCCATTTCGGCAAGCCCTTCGGGCGAAAGCTTGCCGTCGAGCTGCAACAGCTGATACTGCACGCCGTCCTTTACCCAGGTGACGCTCTGCACATTGATGATTTTAACCTCGGAAGAACCGTATGAAAATATAAGTTCGCCGTCAGCCTCGGCTTTTTTGTCGGCGTCGGTCTGCTGATAATCGGCAGGGACGCTCTTGTTTGTATAGCCGTAATAGAAGATGTCGGTACCATTTACGGTTTTGATGACCTCGCCTTGCAGTTCCGCGCCGGAATTAAATTTGTCCTGTGCAAATATCACGGTGTCACCGTCTTTTTCGTAATCAAAAGACACCGACTTGAATTTTTCAACCGAACTGCCGTTTTCGTCTGCAAGATTGTTGTTTACAACACTGCCGTTTTTAAAGGTATAGCCATTCCCAAAGGTGTCGATGAGCACGGGCGTATAGCCTATGTCTTTTGTGACCTGCTGTGCAGTGGGGAGCGATTTGTATTCGGGTATGGACGAGGACGAGCTGAACCAGGTTGACACAATCCCGTTTGCGGCAAAAGCGGTTATGCCCAAGGCAAGGGCGGCAACAAGGGCGGCGAGTGATAATTTCTTTTTTGTATTCATAGTGAACGACTTCCTTTCCGTGTATGCGGAATCAAGTTTCATTTTGACATTTCGTTTGATGGCCTGAATGTCAATATCCGCGGGAGTGCAGAAATCCGACTCCTTTTTATCAATATTCAATTCTTCAAACAAGTCATTTTTCTTATTCATAACATTTCCTCCGCATTTGATAAAATTTTTTTTAGCTTGCGTTTGCCTCTCGAAAGCTTGGTTTTTATGGTAGATATATTTATTCCGGTTGCTTTTGAAATATTTTTAAGCTTTTCGCCGTATTTGTAATATCTCACAAATATTTCATTGTCCGGCTCGCCCAGGCTCATCACAGCGTCCCACACGGCGCTGTTTGCGGAATTTTCTTCGGGCAGTGGTGCGCCGTCCGGGATTTCGAGGTCATCAAGGGTGGTGTGGTCCTTGTTTTTGTTTAATCTTTTCAGTGCAAAGTTGCGTGCAGCGGCGGCGATGTATGATTTTACCGTGCCTTTTTCCAAATCTATGTACTCTGCATTTTTCCAAAGCATAACAAATACATCGGATACTATTTCCTCAATGTCCTCTTTCGGGAGCCTGTTTCCTGCCATATTATAAAGAACAGTGCTTAAATATGGGGTGTAGACTTCGATTGCCTCGTCTATGGAATTTCTTTTTTTGCTTTTTAGCTGCGCAAGCAGTCTTGTTTCGTCTGCCATTTCAAACCTACTTTCTTTTGCAAAGTTAAAAGCTTTTAGTCTTTACACTCTTATATATCCCAAAAGCCCCCAAAAAGTTTCGTTTTTCTTTAAAAAATTAAAGATTCCTAAACAAAACAGCGAAACGACATAGCAAATACTATGTCGTTTCGCTGAAAACACTACTGCTTGTTTTCTCAAAAGGTCTGCCAACGGATTTTATATGGATTCAATTATGGCATAGTTCCCGTCTTTTCTCTTGTACACCACATTCATCTGGTCCGTCTGGGCGTTCTTGAAAACAAAGAAACTGTGCCCAAGCAGATTCATCTGCAAAACCGCTTCCTCGGGGTTCATCGGCTTTACGGAAAATCTTTTTTTCTTTACTATTTTAAATTCGCTGACATCTTCGCCGTCAGTATAGTCTTCGCCGTTTATCATTGTGCTGCTTGTGACAGCATCACGCTTGATTTTTTTCTCAAGACGGGTTTTGTTTTTGCGTATCTGCCGTTCAATAACATCAACAATTTTGTCCAGCGCGGTGATGACATCTACATCAATGACCTCCGCTCTGTAAATCATGCCTGCCGCAAAGATAGACGCCTCAACATATTCATTATCCTTGATTGTGCCCATCACAATTCTTGCCTCAGGCTCGTCTGCAAAGAATTTGTCAAGCTTTGAAAGCTTTTTCTCCGCATAGTCCTTGATTTTGTCTGTCACTGTGATTTTTCTGCCGATAATGTTGATTTTCATACTATCATCTCCTGTTGATACTATTTATACTTCCCCTATTACATATATACCCGCGTTTATGGAAGGTTAAACATTTTTTTGAAAAAAGTTTCTTGATTCAAGTATACTTTAAAACAAAAATGTACTTATTTAAAGTACATTTTTGCATTTTATTTAAAATTTATGATAATATAACAAAAAAAGCAATTGCAAAAACGATAATTCTTTGATTGTCTGTAAATAATAAAAAAACAAGGAGGCGGAAGATGGGAGAGAGAAACAAGCACATCGGGCTGAGATGCACGGCACAAACGCTGGAAAAACTGAAATATATCGCCGAATATGAGGGACGCTCGATAAACGGAGAAATATTGTATCTGATAAATTCCGCAATAAGGGATTTTGAAACAAAAAACGGAACAATAGAAAACGGGAACGAATCAAAATAATTTTATTTTAATCCGTTCCCGTTTTTTTGTTGTTATTTGCCGAGATAAGTGAAATGCATGTAGTCTTTTGAATATTTGTCACTCCAGCAGTTTCCGCCCCAGTCCCAGCCGTATTTCTTGAAGGTTTGCACAACAATCCCGTCCTCGGGGATAGAATACGGATTTTCGTACGGCTTCCAGAAGCTTCCCGTTATGGGGGTGCCGTCCGGCTTGACATAATAGTTTTCGTCGGGGTTTATGTCTATGCATGTGCCGTAGCTGTGCTGAGAAAGATTTCCCGAGGCGGTGTTTCTCCAATAATAACCGCCGATGGATTTGATGGGGAACTGCTCGGGAGAGTTGAATATTTCGCTGAAAATATTCACAACATCGTCAGCCAAAGCGCTGTTTACCGTCAGGCTTGCCTTTGCGGCATATTTCTGCCCGTTTGAAGATATTTTCCAAACCGGGACGGTGACGGTTGTCATGTATGCGGATGCCTCGTCAGCGTTCTGAAAGGCTTGCCCGGAGGGGAACACCTGTGCTTCTTTTTCGGAAAGAGAACGGTTGTCCGCCGGGGTTTCCTGATATACCGGTGCGGAAAAATCTATGTCTGTCGGCGCAGAATAGGTTTGGACACCGTTGGAGTTTTCGGCTCCAAGCGTGAGCGTATAAAGCCCGGACATGTAGTCCTCGCAATTTATTGTTGCCTTTGTGGATATGGTTTCAAAAGAATCCAACAGCTGTGCAGAGCTGTCTTTTATCAGCAGCATGTATTTTTTTGCGCCGGGGACAGCATTCCAGACAAATGTCATGTCGCCGAATTCGCCGCTTTCGCGTGACGCAAGCGTGGGATTTTCATAGCTTTGCTTGTCCTTCACAAAACGGTCGTACACCCTGCTCACCATGCAGATTGCCTGCTCCCTTGCCGCACTGCCGAGGGGGGATATGGTTGTTTTTGCGGTACCGTTTATGATGCCGGCTTTTATGTTTATGGCAAAGGCGGCGCGCGCCCAGTCCGCAATTTCGCCGTAGTCATCATACTCGGAAAGAGTTTCTTCAATGAGGTCATCATCGGCGTTGAAATCCACGCCCGCGGCGGTGAGGGTGTTCAGTATCATCTTTGCAAATTCCTGACGGGTCACCGTGCCTTGCGGGTCAAACACTGTTTCGCTTTTGCCGGAAACAATGCCGGCGGAATATGCTTTTTTTACACTTTCGTCATCTGTGTCAACAAAATGACATTCTTTTTCGGGCGTGCCGGTAATTGTCATCTGCTCATACAGATTTATGAGCATACGACAAACCTCAAGCCGCGTTATCGGCGCTTTCAGGTTCTCGGAAACAATGTCGTATGTAAGAATACCGCCTTTGCTGAGGTTTTCATAATCGCGGATTGCCCAGTCGCTTATATCGGATGCATATGCGGTGGCGGGCGCCAGGGCGCACATTGCACAGATTACAGCTGTTATTTTTTTCAAAATTTCACCTTCTGTCTTTTGATTCAGGTATTATTTTAGCACAGAACGGGTGAAAGGTCAATGCACAAAATGTTAACATTTTGTTACAAATGCCGACGGGACTTAATTTTTTTGAAAAAAATAACAAAAACCACATTCGGAAATGCTAAAATATCGTAAAATTTGAGGAATATCCATTGTATTATGATATAATATGTGATATACTAACCACGTTTAAAAGAGAACAGACGGTTCAAAGGTGTTTTTTAAGGAGCGGAATAAATGAATATTATTATTGTAGGCTGCGGCAAAGTCGGTCAAAAGCTGGCACAGGATTTGAGCAGTGAGAAGGAACACAACGTAACGGTTATTGATATAAAGCACAATGTGACACAGGACATAATAAACAGAAATGATGTCATGGGTGTCGTTGGGAGCGGCGCGAGCATCGACACTTTGCTGGAGGCAGGCATAAAAGACACAGATATCCTGATTGCGGTGACAGGTTCTGACGAATTGAACCTCCTGACATGCCTGGTTGCAAAAAAATCAGGGGCGCGCCGCACCATTGCCCGTGTGAGAAAGCCCGAATACAGCAAAGAACTGAATCTTTTCAAGGGGGATTTGGGGCTTGCCATGATTATAAACCCGGAGCAGGCGGCGGCAAGCGAAATTGCAAGGGTGCTGAGATTCCCTTCGGCAATACAGATTGACACCTTTGCAAAAGGAAGGGTTGAGATTTTAAAGTTCAGAATCGGCGACAATGCCATACTTGACAATATGAAGGTTTCCGAGATACATTCAAAGCTGAATTGTGATGTTTTGGTATGCGGTGTGGAGCGCGGTGAACAGGCGTTTATCCCAAAGGGGGATTTTGTGCTTGAGGGCGGCGATTTGATAAGCATTGTCGCTTCACTCAAAAACGGCTCGGCATTTTTCAAAAAAGCGGGGATAAAAACCAACAAGGCAAAAAACACGATTATCGTGGGGGGCGGCGCGACTGCATATTATCTTGCACAGCAGCTTTTGCAGACCGGGATAAACGTAAAAATAATCGAACAGGACGAGAAGAGATGTGAGGAACTTTGCAGCCTTTTGCCGAAAGCCGCGATCATACACGGCGACGGTTCGGAAAAGAATCTTTTGCTGGAGCAGGGAATAGAGGGTGTGGAGTCTTTTGTTGCACTCACCAATATTGACGAAGAAAACATCATGCTTTCGCTTTTTGCAAAAAGCAAAACGGACGGCAAGCTTGTCACAAAAATAAACCGTATCGCATATGACGAGGTTATAAACACACTGAACCTTGACACGATTATATACCCCAAAAACATCACGGCGGAATATATCGTAAAATTTGTGCGTGCAAAGAAAAACTCAATGGGGAGCAATATAGAAACAATGCATTATATCCTGGACGGCAAGGCGGAGGCACTTGAATTCAGGATAGGCGAAGATTCGCCGGTGCTGAACATGCCTATTGAAAAGCTGAGGCTGAAAAAAGATATTTTGATTGCATGCATCAACCGCAACGGAAGGATTATAAACCCAAAGGGGAGTGACATTATTCTGCCGCAGGATACCGTAATTGTTGTCACAACGGAAACGGGCTTTAAGGACATAAACGATATTTTGGAGTGAACGAAAAATGAATTATAGAGTTGTTTTACATACCCTTGGCTGGGTTGTCGGGTTTGAGGCGGTGTGTATGGTACTTCCGTTGATATGCTCTTTGTTGTATCACGAACCGCTGATATATGTCTATCTGATAAGTATTGGCTTGTGTCTTTTGGCAAGTGCGCTTTTGCTTTCGGTGCGTGTCCGCCGCAAAAGCATGTATGCAAAAGAGGGCTTTGCAATAGTTGCCCTGAGCTGGATTGTTATAAGTATATTTGGCGCGGTGCCGTTTTTTGTGTCGGGCTGTATCCCCAATTTTGCCAATGCTCTGTTTGAAACTGCATCGGGGTTTACGACGACGGGTGCATCGGTTTTATCGGATGTGGAATCGGTTGCAAAGTCACTGTTGTTTTGGCGGAGTTTTACGCATTGGATTGGCGGAATGGGCGTCCTGGTCTTTCTTGTGGCTGTTTTGCCGCTTGCCGGGGGGAGCAACCTTTATCTCATAAAAGCGGAAAGCCCCGGGCCTTCGGTGAACAAGCTTGTCCCCAAGGTCGGCTCTACGGCAAAGATTCTCTATGGTATATATATAGCCTTTACAGCGGTGCAGGTTGTGATGCTTCTTTTTGGTGGGCTGAGTCTTTTTGAGGCGCTCACGTTGTCTTTCGGCACGGCGGGGACGGGCGGATTTGCCGTTAAAAATTCGAGTATAGCGGAATATTCGCCGTATGTGCAGAATGTAATCACTGTTTTTATGATTATATTCGGTGTGGATTTTTCGTTGTATTATCTGTTCTTGATGAAACGTTTCAGGCTTGCGCTACGCTCGGAAGAATTCAGGGCATATCTCGGCATCATCTTTGTTTCGGCGGCGCTTATATGCTTTAATTGCAGGGGATTGTTCCCCACAATTGCACATGCTGTGCGCCACAGCATGTTTCAGGTTGCGTCAATCATAACAACAACAGGATATGCGACATGTGACTTTGACAAATGGCCGCAGTTTTCAAAAACTATATTGCTTGCGCTGATGTTTGTCGGGGCGTGCGCCGGCAGCACGGGCGGCGGCATGAAGGTTTCCAGGATAATTATATTTTTAAAAAGCATTGTAAAGGAAGTAAAGATTGCTGCAAGCCCGAAAAGCACACACAGAATCATGATGAACAAAAGACCTGTGGAGCATGAAACGGTGCGCGTAATAAATGTGTTTATGATGTCATATCTGGCGATATTTGCGGCTTCAATCCTTATCATAAGTGCCGACAATCTTGACTTTACGACAAATTTCACTGCAGTTGCGACAACGCTGAACAATGTCGGACCGGGATTTGCAGAGGTGGGACCGACCAAAAACTTTTCGGTTTATTCCGATTTGTCAACCCTGGTGCTGACCTTTGACATGATTGCCGGAAGGCTTGAGATATTCCCGATGCTGATATTGTTCTCGCCGTATACGTGGAAAAGATAATAAAAGAGTGTCGGCAATCCGTATGATACGGTTTGAACGCTTGCCATAAGAAAAAACGCATTGTGTTACACAATGCGGTTTTTTTGTATATGGCAGAAAATAAAAAAAACTTTTTGATTGACACAGGGGGATATATATGCTATAATTGCTGTCATACAGAGTTTTTTGGTACGCTCTTTCTTGATAAATAAGTGAATTTCAAAAATATCTTTAACTGCCTTTGGGCAAAATTCATAAAAATATCACGGGGATATTTGACTATCAGGGAGGATTTATAATATGAGTGTACCTACACCGGCAAAATACATAAAAGACTATGAAAAACTGGGCTTTGGCATGTTTATACATTGGGGGCTTTATTCGCAATTGGAGTGCGGAGAATGGTATTTTACAAATTATGAGGGCATCTCGATGCAGGAATACATGAAGCTTGCCGACAGTTTTACGGCAAAGGATTTTGACGCAGAAAAGATTGTCGGGCTTGCCAAAGACTCGGGCTGCAGATATGCCACACTGACGACAAGGCATCATGAGGGATTTTCTTTGTATGATACATGCGGACTGAACAAGTATGACGCGCCGCATTCCCCGGCAAAGAGGGATTTGGTGCGTGAATTTGTTGATGAATGTAACCGTCAGAGAATTGTGCCGTTTTTGTATCACACGACCTTGGACTGGTTCAACAAAGACTTTGAGGAAAACTTTGACAGATATCTGGAATATCTGAGCGACAGCGTTGAAATTCTCTGCAAAAATTATGGCAAAATCGGCGGATTTTGGTTTGACGGAAACTGGTCCAAAAAAGATGCGGACTGGAAGGAAGACAAGCTTTATAAAATGATAAGAAAATACCAGCCGGAAGCAATCATTGTGAACAACACAGGCATACAGAAAAGGGGTGCAAACGGCAGTGATGAGCTGGACGTGCTGACCTTCGAGCAAGGGATTCCGCAGGAAATAAACAGAGAGGGACACAAAAAGTATAAGAGCGCGGAAATGTGCCAGACCCTGAACAGTACATGGGGTTATAGCAAATACGATTTGTGCTATAAGTCACCGCAAGAGATAATAAACACCCTTTGTACTTGCAGAAGATACGGTGCAAACTATATGATAAACATTGGCCCGGAGGCACAGGGGGCAATAGTGCCTTTTGAGGAGGCAGAGATGCGGATTGTGGGCGAGTGGATGGACTTGTTTGGGGAGGCAATATACAAATCAAGACCATATTGCGCAAAAAGCTGCGGGAAAAGCTATATATTAAAAAGCGAGGATGGCAGTGCGCTTTACATTTTCTGCATTGACCTGGCGTCAAAAGGATATGAACACGTGGTTTTGGACAACGGGCTTTATTCGGGTGTCTATGCCTTTGGTGATGTCGAAGATGAGATTGAGGAAATACACTGGCTGGACAACAGGGAGCCGATGGAGTTTTCCCAAAAAGGGAAATGGCTTACCGTAAACATGGTGGGAAATTCATACGGGAAATTTTATGGAATAAGAGTTGCAAAAGCGACTATAAAAAAATAAAGAAACAGCCCGGCGCATTGCGCCGGGCTGTTTCTTTATGTATAAGAGCCGCTGTGATTAATCCAGAACTGCGGCGGATAAAATGTGTGCTTTTTTATGGCGTTGGAAAATGCATAAATCGAATTGTAGCCGGAAAGCCTTGCCGCCTCTGTCACGGAATGTCCGTTTTGCAAAAAGCTGTATCCCATTGCAAGGCGGTATTGCTTCAGATATTGATATGGCGAAAAGTGAATGTTGTTTTTGAATATTTTTGAAAAATAGTTTTTTTCGAGATGGACAAGATTTGCCATGTCATCAAGAGTGATGTCAGAACTGTAATTTTGCTGTATAAACTGCAAAACGGCAGATATGCGGTCGTCATTGTTGTAGTTGATTTTGTAATAATGGTTTATCATTTCCATGACAGAATTGAAAAGAAGGGACACCTCGGGGGATTTGTTCATTCCGCGGTGGAGCGGACAGTCGTCATACAGATAATCGGCAAGGGCAGAAAGTGCATGATAAAGCGCGCGGTGCTCGTCTGCACGAAATATCAGCGGAGATGTGAAATTGAATATCTGAGTGGAAAGAAAATCCACATAAAGGTGTGTAAACTGTGTGTTTTCACTGTAACACGGGTGATATTCAAACTGAAACGGAATAAGGTATACATACCCCGGCGTAAGGGGCATTTTTTCGTTGTTGTGCATGAAATATCCGGAGCCTTTTGTTATGTAGTGAAGTCGATTATAGATAAATGATTGCAAACGCCACGGCGTGCCCGAAGGCATCTCGTGATAACCATAATTAACATAAAAATATTTTTCCATAATGTCTGTCCTTTCTCTGTATTGTTAGTTGTATAATAACACATATTATTTTTGTTGTCAACAAAGAAAATTGTTGAAAATATAACATAATACAGTATAAAAACAAAAAAAATAATGCAATATTTACCAAATAATTGACTTTGATTAAATAAAAAGCCGTTTTTAGATTGTTTTACGTATGGCAAAAGAAGAGCATTTGCAGTATAATAATTTTAAAGATATTTTTGAAAAATTATTTATTTTTCACAAGAGAGAATGGCAGCACGGGAGAACTTAAAAAAAATACAGGAGGCTGAAAAAGATGAAAACAAACAAATTGTTATCTGTGGGAATGGCGGCGGTTTTGGCGCTTGCAAATACTGTTGTGCCCGCAGGGGCGCAGGGTGAAAGTCCATACGCTGTTTTTGACCTGACTGCTTCGGCAAACCTTGTTGGGTTCAATGTGCCGGGCGCGGCAACAGAGGGGATATCCCCGACCGACTACAGCGGAGGCGAAAATACTTTGAAGGTGTTTAACAAAACCGCCTTTGACAGCTGTAAAAACAGTGAAGGGAATCTTGTCGCGCAAAACGGATATCCGTTTAAAGTCAGCACGGAGCTTGAAAAAAAGAACCTGGTGAGCGTGGGCGGATATAACCGTCCGACAGAGGCCGTGATAGACATACCCGACGGGAACTATGACGCAATTGCGTTCACGGCGGCAGCGATGAACGTATCATACATAAACAAGTTTGACATCAAGGTATATTATGCAGACGGCACATATAAACAGGAAACCGAATACAAAAAAATCAACGGAGAAGTGTACTATAGTAATGAAACCATAGAAGGGCTTTTGTCGCCGTCCGATGAAACAATAAAACCGGCAGTGTCAATTATAGAAAGCTTCAGATACAACTGGTTTAACGACCCGTCAACAGATGAGGCAAAGGAACAATCCAAGCTGACGGCGATGTATCTGAGTGACATAAAGCTTGGCGAAAACGGCACAATAGCTTCGCCGGAAACCCTGACCGCAAAGATAAACGCAAGCTATATACTCCCGGTCTATGAGATTCCGCTGAATCCGCTGAAGAAGGCGGTCAGAGTGGAAATTGCCGGGTGTGACCAATATACAAGCACGACAATTCTGGCGATGACGGGGCTGAGAGCGACGGCGGAAAAAATGGTTGAGGCACTGGACGCGGCAGAACAAATCGATGGGACAAATTATTATAATTATGCCCCGACAGTCGCGAAGATTGAGGATAAGCTCTCGGCAGGGGAAACATTAAGCGAAACCGCTTTGGCAAAATTCAATGCAGTAAAGGCAAAAATTGACTCTTTTGCAGGCAGATATACGGTTTTTGATTTGTCGGATTCCGCAAATGCGGTCACCTTCCACAATGCGGAGGGGACGGACGCAAGCACGCTTGCTGCGGCCGATTATCCGAAGAATGACGGAAATATTGTTGTTTACAACAAAGATTCGTTTGACACATTCAAAAAACCTGACGGAAATATATATGCCGACAACGGATATCCGTTTGGCATAAGCACTGACACGGCAAAGAAGAACACAGTTGTTGTCGGCGGATATGAAGGCGCACCGAACAATGTCAGGGTTGATGTCAAAGGCGGAAGATATGACAAAATTGCATTTACCTGTTATGCGTTGAACTCCGCATATATAACAAATTTCTATTTTACTCTGCATTATCTTGACGGTTCGTACGAAAAGGACACAACTTACAACAGTCTTTATGGAGAGGTTTACAGCGGCGATTCCGCACAGGTTGAAAGGCTTTATACACCTCAGCTAAAGAATATAAGACCGGCAGTGTCGGTTATAAGTGATTTTGGGCATATTGATTACAACAATCCAAAGGAAACGGTGCTCAGGTTCGACATCAGCGACAATAAGCTTGAGTATAACAAAAACAATATGTATCTTCCTGTTTATGAAATCACAGCCGATCCGACAAAGACGCTTTCATATATAGAGGTGTCGGGCTGCGGCGCGTCGACAAGCGTGGGTATCTTTGCAATGACGGGGATAAACGCCACAGCGCAGAACATGAAAGGTTATGCTGTTGAAAAGCTGAAGGAAGAGATAACGGCAGAAAACATATATGAATACATAAAGTATATAGATATGCTTGAAGCATACGGCGCAGAAAAGCTGACAGATGATGAGCGCGCACTGTATGAAGAGGCAAAGGCTCTCAGAGATGCGGCTGTCGGCGGATATGAAATTTTTGATATTTCGGACTCGTACACATTGGGCTCGGTGGTTTACGAAGAACCGGGGAAGGCAAACAATGCCTCTGCAAACCCTGACAATTACCTGACAGTGAGAACGGCGTCGGGGTATGCGGTAAACAGTATTCTGAATAAAACATATTTTGACAAAGCGCTGGAGCAAAACAGCGGATATATATTGGCCGATGTGCCGTTTGCCGTGAGGACAACGGGCGCAGTGCTGACAGGCGGAAAAAGAGCGGGAGAAGTGCAGACAATCACGGTCAATTCCGAAAAGGCTTTGAGCAGTATTCATTTCCTGGCAGATGTGTCGTTTAAGGGCGCAAGAGGAACTCTCGGGCAGATTGTGTATGCCGACGGGACGACGGCTGACTATACAGCATATGTAAACGACGATGCAGAGGGCGAAACCGGTGCATTGTTCATTTATGATATACCGGCGGCAGAATTTGAGGCAAATGACCTGAAAGTCACCCCGGACAGCGGAGAAACAAAACACGGGAAGTTATATTCGTACAGCCTTGATGTTGACCCGGGAAAACTGATAAAGAGCATAAGCGTATATGCAAATGACAGCTGGAGCGGTGCGCAAATCCTGGCGCTCACCGGGACAGCGGCAAGGGAACTTACCGATATAGAAAGACTGGACGCATATAACGGCAGGGCACAAAGTCTGACAAAGACAGAAATTGACGATGCGTATGCATTGTTCAGAAAACTTGCAAAGGCAGGAGAAATTTCTGAAATACATTATGCAGATTTGCTGGAACGCAAGGCAGAATCGGGAGTTGTAACCATAAACGATGCCGAAGTGACAGGAAATAAATTCACGGCAGAGGTGAACATTGCAAAACTGGGCGAAAAATACAGCTTTGCGGTCATTCTTGCGGAATATGACGGGAATAAACTGACCGATGTAAAGAGCTTTAGATTTACAGATGCAGAATTTACAAAGAGCGGTACAGCGATAGAGTACACATTTGCAGAAGGCACAGAAGGAAAAACAATCAAGTGCTTTGCGCTTGATTCGCTGAAAACATTAAAACCGATGTCGGAGATAACTGTAAAATAATCAATATTTGCACAGATACAGTATATACATTTTGTTATATACTGTATCTGTGGTAGAAATAAAAATTTTGTGCCTGAATTGCAGAAAAAGGGAGGATTTGATTAAATGAAAAAAACAGCGGCGGTGTTAAGCCTGGCAGCGATGATTTCGGGAATGCTCCCGAATGTTCTCGCGGACGATGCGTTGAAAACTGTTGGAAACAGCGAATATATCTGTGTGGACTTGAAAGAGTATGCAAATTGTACGGCTTTTGGGCTGACGGGTGCAAAACAAGAGGGAACAGAGTATGTTGTGCCCGATTTTATGGGTGTCGGGCGAAAGGACAACACGGACGGTGTGAATAATATTTATAACAAAAGAAGCTTTGATGAAAAGAAAGACGCCGAAGGGTTTATTTATGACGAATCGGGGAGACCGTTTGCGATAGCCACCGGTTTGGAAGAAAAAAATACTGTCCTGATAAGCCCAAGCACATATGTGGCGAACAGGACGGCGGCGATATATCCTGCCGGGAAAAAGTGCTATGATGTGTCTTTTGTTTTTGACACAACATATAATCTCGGGAAAAACGAATTTGAGTGCGTTGTGGAATACAAAGACGGCACCAAAACCACCGATGCGGATTGGGTTATATACCCGTCAAACAAAGCAAATATATCGGCAATGGACGGGGTGTCCTCGGTGATTCCGTTTGTCTATAGGGCGGAGACAGAAGAAGATGCGGATTTGGCATATAAGACAGGCTGTCTTTTCAAGATGAAGAACCCGAACCCGGCAGAGCCTGACAAACAAAATTACAGCTTGCCGGTTTATACAATGCAGACAGACCCTGACAAAACCATCAGTGCTGTGAAAATCACATCAAAAGATGCATACATAGGGCTGAACCTTTTTGCGGTGACGATGCATTGCGTGACAAAAAAAGAAGAACTGGAAAAGGACATTGACACATTGCCCGAAAGCGGCAATATTACATATGAAAATTACGAAGCTTATAAAGAAACGGTTTACCGCATTTATGACGAAATAAGAGATGGGGTTGATATTGACGCAGAAAGAAAAAATAAGCTGAGTGCGATTTATGAGAAGATATATGATTTTGAAAACAACCCTGCCTCGGGGATAAATTATCTGATTGATAAAATGCCGGAGGCGGAAGATATAAATGAAGAGAATTTCGGCACTTATCTTGCCGGGGTGAAACAAGCTGACGAAAAAATCAGCAAAACGGGAGTCGTCCTTGATGAAACGAGAAAGGTGAAGTTTGAAAAGATAAAGGAAAAGGTTTATAAACTTGCCAAAAACGAAGAACTGCGGAATAAGACGGAGCAGCTGCCGAAAGCAGAAGATATAAACGAAAACAATTATGCGGATTATACGGCTTTGCTGGAAGAAATTGAAGAGCTGATTGAAAGCGGCGGAGAATTGACAAAAGAAGCGGCGCAAAAATATTCGGCGGTGAAAAAAGCTGTTGAATATTACAGCAAGGCATACAAGCCGTATGCTGCAATGGACATTTCGGGGGCGTGCAATGCCCTTGTATATGCCGACTACGGCATTACACTGAAGGACGAAAAGTGCAGAACGCCTTATTATCTCGGTGCAAGGCAAAGCGACGCCACGGTGCAGTATTACCCGACAGCGATTCTGAACAGAAAGGCTTTTGAGAACCTTAAAAGGGCGGACGGCTTGATTTATTCCGACAAAAAGAAAATCCCTTTGATGCTTGACACAAAACAAGGCATAATCCTGGGTTCAAACGGAGAAGGGAAGATTCACAAAACAACAGTGGATTTGACACCGGGGTGTTATGAAAGCGTAAGCTTTGTTATCGCCGGGACATATGAGATTGAGCCGGAACAATTTATGATGAAGGTGAACTATGCGGACGGGACAAGCACTGTTGACCCGGACTGGAAGCTTGCCGAGCAGAAAAGCAGCCCCAAATCTTTTGAAAATTATCCGGCAGTTGATGATTTTGCAGGCGTTGTATATGACGCAAAGAACATTGCCGAAACGGCACCGGAGCTTGTCAGAAGCGGCAATGATTACAATTATATAAGCAATTCAAAATATTACCCTGTCTTTACGCTTGAAACAGATTCAGAGAAGATTGTGACCTCTGTGGAATTTTCGCAGACGGACGAATGGAGAGCCATTGCAATTTTGGGTATAACGGCAAAATTTCCGCCTCAGGACAAATTGAAGGCGCTGATTGAAGAAAATATTGAAAAAACAGACGAAAGCGCTCTTTCAAAAGAAGGTGCAAGAATCGGGGCTGTCGCAAATATGTTGGAGGCATATGCCGGCAAAAACGGTTCCGATATAATAGAAAACATTGACAGATTCAGAACTTTACAGGAAAAGTACAACAATTCTGTTGTGCAAGTGACCAAAGTCGGCGACAGCACCGATTTTGAGAAAACGACGGTTCTGGTGGAGTTTAAGAATGCGGTTTTGACAGAAAATCTTGACAAGTCCGTAACTCTCACAGAAAACGGCAAGCAAACAAAAGACTATACACTAAACGTGCTTTCGGACAAAAGCTTTGAGATAACGGTAAAAAACGATTTGGATTATGACAAAAAATATCTGCTTACATTGTCATCAGCTTTGCCGGCAAAGGCAGACCGCGGCTTTACTCTTTCGCGTGATTATACATATGAGTTTTCGCCGAAGGCGCCGGCTGTGCTGGAAGAACTGAGGCTGACAACGGGCATCGGAGGGAAGATTGAGAGCCCTAATGAGGCAAAGGGCGCGCAGATAAACGTGAGTGCGGTGCTGAAAAACAATACTGTTTCTCCCGACATGACATATGCGATGACCTTGTGTCTTTTCGGGGAAAACAATGAGCTTTTAAAGATATTTTTATATCAGTCCACCCTGGGCAACGGAGATGTCCTGACCGAAACCGCAGTGTTTGATATCCCGGGCGGTGAGGGGAATTACAGCATAAAATGTTATGTATATGACAGCTTTGCCATGATGAACAAAATTGTGCAGACAGAAACGAAATAAAAACGGCGGGACGGAGGCTTTTTATGAAAAAAATGATTGCATATTTGCTGCTGACCGTTGTGTCGGTGCAGTTTTTGCAGATAGTGGCGGCAGGTGCGGATTTTGCTTCCGTGGACAGCGGACATTATTATGAAATGCTTGACATAAGCGCAAGCTACAATGCGGTTTTGTATACGGAAGAAGGGACAGCTCTGGGCGCAGAGTCGGGGAGCGGAGTGTATTTTCCGGCGACAAAAAAAGAGGGACACACAATTGCTGATTCTGTGGGGACAGGTATTTCAAAATCAAAGCTTGCGGAAAAAATGACTGACGGAGTTTTGTCAACAACGGGCGGTACAGATTTTTATGTGGACATGTCGGGTGCGGTTATGCTGGGGACAGGCATGAGGGAATGGAGCATAGATGTCGGCAAGCATGCCGACGGCGTAGCGGTGCTTATATTCAATGCATATCAGCTGTCACAGGCGCAGTTTGGAATTTATGTATATTATGAAAACGGGACAGTGGAGGAGGACCCAAAACTTTTCCTTGACGCAAACAATGTGTGCCGGGGGGACGATACGGAAATTTATGCCGTGAATGCCGCAACAGGGGCATATACGGGGAAAAAATATGCGCATGCCCTGACAATGGATTTTGAAAATTCTTCGCAGAAAAAAGTCGAAAAAATCAAAATCGTGTGCAGTGATTCGTATGTGGGCACGGCAGTCATGGCAGTGTCGCTCTTGCAGGGCAAAACAGCGCCCGATTATTCCGCTTGTGTGCCTGCGGACATCACAAGGTATGCAACGGGCAAATATATGGCAAGCTATGACGAGGAAATCACTGATTTAAATGCTGTGTTTTTGGCAAACACAACTTCTGCCATAAACGAAAAATATTATGAAAGATATTTTGACGCTGACGGGTATTTTGTGCACAGCGGAGTCAGATATAAAAAGAGCGCGGACGCCGAAAAACAAGCGGTTTATACATATGCGGCGGAAAATCATACCGCAAAGATAAACATGGATAAGGACTATTATAAAAATATCGCCATGCTTGTTTCGGCAACGGCATATGGCGGCAATTATCCTTCATATCAAAACCCGGTGACAGAAAATATCCCGTGCACATTGGTTTATAAAGACGGGACAAAAGAGGAAAAGACCTTCAATTCCGGCTTTTGGAAAGAAAAATATTATTACAGCATGAGTGATAAGACGGGGAACCCCGTGATTTTCGGCGGCAGTGTGGATTGCACTGTGGACTGGTCTGACGGGAAAATCACGGCGAGGACGGAAACTTTGCCGAGTGATTTTTCATCGGGCTTTATATATGCTGTGGAAATCCCGGCAAACCCGGGCAAAGTCCTGGACAGTATTTTGGTGGGGGATTCGGATAAGCGTGTGTTTTTGTTTGCCGTTACAGGTGTCAAGGCGGAATACAGCCTTGAGAAAATCAATGAAGATATTGAAGAGTTTCTGGCGGAGCCGCCATATGACGGGCTTTATGAACAGGCAGAATTTATAAAAAGAAAAATTGACGAGGCGGTGTCGTCGGGGGCGGCGGACACGGATATCCCAAGGTATGCGGAATTTTCGGCAAAAGCCGGAGAACTCACAAACCGTATATTGAATAAGGGGTATGCGGAGGTTTTTGTTTCGCCGAACAAGGCCCGGGTGAGGAATGGCAGTGAGGAAAATCCCTATTTTGAATGTGGCGAAATACAGCGTACGGCGGAAATTTTGCTTGACATTCTGCCGCAGAATGCAGAATTGCATATTGTGTTTGGGGGCGGAACATATTTTGTACCGCAGACGCAAAAAATTGAGAAGCAGAACCCGAGGAAACTTGTATTGCGCTGTAAACCGGGAGAAAATGTGAACTTCTGTGCGGCAAAGAAACTGGAAAAAGACGATTTTGTGAGTGTGAGCGACAAAGCCGTTTTGGCAAAAATCCCCGAGAGCGCATCGGAAAATGTGCTGGAATATACATTGGCGGAAACTCCGCCGATTTATACCGCCGACACAACCCCGGGGCTTTTTGCGGACGGCAGAATACAACAGATTGCAAAGTATCCCAATGACGGATATACTTCGGTAAAGAGCAGTGTGCAAGAATACAGCGGCGGATTTTCCGACAGCGAATATACACAGGTGGTGCTTTATGACGACGCAGGGAACTGGAGCGGTGCAAAGTATGCCTATGCCGAAGGGTATTTTGCACATGACTATGATTATCGCAAGGTGAAGGTTGCCGGTTTTGATGATACCTCAAAACGCCTCACAACAGAGGGTGCGCACAGGATTGATTTGGACGTATATCCGCAAAACCCAAGGCGTTTGAGGATAGTGAATCTGTTGGAAGAGCTTGATTCGCCCGGTGAATGGTATTATGACAGGGATATGTCAAAGCTTTATTGGTATCCCGCGGATTTTGAAGATATAAATGAAATAAGGCTCACCGTTTCTGAAAATCCCATGCTGGAAATCAGCAAAAGCCGCAATGTTGAGGTGCGCGGAATGGGTTTTTCCCAAAGCACGGGGGTGGGGATAAAGGCAGAGGATACGGACGGATTCTCCGTGGACGGGTGCAGTTTTGACGGTATATTGTCTGACGCTGTTCTTGTCGTTTCGGGGAAAAACTGCAAAATAAAAAACTGTGTATTTACAAACGGCGCAAGGGGAATTGTGATTAACTCGGGAGATTTCCAAAACCTTGGCGCAAGCGGAAATGTTGTTGAAAACAACATTTTGCGCCACATGGGTTATGGATTTAAGTATGGCTCAAATGTTGCGGTGAGAGTGAGTGACACAGGCGGAATAATCAAAAACAACACAATTTCCGACTGCCCAAGCACGGCGGTCAGCTATACGGGGAATGACATCGGGATATACAGCAATGAAATTTACAATGTGTGCAGTGAAACAAATGATGCGTCGGCGGTTTATTCAGGGCGCAAATATTTGGCAAGAGGAAATGAAATTTGCGGAAATTATATCCATGACATTCTGACAGATTATGGCTGGAGCAGTCAAAGGGATTTTGGCGGCAATCCACTTTTGCTGACATATGCCGTATATCTTGACGACGGGCTTTCGCATCAGAGCGTGCGGCAGAATATCATAAAGAACGTCCCGTCTGCCTTTGATGTGAATTGCGGACAGTTCAATGTTTGCCGGGATAATATTGTAATCGGCACACGTGCCGCGGCGTTTTATGTGACAAGCTATAATATCAACAATGCCCAAAGGGCGGCACGCGAGAAAAGCGAATGGGCAGAACTGGAAAGTAACACCCAAAGCAAGGAAATCTATCTCGGAAAATATCCGGAGCTTATGCTCAATTCCGAAGAAAACGGGATATATTATCTTGCACAGCCGGCAAACAATGATGTGAGCGGCAATCTGTTTGTTTCGTGTGCTTCGGGGGCAAGTATTTCAAAAGAAAACAGGGGAAATCACGGCACATTTGAAAATAATGTATATGCCGGCGGTGCAGAATTTGCCGACGAAGAAAACGGAGATTTTAGGATAAGGCAGGGCGCGGACATATTGGCGCTTTTGCCGAATCTGCCGGCGAAAAACAGTGAAGATGTGCAGTCTGTCGGCGCAGATTTTGCAAAAACGGGGGAGGTTGTTGTGCTGACCAAAAACAATGTTTCGCAGAAATCATCGGCAGATTTTGGTGGTGCAATGATTTGTCTGCGTGTCATGGGGGAAAATTTGACAGGTAAAACGGTTTATTGCGCGGCATACGATTGCTCGGGGAGACTTGTTTCGGTGTCAGCGGAAAAACCGCAGAGCACCGCCGCAGAATTTTGTATAGAAAATGACAGAGCAACAGAAAGCATCGGAATTTTTGTCTGGGAAAACGGCATTATGAAACCGTTTTGTGATAGTATTGAGATAGGTAATTGAAAAACAAATGTTTTTTATTTCAGCCAATCAGGGGTTGGCGCCCCCGATTCCACCGCAAAGATGTGGGGGACAAGTGCAAAATTTACATTTTACAATTACCTGATAGTATTGAGATTCAAGGAGGGAGCATATGAGGATATCATCTTTGGCGGTTGCCCTGATGCTGGCATTTTCTTTTGTGCCCGATTGCCGTGCGGAGGAAAATGTTGTAGAAATACATGTCACGGAGAATGGGAAATCCACAGCGACAGGAAAACGCAGCGACCCGCTGGACGGGCTTGAGAGCGCGCGTACAGCGGTGCAAAAAATTAAAAAAAGCAACCCGGACGTGCCGGTAAAAGTTATATTTCACGGCGGTACATATCGGTTTAAAAAACGCGTAAGCTTTACGGCAGAGGATTCGGGGACAGAAAAAGGCCCTGTTACATATATGGCACAGCCGGGCGAAAAAGTGTATTTCAAAGGCTCTGAAATAATTGATTTGTCCAAGATAAGGCCTGTTGACAACCCGGAAATCCTGGCAAAAATCCCTGAGAGCGCACGCCAAAAGGTGGGGTATATAAACCTGAGGGAACAAGGATTTTCCGACATAGGCAAAATCCCGTATGACCGCTCCATGTACGTTGCCGATTCGTCGCTGGAGGGTGCGGAGATTTACCTCAATGACAACAGGCAGACACTTGCGCGCTGGCCAAACGGCAGTGATGAATATGTGCAGATGGCGTCGGTTGTCAGCAAAGGCGGCATTGGGAGAAACCAGCCCGGGGGGATTTTTGAAACGGAGGACTACAGGCTATACAGATGGACAGATGCAAAAGATGCATTTATTGTCGGTTTCTTGGGGAATGATTATTCTTATGACAGGGTAAAGGCGGATAAATTTGATTTTGAGAAGAAACAGATAAGCCTTTTGTATGGGACAACATATGGACTTTCCATGTCATACAGCCACAGGTGGGCGGTCATAAACCTCCTGGAAGAGCTTGATTCACCGGGCGAATATTATATTGACCGCGACAATGGGATTCTTTATTATTATCCCGAGCAAACCCTGAAAAATGCTGTCATGGAAATGACAACGCTTGGTGACGATTTGATAAGAATAACGTCGCTTTCAAATGTGAATTTCTGCGGCATAACCTTTGCCCAGACAAGGGGCGCGGCGATGCGCATGTATGACAAGGTTCAAAACATGACAATTTCCGGCTGCGTTTTTGAAAACACAGGGCGTCATGCCATATGGCATTTCACAAACAAGCAGTCACGCGTCGGCGAAAAGACTCCGCAGGCGGCACAGTTCCGCGAAAACGGATTTGAAAATGTGCACATTGAAAACAACACATTTTGCCACATCGGGGAAACGGCATTAAACATCATATGCGGCTCGAGAGATGCAAACATTTCCTCGGGGTGCAGTATAAGAAATAACTACGTTTATGACACCGGGACAACAAACCGTGCGGCATATGCATTCAGTATAAAAGGCGTCGGGATTGACATAAGCAGCAACACAATCCACGAGGCGGGGTATGGAATAGGATATCATGCCTCCGACTCGCGTGTTTCAAACAACGAAGTGTATAATGTGATGAAGCATTTAAGCGACGGTTCGGCGATATATACGGGGAGAAACTTTATAGACCGCGGAAACATTGTGTCCGAAAACTATCTGCATGACATAAAAAGTAAGGATAAATTTGTAAAGACAAGGTATTCCCACGGTATATATCTGGATGACATGGACTCGGGGACAGAAGTGTGCCGGAATATCATTGTTGATGCAAACACGGGCGTGCTGGTAAACTGCGGCATGTCAAACTATGTGCACGACAACATAGCGGTAGATTGTGATGAGATGGCAGTCAAAATTTCCACATACAACATTGGCTCGCAAGAGGCGATAGACCGCATGAACCTACAGGGAAATGCGGCTTTGGCACTGCCGGGATATGCCAAGTATGCCGACCTCAGAGAGGACCTTAAGAGCGGACTCCTGGCACAGCCGGCAAGAAATACGATATTGAACAATGTCGGATTCAATGCCGATACGGAATATACCGATTTTCTGAAAGGGCTGAATAAAATTGACAATAACCAAAAGGTTGAGGAATCTGATTTTGCGGATTTTGCGGCAGGGGATTACCGCCTGAAAAGCGGAAATAAGATATCCGAATCCTTGCCGGACGAAAGCTTTGATATGAACAATGTCGGTGCGGATTTGTCGGCGCTTGGGGAAGACCCGGCAAAAAGGCGCGGATTCAGATTGGTATATCCGCAAAACGGGGCGTCGGACATAGACACGCCGAGTGTGACTTTTCAGTGGCAAAGGAGCATCGGCGCAGACCGATATCACATAGTGGTTGCGGCTGACCCGGAACTGAAAAATGTTGTGGCGGAAGATTATATTTATGAAACAAATTATACTCCGGGCGGTCTTTCGGAAAACAGTACATATTATTGGAAAGTTTGGGCAGAAAATGAGTCTGCCAGAGGCGGAGATGTATGGGAAAGCACCGGAGTGGCATATATGTTTACTACAGCAAAAGTGTATGCAAGGGACATAACGGACATACGCGCCGCTGTGTCGGCGGCACAAATAAAGCTTGCAGGTATCACCGAGGGTGACAAAGTGGGGCTTTACAAAGAGGGCACAAAGAAAGTTTTGCAGGAAAAGATTGATGCGGCAAAGGCGCTTCTCGGACAGGAAAACAGTGCGGAGGCAGAACAAAAAGCAATACTTGCAGACATTGACAACATCATAAACGGCGACAGCTTTATAGTCGGGGGATATGTCGACCTGGGCGACTATATCGAAAACCCCGAAAGCTGGCAGGAAAGCGCCGGGGAATGCATGCGGATTGAACCCTCGGAGAAGAAAATCACTTTTGACACCGCCGCATCCGACGTAACCGCCGGGTGCACGGCGATTGAACAGGCATCGAGGGTTGCAGTACTCAAGTTCAGACTTAAGGTTGATTTTGCGGCGGACGGAGAAAGAGAAGGAAAATGGCTCGGAATCGGCATCAGAGGAAAGCTCCCCGCAACGCCTGTATATGCAAAGGGCAATGACCAGTATTTTGTTGTTTTCAAAGAAGGTGTGCTTGAATATCAAAGAAATTCCGGCGGAAAAACAGAGATTTTGGCAACGGTGCAAAACAGCGCCATAAAGAATGACGAATATATGGACATAGACTTTGGCGTGATAAACCTGGGCAATGTCGGACAGCTCACAATCCTGAAAATCAACGGAGAGAATGTATATCATGAGGTGGATTCGGGCGAGAACATGGTGCTTAACATGGGTGTTTTCCAGACGACAATCGCAAAAGGAATGGTTGCGGAATTTGCAGGTTATGGAGGCGGACTCCCCGACTATGACGCACTTGTGTCGGAATATACCGATCAAATGACCGAGGCCTTCTGCAAAAACATGGAAAAGGAAAATACCGACCCGATGACCATACTTTGTTCGGGAAGCCATGTTGCTTATTATGATTCCAAGCTGTGCAGAATAGTGGAACCTGTTTTTGGTGCAGACGAGAATATGTATATCACGCTCGGCACGGCGGCGGAGGTCTTTGGCGGAGAAAAAAACGGTAATACGCTGAATATTGGCGGAAAAACACTGCAATTTGAGCAAAACGGCGTTTTTGCTGACGGCAAGACAACGGAACTCAAAAAACCGCTGAAGATGCAAAATGGCGATTATGCGGTTTCTCTGAACGATTTGACTGATATATTGAATAAACAAGTCTATTTTTATAATGGCGAATCGGCATACGTTGCCAATTCGATAGGCATATATACGGCAAATCTTGCAGAAATAATGAATGGAGTTCTGAAGTCAATGAAGCTTTATTGAGCAACAAGAAAACAGCGAAAGGATATGAAGAGTATGAATATCATAAAACCCACAGCGGCGTTTTTGGCGGCGGCGTCAATGGCAACCGGTGTTTTTGCGGAAAGCTCCTTTATGGTTCAGCCGACGGATTTTCTGACAGACACCGTCACCATAAGCGGAAAAATCGACTGCGAAGAAGAACAAAATATAAACATTGTTGTGTCACAAGAGGGCGTTGACCCGGAAAACATCACAAGAGCCGTTGATTTGTTTAAACAGCAAAATGAAACCAAGACAGATGAAAACGGAAATTTCAGTTTTTCATTTAAAATGAAAAGCTATGATGCGGAGTATGATTCTACAAAGCGGCTTTGGGGTGAATACGGAGTGTACATAAAAGCCGGCGCGGCGGATAAGCCGATGTATAAAATCCTCTATTCTTCCAAAGAAACGGACAGAAAAACCGCGATAGCAGAAATCAACGCCGGGGCACAGGCTGATATTTTGGGAAAAATTGATGATTATGCAAAAATATTTGGCTTAGGCGATTTTGAGGCGATGTCCGCGGCGAAAAAGTCTGACATTGCATACAGCCTGAAACAGGCGGAATATGCGGAAACGGATTCGCAGAAAGTCCAGAATGTCATGAGAGAAAGCGCGATATTAAGCTGTTATAACAACAAAGCGTTTTCGACGATTGCAGACAGCCGGTACAACCTGAAATACACGGATTTAATCGGATATGACACTTTTGACAAGGATTATTCAACGACGCTTTATGAATGCTATTGCACACTGCTGAGCGACAGCGGAAAAAGACTGGTGCTTGAAACCACGGCAGAAAGTTTGCCGACCGATTATGATTCGCTTAAGCGTGCTTTTGCAAAAAGCGTTGTCTTGTGCGGAATCAAAAATGCGGCACAAAGCGGCGGAGAACACATCGGAAAACTGCTGACAGAGGACAACGCAAAGCTTGTCGGTCTTTCGGCAACGGGCTATTTTGCGTCTGACATGAAGAACAAGATACACAGCGAACTGCTGAAGGAAAGTGATTTTTCGTCAATTGCCGATCTGGAGGCAAAGCTGAAAAAAATCATTGCTGCACTGCCCAAAAAGGAAACCGGAGGCGGAAATTCGTCAACGGGGAAAACATCATTTTCAGGGCCGTCGTCAAGCATGGCGGCAGAAATAAACAAAGAGGAAAAAGAAATAATATTTTCCGACATGGGGGAAGAACATTGGGCAAGAATTGCCTGTGAAGAATTGTACAAAACAGGGACACTAAACGGATATCCCGACGGAACATTCCGCCCCGAGGGCAGAGTGACAAGAGAACAGGCCGTAAAGATGATTTTGGGGACAGGAAAATATGAGCCGTGCGAATATAAAGGCAATTTTGTAGATGTGGATAAAAATGCATGGTATGCAGGATTTTTGGGGACAGGTTTGCAAAACGGAATCGTAAAGGGGATAAGCGGAAATCTGTTCGGCATCGGGAAAAATGTCACAAGAGAAGACTTTGCGGTGATGCTTTACAGGGCAATCGGCAGTCCCGAGAGCGAGGGAGCGCCTGACTTTGCGGACGGGGCGGAGATTTCATCTTATGCCGTTCGGGCGGTGGACTATATGAAATCAAAGCAAATTATATCGGGCTACAGCGACGGAACCTTCAGACCCGAAAAAACAATCACAAGAGCCGAGGCGGCAATGATTTTATACAAACTTGCGGGAGGTGAAAACAGATGAAAAAAGCAATAGCGTATATTTTGGTGCTTTGCACTTTGGCTTTTGCCGTGCCGTGTTCACGGGCAGAGCAGACAGAGGATTTTTCGGAATATGAGGAGTTTGCGGTTGCACTGAAAATCATGCCGCAGCCCTTTGCCGGCGCCGAAAATATCACCAGGGGCGAGTTTGCAGATTATTTGTGCAATATTCTCTATAACGGGGGTGAAGAAAAGGTTACACAATGGATTGAAAAGACCTTTGAGGATGACAACAGCGGAACGCTGATGTACCCGTCAAAGGACACGGGAGTTTTTGATGATGTTTCAAAAAACCATGTATATTATGACTCGATTTCGCGTGTGAGAAATATGCTGATAATGAAAGGGACAGGAAACACTGTCTTTTCACCCGACAAAAATATAACTTACCGCGAGGCGGCAACGGCAATGGTGCGGCTTTTGGGGTACGGTGTTTATGCAAAAGACGGGGAATGGTGCGGCATTGCGGACAGCCTGGGCATCTTTGACGGGATTTCTTATTCCCCCGATGAATTTGTGGACAAAAACCATGCGGCAAAAATATTTTATAACTGCATGGACATTGAATTGATGGGGATTTCATTCTCGGACAGCACCCCGGTGTATGAGGTTGAGGAAGAGAGCAATATATATGCAAAATTCATGAATGTGTATTGCAAAAAGGGACAGATAATAAAAAACCGTTATACATCAATATACGGCGATGAGGGCGCAGGGAAAGACAGAATTGTCATTGACACAGGGGTGTATGGTACGGAGGGCGTGCCGTATGCCGACGATTATATAGGGCGCAATGTGCGGTTTTATTTCCGCTATGATGAGGAAAAGGACGATATCCCAAAGGTTCTTCTGCTTGTGCCCGACAAAAAAGACGATGCCGTGAAAATTGAGGCAGACGATTTTGAATCTTTTGCTGATTTGAAGTTTACATATCTGAAAAATGACAAAAGCATCACAAAAAAGATTGCACCGGGTGCGGCGCTTATTTATAACGGGCTTTACAAGGCGGCATATACAGAGTCGGATTTTGCTTTTGAAAACGGAGATATAACAATTATCCGCCCAAACGGAGCGGCGGAATATGAAACAATTATCGTAAACAACTACGCGACTTATTACATAACCGAGGTTTCGGAAATTTCCAAAAAGGTATATGCAAAAAAAACACAGCAGAGCGAGGTGAAGTGTTTTGAACTCGCGGACAGCAACGCCGATGATTTTTTTGTAAACTATCGCCTTGCAGACGAGACCAAAGCGGATTTTTCCGCACTGGCAAAGGGCAAAATCATAGATGTGCTGGAAAATGGCAAATATCTGACATTTGTGGTGAGTGATGAGCAAATTTCGGATTTTTACATAACAGGAATATCCTATGATGACGATAAAGTGTTTTTGGAAGATGCAGAAGGCACAGTGTATGAGGTTGACCGCGGATATTATGAATCCTTGGGGTATATGAAGCCGACGGTGAAAAGTCATGTCAATTTGAAATTCAACTCATTTTCAAAGATTGCATATATAGAAAAGGCAAATCTGAAAAACGGGAAAAGTCTGGTGTATATAATAAAAAATATCGCCTCTGAAAATGACGAGAATATAGGGTATATAAAATACCTCGGCACCGACAACACTATAAAGACGGCAGAAACGGCGCAAGGTGCAGCAGCAACCCTTGCGGATAACAGAAAGCTGAAGTTCACCGAAAGTGAAAAATTTTTGCAGTATGTAAACGAAGGATATACCGGGGTTGCGGAAATAGAGCTGAATGACGAATCAAAGATCAGCCGTATAAGTATTCCGCAAAAGGACAACGGGGACAGGAATTGCCGCCTTGGTCTTATGGCAAAAATCGCCAAGGCAATATGGTGCGGACTGCCGTCAAAAAAGCATTTCGAAAATGTGGTGCCATCGGGCGATGTTGTGATTTTCAACATTGACAATGATGCACAGGCGGAAAAAGATAAGTACCGGGTGATAAAACAATCGGTATTTGCGGACGGCTCGGGGTATGATATTGAGGCATATAACTATGATTCGGAGTCGGTTTTGGCAGACTGTATTGTGGTAAACAACAAAGTGTCATCATCAATCGAACAATCCACAAACAATTTGTATGTTGTCGACAAAATTTATGAGGGTGTCAATGATGACAATGAGTCGGTCACAAAAATTGAGGCGTACCGTGTCAGTGTCACGGGAGATGCCGAAAAAACAGAGTTTATTGATGAAGAATCAAAGCTTTCGGAGGCGGAAACGTTTTTTGATGAGAATGCGAAAATGCATGTGAGGAAAGGCGACGTCCTTTTCCTGGAGTCGGAGAACGGCAAAATAACAAGAGCTGTGGTTTTGTACAGACTCTTCAATGAAGACAAAACCCCCATGTGTGCGCTTGCCGGCAGCTCCGGGGTGTACGACCCGCAAAATGGCGCGGCAACAAATCCGTTTAAGCTTAATTCACAGGGAAAACCGGACACAAACGAGGTCAATGTGCTGAGAAACAGCCCGGCACGCTTTTTTGCGGGGGTTGCTTACAGGACGGAGAATGGGGAATATCTGACATACACGTCACAGCCGCTTGACAAAGGGTATGCTTTTGACAAAAAGAACCTTGACACAAAGTACCTCACGGAAACGGTTGTATTGCCGCAGAAATATGTTGTGGTTAATATAAAAAACAAAAATTTTGAACTGAAAAATGCAACGTCCGATGACATCAGAACCTACAAAAACAGCGGAACCGAATGTTCAAAATTGTTTGTGCTTACAAGGTACGCGGCGGTAAGACAGCTTATTGTTGTGAATATTGAAAAATAATTTTTTTAAATTAAAGGAGGATATTTTATGAAAAAAACATTATCGGTATTGCTTGGGGTTTCTGTCGTGACAAGCGTGGCGGCAGGGATTTCGGGCTGCATGAGTGCAGACGGCACAAAAACACTCACATGGGTGCAGATGGGCGACAAGCCGCAGGACTATGACACTGTTATGGCGGCGGTAAATGAGATTGTAGAGCCGGAACTGGGCATGAAACTGGAAATTAACTATATTGATTCTGCGGCATTTGCCGAAAAGGCAAAAATGAAGATGGCATCGGGGGAAAATTATGACCTTATTTTTACGGGATATGTAAACGACTATCAAAATGCCGTTCGCATGGGTGGATTGATGGACATTACGGATAAGCTTGACAACATCATGATGAGTGACGGGACAACCGTAAAAATGAGCGATGTTGTGGAAGGGTATTATCTTGATTCGGCAAAGGTTGGCGGAAAGCTTTACGGGATTCCGAATGCACAGGTAATTTCAAACCCAGCGTGTCTGATGATTGAAGAACCGGTTGCGGAAAAATCGGGGATTGACTGTGAGGGTTTGTCGGAATTGGGAAGAAATGCGGAAAATTATGAGGGCGTTGTGAGTTTTCTTGACGCTTTGACCGAAGAAATGGCAAAGATAAAAAGTTCAAACCCGGAACTTTATACCATATACCCTGTGAACCCTGCATGCTCAAACATATATGAAGAGCTTGCCGGGGGAGTGGGGATAAGACGCGACGGAAGCTCTGACGAAGTTGTTGTGCTTAACACCACACCGGAAAACATTTATGGAATCGACACTATACACAAGTGGTATGAAGAGGGATATATAAGAAATGACATTGCAAGCAACAATTCTGTCGCAACCACAGAAGAACAGCGCCAGTATGCACTTTATCAGACCACATGGAAGCCGGGGCAGGACATATATACTTATAACCAGCGCGGCGTGAACCCGAAATACATTTTTTATGAAAATCCGTATGTGGGGAGGACAAAGGCGCTTTTGACAATGATTTCGGTGGGGGCAAATTCAAAGCACCCGGAGGAAGCAGTAAAGCTTATATATATGCTTAATTCAAATTATAAAAATGTGTTTAACACATTGTGCTGGGGCATTGAAGGTGTGCATTACAAGCTGAATGATGACAAGACCGCCGCAGAAATCAAGGGCTCGGGCTATGAACAGGTGGCACAGAACGCGTGGAAATACGGAAATCAGTTCAACGGATATGTCATGGAGGGTCAGCCGGCAGATGTGTGGGAGCAGACCGTCAAGATGAACGATTCGGCAAAAAAATCACCGGCAATCGGCTTTGTGCCCAACACCGACGTCATCGCAACGGAAATCGGAAACATAAAGAACATACAGTCGGAATATAAAGCAAAGGCAAGCTTCGGCACATCACCCAGAGAAGAATATTGGGACGAATATATGGCAAAGCTGGAGGCAGGCGGAATGGAAAAAATCCGCGCAGAAATCCAGAAACAGTATGACGAATTTTTGGCAAGCAAATAAAAAGCGCCGCTAAAATTTTCAGAAAGTAAGGCTGATTAAAAAGTCAATTGGCTTTTTAATCAGCCCATTTTTTCGCAAAAATGCATAAATATCCTTTTTTTGAAACAAAATAATCCAAAAGAATTTGACACGGGAGGATATTTATGAAAGATATGTTTTGTTTCCAGTGCCAGCAGACGGCACACAATACGGGCTGTGAAGGCAAAGCCGGGGTCTGCGGAAAAAAGGCTGACACCTCAAATTATCAGGATGAGCTTGTCGGTGCGCTTGTCGGGCTGGCGCGTGCTGCAAGGACGGGCAGGAGGACACAAAGGACTGACGAGCTGGTGATGAAAGGCCTCTTCACGACAATCACAAATGTCAACTTTAATGACGTTACAATCAAAAAAATGAAAACGGAGATTGAACAGGAGAAAGGCAGGATAAATTCCGAAAAATACGAAGATTTTGACATGAAAAACATTTGGGACGGGCATGAGGATATCCGTTCGCTCAAATCTCTTATCCTTTTCGGGATAAAGGGCATGGCGGCATATGCATATCATGCTTATGCCCTGGGCAAGACAGATGAGGAAGTAAACAGTTTTTTTTATGATGCGCTTTATGCAATCGGGGAGGAGAAAACGGCAGAGGAATTGCTGGCGCTTGTGCTCAAGACCGGTGAGGTAAACCTTAAGTGCATGGCAATGCTTGACGCGGCAAACACAGGCGCGTACGGGAACCCTGTGCCGACAGAAGTGCCGCTTACGATTGAAAAGGGGCCGTTTATTGTGGTGAGCGGCCATGACTTGCATGATTTGAAGTTTTTGCTGGAGCAGACGGAGGGAAAGGGAATAAATATCTATACCCACAGTGAAATGCTGCCGGCGCATGGCTATCCGGAACTGAAAAAATATCCGCACCTAAAGGGCAATTTCGGGACAGGGTGGCAAAATCAGCAATCGGAATTTCACAATATTCCGGCGCCTATTCTTTTCACGACAAATTGCCTGATGCCTGTGCGCCAAAGCTATTGCGACAGGGTTTTCACAACCTCGGTGGTGTCATATCCGGAACTGGTTCATATAGGCGATGACAAGGATTTTACACCGGTGATAAAAAAGGCAATTGAGTGCGGCGGATATGACGAGGATAAGCATATGACCGGAATGAACGGCGGAAGCACCGTGACAACGGGTTTTGCGCATGATTCCGTTTTGTCACATGCCGAGAAAATCATAGAACTTGTGAAAAACGGCAAAATAAAGCATTTCTTCCTTATCGGGGGGTGCGACGGCGCTTCGCCGAGCAGAAGTTATTATACAGATTTTGCAAAGCTAACACCGCCGGACACGATAATCCTGACACTTGCCTGCGGAAAATACCGCATAAATGACCTTGACCTGGGCGATGTCGAGGGAATCCCGAGGATTTTGGATTGCGGTCAATGCAACGATGCATACAGCGCTATAAAAATTGCCCTTGCCCTTGCGGAAGCGTTTGGGTGCGGTGTGAACGATTTACCGCTGACATTGGTGCTTTCGTGGTACGAGCAAAAGGCGGTGTGTATTTTGCTGACATTGCTTTCTTTGGGGATAAAAAACATTTATCTCGGTCCGACAGTGCCGGCTTTTGTTTCGTCGGGGGTGCTCAAGGTCCTGGCGGACAATTATAACCTTAAGCCGACAGACGAACCGCAGAAAGATTTGGATAAGATATTGAATCGCTGAGTTTTCCTGTTTTTTTTCGGAATGACGAAAAATTGCAGACATGCCGAAAGTCACAAAGGATACCGCAGAGCGGTATCCTTTGTGGTATATAAATAAAATTTATGTAAGTTGTGCTAAAATACTTGACAATTTTGCAATTATGGTTTAAAATATAGATGTATGCTTTATATTTCTTTAAACTACTAATCCGGGTGTGTTGTTATATCGGGATTATTGTGATAAAATAAATTAATAAAGATAATAATTTCATATTCAGCATCCCCGTTTTTTGTAAACAAATTCTATATGGGGGTGAATAAAAAAATGTTACAAATAATCTTAGCAGTTGCTGCGATTATTCTTTTCTTTCTAAACATAGCTTCTTTTTTTGCCGGGGTTACATACAGGAAAAAGATTGCCGAAGCGGAATTTGGTTCTGCAGAAGAAAAGGCGAAATCTATTGTCGACCAGGCGGAAAAGGACGCAAAAGCAAGAAAGCGTGAAATAATGCTTGAAGCAAAGGAAGAAAATCAGAAGCTGCGCAGCGTATTGGACGCCGAAATCAAGGACAGGCGCAGAGAATTGTCCACACAGGAAAGGCGTATCAATCAAAAAGAAGAAAATTTAGACAGAAAAACAGAAAATTTGGAGAAAAAAGACCAGACGTTGTCTCAGAAGCTCAGGGCTGTTGACGAAAAAATGGAAGAGCTTGAAGAGGTGAAAACACGTCAGCTTGGGGAACTTGAAAAAATTTCGGGTATGACAAGCGAAGAGGCAAAGCAGACGCTTATCAGGAACATTGAAGGCCAGGCAAGACACGAGGCCGCAATTATGGTTAAAGAAATTGAGCAGCAGGCAAAAGAAACAGCAGAGAGCAAAGCAAAAAACATTGTGGCGACATCAATACAGAAGGTTGCCGCAGACCATGTTGCCGAAACCACAGTTTCGGTTGTAAACCTTCCTTCTGATGAGATGAAGGGCCGCATCATAGGCCGTGAAGGGAGAAACATCAGGACTCTTGAGCAGCTTACCGGGGTGGATTTGATAATAGATGACACACCGGAGGCGGTTATTCTTTCAAGTTTCTCGCCCATAAGGCGCGAGGTGGCAAGAATAACACTTGAAAAGCTTATTGTTGACGGGCGCATACAGCCGGCACGTATTGAAGAACTTGTCGGCAAGGCGCAAAAGGAAGTCGAGGCGATTATCAAACAGGAGGGCGAAGCCGCTACGTTTGAAACAAACGTGCACGGATTGCACCCCGAACTGATTAAACTCCTCGGAAAGCTGAAATATCGTACCAGTTATGGTCAGAATGTGCTGAAACATTCTATTGAAGTTTCGCACCTTGCCGGAGTCATGGCAGGCGAACTGGGGGCAGACGTTGCACTGGCAAAACGTGCCGGGCTGCTGCACGATATCGGGAAGGCGGTTGACCACGAGGTTGAAGGTTCGCATATCACAATAGGCGCGGATATCGCAAGAAAATATAAGGAAAACAATGACGTTGTGCATGCCATCATGGCACACCACGGCGACGTTGACGCAGAAACACTTGTGGCACAGCTTGTGCAGGCGGCAGACGCCATTTCAGCGGCGCGCCCGGGCGCAAGACGTGAAAATCTGGAAAATTATATCAAGCGTTTACAGCAGCTTGAGGAAATTGCAAACGGATTTGACGGAGTGGAAAAATCCTTTGCGATTCAGGCAGGCCGCGAAATCAGAGTCATGATAAAACCTGAAGTTGTGAATGACGAAGGTATGCTTCTTGTGGCAAAGGATATCGCAAAGAAGATTGAAGGAGAACTGGAATATCCCGGACAGATTAAAGTGAGTCTTATCAGGGAAACACGTGCTGTTGATTATGCAAAATAAATCGGGTGAGGAGCAGGCTCTGCCTGCTCTTTATATTTTTTAAACGGTGATTATTATGAAAATTTTGACAATAGGTGATGTTGTAAGCAGAGTGGGGCGTGACGCGGTCATGTACTATCTGGAAAAGCATGGCGCGGAATATGACCTTGTGATTGCAAACGGAGAGAATGCGGCACATGGCAACGGCATGACCAATGCGGTATACCGCGAGCTTTCGGAGTATGGTATACATGGCTTTACCATGGGAAACCATACATGGGGGTGCCCCGACATAACAAAGATTATGAAATATAACAAGAATGTAATCCGCCCGGCAAATTTTGATAAAAGCTGCCCGGGGAGGGGGAGCATGGTTTTGGAAACCGCCTCGGGCGTCAGCGTGGGGGTTGTGAACCTTATCGGACGGGTGTATATGCCTATGCCGGCAGATTCGCCTTTTTCTGCTGCAGAACGCGAGATAGCTTTTCTTGAGGAGAAAACCGATATTATATTGGTGGACTTCCACGCAGAGGCAACCAGTGAGAAAAAAGCGATGGGATTTTTTCTTGACGGAAAAGTTTCGGCAGTTTTCGGCACACATACACATGTGCAGACGGCGGACGAAATTGTTCTCCCGGGCGGAACGGGGTATATAACCGACTTGGGCATGACCGGTGTATATCATTCTGTGCTGGGTATGGACAAACATGTTATCGTAAACAGGTTCATCAGTGGTATGCCGGAAAAGTTTGAAATCGCAACGGGAAAAGGCGAGTTTTGCGGATGTGAATTTGAAATTGATGAAAATACAGGAAAAACCGTTGCAGTAAAAAGAATACAGGAAAAAATATAACTGTGATTTTTGCCTGCCCGGTGTATGCCTGACCGGGGAGTGTTGGCAGTATAAAAAAATAAAACGGCTACCGTCAGAAAGAGTTTTTGGGGAAGTTTAAAACTTAAACTTCCCCAAAAATGATTTATATTATATTTTTATGTTATTTATATAAAGCTAAATCGGTAAAGGCAACATAACGCGCGCCAGATTTGTCAGATTTTACTTTAATTGTTAATTGATTTACACCCGTAACATCTATGTCAATCTTAAAGGGGTCTGATGGTGTAAGATAAGGTATTTTATATAACAGTTTGCCGTCCCCATAAAACCATACATAAGCAGAACCGTCCGAAGTTAAGTCATTATTGTCCCATGTTGAAGTTTTGATTTTTTTGGGAAGCATTACATTTCCATACATTTTTTTGTATTGACTGTTTAGTGGGTATGAAATAATTATATCCGCTTCGTCCGCATCATCATTTAAGTATCCATAGTATCTATACAGTATTATCCCATTGGTATATGTGTTGCCATTAAAATCTTCTACACTGCCGTTTATTACCGAGAAATTGGAAGTGTTATTTGCCTGCTTATAATCATTATACTGTATTTTATCTAAATAATTATCGGGCTTGGTTTGGTCTTTTTTGCCGATGAAAATGCTTTGCGTTGCTCCGTCCCATTCCACATCTTGACCAAACGCGTTGGAAAGTGCACGAACAGGCAAGTAAGTAGTACCATTCATTGTGAACGGCTCAACGATATTTCCGTTAGCGTCCTTTGGTACAATTTCTGTACCGTCAATGTAGATTTTTATATTGTTATAAAATATCATTGCTGTTTCATTTATTTGCTTTGCAAATACCGTACTGCTTAAGGTAAGTACCAACGCAAGCAAAACTAAAATTGTCCGTGATTTTTTTGTTTTAAACATTAAAAAAACTCCTTTTCATATTTTATCTTTTTGCCCACGCTTTAATGTGAAAATGATATGTTTGCTCCTTTCGCATTTCCGTAAATTAAAAAAGGTGTGCAACTATCGAAGTTACACACCGAAAAATGCAAACTCCGATTTGTTGCTACACGAAATCAAAATAGAGCGAAATTCATTATATACCTCTACATATGGAACTTGCATTTTTACCAAATTCAACTGTAAAGGTATACAAATAAAGGGTATAGTACCCCATAAAATAAATGAAAAATTTCGCAATATTAAATTATGAATTCATGTAGCAGTATCAGTATATCACAAGAACACTGAAAATACAATACAAAATTTGATTTTTCTGCAAAGTTATGTATTTTGTAAAAGTCATTATGCGGCATCGGCGTTTTTGCACAACTCTCAAATCAAAATACATAACAAAAAGAGCAAGCGAAACATCGCTTGCTCTGATGTGGTAGCGGTAAGTGGATTTGAACCACTGACACTACGGGTATGAACCGTATGCTCTAGCCAACTGAGCTATACCGCCGTAAACAACATAATATATTATACTACAAGATACAATTTTTGTCAAGAGTTTTTTTAAAAAAAACAGATTTTTTATGTTGTTTTTTTGGAAGTGCAAATCACGCCACAAATTTTTCTGTATTTCCAAGCTTGTGTGCACTTCTTGCGGCGGTTATCTGTATAGATGCGACATGCAGGGGTGTGATGAGAAAATCAAGCACAATATCGGCGGCAATTGCGGCGGCCACCGCCTCGGCAGGAATTCCGAATTGGGTGAACAGCATGCTGAAACAAGCAATGGAGGCGCCGGCAACGGGCGGCAGTGCAACCGAAACAAGTGTTACTGACAACAACATAGAAAAAACCATTGAGATTGACATGGCGATATTGTGCTGTGCCAATGCATAGATGATGCATACTGCAAATTCTATAGCCGCACCGTATTTTACAAGCATCATGCAGAGGGGAACGGTGACAGAGGCGGCGGAAGATTTGATTTTGAAGTCCTTTTCACAGGCAGAAAGCATATCACTGAAAACAGCGGAGGAAGAGCAAACACTCATGCCAATCAATGCCGCAGGCAACGATTTTTTCAGAAGGTACAAAAATTTGGCATGTGTTTCAAGGCTTGTAAAAGCCGTTTGCAATGCAAAAATTATAATACCGCAGACCATGGTTATGGCAATTATTTTCCAGCATTGGATTATGGTTGATATTGTGCCGCCGAATATGTTTTTCACAATCACAATAAAAATCACGCCTGGCATGAGATTTGTTACCCATTCCATAATTACGCTGAGGATATTTTTTATGGAATCGACCACACAGACAATGTAGTCGGTTTTGTCACCAATCAAGAGCGAAGCTGTGCCAAAGCATATGGCGATGACAACAATCTGAATGGAGTTCCCTGTGACAAAAGGATTTACGAGATTGTCGGGGATTATGTCGAGCAGCATGTCAAGGATTTTTGAAAAACTGCCTTCTCCGCCGGGGCCGGTGCATATGCTTACATTAAGAAGCCGTGCCGCCGCAAGAATGGAAAAAATTGTTGCCAGTGCTGTCCAAAGTATATTGTAATATAATAGATTTTTGCTGATTTTTTTCATTGATTTTATGTCGTCACTTCCGCATATCCCGGTGAACACTGTGCAGAAAATCAGCGGACCGGCAAGCATTGCAATGAGCCCCAGAAAGGTGTCATATATGGGGGAGAGCACATTGTCGGACAAAATGTGACGCAATTGCGGTGAGATAAGATTCCCGGCGATGCCGGCTATGGTTGCCAAAATCACCGAAATCAAAATTTTCAGCGTCATGCTCAGTTTCTTTTTCGGCGGATAAATCATAATGGCATTTGAACCTTTTGAATATGTAAAGATTGGTGCGATGCCTATGCCGGCAAGAAAGCCGGAATATATCTCGCCTTCGCCGGCATCGGGAATAGGGTTGAACTCGGTGCCGTAAATTTGCAGTTTTATATATGTTTTGCCGAAACGCTTTGCACATTTTATGGTCAGCTTTTTTTCTTCACCGAAAAATGCCTGCCATTTCTGCAAAATTTCTTCAATCATCAGCTGTATTTGCGCAATGTTTTTCCTGTCGGCATTGATTTCTTTCAAAAAAGATGTTGCAAACTGTGAGATACAAGTTATATTTTCGCGTGTTAATGTATAGATATTTTCCGATATCATAGATACACCGCCTTTTCATGTGATTCATTCAGGCTTGATTATATCACGCAAAAAAAATAAAAACAACCCGATTTTGTACAAAGAGCAACTTTGTTATATAATAAAACAACGTGCCGATATTTTATCGGCACGTTGCAGATGTTTTTGTATTTATGATTAGTTTTTCTTGCTCTTAATTGCAGCCTGAGCAGCCGAAAGTCTTGCAATCGGTACTCTGAACGGTGAGCATGAAACGTATGTCAAGCCGACATTGTGGCAGAATTCAACAGTAGAGGGGTCTCCGCCGTGTTCTCCGCATATACCGAGTTTGATGTCCGGTCTTGTTTTTCTTCCGAGTTCAACAGCCATCTTGACAAGCTTGCCGACACCTGTTTGGTCAATCTTTGCAAACGGGTCGTTTTCATAAATCTTGGCGTCATAGTATGAGCCGAGGAACTTGCCGGCGTCGTCGCGTGAGAAACCGAATGTCATCTGTGTCAGGTCGTTTGTACCGAATGAGAAGAATTCAGCTTCTTTTGCGATTTCGTCTGCTGTCAGTGCAGCTCTCGGGATTTCAATCATTGTGCCGACTTTGTAGTGGAGGTTTGCGCCTGCTTCTTTGATTACGGCATCAGCTGTTTCAACAACAACCTTCTTTACAAAAGCCAATTCCTTCACTTCGCCAACCAACGGAATCATGATTTCAGGTACAATTTCGATACCCTTTCTCTTTGATACGTTGATAGCAGCTTTGATAACGGCTCTTGTTTGCATAGCGGCAATTTCCGGATATGTCACTGCAAGACGGCAGCCTCTGTGACCCATCATCGGGTTGAATTCGTGCAGGGAAGCGATGATTGCTTTGATGTCCTCAACGCTCTTTCCCTGTGTCTTTGCAAGGAACTCAATATCTTTTTCTTCTGTCGGAACAAATTCATGAAGAGGCGGGTCAAGGAATCTGATTGTAACTCCGTAGCCTTCCATTACATCATAAAGCTGTTCAAAGTCACCTTGCTGCATAGGTTCAAGCTTTGCAAGAGCAGCTTCTCTCTGTTCAACTGTGTCAGAACAAATCATTTCTCTGATTGCGGCAATTCTGTCGCCGTCGAAGAACATGTGCTCTGTACGGCAAAGACCGATACCTTCTGCACCCAGGTCTTTTGCGCGCTTTGCGTCTGCCGGTGTGTCTGCGTTTGTTCTTACCTGCAGAACTCTGTACTTGTCAGCCCACTGCATGATTCTGCCGAATTCGCCGCCGATTGAAGCGTCAACCGTCGGAATGATTCCGTCATAGATGCAGCCTGTCGAGCCGTCTATTGAAATTTCGTCGCCTTCATGGAAAGTTTTTCCTGCAAGCTCAAATTTCTTGTTTTCTTCGTCCATGTTGATTTCGGAGCAACCCGATACACAGCATGTACCCATACCGCGTGCAACAACGGCTGCGTGAGAGGTCATACCGCCTCTTACTGTAAGTATACCCTGTGAAGCCTTCATACCTTCAATGTCTTCCGGTGAAGTTTCAAGTCTAACCAAAACAACTTTTTCGCCGCGGTCAGCCCATTCTTTTGCATCGCTTGCCGTGAACACGATTTTACCGCATGCAGCGCCCGGCGATGCAGCCAAAGCCTTTGCAAGAGGTGTGGACTTCTTCAGGATATCCTGATTAAACTGCGGGTGAAGCAGAGTGTCAAGGTTTCTCGGGTCAATCATCAATACTGCTTCTTCTTCTGAAATCATGCCTTCGTCAACGAGGTCGCAAGCAATCTTCAAAGCAGCAGCGGCTGTTCTTTTACCATTTCTTGTCTGCAGCATATAGAGTTTCTTGTCCTCAATTGTGAACTCCATGTCCTGCATATCTCTGTAGTGGTTTTCAAGTGTGTTGCAGATTTCTACAAACTGGTTGTATACTTCCGGCATAACTTCCTTGAGCTGGTCAATCTTCTGCGGAGTTCTTACTCCGGCAACAACGTCTTCTCCCTGTGCATTCATAAGGAATTCACCAAAGAGTTTCTTTTCGCCTGTTGCGGGGTTTCTTGTGAAAGCAACACCCGTGCCCGATGTGTCACCCATGTTTCCGAATGCCATCATCTGTACGTTTACGGCTGTACCCCATGAATAAGGGATATCGTTGTCACGTCTGTATACATTTGCCCTGGGGTTGTCCCAAGAACGGAAGACTGCCTTTATTGCACCCATAAGCTGTTCCTTCGGGTCTGTCGGGAAGTCTTCGCCGATTTTTTCTTTATATTCAGCCTTAAACTGAGCGGCAAGTTCTTTCAGGTCTTCCGCGGTCAGTTCAACGTCCTGAGTAACGCCTTTTTTGGCTTTCATTTCATCAATCAGTTGTTCAAAATACTTTTTGCCGACTTCCATAACGACATCGGAATACATCTGGATAAATCTTCTGTAGCAGTCCCATGCCCAACGCGGATTACCCGACTTTGCAGCCAAGGCTTCGACAACCTGCTCGTTAAGACCGAGGTTGAGGATTGTATCCATCATGCCCGGCATTGATGCTCTTGCACCGGAACGTACCGAAACCAAAAGCGGATTGTCGATATCGCCGAACTTTTTGCCGGTGATTTCTTCCATCTTTGTGATGTACTCCATTATTTCGGCCTGAATGTCATCGTTGATTTTTCTGCCGTCTTCATAATACTGTGTACAAGCCTCTGTTGTAACAGTAAATCCCTGCGGAACCGGCATGCCGAGTCTTGTCATTTCTGCAAGGTTAGCGCCTTTTCCTCCGAGCAATTCTCTCATAGAGCCGTTGCCCTCTGAGAACAAATAAACATACTTTTTGCTCATTATTTTTCCTCCTACCAATTTTTTTATGATGTTTCATAACACCTCATTGTTAATTATACCACAAATGAGAAAAAAGTCTACATTTTTTTGCAAATCTTTTGTAAAATTTGTAACATTTTTCATTTGTGTAAAAAAACAGATTCCAAAACCGTGTTTTTTCATGCAAACTGCAAGTTAAATTATGCCGCGGTTTGGTTGATATGACGAAACCGCCGCATGTGCCGCTTCTTTTGCAAGTTTTTGTTCTTCGACGGTGACCGGTTTGTCAAAATCATCAAAGGCGGTTTTTTCGGCAGACAGCCCGGTAAGTGTTTCAAACCATGTTGCAGAAAGCGCAAATCTTGCATATCCCAAATCGGCGTGGAATCCGTCGCGATGCACCTTTTTTCCGCATTTTATCAGGTTTTGCATTGTTTCTCCGCATGGGATTATCCCGGCACCGATGTCGGAGGCGGCCTTTTGGTATGCGGATTTGACGTCGGAGAACATATCCTCCTGCTTTTTGTAGCCCAACTCTTGGGTAAGGCGCGGGCTGTCCTGTGCATAGCTCCAGGTCTGGTGCATAAAAAGCTTTGCCTTTGGGGAATACGTCCGCACATATTCCGCGAGGCGGCTCAGGTATGGCTGATATGTTTCATAATCAAAGCTTTTGCTGCTGACCTGCTGGAGGGTGATGAAGTCCCAGCCGTCGCATTTCTCGGCAAGCAGAGCGTCTTTCAGGGAAACTTTTATTCCGCTTGACGCACCGTTGAGTTCAAAGTCATATTCTCTGTCCTCAGAAAGCATGTTGCTGTAGTGGCGGCTCAGGGGACAGCCGCCGATGTAGAGGTTTATGACCCTCATGTCCACGCCCTCTTTTCTGGCAAGGGCATAAAGATATCTGGTGGCGTCTTGTGAAAAACTGTTGCCGATTGATAGTATTTTTATCATGGTTTTTCCTCCTGTCATATATAATTTGCTTTTTACAATAATATCACTGCAGCACCGATATGTCAAGCGGTGAATGGAAAAGTGGAAAAACAAATAAAAATCTGCAAAAAATAGAGAAAATTTTCCCAAAATGTAGTGACAACAAAAAAATAAAGTGCTATAATATAAGTATATGCCAAAAATCTAACAGAAAAGAGTGGAAAAATATGGATTTTAAAAATCTTGAAAATTTTATGGACAAAATAACAGCATGGAGAATACCGGGCGCGGAATGTGAAGTGTATCTGGAAAATAAGCGGGTATTCCGCTATACATCGGGATATGCGGACGTGGATAAAAAGACGCCGATTGACGGAAGCAAATACTTCCTTTATTCTGTCACGAAGCCTGCCACTGCGGCGGCGGTTATGCAGCTTGTGGAGCGCGGAGAAATCCTGCTTTGCAACCCTGTCAAAGAATATTTGCCGGAGTTTTCCGAAATGTATGTGAAAAGGGAAATTGAACCGGGAAAATTTGAACTGAAAAAGGCGGAACATGATATCACGATAAAGCACCTTTTGTCAATGAGTGCCGGGCTTGACTATAACTGGAACACACCAGCCATACAGTCTGTAAAGGCGGCAAGCGGCGGCGTGTCCCCGACAAGAGAGATTGTCCGTGCGATTGCCCAGTCGCCGCTGTGGTTTGAGCCGGGCGAGCATTGGCAGTACAGCCTTTGTCTTGATGTCCTCGGCGGACTGGTCGAGGCGGTTTCGGGCATGAAGTTTGGTGAATATGTAAAGAAAAATATTTTTGAACCTATAGGTATGGAAAATTCCACTTTTAGGTTCACTGAAGAAATTGAATCACAGATGGCGTCGCAGTATCGGTTTGACGAAGAACTCGGGCGGTATAAAAAGATAGATTTTATAAATCCTCATTCAAACGGCATAGGTTCTGAATATGACAGCGGCGGCGCGGGGATAATATCGACGGTGGAGGATTATGCAAAATTTGCGTCTGCCCTTGCAAACGGCGGCGTTGCGCCGAACGGCAGCAGAATCCTTTCTTCGGGCGCTGTGGAGCTTATGCGCACAAATATGCTTTCTGCGGAAGCACTTAAGGATGTGACGTGGGAATCGATATACGGATATGGCTATGGCGCCGCGGTGAGAACAATGATTGACAGAACAAAGTGCAGCTCTATAGGTTCGGTTGGTGAATTCGGCTGGGGAGGCGCCGCCGGGGCGTATCTTATGGCAGACCCGGAGAAAAAGCTTTCGGTGTTCTATGCACAGCACATGCTGAATTCTCAGGAACCGTATGTACATCCGAGATTAAGGAA
Source organism: uncultured Clostridia bacterium (assembly GCA_934454145.1). GTDB lineage: Bacteria > Bacillota > Clostridia > UBA1381 > UBA1381 > CAKSFT01. The sequence continues at coordinate 75,897 of CAKSFT010000010.1, read as the reverse complement.
TATTGTATACAGTTCGATTGAATATTAAAACACCGCACCATGGCGGAACGGAGGAATGAAAAATGACAAAGATTGATATATTTTCAGGATTTCTGGGCGCAGGCAAAACAACGCTCATAAAAAAGCTTATCAAAGAAAGCTATAATAAAGAAAAGGTTGTACTGATAGAGAATGAATTTGGCGAAGTCGGGATTGACGGCGGATTTATGCGCGACGCCGGGATTGAAATAACCGAGATGAATTCGGGCTGTATATGCTGCAGTCTTGTGGGCGACTTTGGGGAAGCGCTGAAAAAAGTGATAAAAGAATATGCGCCGGAAAGAATCATCATAGAGCCGTCGGGCGTCGGCAAGCTGAGCGATGTCATAAAAGCAGTGTCCAACGTGAGCGGAGAAGGACTGGTGCTGAACGGCTTGACGGCGGTGGTTGACGCCAAAAAGTGCAAGATGTATATGAAAAACTTCGGGGAATTTTTCGATAATCAAATTGAACATGCATCATCTGTCATTCTCAGCCACACGGGCGGAATGAGCGAAGAAAATATAGAAAAGGCTGTTGCACTCATAAGAGAGCACAACAAGGAGGCTGTCATCGTCACCACAGATTGGGACAAACTCACGGGGGACAAGCTTTTGGCGGCAATCGAAAAAGAGAATACTTTGAAGCAGGAAATGGACAAGCTTATGCATGAACATCATAAACATGACGAGCATGAACATCACCATCACCATGACGGTGAATGTGAATGCGGACATCACGACCATGACCATCATCACGAGCACGAAGAACATGAGCGCGAACACGAACATGACCATCATCATGAGCATGAGCACCACCATGACCACGAGCATGACGGCGAATGCTGTTGCGGACATCATCATGACCACGGCCATCATGACCACCATGCTGACGAAGTGTTTGCAAGCTGGGGGACAGAAACAACCCATAAATTCACAAAAGAAAAAATTGAAGATATACTGAAAAAATTTGCGGAGGGCACAGAATACGGCATGATTCTGCGCTCCAAAGGCATTGTTGAGGGTGAAGACGGAAAATGGATTCACTTTGACTATGTGCCGGGCGAACCGGACGTCAGAATTGGCTCGGCAGAGGTCATCGGACGTATATGCGTAATCGGCTCGGGAATTGACACGGAAAAAATTGCAGAGTTGTTTGCGGAATAAGGAGGAGTAATGGTGAACGATATAAAAGTTCCGGTTATGCTTTTCACCGGTTTTCTGGAGTCGGGGAAGACAAAGTTTATCCAGGAAACGCTTGAGGATAAGCGCTTCAACGACAAGGAAAAGACTCTTTTGATTGTGTGTGAAGAGGGAATTGAGGAATATGACCCCCAAAAATTTTCCGGGAAAAATGTTGTGATAGAGTTTTTGGAAAACGAAAAGGACATCACCGCCGCACATTTGGAGGAAATATATAAAAAAGCAAAAGCCGAGCGAGTGCTGATTGAGTATAACGGAATGTGGATGCTTGACACTCTTTATAACGCATTGCCCGAGGGCTGGGCAGTGGTGCAGGAAATGATGCTTGCCGACACAGGTACATTCTTAAACTTTAATCAAAACATGAGGAGTCTTGTGGTTGACAAACTGCAAAGCGCAGAGATGCTTGTATTTAACCGTGCAACGGAGAATACAGACATGCAGGAATTTCACAAGCTTGTGCGTGCGGTCAACGCAAGGACAAATATGGCATATGAGTATACCGACGGACATGTGGAATATGATGAAATCGAGGATCCTCTGCCGTTTGACGTTGACGCACCCGTGATTGAGATTGGCGATGATGCATATGCAATCTGGTATCGCGACATGAATGAAAACATTGAAAAATATATAGGTAAGAAAATTTCATTCAAGGCGATGGTTGGCTTTGACAAGGCACTGCCGAAAAATACATTTCTGGCAGGGCGCCACATAATGACATGCTGTGCGGAGGACATCGAATTTTACCCCGTGATTTGCAAGGGAAGCATAAGCAGCAACTTTAAAAATGCAGACTGGGCGGTTGTTTCGGGCACGCTATGCTTTGAATATAACAAAGCATATGGCGGCAAAGGGCCGGTCATAAAGGATTTGACCGTCAGAGCGGCGGAAAAACCGGAAAAGGAAGTAGCGGAGTTTTATTGAGATTATGCCGCCGGACAAGGCGGCGGAACGGAGATATGATATGGCAAATGATATATTCGCAAACATTGCGGCAAACGGAATCGGCGGCAGAATGGACCAGCTTGCCGAGATAACACCAAAAAAATATGAAAAAGTATCGGTGCGCCTGGAAGAAAACGGCAGTGCGGTCAAGACGGAAAAAAAGATGGATAACAAGGAAGAACTTCTTGACGCTTTGGCAGAGATGCGAAAAAAATACGAGCCGTTTTTGGCAGATTATGCGCCAAAACAGGAATCAAAACGCAAAAGAATCGATATAAAAGAGTTTGTACTGGACGGAAAAGAAAAGGTGACAATCCCGCACTACGGCGGACCGATAGGCTATGCAAAACAGGTGTATGAAAGCGAATTTGAAATCGGGAACTTTGACGGGAAAGCGGTTTATATCAACTTCCTTGGTGCCGATTATTATGCGGTTGTGTACATAAACGGGGTATGCGTCGGCACACACGAGGGCTTTTTCTCGCCTTTTGTGTTTGATATAACAGAGAATGTGAAAGAGGGAAAAAATACCCTGAAGGTGGAGCTCTACAACGACAATATTTATATGGGCAATGCATTTGCAACACAGGAAAAGACCGAGGGCGAAAAATTGTATGCGGCAACAGGACTGGGCTGGGACGATGCGGCGGAAGGGTGGCATCACTGCCCGGCAGGCATGGGGATATACAATGATGTTTTTGTGGAAATCAGAGAGGACATCAGCATTTCTGATGTATTTGTACGCCCGATGGAAACCGGCGCCGAAGTCTGGGTTGAAATTGAGAGCGCATTGTATGACACCAGGGACATAACGATTGAATTGGGGCTGTACGGACAGAATTTTGAGGAAACGGTTTTTGAAAAATATGTGTATATCCCGGAAACGGTGAAAACCGTGGGGATGGGCGACAGTCTGACAGAGGCGTCGGTAAAAGACATACTCGGCAAGGGTATTCCGCTGCCAATCAAAAAGGGCAAAAATATCTACAAGATTGCAGTTGACATCGAAAACCCAAAAATTTGGGAACTTGACACGCCGTATCTTTATCAGATGCAGGTGCGCGTAAAAGCGGGGGACAAGCTTTGTGACACAGCAAAGCAGCAGTTCGGCATGAGGAGTTTTACACAGGACACCGAGTCTGAGAAAAAGGGAATGTTCTATCTCAACGGCAGAAAGATACGCCTCCGCGGTGCAAACACAATGGGATTTGAACAACAGGACGTCATGAAAAAGGATATGGACAGGCTTATTGATGACATTCTTTTGGCAAAGCTTTGCAATATGAACTTTTTGCGCCTTACACAAAGACCTGTACAGGACGAAATCTATGAATACTGTGATAAGCTGGGATTGATGACCCAAAGCGATTTGCCGCTTTTTGGCTGTATGAGAAGAACAAAGTTCTGCGAAGGCTTAAGGCAGGTTGAGGAAATGGAAAGAATGGTGAGAAAGCACCCGTGCAATGTGGTTGTTTCCTATATAAATGAGCCTTTCCCGAATGCCAATAACGAACCGCACAGACATTTGAACCGTGAGGAACTGGAACAGTTCTTTACGGCATGCGACATTGTTGTACATCTTTCCAACCCGGACAGAGTTATAAAGCACGTGGACGGGGACTATGACCCGCCGACGGAGAGTATGCCGGATAACCATTGTTATCCTATGTGGTACAACGGCCACGGCATAGATATCGGAAGGCTTAACAAGGGCTATTGGCTCCCGGTCCGCCCGGGCTGGTATTATGGCTGCGGCGAATACGGCGCGGAGGGGCTGGATTTTGCCGATGTGATGAGGGAGGAATACCCCAAGGAGTGGACAAAAGAACCGTTTGATCCTTCAAATATTGTGAGGGCGCAGACAGGGGACTTCCATTACTTCTTCTATGACACACAGAATAACATGGAGGATTGGGTGAGAGAAAGCCATGAATTTCAGGCGTTTGCAACTTCAATCATGACAGACGCATTCCGCCGCGACGATAACATGGTTTCAAACGCAATACATCTCTTTATAGATGCATGGCCGTCGGGCTGGATGAAGACAATTATGGATTGCAGAAGAAATCCGAAACCGGCATATTTTGCATACAGAAACTCACTCGAGCCGATTATGGTGTCTTTGAGAAGTGACAGATTTACATACTTCTCGGGCGAAGAGATAAGCATTGAATGTCATATCTGCAACGACACAAACCGCGATGAGGACGGCTGTACATTACATTATGAGCTTTATTTGGGTGACAGGCTTGTCAGGAGCGCAAAACAGGCGGTGAGGCTGAACGACTGCACGGCGCAGTATGCCGGGAGTGCGGAATTCACTGCCCCCGATGTGCCGAATCGTGAAAAGTTTGTCCTGAAGGCAGTGCTTACCGACAGGGACGGAGATGTGATTGCGTACAACACTTTTGGCATAGAGGTTTTTGCCGATGTTGAGCCGACACAAAAGAATGACAATGTGGTTATAATAGAAAAGCTTGAACCGGGCGAATATGAAATCGCGGGCGAAACGGTCAGAGTTAAGCAATGCGGTATGCTGCCGCTTCACTTTGCCTCGAGGAATACGGGGCATGCAGCGGTGAAAGAATTTGAGAAAAAAGACTTTTCGTACTGGTATGACAAAGGAGCGGATATGATAACGCCAATATTGTACAACACCTTTGAGGCAGAGGGCTTTGAACCGATTCTGACAAGCGGAAACATGGACGAGGACGGGAATTGGATTCCTGTGCTTGCCTGCGGTGTAAAAGAATATGAAGGGAAAAAATATGTTATCTGTCAGCTTGATTTGAGAACTGAGAACCCTGTTGCAAAGAGATTCAGGAGCAACATCGAAAGCCTTTGAACAGTTGACATTGCATTTGATTTATGATATTATATAGCATAATTGTTGCATTTGCCGGTAAAACGGTTGTTTCACAAGCAAAAATGCATGATTTTGATTGTTAAAGACGGAGGGCGATGATGATAAAATATGTTGCGGCAGTTGTCTTGGCGGTTTTGGCTTTGTTTGCAAATTTCAAGGCAGGCTTTGTTGCCGAAAAGCTTCTGAAAAAGGAACCTGCCAGGGAATTGATTTTGAAAATAAAGCTTGTCGCCGCGGCTTTGGCGATAATTGATTTTGTATTTGTGATGATTTTGATTTGATAAGGAAAGGAATGGTTTTTAGATAATGGAAGAAAGCAAAAATCTTGAAAAGACGTATGACCCGGCGGGAGTGGAAGAACGTCTTTACAAAATGTGGACGGAAAATGGATATTTCCATGCCGAAATTGACCCGGACAAGGAACCGTATACCATTGTGATACCGCCCCCGAACGTAACGGGACAACTCCACATGGGGCATGCGTTGGACGAAACCTTGCAGGATATTCTGATAAGATACAAGAGAATGCAGGGGTATAGTGCACTCTGGGTGCCGGGGACAGACCATGCAGGGATTGCCACCCAAATCAAGGTTGAAGAAAACCTGAGGGTAAACGAAGGGCTGACAAGATACGACCTGGGCAGAGAAAAATTTCTTGAAAGAGTGTGGGAATGGAAAAATCTTTATGGTGACAGGATTATAAATCAGCTGAAGAAAATAGGTTCTTCATGCGATTGGGACAGGCTGCGTTTTACTATGGACGAGGGCTGCTCCAAAGCTGTCAAGGAGGTTTTTATCAACCTGTACAATAAAGGGCTTATTTATCAGGGCTCAAGAATAATCAACTGGTGTCCGCATTGCATAACCGCGCTTTCCGACGCAGAGGTGGAGCATGCGGAGCAGGCAGGGCATTTTTGGCACATCAAGTATCCCGTCAAGGATTCCGATGAGGTTGTCATCATAGCGACAACAAGGCCGGAAACCCTTTTGGGAGATACTGCCGTTGCTGTGAATCCAAATGATGAACGCTATACTCACCTTATCGGAAAAACCTTGATTCTGCCGCTGGTGGGGAGAGAGATACCTGTCATTGCGGACGATTATGTTGACAAGGAATTCGGGACAGGCTGTGTGAAGATAACGCCGGCACACGACCCGAACGACTTTGAGGTGGGGCTCAGGCACAACTTGGAGCAAATCAAGGTTTTGAATGATGACGCCACGATAAACGAACTTGGCGGAAAATACCGGGGCATGGACAGATATGAGGCAAGAAAGGCAATGGTTGCCGACCTGGAAAAAGAGGGATTGCTTGTCAAGGTTGAGGAACATACCCACAATGTCGGGCAGTGCTACAGATGCGGAACGACAGTGGAGCCGATTATATCAAAGCAATGGTTTGTGAAGATGAAACCGCTTGCACAGCCGGCAATTGATGCAGTAAAAAATAAAGAAACACAGTTTGTACCGGAGCATTTTGAAAAGGTGTATTTCCATTGGCTGGAAAATATACGCGACTGGTGTATATCACGCCAGCTTTGGTGGGGACACAGAATCCCGGCGTTCTATTGCGACAAATGCGGCGAGATGGTTGTCACAAAGGAAGACAGCGCCGTCTGCCCGAAGTGCGGCGAGAAGATGCGCCGGGACCCCGACACACTGGACACTTGGTTCTCGTCTGCGCTGTGGCCGTTCTCGACGCTTGGCTGGCCGGACAAAACGCCGGATTTGGAATATTTTTATCCGACAAGCACGCTTGTCACGGGATATGACATAATTCCGTTCTGGGTGATGAGAATGATGTTCTCGGGAATTGAACACACGGGAGAAGTACCGTTTAAGCATGTGTTTATCCACGGCTTGGTGCGCGATTCGCAAGGGAGAAAGATGTCAAAATCTCTCGGAAACGGCATAGACCCTCTGGAGATTATCGACAAATACGGTGCCGATGCGCTGAGATTTACGCTTGCAACGGGGAATGCGCCGGGCAACGACATGCGTTTTTATATCGAACGCGTTGAGGCAAACAGGAATTTTGCCAACAAGATATGGAATGCGGCAAGATTCACACTGATGAACCTTGAAATAGAAGAAAACAAGCTGCCGGCGAAGGACAAACTTCAGCTTGAGGACAAGTGGATACTTTCAAAGTATAACAGCCTTGTGGCAGAGGTCACAAACAACCTTGACAAGTTTGAACTTGGCATTGCCGTTTCGAAACTTTATGACTTCTTGTGGAGCAATTTCTGTGACTGGTATATAGAACTTGTCAAGCCAAGGTTGTTTGACAAAGAGAACCCGACAAGGGAGACGGCAGAGTATGTTTTGTGCTATGTACTTTCGGGCACGATGCAGCTTTTGCACCCGTTTATGCCGTTTATCACAGAAGAAATATGGCAGCATTTGCCGCATGAAGGGGAAAGCATAATGATAAGCCGTTTTCCTGTTTATGACAAGGCTCTGGACTTTGCCGAGGACGAAAAAACTATGGAGGCTGTCATGAAGGCGGTGAGCGGAATAAGAAACAGACGTGCAGAGATGAATGTTCCGCCTTCAAAGAAGAGCAAGGTTATCGTTGTGACAAAGGACACAAAGACATATAACAACAGCAAACAATTCTTTGAAAAACTTGCATCGGCAAATGAAGTTGAAGTACTTCCGGACAAAGAGGGAATTGATTCTAAGGCTGTCAATATCGTGGTGGACGGTGCGGAAATCTTCCTGCCTTTGGAAGAGCTTGTCGACAAGGACAAAGAGCTGGAAAGACTGAACAAGGAAAAGAAACAGCTTGAGGGCGAAATTAAGCGCGTGGAAGGGAAACTCAACAACAAGGGATTTGTTTCAAAGGCTCCGCAAAAGCTGATTGAAGAAGAGAAGGCGAAGGGCATAAAATACCGTGAAATGCTTGAAAAGGTTTTGGAAAGCATAAATGACATGGAAAATCTATAATGTAAAAGCATAATTCATAAATATTGATATTACTATTTCGACAAAGAAAAAGCAAGGGATAACCTTGCTTTTTCTTTGCTGTTTATACTGTTTTTCAGAAGCCGGGCATGCGGAAAACCCATTTTGCCGCATGCTCCTTTTTACCTTACAAATCAAGCTTTAAATCATCTTTTTTTACCCAACCGATTTTTCTGAGCCCAAGGTTGATGAGAGGACATATAACGGCAGGGAGGAGGAAAGAAACAAGAATCAGCCCAACCCAATGTATAGGGGTGATGCTGACGCCGTTGTCAACCCAGCCTGTGTAAACGCCTATCTGACCGACAAGACCGCATGTGCCCATGCCGGAGGATACCGCCGGGCCGTTCATTTCGAGGCGGAAAAGGCATGTGGAAACAGGACCCATTATTGCCGAAGTCAAAATCGGAGCAATCCATATTCTGGGATTTTTGACGATATTGCCCATTTGCAGCATGCTTGTCCCGAGCCCTTGTGCAAAAAGTCCGCCCCAGCCGTTTTCCTTAAAGCTCATCACCGCAAAACCAATCATCTGTGCACAGCAGCCTGCCAATGCGGCGCCGCCTGCCAGGCCGGTGAGCGAAAGCCCGGCACATATCGCGGCGCTTGAAATGGGGAGAGTGAGCGCGATGCCGACAATCACTGAAACAATGATTCCCATTAGGAATGGGCGCAGTTCTGTCGCCCACATTATGACTTTGCCGACAGCTGTCGCGGCGATACCTATGTATGAAGCAATGCCTATGGCAAGCAATATGCCGGAGCATATTGTGACAATCGGTGTGACCAAAATGTCAAGCTTGGTTTCCTTGCTGACAGCCTTGCCGAGTTCTGAGGCGATGATTGTGATGATGAGCACGGCAAAAGCCCCCCCTGCACCGCCAAGCTCATTTGCCGCATAGCCCACAGCGGAAAGGGAAAAAAGCACAAGCGGCGGACATTTGAGTGCATAGCCTATGGCTATTGCCATGGCAACGCCCTGGACATTCTTTGCATATGTCCCGACAGTGCAAAGTGTTTCAATGCCGAACTGCTGACCTATGGTGGAAAGGATTGTGCCAATCAGAAGAGAAGCAAAAAGCCCCTGTGCCATGGCACCCAAAGCGTCTATAAAGTATCTTTTTACAGAAAAGGTGATGTCTTTTCTTTTTAGAAATTGTTTAAATTTGTTCATTTTCTCCCGCTCCTTAATTTATTATTTTACCCCCGATAAAAAATGTATTATAACATAGGAAGCAAGGCTTGGATGCCTTGCAACACACCGTTTCAATAAACACATAAAAGACTTTAGACGGAGTCTAAAAACATTAGCAGTGTTTATTATAACATAGGAAGCAAGGCTTGGATGCCTTGCAGCACAATTTGTGTTTATTATAACATACATCGGTGTTATAGTAAATCTTAACAAAAAAAGATTGGCACATTTTACTTGTACCAATCATTTTTTTAAAGGTTATTCATAATAAATTCACATAATTTCTTTGTGGAATCGGGTTTGCCGAGGTGGGAAACACTTTCTTTCATCAGCTCCATGCGCCAGGGTGTGTTCATGATTTGATAAAGAGCCTCGTCAAGGGGGAATGTTTTTGTAATCATTATCCCGGCGCCGCTGTTTACCAAAAATTCCATGTTTCTGTCCTCCTGCCCGGGGATTGGGTTTACCAAAAGAGCAGGGAGCCCTTTTGCCATAAGTTCTGAAGTGGTGAGTCCGCCGGGCTTTGTGATTATGCAGTCGGCGGCGTCCATCATTGTGTCGACATTGTTCACAAATCCGTATATATAAACATCTTTCGGCCACTCTTTTGACAAAAGCTGTTTTTTCATTTTTTCATTTGTGCCGCAGACGCACAGAACCTGAAAATCGCCTTCTGTTGATGTGATTTTTTCCATACCCTCCAGGATATTCCCAAACCCCATGGAGCCCATCATGACAAGAATTGTCATCTTGTCCTTTATGTGCAGAAGCTTTCTTGCCTCGGATTTTTCGGTTTTAAAAGAAAATTTTTCCTGAATCGGAATCCCGAAGGGGAGGATTTTATCTTTTGGTATGCCTTTTTTGACCATTTGGTTGTTTAAAAGTGCATCTGGCGTGACATAATAGTCAAGCTTTGTGTTTTCCCAGAGCGGGTGCACAGTGAAGTCGGTCACGACGCCGTATGTGGGACATGAGATATATTCCTTCTTTTTCATATAGCTCATAAGCATGCATGCATAACTGTGTGTGCCGATGATGACGTCCGCGCCATAGGACACAACATAATCGCGTATTTTTTTTGCGACCATTTTTGATGTCACGGCTATGGGGGAATACTTGTCATGTTCTTTGTTGTTTTTGTCAAGCTTGTCATAGACTTTGCCGTACAAGTCGGGTATATATTTTGTGGACAAAAGATAACCGTCCTGGATAGAATCGCCGAGGAATGAACTTATATATTCAAATGTGTCAAGCATTTCACATTCAACATTAAGCTTTTTGAAATAATCAATCATTGCCTTTGCTGTTGAGTGATGCCCATATCCGGCTTTGACAGAAATCAATAACGCTTTTTTCATCAATTTACACTTCCTCTCTTTTTTTACAAAAATTTACTATTCTTCTTGCAAAAATCAATACAATGTATTATAATATATTATATCAAAAAATGTTGCTTTTTTCAAGTAAAAATGCAGAATATTTCGGAGGGGTTACAAAATGTCGGAAAATTTACATCCATATGTGGAAAAGGTGCTTGTGTCGACAGAGAAAATAAAACATACTGTGACAGAATTGGCAAAGAAAATCAATGCGGATTATAACGGGGAAGAACTTTTGGTGGTTGTTATTTTAAAGGGAAGCATGATTTTTGCGGCTGACTTGGTGAAAGAACTGACCATGCCGGTCACGATAGACTTTATGCGTGCATCAAGTTATGGCTCGGGCACGGCGTCAAGCGGGTTTATCAACATAAAACAAGATTTGGGGAGCGACATAAAGGATAAAAATGTACTCATAATTGAAGATATCATAGACAGCGGAAACACGCTGCACAAGCTGAAAGAGCTTTTGAGGGAAAGAAACCCAAAGACAATAAAGATATGTACGCTTCTTGACAAGCCGTCCAGGCGTGTGACTCCTGTAGATGTGGAATACAGCGGCATTGCCATCCCGGACGAATATGTTGTGGGATATGGGCTGGATTATAATGAAATTTTGCGCAATCTCCCATATATCGGCGTGCTGAAGAGGGAAGTATACAAAAAATAAAAATATCACCGAAAAGCGGAATGTTAAAAGCGCGCCTTCGGGTATCCCGAAGCATTTTCACATCCGTTTTGAAAAGCAAAGGGTTGTAAAAAGCCGATTGGCTTTTTACAACCCTTTTTATATATTTGCTACCAAATCGTCCATGGAATACAAGCCGTTAGGTTTGCCGGTAAGAAATTTTGCGGCTTTCAGCGCGCCGGCGGCAAACACTTCTTTGCTCTGTGCGGAGTGCCTGAGTTCAATAACCTCGTCCGTGCCGGCAAAGATAATTTCATGGTCGCCGACTATTGTGCCGCCGCGCACCGAATGTATGCCTATTTCATTTTTACGCCTTTTGCGGCGCACATTGTGCCTGTCATAGACATATTCGGGTGCAGTGTCAAGCACTCCCGATATCCCGTCTGCTATGGCAAGCGCCGTGCCGGAAGGGGCGTCGACTTTTTGGTTGTGGTGACGTTCCACAATTTCTATGTCATATCCGTCTGCCAGCAGTTTTGCTGCCTTTTTTGCCAATGCTGTCAAAAGATTTATCCCGAGGCTCATGTTTGCAGAGAAGAATATGGGGATATTTTTTGATTCTTTTTTCAGCGTGTCGCGCTGTTCTGCCGAAAGACCTGTGGTGCATATCACTGCCGGCGTGTTGGATTCCAGACAGAAGGCAAGCACGTCCGAAAATGCGGAGGGGTGCGAAAAATCAATCAGGACGTCAGCTTTTTCGGTACATTCCGAGGGTGTGCGGAATACGGGATAGAGATTTGCAATTTTGTCGTTTATGTCAAATCCTGCCGTTATCCCGATATTGTCATCATCTGCGGCAAGCCGGGTGATGACCTGCCCCATACGTCCGTTGCAGCCGCTCAGTATTATATTTATCATTTGAAGTCACCTCCGCATAGGATTTCAGAGTTTTGTTATGTTATGCTTTTGCAGCAGAGCACAAAGAGTATTGCAGTTCGATTCTTCCATGTCACCCAAAGGCATGCGCAGCTTGCCGACATTGTACCCCAGGATATTCATGGCTGTTTTGACGGGCACGGGGTTTACTTCGATAAACAATCCGTTTATAATGTCAAGCAATTCAAGCTGTAATTTCCTTGAAGATGCAACATTGCCTCTTTCATACAATTCACACATATCATGCATCTCGCGCGGAAGTATGTTTGCGGCAACCGATATTACGCCTTTTGCGCCCAGCGAAAGAAGCGGGACAACCACATCGTCATTGCCGGAATAAAGATGAAGTTCCGGCACCTCTGCGGCGACCTTTGCCGCATAGCTGATGTTTCCGCTTGCCTCTTTGACGGCAACGATGTTTTCGACTTTTGCCAGTTCTTTCAAAACATCTATCGAAAAATTTACACCTGTTCTGGAAGGAACATTGTACAGAATGACAGGCAAGTCTGTCGCATCGGCAATTGCCCTGAAATGTGCGATAAGACCTGTTTTGTTTGCTTTGTTATAATAAGGAGTGACAGATAAAACAGCATCAGCCCCAACCCTTTGTGCCGCTTTTGTAAGAGAAATTGCGTGCGGAGTGTCGTTGCTGCCCGTACCGGCAATCACCGGTACTCGTGAGGCAACCTTTTTGACGGCATATTCTATGCTGGAGATGTGCTCTGCGTCGGGCATGGTGGAGGCTTCTCCGGTTGTGCCGGCGACAACGATGGCGTCTGTTTTGTTTGCAATCTGCATTTCGATGATTTCTCCGAATTTGTCAAAATCAATCCCACTTTCGTTAAACGGTGTTACTATAGCGACACCGGAGCCTTTAAACGGCAATTTCTTCATATATATCATTCCTTTCAAAAAATATAATCAACATGTGCACATGGAATTTCTGTGCCGATATCTGAGAATCAGTCCATATATCCCTTTGCGGTCAGCAGTTCTGCCATGAGGACAGCGCCGCCTGCTGCGCCCCTGAGGGTGTTGTGTGAAAGACAAACAAATTTGTAGTCGTATTGGGTGTCCTCTCTCAGACGGCCGACCGACACCGCCATGCCGCCTTCCAGATTTCTGTCAAGCTTTGTCTGCGGTCTGTTGTCCTCTTCAAAGTAATTGATAAACTGCTTTGGCGCATGCGGCAGACCAAGCTTTTGCGGTTCACCGGCAAAATCTTTCCATGCTTGTTTTATTTCTTCGATTGACGGCTTTTCCTCAAAGCTCACAAAAACTGCCGCCATGTGCCCGTTGGAAACCGGCACTCTCAGGCACTGTGTGGTTATGGACGGAGAATCAGCATCAACGATTTCATCATTTTTGATATGTCCCCAAACCTTCAGCGGTTCTTTTTCGGATTTTTCTTCTTCACCGCCGATGTAGGGGATAAGGTTGTCAATCATTTCGGGCCATGTTTCAAAGGTTTTGCCTGCACCGGAGATTGCCTGATAGGTTGTTGCCAGGCATTTTGTCACGCCGTATTTCATCAGCGGATGCAGGGCAGGGACATAGCTTTGGATTGAACAGTTTGATTTTACTGCAATAAATCCGCGTTTTGTGCCCAGACGCTTCCTTTGTGCGGAGATGATTTCCACATGTTCCGGGTTTATTTCCGGGATAATCATCGGTACGTCGGGGGTGTGGCGGTGTGCAGAGTTATTGGAAATAACAGGGCATTCTGCTTTGGCATACGCTTCTTCAAGCACGCGTATTTCATCTTTTTTCATGTCTACGGCACAGAAAACAAAATCAACCTTTTCTGCAATTTTCTGCACATCTGCTGCGGCGTCCATGATTACCATGTTTGCCACATTTTCGGGTATTTCGATGTCCATTGCCCAACGCGCGCCCACTGCCTCTTTATATGTTTTGCCTGCACTCCTCGGCGAGGCCGCCAAAACCTCAATCGTATACCATGGGTGATTGTAAAGCAGTGTGATAAATCTCTGCCCAACCATACCCGTTGCGCCTATAATGCCGATTTTGTAATTTTTTTTCATCTTATTTCTTTCCTTTCCGGTAATGTGGTTTGTGTTTTTGTATAACAAAAATGACAACAGCCCGAGAAGCCATTGCCAAAATAACACAAAACAATGTATTTTGCAGTAGCTCTCCATCATTTGTAATGATGACAGTCACAATGCTCTTAACATTGCAACCGGCAAACCGATTAAGCGGCCAATCGGTGAACCTCGGCGTTATTTCCTTTCGCCATACTCTGCGACACCGCTGTCTGAAGTACGGTTACTGATAAAGAACGCGCCTCTACCTTAAATATTAAATATATATTATCATTATTTATGTTATATGTCAACAAGTTTGTTTAAGTTTTATGAACTTTTTACATTATACACATTTTCCCTTGACAAAACCGTGATATGTATATAAAATATCAATAAACAGAACAACAAATGAAAGGTCTTGATGCAGATGAAGATACAGACAAAATGTGTGCAGGGAGGATATTCCCCGAAAAATGGAGAACCAAGGGTGATGCCCATATATCAGAGCACAACATACAAATATGATTGCTGTGATGACATGGGAAAATTGTTTGACCTGGAGGCAGAGGGGTATTTTTATACACGCCTGGCAAACCCGACAGCCGGCTTTGTGGAAGAAAAGATTGCAATGCTTGAAGGCGGCATCGGCGCAATGCTCACTTCTGCCGGGCAGGCGGCGACTCTTCTGGCGGTCATGACCATATGCAAAGAGGGCGACCATGTTTTGTGCTCTTCAATGGTGTATGGCGGCACTTTCAACCTTTTGGGCGTCACTCTCAGACGCTTTGGGGTGGATGTGACATTTGTCAACCCCGATGACGATTTGGACACTCTGAAGAAATATATAAAAAGCAACACAAAAGCCGTTTTGGGCGAAACGATATCAAACCCGGCTTTGAATGTGCTTGACATTGAAAAGTTTGCCGCACTGGCACATGATAACGAGATTCCTCTTATTGTGGACAATACTTTTGCAACGCCGGTTCTTTGCAGACCGATTGAGTGGGGGGCGGATATTGTGATACATTCCACATCAAAATATATGGACGGTCATGCGGCAGCTTTGGGCGGAGTGATTGTTGACAGCGGAAACTTTGACTGGAAAAAAAGCGGAAAATTCCCCGAATTTACAACACCCGACGATTCTTATCACGGTGTGGTTTATGCTGACAAATTTGGCAAAAGCGCATATATAACAAAAGCACGCACACAGCTGATGCGTGACCTCGGCGCAAGCCCGGCACCAATGAATGCATTTTTGCTGAATCTTGGGCTGGAAACACTGCATTTGCGTATGCCGAAACATTCGGAAAATGCGCTGAGGACAGCACAGTTTTTGGAAAACCACCCTTCGGTTGCGTGGGTGAACTATCCGGGACTGGAAAGCAGCAAGTATCACAGCATGGTGGAAAAATACCTGCCCGACGGCGCAAGCGGTGTGATAAGCTTTGGCGTGAAGGGTGGAAGAGATGCGGCAATCAAGGTGATGGACAACCTGAAACTGGCGGCTATCGTCACACATGTGGCTGACGCTCGCACATGTGCACTGCACCCGGCAAGCACGACGCATCGTCAGATGACTGCAAAACAGCTGGAAGAATGTGGGATTGGGGAGGATTTGATAAGGCTGAGCATCGGCATAGAAGATGCGGACGACATCATTGCAGACCTGAAACAGGCTTTGGAAAGATAAAAAAACAGGCTGATTAAAAAGTCAATTGACTTTTTAATCAGCCCCTTGTTTTTTCAAGGGGATAGGAAAAAAACTTTGGAATTAACAAACTGAGCCAAAGCTTTGGCTTTGGGTTATCCGACGGCGTACATGGGTACGCCAAGTGACGAAGTTTGTTGATAGCAAGAAAAGGAAAAATTATATGAAAAATTATATTTTTTGATTTTTCTGTCATGATAAAGCTAAACTGTATCAATTATATTTTTTATAATATGTGTGCTTTAATTCTTTTCTTGCGTTCCGGAGTTTTTTTACATTCCCTTTTTTATTGTGCTGATGTTTTCCCGAGATTTTTGCAATCCTCAAGTGCATCGGCATCAGGTGATTCGTTCACCGTCAAGCCTTCTCCGCCCAAAAGCTGTGCACCTGAGGCATTGACGCGTTCCTCCCAGTTTCTCATCCATTCGCCGTCACCCCAGCCATAAGAGCCGAAGAGTGCAACCTTTTTCCCGGAAAGCTTTGATTCCAATTCTGTGAAGAAGGGGTCAAATTCGCTTTCTTCCAGGACTTCTGCGCCCATTGCCGGGCAGCCCAGAATCAGTGTATCATATGCTGCCGCCTCGTCTGCCGAAATTTCCGAAACAGAGAAGAGGGCAGTATCGGGGTTGACTTCTTTTGCACCGTCAAAAATTGCCTCTGCCATTGCTTCTGTGTTTCCTGTTCCGCTCCAATAAATGATTGCTGTTTTACTCATGTGTAAAACCTCCTTTTGATAAAATTTTTAAGGGATTCCTTAGTGTTTTTTTATAACAAATTGCCGTTTGGGGCAATGTTGTTTTGCATATTTATGCCGTACAAAAAATCTGTGTGAGGGTTTGACCGTCGGCAAGCTTTTTCAAGATTGCACACCGGCATTTTTTATATCTTGCAAACAATATTTTTGCTGATTCCGGGTTTTTATATACTTTCCATTCTCCGCACAAAAGACAACCCGTGTCTTTGTGATGGATAAAACCATATATGTCGTGTGCGGGATAACCCAAAAATGCGCCGATTTCGTGGGGGAATTCAAATCCGTTGAGCCTGGATTTCAGCCGTGATATGTAATCGGAAACAGAATGACAATCTCCGTAACCGTATTGGTTCAGTAAAACACGGATATCGGGGCACCAAAGGTAGTTTTTCAGTTGTTTTTCCCTGTACACAAACAAGAGTGCGCGTGCCGGACATTCACACAGTATTTCCAGATATATACCCGTATTGTTCAATTCTTTATTCAGTTTTTTTATGCGTTTTTTCAAATCCGGGATTTTGGCAACACAGCATGCCGCCAGATTGCCCGGCTTTATCCCGGCAAGTGCGGGACCGCACCGCTCGGCAATTAATGTTTCCAGCATAATATCCTCCATTATGGTTAGTTTGAACTAACCATGCATCAAAAAAATTAAGCTTTTATGCCGAAATAATCTTGCAGAGCGTCATTGAGGGCACTTCCGCTTGAGGAATTGCAGTGTTTCAGACAAGCCCCGGATTTTTCAGCTTGTTGTGATGCTATTGACACCATCTTGTGTGCAACCGTGCCGGTGAAAACAATCACCATGTCCGGGTTGCCTATTTGGTTTTTGAAATTTGCGGGACATTGTGTGAATACCTTGCACTTGCAGCCGTACTTTTTGCATATTTCCTTGTATTTGCAGTGCATACGGTCATGTCCGCCGACTATTACAATACTCATATTTTTGCTCCGATTCTTATTTTTATGTTTTGTTTTCTTTCAGGAAATCTCTGCACTTTTTCTTTATGTATGATGAAACACCAAGCAGGGCAAAACAAAGAATAAGCGAAGAAATTCCGTATAAAAACGATTGAACGTTGTTTCCCATCGGTTTATGCCTTCTTTCCGCTGTGGCATTTTCCGTGCAGTGCACAGCTTGCACAGTTGCAGCCGCAAGAGGATTTCCCGGCGGATTTCTCCTTTTTCAGGTGAATCACGATAAATGTGACAATTGCCGCAAGTATAAGCAAGACTGCGATTGTTCCGATATTGTTTAAAAACCATGTCATAACTTAATATCCTCCTTTGCAATTTACCTAAACAGGTAATTGGAAAACGTTAGTTTTACAATTACATAAAATTTTAAACCAAATTCTGCCCGATACGCCCGAGGCGGTACGGGCAGAATTGCGGTTTCAATTATTTTGAAATTTTTACGTTGGTTTTCAATGTGTTTGCTTCTTTGTAAGGCTTGAAGAGCATGTATATAATCACTGCAATGACAGCGGCAGCGGCAATGACGCCGACTACATTGACATTGTTTGTGAAGAGTCCGCCGATTTGGTTGATAACCAATGCCACAGCATAAGCAAATATACACTGATATCCAATTGCAAACCATGTCCATTTTGCATTGTTCATTTCACGCTTTATTGCACCGATTGCCGCAAAGCAGGGGGCACAAAGAAGGTTGAATACGAGGAATGAATATGCACTGATTCCTGTGAATGCTTCTCTGAGGTTGTTGTATGTTTCTGCACCGCCATAAAGGATACCCATTGTGCCGACAATGTTTTCTTTTGCGACAAGACCTGTGATTGAAGCAACGGCTGCTTGCCATGTGCCCCAGCCGAGAGGCTTGAATATCCATGCGATTTCGCCGCCGATTGTTGCAAGTATGCTCATGTCAAGCTGTTCGTCGGAAAGCATGGTGAATTTGCCGTCTACAAATCCGAAATATGTTGTAAACCATACAAGGATTGTTGACAAAAGGATAATTGTGCCTGCTTTTTTGATGAATGACCAGCCGCGTTCCCACATGCTGCGCAAAACGTTTAAGAGAGTAGGCATGTGATATGCCGGAAGCTCCATTACAAACGGTGCGGGGTCGCCGGAGAACATCTTTGTCTTTTTGAGCATGATGCCGGAAACAACGATTGCCGCCATACCGATGAAGTATGCTGACGTTGCAACCCATGCAGAACCGCTGAAGATTGCGCCGGCAATCATTGCGATAAACGGAACCTTTGCACCGCAGGGGATAAAGGTTGTTGTCATGATTGTCATTTTGCGGTCACGGTCATTTTCAATGGTTCTCGAAGCCATTATACCCGGAACACCACAGCCTGTGCCTATAAGCATAGGGATAAATGATTTACCGGAAAGCCCGAATTTTCTGAATACTCTGTCAAGCACAAATGCAATTCTTGCCATATATCCGCATGCTTCCAGGAATGCAAGCAAGAGGAACAATACAAGCATCTGAGGAACAAAGCCGAGAACCGCGCCGACACCGGCTACGATACCGTCCAGGATAAGTCCTGACAGCCATTCCTGGCAATTTATTTTTGTGAGAAGTGACTCTACCAAAACAGGGATACCGGGAACCCATACTCCGTCAGCTGCCGGGTCGGGGTCTTCACAGCCATAGCTTTCATATGTCTTTATTGCCGCAACCAAGTCATCATGTGTTTTTGTTTCGTCGGTCGGCTCTTGTGTTTCTTCGTCAACAACTGTGTATGATGCATCGCCGATGTCGGTTGTTGTTTCCGAAAATTCAACCAGAGCGGCTTTTGCAGCGTCAGTGCTGAAATTTTCGGATTCGGTGTCCAGTGCGGCTTCAACTGCTTCTGTGTCTACGCCTTTGCCTGCGGCATATTCGATATAGCCGTTTATAACCGATGATGCGTCGCCGAATTCTTCGGCTTTTTCGTTATATGCGGCACTGCCGATTCCGAACAGATGCCAGCCGTCGCCGAAAAGTCCGTCATTTGCCCAGTCGGTTGCCATAGAACCGACAGTAACCATCGAAATGTAGTATACCAGATACATAATTACGGCAAATATCGGCAAGCCCAGCCAACGGTTTGTGACAACTTTATCGATTTTGTCGGAAGTCGAAAGCTTGCCGACATTTTTCTTTTTATAGCATCCCTTTATGATTTGGGCGATATAGACATATCTTTCATTGGTGATTATACTTTCCGCATCGTCGTCAAGCTCTTCTTCCGCCGCTTTGATATCGGATTCGATATGCTTCATGACATTGTCATCAATCTTAAGTTTTTCAATGATTTTCGAATCTCTTTCAAAGATTTTTATTGCATACCATCTCTGCTCATCTTCGGGCATGTTGTGAAGAACTGCTTCTTCAATGTGCGCAATTGCATGTTCAACAGCGCCGCTGAAGGTGTGCATCGGCACGGTTTTGCCGTTTTTGGCGGCTTTGATTGCCTCTTCTGCCGCTGTCATGACTCCGTCGTTTTTGAGGGCGGATATCTCTACGATTTTGCACCCAAGCTCACGCGAAAGTTCTGCAATGTTGATTTTGTCGCCGTTCTTCTTCACAACGTCCATCATGTTGATTGCGATGACAACAGGTATGCCGAGCTCTGTCAGCTGTGTTGTGAGGTAGAGGTTTCTCTCAAGGTTTGTGCCGTCTATGATGTTTAATATTGCATCGGGACGTTCGTCAATCAAATAATTTCTTGCGACAACTTCTTCAAGAGTGTACGGGGAAAGTGAATATATTCCCGGAAGGTCGGTGATGATTACTCCGTCATGCTTTTTCAGCTTACCTTCTTTTTTCTCAACCGTGACGCCGGGCCAGTTCCCCACAAACTGGTTTGAACCTGTCAGGGCATTGAACAATGTGGTTTTACCACAGTTTGGATTACCTGCAAGGGCAATTCTGATATTCATAATCGTTTCTCTCCTTTTATTGAATTTCAATCATTTCTGCGTCTGCCTTGCGCAGCGAAAGCTCATAACCGCGGACGGTCACTTCAATCGGATCGCCAAGCGGCGCAACCTTCCTGATATGTACCGAAGTGCCTTTGGTTATCCCCATATCCATAAGCCTTCTTTTTACGGCGCCTTCGCCATGGAGCTTTACCACAGTGACGGTGTCGCCGATTTTTGCTTGTTTCAAAGTGTTCATTTTTATTCCTCCCTGTTTTAATATATATGTAATTGCAAAACTTGCGCTTTACAATTAAAAAACTGTTGTGAACCGCCGGGGCAGCGCCGTGCAAAACAAATGAATCAAATCATAATTTTTTGCGCCATTTCTTTGCTGATGGCAATCCGCGCTTCCTTGACGTTTACAATGACATTGCCGCCGAGGGTGTTTATAATCCGTACATTGCCCCCCACGACAAATCCCAGGTTTTCCAAGTGTTTTTTCACTTCGGGATTTCCGCCGATTTTTTTTATGATGTTATCTTCTCCCACATTTGCTAAGCTGAGCGGCATCATTTTTGTTACCTCCGTTCCGGTTAGAACAAGCTAACCAATGTACAATATATATGGTTAGCATTCGCTAACCTTTTCAACGGTTAGTTTAGCACAACTAACCGTGTTTGTCAATATTTTTTGAAAAGAAAAATTTCTTTTTGGCAAAATATATATTTTTGGATAAGGATATACGGCTTTTCTTGTGAATTTGAAAAAAATGTAATATGTTTGGGTTTAAAGTCAAATTAATCTTGAAAATGGCGGGGGAAAGTGATATAATGAAAAAGACTGCGAAGATGCGGTTAAAATAGATGAAGGAATGAATAACAATGCTTAGATATCTGACATCGGGAGAAACCCACGGCAAGTGTCTTGATGTGATTGTGGAAGGCATGCCCGCCGGGGTCAGGGTTGATGCTGCAAAAATAAACAATGACCTGGCACGGCGGCAGATGGGCTATGGCCGCGGTGGCAGAATGAAAATTGAAACCGACAGGGTTGAAATTCTTTCAGGTGTGCGCGGAGGGTATACGCTTGGCAGCCCGATATGCATGAAGATTGAGAACAAAGACTGGGAAAACTGGGAGCATATAATGGGCGCGGAGAGCGCGCAGAGTCTGAAAGAAGTGTTCTCGCCAAGGCCCGGACATGCAGACCTTTCGGGCGGTATGAAATATAATCACCGTGATTTGAGAAATGTGCTTGAACGTGCCAGCGCACGGGAAACCGCGGTGCGCGTCGCGGCGGGGGCTTTGGCAAAACAATTGACAGAGCCTTTTGGCATAAAGTTTTTGTCGAGGGTTGTGAGCATCGGTACTGTCAAGGACGCCGGGAACCCCGAAGATGCGGATTTTTTTGAGAGAGCCGCAAAGTCGGAGGTCGGATTTGGGGACGAGGAATCCGCACGCGCGGCGATGGAGTATATCGACAATATAAAAGCCTCCGGAGAATCATGCGGCGGAATCGTGGAAACCAGGATTCTGGGCATGCCGCCGGGCATCGGCAGTTATGTGCATTATGACAGAAAGCTGGACGCAAGGCTTGCCTTTGCCGTGATGAGCATACAGGCGATAAAGGGAGTTGAGTTCGGTG
This sequence comes from uncultured Clostridia bacterium, assembly GCA_934454145.1. Lineage (GTDB taxonomy): Bacteria > Bacillota > Clostridia > UBA1381 > UBA1381 > CAKSFT01. The sequence goes on along the minus strand of CAKSFT010000010.1, from coordinate 53,716 downwards.
CGGGATTTGAGGCGGCGAAAAAGCCCGGCTCACAGGTGCATGATGAGATTGTCTACGACGGAGAATATCGGCGAATCACCAACAATGCCGGCGGCATTGAGGGCGGAATGTCAAACGGAGAGGCGATAATTGTGCGGGCGGCAATGAAACCGATACCGACGCTTTATAATCCGCTGGGGACGGTTGACATCAACACAAGGGAGGGGACAAAGGCTTCGGTGGAGCGTTCCGATGTTTGTGCCGTGCCCGCGTGTGCCGTTGTTGTGGAGGCGGCGGCGGCGTTTGAGGCCGCGAAGGCATTCCTGGAAAAATTTGGCGGAGATTGCATGGAAGATTTGAAATATAATTTTGACGGATATATGAAACGAATCAAAAATTTTTGAAAGGGACGGATAAAATGATAAACAAAGTATTCAAACTGAGAGAAGAAGAAAACGGGTATACACCCACACTTACGACATATATACTGGATAATACCGGGCTGGCGGTATCAAAGCGCCCGGCTGTCCTTGTCTGCCCGGGCGGCGGATATTCCGGCTGTGCGCCCATAGAGGCAGAGCCTGTGGCTATGCGTTTTCTTGCGGCAGGGTTCAATGCATTTGTGCTGAGATATTCCGTATATCCCAGCAGATACCCGAAGGCTTTGGAGGAAGTGTCAAAGTCTGTGGAAATGATAAGAGAGCATGCGGACGAGTGGGGCATAGAAAAGGATAAAATCGCGGTTTGCGGTTTCTCGGCAGGGTCACATCTGGCATGCTCTTTGGGTGTTTTCTGGAACCAGGAACCGATAAAAACGGAAAATGAGGAAAATAAACCCAACGCGATGATTTTGTCATACCCGGTCATCACTTCGGGCAAAAAGGCACACAGGGGGTCTTTTAACAACCTTTGCGGTGACGACAAGGAACTGGTGGAGAAAATGTCGCTTGAAAAACAGGTCAACAAAGACACACCTAAGACCTTCCTTTGGCATACGTTTTCTGACGCCGGGGTGCCGGTTGAGAACAGTCTGCTTTTTGCAAATGCACTCAGAGAGCATGACATACCGTTTGAAATGCACATATATCCCGAAGGACGCCACGGATTGTCTATAGTAAACAAAGAAGTGGGTCTGGGCGACGACGAAAAGGTGAGCGGAAATGCAAAGGGCTGGATTGACCTTGCATGCAGCTGGCTGAAAGAAGTGTTTGCATGATGGACACCAGAGTGGCGCTCATCAGTGTTGTGGTGGAAAGCTACGAACATATTGATGAATTGAACGCAATTCTTCACAAGTATAATGAATTTATAATCGGCAGAATGGGCGTGCCGTACAGGAAGAAAAACATATCCGTGATAAGCGTGGCGGTGGACGCGCCGCAGGATATAATCAACGCAATGTCGGGTAAATTGGGACATTTGAAGGGGATAAGTGTCAAGACACTTCTTTCAAAGGTCTGATTTATATAAAAATTTTACTGACGAAAAAGATTTTTCTGATTCGGAAGAGAGGAGTATTATTATGTATGACCCAAAATCACCAAGGGCGGAGGATTTTATTTCTCATGAAGAAATCCTGGCGACCCTGGACTACGCAAAAGAAAACAAAAGCAACGCAAAACTGATTGATGAAATTCTGGAAAAAGCAAAGCTGAGAAAAGGGCTTTCACACCGTGAGGCGGCGGTGCTTCTGGATTGTGACATCGAAGAAAAAAACAAGGAAATATATGCCTTGGCAGAACAGATAAAAAAGGATTTTTATGGAAACAGAATTGTGATGTTTGCACCGCTTTATCTTTCAAACTATTGTGTAAATGGCTGTGTATACTGTCCGTATCACATGAAAAACAAACACATCGCAAGGAAAAAGCTTACCCAGGAGGAAGTAAAACGTGAGGTTATTGCCTTGCAGGACATGGGACACAAACGTCTTGCAATCGAGGCGGGGGAGGACCCTGTCAACAACCCGATTGAATATATATTGGAATGTATCAAAACAATATATTCGATTAAGCACAAAAACGGCGCCATAAGGCGTGTCAATGTCAACATCGCCGCCACAACCGTGGAAAACTACAGAAAGCTTAAGGACGCCGGCATCGGCACATACATTCTTTTCCAGGAAACCTATCACAAGGAAAGCTATGAGAAACTGCACCCGACAGGCCCGAAGCATAACTATGCATATCACACAGAGGCGATGGACAGGGCTATGCAGGGCGGCATTGATGACGTGGGGCTGGGTGTGCTTTTCGGGCTGGAGCTTTACAGATATGAATTTGCAGGGCTTTTGATGCATGCAGAGCACCTTGAAAGTGCTTTCGGCGTCGGGCCGCACACCATAAGCGTGCCGAGAATCAGGCATGCCGACGACATTGACGCTGACAGCTTTGACAACGGAATTGATGATGAAACCTTTGCAAAGCTTGTTGCATGCATCAGGATTGCAGTGCCGTATACCGGCATGATTGTTTCTACAAGGGAGAGCAAAGCATGCAGAGAAAAAGTGCTGCACCTGGGGATATCGCAGATAAGCGGCGGCTCCAGGACAAGCGTCGGCGGCTATGTCGAGCCGGAGGAAGAGGACAACAAGTCAGAGCAGTTTGACGTTGAGGACAAGAGGACGCTTGATGATGTTGTAAAGTGGCTTATGCAGATGCAGTATATCCCAAGCTTTTGCACGGCATGTTACAGAGAGGGAAGGACCGGCGACAGGTTTATGTCGCTGTGCAAAAGCGGTCAGATTCAGAACTGCTGTCTGCCGAATGCATTGATGACTTTGCAGGAATATCTGGAGGATTATGCATCACCCGAAACAAAAGAAATCGGTGAAAAACTTATAGAAAAAGACATTGAAACAATACCGAATGAAAAGGTAAAGAAGATTGTTCTGGAAAACCTCCAAAATATCAAAAACGGAAAGAGAGATTTCAGATTCTGATAAAAATATTGAGGCAAAAATTTTATTTTGCCTCAATATTTTTTTTGTATTTTTTGGGCGTAATGTCGTATTTTTTGAAAAACGCACGGTTGAAATATGAGGGTGAGTTGAATCCCGATTCAAGCGCAATTTGCAAAACCGATTGATTTGTGCTTTCCAAAAGAGATACGGCATGATTCAGACGTATCTCGGTAAGATATTCGTGGAAGGTTTTGCCTGTCTGGATTTTGAATGTTCTGCCGAGGTATTTTTCGTTTATAAAGCAGGAGTCGGCAATTGCTTTGAGAGAAAGCGGATGGTAATAGTTTGATTCGGCATATTGCATGGCGGTTTTGACAGCCCAGTGGTATGCGGACGGGGTTTCGGGTGCTGATTTGTACAGGAGTCTTATGTAGTCTGCAATGATTTGCGCCATGGAAAAATATTTTTCGCACGACGGGGTATCGACTGCATCTTCCATCAATTTTGAAAGAATGGGGTAGTCGCTGCCGCAGACTTCTGCCGCACGTAAGAGTTTTTTGCGGCTTTCTCCGCAATCGGTGACGATGTTGCCGATATAAACTATGCATGCGGCGTCAGAACCGATTATGACAGGAAAAACCACTTCGTAAAGCCCGAAAGCACAAAGTCCGCCGAAAGGGCGCTTTTTTTGTGCGGCAATTTTGTTGCACGCACCTTTGCAGCGCATGCAGAGGTTGTAGCCCGTCAATGTCATCTTTGCGGTGTCGCAAAACGGCTTTGAATGAATACGGTATTTCGGCAAAACCGAAAGAGCGGGAATACTCAGAATCCCGGAAATGTCGGTGATGCATATTTGGATATTGGAGCTTTCAGTGAGAAATTCCAATAGTGTGTTCAGGTTTTCCATGATATTTTCTCCGTTTTATAATATAGGTAATTGTAAAACGTTAGTTTTACAATTACATGATAATACATAAAGGGACTGTAAAAAATTTGCATTTTTACAGTCCCTCAACGGCAATTTTTTCTCAGCCTCCAAATGTGTATGTCCACGACGAAGAGCTGTCCTTGATGTATCCTTTTACTGTTTTTATGTTGGAAAGGTTTGCAATCAGGTTCAAGTCAGGGTTCAATATGACAAAATCCTTTAAAAATCCGGTGAAGGCTGTGTTTTGTCCGCCGCCGCGAATGACCAGCCTGCCGTCAAGCTTGGAATTTGTAAAGGTTACGCCGCTGTCACTTTGCGGCACGCCGTCGCTTATTATGACATAGCTCGAAGAATCCAGCCCGTCAATGTTTACATTGCCTGCTTTAATCATGATATTGCCTGCCGGGAGGTCTTTGTATGTGCCCGGGGCGTTTATGTATGTGGTGACCATTTTGTCCATAAGCACCGCAAACTGCGCGCGGGTGATGTGCTCTTTTGGGGTCAGTTTCCCGTCAATTCCGTCCCAGTATCCGCCGGATACAATCGCCGCGACATATGGCTTTGCCCAGTCGGAAACTTCGCTTCCGTCGGCAAATTTGTCCAGAACTGATAAATCCTGGATTTTCAGGTCATTGTTTTGATACTTGTCCTCTGTATTTGCTATGAGTCCAAACACGCTTGCGACAACCTTGAAACATTCCTGGAATGTGATTGGGTTTGAAGGATTTAAAAGCTTTCTGTCGTCGCCGTTGAAAGCTTGCATCTGCACGGCTTGCGCAAAGGATTCATAAAACCAGTCATTTTGGTTTACGTCGGAAAATTCGGAAAGATCTGCGGCTTTTGATGCGCCGAAACTCCTTGTGATTATCGCCGCCATCTGCGCACGGGTGATTTTGTTTGCCGGGCGTATTGTCCCGTCCTCAAATCCGCTTAAAAGACCGTTGTCGACCGCCTTTACCAGGCTTTCGGCAGTCCAGTCCTGCGGCATGTCGGGAAAATCCGCGGCATATGCAGTCGCGGCGGTCACAGAAACTGCCAGCAGAGCAGGAATGAACTTTTTGAAAATATTCATGATTTTTACCTCCGATAGATTTATATATTCTGAAAAGATTATAACATACTTTTTGTGCAAAGTCTATATATTTTTTTTATCTGTTGCAAAAAAGATATATTTGTGATATACTTGAAACCAAGGAAACAGGAAAGGATATGAGCTTTATGAGGATAAAAGAAGGTTTTTTAGTGCGCGAGGTGGCAGGCAATTCTGTTGTTGTGCCGATTGGCGAAGAGGCTGTGGACTTCAACGGCGTAATCACGATAAATGAAAGCGGAAAGTTCATCTGGGAACTTATGCAAAACGGGATTGACAAATATGATTTGCTGGAAAAATTTATGGCAGAATACGGTGTATCGGAAGAAACCGCCAAGGAGGATATACGTGCATTTGTACAGACTTTGCTTGACAATGGAATTGCAGAGGTGTAAATGATGACAAAAGTTATTTTGCTGCGTCACGGAGAAAGCATCGGCAACAGAAAACATGTATTTTTGGGGCACACCGATTGGGATTTGAGTGAAAAAGGATATAAACAGGCACAAGCCGCGGCGGAATATCTGAAGAAATATCCGATTGATGTGATTTATGCCAGCGATTTGAAAAGGGCATACAATACTGCCGTGCCGACCGCAAGGGCTTTGGGACTGGAGATTGCCGTGGACAAGAATCTGCGCGAAATATATGCCGGCAAATGGGAGGGCATGAAGTATGCCGAGATTGAAGAAAAGTATGCAAAAGATTATGAAAACTGGCATAATGACAAGGAAAACGCAGTGTGCACCGGCGGAGAAAGCACAAAGGAGCTGCGCAACAGAATTGTAAAGGCGTATAAGAAAATTGTGGCAGAAAACAGCGGCAAAACGATTTTGATTGCCACGCATTCCACGCCGATTTTGATTTTGACACATTATGTCATGGGGAAGAACATTGATTGTAAAGATGGATTGCCGTGGGCGCCAAATGCATCGGTAACGGTGATTGATGCAGAAAAAAATGAAATTATTCTGAAAGGTTATGCGGACTATCTGGCAGACCTGAAAACCATGCCGGCCAAAAAGATGTAATTATATTTTTATCACATTCCATGCGCCGACAAGTTTTTCAAGAGTCCACGCCGCATTTGCCGGCGATGTGGAGGGGAGGCACACGGATTCTCTTCCGATTTGCGGTTTTATATATTTATCATAATACTTTGCCGCGGTTTTGCCGTTGGTGAAGATTTTTTGTATGTCAGAATTATCAAGAATTTCGGAAATGTCGTTTGGAACGGCATTTTTTATTGTACTGTCGGCACTGCCCGAGATTTCGCAAGACGCGATTACGTCCCAAAGGGCAAGATGATTGTCAAGCAAAAATTGCTTTTTCTCGGGCACGGTGACGGGCGCGGGGACAGAAAAGACGGCAGAAGTGACCTTCCAAAACCGATTTTGGGGGTGTCCGTAAAAAAACAGCATCTCTCTTGACTTTACCGAGGGGAAACTGCCGAGAATCAGCACTTTTGACTTTTTGTCATACAAGGGCGGAAATGGGTGTACAATCATTTTTATCTCTCCGTTTTTGTTGAGTCGGGTAATTGCAAAATTTATGTTTTGCAATTACCTGTTTATTTTAAGTATATCACAATCCGGTGATTTTTTCAAGCAATTTTGCACGTGTGAAGTTTTTTACTTTACAGAAAAATGTCCAAAAAATATTTTTTTAAAATACATCTATTGATTTATATAAAAAAAAGTAGTATAATAAGTAATACTATATACCGTGGGGTGGAAATTTATGAAAAAACAGGACAAAGTCAGGGTTACAATCGGAGGGAGATGCTTTTATCTCACATCAGGCGATGACCCGGATTATCTTGTCGATATAGCAAAAAAGGTTGACAGAGAAATCTCCGGGCTGGTCAGGGCAAATGTGGGCCTGAGCTTTGAACAGGCGGCGGTTCTGACAGCTTTGAAATACTGTGACGATTATGAAAAGAAAACCGTAAACACAGAAAAACAGGAAAAAGAGGACGAGGATTTGGGAAAACGGCTGGTTGAATATTCAAAAGAACTTACACGTGCAACGACACGGATAAAGGCGCTTGAAAAAGAACTGGCAAAATTTCGGAAAGAACAGGTGCAAAAGTGATGGAATTGCTTGCGCCGGCGGGTTCGCCCGAGGCGCTTGCCTCTGCTGTGCAAAGCGGCGCCGATGCCGTATACATCGGGGGCGAGCGTTTTTCGGCAAGGAAGAGTGCCAAAAATTTTTCAAGACAGGAAATTGAAGATGCTGTGAGATTTTGCCATCTGCACGGCGTAAAACTGCATGTGGCGGCAAATATTCTTGTAAAACCCGACGAAACAGATGATTTTTTGGAATACATGGGCTTTTTGAATGATGCGGGGGTTGACGCGGTCATAGTTCAGGACATAGGCATGGCGCATGCCGTGAGGAATATGTACCCGGATTTGCCGCTGCATGCAAGCACACAGATGACGGCGGCAAGCATATCTTCGGTGAAATATCTTGAAGAAATGGGTTTTTCACGGATTGTGCTTGCAAGGGAACTTTCCCAAAAACAAATTTCCGACATCTGCCGTGCGGCAACGGCGGAAATTGAGGTTTTTGTCCACGGCGCCATATGCATGTGCTATTCGGGGCAATGTCTGATGAGCAGTGTGATTGGGCAAAGAAGCGGCAACCGCGGAATGTGCGCACAGCCGTGCCGATTGCCGTACCGCTATTTTCGCGGCGGCAAAAAGCTGAAGGAAGGATACCTCCTGAGCCCAAAGGATATGTCGCTTATAGATTCGCTCGGCAATCTGGAAAAATGCGGGGTGACGTCGCTCAAAATTGAGGGAAGGCTTAAGCGACCCGAATATGTTTCGGAGGTTGTGTCGGTGTACAGGAAATACCTTGACAACCCGGGCAGAGTTTCGGCAGAAGATAAGCAAATCCTGGGAAACACTTTTTCGCGCAGCGGATTTACCGATGGGTATTTCCGGGGAAATGTCGGCGCACATATGATGAGTTATCAAACCCCGGGCAATACCGCGGAAAGCCTGATAAAAAGCAACAATGTGCCCGATATTTCGCGCCGGATATATGTGGATATATACTGCAAAATGCGTAAAGGCGAAAAACTTTACATCAAAATAAACACAGAAAACGGGATATGTGCCGAGTGCGAAAGCACAGAGAAGGCGGAAGGCGCGATAAATAAGCCGATAACAGAAGAACGCCTCGCGCAGCAGCTTTCAAAATTCGGCAAAAGCGTGTTTGCAGTGCGGAATATAAAGATTGACATGGAGGAAAACCTGAACATTGCAATAAAGGAAATAAATGAATGCAGAAGGGCGGCAACAAAAGAACTCGAAGAGAAGATGCTCTGTATCCCAAAGAGAGAACGGGGAAAGCCCGTAAAGCTCTGTCTTGACGGGAAAAAGGAAGGACTTGTGCTGACAGCGCAGGTGCACACGCCGGAACAGCTCCGTGCGTGCGAAGAAGAGGGGATAAAGGTTATATATATCCCGTACGGTTTGGTTGGCAAGACAAAGAATACAGATTGCCGCTATGCTGTGATTCTCCCGGAAATATGCGACAGCGATGAAGTGTATGAAATCCCGGAGGAATATGGCGTGCTGATTTCCAATGCCGGTCAGGAATTGATGTATAAAAACCATAAAAAATACGGCGGATTGCGGCTTAATGTTTTCAATTCTTATTCCGCACAGAAATTTGACGGTTACGAATCGGTGGCACTTTCCCCCGAACTGAACATGAAAGAACTCGGGAGGATAATACCAAAGACTGCGGCAGAGGCGGTCGGGTATGGGAAGATTCCGCTTATGATTATGAAAAATTGCCCGGTGAGGGCAATTGAGGGGAAATGTGCAAAAAACGGCGGTGCTGTTTTGCGTGACAGAAAAAATGAAGAGTTTGATTTTGTATGTGACGGGGCATGCCACAGCATGCTGCTTAATTCAAAAAAAATATATATGGCAGACAAAATAAAGGATTTTGAAAAGACGGCAGTAAGCCGTATACGTTTGATTTTCCGCGAAGAGGACTATGGAGAAACGAGGAGAATCATCGGGGAATATAAAAAAGGTCTGGCAGGAAAATCTGTGGAAAAGCCGCCCGAAAATTCTTTTACAAGGTGCCATTTTTACCGTGGTGTACAATAGTATAAATTTGTGAATTGCGGGAATATTATTGAGGTGATATCTTGAGTAGATTTGTATTGGCTTCGGCTTCTCCGAGAAGGAGAGAAATTTTGGAAAACATAGGGCTGACCTTTGACATTGTAGTGTCGTCGGCAGATGAAGGGAGCGTTGACAGGGACATCGGGCCCGAGCTGCTGGTGAAGGAACTTGCAATGCTGAAGGCGTCCCAAACGGCAAAGATATGCCAAAAAGACACGTATATAATTGCCGCCGACACCATAGTGGTTTTTGAGGGGGAAATCCTTGAAAAACCGAAAGATGAGGCCGACGCAGAGCGCATGCTTTCGATGCTTTCGGGCAAAAGGCACAGTGTGTACACAGGCGTATGCATCTTCAAGACACCCGAGGCAAAGGCGGTTTGTAAATGTGAAAAAACAGATGTGGTTTTCCGGGGGCTGACGCCGGAAACAATCCGGAAATATATAAAGACCGGGGAGCCGATGGACAAGGCCGGGGCGTACGGAATCCAAGGAAAGGGAGCGCTTTTGGTGAAGGAAATCCACGGGGATTATTTCAATGTTGTCGGGCTGCCTGTCGGGCTTTTGGGCGAGATGTTCAGAGAAGAATTTGATATTACATTGTTGGAATAAAGTTATTGGGTAAAAATTACTTATATGAAGATATGTAAGGGAGATATTTATGGGTATAATGGATTCACTATTTTATTTTGGAAAGGATTTGGGCATCGACCTGGGGACGGTCAACACCCTAGTGTATATGAAAGGCAAAGGGTTAATTGTACGCGAACCGTCTGTGGTGGCGATTGACAAGAGTGACGGCAAGGTGCTTGCCGTGGGCAACATGGCAAATGAAATGCTGGGGAGGACACCCGAGAACATAATTGCGATAAGACCGCTGCGCGACGGGGTAATTGCGGAATATGACATAGCACAGGAAATGATAAAAAGCCTGATAAAAAAGGCAATAGGCAGGAGCGGAGGATTTTTTAAACCGCGCGTTATTGTCTGTGTGCCGTCGGGCGTCACCGAGGTGGAAAAGCGCGCCGTTGACGATGCCGTCATGCAGGCGGGGGCAAAGTCTGTTTTGCTGATTGAAGAGCCGATGGCGGCGGCAATCGGCGCCGGTATGCCGATTGAAAGACCTGTCGGGAACATGGTTGTGGACATCGGCGGCGGAACCACCGAGATTGCGATTATATCGCTTTCGGGGATTGTGGCATCGAAAACTCTGCGCATGGCAGGCAACTTTTTTGATGCGTCGATTGTGAACTTTGTGAAGAAAAATTATGGACTGGCAATCGGCGACAAAACGGCAGAGGATATAAAATTTGAACTTGCCTCGGCAGACCGTGCGGGCGACGGATTTTATGATGTAAAGGGGCGCGACCTTGTTTCGGGATTGCCGAAAAATATAAATATATCCTCTTCGGAGGTGAGGGAAGCGATTGAGCCGGGGCTTAGGGAAATAAGCGGCGCAATAAAGGAAACCCTTGAGGACACACCGCCGGAGCTTGCCGCGGACATCATAGAAAACGGGATTCTGCTGACAGGCGGCGGCGCATTGATAAAGAACATAGACAGGTTTTTGTCTGAGGAAATAGGGATTACGGTGCAGGTTTCGGAAAACCCGATGGATTGCGTTGCGTTGGGGACGGGCATGGCGCTTGAAAAACCGAGGGTTATTGCAAGATCCCACTTTGCGCCGAAAAAAAGAAAATGAAGGAAATGTAAAAAACTTTGCATATACACCTTTGGCGGGGAGGAAAAAGTTTTAGAACGGATAAACCAAACCCGACGGCGTACATGTGTGCTCCGGAGAGTCGGAATCTTTACCTCCTCATGATTTGAAAATAGGGGTGCAGAGCTGATGCACCCGTGCAATACATATATATTGGAAGTGATAGTGTGCGGTTTTATAAAAATAAAATTTTTGTATCTGTTGTTGTGGTCGGCGTCATAACGGCGTCGTTGGGTATTATTTCGCGGACAGGGGATAATTTTCTCACAAATGCATTAAACGTGATTTCCACACCGGTGCAGAGCGTTTTGGCATCGGTTCTGAGGCCTGTCAAAGAACATTTTACACTTATAAATGAAATGAAAGGCTATAAGGCAGAGAATGAACGCCTTATCGGGGAAATAACCAGGCTGAAGATGGAAAACCGAGATGTGCAGGCATATATAGAAGAGAATAACAGGCTGAAGAGTCTTTTGGATTTGCAGGAAAAGGAAAGCGACATGCAGACCGTTGCGGCGCAGATTGTTTCGAGGGATTATGACAAGTGGTATAAAGGCGTCACACTGAATAAGGGCAGACTGAGCGGCATAGAAGAAGGCGACGCTGTCATCACAAAAGAAGGCATATTGGGAGTCGTGAAAAGCGCGGGTCCGAACTGGGCAAAGGTGGCAACGATTTTTGACGCCGAAAGCGCCGTCGGCGCAAAGTTTACCCGTACGGGAGATGTTGGGGTTGTTGAAGGAGATGCCGATTTGTCGGAGGAAGGCAAGTGTAAAATAGAATACATATCATCTGCGGCTTCGATTATAAACGGTGATATTGTGGTGACCTCCGGAATCGGAGGAATATATCCGGGCGGACTGATGATTGGGAAGGTGAGCGAGGTTAAGACAGATGCGATGGGCGCGGTGGAATATGCCGTGGTTGAGCCTGCCGCAGGGATTGACGATGTGTATGAGGTTTTGGTGATAACAGATTTCAAGGAAAAAGCGGACACATCGGGAAATGGCGGACAGAATGGACAGTGAAAAGCTTATAAAAATTGCCGTGACGGGATTGTGGATTTTTCTGCTGATGCTTGTACAGACTGCGGCGAGTGAATTTTTGATGATAAAAAATGTTGCACCGGATTTGCTTTTTGAATTTTCACTTGCTTTTGCATGCCGCGAGGAAAAACTGATGAATGTTCTGATTACGGCGCTGGTGTGCGGAGTGGCAGCGGATTTTCTGTGTCACTCTTCCTTTGCCGGGTGCAGCGGAATATATACATACAGCGCCCTTTTGATGTTTTTTCTGAAAAACCTTTTTATAAAGCCCAATATTGTTTTTTTGTCGGTCATTGCACTTTTGCTTTTTCTTGCGGGGAAAAGCCTGACGTACGGCGTGATTTGCCTGTATGGTGTGCAGAGCATTACAAGGTGCTTTGAAAATTATATCATACCCGTATCTTTTTACAACACCTTGTGCTTTGCGGTGATGGCGTTGATTTTTAGGCTGAGTGCGGCAAGGAGGGAAAAGCGTAATGAACAGATTTAATGACACAAACAGATTCCGTGTACTTACAATTGTACCGATTGTTATTTTTGTTACGTTGTTTTCACGCTTGTTTTATCTGCAAGGGGTGAAGGGGGAAAGCTATTATAACAAGACAAAAAACCGCCTGAACTCCACTTTTGCGGAAAAAGCACCCAGAGGAGAAATCCTGGACAAGTACGGCAAACCGCTCGTGACAAACAGGGTGGGCTATTCGCTGAAACTGCAAAAAAGCGATGTTTCCGGGGCAAGGCTCAACAAGATGCTTCTGGAAATCATCAGAGTTCTTGAAGAATGCGGTTACGAATACAAGGATTCACTCCCGATAACCACGGCTCCGTATGAATTTTCTTTTGCGGACGAGAACGGCGACGGCTCATCGCAAGACGAGATGGACACCTGGTTTTCTTCAAAGAAAAAGCTGACCAAGGAGATGTCCGCGGCGGAGGTTATGGATTATTATAAGAATACGCTTTATAACATAAGTGACGATTACAGTGCAGACGAAGTGCGAAAAATTGCAGGTATACGTTATGATATAAGCCTCAGCGGCTTTTCGGCGATTTCTCCGTTTACTTTGGCAGAGGACATAGATGTCAATGTCATCACAAGGATAAAAGAGCGAAAGTCCGAGTTTGAGGGTGTGTATGTAGCGAAAGAATATTTCAGGAGCTATAATGAAGGAACCATGGCGGCGCATATCCTGGGCGGAATCGGCAAGATAAGCGGAGAAGAGTATGCCGAACTGAAAGATTCGGGATACGGATATAATGACCTGATTGGCAAGCGCGGTGTGGAAAAACTGTATGAGTCATATCTGCGCGGCAAGGACGGAGTGAAAAGCGAGGACGAAAACATAGACAATATCGCCGCAGAACCGGGCAATTATGTTGTGCTTACACTGGACTCCGATTTGCAAAAGGCGGTGGAGTCGTCGCTTGAAACGCGTATAAAAGAGATTGCACGAAAAGGCGGCCGCCCGGAGGACAAAAAAGGCGGTGACGCAAATGCCGGTGCGGCTGTCGTGCTGGACGTAAAGAGCGGAGCTTTGCTTGCATCGGCGACATATCCGACATATGACCCGGCAAGATTCAACCAGGACTATGCACAGCTTGCGGAAGACCCCGGCAAGCCGATATGGAACCGCGCAATCAGCGGAGGATATGCGCCGGGTTCCACCTTCAAGCCGCTTGTGGCAATTGCCGCATTGGAAAAGGGGACTGTCGGGATAAATGAGCTTATACGCTGTGACGGGATATACAAATATTATCAGGATTATCAGCCAAAATGCTGGATTTGGAGTTCTTCGGGCAAAACCCACGGGGATTTGAATGTGACACAGGCAATTGAATTTTCGTGCAACTGTTATTTTTATGAGGCAGGCAGAAGGACGGGAATCGAGGCAATAAATGAATATGCAAAGATGTTTGGACTGGGAGAACTGACGGGGATTGGTCTGCCGGAGGAATCAAAAGGCAATATCTCAAACCCGGAATATAAGGCAAGCGTGGAAAAAACAGCGGAGAACAAGAGGTGGTATCCGGCTGACACAATCATAACGGCGATTGGACAGTCGTATTCCTATTTTACCCCGATACAGCTTGCAAATTATGTCGCGACAATCGCCAACGGCGGGACACTTTATAAGACGCATCTTTTGAAAAGTATCCGCTCATCGGTGGACGGAAGTGTTGTATACAGCAATGAGCCTTTGGTGTTGAAAACAGTTTCAATAAAACCCGAAAATCTGGAGGCTGTCAAAAAGGGAATGTACGGCGTTGTGGACGAGGGCTCCGCAAGTGGGATTTTTGAGAATTACAACATACCTGTCGGGGGCAAGACCGGTACGGCACAGGTGGGCAGCAATGTATCTGATAATGCGCTGTTTGTGGCATTTGCGCCGTTTGACAACCCTGAGATTGCGGTTGCTGTTGTTGTGGAACATGGTGTGAAGGGTGCAAATGCGGCATATGTTGCAAAAGATATATTTGATGAATATTTCAGGCAGAATGTACAGATTGGCATAATCGACATTGAGGGCGAACTGTTGCCGTAAATTTGATTATTATTGGCAAAAAAGTAGACATAAATTAATAATTTATACCTTTATAGCATATAAAATCCAATAATTATAATAAATTTAACAAATTTCTATTTACAAATGCCAAAATTTTTGGTATAATATTTTTGTGTTTGTAAACAAAAGTGCATATTTTGTAGATAAGGAGGGTTTTAATGTGAATATTGCATTCATAGCCCATGACAAAAAAAAGGAATTAATGGTTCAGTTTTGTATTGCTTATAAGGGGATATTGAGTAAGCATGTGCTGTACGCGACAGATACGACAGGAAAAATGATTACGGAAAACACGGGCATGGAGGTATACCGCTTTTTGCCGGGGCACCAGGGGGGAGATCAGCAGATAGGTGCACGTGTGGCATATAATGAGATTGACTTGGTGCTGTTTTTCAGAGATCCGATTACACCCGAGGGGCATGAGCCTGATGTGACAAACCTTTTGAGATTGTGTGATATGCACAATATACCTATTGCGACAAATCTTGCGACTGCCGAGGTTTTGATTCACGGACTTGACCGCGGAGATTTGGATTGGCGTGATATTGTAAACCCGAAGAGATGATAAAATTTTATAATATAAAAACGCATAGTGCTTTTAAAAAACGCACTATGCGTTTTTATATTATTCAGCTGTTGGGGATTTGCCTGCCGCTGTGGTCAATTGTGAAGTTGTCGCTGTATATCAGTTCCGATATCGTGACAGGAGTGTGTTCTGCACAAAGACTGTCCAGGAGTGCGTCCAGTGCCGCCGCGGTATATTCCGTGCCTGTGTGCATCAGGATTATGTCCCCGTTTTGCGTCTTGCCAAGGACTCTGCCCAGTATGTCCTCGCGGCTTTTGGCTTTGTAGTCCAGGCTGTCCACAGACCATTGTATGTATGTGTGCCCGGAATTTTCACAAGCGGCAAGGACGTCATTGCTGTACTCGCCATAGCCGCCGCGGACAAGGGGAGAATTTTTCGCTGTGAGCGGGGCAAGGATTTCGTCACACTTTTTTATGTCGGTCAGAATTTCATCATATCTCATTTTTCGATAATGCCCATGATTGTACGAATGTGAACCGACTTCATGCCCGGCGGCAACTATGCTTTTTACTGCATCGGGATATTTTTCCGCCCACGTGCCGACTGTGAAAAATGTTGCTTTGGTGTCGTGTTTTTTCAGCGTGTCCAGGATTTGCGGGATATCCTCTGCGCCCCATGCGCAGTTGAAGGTGAGGGCAATTTTGTTGTCGGGACGTTCTACAGAATATATGGGTATCTTTTTTGGGTTGACGGACACCGAAACAACGGTGTTTATCCCGGCAAAAAGCACTGCCGAAACTGCGAGTATCCCAAGCAGAGCAATATTTTTTCTGGTCAAAACAAATACTTTCATAAAAATCTCCATTCTGCCGGGCTGTCGGCGCAAAAATATCTTGTTTGGCGGTAATTTTATTTTCGTATAGGAGTCTGTGCTGAAAAATGTTCCGTCAAGGCTGACGAAAACATGTCTGTTAAAATTATATGTGCCGGTAGTTTTGAATATTCTATTTACTTTTGGGAGAATTTGTGGTATTATGT
Source organism: uncultured Clostridia bacterium (assembly GCA_934454145.1). Lineage (GTDB taxonomy): Bacteria > Bacillota > Clostridia > UBA1381 > UBA1381 > CAKSFT01. The sequence continues at coordinate 37,773 of CAKSFT010000010.1, read as the reverse complement.
AGAAAGTATAAGTAATCGAAGAGGAAAGTGAAAGTATGCCGAAACTTTTGGATAAAATAAATTCTCCGAAAGACCTGAAAAATCTGACCATTGGCGAAATGGAAGTTTTGTGCGGTGAAATAAGAGAGTTCTTGATTGAAAAAATTTCAAAAACAGGCGGTCATCTGGCGTCAAACCTTGGGGTGGTGGAGCTGACAGTTGCGATACACAAGGTTTTTGACATGCCTGAGGACAAGGTTTTGTGGGACGTCGGGCATCAGAGCTATGTACACAAAATTCTGACGGGCAGAAAAGACGATTTTGACAATCTGAGAAAGTACGGAGGAATGAGCGGCTTCCCCAAAACCGGAGAGAGCGAGTATGACTCTTTTAATACGGGGCACAGCTCGACTTCCGTTTCGGCGGCATTGGGCATGGCGCATGCGAGGGATTTGTCGGGGGAAAAATACAATGTTGCCGCGGTGTTCGGCGACGGGGCGTTCACGGGCGGAATGATGTATGAGGCGCTCAACAACGGCGGACAGTCGCACACAAAAATTATTTTAATACTTAATGACAATGAAATGTCCATCGCGGGAAATGTGGGGGCGATTTCAAAATACCTTTGCAGACTCAGGACAAAAAAAGGGTATTATCACTCCAAAAACAAAGTGGGCGACATACTGGAAAAGCTGCCGGTCGGGTCGGAATATATAAAGAATCTGGTTGTGCGGATGAAAAATCGCCTGAAACACCTTGTATTGCCGACAAATTTTTTTGATGAAATGGGTTTTGACTATCTGGGGCCGATTGACGGGCATAATCTGAAGGATATGATAAACATTCTGGAAATTGCAAAAATGAATCCCGACCCGGTTTTTATACATGTAAAGACAACCAAGGGGAAAGGGTATGAATTTGCTGAGAAAAACCCATGCAAATTCCACGGAATCGGCGGATTTGACGCCGACACCGGGGAACTTCTGACAAAGAAGAAAACAAAGGATTATTCTGCCGTATTCGGCGCAAAGCTGGTGCAGCTTGCCAAGGAAAACGAAAAAATCGCGGCAATAACGGGCGCAATGCCGGACGGGACGGGGCTGATTCCTTTTATGCAGCACTTCCCCAAGCGCTTTTTTGATGTAGGGATTGCCGAGCAGCACGCGGTGACAATGGGCGCAGGGCTGTCCATTTCAGGATATATACCTGTGATACCGATATATTCATCTTTTTTTCAGCGTGCGTATGACCAGATAATGCATGATGTATGTCTGCAAAAGCTTCATGTTGTCTTTTGCATAGACCGTGCCGGGGTTGTCGGCGCGGACGGGGAAACCCACCACGGGCTTTATGACATCGGGTTTATGTCGCATATGCCTTATATGAGCATACTTTCGCCTTCGTCCTTCAGAGAATTTGAGCAGATGCTGGATTATGCGGTGAACAGGCAAAATCTGCCGATATCGATACGGTATCCCAGGGGAGGGGCAGAATATGACGCGGGGGACTTTGAGTTCATAAAGGCAAAGGTTATCAGCCGCGGCAGAGATGTGTTGATTATAAGCTCGGGAAGAATGGCAGGCACGGCGGACAAGGTGTGCAAAATGCTTTGCAATGAGGGGATTTCTGCCGGATTGATGCTCCTTCCCACAATTATCCCGATTGATGAGCAGGCGCTCACGGAAAACGCCGCGCCGATAACGGCAGTCATAGAAGACCATTGTGCCGACTGCGGAATCGGGAAAATCGCCGCAGGCGTTTTTGCAAAGCACAACACGGACACGGAGCTGATGATTTTTGGTTTTCCGAGAAAGCCGATTGTGCATGGCGAAATATCGGAAATTGATGCGCATTACGGATTGGATGCGGACAGTATATATTTGAAAATCAAGGAGAAAACGGAATGTCGGAAAAAGTGAGATTGGACAATTTGGTTGTGGAAAAGGGCTTTGCGCCCAGCCGTGAAAAGGCAAAGGCGTATATCATGGCGGGGCAGATTTATGCTGATAACCAAAAGTGCGACAAGGCAGGAATGATGATTGACCCCGGGAAAACAAAAATTGAATTTCGCGGAGAGGGCTTAAGGTATGTAAGCCGCGGCGGACTGAAACTGGAAAAGGCGATGAAAGAATGGGGAATATCGCTTGAGGGGAAAATATGTATGGATATAGGTGCCTCAACGGGCGGTTTTACCGATTGCATGCTGCAAAACGGCGCAAAAAAGGTTTATGCCGTTGATGTCGGGTATGGACAGTTTGCGTGGAAACTGAGGAATGACGAGCGCGTTGTCAATATGGAAAGAACCAATATCCGATATGTGACTCCGGAGCAGATTGGCGACGAATTGGATTTTGCCTCCATAGACGTTTCTTTTATATCTTTGAGGCTGGTTTTGCCGGTTGCGCACAGCTTGCTTGCGGAGGACGGAGAGATTGCGGCGCTTATAAAGCCGCAATTTGAGGCAGGAAGAGAGCAAGTCGGGAAAAAGGGTGTTGTCAGAGATGAAAAGGTACATTTTTCGGTTGTAAGAAACATTGTGGACTTTGCACAGGAAATCGGATTCCGTGTAAAAGGAATCAGCTTTTCGCCGATAAAAGGTCCGGAGGGAAACATTGAGTATCTTATGCTTTTGCAAAACAACGGCGAAAAAAACGAGATATCCGATGAAATGATAGACGCATTGATTAAAGAGTCACACAGTTGTCTATGAAAGGAATACAGAAAATGTTGATTCGTGAAAATATGGTGATAAACGGTGACCGTGCAATAGTAAAGTCATATGCAAAAATCAACCTTACGCTTGACGTGTTGGGGAGAATGGAAAACGGTTATCATGAAATAGAAAGTATCATGCAGACGGTGGGGCTTTTTGACCTGATTGTTGCGGACAAAATCCCAAAAGGGATAAAACTGCACACAAACCTGAAATTTTTGCCGACAAATGAAAAGAATATAGCCTATAAGGCGGCGGCACTCTTTTTTGCCAAAACCGGGATATGCGGCGGCGTCAAAATCCTTATCCACAAAAATATCCCCGTCGCCGCCGGGCTTGCGGGCGGCAGCGGAAACGGGGCGGCGGTGCTTGCCGCGCTGAATGTTCTTTATAATGCGCATCTGACGGACGGGGAGCTTTTTGCCATGGCAAAAGAGCTTGGCGCCGATGTGCCGTATTGCCTTGTTGGCGGCACTGTGCTTGCGGAGGGGATTGGCGAAAAATTGACGCCGCTCCCGAAAATGGGAAGGCACATTGTTTTGCTGGCAAAGCCGCCGATAAATGTGTCGACAAAAAGCATTTATGATTATATAGATTCGGTTGAAATCTCCGCACGGCCAAAGTTCGATGTGATGATTGAGGGAATAAAATCGGACAATCTGCACCGGATTGCGGATAATATTTTGAATGTCATGGAGGAGGCAACTGTGAAACTGCACCCAGTGATACGCGGAATAAAGGAAAAGATGATGCTAAACGGCGCTGTCGGGGCAATCATGAGCGGAAGCGGCCCGACGGTTTTTGGGCTGTTTGATGATTATGAAAAGGCAAAGCGTTCACATGACAGCTTTTCAAAGATGTATAAGGACGTGTATCTGACTTATACATTATGATTTTAATAATAGGTAATTGCAAAATGTAAGTTTTACAATTAGCCGCCGCATCTTTGCGGGGGTATCGGGGGTGCCAATCCCTGATTGGTAATCAAAAATGACGACATGTGCGTCATTTTTAGCTGAAATAAAAAGTTTCAACCTGCCGTAAAATTAAAATCGGATGGAAATTTTTATTTCTACCCAAGAATTTTAATTGGAAAACGTTAGTTTTACAATTACGTAATTTTAATAATACAGATTTAGGAGAGTGGAACAATGTTTGATAAATTGGAGGGGCTGGAGGAACGCTTCGACGTGCTGGAAAAGCAGATAAGCGACCCGGCGGTGATTGCCGACACAGAAAACTGGACAAAACTCTGCAAGGAAAATGCAGACCTCACCCCGATTGTAGAAAAATACAGGGAATACAAGAAGGCAAAGGCGACAATAGCCGATGACAAAGAAATGCTTGAGGCGGGGGAGGACAAGGAATTTGAGAAACTGATACGCCAGGAAATCGCGGAAACGGAACAAAAGCTGGAGGAGATTTCAAATGAACTGAAGGTTCTTTTGCTCCCCAAAGACCCGAATGATGACAAAAATGTCATCATGGAGATACGCGGAGGAACAGGAGGCGAAGAGGCTGCTTTGTTTGCCTCCGATTTGATGAAAATGTATTCTGTTTATGCAGAGTCAAAGCATTGGAAAATTGAAATACTAAGCTCCAGCCCGACAGATATCGGCGGATACAAAGAAGTATGCTTTTCCATAGAAGGGCACGGCGCATATTCAAAGCTGAAATTTGAAAGCGGCGTGCACCGTGTGCAGAGGGTGCCGAGCACAGAGTCGGGCGGAAGAATCCATACTTCCGCCGTGACTGTTGCCGTTTTGCCGGAGGTTGAAGAGGTTGAGGTTGACATCAACCCGAACGATTTGAGGATTGATGTTTTCCGCGCCGGCGGCCCGGGGGGGCAGTGCGTAAATACCACAGATTCCGCAGTGAGAATAACCCATTTGCCGACAGGAATTGTGGTGTCGTGTCAGGACGAAAAATCACAGTTTAAAAACAAAGATAAAGCAATGAAAATATTGCGTTCCAGAATATATGAGGTCATGGAAGAACAGCGCCACAAGGAAATCGCCGACGAAAGACGTTCACAAGTCGGCTCGGGCGACAGGAGCGAGCGCATAAGGACATATAATTTCCCACAGGGGCGAGTGACTGACCACAGGATAAATCTTACGCTGCATAAGCTGGAGCAAATCATGGGCGGCAGCCTTGACGAACTGATTGACGCACTGATTACGGCAGACCAGAGTGCAAAGCTTGCGAAAAAAGAATAAATTAAAAGGGGATGTTAAAAAACTCCAAAGATTTTTCCTGTCCCCTTGAAAAAAAGTAAAGGCTGTTTAAAAAAGTCAATTGACTTTTTTAAACAGCCGCTGTCGGAAGGAGGTTCCGAATATGTACATTTCTGTCGCTGACGCCGCAAAAAAATTTAATATCTCAAAAGGGCATGTGCGTACCTTGTGCAGTCGGGGGCAGATTGACGGTGCAAAAAAAGAGGGCGGTGTGTGGCACATTCCTTCCGATGCCAAAAGAACGAATGGCGCACGAAAAAAAGAAGTACACGCCAAAGCACGGCAGTCTGCTTTGGATAGTGTGGACAAAGAGGCAGCGATGACTGCAAAACAGGTTTGCGAACTGTTGTCAATATCCCACGCAACCCTGAAAAACTGGGTAAGACTGGGGAAACTGCACACACAGGCGGACGGCAAAACTTTCGGCAAACCATATATAGAAAAACTTTTTTCCGAAATAAAGAGCGGAGAGGACAAGCGGCTGAAAAAACGCCGCAACAAAAACGGTGTAAACGGTAACGGGCTTTATAAAGACTACATCAAAAATGAAAACAACATTGCCGTTGCGGAAAAGATGCTGGATACTTGCACAAATATGTCAGACGAGGAAATAAGGATTATTCTCGCGCATTTTGCCGTGCATTTTTATTGCAGTCAAGGCGGAACTGTCAGGCAAAAAAAGGGCAGAAATATAAAATTCGGATATTACGCGGACAGCCGTGTGTTTGATTCCCTGCTTGCCGATTTGTTGGGGAATATTGATGTGCAAAGCCTTGATTTGACAAATATAGAGCATATTTTTGATTATGAGATGCAGTTTGAGCCGGGGGAGGATACACTGGGATTTATTTATATTTCACTGCGAGATTTGAACAGACGAAAAAAAACAGGCGCATATTATACACCAAAAAAAATTGTAAATATACTTATTGACGGCTTGTGCGGACATGTTGATTTTGAAAGCAAAACGGTTTGTGACCCTTGCTGCGGAACGGGAAATTTTCTGATGGCGCTTTTTGCAAAAGGCGTCAGTGCAAGCAGGCTTTACGGCGCCGATATAGATGAAATCAGTGTTCTTATTGCGCGTATAAACATGTTTCTGATGGACAGAACACTGTCAAAAGAGCATCTGGATTCTCATTTTGTGTGTACAGATGCATTAGAAGGAGCATTTTCACGTGTTTTTTCTGTTGTGCTGGGGAATCCGCCGTGGGGATACAAATTTTCAAGTGAGGAACTGAAGCATTTCTCGGGAAAATACGTCACAGCAAAAGAAAAGGGCGCAGAGTCGTATGATTTGTTTGTTGAAAAGGGGCTGTCCATGCTTGAGGATGGCGGATATTTGGCGTATGTTCTGCCCGAGGCAATCTTGTCGGTGGCTTCTCATGCGGCGGTGCGGAACTTTGTTGCAGAAAACGCCTCATTTGGGTTTGTTTATTACCTGGGCAATGTATTTTCGGGTGTCAACTGCCCTTCGGTAATCATGGGGCTTGAAAAAGGCGGACGCAGAGGCACAAAGGATTGCAGAGTGTTGCATGAAGGTCGGGAATTTGTGATAAATAAGGACAGAAAGTCCGGCAAAATGCCGTTTTCTTTCAATATGAATGATGATGAGTATGACTGCATAGGCGTGATAGAATCTGTCCCTCATGTGAGCCTTGGCGGCGGCAATGCAAAATTTGCCCTGGGCATTGTGACAGGGAACAATAAGAAATATGTAAAAACAGAAAAAGAATCCGGCATGGAAGAAGTTCTGAAAGGAAATGATATTTTCAGATATTCGATAAGAAATGCGGAGAATTATATACGGTTCAGCCCGGAGGAATTTCAGCAGTCCGCACCGGAGGAAATTTACCGTTCGGAAGAAAAATTGTTTTACAGATTTATATGTGAAACGCCGGTCTTTGCCTATGATGACAGCGGCGCACTTTCTCTTAACAGCTGCAATATCCTTGTACCCCGAATTGAAGGAATGGATATCAAATACGTGCTGGCGGTTTTGAACTCTCGCGTTGCGGCGTATTATATAACAAAAAAATTCAATTCTGTGAAGCTTTTGAGGACACACATAGAATCGGTGCCTGTCCCGACGGTGAGCCGGGAAGTGCAGAATGAAATTATAAAAAAAACAGACCGGATAATAAATTCAAAAGAAGATATCAGCAGTCTGTATGAAGAACTTGACGCTATAATAATGGATATTTTTTCTCTGTCGGAGAAGGAAAGACAAACCGTAAGGGCGGCACTGAGCAAAAAGAATTTATTTTTTCTCAAATAAGGCAAGCAATTCGCTATAGTTCAGTTCTTTATAAAAATGCTTTTGCTTATGCTCTGAGTATGTGGTTTTCGTTATGTGGAACTGATACTCTGTGCCGCCCTTGTGCTGAATCGAATACCCCGGCATATAGGGGACATCGGCGCTGCCGGCTTTGAATATCATGATTTTGTCTTTGAAAAAAACTCCGTAATAAAGGACATCAAACTCTGAAGGCTTGACTTGCTGAATATTGCAGTCAAAAGGTATATTACAGGCTTCATCTTCTTTTAGTGCGCGGGAATCGGCAGTGGAATTTAAACATAGTTCAACGACGTTTGTTTTGCTGAGCGGCTTTAATTTCTTTTTTGCACGGGAAAATTTGACTTCAACCTTTTTGCCGTCAGGATCCAAAAGGTCAAAATATTTTCCATCGGCAGGTGTATATTCTTCCAGTTTTTTTATCATAAGCTGTGCAAGTTCTCCAAAATTTGTTGCCAGGGTAAAGATTCCTCTGCGAAATTCGTCTGCATGTTTACACATTTCAAATATCCTCCCCAATATATGTTTTTGGAGCTGACAGCCGGATTCGCCGTCAGACCAACAATTTCCGCTATTTTAGATTTATTATAGTGCAGGGAATAAAAAAATGCAACAAAAGCTTGTCGGATAAGAGAAAAAATATGTATTTTTTATAAAATATTCAGGAAATTTTGTATAAAAAGGAAAAAACATATACATAACGGTTATTCTGTAATAAAATATATACGAGGTGTTTTATATGTGGCTTGTATTCGCAGTTTTGTCAGCCGTGTTTGCCGGGATAACCGCAGTTTTGTCCAAGGTTGGCATAAAAAACGTAAATTCAAATTTGGGTACGGCAATAAGGACAGTTGTTGTTTTGCTTTTTGCGTGGCTGATGGTTTTTGTGGCAGGGGCAGAAAAGGGGATATCGGAAATCAGCACAAGGACGCTTGTTTTTCTCATATTGTCGGGCTTTGCGACGGGTGCTTCGTGGCTGTGCTATTTCAGGGCATTGAAGTACGGAGACGTAAACAAGGTTGCGCCGATTGACAAGTCAAGCACAATCCTTACGATGCTGCTTGCATTTATATTTCTGCATGAAGAAATCACGTGGCTCAAGGCAGTTTGCATTGTCCTGATTGGCGGCGGTACATATATGATGATTGAAAAGCGCGATGTGGGCGAAAATACGAAAGGAAAGTCAAATTGGCTTGCCTGGGCGGTTTTATCCGCCGTTTTTGCGGCGCTTACTTCTATTTTGGGAAAAATCGGGGTTTCTGATATAGATTCCACACTTGGGATGGCAATCCGTACATTTGTTGTCCTGATAATGGCATGGGTAGTTGTTTTTGCGACCGACAGCATGGAAGGCATAAAGGGCATAACGGCGAAAACTATGGTGTTTCTTGCCCTGTCGGGCATCACAACGGGGCTTTCGTGGCTGTGCTACTATAAGGCACTCAAAGACGGCCCTGCAAGTGTTGTTGTTCCCATTGACAAACTAAGCATCTTGGTGACTGTTGCATTTTCTTACATTGTGTTTAAAGAAAGACTGACAAAAAAATCCCTTTGCGGACTGTTTTTCATCGTTTGCGGAACCTTGCTTCTGCTGGTTTGACAAAAACTCCCGTGCAGAAAATATGAAGACGGGAGCTGGTGTCAATTCTGTAAAATCATTTTTTCCAATTCTTTTGCGGCACGGCTAAGGGGCTGTTCGGTTCTTTTGATGAGGCAGATGCTGCGTGCAGGTATTTTTTCCTCAAGGTCAATTATCCGCACATTGTCCGATGCGTGTATAAAGTCGCGCGGCACAAATCCCACCCCCAGGTCCGCCTCTGCAATCGGCAGAATCTGGTCGGCGGTAAAAGCCTCAATGTCGGGCGAATATGTTTCACCGTTGAGTCTGAAAAATTCGGAATAAAATTCATATGATTTTGTGTCACTGCCAAGTGAAATCAGCGGATATTGTTTCAATTCGGCAAGTGACACTTTTTTGCCGATGAGCGCCGAAAAGCGTGGCGAGCATACGGCAACCTCCTGTATGGTTTTTACGTTTGTTTCTGTCAGTGCTGCACAAGGCGCGGTTGGGGTTGTCACCACGGCAAAGTCTGCCGTGCCGTCCTTCAGCGCGGAAATTGCCTGAGGGGTTGTGTGGTTGCTTATCCTTATGTGTATCCCGGGATAGCGCCCGCGGTATTTTTTCAGGACAGGGAGCAAAAGACAGCGAAGTGCAACTTCGCTTGCTGCAACAAAGACCGAACCGTTTTCCAGATTTGTACTGAGAGTAAGTTCGTTTTCGCCGGCCTCGATGTGCTCAAAGGCAATGCGGACATGTCCGTACAGTTTTTCGCCTTCGGCGGTCAGGGCCATGCCGCGGCTTGTCCGCAGAAACAGCGGACAGCCAAGTTGGGTTTCCAGGATTTTGATTGTTCTTGTCAGATTCGGCTGATTGCTTAAAAGCATTTTGGCGGCTTGTGAAACACTGCCGCATTTGGCAACAAAATAAAAAATTCTATAATAATCGTAGTTTACATTCATACTGATTTCTCACCCCATATATCATATTGATATGGACAATATATAAATAATACATTTTACATATATCAATAAAAGTATTATAATATATTATATAAAAAAAGTCAATGGATATAAAAAAGAGAAAGAGGGAGTTTTTATGGGGTATGTGTTTGAAATATTCACATACATCATGTTGGACATGGCAATGCTTGCAATGGTGCTTAACCTTGTGGTCAAAAAGGCACATGGCGATATTGCGGAAAGATTTGTGACTGCCGGCATGGGGCTGGGATTTTTGGTGTGCTGCATATCAGAGGGCATAAGCGGAAACGGATATATGTTGCGTACACTTACCGCATTGGGGTTTATGCTGTCATATACGGCTTTCGTTTTCACTTTTTCACGGGAATGATTTAATATGACATATAAGAAGATAGACGGACAAATGTCAGATGCTTTTCGCACCGCATTGTTTATAATTTTGTCGGGTGGATTTCAAGACGCTTATACATACTGTTGCCGCGGCGAAGTCTTTGCAAATGCACAGACGGGCAATATCGTTTTGATGAGTTCTGCATTTTTTGCCGGTGAATGGAATGTTGTTTTGAAGTATATTATACCTATTATATCCTTTTTTGCCGGCACTGCCGCGGCGGAGCTTATTCATGTCCGGTTCAAGCCGTGCGAGAAAATCCATTGGCGGCAGATTATTTTGATTATAGAAATTGTTTTGTTGTTCAGTGTAGGCTTTGTGCCGCAAAAGATTAATGGCGTTGCAAATGCACTTGTTTCATTTGTCTGTGCGATGCAGGTGCAGACATTTCACAAAGTGCGCGGGCATGCATATGCAAGCACGATGTGTATAGGGAACATGCGCAGCGGCGTTGAAGCGCTTTGCGCATATTTTCATGTACATGACAAAGCAATTTTGAAAAAAGCATTCACATATTTTGGTGTGATTGCCGTGTTTGCCGTGGGGGCAGGGATAGGCACTGTCATCACCAAGATTGTCGGTGACAAAGCAATCTGGCTGTGCTGCATGTTGCTTTTTGTCAGCTTCGGAATGATGTTTGTGTCGGAAAATTAAAATTGTAATTTGTGTGCGGACTGCAAAAAAAGGCTGTTTAAAAAGTCAGTTGACTTTTTAAACAGCCTTTTGCTTTTTTGGGTATAGCGTTGTTCCTCAATTGTTTTTTACAAACATCATCATCTGATGAGCATAGTGTTCAAATTCAAGAACTTTGTTGTGTGAGCGGTATACCTTGCCGGAAAATACCTCTGTAAAATCCCCGTCCGAATCAAGCATAAGCGTGTCTGTCCCGGCATCGGGGAACTGACATGCGACAAAACGCGAGTCTGCATAAACAGGGATTTCCTTTTCTGTATAACAATGGACACCGGCACGGCGCGCAATGTCATGCCACAGCGCCGGGGAAATACACCCCACTCCGGAATAAATGACAGTGTCCTTTTGTGCACAGCAGACATCGCCGTTTTTGTACAGTGCAAGAGGCACGGCATTCTCATCAGTGATTTTAAATATCGGCTCGGCGTGGGTGTGGAACCCAAATTCGACGCCCTTATAAAAAGCTTTTTCTTCTTCATTTTCCGTTTCCAAATTCATATTTATCAGATTACACACGCATTTCGGTTCCAGTTTCCCTGATGATGCAATGTCGGGGAGGTGGATAAACACTTTCATTTTGTCGCCAAGCGACGCGATTGCTTTTCTTGTTTCAGGGCTTATGCGCGGAGCAAATAAAAATATAAACAGCTTGTATTTTTTTGTATCAATCCGCGTAAGGTCAGAAAGATTGAAATAGTCAAACGGGGCACCGCATTTGTGCAATGCGTCGCGGTTGCTTCGGACATAGTCAACGGTCAGGTTCAATTTTTCCTTAAGCAAATTAAACCCCGGGGCATCGGCAAAGACCGCAATTTCGGAAACACTTTTGTGTGTTGCCCCCAAAAGCCGTTTTGCAATGCGGCATTGCAGAGAAATTTCATCTTCAAGCTCCGGGCATGCATAATAACTGCCGAAAAAGTCAAACCACCAAAGGGAGCCGCCTTTGCAGAAAGCCGCCGCAAATTCGCGCCGCAAAATCTCTCTTGTTGTGAATAAATCGGGGTAAGAATCAAGGATTGCACCGTTTTCCAGCGGAAATTCCGCAAGATGCGTCCTGTGGTCAATCTCATGGAGATAAAGCTTGTTGTTAAGCTCAATTGAATCGACCAGATATTGATAAGAGCTTGCCCCTGTGAGTTCACGGCAAATGCTGTCGCCCTTTGAATACGCGGCAGGCGAGAAAAGCATATCAATGTCAGGGTCTTTCCACACAGCCTCATATCCGCTTGTTGCCGCCTGTATCTGAAAGCCCGGGTCGGGGCTGTCGGTGTATCCGTAAAATATACCGATAATTTTGTCATGCCCGATATATTTGCGGAAAGTTGCCGCAAAATGTTTTATAAGCCCCGGCGTAAGAGAAGAGCAAAAATCACGGTATTTTGCCGCGGCAGAGTCCGGCTCGCGCATACATATCCCCTCTGTGTCGAAAAGCTCGTCTTTTTCGGGGGCGCTCATGCCGTTTGAATACTCAAAGAAGGCTTTCTTCTTTTTTTTGGAGGGGGTATAATATTCGATTTCATCAAACCATTCGGTTGCAAGACCTGCGGCATAAGAATAAGCAAAGATATCATCACCGTATTTTTCTTCTGCATATTTGATGAAATTTTTAATGTATTTGTCTGCACATTCAATCCAGTCATCATAAAAAACCGCTTCGCCCACGCGCTTGTAGCTGTCAATTTGGTTTGGGTGGCTCTCAAGCCAAAAATCAGGCGTGTCCAAAAGAATCATCACCATGATTTTACCCTCCGGCGCAAACTTTTTCATCATTGCCATCTGCTTATCAAAAGGGGCAAAGTCATATTCGTTTTCGCCTTTCCACACTCCGCCGTAGTTTGAATAATTGACGCCCATGGCATTGATTTTCCCCGAAACCTGTATCTGAAAAAGGCGCACACCGCTGCGGTAGAACTGGCTTATGTTTGACGGAATGGGGCGGAAGGAACGGTATGCAACGGGTACATACGGTTTCCCGTCAATTTCTATTATTTTGTTCCCGTTAAGCTGTGATATTTTTGCAATCATTTTGCCTGTCCTCTCTCTTTTTTCAATGTGTTCAGGATTTGGGGATACAGCTGGCAGCTCATGCCGCCGTCCACGGTGATTTCGGTGCCGGTGACGTTTTTCGATTCGTCACTGCCCAGATACCATGCGGCGTTGGCAATGTCCTCAAAGTCGGATATGTCGCCGATGGGGGTGAGGGATCCATCCACAATGCGCGAATCGCCCATTTCTACCCAGCGTTGTGTCTTGATTGTGCCGGGCAGCACGACATTGCAGCGTATCCCATACTGCCCCAAGTCAATCGCAAGCGCCCTTGACATGGCGTTGATTCCGCCTTTTGAAGAACTGTATGCAACCCTGTTTGGAATGGCGCGGTATGCGGTGTTGGAGCTGATAAAAACAATTGCGCCCCTGCCGTGCTCTTTCATTCTCAGTGCCGCACAGCGGATAATCATAAAATTCCAGACCAGATTTGTTTCAAATACCCTCCTAAAGTCCTCTATGGAACATTCCAGGGTCGGCATGCCCTTTGCCGGGTCACTGCCAAAGCCCATGTCGGCGGAGTTCAGACACACCGTTTCGACAAACAAACCGTTTTTGTCTATGTCACAAAAAATGTCTTTTACTTTTTCTTCACTGCCGATATCAAGCGCATATCCGTATGCTTTTACCTCATATTTTTCTTCAATTGATTTTGCGGCGTTTTCTGCGCGCTCCGCACTTCTGCTGGTGATTATGACACTATATCCGTTCTTTGCAAAACGTTCGGCAATGGCATAGCCGCTGCCGACTGTTCCTCCGGTTACAAATACTGCTTTATTCATTTTCATGCACTCCTTAAAAATAAAATTCTGTTTTTGCCGGGCGTATGTCGGTGAGCGCACCGGTATAATGGCGCAATGTGTGCGGCTTGTATGGGTGTTTTGCACACTCGTCCTCGTTTATCTCAATGCCAAGCCCCGGCTTTTCGGGGATTTTTATGTATCCGTTTTCATATTCCAGTTCTTCTGTTGTTATGTCCTTGCGCCACTCTACATCGCTGCACATTATTTCTAAAATGCTGAAATTGGGGCATGTCGCCGCAAGCTGAAGTGTGGCGGCGTTTGCGACAGGACCGCTGGGGTTGTGCGGTGCAAAGGGGATATAGCGGCATTCTGCCTCAGCGGCAATCTTTTTCAGTTCCATAATGCCGCCGGCATGCGAAATGTCGGGTTGTATATAGTCTGCCGCCATCAGGTCAAACATCTTTTTATAATCCCAACGGGTGTAGAGCCGCTCGCCGGCGGAAATCGGGACGGGGGATTTGTCACGCACGGCCTTGAGAGCATCAAGGTTGTCGGGAGGGACGGGTTCTTCAAAGAACATGGGCTTAAACTGCTCCAGTTCTTTTGCGATTTTTATGCCTGTGGGAATGTTGAACCGCCCGTGCCCCTCGATAAGAAGGTCAATTTCATCACCGACGGCAGAACGTACTTCGCTTATACATTCAAGCGCTGTGGTCAAATCTTTGTTTGAAATTTCAAGATAATTTTTGCCGAAGGGGTCCCACTTCATGGCAGTTATGCCGCGTGATACCGCTGTTTTTGCCTTTTCGCCGAATTCTTTGGGCGTTTTTGCACCCGCAAACCAGCCATTTACATAAATCCGTACCTTTTCGTTGACTCTTCCGCCCAGCAGACGGCAGACCGGCACGCCCAGGGATTTGCCGAGAATGTCCCAAAGCGCCATTTCCACCGCCGAAAGGGCGGACATCAGCACTGCGCCGCCGCGCCAGTATGCATCGCGGTAAATGCTGTGCCAGTGTTTTTCGATATCCAAAGGGTTTTGCCCGACAAGATATTCTTTTATGTGTTCAACCGCCCCCAAAAGGGCTTTTTCCTTGTATTCCAGTGTTGCTTCCCCGGCGCCGCTTATGCCCTCGTCGGTGTATACCTTGACAAAGACCCAGTTTGTGCGGAAACAGTCAACAGTAAAGGTTTTGATATCGGTTACTTTCATTTTTTGTCCTCCTTGCATATTATCCGAAACAGGTAATTGCAAAACTGATGTTTTACAATTAAAATGCTAAAGTAGAAATAAAAAGTTCCGTTCAATTTGTACTCTCCGAAGGAAGAAACTTTTTATTTCTGCCCAAAATGACGCACGTGTCGTCATTTTTGATTGTCAATCAGGGGTTGTCACCCCCGATACCCCCAAAAGATGCAGAGGGTAATTGAAAAATTTGCATTTTACAATTACCTATATTATCCGAAACAGGCGATGTTTTTTGCCGTTTTTCGTTGACTTTTCAGAAATTAATTGTATAATAATTATATAGCAACTGTTTGAAGAAATCTTTAAATATATAATTTATTTTTTTAGAAATTTAATTCAGGGTGAAAGATATGATTCAGATAATTTCTGCCGAGAGTTATAATTCAGGAGAACATTTTGATTGTGAAGTTACTCCGCACAGGCGCGTGAAATGTTATGAACTGGAGCTTTACAACGGCGGCACCGGGACGACGCACATCAACGGTGTTGCTTTGCCGCACAAGAAAAACCGTTTTGTGTGTGCAAAGCCGGGGCAGGTTCGTTTTTCACACGGGACATTTGAGTGCGAGGCGATACATTTTTTGTGCTCCGATTATGAAACGTGCAAAATTTTGAACTCGTTTTCTGACTTTGTGGACACAGATGCGGACACTGCGGAAAGCATACGCGCCACAATGGCAAAGCTTTACGGCGACTGCTCGGATTTTCTGGTCGGTGCATCGGCGGTTTTCGGTATTCTTTCGCAGGTATTTGCCGGAAAAGGAGGAAACTCCAAAAACGGGGACACCGAAAAATATCACGCAAATGTCGTGGCGGCAAGGGAATATATTGACAAAAACTATTCTGCCCAAATCCGCCTTTCGGACATTGCAAAAGAGGCATTTTTGAGCCCGAATTTTCTGAGGGTGGAGTTTGAGAGGATTATCGGTATTTCTCCGCACAGCTATCTTTTGTCCGTGCGCCTGGAAAAGGCGTGCAGGCTTTTGCAGACTACGTCACTTTCACTTGTTGACATTGCACTCGAATGTGGATTCCGCAGTCAGAGTTATATGAATTATGTTTTCAGAAAGAGCCTGAATATGACACCGGGTGAATACAGGCAGAAACAAAAATAACAAGATTTACGGGGTGAAAATGTGGAAAAGAAACTGAATTCGAACATGTTGAAACTTGCGGCAATTCTGGCAATGACTTTGGACCATGTGCTGTGGGTTGTGTTCCCGGGATATGACAACGGCATCGGGCTGCTGATGCTACATTGCATCGGGCGGATAACAGCGCCGATTATGTGCTTTTTTGTCGCAGAGGGATATCATTATACGCATGATTTAAAAAAATATCTGACAAGGCTTTTCGTTTTTGCGGTGATTTCGCATTTTGCGTATAATTTTGCTTTCGGCATACCATTGAGCCCGGCAGAGGGTTCTGTTTTTAACAGAACAAGCATCATATGGGCGTTGTTTTTGGGGCTTTTGGCATTGGCGGCGGCAGAAAGCAAGAGCCTGAAGCCGTGGCAGAGAACGGCGGCGGTCATCGCGGCGGCAGTGCTAGCATTCCCTGCGGACTGGAGCAGTATTGCCGTTATGATGATTGTTTATTTTGGGGTCAACAGGGGGAATTTTAAAAAGCAGATGATTTTTATGCTGCTGTGGACTGCGGTGTATGCCGCGGTGTATTGCGTGTTTATAGATGTGGGGTATGGTTTGGTGCAGATGTATGTGATTCTGGCAATTCCGCTTTTGTATAACTATAACGGCAAAAGAGGGAAGGCGAAATGCATGAAATGGTTTTTTTATTGGTATTATCCTCTGCACCTGGTTTTGTGCGGAGTGCTGAGGCTTGCACTGCACGGCAATATCACGGCAATCGTCGGGGGATAACTTTAGACTTTTGAGAAAGGGGCGCGGGGACAGTGCTGTCACTTTTGAATATCAGTGCAATATGCTATGTTTCAGGGGTGTACATATGCGATTTTTTCGGTGTCGGCAATGCGGGCGAGATTGCGGCCGTTGCTGTCTTTTTTGCATGCATACTGCTCCTTTTGTACCGCCGCCGGAGGAAATATATTCTTGTCGCGGTTTTGTTTTTGTGCATGGGCATATTGGGGTGCAGTGCGGCGCAAAACCCCAAAAACAACAGTTTTTATCCTCTGGAGGAAAAGTATGTGTCGGTGAGGGGCTATGTGTGCGATTTGCCCGTTGAAAACGGAGATGTCTTTTCGTACAACATAAAAACCACAGATGTGGAATATCTGGAGAAAAAGTATAAACCCGGACAGGTCATACGGGTCAACACAAGAGAGCTTTTGCGATATGGCGACAATGTGGAAGTGAGAGGGTTTTTGAAGGAATTTTCGGAGAAGAAAAACAGCTCGGATTTTGATGTCAAAAGATATTATAAAAGCCGCGGAATATTTTATAAGATGAATGCCGCGGAGGTTTTTCGGGAGGACAAAACCGTAATGGGATATTCTTTGGGATATTGGTTCAACCTGTGCAGAAGCAAGGCGGCAGATGCAATTGACAGAAATTTTGAGGGGGATACGGGTGCGGTTTTGAAGGCAGTTATCCTTGGCAGTAAGAGTTATTTTTCCGAGGATTTTGAAACCACGCTTCTCAATACCGGTATAATGAAATTTTTCTATCCTTCATATTTTCACATATATCTTATATCAGCACTTGTAAGCATACTGTTTTCGGGCTTGAAAAAGGCGTACAGAGATTATATACTGGTTTTTCTGCTGGTTATATATGCGGCGTTCAACAGCTATTCACCCGTTTTTGTGAAGAATGTGCTTGTGATGGGGGCGGCGCTTTTTGCGGTGAAAAAATGGGGATTTTCTCATTATCCCGACATTATCTCAACCGCCCTTTTGGTGATTTGTCTGCTCAATCCGCTGTATTGCTTTGACGTGGGGATTGTCATGTCTGCCGCGACGGGGCTTTTGCTTTATTATTTCCGCGATATGCTTGACTCCTTCTTATCATTCATACCTTTTGGGAGTCTCAGGCGCTTTGTTGTTTTTTACATAATAACAACTGTCGGGCTTTTGCCGCTTGCGTCATATTATTTCGGCGGATTGTCGCTTTATGCAAATCTCTTGACTCCACTTTATCTTGTGGTTGTGTTTGGGTTGCTTGTGACGGTGCCTGCCGGTCTTATTCTTGAGGCACTGTTTGGTTCCATGTTTTTCACAAAAGGAATGATTTCGGCGTTTTCGTGGTACTTTTTGCAGCTGCCGCATCTGATTGAAAAACTGCCGTTTTCACACATTATGATAAAACCGGTGCAGACATCTGTTATGATTGCTTTTTATTGCGGACTTTTTGTTTTGTATCAAATCCGCATGGGCGATTTGAAAAAAACCAAAACCGCCGCGGCGGCTGTCATCTCTATGGGGCTTTTGTGCAGTGCGGCGATTTCTTATTTTTCCGCGTTGGGGGATTTGTACATAACATTCGTCAATGTTGGACAGGGGGACGGCGCAGTGGCAAGCGTGCGCGGCGGCGAAACCGTGCTGATTGACGGCGGCGGAAGAGAAGAATTTTCGGATTATGACGCCGGCAAAAAGGTGTTTTATCCATATCTTGCCGACAACGGATATTTTGATATTGACAAAGCGATTGTGTCACATTATCACAGCGACCATTGCCCGGGCATCATTGCGGCAATGCAAAACCTCAATGTGCGTGAGGTGCTTTTGCCCGATTATGGAAAAGACAACAAATACAGACAGCAGATAGAACAAATCGCGGCGCAAAAAGGGATTTTGCTGACATATGTCAAAAGGGGAGATGTTATAAAGCTGAAATCGGGCTTGGAAATACATGTTCTTTCCCCCGATGAGGAACAGCTTTCGTCAGGCGACGAAAATGAAGCGTCGGTTGTCGTGAGGTTGGAATACTTTGGATTCAAATGTCTGTTTACGGGCGACATAGGAGAAGAAACGGAAAAGAAAATCGCCCCCGATGCAGGCAGATGCAATGTTGTCAAGATGGCTCATCATGGTTCCGCAAAGTCAAGCTGTGCAGAATTTGCACAGACTGTGGGCGCCGACTATGCAGTTGTTTCGCTTGGTGAAAACAATGTTTACGGATTCCCGAGCGATAAAGCGGTGTATAATTATCAGAGAAGCGGGACAAAAATAATCCGCACCGATGTAAACGGTGATATCACCGTCAGGGCAAAGAAGAGCGGAATGTACAAAGTATGCAGAGGCATCGGAAAGAGAGGGGCTTGACTATGGCAAAAGACAACGGATTTACAGAACTGAAAAAACAAATAAAGGAAAATAATATAGGCAGATTATATCTCTTTTTTGGTGAAGAAGAATATGTAAAACAAGTGTATGTGGAAAAAATGAAGGAGATAATCGACGATGCCGGGTTTGCGGACTTTAACCATATAACGATTGACGAAAAGGATTTGGAGCCGGACTTTGTCAACGATGCGCTGGAAAGCTTCCCGATGATGACCGAAAGAAAATTGATTATCATAAAAAACAGCGGAATATTCCAAAAAGCACGCGAAGATGTAAAAGAATTTTGGAGCAAAAGGCTCAAAAATATCCCGGACTATGTGACACTTGTTTTTGACGAAACAGGCGTAGACAAGCGCAGTGTGCTCTATAAAACCGCGGCAAAGGAAGGGCTTGCGGCAGAGTTTGAATATTTGAGCGAAACCGACATGGTGGCATGGGTGGAGCGCGAGGCAAGGAGAAACAAAAAGACAATATCGCGCAACAGTGCGGCGTACATGGTGGGGATATGTGACGAGGGGCTTTCTTATGTCAAAAATGAACTCAACAAACTGATAAGCTTTTGTGACAGCGAGATAACCGTTTCCGACATTGAGCGCATCGTTGCAAAGTCCCTGTCTGTGCGCGTGTTTGATTTGACAGACGCCATCATGGCAGGGGACGCGGACAAGGCGGTGGCTTTGACAGAGGATTTTAAGACAGTGAAGGAATCTGCATTTAAGATATTATATCTTCTTTCGGGGACTTTTGACAAATGTCTGCGTACAAGGCTGATGTCCGCAGAAGGCGCGTCATATGGGGACATTGCAGAGAAAACCGGGATAAAGCCGTTTTTGGTGAGAAAATATATGGAAAACGGCAGAAAATTCGGCGAAGATTACCTCGTGGGGAGGATAATGAGAGTGGCAGAGATTGACCTGAGCATAAAAGAGGGGGAAATCGACGAATGGACAGCACTGGAGCAATATGTGCTGGAATCCCTGGAAAGTGCCCGAAAAAGACAGAATGGTTGACATGACGGCATAAAGATGATAAAATATTGTTTGAGATTTTTGAAACTGAGGGGGTTTTGCGGTGTACAGGGTTGTTGTCGTTGATGACGAGCAGATGATACGCAACGGCGTATCAAATATGATAAACAGCGAAATTGATGACTTTACATGCGTTGAAGTGTTTCGCGACGGGCTGGAAGTGATTGAGTATCTGCAAGACAACGATGTAGATGTTGTTGTGTCCGACATAAAGATGATTCATGTTTCCGGTGTGGAGCTTGCAAAATATATATACGAGAATAAATCTCACATAAAGGTTGTGCTGCTGAGCGGCTACAGTGATTTTGAATTTGCAAAGGCGGCAGTGCGTTATAAGGTGACGGATTACATATTGAAACCGACCGATTTTGACGAGCTGAAAAGCGTGTTTGACGGGATAAGAAAAGAATTTGCCGACGACAATGCAATGCAGGAGCGCAGAAAATTCAATGACAGGGTTCAAAAGCTTTATGCATGCATACGCGACAATGACGAGGACGGGGGGAAGGCTGTCATTGATGAGCTTTTCCGGGAAATCCCCAGGAACATCGGCGAATATATGCGCGATTTGTATGACATGCTTTATGAAAGGCTGAAAAATCACTCCAAAATAACGCTCAGACCCATAGACACAAGCGTTTTGACGGAAGAAAACGGAAGAGAGCAGACCCTGGAGGCATCAAAGCTTTTGTTTGAAGAGATTTTTTCGATTTTCAACGGGGAAAACGACGAGTATGCGGCGGACGTGAAGAAATATATAGACAATCATTTCTGCGAGGACATATCACTACAGTCGGTGGCAGACGCAGTCGCCTTATCGCCTGTGTATCTGAGCAGATTTTTCAAAAAGAACATGGGCGAAAATTTCAGCGATTATATCCTGCGTCTGCGCATGGAAAAAGCGTCCGAAATGCTTGCCGAGGGAAAGAAGGCGGCAGACGTGAGCGATGCATGCGGATTCAGTAATCCGGGATATTTTGCCCGTGTGTTCAAGAATTATTATGACTGCACGCCAAAGGAATATGTCCGCCTGAACAACAAAATGACGGGTAATTGAAAAATCTGTATTTTACAATTACCTGAAAAAATGATAGATAATTGTAAAATGTAAATTTTACAATTAACCACCGCATCTTTGCAGGGGTATCAGGGGTGCCAACCCCCTGATTGGTAATCAAAAATGACGACATGTGCGTCATTTTTGGCTGAAATAAAAAGTTTCAGCCTGTCGTAAAATTAAAATCTGATGGAACTTTTTATTTCTACCCAAGAATTATAATTGGAAAACGTTAGTTTTGCAATTACCTATGAAAAAATGAAACAAGGAGGGAAAAAGCTTGAAGAAAAATAATATATGGACTTATATAAAAAATTATAAGGCAGACAGCTTGTTTTTCCGAAATCTTTTGTTGATACTCCTGATGTTTTTGATTCCATTTATAGTCATGGGGGCGGCATATTACCGCAATGTAGAAAAAATTGCAAAAGACAAAATCAAACTGGAAAACAGTGTCATCATATATGAAGTGCGCGACGTTGTGGATACCATAATAAGCGAATTTGACAGCATGTGCAGCTATGTTGCAAATGACAGCAGTGTGCAGATGTTTATGATAAACGACTGGTTTGTCAACCTGGACACCGGCACGAGTGCGGACCTTTTCCGCTCACTGAATATGACCAAATATGTGTATTCGTATGTGGATTCCATCTATGTCTATTCCGAATACAACGATGCAGTGATAAATGACAACAAAATGACAGCGCTGAGTGAATTTGACGATGTGACATGGCTTGAAAAATACAAAATACTTGAGGACAGGAGGGGAATCACCATTGCGCGCAGCGAGGGCGGTGTATATCCGCTGGTGATATCCATAATCAAGCCTATTTATCTGGACAATGAAAAGAAGGGCGCGGTTATATTCAACATAAACAGCTCAAAGCTGTATAATTCTGTGACCAAGATAAAATACGAAGAGGAGCAGAATATCTTCCTGGTGAATAATGAGGGGAAAATCATAATGACGGGAGATGACCGTTATTTCGGCAAACCGGTTGCCGAGATAGAGCCGCTTTCTGACGTGACCGAGGACATGGAGGGATTTATACGTGAGATTGACGGGAAAAAGTGCTGGATTTCCTCTGTTTCGTCCGACAAGTTTGACTTTTTTTATATAAATATTTCACCCGGTACGACATATTTCAGGAAGATAAACGAACTGAAGGTTCAGATTGCGATGCTTATAGGGCTTGTTCTGGTTCTGAGCGTGGCTTTGGCATACATTGTTGCCCTCAAGAACTATCAGCCCGTGACCGAAATCATATCCGTGCTGGACAACCCCGACAACTTTGACGTTTCGGGAAACCTGGCGAAGTTCAACGAATTGAGATATATTTCAAAAAGTATCATTGAACGCACAAAAGAGAATGAATTGATTCAGCAGGAATTGCAGGACAAGCTGAAAAAGCTAAAGACAGCCCAGCTTGATATGCTTCAGGCACAGATAAATCCGCATTTTTTGTATAATACGCTTGAAACAATAAACTGGATGGCTGTCGACTTGACCAAAAGCCGCAACAATGTGTCCACGGCTGTGTCAAACCTGGCAAAGTTTTTTCGCTTCAACGTAAACAACGGAGATTATCTGATTCCCATACGCGAAGAGGTGGAGAGGACGCGGTATTATATAAACATTCTGGAGCTGCGTTATGGCGACATGTTTACGGTTATGTGGAACATTGATGAGCACATAATGGACTATCTTATGGCGAAGATATGCCTTCAGCCATTGATTGAAAATGCGGTTTATCACGGGCTGAAACCAAAAGAAAGCAAAGGCAGGCTTGTGATTACGGGGATTGAAACCGACGCGGAGATAAAATTTGTGATTGCCGACGACGGGGTGGGCATGAGCCGCGAAAAATGCAGCATGCTGAACGAACGCCTTGCCGATGACGACGCATTGCCGGAGGGGCACATCGGGCTTTACAATATCAACAAGCGCCTGAAAATAATCTTCGGGGAAGAATACGGCATAAAGGTGGATTCCGAACCGGGGAAGGGAACAAAAATTTCTGTCATTATCCCAAAGATACAACTTTGAAAATAACAGAAAGAACGGATATCCAAAAAGGATATCCGTTCTTTCTATTATGAGAAGAACATATAAGCCGAGCTTACTGCTATCGGAATAATCATGGCACATGCAAGCACGATGCATATAATACGTATTTGCTTTTTTGAAAACTTCATATGATATTCAAGCCTTTCTGTCCGCTGTCTGAGAAAAGAATGCACACCCCGCCGCAGACAAGACGGGACGAAGAATAATATACTATAATGATTATAACATATATTTTCAAAAAATGCACTATTAATTTGAAAAAATAATAAAATTGTAATATATTTTTTGCACGGCGTTGCAATTTTAATATAAATTTATCCTTTTTGGCTGAAAAAAAGACAAAATGCGCCAAAAGTGTTGACAAATAAAGGAATAATTGATATAATTACGATAAAGCTGTTGTTTACAACAAATAATGCAGAAAGGAGAAAAATTATGGGGGTAGCATCTTTAATATTGGGTATTGTGTCCTTGGTATGTTCTTTGTTCGGTGTGTTTAGCTGGATTGGCTGTATTGCCGGTATTATAGGTATCATCTTGGGAGCAATGGCAAGAAAGCAGGCTGCAAGCGGTGTTGCTACAGGTGGATTGGTATGCTCGATTATCGGTCTTGTACTTTGTGCAATCGTATTTATTTCTTGTGCAGCATGTGTTGGTGCATTTGGCACACTTGGTGCATTGCAGTAATTTATTATGGGGGGAGGAGTTCTTCGGCACAGCATGCCGCAAGAACTCTTGGGGAGCGTTGCCTGGTGCGGCGCTCCCTTTTATCTTTTGTGAATGTTTTAGTTTTGTGTTGACGGGGGATTTTATGTTACCTTATTTTGATTTTTTCGGCAAAGCAATTCCGATGTATGGGCTGATGATTGTGACAGGGATTTTTGCGGCTGTGCTTTTTATGCTTGCCGACTGCAAAAGGCGCGGACTTTTGTGGGAGGACGCAGTGATAATCGGCGTGACGGGGCTGGGGTGCGGTCTTGCCGGCGCGAAGATACTGTATATTTTCGTCACCTTTTCGTTCGGCGAATTTGTATATATCATAAAGAGCGGACAACTGCAAGACGTCATGAGCGGCGGATTTGTGTTTTACGGGGGGCTGATCGCCGGCATTTTCGGCGCATTTTTGGGCGCGGCGCTGGCAAAGACAAAGCTGAGCCGTTTTGAAAATATCCTCATCAAAACCGTTCCGCTTGTACACGCTTTTGGCAGAATCGGCTGTTTTTTTGCCGGGTGCTGTTATGGCAAGCCGGCAGGGGACGATTTTGGCATTGC
Organism: uncultured Clostridia bacterium; assembly: GCA_934454145.1. Classification (GTDB taxonomy): domain Bacteria; phylum Bacillota; class Clostridia; order UBA1381; family UBA1381; genus CAKSFT01. The sequence goes on along the minus strand of CAKSFT010000010.1, from coordinate 13,196 downwards.
CCTGAAAAGTGCAGTGTCGGACGCGCCGCGTGATGTTGCGCTCATTCCCGTGCAGTTGTACGAATCGGTGTTTGATTTTTTGCTTTTTGCCGTCCTCATGTTCATCGACCGCAAGTTCCCGCAAAATAGGGTACTGCTTCCGATATATATTATGGCATATTCGGCAGAGCGGTTTGTCATGGAATTTTTCAGATATGACAGCGCGCGGGGCATATTTTTTGGGCTGTCAACGTCGCAGTGGATAAGCATTGCGCTTGCACTTTGCGGCGCGGCGGTGCTTGGCGTGCGCTTTTTGCACAGGGGGCAGGTGGATTGATATGTATCAGGACAAGTTTATGAAAGAGGCAATAAAACAGGCGAAAAAGGCGGCAGAGCATGACGAAACACCCATCGGGGCGGTGATTGTGTACGAGGGGAAAATCATCGCACGCGGAAGGAACAAAAGGGAAGAGAAAAAAAACAGCCTTTGCCATGCCGAAATCGAGGCAATAAACAAGGCATGCCGGAAGCTGGGTGCATGGCGGCTTTCGGGGTGTGATTTGTATGTGACCATGGAACCGTGCCCGATGTGCGCCGGCGCGATTATCCAGTCAAGGATTGAGAATGTATATTTCGGCGCATATGACTACAAAGCGGGGTGCGCCGGGACGAAAACAAATTTATTTGTCCGCGGCATCTTCAACCATGACGTTGATGTACACGGCGGACACAGGGAAGAGGAATGTGTTGAGCTTTTGCAAAGCTTTTTTAAGAACTTGAGAAACAGAAAAAAGGCTGAGAAAAATGAAAAAACGTGAGTTTAAAGAATAAACAAAAACCACTGCCCGGCAGTGGTTTTTGTTTATTCTCTGTTTTTCAGTATTTCTGTCAGTTTTATTTTCCTGAGATAGCGCACAAGCATAAAACGTGTCAAAAAATATGACACAAGGATAATGGCAATGATAATCGCATATCCCAAGGGTGAAACGGTTGCGGAAAAACCTGCATTTATGTTTGATATACAAAACGGATACGCAAAATCCACGATTACCCGGCATATGGGGATACCTATGAATATAGCGGCAAGGGTGATATAGAAAGAACTCCCGATGTAGAACGAATTGACGGTTTTCTCGGGGTAGCCGAGGGCCTTGAGCAATGAAACGGAAAAACTGCTGCGGTCAATTTCCAGCTTCATCAAAAGGTACATGACAGCGACAAATATTATAACCGAAACCGCAATCATCATCAGAATCATGTCCCACATGAGGGTTATAAATTTGCTTGCGCCGCTTTGCATGTCTGCTTTTGATATTTCGCTCACAAGCATATTGTGCTTAAATTCAAGGCGTGAATCGGAAAACACGGTGTTATAATAAAACGTTTCGGATTTTGGGGGACGCTGTCCTTTCTTCAAATCGTTTTCGTCAAAATAACTTTGCCCGAAAGCCTTTCTCATCGCATCGGTGTTCATGAAAAAGTACAGTCCGCTCCCATACGGCACCTCGCCTGCAACTTCAAAAGCATAAAGCATATCCTGTGCATTGTCATGAAAGACCACTCTGTCGCCTTTTTTGTACCCAAACTTTATCCTCGCCGATGAGGAAATGTACACCTTGTCGGCGTCTTTGCCCAATTCGGCGGCGAAAGGAAAATATGGGTTGTCGGAGTCTATCCCGAGGAGAGTGATTTCCATTTCTGCTCCCGTCATGGGGAAGTCCATATAGAAACAGCGGGCGTAGCCTATGTGTGAATTTTTTGGCAAGTCTGTCACGGGGTTGCGCAGAATGTACATATAGTTATAATGTACATCGTCTGCAATGCCGTTTATATATCCGCTGACACTCTCATAACATGCAACGGAAAACATAATCAAAAGAACAGACACGCATATCCCGCAAAATAGGGTGATATTCCCCGAAAATTCGCGCAAAAACTGGCGTATTCTGTATTTTGCGCCAAAGCTCATGCCGTCAAGTTTCAAGTTAAAGCGTTTTCTTTGTTTCGGCGCCTCACGCATCATCTTCAGCGGTGTGGAGTTGAGCTTTCGCGAAAGCACAAAGCGGTTGATGATGTACGAAAATATTGTCGGAAGCCCTATGGCATATGCCGGGAGGTATAAGGGGAAAACGTGTGTTATTTCCGGGAAAGAATACAGCCCGGCAGACGATGCGGCCATGGAGCCGGTGAGCATAAATCCGCCGGCAGTGCCCAAAAGCGCACCCAAAACGGCTGTCAGCATGGGGGATTTCATATAATGAGAAAGAATCTCCTTTTTGCTGTAGCCCAGGGCATAAAGAGTGCCGATTACACTGCGTTCTTTTTCTATTGTGCCGGAGGCAAATATGGCAAGCATGTATACCAGAAGAATAAGCAAAAACACACCAATGACCAATGCGGCTTGCTTGCCGATTTGCGAATCGTCTATGGCGTCGTTTATGCGTATATTATATTTTGTTTCGCCGAATGAAGAAAGCATGACTGTCTGTACGTCACCGTTTGTGCCGAGGTATTCCGAAAGGGAGTTTTGCAGCTGCCAAATCCCGGAATATAACCCCATGGCGCCGTCATAGAGCGCATCGGTTTGTGCGCTTGTCCCGAGTGTAGCAGTTTCTTTGCCAAATGCCCTTATGCCGTCGGCAAGCGCATATGCCCCGCCTTTGAGCATATCTGCGGCGGTGTCAAATTCGCTTTTTATGCCGGAGGTTGCGGCAAGCTGTGACTTTATATAAGTGTCGCTGACCGATGATGAATCAAACTTCAGATGCATAAGCTTTTCTTTCAAATCTTTTGCAGTGCAGTTGTCCCCAAGCTTATATGCATAGTTGTAGATTGTTTTGTTTGTCCCGCGCAGACGCCGCCAAGTGTCCTCTGTCACGACGGCGACGGAAAACTCATCATTTGCCGCAACGTCACTGCTGTTTTGCTTCACATAGCTATAGTCGGGCAGGCACCCTGTTCCGCATATGTAGAACTCTTCTTTGCCGACGGTTATAAAGTCCCCTGTGTGCAGACCGTGTGAGGCGGCATACTTTTTTTCCAGAAAGATGTCGCCGCCGTCTTTTGGCAGGGTGCCTGTTTCGGGGTATGGGAGGTCAATGCGGCTCCTGTTGGCAAACAGGCGCAGTGTGGAGGTTTGGTTTGCCGCTATGTCAAAATAAAACATCTTTTCCACCAGGGCGTCCGTTTCTGCCAAATCTTTGAAATTACGTGCCGAAAGGGGGATATATGTTTCAAAATTCCCGTCCTCGACATTGCACATATCCCATTCCGCATATATTGTTTTTGTGATGCTGTCCGTGGCGGAACACAGCGACACAATCAATGACATTGACAGGGCAATAATCAAAATCATGGAAATATTTCTGGGGAGATTGCGGATAAAATCTCTTTTTATTCTTTTGTTTAAAATCATATCACCACTCCAAATCCTGTGCTTTTGTGCGGTTTTGGTTGACTTCCGTTTTGCTCACGCGTCCGTCTTTCAGGAAAACTGTTTTGTGCGTCATGTCGCTGATTGCCCTGTTGTGTGTGACGATAAGGATTGTCGTGTTGAATCTGCCGTTTATGTCCTCGATAAGCTCCAGAATATCCTTAGATGTCTGATAATCAAGCGCACCTGTCGGCTCGTCACAAAGCAAAAGCTTGGGGTTTTTTATCAATGTTCTGCCTATGGAACAGCGCTGCTGCTGACCGCCCGAAAGCTCTTGCGGAAAACGGTCCTTAAGCTCCGACAGCCCCAGGACAGACATTATCTCTTGGGTGTCAAGCGGATTTTCCGACAGGTATTCGCCCACCTGGATATTCTCCAAAACCGTGAGGTTGGGGACCAGGTTGTAGAACTGAAAAACAAACCCCAAATAATTACGGCGGTATGCAGAGAGGGCGTCATTGTCAAAGCCGGCAATGTCGTGCCCGTCAATGATTATCTTGCCGCCGTCGGCGCTGTCAAGTCCGCCCACAACATTCAGCAGTGTGGATTTGCCGCTGCCGGACTGTCCGAGAACCGTACAGATTTCGCCCTTTTCGACGGACATGTCGACTTCGTTTAAGACGCTGACCTTTGCCGTGCCTTCGCCAAAGCTTTTTGTGAGGTTTTCGATATTAAGATATGCCATATAAATACACTCTCCGTCCGAAGTTATTTCTCATATACGGTTTTGACGTATGTATAGCCTGCCTTTTCAACAATGTCCTTGATTTGTGCCTCATCTGCGGCGGACATCGCCCATACATCGGCGCATTTCTTCTTCAGACTGACCTTTGCATAAAAGCCGTCAATGTTGTTGAACGCGTTTTCGACTCTCATTTTGCAATGACTGCATGTCATGCCGTCTATGAAAACGGTCATTTTGTGGACATAATGTTTTGTATTTGTGTCATTCGGCTTGATTTTGAGTTCTCCGCCGCCTCCGCAGCAGCCGTTGCTGAGTTTCTTTTTATAGCTGAACACAGCATATACGCATATGAGAAGAAGCACAGCACATATAATTATGGTTGGTAAATATTGCATGATATTCATAATATCGCTCCCTTTATTGGTTAGATTGAACTAACCACATTATATATCTAAAAAAATGCTTTGTCAACACCTATTGCAAATTTGTTATTTGTAAACAAAAGAAAGCAAATCTTCCGGGGATAACTATGCAAAATGATTGCGGGAAGGGTAAATCATAACCACCCGTCCAATGGGTGGTTTTTTGTTTCGCACGCTTTGTGTCCTCAACCGTGTAAAGACATTAATTAAAAAGGCTTTGCAGCACAAATGCTGCAAAGCCTTTTTATATTTCTGCAAGGGGAGCTATGTCACCGGCGATATTTTAAAGGTACAAACCTTCATTTAATATCAGTATTGCCAAAGCGTTTCCGTATGCCATGGGGCAGAGGGGGATTTCCCTATAATCTTCCAAAGTTTTCCCCATGCCGGTGCCATAAGATACATTTTCCACCGTTCCGTCATCTCTGATATTTTCTATTGTTGCCTTAAGCGCATTGATTCCTGTTTTTTTAAAGGATTTGCCGATATATCCCAGACGTACCGATTTCAGAATGCCGTAACCAAAGCCTGATGTGGCAGAGGTTTCGGTGTATGATGTTTTATCGTCAATCAGTGTATGCCACATTCCGTTTCTTTCCTGATATTCCGCGAGTGTTTTGACTTGTGCCGAAAGAGTGTCAAGCAGAAAACGCTTTATACTGCCGTCAATTTTTGAAATTCCCAAAAATTCCGGTATGCCGGCGGTTATCCAGCAGTTTCCGCGCGCCCAAAGTGCATTTGCAAAGTTGTGGTTTTCCGCAAATGTCCAGCCGTGATACCAAAGCCCGCTTTTTTTGTCGGCAAGGTATTTGATGTGGAGCAAAAACTGGTAAACCGCTTCGTCAACATATTCTTGTCTGTTTAATATTGTACCTGCTTTTGCCAAAAAGAGAACTGTCATAAACAGGGTGTCATCCCAGAGCTGACCGTCATTTGCCATTCCTGAAACGATATGCTGCAAGCCTCCGTGTTCTGTGCGCGGCATGTATGTCATTATCCATTCCGACCATTCTTTTATGAGTTCAAGATAATCTTCGCGACGGCTTTTTTCGTATAAAAATGCCAGAGTGAGCATGGGAGTTGTTGTGTTTACGTTTTTTTCGGGAATCCCCTTTTTGATGTTTGTGTCAAACCAGTCAAACAGAGAGCCGAGCATTGCTTTGTCGCCAAAATTTTCGGCATAATGGTATAACCCGTACAACCCCACGCCCTGTGCCCACTCCCAGTTTGAAAAATCTATTATACCAATGGGACATGATTCGTCCATGGCACTGTTTTTTATTTCTGTCATATTATGCGCAACCTTCAAAAGGAGTTTTTCTATATCTTGCCTATTCATCTAATCAGTCCTTTCTCTGAATATAGTAATCATTGACAGCATGTCCCGCCGTTTTTTCAAAAGTTATGTGAATTGTTTTGCAAAGGGGCAGATTTGCAGTCATGTTTACAGTGCAATTCGCCGCATCGGGGCAAGCCCTGTTTCTTCTTTGAAGATTCTGCCGAGGTGTTTTGCGGAAATGTTCACAGACTTTGCAATATAAAGAGCGATGAAAGTGTTTCGGGCGTTATTTCTTTGGTAAACGAAGACGGCGTGGAAATTGACGGCAGATTTATTAAGTATAATTTTGACACATATGCATCAAATTATTTTAAACCCGGGACATATGTAAAACTGCTGCTTGACCACAATGGGCTTATTGTGGACTGTAGTCTGAAGAATACCGATTTTACATATGGATATATAAAAAAGCTTGGATTGATGAAGATGATGAAAAAACAGTCAGAACCGGGATAATGAAAGACGACGGAAATTTTGAGGTTTTTGATGCGGAGAAGTTAAGCATTGATAAAGCTACTTTCAGAAATGCCGCGGATATTTGTTCTTATATTGATGCTTTGTCCTATAAGCTTGTCCGCTATCGTGTAGATGACCAAAACAAGCTTGTAGAAATTGACACTGTTTTGACTAAAAATGAGCCGGAAGAATCAAGGCTTCGGATATTGTTTGATTGTTATGGCGGCAAAGAAAAAGCCGAAACTTATAAATATGTAACAAATCAGCGTTCGTTCATGGGGAAAAGCACAATAAAAAGCAATGTTAAGGTATTTATAGTCCCCGAAAATGACGAAGGCGCCGATTCTTCGGAATATTCGGTTATGAATGCAGATTATATTAAGAATGAACAGTCGTATTCTTTTGTAAGTTTCAATTCTTCCGATTCCAATGTTGAGGCAGAGGCAGTGATGATGATAGGCGCGGCGGCAGTCCCTGTGAAATATAATACTTCACTCACCCTGGTCAGCGATATATGTCAGATTGTAAATGAGGGCGGAGAAACCGTATATCAGATAAAGGGCTATACCGACGCAAAGGAAGTGACGGTTTATGCCGAAAAACCGGAACTGATTGAAAAAGCACGCCATGCAAACAATTCCGAAAAGAGCAGCTGTGTGGAAAAAGGTGACATTGTGCGTTTTACAAAAAATTCTGACAATGAAATTATTGACCTGGACATACTGTATGACAAAAGTATGGGCAGGGAGGATTTCCAAAAAGGATTTTTAAACAATTCCATGCTTATGGGAGGATATTATGAAAATATATGTGTTGCGTGCACAAATATTTATGGGATATATTCTGACGTACTCCAGACGGCACCGGCGGATTATGACATGTCAAAGGGATATAATCGGGATATGATAAGTAATTATATACTGAGCAATTTTAAAATATTCACAGTGGAGAAAAACAATATGAGAGAAGGGAAAAAGTCTGAATTGTATGATTATGTACACAATTCGGACATGTCCTCGCACTGTATATTGTATACAAGGTGGGGAGAGGGAAAAATGCTTGTTATATATAAATAAAGAGCAGAAAAAGCTTTGATTCGGTTTGTTAACTCCAAAGCTTTTTCCTATCCGCTCGAAAAAAGCAAACAGGCTGCATAAAAAGTCAATTGACTCTTTATGCAGCCTGTATTTTATACCGGTAGTTTTATAAGATTATCAGCCTTCGTATCCGTTGGGGTTGTTGCTTTGCCATCTCCAGGAATCTTCGCACATTTCGGCAAGCCCGCGCTTTGCAGACCAACCCAATTCTTTGAGAGCCTTTTCGGGGTTTGCATAACATTCTGCAATGTCGCCGGGGCGGCGTGCTTCAATTTTGTACGGCAAATCTTTTCCGCAAGCTTTCGAAAATGCTTTTATTATGTCCAAAACGGAATATCCGTTGCCCGTGCCGAGATTATAAGTATAAACACCGGGCACATTTGCATTCTTTTCAATTGCTTTCAGATGACCGAGTGACAAATCCACAACATGTATATAATCACGCACGCCTGTTCCGTCCTTTGTCGGATAGTCATTGCCGAATACGTGGACATATTGCAGCTTGCCGACAGCAACCTGTGCGACATAGGGGAGGAGGTTATTGGGGATTCCCTTGGGGTCTTCGCCCATTTTGCCGCTCTTGTGCGCGCCGATTGGATTGAAATATCTCAAAAGTGTGATTGACCATTTGTTATTTGCAACAAAGACATCTCTTAAGATGTTCTCAATCATAAGCTTTGTGGAACCGTATGGGTTTGTGGTTGAGAGCGGAAAATCTTCTGTAATCGGTACCGTTTTCGGTGTGCCGTAAACGGTTGCCGAAGAGGAGAACACAATGTTGAATACACCGTGTTTTTCCATGATATCCACAAGGTTGAGAGTGCCTGTGATATTGTTGTGATAATACTTTATCGGAATCTGAACCGATTCTCCCACGGCCTTTAGCCCTGCAAAGTGAATAACAGCATCTATTTTGTTTTCACAAAAGACTTTGTCGGTTGCTTCATAGTCCAAAAGGTCAACATTGTAAAAAGGGAAGTCCTTCCCTGTGATTTCTTTGACCGTCTGCAAGGACTTTTCCGAGGAATTGCAGAGATTGTCAAGGACAACCACATCATACCCGGCGTTTAAAAGTTCTACGCATGTATGGCTTCCTATGTAACCGGCGCCGCCTGTAACCAATATTTTCATAAATATTACCTCCTTTTGATATATTTATTATACACCAATATTTTATTTCTTTCAATAAGAATATTGATTTTTTATTTGTTTTGTGATAAAATATTTATCGGTAAATCGGTTTTGATACAAAATGTACAAAGGAATGATAAAATAATGCTTTGTGATTTACATAACCACACAACGTTCAGCTATGACGGGAGCAATACGCCGGAGGAAATTGTCGAAAATGCAATGGCAAACTGTGTTGACGTTGTGGGGATAACAGACCACCAGTTCAGCATAGAAGGAAATTTACAATGCTATATTGATAAAATCAATTCTCTGAAGGATAAATATTCCGGGAGGATTCGGGTTTTGTGCGGATTGGAAATCGGCACAAGACCGGAGCCGCGTGATTTTCTTGCATCTGCGTCAAAAAAGCTTGACTATTGCTTGTTTGAATGTACAGACAGTTCGCGCGCGATGGATTTTTATGAATTTCTGGAGTGGACGCGGCTTTTTGTGTGCCCGAAAGGGCTGGCGCATACGGATATCTTTGCCCTGGAAAAACGCTATGGAATTGATATTTTTAATGTTTTGAAGGAATACAGTCTGTTTTGGGAAATTAATGTTTCGGGCAATTATGTGTATTATTATGATTTTATCACCAATCCCGAAAAGAGAGAACGCATCAGAAAAAGCGGCATCACCCTGTCGATTGGGTCGGACACGCACTGGACGGGGGATTATAATGCCGGCAAGCTGATATCTGCCGTGAAGCTTGCGGAAGAGCTGGGAAATCCGCTTTTCTTAGGCTAAAGGAAAAGGCTGAAAAATGCAGGAAAAGGCTGTATAAAAAGTCAATTGACTTTTTATACAGCCTATTATTTTAAACATTATACAGAATCGGGGAAGGTGTCATGAAGAAAAGACCGTTGATAATTTGCTATTTTAACAATGATTTTCTCAACAAATCGGGGATTTCCGTTACAAACAATCATCTGCACAAAGAACCGATGCACCGCCATGAGTATTATGAATTTGAATTGATTATAAACGGTGAGCCGCGTCATTCAATCAACGGCAAAGAAAGCAGGCTGAAATGCGGTGATTTGCTCTTTGTGACGCCTGCGGACTTCCACGGATACGGCGAAGATGCGGTTTTTGAAACAATTACAATACATTTCATGGAAGAGCATATCCAAAGAAGGTTTGTCCCGATATTGAACCGTGCGGAGGCGTTTGTTATAAATGATGTACCGGAGGATATCAGGACGGATTTTTATGATATTCTTGAAATATACGGCGAAAATACACCGTGGACAGAATATAAGCTGAAGAATGCGCTTGAGAGGATTTTTATTGATGTATTTGAAAAATACGGCGGGGATTATACTGTTGCTGCCGGAGGAAACGATGCTGTCGATTCGGTAATCGGTTATGTTGACCGCAATTTCTGCACAGACATGACAGCACAGATGCTTTGCAAAATGTTTTTTATTTCGCAGTCGCATCTTTGCCGGGCGTTTAAAAAGAGGACGGGGAAGGGGTTTAATCAATATCTGACCGAAAAAAGGCTTGAATATTCAAAAAAATTATTATGTGACGGGGAAAGTGTCATAGACGCATGCTATGAAAGCGGATTTTCAAGCGAAAGAAATTTTTGCAGAAGGTTTAAATTATACACCGGGCTGACTCCAAAAGAATTTTCCAAACAGCAAAAATTGTCCTGAAAACATCAATTAGCGAAAAAAGTCGCAAAATACTATGATGTGCCATTCTCAACCGCTTTTGAAAAGAAAGTAGAAGTCAAACCGCTGTCGGCTTCTTATGTATCAAAAATCACTTACACGCTGTCGGCGTTGTTTACGGCTTGCGTGAAAAACGGTGTTATATTTCATAACCCCGTTGCAAACGCGACAAAACCGCGCATAGGCGAAAAAGATATACCGCCGTATCTTGACAATACAACGATACCTATATTTTTAGATACGCTTGCGGAAATTGACATTGATAATGCAATACGCGTTTCGCTCGTTCTGATGTTAATGCTCGGCTTGCGTAGCGGTGAAGCTCGCGGGCTTCGGTGGTCTGATGTGGATTTTCAAAACAATGTTGTGAGCGTGGAAAAAAATGTTGGTGATACTTTTAACGGTTTAGCCTTAACAGAGCTTAAAACAAAACGGTCGCGCCGTAAACTTCCGCTTTCGCCTGTGCTTCGTGAAATATTGCTAAAACATAAAGCGGTACAAGACGAACAAGCCCGCAAACTCGGCTCTGCATGGCAAGATAACGGGCTTATCTGTCCGAACTTAACAGGCGGGCTAATGGACAAGGCAACACCAAACAAGGCGGTCAAACGCATTTTGAAAGAAAGAAAAGATTTGCCACAAAATCTACACGCATATTCATTGCGACACAGCTTTGTTTCTCTGCTAATATCAAAAGGGCTTGATGTGGTTAATGTTGCTTCACTCGCGGGCGATACCATTGAAATTAAAAAAAGTAATTTAGTGTTGAGAAAAAGGTGTTAATATATGAAGAAAAAAATAAGTTTAATATTAAGCATAATATTATATTTAGTTGCTATATTTATTTTGATATATTATTTTAGTGTAGAGTTTAATGAATTATTACGTTTAAGTCCAACTGGAAGAATAGTATTATTACTATCAGGTTGTCTTTTTATGTATTTTGGTGGTTTAGTTTTAACGAAATATATAGATAAGAAATATAAGAATAAGGTTTTAAAAATAAATATAGGTATATGGTTTATTTTATATATTATATTATTATCAACGCTTACCTTATTTGATGATTACTTTTTTAGAGGAAATTTTAATATATTGAATTGGAATAGTGAATTGTTTAGAAGTTATATGTCTAACTCATTTAATTTAATTCCATTTAAAACAATATTTGGTTACATTACAAAGTTTATTAGTGGAGATATTGCACCATATATATTTATATATAATATTTTAGGAAATGCAGTTGCTTTAATGCCTTTTGCCTTTTTCTTACCAATATTATTTGAAAAACAAAAGAAATTAAAAAACTTTTTATTAACAATGATTTGTATAGTTGTGGGTATTGAACTATTGCAATTTATTACAATATCTGGTTGCTGTGATATTGATGATGTGATTCTAAATGTATTAGGTTCATTAATTATGTTTGTAATATTGCGAATATCATCTATAAACAAATTTTTAAGAAACATAGTCCTTTTAGAAAAAAATAAAATTGATTATAAAGATTTAATAAAAAAGATTATTATTATTTTAATACCAATTATCTGTATTATTGGAGTTGTTTTTATAAGTGAAAATAAGTATATAGATAAAAATAGTCAAACTTTTACACACTTAAAGATAATAGATAAAACAAAAGAAGAAAATATTACATGTAATACTGCATTAGAACAATTTTATGAAGATAAAGAATATATATATTATTTTCCTTGCGAAAAAAGTAAATATGTAATAGTTATATATTCTAATGGTTATCAAGAAACTGTAAAATCATCTTTAGAATATGGAGATATAACTATTGAGGATTTAGAAAGAAATAATATAGAATTTATCAAACAGAAAAAAGATATGAATAACTGATAAATACCAATTGTTGCTATCCATAAAGCAGATATTTGAATAACAAAAAACATCGTAGAAATACGGTGTTTTTTGTTGCTCCAAACCCTACAATTTCATACATAACCACAGGTTAGTACAAAATACCTTGTGTGATTTTTTGAAAGGCTTAGAAAGGCAATTTTGCCCTATTTTCGCCCCGAAAAATGACAGAAACAAGGCTCTGAGTATCTTTCCTGTGGTTTTTTTATTTTCAGACGGAAAGGAGGATTGATATGCCGAGAATGAGCAAGAAACGGAAACAAGAGTGGGCATTGTTTCTGAACGAAAGAAATCGCATTACCTACAACGAACTTTGCAGAAAATGCAGTAATGACTGCAAGCAGAGTTTCCGCTGTATTGTGGTGCTTTGCCCTAAGTATTTATCGAAAAGGAGAACGAAGAAAGATGAAGCAGATGGAAAATGAAATGAATGTAAATGTACCTCTTGAAGTTATCAAGGCAAGTGAGATTGAGCCGAGAGAAGTGAAATGGCTGTGGTATCCGTATATTCCGTTCGGCAAGGTTACGCTGTTGCAGGGAGATCCCGGCGATGGAAAAAGCAAGTTGATGCTTTCCATTGCCGCCCTGCTCTCTAAGGGAGAGTTTCTCCCCTTTACCGATGAAGAAACAGAGCCTATGACTATCATCTATCAGACAACGGAAGATGACGCAGATGATACGGTAGTACCCCGTTTTAATTCTGCCGGTGGGAACGGAGAAAACCTTATCTTCATCAAGGAAGATGAAAAATCTTTATCCTTTGGGGATAACCGTATTGCTGAAGCAATCGAAAAGTACCACGCAAAACTTTTAATTCTTGACCCGATGAGTTCCTATATCGGAGAGAACTGCTCAATGAACAATGCCAACGAAACACGAGCAGAGTTTAATCATCTGATAGCGGTTGCAAAGAATACTGGCTGTGCCATTGTGATTATCGCTCATATGAACAAGATGAGAGATACGAACCCACTTTATCGCACCAACGGTTCGATTGATATTGCGGGTGCTGCAAGAAGTATTCTTGCAATCACACGCACACCGAACAA
>CAKSFT010000009.1 GCA_934454145.1 uncultured Clostridia bacterium | reverse complement strand
AAAAATCAAGATTTGGAGGTATGAGCATGATTAGATTGACGGTTGAGGAAACAAACCTTTTGAGCATTTACAACGAGGGCGGCAAGCGCGGACTGATTGAGAATGTCAACGCCGCGCTGCCCTACATGGACGCGGATATGCGGGAGCTTGCACAGCGCACCCTTGCCAAAGTGGACGCGCTGACCGAAGAAGAATACGCGGAGCTTGCCCTGTATGCCGCTGATGAAGTATGAGCGCGGTTAAGCGGCTGTCGCCGCCCCAGAGCCGGAAAGTAAACAGCCTTGTGCGCCGGGAGTGCTGCAACTGCGATAACGGACACTGTATCTTGCTTGACGACGGGGACGAGTGCGTATGCCCGCAGCTTATTTCCTGTTCGCTTCTCTGCAAGTGGTTTCGGATTGCGGTGCTTCCCCTTGATAAGCTGCTCTATGCCGAACTGTTCCAGAACGAGGACAGGCGGCGGTGTACCGTCTGCGGCGTGGAGTTTGCTTCAAAGTCAAACAGCGTTAAATATTGCCCGGACTGCCGGAAGCGGATTACCCGCAGACAAGCCGCCGAGCGCATGAGGAAACGACGCGCCCTTGTTACGCGATAGGGGCGAAAAATGCCTTGATTTACAGGGCTTGCGGCGCGTGAAAATCACTAAGACGATACTTTATACCAAAAGGGCGTAAATCGACGTTCTACTGCGTAACAGATAGAAAAATCTGCACCCACAAAAAGCGGGCGCGGTGGCCATGTTCATTGGCTGCCGCGTCCGTTCTTTTTTTTGCCTATTCACGGTTTTGTTTCTCTAATTCGTCAAGCGGGAACTGCGGGAGGGCTTCTATCAGCTTCATTGTGATATACTGGCGCATATCTTCGTCGATTACCTCTTTTACCGTTCCATCCGGCTGCCGCTTCTTTACCGTCGCCTGTCTGTCGATTTCCCCTTGATAACACGCAACGACTTTTTCAACCGCCCACTTTTCCCCGGCAACGGCGGCGCGTATGGTTTCATAATCCGGCATAGTCTGTTTTTCCATGTGCAACGCTCCTGTCTGCATTAAGGTAACATCATCATAGCACAGCAGGCGGGCTTTTGCTATCCCTATCCGCGCTCTGTTTCCTTTTCCCGTTCCGGCTGCTTCTCTGCCTGTAAAATGCTGTCTATGTTCTGCTTGATAACGTCGTACTCTTTAACCTGTTTTTTCAGCTTGCCATAATCGGCGTAAAGGGCTTCTTTCTGCGTCTGGAGCTTTTCATACTCCGCTTGCAACGCGGCGAGGTTGGGGAGCTTTGAAACGCCCGCCGCTTTCAGCGACCTTGCCGCAGCTTCATGTAGGATAATCGCCCGTTCCTGTCCGGCGCGGTACTTCTCCTTATTCTTGGCTTTGCGGTATGCGTCATAGGCGGGCTTTGTCTTTTGGTAGGTAAAAACATTTTTGATAAGCACCGCCATATCCGCAAGCCGCTTTTCGACACTCTTTAGCGCGTCGGCGGCCTGTTCGCTTTCTGTCTGGATTTCTGCGATTTTCGCGGTCAAATCCGCGTACTGTTCAATCTTATGTTCCGTCAAGAAATTCATGGTCTTAGCCGCCTGTTTCAGATTGTGGATTTTCGCCCACTGTTCATAGCCCCGGCTCTGCGCCGCCTTGATACTGTTCTGAATATCAATCAGCAGACTAACGCCGCGATCCGCGCGTGGAGCTTTCGCCGCGCGGGTGCGTCTGCCCTCTATCCGTTCTTTTAGTGCTTCCTCTGTATAGTCTGCGCCGAGGGTTTTCAGACGGGTAAACCGTTCCTGTCCGGGAGCGCGGCATGAAATGTATTTCCCCGGCTTTACCTCATAGCCCGCCGCCTGTAACCGCTGCAATAATTCCTCAAAACTGGACACTTGGGGAATGAGTGCGTCAATGGCAACTTTCAGCTTGCCTTTCCAACTGGTACCCGTTTTTTCCGCTTGATACTCCGCATAGCTCTTTCCCTTGCTGCCTTTGCCCGGAACGACGACGGACAAGCCATTTTCCCGGCACAGCTTGTCGCTCATGTTGCGGATTCCGTAATAGCTGCGCTTATTGGAATTGTATTTATGGTGGTCTACAAAGTTTGCCGCGCAGAAAATAATGTGATTATGGACGTGTCCTTTATCAATGTGCGTCGTGAGGACATACTCATGCTGCCCCTTTGTTACCGCGTCGGCAAGCTGCTTTCCGATTTTGTGGGCGGTTTCGTAATCCACTTCCCCCGGCTCAAAGGACTGTATCAGATGAAATGCTAAATTGTTCCCCTTTCCCAGAGCTTGCGACAGGGTATATTCAAACTCAATATCTGCTGTTTCATAGGAGCAGCCGAAAGAGGACACAAGCATTTTCCCGTCCGTCTTATCGGGATTTTGGATATAGTCAAGGGCTTTGCTCAACGTGCTTTTAATAGGCTTAATCTTTGTAACCGCCATATCTCCGCAAGCACCCCCTTTATTTCCTCTATGTCCTCTTGGTAGACGCTGCCCGTCGCGTTGACGCGCTTTGCAATCTGATTGATGTTCACGCCGATTTTCTGTACCTCTGCGGTCATAGCCTTAATGTCGCTATGGTCTACCTGTATGATGTACCCGTCAATGGCAATCTTCCGCAGATAGGCTTCCATGTTCCGGGTGGGGACGAGCTTCATTTTTTCTAAGATTAAATCCCGTTCCGCTTCCGTTACTCTGAATTTGATTTGTATTGTCCGTTTTCTTCCGTCCATTCTGACGCTCCTTTCCGTTCCGAGGGTTTGGGACACTTCCCAACAAGCAGTTTTCAACCGACGCGCCGCAGCGCGGGAGGGCGAAAATACGGAAAGGGTACCCCTTTCCTATGCTTGCTACGAAAGTTTTTCCTTACTCCCTACTACAACGGAAAGCCCCGTTTTGCCAAACTAATATAAAAAATAGGCGTAAATAACAATAGTAAAGCAAAAAAGGAAGCAACTAATTACAGCCGTTTCCTTTTCCGCTTTATTTATTATTCCTCTGTTAATTCTACAACTTTAATGTGTTCTTGAATTGCTTCTATTTCTGCCTTTATGAGCAATGCATCATGATTTACATTGCATATTACATAAGGGGATATTTTTTGCAATTTGAGCATTTCTATTTGTTCTGAAATACCAATATAAAATTTTTTTAAATATTCCAAACGTTTTGACAATAAGTCAATGGCACTATCTTTATCAAACACTTTTATGAAAAATGCTGCTATCATAAAAGGAACAAAATCGTATTCAAAGTGTTCTATATATAATTTTAAAGTATTTTTTAACTCTGTATATCCTGCTTCTGTAATGGAATACACTGTTTTATCCGGCATATTCCCGTCTTTTTGTACTTTACCTGTTATATATGATTTCTTCTCTAATGTTTTGATAGTTGCATAAACGGTTGAGTCTGCTATTTCATACCAGCTTTTCACATTCATAAGTTGAAGTTGCTTGATAAGTTCATAAGCATTAAGCGGTTTGGAATTGATTAGTCCTAAAAGCATAGTGGCAGTTTTAGACAGCATGATAAATACCCCCTTGACATTGCTATTAAATTATAGTACTCTATTTATGTAGTACTCATTTCTCGTACCAATATTGTACCATACATATTTGAAAAAGAAAAGTGGCAGAGGAAATGGAAATTTTTACTATCGGTTTATAGAGGACTGAACACAATGATAATTGTTGTAGTATTTATTATGCCTATGAGAACAAATAAAAAAGAAAGGTAAAAACAACGCTTATGGATGAAAAAATGTATCGTGAACTCGGTCAACTGACAAAAGATAAAACTATTTGGAAACAAAATATACCTTATGTAGCTTCTTTACTTAAAAATCAATCGCCTAAAATAACGGCTAAAGCAATGTGGCTACTTGGGGAGATGGGATTGATATACCCGCAGGAAATCGCACCATATACAAAAGAAATTGCTTCTTTTATCGTTTCGGAAAATGATTTATTAAGAGAGCGTACCGCTAATGCTTTAGGACGCATTGGCAGAGCAGATTATAAACTTATTGCCCCTTATTTTAAGGAACTATTTACTTTGGCAGGAGATAAAAGCTCTAATGTGCGGTTGAGTTTTATATGGGCTTCTGAAAACATAGCAACTAATACACCGGAGGCGTATAAAAATCATATCCCCATTCAATGTTACGCTAGGAAAGGTGTCGATGAGATGGTTGATAGCTTAGATTTTGAAAAGGAATTTATGTCAGACGCAGAGGTTGAGGAAACACTCGAGAGTTTGACAGACCTTATAGGAGAACAGGCAGAAAACGAAGATGGCAAAACATCAATTATAAACCCAAGAAAAATACAGGCGGTATTGTATACCTATAAGATATTAAAATACCTAACCAAAGGGACAAAAGCAAAAGTAACATATGTGTTAAACGAGCCATATAAAAGTATGGGATGTGTAAGTGTTATCGGAAAGGAACTTACATTTAGCAATCCAAAGTGGTTTATGATTGCGGTTAAGCTGTCGTCGAACTTCAACGTGTACCCAAAGACGGACGGCGCCGTTCAAATGGATTTTACTTTTCATGGTTTAACCGTATCACTTGATTAAGAAGGAGGGATAAGAATGAGTTTTGTGAAATGTTATGATGTAGCTACTATGGTAATTGAAGATGCGAACGAAAGATTTAATCCTTTGTGGAAAATAAACACAGAAAGACTAAGTATTTTTAAACAATATTGTGATGCAATAGATGCTTTATCCAAAGAGTTTAACGGAAAATCTTTTGAAGCAGAGGTTGACGAGATTACTATGGATGTGACGGTTGCGTTGGAATGCGACGAGGTTATAATTGAGAGAGATAATCACCCCCTATATGAACTTGCAAAGAGAACTATAAGATATAGTTTCTCTGTGTCTGAAGAAGGAAATCTCATTATTAAATTTGTGTTTCCGAGGCTTTGGGACAAGTGCTAATGGAGGTGGCTCCGAATGAATAATCGTAAAAGAGATTTATTAAAAGAATCAAAGACGCTTCTTGGGAGAGCGTCAAGTTTAATATCTCAAGTGCTTGAAGAAGAGGAAGATTGTCTTGACAATATGCCAGAGAATCTTCAAGCAAGTGAAAAATATGAAAGGATGGAAGACGCCATCGACAAACTTGAAAGTGCGATTGAGCATATTGATAACGCACAAGAAGATATAGATGACGCTTCCACATAACCATTATGTTTGAATTTTTCTTAGCTTTATTTGGCGGGACTTACTATGGCGGTAAGGTAGCTAATGAAAAGCGTAAATTAAAAGATGCTGATATTCATACACGAAAGCTTATAGACACATTAAAACAGGATAATGCGCAGTGGATTCGGTGCGTAGTAGACGACAGGCTTGAACACACTCTAAGTGAACTTCAAACAGAAGATGCAGAAAGAATGAGACAGAGAATACTTGATGAGGCAAAACTTATATCTGTGTCTGATGATATGGTCTTAATGGGTTTGCTTGCCCAAAAAGCAAAGATACCCAGAAGTATTGCTGAAAATGGTATTCATTCTCGTGGCGTGTGGGATTATGCAGAGCAACAGAGTTGGACTGAACAAAGGCGGTTTATGGTATGGTATGACAAAGAGCTCAGACGTAACGGTCTGCAAGAGCCCCTTTTGTTTGTTGGCGGTGTTAACGAAAGCAAAGTTCGTCAGAATATAAGTTTGGCGAGTCCGGTCACATCTACCTCAAATATGATAAGCGGAAGGTACTTCTGGGCTCCAATGAGAATTCGTGTTTATTAAGTTAGTCTTCATAGATATAATCAGGCAAATCAACGCGGCAATCAAGAAGCACTTTACCGTAACATCTTACATCTGTTCCGCTTTCGGCATCAACAAATACATTTGTGTGTTTTAAGCGCGGATTTGCAGACAGTAACACAAGGTTTCTGTCATCATCAAGATAGTACTGTTTGCAATACATAGCTCCGTCAACACAAAATATACCAACATCGCCAACGGAAAGCTCGGTGTCTCTCTTAACATACACGGTGTCCCCGTCGTGTATGTAAGGGTACATACTATTGCCCTGAATACCCACTGCAAAATCCGCATCGGCAGGAACCGTGTCATCCACAAGTATCATTTCAAAATCATCACCGTCAAGAGGGATAGATAATCCAGCCGCAGATGGTGTGGTGTATCTTGGAATGTATCTTGCTGAGTCTCTCTTTACAGAAACCACATTTGGTTGCTTTGCACGAACTGTACTTTCAGACTCCACACGGGATTTTTCTATTATGCAAAGAGTATCGACTGCTTTTCTGCCGTGCCTATCCAAAACTCTGTAGTTGGACAACAAGGTTTTTTCACACTGGCTTAATAACGAAGTATCTTTTTCTGGTTCGATAGTTACTCCAAGTAAGTAATCGGTTGTTACATTAAGTGCCTTTGCTAAGGCTATGACAGCTTCTGCTGATGGCTTTCGCGTGCCGTTCTCCCACCCGCCGATGCTTACAACAGAGACACCAATTATCTCGCTGAGTTCTTTTTGAGTTAGACCACATTTAATTCTTAAAGAATGTATGCGTTGATTTAGTTTCATAATGATTCCTCCATTCAGATGACTATAAAATTTTTAATAGGTGGTTGACATCTGAGTTTTTTTGTGGTATTATAATACCAACAAAACTTTATGTGGGTATTATAACATAAACATTTGTTATTGTCAATAAAAAATGCCTATGCGCAGGGCTTTTTTGTGACAAATAATAAAAAGGCAGCCTGCCTTTCGACAGACTGCCGGGAAACTGTATTACAATGACAACCACATCATCATAATACACAAACGCTGAGTTGTATAACTACAACCCGGAGCGGACAGAGCAACCACACTCTTCCACTCTATTTGTAGTATACCACAAAGATTTATAAAAATCAATGGAGGAAAGCTACAAAAATGAAAAAATTATCGTTACCAGAATTTAAAGACTATTGTTGCGCACATACTTTTGATAAAATTATATATTCGTCAGTTAATCAAGTATGGTATAGTATTGACACTACTATTTCGGCTAATTTTGTGTTTAATAATATGATTATGACATTTAATCCTAATATAATTCACTTAAAAAGTGAAGAAAATTCTTTGAGCTTGAATAAAGTTAAGGTCATTAGGCTTCATGATGAAGAGTCATTGTTAGGCAAAGTGTTTACTGTTGTATGTGGGGACTCATTCTGCTCAAACAATAACAAGGAATACACTTTGATTGCCTGTAAGTGAAAAATTTTTTATGTAAATTTTTTAATTAACTTGACAAAGGTGATTTTATGTGCTATAATGTACCCGTAAGATGAAATTTACGGTGAAAGGATGTGGCACAAATGAGCCTCTATCAAAGTGAAGTACGAAAGCCTCAGATTGGCGATGTTTATTTAATGCGTTTTGGCGGATGCGGCAATGAACAGAAAGGATGGAGACCTGGATTGGTATTTCAGAACAATCTCGGAAATCAGTATAGCCCTAACATAATTGCCCTCCCCTTAACCAGCGCTATAAAGAAATCAAACCAACCCACTCATGTCATAATACCCTCCAAAGGGACTGGACTCGAAAGGGATAGTATGGTTTTATGTGAGAATCCCGAGCGTATGTCAAAAGAAAGACTCGGTACATACCTCACAACGATTCCTAAAGAGTACATGAGCCAAATTGCAGTTGCGAATTTATTAGCAACATCTGCTATATCTTTTATTGACCCAGAACTACTGATGTCTATTTGGCAAAAGGCTACCACTTTAAATGCTGTTGCGTGATATATACAAATAAAGGAGGTTTTGCTATGTATAATGAAAGCTTAAAGACGAAGTTTGTTCAGGGGTACACAAAAAGTATCAGTACCGCAAAAGTGTGTCAAACTATATTCAATGCTACTGAGAAATATGAAATCAAATGGGGCGCAGATATTTGTACTCAGAAAGCAGAGGCGTTGCAGCCGGCTATCGATGAACTTGTAGGCTTTAGAGTCAGAAGTAAATGGATACGTCTAATAATTCTAAAGGATTATGTGAAATGGTGTATCGCGATGGGAGTTCCCGGTGCTTGTGATGGGATGTTAGTCATCAATGCAATCGGATTGGAAAAGATTAAACAGCAAACAGTTGCCAGTCCGGCTCATCTTGAAAATTATCTCAACGCTATATGCGAACCTATTGACCGAAAAACAACAGACAACATCTACAGATGTTATTATTGGCTCGCCTATGCCGGGGTAAAAGAAGATGATATTCTTAAGGTGAAATGTTCTGATGTTGATTTTTCAAAAATGGTTATTAAATATGGGGATACAGAAGTACCTATGTATAGAGAAGCTGTCCCTGCATTTAAGAACTGTGTTGAATTAACTCAATTTGTTTTCAACCACCCCCTCTACTCCTCTGATGTCTGGAAGGATAGAGCTCCCGGTGATACTGTGGTACGAGGTTTAAGCGCTCAGGCATCTCTGAAAGCTATGAGGGTCGAACTATCAAGGCGCTCCAAGATGAAAAGAGATGCCGGACATACAGACCTTAAGCTTAGTTACTATAGGGTTTGGATTTCTGGGGTTTTCTTTAGAGCTTTTGAGAACGAACAGATGGGAATTGAACCTGATTTTAGCACAGTTGTTTCACAACAAGTTGAAGGCAAAACTTATAAGTTAGATAGTGGACGTAACACTCAGGATGCAAAGAAAAGACAGCTCGTTCATGACTACTTAGAAGACTATCAGCGCTGGAAACTTGCGTACAAAAAATAATTTTAATGAATCGCCTGCGTAGGCAGGCTTTTCAATACACAAGTCAAGCTAATTAAATAATTTACAAGGCGGCATATTGTAGTAAAAGCATATAGAACATTAGTGTTCTCTGGGGTAGGGGTAGAACCTACTGCTGCCACGAGGCTAAGTGCCATAATATAAATATTTTAATTGTAAAGGAGGTGTGATGATGGATAATAAGGAAAGATTTATTTCTTTGTGTGAGAGTATCAATCGTCCCGGTATCAGTGATTTGTTGCAATGGCTTGAAGATAATGACTTTTATACTGCGCCTGCAAGTTCAAGATTTCATGGAGCGTATGCCGGAGGCTTACTTGACCATTCTTTGAATGTTTATGACGAATTAAAGAGACTGCTTAATGCTTATCCTGAGATTAAGGTTCCCGAAGAGTCGGTAATTATTTGTTCGTTGTTTCACGATTTGTGCAAAGTTAACTTGTATACCACCGAGAAACGTAACAGAAAGAATAGCGATGGGCAATGGGAAAGTTATGATGCCTACACTGTTAAGGAAAAATTTTGCTACGGCGGACACGGTAGCAAATCCGTATACTTGGTTCAGCATTTTATGCAGTTAAGCCCCGAAGAAGCGGTTGCAATCCAGTGTCATATGTCAAGCTGGGAAGACGGAGCGGCAAGGAATGTAGGAAACGCATTTGAACAGTTCCCATTTGCTTGGTTGGTTCATGTGGCTGATGAAGCTGCTACCTATATTTTAGAATCGGAGGGAAAGTAAATGCTATTGAAACGCAAAAGGGTTCAAGATATGCTTGAACAAAAGAAGAAATCACTTAATACATATACTATGCAGTTCGATATGGCTGTCTCTGCTGTAACTGGAATCATTGACGCTCTCACTCAGACCAGTTCCAGTATTGAACAGACGATTGCTGAAATCAACGAGTATCAAAAAGAATTAGATGCAACGGCGCAAGGTCTTAAATGTACCAAAGATAAAAACGATAAGGTTATTAAGAATTTCCGTGCATTACTTACTGATTAAGGAGGTACTAAATGGCTGAAACATTAAACATTTATCAGAAGCTTGCCAAGATTCGTAAGCAAGTTGAGGTTATCCAGAAAAACAAATCTGGTTTCAATTACAAGTATGTAACAGACGACGAGCTTCTTGCAAAAATAACAGGCTTTATGGATAAGTATGGTTTGTCTCTTATCCCGTCTATTACACAAGGAACAATGCAACACGAGTTATACCATTATCTTAAAACTAAGTATGATAAAACTCAAAAACAGTATTATGACGAACACAACAATGAAATAATTGTAAGAGCCGATATGGTCTTCACATGGATTAACAATGAAAATCCTGATGAAAGAGTGGAGGTTCCTTGGGTTACAATCGGTCAGCAGAGTGATAGCTCTCAGGCGTTCGGTTCGGGACTCACTTATTCGATGAGATATTTCTTGTTGAAGTTCTTTAACATCGCAACTCCGGATGATGATGTAGATAACTGGAGAAGCAAGCAAAGAGAGGCTGAGGCAGCAGAAGATTTGGCTATAGCCAAACAGGTTATCGAGGAACTTGATAAAGATGTCAAGAGCTTCTTAGGAAGGAACCCCGATAAAAGCGAGGCAGTTAAGGAACTTATGAGTAAGTATGTGAAGAATAGCAATTACTTCGCTATTACTGAATCTGAGCTTGCGACTAAGTTACTGACAGAGTTTAGAGAAAAATTTAATTAAGGAGGATTTGAAATGGGATTTCGTAAAGATGCTTGGGCAACTTGTTGGGGTGTTGAGGTAAAATCAGATACGCTCACTCAGGTAAGAATCTCAACAAGCCGTAAAGACAAACAGACAGATGAATATGTACAGGACTTTTCGGGTTTTGTGGCTTTTGTAGGTACAGCTGCGGCAAAGAAAGCAGCCGCTCTCAAAGAAAAAGACCGCATCAAGCTCGGAGATGTTGAAGTAACTACAAAATATGATGGTGATAAGAAAGTATGCTGCTCCCTCTCGGTATGGAAACAAAAGTGGTTGATAAGAGAAATTTGAGAAACCTTATTGATATGTCGAGACAAAGAATGTGCACAAGAGCCTATCGCGAATTTAAAGAATTATTCAGAGACATCCTTGAAGCTTTAAGTCAGCTCTCTGATGAGGGGGAGTATATCATCAAGACACAGATGATGCCTAAGTGTGAATATTTAGGATACTGCCCCGAGAAAAAGACCTGTGGTTACTATGGGCTGTGTTAGTCTAACAGGATATAACAAGATTTATTAAGGAGCGTGATAATAATGTTCGAATGGGTTGTAGAACACTAACGATTGAAAAAAGGAGCGAGTAACTATGAAAGTTATTTTAATATCAGGTAAAGCTCAGAACGGCAAGGACACTGTTGCAGATTTTTTGCATAAAGCACTTGTTAATGACGGCAAAAGAGTTCTTGTTACACACTACGCTGACCTGCTCAAGTATATCTGCACCAATTATTTTGGTTGGGACGGTAACAAGGACGCGAAAGGCAGACAGATGTTACAGTACGTAGGGACTGATGTTATTAGAAAACAGAACCCGACATTATGGGTGGACTTCGTATCTATGTTATTAAAGTATTTCCACGAAAACTGGGAGTATGTTATCATTCCCGATTGCAGATTCCCTAACGAAGTAACAACTATGGTTGAGAACGGCTTTGATACGGTTCATCTCAGAGTTGTTCGTAACAATTTTAAAAGCCCTCTCACCGAAGAGCAACAACAGCATCCATCGGAAATAGCGTTAGATAACGCGAAACCTGACTACTTCATTTATAATGACGGTACGCTTGGTGAGTTGGAAGAAAATATTATTAAATGGATTAAGGAGTGTTTATATGCAGCGTAAAGGTTACTATGACATTGAGGTGTCGATTGAAAAGTCTCTTATTGAGGGCGGACTGATTGATGAATTGTTTTATTTAAAGGATTTAAAGCAACGAAAGCTTTTCCTGAATTCGGAAATTGACCAGTTCACCGTTGCAGATATCGTTAAGCATATTATGCAATTCAACAAAGAGGACAAAAATGTTGCTCCTGAAAACAGACAGCCAATTCTGCTTTATGTTACATCTAACGGCGGTGAAGTTGGGGCTGGGTTTGAGCTTATTGATGTGATTGTGAATAGCAAAACTCCTGTGTATACTATCAACCTTGGTTATCAATACAGTATGGGTTTCTTAATCGGTCTCGCAGGACATAAGAGATACGCATCAACGAATGCAAAATTCCTTATGCACGATGGTTCCAATTTTGTTTGGGACTCCGGTATGAAAGCTCAAGACAGAATGGATTTTAACAGAAAGATTGAAAGCCGAATTAAGAAGTACGTTTTGTCCAGAAGCACAGTGACTGACGAGGAATACGACAGCAAGCTTCGCGTTGAATGGTATTTATTTGCGGACGAAGCAAAAGAAAAAGGATTTGTCGATTATATCATTGGCGAAGATTGCGATATCAATGAGGTAATTTAAGGAGGCTCTATGGCGAACAAGAAGAAATCTATTCCTGAATTTTACGGTGAACCACCCGAGTCTCTTGACGGGCATCCTTTCTATGGACTTCGGTTAGATGAAGAACAACAAAAGTTTGCAAATGCTATCTGGAGTCCAGACATTGATATTGTCTTCTGTAATGCGAGAGCCGGTACAGGCAAAACAACTATTGCTACAGGGGTTGCAAATCTGCTTATACAGTATGGAATGTTCAGCAATCTTGTATACATTATGTCTCCATACGGAGAGAGAAAGCAAGGGTGGTTACCCGGCACAATCACAGAAAAAAGTTCCGTGTACTTTGAAGCTTTTTATCAAGCCTTGATAACTTGTGGCATAAACCCGATTACTGCTATCAATGATGAGAGTATGGTAAATCAAAAGAATGGTACAGGATTTATAACTTGCATTACTGATACATTCTTAAGAGGTACAAATCTTGACAATAGGCAGTCGTTCCAAAAGCTGATTTACAGATTGAACCAACCGTTTATGAGGATTGACCAAACCGCATTTGTTAACGTATCAATCTTTGATAGGAACTATATAGAATCACTGTTTGGTGGTGTGAAATATCCTGACGGTTCCTATGTAATTGACTGTGTTGAGGAGCTTATAGAACATCAGAAAATCTTTATGGAAGTGGTATCTCAAATCCGTAGTGAAAATATGTTTACATTCCCTGTACTAACCTACAGTTTGTTATACAAAGACGGTAAGTTTGTAGACGAAGATTTCGCTCGTTGGTGTTCTGACCATAATACAACTTGGAATGACAGTAACTTCTTTATCAGCGGAGATGTTACGACATTAAGCAACTGTTGCAGACTTCTTTCAGATACATCGAAACTTAATGCGTTTATAAATTCCATTGGTGGTACTGCTTTGTCAATCGGTTCCGTTAAAGTAAACACAATTAACCTTATGCGTATTGCACTTGAAACAGAATGTGATGAAAAGAAATATCTTTCCTTGCTCAAAAAACGTGCCACACTCTGTTGTAAAACGCTCGATGTGGTAAGACATATCATTAAGAGGAATGTCGAAAAAGGACTGCTTCCTAATTATCAGGATGGCGCAGTCGAAATGGATAAGCAGTATTGCACAATGGGTATACTCGGTCTGTACGAAGTGATTGAGGCTTTTGGTTACACTGAAAAAGATGAGTTCGGATATACATCTTATACAGATAAGGGCATTGAGTTTGCTTGTAAGATTTTCGAGGTGCTCAACGAAGTCAAGGATACATTCACCGAAGAATATTCATTCAACATTGAAAGTGTACCGGCGGAAAGAGCCGCGGTTATTCTCTGCCAGAAAGATAATCAACTTTATGACCGTGATGAAAAGTTTATCTATTCTAATCAGTGGATTCCTCTTTCTGAAAAATGCACCATTAAAGAGAAACTTCGTCTGAGTGCTGTCCTTGATGAGAAATGTAGTGGCGGTAGCATTGCACATATTAACCTTGAGGCGAACTTCCCGAATACTGATGTGGCTTGGGATATGCTCAATAAAATTGCACAGTCCGGTGTTATATACTTTGCTTTCAATACAAGAATAAACGAGTGCAAAAATCATCACGGATTTGTGGGGACAGATATATGTCCTACTTGCGGAGAACCGGTTTATGATACATATGTCAGAATAGTAGGATATTTAGTCCCTACAAGAAGTTTCTCAAAGGATAGATTTAAAGAGTTTACAACAAGACAATGGTACGAACTTGCGGAGGCAATGAATGAGTAAAGTAATTGACTTAAAGGGTCAGAAGTTCGGGAGGTTAACGGTGCTCGAAAGAGCACCATCTACCGGCGGTCAAGCCGAGTGGATTTGTAAATGTAAATGTGGAAATATAAAAAAGATTAAAGGTCAACACTTGCGGAACGGCACTATCGTATCTTGCGGTTGTTTTAATAAGGAAACTATTTCCAAAGCTCATACTATAAACTTAAAGGGTAAACGATTCGGTAAACTTACAGTCATTGAGTATGCAGGGTCTAAGAATGGCAGAGCAGTTTGGAGATGCAGGTGCGACTGTGGTAATACCATAGATGTTTATTCTTCATACTTAAAAACAGGAGATACAAAATCCTGCGGATGTGTTATATCGTATCGTGAAGTAAGAATTGAAAAATATCTTAAAGAACATAAAGTTTTGTATAAACGCCAGTTTACATTTCCAGATTTGAGGGGCAAGAAATATCCGTTAAGATTCGATTTTGCGATATTGAACGAGGATAATTCCTTGAGATGTCTTATTGAGTATCAGGGAGAGCAACATTTCAATAATATATTCAAACTACCAGATGATGTTTATGAACAAACATTGGCAAGGGACAGACTGAAAAAGGAATACTGTTTATTACACAATATTGCATTATTCGAACTAACTAACGACGACAATATTGAATCAGAAATGAGGGATATAATATATGATTATTCGCACTATTGTTGACGAAGATTTCGTACAGTACAAAGAACCTTGTATGTATATTGCGACTGCGTTCTGCAATGGTAAGTGTTGCAAAGAAGCAGGTATCCCGTTGTCCGTTTGCCTTAATGATGCGTGGAGGGGTACCGCCACCATCGCTATGGTGGACGAAGGGATAATCGAAAGATACTTGTCAAACAGTATTACAACGACAATCTGTTTTGCAGGACTCGAGCCGTTTGAGCAGTTCGACCAAGTATATAACTTTATTGAAAAGCTTCGCAAGGATTATAACTGCGATGACACGGTATTGATTTATACGGGATACAACAAGGAAGAAATTGCAGAACAGATTGAGAAGCTCAAAGATTTTGATAATATAATTATTAAATTTGGACGGTTTGTTCCGGACAACCCGGGTAAATTTGATGATGTGCTGGGCGTGCGTCTTGCATCAGACAACCAGTACGCGGAACGAATAAGCTAACTTAAAGAGGTGATTGGTAACTATGACGGTAAATTTAGATGTATCAAAAATTCCGCAGTCAAGCATAGCTCCTGATGATGTGTTTATAATAAAAATACCTATGGAAAAGTATGACATCAGCTATGCTAAAGGCGTGATGGAGGCGTTTGATTTTTGCTTCCCTGATAATAAATGTATGATAATTCCGATGGATTGCGATATACAGATTGTTAGCCAGCGAGTTAGCGAATTCATTCCGGCAACACAGGATGAACTATTTGAATACTTAAATATAACAGTATAATGAAAGAAGGTAAATATATGAGCGAAGCTCAGAAATTCAGAATTAGATTTGAACTAACAGATGAGTTCGGAAACGATTATATCAATGAATCTCGTGTAGATATTTGTTGCGAAATCGGAGAAAGAGAAATAGATGTAATCGGGGAGCAGCTCAATGTATTCTTAAAGCAATGTGGATATATAAGAAAAAATGATTTGATTTTTATGGAAGACATCACGGAAGAAGAATACGACGCCCTTTCTGAATATCTCAATGAATTAAGAAATAAGAAGGAGTCCGATGCTAATGACGATTAAACAAAACCCTGATAAGGAATATGCTCAGAAAATAAGAACGAAACTTAAAGACAACGGCGGATACTGCCCGTGTCGCATTGATAAAAGCGAGGATACGAAATGTATGTGTAAAGAGTTTCGTACTCAAATAGAAAGAGGAGAAACAGGAGAGTGCCACTGCGGACTGTATATTGCGGAGGTGGATTGATATGTTGATAATCAATTTGTTCGGAGCGCCCGGTGCGGGCAAATCCACAGGTGCTGCATACATATTTTCAAAATTAAAAATGCTCGGTGTAAATGCCGAGCTTGTAACGGAATTTGCTAAAGATAAAGTGTGGGAAAATAATACAGAGGTTTTAAGTAATCAAACTTATGTGTTTGGTAAACAGCATTTTAGAATCAGTCGATGTGCTAATAAGGTAGACGTGATAGTAATAGATACTCTCCATTGATACCACTTGTTTAAGATATGTTATCATATCATTTGTTGACATTTTATCCATTTGCATTTCCCCTTAAAACATAATTTACATTTTGTAAATTTTAGTCTGGATTTTTCTACATCTTCCAATGGTCAAAGTCATAAGATTCTGCGTAGAAATTTGAGTTCTTTTTATGTAATTTTGCTTGTTTCCACCCACAAAACATGGCTTTGGCTTAAATATGGTAATTATATTATACCATCGCGAATACTAAAAATCAATGCAAATAAATTATAATTGTGCACAAAAATTTATTGTATAAAAAATCAGGCACAATTATGTGCCTGATTTTTTTATAACCCCAACTGACCTTTCAGGTCGGAGAGTACATTTTCCACTGTTTCCTTTGCGGCAGATTCGGAATCTGCATTTGAGGCAATGTAGAACTTGATTTTCGGTTCTGTTCCTGACGGACGTATGATGAAATATGTTTTGCCGTCGTCAAGGTTAAATTTCAAAACATCGGATTTGGGCAGACCCTCGATTGTGCCGGCAGAGCCGTCCGCATTGGAAATCACCTGACTCTTGTAGTCCCATACCGAAACAACGTTTTTGCCGATGACCTTTTTGGGCGGATTGTTACGTACGTTTTTCAAAAGTTCTGCCATCTTTTCCATGCCGTCTTTCCCCGGCATGGTGAAGGATACGGTTTTTTCACAATAGTATCCGTATTTTTTGTAGATGTTCTGCAATTCTTCGTACAGCGAAAGTCCTTTGTTCTTATAATATGCCGCCATTTCGGCAATCAGCATGGATGCCACCACGCCGTCCTTGTCGCGTGCATGTGTGCCTATGAGATAGCCGTAGCTTTCTTCAAATCCAATGAGATATGTGTGGCTGTGCGTGTTTGCAAATTCAGTCATTTTTTCGCCGATATATTTGAAGCCTGTCAGGACATTCATTATCTCAACGCCGTATGCTTTTGCAATCGCCGCGGCAAGCTCTGTTGTGACGATTGTCTTTATGATAACGCCGTTTTTGGGGAGGGTGCCGTTCTTACTTTTTGATTCAAGTATATATTCGCACAGGAGGGCGCCGGTCTGGTTGCCTGTCAAGGTCTGATAAACGCCGTCCTTGTCGCGCACGACAATACCAACTCTGTCGCAGTCGGGGTCTGTGCCGATTATCAGGTCCACATTGTTTTTCTTTGCCATCTCAATTGCGATTGCAAAGCCTTCCTTGTCCTCCGGGTTTGGCGATTTGACTGTCGGGAAGTCGCCGTCCTCGGTGTCCTGCTCTTTGACAACCAAAAGCTTGTCAAAGCCGATTCTTTTCAGAATTGCCTGTACAGGTCTGCTGCCTGTCCCGTGGAAGGGCGTATATATTATGTTAAAGCTGTCTTTCACTTTTTCTACGGCGTCGGGGTTCAGCCTTTGTGTTTCTATGGTGTCCAGAAACTGCTTGTTGAGCGCCTCGCCGACAATTTCCAAAAGACCGCTCTTTTGTGCCTCTGAAAAGGTGCAGGTCTTTATGTCGTCAAAGATGTCAAAGCTTTCAATTGCCTTTATGACAGTGTCGGCGGCGTCGGGCGGAAGCTGTCCGCCGTCGGGGCCGTAAACCTTGTATCCGTTGTATTCTTTCGGGTTGTGGCTGGCGGTAATCATGACCCCGGCGGCACAGCCCAGTGTCCTTATGCCAAAGGAAACCTCCGGCACGGAATGTACAGTGTCAAAGAGATATACTTTTATGCCGTTTGACACAAGCACACATGCCGTTTCCTCGGCAAATCTGCGTGAAAAATGGCGTGTGTCATAGCCTATCAGTACGCCGTCGTGCATTGCCTTTTCGCCCAGGCTTTGTATGTGTGCCGCCACGCCCTGGCTTGCTTTTCTGACCATGTATATGTTCATTCTGTTTGTGCCCGCGCCAAGCACGCCGCGCATGCCTGCCGTGCCGAATTCCAGGTCACGGTAGAATCTTTCTTCCTTTTCCTTTTCATCATCGGCTATAGCCGCAAGTTCTGCTTTTGTTGATTCGTCCACATGCGGACTGTTCAGCCAGCGCTCGTAATTTTCTTTATAATTTGTCATAGATTTTAAGCCTCCTGAAATTCTATTATATTCTGTTCTATGCCATATATGACTGTTGAAATTGAATGCATATTGTTGTTTGTACTTATGAAATCCGCGGCGTCCAGAAGCTCAGGAATGGCATTTGCAACCGCAACCCCGATGCCCGCGTCGCGGACAAGGGTCAAATCATTTTCGTTGTCGCCTATGCCGATTGTGCGTGCGCGCGGTATGCCCAGGATTTCCGCAACCTTCAGAAGCCCTTCGCCTTTTGATGCGTCTTTTGGCAAAATCTCATAATAGCAAGGGTCGCTTTGCACAAAGCTGTAGCTTTCGGCATATGGTGACTCCGCGATTGCACTGCGTACATATTCCAGTTTGTCTGCCTCCTGGATAAACAACGCTTTGCGCCAGGGTGCCGGCACGTCGGAAAAGTGCTTGTATACCTCGGGTATTTTTTCAAAAGACAGCTGCCGGCGCAGAATCTCATTTCCGCGTGTGACAAAAACTCCGCTTTTGGCGCAGACCTCAATGCCGGCAAAGGGGAGATTGTTTTCAACCATTTCCAGCACATTTTTTGCGTTTTCGTCGAGAAATGTTTCCCAGATTATCTCGTCGCCGGCAGGGTCGTACACTGCGGCGCCGTTGAACATAACGATAGGAGCATTCGGCTTTATCTGACTGATAAGAAAATCAATCCCCTTAAGTGAACGCCCTGTCGCAAAGGTAAAATATCCGCCCTCTGCCATAAAATATTCTATTGCATGTTTGTTTTCGTCCGACACGCTCTTATCATCTTTAAGAAGAGTATGGTCTAAGTCGGTACAAATAAGTATTCCATCAAATTTTCCCATGCTGCACCTCCGAATTTCAGTCTTGCAATCAGACAATCCCCACACCATCATAAACCATTACTTCCTATTATATGATAAATGACGGTTTAATTCAATTAGCAAATTGATTAAAAAAACCATCGGCATGAAATTTGTTTTGGGGTTTATTGCACAATATATATTACCAAATAATGTATGTTTTGTATTCTATTATACCCTGTCCTTCCTTATATGATACTCTTTATTCCGAGTGATAAAGAAGGGCGTCTGATTTTTTTATGTCTGCACGCGGGGGGATGCCGTTTTCCTTCAGGTACATTTTGTAAAAGTTTGAATAATTGCCGAACCCGGCTTCTGCGCTTGCCTGGGACAGAGTTTTGCCGCTGCGGCAGAGGTTTTTCACAAGGACTATTCTTTTGTGGGTTATATATTTGTTTATGGTCAGCCCGGTGTGTTTTTTGAAGATTCGGCAGAGGTGATATTTGTTGAGATAAAACTTTTCTGCAATGCTGTCTATGCTGAGGGGGGCGGTGAGGTTTTCATTTATATACATTATGATTGGGGTTATTTTTGCGTTGTTTGCCGGGAGCGCCGTGGGGTGGTGGTATTTGTTCAGGTCGTTCAGGAGTTCTGTGATGGCGCACGGCAAAAGAATGTCGGCATTTTTGTCGTTGCAATAACCTTCAATGCGGCTGATTGTTTCGGTGATTTTGTTTTCTGTTATGAAGCTTGCCGGAATCATGTTTTGTGTGCCGGGCTTTCGGGAGTCAAACATTTGCCTGAAACGGTCGCAGTTATGGTCGGTGAAAAAAGAGTTCTGAATTTGCAGGACAATCCTCTCGTATTCTCCGCCCGAGTGATGCTGAATGTTGTGAAATTCGTTTGGATTCAGCAGAATGGTGTCGTATTTTTCCAGGGGATATGTCGCGCCTTCCACGACAAAGTCGGCGTTGCCCCTTAAAAATATAAAAATTTCATATGCACCGTAATGATTGTGCAGCTGATAATTTTTTTGGTTTACGTTTTTGTCGGCAGAGTGGTGGAAACTATAATCTTTGTTGTAGCTCAAGTTTTTGAGTGCCATAAAAAATCCCCTCGATTCCGATTTTTTTATATAATAACACAAAAAGTCAATATTTGCAATGTTTTTGCCAATATTTCTATAGAATATTTTGATTTTTTGTAATATAATGTGCTTATAAATACACGCGAGGTTTCAAAAACAATTTTGAAATTTCGGGAAAGAAAGGAAAGATATAAAATGGACGGTAATTTTGTAATAACCGGGTTTTCGGACGAGATTTCGCAGAATGTGGAACAGCAGTTTGAACACCTGAACAAGCTTGGAATAAAATATTTTGAGCCGCGCGGAATAGACGGAAAAAACATCTCAGAGCTGAACTGTGACGAAGTAAAGAGCCTGAAAGAAAAGATGACAAAATACGGAATCAGCGTGTCCTCCATCGGTTCGCCGATTGGGAAAATCGGCATAAATGACGATTTTTCGGCACATATGGATTTGCTTTCGAATATGATTGAGATTGCAAAGACTTTGGGGACAAAGTACATAAGGGTTTTCAGCTTCTTTATGCCGGAGGGGGAAAAACCGGAGAAATACCGCGGCGAAGTGATATATCGTATGAAGGAAATGACAAAGCTCGCGGAGAAAAACGGAATTATGCTTTTGCATGAAAATGAAAAGAACATCTACGGCGACATTGCACCGCGGTGCCTGGAGATTCTGGAGGCTGTCGGCTCAGAGTCGCTCAGGGCGGTTTTTGACCCGGCAAACTTTGTGCAGTGCGGACAAGAGGTTTATCCGCAGGGGTATAAGATGCTAAAGGATTATGTGGTGTATGTGCACATAAAAGACGCTTTGCCGGACGGTTCGGTTGTACCGGCGGGCTTTGGTGCGGGGAATGTGAAAGAGGTTCTGAGGGCTCTGAAACAGCGCGGATACAAAGGATTTCTGAGTCTCGAGCCGCATCTGGGCAGCTTTAAGGGGCTGGAAAATCTGGAGATTGACGACAAGATGACTTCGCTTGAGGGGAGCACACCCGAAAAATTCACACTGGCATATGATTCTTTGATGAACATATTAAATCAAATATAACGCCGCAAGGCAGAAGGAGAGAGAAAAATGAGCAAGGATATCAGAATGGGAATTATCGGAGTCGGAAACATGGGCTCTGTGCATGCGGCAAATATTTCCGGCGGCAAGGTGCCGGGCATGGTGCTTGGTGCGCTTTGCGACATCTCGCCCGAGAGGGAGGAATTTTGCCAAAAAACATATCCCGATGTGGAGTTTTTTGATGATTACAAAAAAATGCTTTTAAGCGGAGCGGTTGACGCAATCATAATTGCCGTGCCGCACTATTTTCATCCGCAGATGGCGATTGACGGATTCAACGCAGGCTTGCATGTCATAACAGAAAAACCGGCAGGAGTTTATACCAAGCAGGTTATGGAAATGAACGAGGCGGCTGAAAAATCGGATAAAATATTCGGAATCATGTATAATCAGCGCACAAACACGCTTTATCAGAAGCTGCGCAAGATGATTGCAGAGGGTCAGCTGGGGAATATCAAGAGAGTGAACTGGATAATCACCGACTGGTACCGTCCGCAAAGCTATCATGACAGCAGTGCATGGCGTTCAACCTGGGCAGACGAGGGCGGCGGAACGCTTATAAACCAGAATCCGCATCAGCTGGACTTGTGGCAGTGGATGTTTGGCATGCCGGACAAAATCATGTCGCATGTTTCTTTCGGCAAATATTATGACATTGAGGTTGAGGACGATGTGACGGCATTTATGCAGTATGACAACGGCATGACGGGGGTTTATATCACATCAACCGGTGAAACGCCGGGGACAAACCGCCTGGAGGTTTCGGCTGATATGGGGCGTATTGTCATAGAGGACGGCAAAATGACCTTCCGCCGCAATGTAGAATCCGAAAGGGAATATAACAAACACCATGACGGCGTTTTCGGCAATCTTGAGTGGTGGAATTGCGAAATCCCGGTTTATCAGCAGGGAGAACAGCATGTGGGGATTTTGAAGAATTTTGTGAAGGCGGTCAACGAGGACGCACCGCTTTTGGCACCGGGCATCGAAGGGATACGCGGACTTACGATTTCAAACGCAATCCACTATTCGGCGTGGACAGGCGGCTGGGCAGACGTGAAGAATTTTCCGCATGATGAATTTTACAAGCTTTTGCAGGAGAGAATCAAGACTTCAAAAAGAAAGACAGTCAAAAAGGCGGCTGTTGCGGATTTGAACGGAACATATTGAGAACGGAGGAAGAAAAATGGACAAGAGAATAGGTGCACAGCTTTTTACTGTAAGAGATTATACCCAGACAATAGAAGATTTTGAAGAAAGCATGGAAAAGGTTGCAAAAATCGGCTACAAAGTGGTTCAGCTTTCTGCCGTCGGCAACCTGGACCCGAAGGAAATAAAAAGAGTATGCGACAAGTACGGACTGACCGTGGCATGTACACACAGGGCATACAACGAATACACCGACAAAATGGACTTTATGATTGATTTCCACAAGACATGCGGCTGCAAGTATGCCGGGTTGGGCGCAATCCCGACATGGGACGGGGTGAACACTGCACAGCAGGCGAAAAACATCACCGAGGATTTGAACAAAATTGCGAGAAAACTCAAGGAAAACGGGCTGAACTTTGTATATCACAATCATGCAATCGAATTTAAAAAAATAAACGGGAAATATCTGATGGATTATTTCCTGGAAAACGGCGAGTTTGATTTTATCATAGATGTATATTGGCTTGCGGTTGCGGGAATCAACCCGGCAGAATTTATCAGAAAAAATTCAAAAAGAATCAAGATGATTCATTTTAAAGACCTGAAGGTCAAGAACAATGCCCCGGCAATATGCGAGGTTATGGAAGGCAACCTTGACTGGGACGACATCATTGCCGCCTCTTTTGAGAGTGACGCGGAATATGCCCTGGTGGAACAGGACACCTGCGACAACGGCGACCCGTTTAAGTGCCTGGAAACAAGCTATAACAATCTGAAAACAAAGGGGTTTAACTAAACATGAAAAATGCATGTGTTGTCGGGTGCGGCAATATCGGCCCGATTCACGCCGAAGCAATCCGCGCGGCGGACAATGCTGAGCTTTATGCTGTGTGCGACATTGTGAAGGAGCGCGCAGACCGATATGCCGAAAAGTACGGGTGTAAGGCGTTTTACAGTTTTGAAGATGTCCTGAAGGACGCGGCGGTGGATTCTGTGCATATATGTACACC
The DNA here is from genome assembly GCA_934454145.1 of uncultured Clostridia bacterium. Classification (GTDB taxonomy): domain Bacteria; phylum Bacillota; class Clostridia; order UBA1381; family UBA1381; genus CAKSFT01. Next base: position 118,684 of record CAKSFT010000009.1, on the reverse strand, counting down.
ACATTATCTGCATGACACCATGGCAATCGCCGCGGCAGAGGCAGATAAAGACATCGTTTTGGAAAAACCGGCGGCAATCAGCCTCCCGAGGTTTTGCAAAATGCAGAAAAAGCTGGACGGCAAAAAGGTGTGTGTAATGCTGCAAAACCGCATGAACACAGCCGTGTCCGAGTTTAAGCGGATTGTCCGCGAGGACAAAAGCCTCGGCAGCCTCATAGGCGGATTTGCCGCCATGACATGGCATCGTGACCGCGAATATTATGAACAGGACGCCTGGCGCGGCAAGTGGGAAACAGAAGGCGGCGGAGTGCTGATTAACCAGGCGGTGCACCTTATAGACCTTGTTTCTTACCTTGCCGGGGACATAAAAAGTGTCGTGGGGAGCATATCAAACAAGACTCTTTCGGGGGTCATAGAGGCAGAAGATACGGCAGATGCAATTTTTTATCTTGCAAATGGCGCAAATGTGTGTTATTATGCTACTAACGGGTATGTTTCAAATCTTCCGATGCGGCTGGAACTCCAGTTTGAAAACATACTGCTGCGATATGCCGATGACCGCCTTTACAGGGTGGAAAACGGTGATGTGACGGTGGTGGCAAAAAACGGGGAAAAGTACGCCGGGAAGAAATATTGGGGCAACAGCCACACTTTTGTTATTGACAATTTCTATAATGGCGGCGAATACCCGACACTTGCTGACGCAGAAAATTCGACAAAGGCGCTTTTGAGTTTTTATGAGAGCGCAAAAAATAATTCGCGGGAAATAATGATATAACATTTTCCGCAAAAGGGATTTGTGCGTTAACATTTTTTGCCCCCTAAAAGGGCAAAACCTCTTATCACCCGTTGCCATGCGGATAAGAGATATTTATTATATTTGTGCCGGTGCATGGCGGCGGAATGGAGATTTTTTTATGAAAATGACTTTTAGGTGGTATGGAAAAGACGACCCGGTTACCCTTGAAAAAATAAGGCAGATTCCGGGCATGACGGGCATTGTTTCGGCAATATATGATATCCCTGTCGGCGAGGCATGGGGATATGAACGGATAATGGAGCTGAAAAATGAAGTGGAGTCGGCAGGGCTGGAGCTTTCTGTCATAGAGAGCGTGCCTGTGCACGAGGACATAAAAACGGGTGACGGCGACCGTGACCGCTACATAGAAAATTATTGCACAACCCTCAGAAACCTTGCAAAGGCAGGTATAGACTGTGTGTGCTACAACTTTATGCCGGTGTTTGACTGGACGCGCTCTGACCTTGCGTACACTCTTCCCGACGGTTCAAATGCACTGATATACAAGGAGGAAGCAGTCAGGGCTATGAATCCGCTGACAGGTGATTTGTCGCTGCCGGGCTGGGATGCAAGCTATACAAAAGAGGGCATGAAAGCGCTTCTGGAAAAGTATCAGAGCATAACCGATGAGGATTTGTGGGACAACCTGAAGTATTTTCTTGACCGTGTCATAAAGGTTGCGGAAGAAGTCAAGGTTAAGATGGCGATACACCCCGACGACCCGCCCTGGAGCATCTTTGGTCTGCCGAGAATCATCACAAACAAAAAGAACATCGAAAGATTCTTAAAGCTTTATGACAGCCCATACAACGGGTTGACATTATGTTCCGGTTCGCTTGGCGTTGACCCTGCAAATGACATTGTGGATATGGTGAATACCTTCTGTGACAGGATTCATTTTGCACATATAAGAAATGTGAAGATAACGGGCGAAAAATGCTTTGAAGAAGCGGCACACAAGTCGGAATACGGTTCTCTTGACATCGAGAAAATTGTCAAGGCGTATTTTGACCATGGATTTGACGGATATATACGCCCCGACCATGGGCGCATGATTTGGGGAGAAACCGGCAGGCCCGGCTATGGCTTGTTTGACAGGGCGCTGGGTGCGGTGTATATAAACGGAATATGGGAAACATTGGAAAAAGAGTGTAAATAAAAGGAAAGAGGTTTGATGTATATGAAATTGCCTTTTGATTTGGATTTGAAAGGGAAAACGGTTGTTGTGACAGGCGGAGGCGGAGTTTTGTGCGGCATGTTTGCGGAGGCAATCGGCAAATGCGGCGCAAAGGTTGCCGTGCTGGACCTGAGGAAGGAAGCCGCAGACGCGGTTGCGGAAAAAATCAATGCGGACGGCGGCTGTGCAAAGGGGTATGCGGCAAATGTGCTGAAGCCGGAGGAAATGAAGAATGTGCGCGAAGAAATCATGAAGGATTTCGGCAAATGTGACATTCTGATAAACGGCGCGGGCGGAAACAACCCCAAGGGCACAACGACAAAAGAATATCTTGACCCGGAGGATTTGAAGGACAGCAAAGACCTCATAACCTTCTTTGACCTTGACCCGTCGGGCATTGAATTTGTGTTTAACCTCAACTTTTTGGGCACGCTTATCCCGACACAGGTTTTTGCAAAAGATATGGCAGAAAACGGCAAAGGAAACATCATAAACATTTCTTCCATGAATGCATTCTGTCCGTTGACCAAAATACCGGCATACAGCGGTGCAAAAGCGGCTGTTTCAAACTTCACACAATGGCTTGCCGTTCATTTTTCGAGAGTCGGCATAAGGGTAAATGCGATTGCGCCGGGATTTTTTGTGACAAACCAGAACAGGGCGCTGCTCTTTGACGACAAAGGAGAACCGACACCGAGAACGGAAAAAATCCTTGCCGCAACACCGATGAACAGATTCGGCGATGCCGAAGAGCTGATAGGCACACTGCTGTGGCTTTTGAATGACGATGCGTCGGGCTTTGTGGACGGTGTTGTTGTCCCGGTGGACGGGGGATTCTCTGCATACAGCGGAGTATAAGGCACGGCTGAAATTTTTTTGGATTTTAAAGAATCGTGACAAACGAAACACGTTTTGGCACGATTCTTTTCTTCATTTTGACAAAAAATAAAAAAAATCCAAAAAAATAAAACATTTGTTTGATTTTTTTGAAAATGTGTGTTATAATGAAAACAGAATGAAGATTGCGTGCGTTGCGGTCTGAAAAATTTCGGAGGTGTTTATATGGCAGAGCTGTCCGGAAAGGATTATGAAATTCTGGATTTTATTGAAAAACAATTGGAGGAAAAGGGTTTTCCGCCGTCGGTGCGTGAAATCTGCGAAGCTGTGGGGCTCAGCTCTACGGCGACTATACACGCGCGCCTGAAAAAGCTTGAGAATCACGGCAAAATCATCAGAGACGCGTCAAAAAACCGTTCTATCATGGTTGTCGGGAAGGAATTTCCGTCACACATTGACTATAATTCCGACAAATATATTGATGTGCCGGTGTATGGGCGCGTGACGGCGGGCGTGCCGATTACGGCGGTGGAGGACATAACCGACACATTTCCGCTGCCTATGGATTTTGCAAACAACAAGGATTTGTTTATGCTGAAGGTTGAAGGGGAATCAATGATTAATGCTGCGATTCTGGACGGCGATTTTATCATTGTACAGCGCCAGCCGACCGCCGTAAACGGCGATATTGTTGTCGCATTGGTGGACGGCGAAAACGCGACGGTCAAAACCTTTTATAAAGAAAAGGGACATTTCAGATTGCAACCAGAGAATGACTATATGGAGCCTATTATCCTGAATGAGGTTGCAATTTTGGGAAAAGTTGTGGGAGTTTTCCGTAAACTGTAGACAAATGCCGAAAAAGCTGTTATAATGAGTAGGGTTCCGGTACGGAGCCTTTAGAATGTTGCCCTGTTTGGGCGCAAAAAAAGAAAGGACTGATATTATGTCGAAGATGTTGTTTACATCAGAATCTGTTACGGAGGGGCACCCGGACAAGATATGCGACCGTATTTCGGATGCGATTTTGGACGAAATCCTCAAGAAAGACCCCGACGCGAGAGTCGCGTGTGAAACCACCTGCACAACAGGCGTTGTGTCAATAATGGGGGAGATAACCACAAAATGTTATGTGGATTTCCCGAAGGTGGCAAGAAATGTGGTTTTGGAAATTGGATATGACCGTGCAAAATATGGCTTTGACGGCAATACATGCGCGGTGCTGACCTCGATAGATGAGCAGTCGCCCGACATCGCGATGGGCGTGGACGAAGGGCTGGAAAGCAAAGAAGGAATCGACGCGGACTCGGAAATGGCGGGCGCGGGCGACCAGGGAATGATGTTTGGCTATGCATGCAACGAAACACCGGAGCTTATGCCGCTGCCGATTTCTCTTGCGCACAAGCTGGCAAAAAAGCTGACAGAAGTGAGAAAAGACGGAACGCTGGACTATTTGCGCCCGGACGGAAAAACACAGGTCACAGTGCTTTATGAGGACGGTAAACCGGTATCGGTGGACACTGTTGTGGTGTCGTCGCAGCACTCCCCCGATGTTGAACTGTCAAAGATAAAAAAAGATATCATAGAACATGTCATAAAGACAACGATTCCTGCAAATTTGCTTAGCGAATCAACAAAGTATTTTGTAAACCCTACCGGCAGATTTGTGGTTGGGGGGCCGCAGGGCGACAGCGGCTTGACCGGCAGAAAAATCATTGTTGACACATACGGCGGATATGCAAGGCACGGCGGCGGCGCTTTTTCGGGCAAGGACCCGTCGAAGGTTGACCGTTCTGCGGCATACGCAGCACGCTGGGTGGCGAAGAACGTTGTCGCGGCGGGCTTGGCGGACAAGTGCGAAATTCAGCTTGCATATGCAATCGGCGTGGCGCACCCCGTTTCGGTGATGGCAGACACCTTTGGGACGGGGAAGGTTTCGGACGAGGCTATTGTGGACGCTGTTGAGAAGGTGTTTGACCTCCGCCCTGATGCAATTATCAAGGCGCTGGACTTGAAGAAACCGATATACAAACAGCTTTCTGCATACGGTCACATGGGACGTGAAGATTTGGGCGTTTTGTGGGAAAAGACCGACAAGGCGGAAGAGCTTAAAAAGATGTTTATGTAAACCAAGAAAGAGAGGCTGTATAAAAAGTCAATTGACTTTTTATACAGCCTTCGATTTTTCTGCCATAATAAAACAAAACTGTAACAATTGTATTTTCTATAGTGTGTGATTTACTTCTTTTCTTGCGTTCCGGAGTTTTTTTATATTCCCTGATGTTATGTGTCAAAATCGACAAGATAAAGCTTGTGTTCCGGGGCGGAGTACAGAGCATATACATAATTATATGACACTGAGTCAACGGGGATTTCGTGCGAGCCGGTTTGCTTGTCAAAGAAAACATAATACCCTGTGGTTATTCCGTTCAAAATATCTTCATTTTCAAACGTAATTGCGCGCGTCATCCAGTCTGTGACAGAATCATATGTCTGCCAGGATTGGTTGGCGTCTATGTCGGAAAGAACCGTGGCTTCTTCCTCGGGGGAAAGGTTAAAGACGGAAATCATCGTGCCGTCGCCCAAAAAACCGCCATGTGAATCGGTGTAATAGTCGGGGTTGCGTTCGGGTATATATGCGCCTATGCCGGCATATGTTGACAATGCGCTGTATTCCTCGCCGTTTATGAGGAGAATATAGTCGTTTTTCCACGTTACTTCAATCTTCTTTGGTGAATTGCCATAGTGCATCGCCGATTCATAAATAATGCTTGATGCAGGCACGATTTTTGCAAACCCCAGGTTTATGCCGCTGTTTTGGACTGTGGCAACCATTGAATCGCTGAAACGCTTGCAGATTATGGCGGTGAAGGTTCCGCCGGGGGATTTTTTCGTGTCACATATGTTGTAAGAAAGCATGCCGGCGAGAAAGGCAATCAATGCACAAAGGGATATGACCCCGGAGCACAGCGAGAGCAATATATATTTGCCGGGTTTTGAGGTGACGGAGAAAAGCATTGCAAGGATTGCGCATATTGTGACCGCCGCCGCGATGATGAAGCTGCCCCAGAGGTGTATGGACACATCTGCCGCCATGGCATGTGAAACACTGAATATTATCGCAAGCGGAAGAACGGCGTATGATGCGATTTTCTCGATGATATTCTGCGGTTTTGGGCGGTTTGCGGAAAACACCGCAGCGCACACCGCGGCGGCTGTCACTATCAGGATATGGAGTGCAAAAATGGGATAGACAATGCTTTTGCACAAAGCAGCGACGGTGATGCAGAGTGCGCTGTACACAATGAGAAGAATACACGATATTGTCAGACAATATTTTTTCATATGAGATTACCTCTTTTCTGTGTTTTTTTTACAGTATATCACACAACATAACAAATGTCAATAATTATTTATCGAAAAACGATAAATAATTATTTTCAAAAAGGACTTGACAAAAGGAGGGAAATGTGTTATCATATACTTATTCATGCGGGAGTGGCTCAGTGGTAGAGCGTCACCTTGCCAAGGTGAACGTCGCGAGTTCGAATCTCGTCTTCCGCTCCAATTTAATTATTTTTAGCCAAAGGAGGCTTGGACACTGTGTCCAAGCCTCTTTTGGTTTATAAATCGGGAATCGGCGCCCCGATATCAAAGATGCGGAGGGTAAGTGTATTTATAATTACCTGATATAGAAATCCCGAAAGAGGTGACCAAAAATGACGGAATATGAAATAACTGCGGCTTTGGCAGAATATCTGGAGATTATACACATTTTGTCGCAGGAGGGAAAACCTGTGAGAATAACAGATATTTCGCGGCGTATGGGCATATCAAAACCCAGTGTGAACCGCGCGGTGAATACGCTTTCGCTTTGCGGATATGTAGAGCATAAGCCATACGGAGATGTGTATATAACGCAAAAAGGCACAAAACAGGTCAGGCATCTTTGCGAAAAATATGATGTGATAGCAATGTTTTTGAGCAGAACACTGGGGCTGGAGGGGAGAGTGTTGGAAAAAGAAGCAAAGGCAATCTGCCATGCCGTGGGAAACACGACCTATGAACGCATAAAAGAGTGTGCAGAAAAAAGCAAAAAAGAAACTCCCGGCAAATCAAAGCTGGTTTGCTGAGAGTTTGGCTGAGATTTAGTCGTCGTCATCTTCTTCAAGATGCCTCAGACGCCGCCGTCTTTCGCGCTGTTTTCTCTTTTGTACATTTTTTGCGTACAGTATCAACACTGCAAGAATTATAACCGCACATATCACAATCGGGTCGGAAATGATGTTCCATATGGTGAAAATGATGTGCAAGAGCAGGTCGCGCTCTACATCATTGCCGGCGACAAGCTTTGTTTCGCCTATGGTTTCGCCGTTTAGGGTATATGTGACTGTCCCGAGTATGTCCCCCTTTTTGATTGGGGCTTTTATATGTTCATCTGTTTGGACTTCTGCTTTTATGGTTGATATGTCGGTGTCTTTGGGCAGAAGTACGCGGATTTCTTCAGACGGGGAAAGGGAAACTCTTTTCCCGCTTTTTGCTTCGCGTACCTTTGAGCTGTCGATGACCTCCGCGGTGTCGGCAATCGTCTTGTGTTCATAGTTGTCAAAGCCGTAGTCAAACAATGCCCTTGTGTCGACAAAGGAGTATGCATGTTCGCCGACACCTTCGTTTTTGCACTTCATGACAATGCTCAAAAGGCGCGTGCCCTTTGATTCCGCCGCGGCGACAAGGCAGTTGCCGGCCTCGTCTGTGCTGCCGGTCTTTACGCCTATTGCGCCTTTGTAGAGATGCATAGAGCCCTTGTTTGAAGAAATAAGCATATTTGTGTTTGACAAATAGCGTGTTTCGTTATACTTGTCGGTGGGCGGTATCTGATATTTTGCTGTCGACACGATTTCTGCAAATTTTTCGTTTTTCATGGCATAGCATGTGATTTTTGCAAGGTCATCTACGGTTGTATAGTGGTTGTCGTCGTGGAACCCGTGGGGGTTTACAAAATTTGAATTTTCGGCGCCAAGCTCGTGTGCCTTCGAATTCATCAGCTTTGCAAATTCATCAAGGCTTCCTGCTGTTTTAACGGCAAGCACATTTGCCGCATCGTTTGCGGAGGCAACAAGCATGCCGTACAAAAGCTGTTCCACCGTGAATTCTTCACCCACTCGGATGCCCATGTTGGAGTGTTTCATTGTTATGGGGGCGATTGCCTCTTCTGTGGCGACAGCTGTGTCGGTAAGATTGCAACGTTCCAGAATGATGATGGCGGTGAGTATCTTTGTTGTGCTTGCGGGGAAAACTTTTTCGCTGCCGTTTTTGGAATGGAGTATTTTGCCGCTGTCAAGGTCGGCAAGAAGGTAATAATCTGTGTGAAGTGACGGGAAGTTTTCTTCCGGAACAGCTACAGAGGACCCACCTGATGTATTATCGGTGTTGGTGCTGTCTTTTTTATTTTTGCTGTCATCTTTGACAGATTGCGTTTGTGATGCCTGAGAAACAGAAGAACCTGCAGCGGATTCTTTCTCTGCATATGTGCCTGTCGGTGTGGATACAGCAAACATAAATGCAAGCAACAGCGGAAAAATTGATTTTTTGCTCATAATTTGCCTCCAAAAAAATATATATCATATCCATTATACAAAAAAAATTGAAAAAATGCAACAAAAATTAAAAAAACTATGGAAAAAATATATGTGAGTGTGTTATAATATAGAGTATGGTATAAATTCGGGAGGTTTTCCCGGAAGAAAACAATTTCATATTCGGGGAAGGATTAATATTTGGTTTAAGGGACTGATAGCACATGATTAAAAACAAAATTATACCATATGTATTGATTTTTGCTGCCTCGCTGACTGTTGGGGCAATTTTCTCCGAATATTCTGACGATAAATGTGAGTATGAAGATTTTATCGCAGAAGATTCGGAAGAGTTAACGCTGGTCAAAGCGGAAATACCGCCTTCTGTCGAACCGGGGCTGATAAACATAAACACGGCGTCGGCGGCAGAGCTTATGAGTCTTGAGGGAATCGGTGCCAAAATGTCAAAGAAAATTATAGATTACCGCGAGAAGAACGGGAACTTTGAGAAAATTGAAGACATTATGAAAATCCCGGGGATTGGCACAAAGAAATTTCAGAAAATAAAAGAGCATATTGTGGTGCAGTAGTGTTGGGAAAGGAGCAGGACTTGAGTGAAGATACTGGTTGTTGATGACGAAAAGCTTTTGGTGAAGGGGATTAAGTATAACCTGGAGCAGGACGGATATGAGGTTGCGACAGCGTTTGACGGGGAAGAAGGAGTGCGGCTTGCGCATGATGAGAGTGTAGACTTGATTCTTTTGGATCTGATGCTCCCCAAGATGGACGGGCTTACGGTGTGCCGCACGATACGCGCATTTTCAAATGTGCCGATAATAATGCTTACGGCAAAGAGTGAGGACATAGACAAAATCCTAGGCTTGGAATACGGTGCGGACGACTACATAACAAAACCGTTCAACATAAGAGAGGTAACCTCGCGCATAAAGGCTATCCTGAGGAGAGTGAAGCCGGCGGGACAGCAGCAGAGAAATAAAGATATCCTCATCTCGGGCAATATCACGCTTGATTACAACTTTCGGAGAATCACCATCAAAAACAGGGTTATAGAGCTCACCGGCAAGGAATTTGACTTGCTGGAGCTGTTTGTGAAAAACCCCGGTAAGGTTTATACAAGAGAAAACCTGTTGGATATCGCGTGGGGGTTTGACTATCCGGGCGATGTGAGAACTGTTGACGTGCATATAAGAAGACTGCGCGAGAAGATTGAGGACAACCCGGCAGAACCGGATTATATCAAGACAAAATGGGGAGTGGGTTATTATTATAAAAAGGATTAAAAGCTTTTTCTCTTCTATGAGATGGAGCATGATGGCTACATATTTTGTTGTTATCTTGGTCACACTGGGGCTCATGAGTATATATATACTGGGTGTCCTGGAGGAACGCCTTTATGAAAACGAAGAGGTGAACATGTTTGCAAAGGCAAACATCATTGCAGATACGATGTCACCTTACTTCGGGGGCACCGTGCCGGAACAGGCAGAGCGTGACGTCATGAAAATCCTGATGGGGACAAACATACGTGCAATTGCCGTCAACAACGCATATCACGTGATATTTGACAGCAATTCCGAACTTTTGGGAAAGGTGTTTATCAGGGACATCGTGAACACGGCGTCAAACGGCGAGCAGGCATACCACATCGCAAAGAACGAACTGGGGAACAACATGCTGAGTGTTGCCGTGCCGGCAAAAAACGGAAATTCCACATCAGGCGTGATTTATCTGATTGAAACAATAGACAGCCTTGACAAGACCGTTTCTTATGTGACGGTGAACCTTTTGACAGTGTCTGTTTTGATAAGTATTCTTGTGGGCATACTGAGTCTGGGCATGTCATTTATCGTCACTTCGCCGATTGATGATTTTATAAGCGTTGCAAAGGAAATTTCAAAAGGGAATTTTGAGAAAAAGCTGAAGGTCAAGGGGCACAACGAATTTGCGGAGATGGCGCAGACCCTGAACTATATGACGAGTGAGCTGGCAAACCTGGAAGAAAAACGGCGCAAATTCGTGTCAGATGTTTCGCACGAGCTTAAGACGCCGCTTGCGACGATAAAGCTGATATGCGACAGCATTGTTTCCACTCCCAACCCCGACAAGGAAATGCTGAAGGAGTTTTTGGAGGATTTGAGCAACGAGGTTGACCGGCTGACAAGGATTGTGGAGCGGCTTTTGGCGCTGACAAAGCTTGACTCCAAAAACACGCCAAAGCTGGTAGGTGTTGACATGGCGGCGATGATTCATGCCATCATAAGAAATCTGACGCCAAAGGCGAATGAGAAGGATATTGTTGTTTATTCTGACTTTACCCCCGAGATTGAGGAAGAGGTCATGCTTGACTATGACAAGATTTGGGAGGCAATATATAATATTATTGACAATGCAATCAAATATTCTCCGCAGAGCGGATTTGTCAAGGTGAGCCTGGAAAAGGAAGAAAATTTTGCTGTTGTACGCGTGGAGGACAACGGGCCGGGTATACCGGAGGCGGAAAAAGAACATATTTTTGAGCGTTTTTACAGACTGGACGATTCCCGCGCGAGGGACACGGGCGGCACGGGGCTTGGGCTTGCCATTGCCAAAGAGGCTGTGCTTATGCACGGCGGAACAATAAGGGTGACAAGCGAGGGCGAGATGGGGAGCATATTCTCCATATACCTCCCTATGCAGACCGAGGAAAACAAGTAAGACGGACGCCCTTTTTTGCGGTGATTGTGCGCCGTGTGGTGTCTGTCACTCACAGGGGACGGATACGGGCAGAAAGGCTGTGGAATATTATGAATAAAAAAGTGATACTTGCTGTTTTGGCAGTGGCGATAATCCTGACAGTGGCATTTGTCAGCATTTGGAGCGGAAGGAACAGCAAAAATTCCGAAAAAAATATAAATCTGTATTTTCTGAACGAGGCGGCGTCATCAATCGAGCAGGAGGAACGGAAGATTGCATATGACAATGCTGATGAACTGCCGGGGCTTGTTTTGGAAAATCTCCTGAAAGGCCCCCAGAGCAAAAAACTCCGCGCCATTGCCGGGAAGAACACAAAGGTTTTGGGCACATATTATAATGAGTCAAACCTGACGGTTGATTTTTCAAAAGAATTTTTGAGCGGCGACAGCGCAAAAAACATGCTGTCGGTTTATGCCCTGGTGAGAACTTTGTGCCAGCTTGACAAGATTGGCGGCGTCATGGTGACTGTGGAGGGGCAGCAGGTCATGGCGGCGGACGGCAGTCTGATTGGATTTATGTCCAACAGTGACATAAATTTGGAGTCTGACACCTATACCACCGATTCCAAAAATATCGTGCTTTATTTTGCCGACAAAGACGGCAAAAGCCTTGTAAAGGAAGTGCGCACAATCAAGATTACCGACACAAGGCCGATTGAAAACTATATTGTAAGCGAACTTATAAAAGGGCCGGTGAACAAAGAATTGTCCTCGGTGCTCACTTCGGACACGGAGCTTATCTCGGCGGAAACTAACAATGGCACATGCCATGTCACATTCAAGAACTTTATTGAAAAGAATCTGTCCGACCCGACAAGCGACAAAAGTGCGCTGGCGGTGTATTCTGTGGTCAACAGTCTGACTTCTCTGAATGAAGTCAATTCTGTGCGTTTTCTCTTTGAGGGCAAAACGGCGGAGATGGTGGGGACATTTGATTTCAGCCAGGTTTTTGAGGAAAACAAAAAAATAATAAAGCAGTGAAACTGACAGATTTTGCAGGTACATCAAAATGTGATGTGCCTGCTTTTTGTGTATTTGTATTGATTTTTACATAAAATGGTGGTATAATACAATTACCACATACTAATATTTTAATATTATGCTTATGATATTTTTGAGGAATATCTTTATTTTGATGCGTTTAATTAGTGCGATATCAAACAGATTCGTGTTTTTATGCGTGGTATAGGTTTTTATACCACGCATTTTTTATTTGCTTGAGAATTTAGAAAGGAGTATAAAATTTATAAAAAAACTAAATTTTCACGAAAGGAATGGTTTATCATGACCAATGAGGAAATTATGAGAGTAGTAAAGCCTATAATCTGTTAACAGCTTAAAAGTCCTGCATCTGCACAGTTTCCTGTTGATTTAATTTCCATTACAGGCAATGATGAAAACGGTTATCAAATTCAGGGATTTGTTGACTCCCAAAATAGTTATGGGGCAATGATTAGAAATGACTTTACTGCAAATGTAGTTATTAAAAATAACTTTCCTACCGTAACAACATCATCAGTTGGCAAAAAGGCAGCAATAAACAATGCAAAGCAATTTGGAATTAATTATTTATTAATTACCATTTTGACAATCATAGGCGGTGCATTCTTATATTGGTTAATTTCAATGTCGGTCGGATTATAATTTAAAAAGGAGCGAGTTTCTATGGCTTTTAGAAGAATGGAAGGATTTGCAGGCAGCGTGCCGCAAGGTTTTATTGACAGAAATGTAAAGGTTTGTCCGCTTTGTGGTTCCAACAATCCGCATTGGGCTGTTGATCAAAAAATGCAATTCAAATTAGAAGGTAATTTATATTTATTTCAATGCGAACAATGTAAAGGAGTATTAAGTTCACCGGTTCCGGATGTTACCGGATATAATAATACAGCTTTAACTACAACCGGTTTGTTAAAAAAATTATCCGGCAAGAAAAACGGTGTTATATACATAAAAATATATGATGTCGGTAATAACTCCGGCATAGCGGATTTGTCCGATAAAGAATACTCATTAGAAGAATTAAATCAATTAGCACAATCAAAAAACACCCCACCCAACAGCAATCCTAAATATTACTGACTTTGTCACAAAATCAAGTCAGACTATTAAAATTACCGTTAATAGTCTGACTTAAATCTTTTTCAATCACCGCAGTGCCAGGTTTTTCACAAGTATGTTTACGCGCCGCACGTTGATTGATGTGTATGTCTGCAACCTGTCCGCGACACGGCACTGTACCGCGCGGCAGACCTTGTGAATGTCACAGCCGTATGCGATGGTGACGGTCATGTCAATGTGTACGCCGTGGGGGGAGGTGCGGCTGTTTATGCGCAGTATTTTCCTGATGCCGGGCGCTTTCAGCGCCTCGTACGTTGCTATGTTGATTATCACGTTGTCAGATATGGTGTATTGCCCCATATAGCTGAATGTTGGACGGACAATAGATTTTTCGTCATTGTACGGGCTGCTTTCGTCAAGGTTTTTCTGCAAAAGCCTGAAAGGGTGCAAAAAGTATCCCGAAAAGTATTTTTTTATGCGGAAAGTGGGGACGGGGATAACATGCTGTCCCTCCTCGGTGCGCATCTTGCGTGCCAGCTCGATTTCTTCGGGGGAAGATATATCTTCTATGCGGATAAACTGAGAAATAGGCGGCAGTGAAAGCAGTGAGGCAATTTTTTTTGCCATGGCGTCCGATGTCGCAAGTATCATGATTGAGGAAAAATTGTATTTTTTTATGGCGTCTGTCACTGCTTTGCGGTGTGCCGGGTCTGTAAAGAGCGCGCGGCGCACAGAGGCAAGGCGCGTCGGTTCGCGCTTGGCGGAAAAACCGGCGATTACGCTGTTTTCGGCAATCAGCAGACCGTCATCTATGATTGCGTCGATATGATTGCGGCGCGCGACAGTGATTGCACGATAGCTTTTCCCGGTTCCGCTCGGGCCGACAAATGCTGCTATATGCATTTTGAACACGCTCCTTTTTTTGCTTTTTTGTCTTTTTTGTCGTCACACCCGGGGAAAACCTTTGCGGGGACAACATCAAAACGTTTTTTGAAATCATCAATTGTTTCTATGTCAAAATCATTCATTATGTGCAGAAGCACCATTGCACACGCAAAGGCATCATCCTCTGCGTTGTGGTGAGAAAATTTTATGTCAAATGCCTGTGCCAGCTCGTTCAGCTTATGCCCCGGCATGTCGGGGTATGCCTTCCGAGAAAGGATAACGGTGCACAGATATTCAAAGCAGGGATACTCTATGGAAAAAAAGCTGAGTGCTTTTTTGAGCGCAGTTATATCAAATGATGCATTGTGGGCAATCACAAGCTTGTTTTCTATATATGGCTTGACAGTATCCCAGTATTTGTCAAAGGTGGGTTTGCAAAAAACCATTTCGGGTGTGATGTTGTGTATGCGCGTGTTGTATTCGTTAAATTCAAACGGCTGGGGTTTTATGAGGAATTCCTCTGTTTTCACAACCATATTGTTTTCCACGACGCATATGCCCATGCTGCATATGCTGCCGGGATATGATGTGGCGGTTTCAAAATCAATAGCTACAAAATCCATTTTGCTGCTCCTTTTGGTGTTTTATGGCGGACATCTGCCGCCGGCCGGCATAAGAAAAGAGGCGCCAATCATGCAGCAAGCCTCTTTTCCTGTGTTTTTCGTTTATTCTTCCGTTTCGCTGCCGCTGTTCTCAAATTCCAGTCCGCAGGAGGAACAGAAACGTGAGTCAGAGTCATTGTATTTTCCGCATTTCGGGCAGATTTGCTTGTTTGTCATTTCTGCAATCTTTGTTTTCAGGATATTTATTTCTTCATAATGCTCGGATATTTTTTCGCATTTTTCCCGGTATTCCCCGGTAAAATCCGCGCCGTCGCAAAATTCGCCATAGAGCATTTTTCCCAGTTCTGTATAAATGTCTTTTATGTCAGACTCGATGTCGCGCACGGAATATTTGAGTTTCAGGACATTGACGGATTCCGAGGTTTTTTTGATTGCCGCCTTTGTCACGGTTTCTGCGCTGTCAAAGGCCTTCTCGGCACTTTTTTTCAGGTTTTCAACAAAATCAGCCATTGTAATCTCTCCTTTTAAATATATCTTTATTATATAATAGCACATATTCGCAAAAATGTCAATGAAGGCGGCACAATTAACTGTTGACATTTGAAGGAGAATGGTATATAATTTTGGAAGTATATAAAAAGGAGAGAACGGAATTGATATATAAACACATGTATTGCGGATACAAGAAAAACGGGAAAATCACACTCAAAAAGAACGAGAAAATTATCACATCATCGGCGGCACATTTTGAAGATATGACTTTTTTGTACTTTGAAACAAAGGACCCGTCTTTGACGGTGAAAGACGTTGCCGAAGGCGAGATGAAACTATTCCCGAATGGTGATGAATGGTTTGAAATGAGCGAAATTTTCCACTATTTCACCCCGGCAAACGATGGAGAGTGGGAACGCAAGATTAAAAACAAAAAAGCAGTTTTCAGGATAAACAAGTTGAACAGGGACAAGGTGGCAAGCTATATATACCACCATGTATGGCATCAGAATTGCAACAACTATGACTGCGACAGGTTTTTCTCGATTTTTATATACGGGAATGTCATTGTGATGTACAGCGAAACCCCGGAGGAGAAGGTGACCTGGCAGGACATAGAAGGAAGACCATATTCGCCGAACCGCGAGGACTGGGGAGAACTGATGAACGAGCACTTTGCAGCGTGGCCGGACGGCGAGAAAAAATGGGTACT
This sequence comes from uncultured Clostridia bacterium, assembly GCA_934454145.1. GTDB lineage: Bacteria > Bacillota > Clostridia > UBA1381 > UBA1381 > CAKSFT01. The sequence goes on along the minus strand of CAKSFT010000009.1, from coordinate 102,772 downwards.
GATGGAAAGAGAATAAGAGGCTGCGGAAAACAACAAAGGAAAAAGTAAAGGCTGTTTAAAAGTCAATTGACTTTTAAACAGCCTCTTTTTGATTTATTTATGCACGGTTTACAGAACCGAACAGTTCCATTTTTTCTTTGACAATTTCTTTGATTGCCGCGGCACCCGGTGCCAAAAGCTTTCTCGGGTCAAAGCCCTTGCCTTCAAGGTCTTTTCCTTCTTCGATGTACTTTCTTGTCGCCGCCTGGAAGTAAAGCTGACATTCTGTGTTTACGTTGATTTTTGCAACGCCCAGAGAAATGGCTGTCTTAATCATGTCTGCCGGAATGCCTGTGCCGCCGTGAAGAACAAGAGGCATGTCGCCTGTCAGCGCCTTGATTTTGCCGAGGGCGTCAAAGTCCAATCCCTTCCAGTTTGCAGGGTATTTGCCGTGGATATTGCCTATGCCTGCCGCCAAAAAGCTTACGCCCAAATCTGCGATTTGCTTACATTCTGCCGGGTCTGCGATTTCTCCGGCGCCGATTACGCCGTCCTCTTCGCCGCCGATAGAGCCTACTTCAGCTTCCAGCGAGATGCCTTTTTCGGCGCAAACCTTTACGAGCTCGCGTGTTTTTTTGATGTTTTCATCTATGGGGTAGTGAGAGCCGTCAAACATTACCGAAGAGAATCCTGCTTCGATGCATTTGAAGCAAGCTTCGTATGAGCCGTGGTCCAGGTGAAGTGCAACCGGGACGGTGATGTTCATGTCCTCAATCATCGCCTTGACCATTGCCGCAACTGTCTTGAATCCGGTCATGTATTTGCCGGCGCCTTCGGAAACACCGAGGATAACCGGTGAATTGTTTTCCTGTGCCGTTGCAAGAATGGATTTTGTCCATTCAAGGTTGTTGATATTGAACTGACCTACGGCATATTTCCCTTCTACTGCTTTTTTTAACATTTCTGTTGCCGAAACTAACATAATTGTTTAATCCTCCTTAAGAATTTAAAATTGTATTATCAAGCACAATTGTGCCTGCTTTCAATAAATAATCTATGTTCTCTTCTGTGGAGAGAATGACTTTTTTTCTGCCGCAGTTTTTGCAGCACAAGACAACCCTGTCTTCGTCGATGCCCATGGTGACATCGGGGCTTTTGCAGCCGCATTTTACATTATTTGTCTTTGCAATGTCATTTATACATTCGATAAGATCGTACATAACCGAAAACGTGTCGTCCAAATCCGCAATGCCGCCCAGCATTTCTGTGATGTGCTCGTCCTGCATGTCCATCTGGCGGTCAATATAGTCTTCGTCAGAGCCGACATAAAGTATGCCGACCTCCCATGTCGGACAGTTCAGGCAAAAGTAATCTCTGCCCCAAAAGCTGCGCCTGGATATTGTGTATGTGTGGTTTTCGCCGCAGGCAGGGCAGTTTACCGAGATGCGGTATTTGTCCTTTATGCCGCGTATTTCCCACACGGGCGCACCGCAGTCTTTTTCCCGGCACGTGGCGCAAAAGGTTTTGTTTTCCGAAAATGAAAATATATTCAGTTTTGTTTTCAGTTTTGAGGCACATTCGGGGCAAGTCGCCGCCGCGTGCCTGCCTGAAGCTATCAGCATAATGAAAAATCTCCGTTTTTCCGCCCGGGCATAAGATTACGGGCAATTTTACAGACCAATTTTGTTTTCGCGTGCATAGAAGAAAAGGTATTGCTGTGCATAACCGCCGAGTGCGCCAAACTTTTCCTGTGCAAAGAGTGAAATCCGCGCCGGCGTCTGCGGAGCGTCAAAATAAAGATATTCCATAATCCGCTTTATCCACACATCAACGGGAAAGCACTCGCAGTGAGAAAGCCCGAAAAGCATGATGCAATTTGCAACCTTGTTGCCGACGCCTTTTATTGTCATAAGCATCTCTTTTGCATCATCGGCAGAAAGCCCGGCAAATTTTTGCTGTGAAATCTCGCCGCTTTTGAATTTTTTTGCGGCGTCAAGAATATACTTGTCACGAAAGCCGGAACGTATCACACTCAAATCCTCGGGTGTGAGTGCGGCGATTTTTTCGGGCACGGGGAAGGAATAGAATTCTTTTCCCATGTATGTAAACCTTTCGCCGAAATTTTCGCAAAGGAGCTCTATGATTTTCTTGATTCTCGGGATATTGTTGCTTGCGGATATTATAAATGATACGACACATTCCCACAAATCCTGCTTCAGTATGCGTATGCCGCTTCCGTATTTTATTGCTTCTTTCAGCACCGGGTCGGCGCCGAGTGCAGACTTTATTTTTGAATAATCGGTTTTAAGGTCAAAATAGTCTGCCCAGAAATTTTCAAATTCGTCACGGCTGATGCCGTGGAATATGATGTTGCCGTCTTTTTGGGACACGGTGAGCGCCCTGTCCGCGGCGACGCCGGTGAAGCTTTGGTCATCATTTTGGTTCCAACGGAAGGTTTGACCGCAGTCAAAAATATCGTGCAGACTGAAGGAGTCCTGTGCGGCAAGAACAATGTTTCCGTTTTCGCTGAAATACTGCATAAAAATATCCGCCTTATTTTTATATTCCGTGCATCAGGCACAAAATGCCTGTACAGTTGCTGTGTCACAGCAGACAATTGCAGAAAATAAATTTTGCAATCATCTATATTATAGCACAGCAAAAAGATTATATCAATATTTATTGTCAAATTTTTGCGAAATTATAGACATTTCCGACAAGTATGATATAATAATTGCAGTCAAAGTTTAAAATTATAACGAATTGTAAAATAATACGGTTGAACATAAATGAAAAATCAGGTATAATTGTTTATAAAACATTGCTTGCCGTTGGCAGCAGAACGGAGGCTTTTATGGATTTTTTTATTTTTATTTTTGAGATGATGGGTATTGCGGCATATGGGGTGTCGGGGGCGCTGACGGCGACAAAGAGGAGAATGGACATGTTCGGGACAATTGTCCTGGGCGTGACGACGGCGGTCGGGGGCGGAGTGATACGTGACATTGTGCTTGGCAGCACACCGCCGCGCTCTTTTGTGCACCCTATATATGTGGCTGTCGCCGCGGCGTTTTCCGCGTTGGTGCTTATCCCGTGCGTGAGGAGGCTTATAACAAACAACAGGGTGTATGATGTTGTGATGTTTTTGCTGGACACTGCCGGGCTGGGGCTTTTTACGGTGATGGGCGTCGCCATGGCGCTGGAGTCTGCACAGGAATACAACACATTTCTGGTCGTTTTTGTGGGTGTTATCACAGGCGTCGGCGGCGGAGTTTTGCGTGACATGTTTTCCGGCGGAATACCGTACATATTTGTCAAGCATATATATGCCTGTGCATCAATCGCCGGGGCTGTGGTGTGCGCCATGATGTGGGACGGTGCCGGGAAGGTTTATGCCATGCTTGCGGGGGTGGCGGTTATAGTCATAATCAGGTGCCTTTCGGCGCACTTCCGGTGGAATCTGCCCGTGTCCGAAAAAGAGGAATAAGTCACTTTATTTAACAAGAAAAATGGATAATTGTAAAACATCAGTTTTACAATTATCTCAGCGTGTCGATAAACCTATCGGCACGCTGGCAGACGTTGAAAAAGGAAGGTAAATCTGTTCGGCGCGCACTCGCCGGCGTACAAAGGTACGTTAGAGGGCGCGCCGGACGGAAACAAGCAAAAGTCCCGAAATTTCGGGGCTTAGAAGTCGATTCAATCAAATATCTGATTTGATTGTGATTTGCTTTTGAATCAAAACCCATTTAATTAATGTGATAAAAATTATAGCTTGCTTGTGGTTGACCAACTTTTTCGACAGTCTGAGATAATTGTAAAACATCAATTTTACAATTATCTGAACAAGAAAAAGAAACGGAGATATGATATGAAAAAAATATTGTCTGCAATTATAAGTGTATGTATTCTTGCCGGGGTTCTTTCGTCGTGCACAGACGGCGGTGACGAAGCAAAAAAGACGGTGCTGGGATATTGGCAAAGTGTGGAGAGCGGAAATCTTGACGGGCTTTCGGCATTCTTTGCCGACGGCGCAAAAGATAAAGCAGATATGCCGATTCGGTACCTTGATGACTATACAGAAGGGATTTTGGCGAGCCTGTCGGGAATCATAGAAGAGGAAAAGCTGAACAGTGTGGCGGAAAACGGTATAAAAACTTTGCTGAAGGGTGTAGACTATAATGCAGAGGTAGTGGAAAGCACTTCTGAGAGTGCGGTTGTGCGCTGTACGGCGGCGATGCCCAATCTTGACGTGGATATAGGCTCCGGAATGGATATGCTTCTGAAAGCGGCAGATGTGGAAAATGGACAGGAGCTTTTGAAGAAGTTTTTGGACAGCAAGGGGCTGACGATAGAGAATGTCATGGAGTTTTATGGGGACAGTAAAGATGCCATGGAAAAGGATTTTGTAAAGTGGGTCATAGAAAGCTATCTTGATGATTTTATGAGCCGGCTTGCGGCAGATGTGAAAAAGACCGCAAAAAGCTGGGATTTCACTGTGGAAGAGAAAAACGGACGGTGGCTCATTTCGGACATTGTCCAAAATTGATTTCCTTAACGGGTTTTTAACAAAATTTTACATGGTTTTTGTTGAAATCGGGAAAGATTTATGATAAAATGATTTTTATAATGGGGGAGTTTTTTTGAATATATTTTACGGCAATCACCCGAAAGGAATGAATCGAAGAATGAGGAAGACAAAAATAATATGTACTCTCGGCCCGGCAAGCACCGACGCGGCGACGATTGAGGCAATGCTGAAAAACGGAATGAATGTGGCAAGAGTAAACTTTTCGCATGGGACGCATGAGGATCACAAGAAAACGATAGAACTTTTCAGAAAGGTGCGCGACAAGCTCCATGTTTCGGCGGCAGTGATGCTTGACACAAAAGGCCCGGAAATAAGAATCGGCGAAGTGGAAAACGGCGAAACGGAATTAAAGACCGGCGGAAAAATTGTCCTCACCACGCATGAGGTGCTTGGCAATGCGGAGCGTGTTTCAATCACATATGAAGATCTTCCTTCACAGCTTGAAAAAGGGAACCGGATATTGGTTGACGACGGCAAAATTATGCTTACCGTGGTGGAATGTGAGGACAGCGAGATTGTCTGTTCTGTAGATGACGGCGGCATATTGCGCAGCAGAAAGGGGATAAATGTCCCGTATATACACCTCAATATGCCTTATATAAGCGAGCGCGACGAGAAAGATATACGCTTTGGCATAGAAAATGATGTTGATTTCATCGCCGCATCTTTTGTGAGATGCAAAGAAGATGTGATTGAACTCAGGAATTTTGTGAACTATTATGGCGGACATGACATAAAGATAATTGCCAAGATTGAAAACAATGAAGGCGTGGAAAACTTTGATGAAATTCTGAAATATTCCGACGGGATAATGGTTGCAAGAGGCGACATGGGTGTCGAAATCGACTATGAAAGGCTGCCCGGTATTCAGAAAAAATTTATAAGAAAATGCTACAGCGAAGGGAAAATTGTCATCACTGCCACGCAGATGCTTGAGTCAATGATTACGAGCGCGACGCCGACCCGTGCGGAAATCACAGACGTCGCGAATGCAGTGTTTGACGGGACTTCGGCTCTGATGCTTTCGGGAGAAACTGCAATGGGGGCGCACCCGGCGAGGGTTGTTTCGGTCATGGCAAAAATCGCACAGCAGGCAGAATATGACGCTTTTGAAATGAATGTTTACAGCGGATTTAAATATAAAAACGACATAAGCGACACCACAAACGCAATTTGTGACGCGGCGTGCACCACCGCAAAGGATTTGAAGGCAAAAGCGATTATCGCGGTGACAAAATCGGGACAGACGGCAAGACGTGTTTCAAAATTCAGACCGAGCGAAATAATCGTGGGGGCGACACCGGAGAAAAAGACATTCCACCAGCTTTCAATGTCGTGGGGGGTTTTCCCCGTACTTGCGCTGAACCAGGACAGTGCGGACAGTTTGTTTGTACATTCTGTCGATTGTGCAAAGAAATACGGTTTTGTGACCGACGGCGACACAGTTGTCATCACTTCGGGTGTGCCGATAAACATTTCGGGCAAGACAAATATATTAAAGGTGCAGACAGTATGATTTGACGGCATCAAAAATGCGGCACTGCCAAGGGGCAGTGCCGCATTTTTTTGTCAGCAGCAACAGTCGTTGTTGCAGCAGCAGTCATTGCCGCCGCCCAAGAGTCCGCCGTTGTCAGAACAGCAGACAACCAAAACAATGATAATCAACAACCAAATCCACCAGTCGCCGCCTCCGCAGCCGTTGTTACAGCCTCCGAATAATCCCATAAAAAAGTCCTCCTTCATAAAATCTACTCGGGAAATCAAATCCCTTATTATAGATTACGCAGGAGGAGAAAAAGTGTTACATTTGTGTGTTGCTGAAAATGTATCCGCCGCCCTTGCATGGAATGAGGTATATGATAATGTTTTGACCGTTGTATGCAACGGGGCAGCTCCAGCCCTCACGGAAAGGGACAATTTCGCCGATTGAGGCGCCGGGATAGTGTGTATCCACATAGCTTTCAAGTGCAGAGCGCTGTTTTTTGAAACGTATTTTGTTGAAAGAACCGGCGCCGCGCCATGCTCTGTATCCGACAACCGCGCCAATCCCTGCCAATATTAACAGTCTGTCCTTATTTTTCATTTTTTACCTCCGTTTCCGGCCGCGTTTTTCATAAGTTATAGTTTTCGATTATTTGTTGCTGTGATATTCATTATATATGTCGCGCTTTGGGGTTTTCCTGTCCATCGCTGTTTCTTTTATTGCATCTTTTGAGGTAAGCCCTCTTTTTATGTATTCCTCCACATGTTCCGACGGGGACAGATTTTCCCACCATGTGTTCTCTTCGGCGGATTCTTCGTCAGCACCCGAAACGACAATGACATATTCGCCGCGCGGTGAGTGTGTTTCATAAAACTTGAGTGCGTCTGAAAGAGTGGTGCGCAGCACCTCTTCATGTATTTTTGTAAGCTCGCGCACCAATGCGATTTTCCTGTCCCCAAGAATGTTCAGCATGTCTGACAATGTTGTGGTAAGCTTGTGCGGCGCCTCATAGAATATCATGGTGTGCGTGTCGTTTTTCAGTGATTCAAGGTGTGTATATTTGCGCCGCTTTGTTACCGACAGAAAACCTTCAAAGGTGAATCTCCGTGCCGGAAGCCCGGAAAGTATCAGTGCGTTTACCGCCGCGACAGGGCCGGGGACAGAGGTCACATCAAGGTTTTCTTCAACACAAAGCTTTACCAAATCCTCGCCGGGGTCCGAAATGGCAGGCGTCCCGGCGTCGGAAACAAGTGCAATGTTTTTCCCTTCTTTCATCAAGGAAATGAGGTACTCCCCTTTTTCGTGTTTGTTGTGCTCGTGATAACTTGTCATTGGTTTCGAAATGCCGAGATGATTCAACAGCTTAAGCGTGTGCCGTGTATCTTCTGCGGCAATCAAGTCCACAGAGCTGAGTATTTCTATGCATCTTGCGGATATGTCGCCGAGATTGCCTATAGGTGTTGCGCATAGGTAAAGCATAATTATTCTCTCCCGTAAATTGATTTGAGTTCCGGTGTTTCATGTCCCTCTTTGTCATACAAAAGCAGCGGCGGCAGGATTTTTATTTCACTGTTTGCGCCAAGCATGCCGTCTGTGAGAAAAAGAACCGGCGGTTTTTCAAATGATGCATGCACAAAGCGGATATATTTTGGTTCTATGCGGTTTTTGCGCATAGAATACATGACATCGGCAAGACGGTTTGGGCGGTGCACCATGACAAGATGGCCGCCGTGTTTCAACAGCTTTGACGAAACTTCGGTTATGTCGTCAAGGGTGCACAAAACCTCGTGACGCGATATGATTTTATTGTCAGAATCGTTTAGAATTGCACAGCCCGATTTCATATACGGCGGATTGCATGTGACAAGGTCAAATGATGCGCAAGGGTAATATGACAGCACGTTTTTCAGGTCGCCGCATTGTATGGATATGCGGGAATCCAGGCCGTTCAGCGTGACGCTTCTTTGCGCCGTGTCCGCCACATCGTGCTGTATTTCAATGCCGCATATGTGCTGTGTGCCGGTCTTTGCGGCGAGGAGAATAGGCACTATTCCGGTGCCTGTGCAAAGGTCAAGTGTGTTTTTGGAATGAACCCTTTTTGCAAAATCGGCAAGCAACACCGCGTCTGTGCCAAAGCGGAAACCGTCTTTTTTTTGTATAAGCATAAGTCCGCCGCATTGCAAATCTTCAAGCGTTTCGCCGCTGTGCAGTTCAGGCTTCGTTTGCTGCATTGTCTATCACCGCAAAACTGATTTCGCCTATTGCCGCAACCGCGCCGTCAACCATTGCTTTTACATTTGCCTTGCCCATGCTGTGACGGTATTGCGCAAGCTCTGCCTCAAGCACAAGTGTGTCGCCGGGGACGACCTGTCTGCGGAATTTAAAATTGTTTATGCCTGTGAAAACGCCGAGTTTTCCCTTGTTTTCGGGCATGGACAAAAGCAATATCGCCCCTGTCTGCGCAAGGCTTTCGGTGATGAGTACGCCGGGCATGATTGGGTTGCCGGGGAAATGCCCCTGAAAGAACGGCTCATTTACAGTTACATTCTTTATCGCGGTGATTTTTTTTCCTTCTTCCAAATCAATTACCTTGTCCACCAAAAGCATGGGGTATTTGTGAGGAAGGATTTTTTGGATATCAATATTTGTAAACATTTTTGTGTTCCTTTCTTATAAAGTTATTTATATCAGAAATTTACAGATGCGGAAACTGCCTGAATCAAAGGTTTTTTCTGGTTGAGCTTTTCCAGCTCCATGCCGGCGCCCATAACGGCGCAAAGGTCAATGTTGTCTGCAAGAAAAACTTTTATCCCCAGCGACATGCGTATTCTTCTGTCTATCCCATAAAGCTTTGCGCCGCCGCCTGTCAGCAGGATTCCGTCCTCGAGTATATCGCCCAGCAGTTCGGGCGGTGTGTCCTCCAGTGTGGCTTTTATTGCTTCCGTAATCGGGGAAAGCACCTCTTCATATGCCTCTTTCAGTTCTTCGGAAGAAACCGTCACACAGCGCGGAATACCGGTCGATGCGTCACAGCCGTATATTTTGCGGCTTTGCGGTGTGTCAAGAGAATACACACACCCGATGTCCTCTTTCAATGTTTCTGCCGTTACCCACCCGATGTTCATGTCATAGCGGTTTTTGATATATTTTATCGTTGCATCGGTGAAACGGTTGCCGGCGGTTGTGATGGAATTGCTTATGACAGCATGTCCGACAGAGAGCGCGGCAATGTCGCACCTTCCTCCGCCTATGTGTGCCGTCAGCATGCCGCGCGCAAGCGAAACATCGCAGTTTGCGCCGCTTGCTGCGGCAACCGTCGATTCCAGTATAAAACAGCGGCGCGCGCCGGCAGCTGTCACGGCGTCAATCATGGCGCGTTTTTCAACTTCTGTGATGTTGCCGGGGACTGTGATTATCACTCTGGGTTTTATTATGCTTTTTTTGCACGCCTTTAAAAGGAAAGCCTTCAGAAGTGTCGTCGTGTTTGAAAAATCGGAGATAACGCCGTTTTCAATGGGTTTTATTATTTTTACCAACGAGGGGTTTTTTCCTTCCATTTCGCGCGCCTCGCTGCCGACCGCCAACAACTCGCCTGTTTTTGTGTCCCTGGCGAGAACTGTCGGCTCATAAACCGACAGACCGTCACCTGCGACAATTATACGTGTATAGCATGTGCCAAGGTCTATTGCAAGGTCTTTTGAAAATATGTTATTTGCATTCATATATTTACAGTACCTTTCTGAATTTATATGTCCCTTTTGTGAGAGGGATTGTTTTATCTTTTTGGTATGCCAAGTATACGGCAAGCGTTCCCAAATGTTATTTTGTCAAAGGAATCTTTTGTCAGATTCAGGTTTTTGAGCGCACCGAGGATATCCGAAGGTTTTGCCCAGGGCAAATCTGTGCCGAAGAGAATCCTGTCGGGAGAAAATGTGCGTATGATGTCTTTCGCCGTGTCGGCGGGCATTTTGTTGAGGCAGAATGATGTGTCTGCCATTATTTCGCTTTTCCCCAGATATTTCGAAACATCTTCCCAAAGCCCGTATCCGCCCATGTGCGCCGCAATGATGTTTTTGCCCGAAACATGCCCCAGTGCATCAGAAAGCTGCTGAGGCGAGCAGTGTACGGGCTCAGGCGCGCCGACATCTTTGCCGGCGTGCAGGACAACAAAGAGCCCAAGCCCTTCTGCGTATTTTAAAATCCGTATACTCTCGGGGGAATTTATATAAAAATGCTGATATTCGGGGTGCAGTTTTATGCCTTTTATCCCGGCTTTTTTTATTTTTTCCAGTTCCTCTTCGGGTTTTGGCTGCAAGGGGTGCAGACTGCCGAAGGACACAATCCCCGGGATTTTGTTGAGTTCTGCGGCAAAACGGTTTATGGAATCGGATTGCGTGACATTTGTGGCAATCGGAAGAACTACCGATATGTCAACGTGGTTTTCCGACATTGATTTTTTCAGACCGTTTAGTGTCCCTCTGTAATTTGCATGCGCAAAAGGGACATCGCCCGAGTATTTGACTATATTGGATTCAAGCACATCTATTGCCCGTTCTGCAATTTTGTCGGGAAAGACATGCGTGTGGAAGTCTATCAGCATTTGTGGTTCACCTCGATGAAGTTTATCCGCATATTTTTTCTATAAGAGCGGCAAGCTCTGCGGCTTTTTTTGTTATATATTCCTGGTTCTTGCCCTCAATCATGACACGCACCAGTGGTTCTGTGCCCGAAGGACGTATGAGGACGCGACCCTCCCCGGCAAACTCTTTTTCAAGGTTTTCTATTTGTTCTGCAATCTCTGCATATTCCATATATTTGGATTTGTTTTCCGTTTTTACTTTTGCATTGACAAGCGCCTGAGGGAGTATCGTCACAACCGATGCAAGTTCTGATGCTTTTTTGCCCGTTTTTTTCAAAAGGGACAGGAATTGAAGAGCACTCACAAGCCCGTCGCCCGTTGTGTTGTAGTCCAGGAAGATGATGTGTCCCGACTGCTCGCCGCCGAGGCAATATCCCTTGTCGAGCATTTCCTCAAGCACATATCTGTCGCCGACTTTTGTGCGCGGTATATTTATGCCAAGCTTTTCGCCGGCGATGAAAAGCCCGAGGTTGCTCATGACAGTGGAAACAAGTGTATTTTTCTTGAGTTTTCCTTCCTTCATCATCTGCACGGCGCATGCCGCCATGATGCAATCACCGTCAATTATATGTCCCTTTTCGTCAACGGCCAACATTCTGTCGGCATCGCCGTCAAAAGCAATCCCTATGTCTGCACCGATTGAAACGACATAGTCTTGCAGACTCTTCATGTGGGTGGAACCGCACTTGTCGTTTATGTTGACGCCGTCGGGGGTGTTGTGGATTGCTTCGACATTGGCGCCAAGCTTGTTGAGTGCTTTGAAAGCGGTCTGATAGCTTGCGCCGTTTGCGCAGTCTATAGCAATTTTCAAACCGTCAAGACGGGTGTCTATGGTTGAAACAGCAAAGCTTACATAGTCTTCAACCGCATTGTGGTTTGCACAAACATAGCCGACTTTGCCGTGGGTCGGGAGCTCGTCTATGATTTTTCTGCCCTCTATGTAATCCTCGATTTCATCTTCGATTTCATCTTTAAGCTTGTATCCTTCGCTGTTGAAAAATTTTATTCCGTTGTATTCGCAGGGGTTGTGGGAAGCGGAAATAACGACACCGGCGTCGGCGTTGTAAAGCCGCGTAAGGTAAGCAACGGCAGGCGTGGGGATTACACCAAGGGGAATAACCTTTGCGCCCATGGAGCAAAGCCCGGCGGTGAGTGCCGCCTCAAGCATATCTCCCGATTTTCTTGTATCTTTCCCGATAAGAATACGCGGACGCCTTGCAACCTCTTTTGTGAGGACATAAGCGCCGCTTCTGCCGGTTTTAAAGGCAAGCTCTGCCGTGAGCTCTTTGTTTGCTATGCCGCGGATTCCGTCTGTTCCGAATAATTTTCCCATTTATAAATCTTCCTTTCAAATTTTGTTGGTCAAAATATAGCCAAGTTTATAATTACCCATATATTATATAACATTTCGTGCAAATTGTAAAGGTGAAATTTTTTGCACTTATGTATTAAATTATTCCCTGTGTGAGGCATATTTTCCGGGTGTGATTTTTGTTATGTCGGAGAATACTTTTGAAAAATATTTTACACTTGAGAAACCCGAGGCGGCGGCAACTTCCGCAAGGGACATATAATTTCCTTTCAGAAGGGCACATGCACGGTTGATGCGCACTTCATTTATGTATTTTATAGGAGTTTTGGAATATTGTCTGCGAAAAAGGCGCCGAAAATATACTTCGCTTATGTGTGATGCCGACGCAATTTCTGTTATGGAAAGAGAGGGGTTTGTATAGTGTTTGGATATATAATCCAGTGAAGGACGTATGACTTCCGGCGGTGCAGGGACACTCCTGAGCATAATGTTGTAGAGCAATTCGTAAAACACGGAATTTGCCATAAGCATATATTGGGGTTCTTTTTTTTCGTATATATCAAACAGGGTGACAAAGAGGTTTTTTGTCTTTACTGTGTTTTGTGGCGTAATAAGAGATGCGTTTTGAAATATAGGGTATTTTGACGTAAAATGAACAGCGATAAGCTCTTCGCCGGAGGAGGTCTGCGAATAGGAGATTCCGGGTGGAATAAAAAGCATGTTTTGGGGGCTTACATGATACACGTTTGCACCGAAACGGAATTTGGAATGACCGTGTATACGATAGCTGAGTGTGCTGAAATTGCGGCTATTGGTTGAGTGTGAAGACCGGTTGCTGCGGTTGATTTTCAGTACCTCCATAAAGTTAAAGCTATTGTCCTTATCCATAAAGCAATACCACCTTTTTTGCCAATATTATATCATTTGAAAATGGCGATGTCAAGTTTCGAAATTTGTACTTTTTGTGTTATTTTGTGTGTTGACTTTTTTTACCTTGGAGAATATAATCTTTTTAAAATCATATTTTTGGTGAGGTGGAAGTTTTGAAAGAAATATTAGAGGAGTTGAAAAAAGCTGTCATATACCAAATTTTCTTGCGTTCTTTTACAAAAGAAGGGACGCTGAAGGCAGCAGAGGAAATGCTTGAGAGTGTAAGAGATTTGGGTGTGGATATAATATATCTGTGCTCTTTGTGCGAGGCAGATGACGACGGCGATGAAAGATTTCTGAGTAAAAGACAGATTCTGAGCAAAACAGGCAATCCGAAAAATCCATACAGAGTCAAGGATTATTTTAAAATTGATGAGGAATACGGGACTGATGACGACCTGAGAGATTTTGTACGAAAGGCACATGCACTTGGGATGAAGGTGTTGCTTGACCTTGTGTATTATCACTGCGGACCGAAGGCGGTAATTATGGATATGGACAAAGAGTTTATAAAACGGGATCAAAACGGGGAACCGTTGTGCGGTGAATGGAAATTCCCAATGTTGAACTACGATTCGCCAAAATTGCGCGAATATATGCTGGAAAATATGGAATATTTTATACGTGAATTTGACGTGGATGGCTACAGAACAGATGTGGGCGATATGGTTCCGATGGATTTTTGGGAAGAGGGGAGAAAGCGAATTGAAGCGATAAAGCCTGATGTCATAATGCTTAACGAGGGGGAATTGGTTAGAGGATTGGATTATGCATTTGACTTTATTTATGATTTTGGCTGGGCACAATACCTTGCGGCACCTTTTGAGGGGAGGGAAACAACACACTATGTCCACAGGTATTGGGACGACCGCCGTGAGGGGGAAAAGAACGACCGTGCCCTAAAGTCATATGAAAATCATGACATTGCAAACGATGACGGTGAAAACCGTACAGAAAAACGAGTAGGACACGGTGGGGTTGAGGCGATGACAGTTTTAAACTTCACGATGAACGGTATACCGTTTATATATAACGGAAATGAAGTATGTGACGCAAACAGGCACAGCCTTTGGTCAAATAGGTTTTATGGGGGAAAAGAGTTTATAAACTGGCGCAATGCTCTCACGTCATACGGTATGAGAAGAAGGCGCATAATAAAAGAACTTGTGTTTTTGAGGAAAAGTACACCCGAGCTTTATGACGGCACCACGCGCTGGCTTGATAACAGCGAGTATGACAGAGTTTTTTCATTTTTGAGAGGTGAAAATATCCTTGTGGTTGTCAATGCGGCGCCAGAGAGCGTCACAGTTAAAATTAATACACACTGTGGAACCCCGCTGATGAAGAAGGACACATTTTACTTGGAGGAAAACGGAAAACTTAAGCTTTCAATGCTTGCGCACGGGTATATAATCATGCGCCTCTAAATATTTTTTTAAAAATATATATAATAGGTATTGACTTTTTGGGAAAAATAAGGTATAATATCAACGGATAATGAATATATGCATGAAAGAGTGGGTTAGACAAACCCACTCTTTCATGTTGTATGGGAAAACAAAAAAGAGAGCAGGTGGATTGGGAAGTGTCTAAAATCGAAGAAAGAGTTTTGGAATTGTCCGACGCATTGGCGGAGAAAATGAATTTTTCCGTGGTCGGTGCGGAATACAAAAAAGAGGACGGAGATCGGCATCTGAGGGTATACATCGACAAAGACGGCGGTGTTGATTTGGATGACTGTGAAAAGTTTAGCCGTGCACTGGAAGAAATCCTTGACAGGGAGGACTTGATTGACGAGGCGTACAGTCTTGAGGTTTCGTCGCCGGGGGTTGACCGCAAGCTGACAACCGGGCGCGAATTTCTGCACTATATCGGCAGGCGCGTGGAGGCAAAGCTTTATAAGGAAGTATGCGGCAGAAAAGAATTTGACGGTATTTTGAAAGGTTATGACGGAGGATATGTCCGGATAGATGACGGCGGAGAAACGGTGGAGATAAACCCATCGGAGGCAGTGTATATAAGATTGTATTTTGAGTTTTGAGAAAGGAAGTTGGACGGAAAATGAGTGAAACAAGAAAGAAAAAGGGTAAGGTACAGGAGGACAAGGCGGCAGAATTGCTGAGAGCACTGGAGGATCTTTGCAGAGAAAAAAATATAGACAGAGATTTTATTCTGGATGCACTTGAAGCGGCATTGATGGCGGCATATAAGAGGAACTTTGCGTCTGCACAAAATGTTAAGGTTGACCTCAACAGAGTAACCGGCGAGATAAAAGTATATTCGGAAAAGACGGTTGTCGAAGAGGTTGAGGACAAAAATTCGCGCCAGGAAATTTCGCTTGACGACGCAAGAAAGATAAACGCACAGTATCAGCTGGGCGACATTGTGGACATAGAAGTGACACCGAAGGATTTCGGCCGTGTGGCGGCGCTGACGGCGAAACAGGTGGTTACACAGAAGATACGCGAGGCGGAACGTGAAAATGCATATGAGAGCTCTTCAAAAATTCTCAACAACATTGTGCCGGGGAGAGTCAAGCACATTGATGAGGACGGCAGAGTTTTTGTGGACATCACGGTGAATGGAGAAAACGGCCCGGAGGTTGTGGAAGCTTTGCTTCCGCTGAACGAAATCCCGAAAAGCGAACAGCCGCCGAAAGAGCATTACGGCCCGCAGCAGCGCCTGACATGCTATGTAAGCGAAGTGAAATCGGGAAACAAAGGCACACAGGTGGTTGTTTCCAGGACACACCCGGGGCTTGTCAGATGCATGTTTATGCGTGATGTGCCGGAAATTGCGGATGGAATTGTGGAAATAAAGAGCATCGCAAGAGAGGCAGGCTCGAGGACAAAAATTGCGGTTTATTCGCCCGACCCGGACATCGACCCGCAGGGCGCATGTATCGGCAGAAACGGAATAAGAGTCCAGCAAATCGGCGATGAACTGAAGGACGAAAAAATTGACATTGTAAAATGGAGCGAGAACCCGGTTGAGTTTATAGCGGCGTCGCTGAGCCCGTCAAAGGTGATTTCGGTTGACATTGACGAAGAGGCAAAGACAGCAGCCGTGAAGGTTCCGGAATATCAGCTTTCGCTGGCAATCGGCAAATCCGGCCAGAATGTGCGCCTTGCGGCAAGGCTCACCGGCTGGAAAATCGACATCACAGCGGTTGAAGAATAATTTCCCGTTTTGAGATTGACTCGGAAAGGACAGAATATGACACATATACCGGAAAGAATGTGCATTGCCTGCCGCAGAATGATGCCAAAGGCAGAACTCATAAAGTTTGTGAAGGAAAATAATTCTGTGGTAATGGACAATAACCAGAAAAAATTCGGCAGAGGCGCATATATATGTAAAAATGAAGAATGTATAAAAAAGGCGCAGAAAAGACATGCGCTTTCCGCAAAGTTTAAGACTGCGGCTGCCGACACTCTCTATGACGAGGCAAGGGGGGTTCTTGATGGATAGTGTTTTGGGAATGATTGGCTTTGCAAAGCGCGCGGGGAAAGTTGTGACCGGCACGGAACTTTGCGAGGCAGCAGTAAAAAACGGAAAATCAAGGCTTATTATTATTGCGGGGGATATATCGGAGAACGGCAGAAAATCAATAACCGACGCCTGTAAGTATTATAAAGTAAAATATATTCGGTACGGTGACAAAGCACAACTGGGAAAAATCACCGGCGCAGATGAGCGGGCGGCGGTGTCCGTCAATGACGGTAACTTTGCACGTGCGGTTTTGAAGAAGTATGCCGAAGTTTATGATAGGAAGGAATGATTAGTATATGTCAACATCAAAAATTAAAGTACATGAAATAGCAAAAGAACTTGGCCTTACAAGCAAGGAAGTCATGGAGAAGCTTGCAGGATGCGGGGTTGAGGTGAAAAGCCACTCTTCTGTTCTTGAGGAAGAGCATCTGGGGCTTATATTTGATATTTTTACAACTCTTTATCCGGCAGAGGAAGAACTGAAAAAGCCTGTGCTGACACCGAAGAAGGAAACAGAAAAGCCCAAGGAAGAACCGAAACAAGAAGAAAAGCCGAAGGAAGAACCAAAGCCGCAGCCAAAGGCAGAGGAGCCGAAGAAACAAGAAAAAGCGGCAAAACCGCAGAAACAGGAAAAACCGAAGGAACAGGAACTCCAAAAGCCGAAACGGCAGAAGAAGCCGGAACCGCCAAAGCCTCAGAAAAAGAGAAAAGAAGAGGTCAACGTCAAGGTGGAGGAGCCGAAGGAAGAGGATTTTGTTGTAAAAGAAGACAAGTCTGTGCGCTATGTCGACACAAGGACTTCGACGGTGGAAATAGAAACCATAGAAACAAGAGAGCGTCTTGAGAATATGGTCACCGACAAGATGAAGGACATGCGCGGCGGAAGAAGCAGCAAGAAAAAGAGAAATCCGCGCCGTGAGGAAAACAAAGCACAGACGCCGGAACAGCACAAAAAACAGGAAATTAAAAAAGAGGGGCCAAAGGTTATCGAGATACCCGAGGTCATCACAGTGGGCGACTTTGCAAAGGCTATGGGCAAAACTGCCGCAGAGGTTGTCAAAAAGCTGATGATGCTGGGCGTCATGGCGACGGTTACACAAAATATAGATTTTGACACGGCGACGCTTATTGCGGACGAATTTGGAATCGAACTCAAAAAAGAAATAGTTATCACAAAAGAGGACATACTATTCAGTGAGGAAGAGGACAAACCGGAAGACATGAAGCCGCGTCCGCCTGTTGTGGTTGTCATGGGTCACGTTGATCACGGCAAAACCTCGCTACTTGACGCAATCCGCCACACATCGGTTATATCCACGGAAGCCGGCGGAATCACGCAGCATATCGGTGCATACAGCGTGCGTCTCAATGACCGTGACATAACATTCCTGGACACACCGGGACATGAGGCATTTACAACGATGCGTGCAAGAGGGGCACAGGTGACGGATATTGCGATACTGGTTGTCGCGGCAGATGACGGGATTATGCCGCAGACGATTGAGGCGATAAACCACGCAAAAGCGGCAGGCGTTTCGATTGTCGTTGCGATAAACAAAATCGACAAAGAGGGCGCAAATGCCGAGAGAGTCAAGCAGATGCTGGTGGAATATGACCTTGTCCCGGAGGAATGGGGCGGCGACACCGTATGTGTGGAGGTTTCGGCAAAGAAACATATAAATATAGACGGACTTTTGGAAATGGTTCTCCTCATCGCAGACATGCAGGAATTGAAGGCGAACCCGAACAAGCCGGCAAAGGGAACGGTAATCGAGGCACAGATTGACAAGGGAAGAGGACCTGTGGCGACGGTGCTTGTACAGGAAGGAACCCTGAAGGTGGGCGACATTGTGATTGCCGGGACGGCTGTCGGACATGTCAGGGCAATGGTGAACGACAAGGGAAGACGCGTAAAGACAGCAGGACCTTCAGTGCCTGTGGAAATTCTGGGTCTTTCCGAGGTGCCCTCGGGCGGCGACAATTTCAGGGTTGTGTCGGACGAAAAGATGGCGAGAGATGTCGCAGAGGCAAGGAAACAGGAGCAGAAGGAAACAAAGTTCAATTCTGCTGTCAAGGTGTCGCTGGATAACCTGTTCTCGCAGATTGACGAAGGCAACATGAAGGAATTGAATGTCATAATCAAAGCGGACGTGCAGGGTTCTGTCGAGGCGGTTAAACAGTCACTGGAAAAACTGTCCAATGACGAAGTGAGAGTGCGCGCAATCCACGGCGGCGTCGGCGCGGTGAATGAGTCGGACGTCATGCTTGCAAATGCCTCAAATGCGATTATCGTCGGGTTTAATGTACGCCCGGACGCAGGTGCGGCTGCGGCGGCAGAACGCCAGGAGGTTGACATCAGGCTCTACAGAGTAATATATCAGGCAATAGAAGAAATAGAAGCCGCAATGAAGGGTATGCTTGACCCTGAGTTTAAAGAGGTTGTCATCGGGCATGCAGAGGTGCGCCAGACCTTTAAGGTTTCGGGCGTGGGCACAATCGCCGGGGCATATGTCACCGACGGCAAGATTGCACGAAACGCAGAAATCCGCCTTGTCAGGGACGGGATTGTTGTGCACGAAGGCAAGATTGACAGCCTGAAGAGATTTAAAGATGACGCCAAGGAAGTTTCGGACGGATTTGAATGCGGTATCGGTATTGAGAGATTCAACGACGTCAAAGAGGGCGATGTTATAGAGTGCTTTGTCATGGAGGAAATCGAAAGATAAGGGACTTTTGCTGAGCCTTTTACAGGACGAAAGGATTGATAGTATGGCAAAAGACAGAATTAACAAAATAAATGAAGAAGTAAAACGCGAATTGAGCGGTATAATAAGAGAATTGAAGGACACCAGAATCCCAATGATGACAAGCGTCGTGGCGGTGAGGGTCACAAATGACCTGAGCTATGCAAAGGTTTATGTCAGCGTCATGGGGGACGAGGAAGTGCAGAAAAAGGCACTTGCGGGGCTGAAGAGCGCCGCAGGCTTTGTGCGCCGCGAAATCGGGCACAGGCTGCAGCTTCGCCATACTCCCGAGATGGTTTTTGAGCTGGACCATTCCATTGAACAAGGGGCTCACATAAACAAGATTATCCATGAAATCAGCAAGGATTGAAACCGGGGGAGTATAAATGAAGGAAATTGCAGAAAAAATAAAAAATGCAAAAAATATTGTTGTGACGGCGCACATAAGTGAAGACGCAGACGCAATCGGCAGTTGCTTTGCGCTTTCGGAGGGCTTGCGGAGCATCGGCAAAAATGTCACTCTTTATCTGAGTGACGAACCGGAGGATAAGCTTAAATTCTTAAAGTGTGATTATGAAATTTATCATGAGGGTGCACAGCCGCCGCAAGACCTTGTTGTGTGCCTGGATTCTGCCGATTTGGGCAGACTGGGGGACAGAAAAGCATTGCTTTCACGTTCTGACAGCATAGCGATAGACCATCATTATACAAATACCGGGTATGCGGATTTAAATTATATTGACGGGGACGTGTCCTCTGCCGGGGAGCTTGTTTATTTTCTTCTCCGTGAAATGGGGATAGAGATAACAAAGAGAATTGCAGAATTTTTATATGTGTCGATTTCGGGGGATACGGGTTCGTTTAAGTACAGCTGCACATCTCCATCCACGATGCGCGTGGCGGCGGATTTGATGGAAAAAGGTATAGACCACGCAGAACTTGCAAGACGGATTCATGAAACAGAAAAGCTTGAAGCGGTGCGCCTGAAAGGGCATATAATGTCCGAAATAAAAAGCTTTTATGGCGGGAAACTCAGAATGGTTTCCGTTGACAAGGGGCTTTTTGCAAAATACGGTGTGGACGAAAAAAATGCAGGTGATGTTGTGAACATTCCGCGCACCGTTGAGGGCACGGAAATTGCGGTGTCTGTACGCGAAACCGACGAAAAAATAAAAATGAGTTTCCGCTCCAACGGCAAGTATAATGTAAGCGAAATAGCAGAACATTTTGGCGGAGGCGGACATGTCATGGCGGCGGGTGCGGCTGTTTCAGGCAAAACCATGGCGGAGGTTGAAGAGCAAATCATCAGGATTGTTGGAGAGTGTTTGAATGATTGAATATGACAAAAACGCCATTGTGTATGAGTACATAACGGAATTTTTGAGGAAGGATATACCAAAAAGACACGGAATTTTGGGTGAGCTGGAGGCATATGCGGAGGAAAACTCCGTGCCGATTGTACAGCCCGAAACCGCCCAGTTTTTGGAATTTCTGAGCTTTTTGAAACGGCCGTCAAGAATACTTGAGATAGGCTGTGCAATCGGATATTCTGCCATACTGATGTCGGGCGGATTGTCTGCCGGCGGAAGTGTCAGCACCATGGAGTGGGACAAGGACATGGCAAAGCTTGCACGGGAAAACATAAAAAGAGCCGGGCTGTCGGACAGGATAAATGTAATTGAAGGCGACGCGAAAGAAATTTTGCCGACTCTCTCGGGGGAGTATGACATGATTTTTCTGGACGGGCCGAAGGCACATTATATACATATGCTGAACGACTGTGTGCGGCTTTTGAAAGACGGCGGGGTTCTGGTTGCGGACAATGTGCTGTATAAAGGCATGACCGCAGACCCGGAACATGTCGTGCGCAGAAAAATCACTATTGTAAAAAGACTGCGTCATTTTATCGGCGCACAGATGCAGCACCCACGGCTGAAGGCGGCGGTGCTTCCGCTGGGCGACGGTGTGACGGTTGCGGTGAAGGTGACGGAAGGGACGAAGGAATGACTGAAAATATGAAAAAACCGGAGCTTTTGGCGCCGGGGGGAAGCCTTGAAAAACTGAAAATTGCGATAATGTATGGGGCAGACGCGGTGTATATCGGCGGAGAAGCCTTCAGCCTGAGGGTGGCGGCAGAAAATTTTTCCTTCGGGGACATGAAGGAAGGAATAGAATATGCACATAAGCGTGGGAAAAAGGTGTATCTCACGGCAAACATTCTGCCGCATAACAGGGATATAGACGAATTTGGGGAATATATCAAAAATATACGTCCGCTTGGCTTTGACGCGGTGCTGATTGCCGACCTCGGCATGTTTGACATGATGAGGGAATATGCACCGGAAATCCCGATTCATGTCAGCACACAGGCAAACAACATAAATTATCGCAGTGCGTGTATGTGGCACAAGCTGGGTGCAAAGCGCGTTGTGCTGGCAAGGGAGATGAGATTTGAGGAAATTGCCGAAATCCGCAGAAGGACGCCGTCTGACCTGGAGCTTGAGGCATTTGTGCACGGCGCGATGTGCGTGTCGTATTCCGGCAGATGTCTGCTTTCAAACTATATGGCACAGCGCGACGCAAATCAGGGCGCATGTGC
This sequence comes from uncultured Clostridia bacterium, assembly GCA_934454145.1. Classification (GTDB taxonomy): domain Bacteria; phylum Bacillota; class Clostridia; order UBA1381; family UBA1381; genus CAKSFT01. The sequence continues at coordinate 81,003 of CAKSFT010000009.1, read as the reverse complement.
GCACCCGTGCCGATGGAATTATTCGCTTGTAGAGCAGACACGCCCGGGCGAGTATATGGACGTTTATGAAAACGAAAGAGGGACGTTTATATTTAATTCAAAAGATTTGTGCATGATACGCCACATACCCGAATTGGTAAAAAGCGGAATAAGCTCCTTCAAGATTGAGGGACGTGTAAAAACAGCATATTATACCGCGACGATAATCAAGGCATATCGTGAAGAAATTGACAGATATTTTGAAAATCCGGACAGGTACGAATTTGACGAAAAGCAATATGAAGAGCTTTGTAAAATCAGCCACAGGCCGTATTCGACAGGCTTTTATATGGGAAAGCCGACAGCTGAACAGCAGGTATACACCGACAGCTCGTATATACGTGACTATGACCTCATCGGCATGGTCGAGGATTATGACAGCAAAACGGGTGTTGCAAAAATTTCACAGCGCAATCGTTTTTTTGCAGGAGATGAAATAGAAATTATGTCGCCGGGCAAGCCGTTTTTTGCACAAAAGGTGCAATGGCTGGAAAATGAAAACCGCGAACGCATAGAGGTTGCGAACCACGCGGCGATGACGGTTTATCTGCCGACGGACAAGCCTGTTGTGCCGGGGGCGATGCTGAGAAAAAAGCGTGTGTGATTTTTTTGAAAAATTTTCCTCAGAAAAGCTTTTTGCATAATATCTTATTAACTGCGCACAATAATCCTTAGAAGGAGGGATTATGAATGAGTTGTTGCAGTAATAATATTAACAAAAGCATAAAATGTACAGTACAGCAATGTAAGCATCATTGCTCGGAAAAAGATTTTTGTTCGCTGGATTGCATTACAGTGGGCACACACGAGATGAATCCGACTCAGTCGGAGTGCACAGACTGTAAGTCATTTGAATTGGGTCTTTAAGTCAAATAATCGTATAAATAAATATCCGGGGATTTCAGGGTTCCCCGGATATTTTTTATATTTTTAAAGTTTCTTTTTCGGGCATTTGCGCATTTTCTTTGAGGTTGTCGCGCGCATTGGAAAGCATCAGCTTTATTCTGTTTTCCTGGTTGACCCTTGATGCACTTGCGTCATAGTCTATCGCCACTATGTTGATGTCGGGGTTTTTGTCCTTTATCGGCTTCATCATTCCCTTGCCGCAGATGTGGTTTGGCAGACAGCCAAACGGCTGGGTGCACACAATGTTTTTGACGCCTGCATGTGCAAGTTCAAGCATTTCCGAGGTCAGTAGCCATCCTTCGCCCATTTTGCAGCCATGGCTGATATATCCGCTGCCCAGTGCCAGCGTTTCCGTAAAAGGCGTCGGCGCTTTGAAACGGCCGTGTTCTTTTATGAGGCTGCACATTTCTCTTTGGGTTTTGATGAGAAAATTGTCGATAAACTTCACAAACGGGTAAACAAAACGACCGCGTCTGTAAAGCCTATAGTCCAGAATAATGTTGTGCACGCAGTACATGCAAAAATCCAAAAGCCCGGGCACTGTGACCTCTGCGCCTTCCGAAACAAGAAAATCCACCAGGTTGTTGTTGCCGAGGGGGGAATATTTTACATATATTTCGCCCACCACGCCGACCTGGACCTTTTCTTCTTTTGTGACCGGGATTTTTGCAAAAGCGTCCAGAAGTTCTCTGCATTTTGCCTTTGTTTTCCTAAAGGATACGCCGTCGCTTTGCATGCCTTCTGCCAAAAGACGCGTATACTTTTCCGCCAGTGCGTCGGCTTCGCCTTTGACTTTTTCATATGGCTTGACCTGGTTGACAAGCGACATCAGGAGGTCGGCATATATCACTGCATAAAGCATGCGGTGATATATCGGCAGCGTAAGCCTGAAACCCGGGTGATTCTCAAGCCCGGCAAGGCTGAAGGATATGACGGGCACATAGCCGTACCCGGCTTTTTCCAGCGCTTTGCGGAGCAGGAATATATAATTGGACGCGCGGCAGCCGCCGCCTGTCTGGAAAAGAATCAGAGCTGTTTTTTTCGGGTCATATTTGCCGCTTTGGATTGCGTCTATAAATTGACCGATTACGAGTATCGCGGGGTAACAGGTGTCGTTGTGGACATATTTCAGTCCGGTCTGCACAATCTGCTCGCCCTGTGTCTGCAAAAGTTCAATTTTATAGCCATAATTCTTCAAAACCTGCATGATAAGCTTGAAATGCATGGGGAGCATATTTGGTGCAAGAATTGTGTAATTTTCTTTCATTTCTTTTGTGAACGGTATATAATTTCTCATATTTTAACCTTTCTTTTCGGTAATTGAAAAAGCTGTATTTTACAATTAACCATAACTTTTTTGCGGAGGGTCAGACTTTATTTTCCGGCGCCTTCTTCAAGCGCACCCAAAAGGCTTCTCAGGCGGATTTTCACTGCGCCGAGATTGGTTATTTCGTCGATTTTCAGCTGTGTATAGAATTTCCCGGCACGCTCAAGGATAGAACGCACTTCGTCCGTGGTTATTGCGTCTACGCCGCAGCCGAAGGACACAAGCTGGACAAATTGCGTATCGGCGTGCTCTGCGGCATATCTTGCCGCGCGGTAGAGCCGTGCGTGATATGTCCACTGGTTAAGGACGCCGACATCCTGTTTTTCGGCAAGGCGGAATACGCTGTCCTCGCTGACAACGACAAATCCGAGAGAATTTGCAAGCTTGTCTATGCCGTGCCCTATTTCGGAATCGATGTGATAGGGTCTGCCGGCGAGTATCATTATGCGCAGATTGTTTTTGCGTGCGTATTCAAGCGCCTCCGCGCCCTTTTTCTCCACCGCAGCGACGTAGGCATCGTATTGCGAAAAGCCATAGTCAACAGCACGTTTTAATTCCTTTTTTGTGAAATTTTCGTGCATGTTTTGGTTCAGATAGGCTGTAAGCTCCTTCGCAAGCTCGCCTTTCTTGTTTATATTCAGATACGGCGACAAGAATGTCACCTTTTGCAGATTTTCCATGTTCCCTTTCAGCAGTTCGGAATAATATGCCACAACAGGGCAGTTGAAGTGGTTGTCACCTGTTTTCTCGTCAACATTGTACGAAAGACAGGGATAGAAAATCGCGTCAACCTTGTCTTCAATCAGTTCCTCGATATGACCGTGCATAATCTTTGCCGGATAACATGCCGTGTCGGAGGGGATTGAAAATTGTCCCTTTTCATATGTGCTCCTTTTTGACATGGCGGAAACCCGCACATTGTAGCCCAATGCGGAAAAGATGCCGTGCCACAGCGGAAGAAGCTCGTACATGCCGAGGGCAAGCGGCAAACCGATGGTCTTTTTTGTGCCGTTTGTTTTGGCAAGTGTGGTCAGATAGTTCCGCTTAAATTCATACAGGTTCGGTAGCGGGTTTTCGTTTGCCGTGCGGCTCGCGCCGCGTTCGCACTGATTCCCCGATATATATTTTTTGCCGTCGGGGAAAATGTTGACCGTGAGATAGCAATGGTTTGTACAGCCGTTGCAGACCGCGGTCTTTGAGGTGTGTGTAAAATTCTCCAGTGCTTCGGGCGAAATCAGCGTGGATTTTTCGGTTTTCATTGAGTACAGCGCCGCACCGAAAGCCCCCATAAGCCCTGCAATTTCGGGGCGTATTACATCTTTGCCCAGTTCTTTTTCAAATGCGCGCAGCACGGCATCATTGTAAAATGTTCCGCCCTGTACGACAATGTGTTCGCCAAGCTCGTCGGCGCTGCCGACGCGGATAACCTTGTATATGGCGTTTTTTACAACACTTATGGAAAGCCCTGCCGATATATTTTCCACCGTTGCGCCTTCTTTTTGCGACTGTTTTACGGAGGAATTCATAAACACTGTACAGCGGCTGCCGAGGTTCACCGGTTTGTCACCGGCAAGGCCGCGTTTTGCAAAATCTTCAATAGAATACCCCATTGACTTTGCAAAGGTTTCGAGAAACGAGCCGCAACCCGAGGAACATGCCTCGTTCAGCATAATGCTGTCTATTGCGCCGTTCCTGATGCGGAAGCACTTTATGTCCTGTCCGCCGATGTCCAGGATAAAGTCAACATCGGGACGGAAATATTTTGCGGCAGTGTAATGGGCAATGGTTTCAACAACGCCGGCGTCCGCCGAGAATGCATTTTTGATAAGTTCTTCGCCGTATCCCGTGACGGCGCAGCCGCCGATGGTGATTTTGTCGTCCAGCAGTCCGTAAATTGTTTTCAGCTGTTCTTTTATGATTTCCACGGGGTTGCCTTTGTTTGAAGAATAAAAACTGTATAAAAGTTCTTTGTTTTCGGAGATAAGGCACAGCTTTGTTGTTGTGCTTCCGCAGTCTATCCCCAAGTATGCTTTGCCATGATACTGCGAGATGTCAAGGCGCGGCACGTCTGCACGTGAATGCCGCTCAAGAAATTTGCGGTATTCGTCCTCCGATGCAAAGAGAGGCTCAAGGGTGTTTATGTCGGTGTGCCCTTTCAGGTTGGATATTTTTGCGGAAATTTCCGAGGGGGAAAACAGTTCCTGTGATTTTTCGGCATAAAATGCCGCGCCCAAAGCCACGGCAAATCTGCCGTATTCCGGGAAAACTCCTGTTTCGTCGGTCAGGTTCAGGGTGTTTTTAAAACATTCTCCCAAGCCTTTGCAATAATAAAGCGGACCGCCGAGAAAGAGAACCTTGTTCTTTATGCGCCTGCCCTGCGCAAGCCCCGCAATCGTCTGGTTTACCACTGCCTGATATATGCTCCGTGCAATGTCTTCCTTCCTTGCCCCCTGGTTCAGAAGCGGCTGGATATCGGTTTTTGCAAAAACACCGCAGCGCGATGCAATTGGGTAAATCCGCGAATAATTCATGCTCAGGCGGTCAAGCTCGTCTACGCTGACATTTAAAAGTGTCGCCATCTGGTCGATAAAAGCGCCGGTGCCGCCGGCACAGGAGCCGTTCATACGCTCGTCGGTGCCGCCCTCAAAAAAGATGATTTTTGCGTCTTCGCCGCCAAGCTCAATCACACAGGCTGTGTCGGGGTCAAGCCGTCTGACCGCCTCGCCCGTGGCATAAACCTCCTGGACAAAAGGAATCCCGAGTTCTTCGGAAATCCCCAGCCCGGCAGAGCCGGAAAGGGCAAGCATAACCTTTTCTCCGCCTGTCAGTTTGTCTATTCTCTCAAGCATTTCTCCGCACTTTTCGCGCACTCTCGAAAAATGCCTTTCATAGCTTTTTTCAACGACTTCTCCGTCTTTTAACAATACAAATTTTGTGGTTGTGGAACCTATATCTATCCCTGCGGAATAACTCATTTTCAGTCACCTCTTCACTCAAAGCGATATAATTTTTTTTATGATTCTCGCAAATTCTTCGGCGTCGTGTTCACCAAGCTTTTGCAGAATGTTTTCTGCACACGCAATGCCTTCTGCGTACTTTTTCTGCACCGTTTTTCTGCCATCGTCGGTGATGTGCACGATAACCCTGCGCTTGTCGGAGCTGTCGCGCAGACGCCTAATCATATTCTTTTTTTCAAGCGTGTTCAGCACGGCGGCAACCCTCCCCGTGCTTACCTTCAGGTATTCGCTCAGTTCTCCGGCGCTCACGTCGGAGGGGGCGGCACAAAGGTGCGCCAGGACGCCGATTTCGCCGGCGGAAAATTCTTGTGCCGCTGCCTGGAACTGTGTGCCGGAATATTCTATTAAACCGCAGAACAAATCGGCGGCAAGTTCGGTGTAGTCCATATATATCTCCTTTTTTGCAGAGCATGGGGACTCCGCAACATATCTTATACCATGAGATATATTGTACTGCATTTCGGTGTCAATGTCAATGATTTTTTGTTTTTTCCGACATTATCCATATTTTTGTGACAAAAACAGGCAAAAAGACAGTGAAAAATTAAATTGTTTAAAATAATAAAAAACAGTTGACAAGCTGTGAATTTTTTGGTATAATGATTGGGTATCCGCATGGAACAGGTTCGAAATGCAGAATGCATACCTGCAAAAGCGTGACTTCATATTTATAAGGAGGTGTTTTACATGTACGCAGTAATCGAAACAGGCGGAAAGCAGTATAAAGTATCTGAAGGTGATACTGTCTTCATTGAAAAGCTGGACGTTGCTGAAGGCGATACAGTGACCTTTGACAAGGTGCTTGTTGTTGCTGACGGTGAAAAGGTAAACGTCGGCGCCCCGGCAGTTGAGGGCGCAAGCGTGACCGCAAAGGTTGAAAAGCAGGGAAAGGCAAAGAAGATTTATGTCTTCAAGATGAAGAGAAAGAAAAATTACCGTCGTAAAAAGGGTCACAGACAGCCTTTTACAAAGGTAACAATCGAAAAGATTAACTTCTAATATTTTAATTGGTGAAAGCTGAGGTGTTTTAAATGGCTCATAAAAAAGGTATGGGTAGTACAAAGAACGGCCGTGACAGCGAATCGAAAAGACTTGGTGTCAAGAGAGCCGACGGTCAGCATGTTCTGGCAGGAAACATTCTTGTAAGACAGCGCGGCACAAAGATTCATCCGGGCAACAATGTGGGCATTGGCAGTGATGACACTCTGTTTGCTTTGATTGATGGTCAGGTAAGATTTGAAAGAAAGGGCAGAGATAAGACACAGTGCAGTGTGTATTCTGCTTAAATAAAAAAATTCTTCGCAAAAGTTTTTTTGCGGAGAATTTTTTTATTTAACGGTTAAAATACACAAATTTTTATGGGGTGGTATTTATATTGTGAGGCGGATTGGCAAAGTGTGCATTTTTTGCATTGACTCACTTGACATTAGGCAAAATGTATAGTATAATCACTTTAATAATTTATTACTTTAATACACTAAAGGAGATGACCGTATGTCTGATTGGAAACTGCACACACCGACAGGGCTTGCCGACATATTGCCGGAAGAGTGCGAAAAGAAAAAGAATGTGGAAAATATCATAAACAGTGTATTTGTCAATATGGGATATCGTGAAATAGAAACGCCGACATTTGAATATTACGACGTTTTTTCGGGGGATTCCGGGCAGATTTCACAGGAAAATATGTTTAAGTTCTTTGATGAAAAGGGCAGAATCCTGACATTGCGCCCCGACATAACGACATCAATTGCCCGTGCAGCGGCGACAAAGATGAAGGAAGAAGTTTTGCCGATAAGGCTGTGCTATACCGGGCAGGTTTTCCGTGCCGAAAAGACGGAGGGAGCACGCCAGCGCGAATTTACGCAAAGCGGAATAGAACTGCTGGGTTCTGATTCTCCGAAAGCCGATGCGGAGGTGATTGCTGCGGCAATTGAGGCGATAAAAGCCGTGGGGATTTCTGATTTTCAGGTGGAAATCGGGCAGGTGGCATTCTTTGGCGGGCTGGCGGAGCAGGCAGGGCTTTCGGCAGAAAATATCGAAAAAATGAGGGAGCGCATCGACTGCAAGGACAGCCTGGGGATACGTGAACTGACCGAAAAACTGAATCTTGCCCCGGAAATAAAGTCAATCATGGCAGAATTGCCGGAGCTTTTCGGCGACCTGTCGGTGCTTGAGCGTGCAGATGTTGCCGGGCTGAATACGACTTCAAAAAATGCTTTGGAAAATCTGCGGTGCATTTACGGCTGCCTGAAGGAGTATGGATTTGAAGACTACATTTCGATAGATTTGGGTATGCTGCAAAGTATTGACTATTATACAGGCTCTATTTTTAAGTGTTATACTCACGGCGTGGGTTTCCCGGTGTGTGCCGGGGGGAGATATAACAATCTTGCGGCGAAGTTTGGCGGAGATGTGAGTGCCGTGGGCGTTGCGTTTGGGATAAACCGTATTCTGTCAGCACTGAGGAAGAGCGAAAAACCTCGGCAGAAGAAGGGCACGGCGGTGATATTTGCAAAAAAGGGCTTTGACAGCACGGCATACCGCTTTGCGGCAGAAGTGCGAAAAGCAGGTTTTCCGTGCGAAATATACCTTGAGGACTATGACATCGGAAACGTCAGGGATTACGCGGGGAAAAGGGCGGCAGAGTATCTGGTGTCTGTGGACGAAAACGGCGCGGCGGCGCAAAATATGCAGAACGCAGATAAGCGTGCCGTGTCTTGCGGTGATTTTATAAAAATGCTGAAAGGAGATGCGTGACGTGCAGTATTTGACAGTGGCTTTGGCAAAGGGAAGGCTGGCGGAATTGGCAATGGATTTGTTTATAAAAAACGGATATGATTGCAGTGAAATGAAGAAAAAGACAAGAAAGCTGATATTTACCGATGAAAAAAACAAGATGAAATTTATCCTGGTGAAAGCATCGGACGTGCCGACGTATGTGGAATACGGTGCGGCAGACATCGGCATTGTGGGCAAAGATTCGCTTCTGGAGGAAAACAAAAATCTTTATGAAATGATAAATCTCAGATTCGGCGCATGCAGAATGGCGGTGTGCGGACCGGAAGAGATGAGGGATAAGTTTAGAAAAATAAACAATCTGAAGGTTGCGTCAAAATACCCTAAAATTGCAGAAAAATATTTTCAGGACGGGCTGGGACAGACCGTAGAGCTGATAAAGCTGAATGGTTCTGTGGAACTTGCGCCGCTTGTGGGGCTGAGCGATGTCATCGTGGACATCGTGGAAAGCGGGAAAACACTGCAAGAGAACGGACTTGCCGTGTTGGCGGAGGTGTGTTCGCTTTCTGCGTGGTTTGTGGTGAACAAGGTGAGCATGAAGATTTACCGTGACAGGATTATGAAAATTGTGGAAGGTTTTAAGGAGGATATTGGAGTATGAGAATTTATCCGGCAATAGACATAAAAGACGGAAAGTGCGTGCGACTTTTGCAGGGGCGGTTTTCTGACATGACGGTTTATGGCAACGACCCGGCAGAAATTGCAAAAAGATGGGAGGACGAGGGCGCGCAATATCTGCACATTGTGGACCTGGACGGCGCACAGAAGGGGCGCGGTGTCAATGCGGACATCATAAAAAAGATATGCCGCACGGTGCAGATTCCGGTGCAGACCGGCGGCGGTATAAGAGAAATGAAAGATGTGGAGGACATGTTGCAATGCGGAGCAGAACGTGTTATAATAGGTACATCGGCGGTGAAAAAACAAGGCTTTGCAGAACGTGCAATTGATAAATTCGGCGAGAGAATAGTCATTGGGATTGATGCAAAGGATTCTATGGTTGCTGTTGAGGGCTGGGAAGAAGTAAGCACGCTGGGCGCGCTTGATTTTGCAAAAGAAATGGAAAAAATCGGCGCAAAGACGATTGTATACACAGACATCACAACAGACGGAACTCTGAGGGGGCCGAACTTTGCGGCAATGAAGGAAATGGCCGGGAATTGCGGGCTTGATGTCATCGCGTCGGGCGGCGTCGGCAATGAAGAGCACATATCGCTGCTTGAAAAGACGGGCGTTGAGGGTGTGATTGTCGGGCGCGCGTTGTATACGGGCGATGTTGATTTGAAACGTATTCTTGGGAAAATATAATGACGAAAGGGGTTTTGTACATGGAAAACATAAAATTCAATGCAGACGGGCTTGTGCCTGCTATTGTGCAGGACGCGGCAACTGGTGAAATATTGATGCTGGCGTATATGAACAAGGAAAGCCTGGAGCTTTCGGGAAAAACGGGAAGGGCAACATTTTGGTCACGCTCAAGAAATGAAATCTGGGAAAAAGGAAAAACCTCGGGCAATTATATGTATATAAAAGAAATCAGAACCGACTGTGACAATGACACACTTCTTGTCCTTGCAGAACCGGCGGGGCCGGCATGCCACACGGGGAAAAGAACATGTTTCTTTAAGACTCTGCAAGGGGCGGAAATTGATTTGGGGAAAAAGGACAGCAGTGACATTTTGTCCGAACTGATGGCGGTCACTCTGGACAGAAAAAAGAACCCCAAAGAGGGGAGTTATACAAATTATCTTTTCAGCAAAGGCGAGGACAAAATCCTCAAAAAAGTGGGCGAAGAGGCGGCAGAGGTGGTTATTGCCGGCAAAAACAGAAGCAAAGAAGAAATTGCGTACGAAACTGCCGACCTTATGTATCATTTGACCGTAATGCTTGCCGACAACGGCATGACATGGGAGGATATTTTTGATGAACTTGAAAGACGCAGATAAATTTGGAATTATAGATATTGGTTCCAACACGATACGCGGAGTCCTGTACGGCGCAGACGGCGAAGTGCGGGATAATATTGCCTTTGAGTCGCGCCTGCTTGCCGATACGCAAGACGGGGCGCTGTCACCCAAGGGCATTTTTGCGTTATGCCAAACCCTGGAGAATATTCTTGAAAGGTTTTGCGGGGAAGAGTGCACATGCACATGTGCTTTTGCGACTTCCGCAATGCGCGGTGTGCAAAATTTTGACGAGGTTTACCGTGAGGTGTTGGAAAAGACCGGGCTGAAAATTGATTTGCTTTCGGGGGAGCGCGAGGCGGAGTGTGACTTTTTTGCAATCAAGACGGCAGTCAGGAAAGAGTCGGGGATAGGCGTTGATTTGGGCGGCGGAAGTGCGCAGATTGTATGCTTTGACAAAGACGGTGTGACAGAGTCGTGCTCTTTGCCGATTGGGGTGAAGCGTGTGCGCAACATGTTTTGCAAAGACTTTGTGCCGGACGGCGCAGAAAAGGAAAAAATAAAAAGTTATATTGCCCGGCAGCTTGAATGTATAAAAGGACGCAGCGATACGGTTCTCTTTATGGGCGGCACGGCAAAGGCGGTGCAGAAGGCGGCGGAAAAGCTTTTTGGCGGCAAGGAGCTTTCGGCGGAGAGGACGGAACAGATTTTTGAGATGACATCGGCAAGCAGGCAGCTTCTGGAAAAGCTTTTCGGCAAAAGATATGCCACGATGCCCGTCGGCATGATTGTCATGGGGGAGATATGCCGTGCACTTGGGGCAAAGGACATTGACGTCACCGGGGCAGGCGTGCGTGACGGATATATTGCCATGCTTTCAAAGCGCTTATGAACATCATACAATAAACAGGGAGTAGTTTGAAGAAAAAAACGGGTTTTTTATGAATTGAGGGAAAAAACATGTTTAAATGGCAAGAAAGACTTGCAAAAAAAATTGTTTTGTGATATGATATATGATAATTGTGCAGAAGTGGGTTTTTTCATAACAATAAGCTGAAAATATCAGCTTTGGCCGCTTCTTTTTATGCCGCGGGCGGCGGAGAATGGAGGAATAAAAATGGTTGACATAAATCTTACCAAATACCTTGCCGAGCTGTCGAAGATAGAATTCACAGATGAAGAACTCGAAAAAATGACAAAAGATATGAGCGATATCATAAATCTGATGGACAAGGTGCAGGAGATTGATGCGAGCGAGAAAACATATGCGCTTGACCCTGTTTCTTATGATGACTTGAGGAAGGATACCGTAAAGGAATCCTTTGAAACCGAAAAAGTGCTTGAAAATGCCAAGGCTGTAAAGGAAGACAGTTTTGTTGTTCCGAAGGTAGTCTGAGATTGAAAGGAATGAGAATATGTCTTTACTTGAACTGAGAAGAAAGCTTGACAGCAGGGAAATCGGTGCGCGCGAAGTGACCGAAGAATACCTCAAAAGGATTGAGGAAACCGACAAAGAAATAAACAGCTATATCACCGTGACGTATGACGAGGCACGCAAAAATGCGGAATCGGCGCAGAAATTGATTGACAGCGGAGAGGCAAAGCCGCTCACCGGCATACCGCTTTCGGTGAAGGACAATATATGTACAAAAGGGATAAAAACGACATGCGCGTCGCACATGTTGGAGGATTTTAAGCCGGTTTATGACGCGACAGTCATGGAAAAACTGAAAAATGAGGACATAGTGCTGCTCGGCAAAACAAATATGGACGAGTTTGCAATGGGCGGTTCAAGCCAGACTTCGTATTTCGGCGGAGTAAAAAACCCGTGCGACACTACACGCGTGACGGGCGGTTCGTCGGGCGGCGCGGCGGCAAGCGTTGCGGCAAAGCTGTGCGCAGCGGCGCTGGGGTCGGACACCGGCGGTTCCGTCCGTCAGCCGGCGTCGTTTTGCGGCGTTACGGGGCTGAAGCCCACATACGGCGCGGTGTCGCGCTATGGGCTTATTGCTTTTGCCTCCAGTCTTGACCAGATTGGTGTTTTGGCAGATTCTGCGGAGGACGCAGGGTATGTTTTGAATACAATTGCCGGCTATGACGAGAATGACGCGACGTCATCACAAAAAGCCGGCGGAGATTATCTTTCGCTCATCGGGAGCGACCTGTCGGGTATGAAAATCGGTATTCCGAAGGAATTTTTTGCCGAAGGGATTTCCGATGAAGTGAAAGCAAAGGTCCTGGAAGCGGCAAAATTTTATGAAAATCGCGGGGCAAAGCTTGTGCAGACATCGATGCCGAGCCTGCCGTATGCAGTGTCGGCATATTATCTGATATCGTCCGCCGAGGCGGCAAGCAACCTTTCGCGTTTTGACGGAATCAAGTATGGCCACCGCGCAAAGGACGGGGATACATTTAACGAACTCATAAAGCACACAAGACGCGAAGGATTTGGCGAAGAAGTTAAAAGAAGGATTCTCCTCGGCAACTATGCCCTTTCAAGCGGATATTATGACGCATATTACAAAAACGCATCAAGAATACGCCGTAAAATAAGAGAAGAATATGCGTCGATTTATGAGGAATGTGACATTATAATCACACCGACCGCACCGGAAACGGCATATAAAATCGGTCAGCAGGAAAACGACCCGGTAAAGATGTATATGGCAGACATTTGCACCGTCACCGTGAACATTGCCGGACTGCCGGCAATCAGCACGACATGCGGATATGACAGGGGCGGCATGCCGATAGGCATGAGTATTGTCGGCAAGGCTTTTGACGAAGCAAGGATTATTGCGGCGGCAGATGCTTTTGAAAAAGAATTTTCGGGCAGATAAGCCTGTGCCGGTTGATTGTGTCTTTGGCAAAGAAAGGAATGGTTTTAGATATGAAATATATTCCCGTGATTGGGCTTGAAATACATGCGGAAATGCTTACAAAATCAAAAGTATTCTGTACATGTGCAAACGAATTCGGCGGGGCGAGAAACGACAGGGTTTGCCCCAGGTGCTCCGGCATGCCGGGGACATTGCCGATACTTAACCGTGAGGCAGTGACTCTGGCGGCGCGTGCCGGCATTGCGCTGGGGTGTGAGATAAACGGATATTCCGCTTTTGACAGAAAGAATTATTTTTACCCCGACCTCCCCAAGGCATATCAGATAACACAGTTTGAATATCCCATATGCACAAACGGGCATGTGAAGGTTTGCGGCAAGGATATAAGAATCAACCGTATCCATATCGAAGAGGACGCCGGGAAACTTGTGCACGATGACTATGAAGGTATTTCTATGGCAGACTACAACCGTTGCGGCGTGCCGCTTATAGAAATCGTCACAGAGCCGGACTTCCGTACGGTTGAGGAAGTGCAGGCTTTTGTGGAAGAAATCGCCCTGAGGCTGAAATATGCCGGTGTGTGCGACGCAAGGCTGGAGCAAGGCTCTCTGCGTGTGGACGTAAACATCTCGATTATGCCGTATGACTCGGACGAATTCGGCACGCGTGCGGAAATAAAAAATTTGAATTCTATAAAATCCATAGGCCGTGCGATTGAATATGAAATTTCCAGACAGGCGGAAATTTTGGACAAGGGCGGCAAGGTTGTCCAGGAAACAAGGCGTTTCAATGACAATCACGGCAACACAAAGGCACTGCGCTCAAAGGAAGAAGCACACGACTACCGCTATTTCCCGGAGCCGGACATACCGCCGGTTGAGTTTTCGGCAGAGAGGATTGCCGAAATACGTGCGGCAATGCCCGAAATGCCCGAAAAGAGATTTGAACGCTACACAAAGGATTACCAAATCCCGGAAGAGGACGCAAGGCTCATAATTGCCAACAAGGCATTTTCGGATTTTTATGACGAAACCGTAAAAATCTATAACAAATATAAGGCTGTTTCAAATATTATGCTTGTCGAACTTAACCGCAATCTGAATGACAGCGGAAAGCTTGTTGAAGATTTGTTTTTTGAACCGGCAGATTTGGCGGAGCTTGTGAAGATGAGCGAAGAAGCAACCGTCAGCAAAAATGCGGCAAAGGATATCCTGAGGATTATGTTTGAAAAAGGCGGAAAGCCGCAGGATATCGCAAAGGAAAACGGATTTATCATGGAAAACAACACTTCTGAACTGGAAGAAATCGCAGACCGCGTGATTGCCGAAAATGCCGACAGCGTGGAAAGCTATAAAGCGGGAAATCAGAAGATATTCGGATTCCTGATGGGTCAGGTTATAAGATATGCCGGAAAAAGCGCAAACCCAAAGCTTGCCAAGGACATACTGGCAAAGAAGCTTGAGGGCTGAGCAGTACGGCAGAGAAAGGAATGAATTGAATTGAGAAAATCAGACGGGCTTGACACCGTTTCAAAGATAACGATTAAGGACGTGCGGGACGCACTGGGCGGAGAAATTTCTTTTTCCGCATGTGTGCACAAAATTCGTTATATGAGTGAGTTTGCTTTTGTTATACTGAGGACGGGAGATACGATTTTTCAGTCGGTATATTCAAAAGAAGCATGCAGGAAAGACCTGGGGGACATCTGTGAAGGAGCATACGTCACTGTCACCGGCACCGTGAGGGAAGACAAGCGTGCCGTGCATGGCTTGGAAATTGAATTGTCAGACTTTGAGGTTCTTTCAAAACCGGCAGAACAATATCCGCTTCATGTGTCGGACAGAAATATCGGCTGTCCGATTGAAACAAACCTTCAGTACAGAAGTGTGGCTCTGCGCAATCCGCGTGAGAAGGCTGTGTTTAAGATTGCAGAGGGCGTCTGCGGAGGGTTCCGTGAATTTATGATTAAAAACGGTTTTACGGAAATCCATACCCCGAAGATTGTGTCCGCAGGTGCAGAGGGAGGGGCAAATCTTTTCTCTCTCAAATATTTTAATCAGGACGCATTCCTTTCGCAAAGTCCGCAGTTTTATAAGCAGACATGTGTCGCATTCTTTGACAGAGTTTTTGAGATTGCGCCGGTATACCGTGCCGAAAAGCATAATTCTACAAGGCATTTGAATGAATATATCGGTCTTGACTTTGAGATGGGCTATATAAAAGACATGTCGGACGTCATGCAGATGGAAACAGCAATGTTGAAATATCTGATGGAGTATCTGAAAGAAAATTATGCATATGAGATTGAAGTGCTGGGAGTGAAAATCCCGGAAATCAAAGAAATCCCCGTGCTGACGTTTTTTGAGGCACTTGACGTCCTGGGGAAATCCCACAATCAGTTTGACCTTGACCCGTCGGACGAGGTGAAGCTTTGCGAATATGCAAAGAAAGAGCATGACAGCGAATTTATATTTATAGAAAAATTCCCGGGACTTAAGCGTCCGTTTTATGCAATGGATTCAAAAGACGACCCGAAACTTGCCGAAAGCTTTGACTTGTTGTTCCGCGGACTGGAGATAACCACAGGGGGACAGCGTATACACAATTATGACGAGCAGGTGGCAAAGCTGAAGAGATATAACATAGAGCCGGAAGAACTGAAAAGCTATCTGGATATCCACAAATACGGCATGCCGCCGCACGGAGGTCTCGGAATCGGCATGGAAAGACTTGTCATGAAGATATGCGATTTGCAGAACATAAGACAAGCAAGCCTGTTCCCGAGGGATATAAATCATCTTGACCCGTAAATTTAATCATTTTTAACAAAAGCTTTTGATTTAAGATGAGTTTTTTAAGACAAAAACCACCATTGTTGTGAAAAACACAAAAAAAGTGTTGACATATGAAATTTGCGTGGTATAATTGTTAGTATAAACTAAAAATTGCTGATAAAACAAAGGCGTTTTATATTTTCACTGTTGAATAAGTGACGAATGTAATGCGTCTTTTTTCTTTATCGGCAAGCAGGAGGTATGAAAAATGTCAGTAACAGAAATTTTTGGTTCAAACGTATTTAACCTGTCGGTCATGAAAGAAAGATTGCCAAAGGCAACTTTTAAATCCCTGAAGCACACCATTGACGAGGGCACAGCACTCGATGAAGGTGTGGCAGAGGTTGTGGCAAATGCGATGAAGGACTGGGCGATTGAAAAAGGCGCAACACACTATACACACTGGTTTCAGCCTATGACAGGCGTTACGGCTGAAAAGCATGACTCGTTCATCACCCCGACAGGTGACGGACACGTAATCATGGAATTTTCGGGAAAAGAACTTGTAAAAGGCGAGCCTGACGCATCAAGTTTTCCTTCCGGCGGATTGAGAGCGACATTTGAGGCGCGCGGATATACGGCATGGGACCCTACCTCTTTTGCATTTATAAAGGACGGTTCGCTTTGCATACCGACAACATTTTATTCTTATACAGGAGAGGCACTTGACAAAAAGACTCCGCTTATGCGTTCTATGGAGGCGATAAATAAACAGGCACTTCGCGTGCTCAAATATTTCAATTCTGACGCGACAAGAGTTGTTTCTTATGTCGGGCCGGAACAGGAATATTTTATTGTTGATAAGGAACTCTATATGAAGAGAAAAGACCTTATGCTCACAGGCAGAACACTGTTTGGTGCCGCACCGGCGAAGGGTCAGGAAATGGAGGACCATTATTTTGGTCAGATTAAAGAAAGAGTTTCCGCATATATGAAGGAACTTGACGAAGAACTTTGGAAACTGGGTGTGCTTGCAACGACAAAGCATAACGAGGTTGCACCGGCACAGCACGAACTGGCACCGATTTTCTCAATCACCAACACGGCATCAGACCATAACCAGCTGACAATGGAGGCAATGAAGAAAATTGCCGGCAGACACGGCTTGGTTTGCTTGCTGCACGAAAAACCGTATGAGGGTGTGAATGGCTCGGGCAAGCACAACAACTGGTCAATCGGGACAAACACGGGCGAAAACCTGTTTAAGCCGGGCAAACACCCAATGGAAAACAAAAAATTTTTGCTGTTCCTTGCCTCTGTAATCAAGGCTGTCGACGATTATTCGACGATGTTGCGTGCGGCTGTCGCGACTGCGGGGAATGACCACAGACTAGGCGCAAACGAAGCACCCCCGGCGATTGTTTCGATTTTCCTCGGCAAACAGCTTGAAGATGTTATAACAGCGCTGAAGGAAGGCACAACACCTGTTGAGGAAACACTCAGCAAAATCTCTATCGGTGTTGACGCTGTCCCGGCAATCAAGAAGGACACGACCGACAGAAACAGAACATCACCGTTTGCCTTTACGGGGAACCGTTTTGAATTCAGAATGCCGGGTTCGGCACAGGCAATTGCCGGCATCAATACGGCAATCAACACAGCTGTCGCGGCGACGCTTTCTGACATCGCCGACAGATTGGACAATGGCGAAGATGTGATGGATATTGTTATTGACATAATCAAGAAACATGACAGAATCATATTCAACGGTAACGGTTATTCTGACGAATGGGTTGAAGAGGCAGAAAAGAGAGGTTTGCCAAACCTGAAATCGACTGTTGACGCTGTGCCGGAGCTTGTTTCGGAAAAGAATCTGAAGGCATTTGCAAAGATGGGCGTGCTGACAGAAGTTGAAACACACTCACGCTGTGAAATACTTATTGAAGAATATTCAAAAATTATCAATATTGAAATGCTTACGGCTTTGGAAATGGCAAAACAGGAAATCCTCCCGGCATGCATAAAGTATACAAATGATTTGGCAAAAGGAGTCGCAACAAAAGAGTCAATCGGAATCAAGGTGCCTGTGGAAAAGGCATCGGTTGCGGGACTGGCAGAAAAGACAGAGAAGCTGGCAGAAAAGATATCTGCGCTTGAGGCTGTCAAGGAAGGGATTCCGTCCGGCGAGGCACTCGATGTGGCAAAATATTACAGGGCAAAAGTTTTGTCGGCAATGGACGAACTCAGGGCAGTTGCGGACGATTTGGAAACAGTTGTCGCAAAGGATTATTGGCCGTTCCCGACATATACGGAGTTGCTTTATAAGATTTGACAAAGAAAATATAAGGGGCTGTTTAAAAAGTCATTTGATTTTTTAAACAGCCCCTTTATTTTTTTAGAGAGGTTAGGAAAAAGCTTTGGAATTAACAAACTGATCCAAAGCCTTTGCTTTGGGTTACTACTCGACGGCGTACACGGGTATGCCGAGCGGCGAGGTTTGTTGATAGCAAGAAAAAAATTATACATAAAATCATATTTTTAGGGGGGCAATCGCGGTCTATATATTTGTTGTTTAATTCTTGAATAAATGATACGATGGACAGTCTGTCGTCATGCAGGTCGACAATTGATGAGCCGATAAAGATTTTAATTTTTTTCATAGTTAATTCTCCGGGGAAAGTGAATTTATATTTTTTAGTATATCATGGCTCCTTTTTGGTGTCAATAAAAAGATAAAAAGCCCCCAAAAAGCAGATGCTTTTTGGGGGAGTTCCGATTATAAATTCTCAGCGATATATTTGTCAATCTGAGACATATAGTCATTGATTTGCTCGTCGGTTGACACATATCTGGAAAGAATAAATGCATGGTTGATGCCGTCAAGTTCAACAAAATCAGCCTTGCAGCCGGCGGCTGTCATGTCTTCGCAGAACTTTTTGGAAATTTCATAATTAACGACGGTGTCTTTGTTCCCGTGCATCACAAGGAATTTTGCATTGACCTTTTTAACATTGAATGCAGGAGAAGCCTTTTTGTAGTCTTCCTCTGTTTTTGCTGTGTGTTTCCAGCTTTCTTCCGTAAGGTCAAGCACGGGGTTTGCAGCGACAACAATATCAACGCCGACTTCGTCGTCCATGCCCAGTTCAACTGCAAGATGTCCGCCCGAAGAATCACCCATTACGATAAGTTTATCAAATTCTGCCTGTTCTCTCATATATTTTACTGCATCTTTGCAGTCTTCAATCAAGTCAAAAACTGTTGTTTCGTCATTGAAATTGATTGAACGATAGGAAATTGCGGCTGAAGTGTAACCTTTGTCCGCATAATACTGTGCCTGATAATTCATCCAGCTGCCGTTCCAACTGTCGGAATCTTTTTTGACTGCATACCATGAACCGCCATGGATTGCCAAAACCGCAATTTTGCTGTTTTCGCCCTTTTCTTCGGGTATGTACATCTTTATCGGAAGTCTTACGCCGTCTACAGTTTTGTAAGAACCGTCAATCTGCGGCGTGATTGCCCTTATTCTGTCAGTTTCGGCAACAACTGCCTGGTGTGCAGGTGTCGCAACGTCAACGATGTATGTCGATTCGTCAAAATCAGCTGAACAGCCAAGGCTTTCCGCAACAACTCTCAACGGGACAAGTGTTCTGTTGTTCATTATGCAAGAGGCAACGTCAAGAGTTTTTTCCTCGCCGTTTACCTTGTATGTGGTTTCGCCGATTTTCATTTCCATTGAGGTTTCGCCTTTTGTGGCTGTGACAGTCCTTGTTTCGCCGTCCCACAGGACTTCTGCGTCGAGCGCCTCAAATATTGCGCGCAAAGGAATCAGTGTTCTGTTATCTTTGATTATTGGCGCCTGGTCCTCAATATTGAGTTCCACACCGTCCACCTTGACGGTGACTGTTTTTGGTTCTTCATCTTCTGCAAAGACAACTGCTGTCGACGCAAGCAATGAAGCGGCAAGTGTTAATCCGATTAGTTTTTTCATAAAATCTCTCCGTTTCCGCCCGAACTTTGCGGGCAATATTTTTGTAAAGGCTCATAAAAATATGTCTATATGAGTCCCGGTATTTGTAAGTATAACATAAAAACAACAAAAATTCAATAGTTTTTTTGGTATATTTATATCAAAAAATTGTCTGATTATAGCAAATTGTATTGTTATAAAAAAACTGCTGACTTGTTTGAAGGGTCAGCAGGTTTTCTGTGTATAAATCTATTTTTGTTTGTCGGGGAGGCATACCTTGCATGGAGAATACCTTTTTAGTTCATCTTTTGATATTTTCCGTGAGTCGGTGTTGTTTTTGATATACATACAGTCTTTAAGGTGGTATTTGCTGCCCGAGGGAGTTACATAATAGTCATCGTTATGAGCGCCGGGGACGAAATGCGGAGCAATGAAGGCCGCACATATGATGACAGCAGCACAGCAACATGCCACAGTGATGCCGCGGCGGTGTTTCTCTGCCGCGTGCCGCAGCTTTTCCGAGGGGGAAGGCTTCAGAAGGTAATGAGAAAATTCATTTGCCTCCCATTCATCTGTGATGGTGGTTCCCAGCCTGTTCGTCCCCAAGTGTCTGCAGACTATATGTCCGATTTCGTGCGCAAGCAAAACACATGTTTCTTCATCAGAAAGGAAATCCACAACAAATACAATGCGGTAATATGAATCAACATATGTAAAAGCTTTGTAACGTGAGGTTTCTGCAGAAACGCCCAGCGCGGCAATAAGCTCTTTTACGCTGTCAGGATTATATACCGTCCCGAAGGTCACCACAGTATATCCCATGTCACGGATAATGTGCATCAACTGCCTTGCGCTCGGCGCATAAAGGTTATATTTTGTTTTTATTTTCTTTGCAATTTGTTTTATGTTTTCCATTTTATTTCTGCTTCGCTTCTATTTCTCTGAGGGCGCGTTCAATGGCCTCTCTTGTCAATTGCTGGATTCTGTCTGCCGCGGCTGCCGATTCGTCCTCGCCGCCGAATGCCGCGATGTTTTTGTCGCTGTCGGGGGCTTCGGGCGCGTCAATATTGATGAAATCTACAAGTTCGTCTGTATAAAGCCCCATAAATACCATCATTTCACGTGTCGCGTCGTTGCTCCTGAAAACATACATAATGCTCATAAATGTGTCCCACATCATGGGGCGGATTTTTCTTTCTATAAGGCTCAGCATCTGCCTGGAGCTGCCGATGAGTTCTGCAAGTTCGTCCTGATTGATCCCGAGACGCATTCTCAGCGTTGGAAGGCTTTCGGCCATCAGGTCGGTGTATTTGTCTTTCGGGAAATCCGTTCTTACTTTACTTTTTCTTTCTTTCATGTAAAAAACCTCCTTAGTTTCGGACACATACAGTAAATACAAAATTTTGCAGTTATCTGTAATATACATCTTTATTTTTTATAATTATATCATAATTACAATTATTGGTCAACGAGGCAGGGTAATTTTTGTTGAAATTGGGACTATTATGTGAAAATTTGTCGGATATTTTGTGTGTTATATATATAAGTGCAGAATAAATTTTTTTGGATTATAAAGATGATTGGCATTTATTTTGCAAAATGATAGAATATTCCGGCTCTGAGGGGTGTGGCTTTATGATATGCAGGCGCAATGCGGTGTCAAAAGCTGTGCTGATTTTGGTGAATACGGCAGGCATGATTTTATTTGCGCGCACCGCACATAATAGATTGTGCAAAAAGTAATATTTTTTAAAAAATATATTGACTTTTATGTTCAATTATGCTATATTAAGGATGTGTTTTGGTTTTGTAAACAATTTTATGCAAAAATTAAGGAGGAAAATTATGAAAAAAATTATTTCAGCATTGCTTGGCATATCTGTTGCCTCGACAATGGCAGTGGGTCTGACAGGCTGCGTAGGAGGAAGCTCCAACACATTGACATGGATATGTCTGGGCGAAAAGCCGGCGGCGCATGACGCGGTTATGGAAAAGGTAAACGAGATTGTGGAACCGGAGTTGGGCTTGAAGCTTGACATACAGTACATAGACTCAGCATCGTTTACAGAAAAGACAAAGATGAAGATGGCATCGGGGGATGCATACGACCTTGTTTATACAGGTTATGTGAATGATTATCAGACAGCTGTGCAGATGGGCGGCTTGTATGACATCACAGACATGATGGATAACATACAGATGAGCGACGGCACAACCGTGAAGATGAGCGATATAATCGAAGATTATTATATCGAATCTGCAATGGTAAACGGCAAGATTTACGGTATCCCGAACATCCAGGTTATTTCCAACCCGGGCTGTATCATGATGGAAAAGCCGGTTGCGGAAGAATGCGGCACAGACCTGGAAACACTGCAGAAACTGGCGCTTGCAACAAAAGACGAAGAAACAACAAAGAAGTACATCGACAAGATGACGGAAGAACTTGCAAACATTCATGAAAAAAGACCTGATTTGTATGCAATCAATCCGTTCAACCCGGCAGGAGCAAATATATATGAAGAATTGCTTGGCGGTGTCGGCATAAGAAGAGACGGCACATCAAATGAAGTTGTCGTTCTGCACGAAACACCGGAAATCGTCTATGGTGTAGACGCAGTACGCAAGTGGTATGAATCGGGCTATATCAGAAGTGACATAGCAAGTAAAGGTTCGACTACAACATCAACAGAAGAAGCAAGACAGTACGCAATGTCATGGACGACATGGAAGCCGGGACAGGATATTTATTATGTAAATGAACGCGGAGTAGAACCGTCATATGCGTTTACAGGTGAGCCGTATGTCAGCCGTAGAAGTGCGTTGCTGACAATGATTTCTGTAGGCGCAAATTCAAAGCATCCGGAAGAGGCTGTTAAGTTTATATATATGATAAACTCAAACAAAGAGCTTTATAACCTGATTTGCTGGGGAATCGAAGGCGTAAACTATACGAAGAACGCAGACGGAACAGCAACAGAGATTCCGGGAACGGGCTATGACCAGGTTGCACAGAATGCATGGAGATACGGCAACCAGTTCAACAGCTGGGTAATGGAAGGCAATGAGCCGGACGTATGGGAACAGACAGCAAAGATGAACGACGAGGCACGTAAATCACCGGCATTGGGCTTTGTTCCGAATACAGAGTCAATCAACACAGAAATAGCAAACGTATCAAACATAAATGCTGAATACAAAGCTAAAATACAGTATGGTACATCACCGAGAAGTGAATATTGGGACGAATACTGCCAGAAGATGAAGGCAGCCGGAATCGACAAGATTCGTGACGAAATCCAGAAACAGTATGACGAGTTCTTGGCAAGCAAAAACTAAAAAGAGATAGAAAAAACACCGCGGAAATTTTCCGCGGTGTTTTTGCGTGTTGATTTTTTGTTTATCGTTTCAGCATTGCTGAAATTATAATGCGTGCATTTTCGGCGTATATTTCGGACAGCATTTCTTCGGGCAAGGGGTTTTTGCCGTGGCCGATTTCTACCGTAAAGCCTGCTTTGCCGAATTCTTTTATAAACCAGTCTTTGCAGCCGCCGAATGAGGCACTGCCGGAGGCTTTTGAGGGCACATATCCGCTGACACGTGCAAATTCTCCGGCAAGCTCTGCGGATTCCTCCGACATTTTTCCGTCAAAGTCATAATATATTTCCCCGCCTTGGCTGTGGAATGCCAAAAGCAAATCAAACCCGTTTGAACGTACAAAATCCACAATTGCCTTTGTTTCGGGTTCGCTTTCGGAATAGGGCCCGCTATACTTTGAGGGAGAAGGGGACTTTTGTACAACCTGCCAGTTTGCGTCATAATTGTGATTGATGTCAACGCCGTTTGCATTTGCCTGCCACACTTTGTTAAAGCTGTGTATCCCAACCATGCTTATCAGCTTTCTGTGATAAGGGTTGGTGATGTCCATGCCGTGTATGGCAATGTCGACCCCGTCGGGGTTGACCATCGGCACCGCATAGAGGGAGGTTTCGTTGAAAAGCTTTGAACAGGACACATCGAAAAAGTCATTCCCCTCATAGACAGCATCGGCATATTCTTCCAAAAACCTCATTATAAATGCGGAGGTCAGATATTCCAGACCGTGGTGCGCACCGTTTATAAATATTTTTCGTTTCCCGCGGCCTATTTGTATACAATATATTTTGTTTTCCATGACGCTTTCGCCGATGGAATATAAGTCAATAAAGTGATATTTGTCTGCAAGGCTTTTTGCGTCACGGACAAGTCTGCCATAATCGTACCCCATATTTTCCGCTCCTTATCATAAAACATTGTTTTTTGTCTGTACTATATATATGTTACAAATTTATAATATATTCCGTATATGTTTGATTTATTTTTAAAATATGTTATAATAGAAATGAATTTCGGAATGTTGAAACATGGTATATATTTATCCGGGTAATTGTAAAACTAACGTTTTCCAATTAAAATTCTTGGGTAGAAATAAAAAGTTCCATCCGATTTTAACTTTATGGCCGGTTGAAACTTTTTATTTCAGACAAAAATAACGCACATGTCATAATTACCTAATATATTTATCGGAACGGAGAGAAAATATGGATATTCAAATCATACGCGGTGCAATCGGCAGCGGAAAGACATCTTATATTTTTCAGAGCATAAAGCAAAAACTGTGCCAAAACGGCCGCAGACAGGTGATAGTCGTGCCGGAGCAGTTTTCTTATGAAACGGAGAGGCTTGCCGCGGAGCATTTTGGCGGCACGGGGCTGAACAATGCAGAGGTCATGACCCCATCGCGCCTTGTTTCAAGATATATGCAGCATCGGCAGAAAAACCGCCTCACTCCGTCGGGGAAGATGATGATAATATACAGGGCGGTCAATTCGCTTTGTGAGGAAAACATTTATTTTGGCTGTGCAAAAAAGCCGGGCTTTTTGGAATCGGCGGCGGAAATGGTGTCGGAATTTGTGGAATATATGATTACACCGGACATTTTGCGTGCAAAAGCCGAAGAAATCCAAAATAAACTTTTGAGTGAAAAGCTTTTTGCAGCGGCAGAACTGCTTGAAGAATATATTCGCCTGAGCGAGGGGTTTTGCGACAGCGAAGAGGATTTGCTTGCCCTTGCCGAATATGCGGAGGACAGCGGCTGTTTTTGGGAATATGATTTTTGGTTTGATGAATTTTCGGTGTTTTTGCCTCAGCACTACCGCCTTATGCAGGCTTTTTTGAAGAACGGCTCGGAGATACATATATCCGTATGCATTGACTCTGACGGACGTGAGCTGTATGATGTAAACAGGATTATGCTGAACAAAATCATGCGTCTGGCAGAAACGACAGGCGCGGAGGTTTCGGAATATAAAACAGATGATGTGTGCAGAAGCATACATTCACCGGAAATGCTTTTTCTTCTCAACAATATAGATAATATAAATTCTCCCGATTTTCAGCCCTGGGAGGATGCCACCTCCGACATATCGGTTTTTGTCTGCAAGGATTTGTACAAAGAGGTGCGCCACACGGCACTCCTGATAAGAAAGCTTGTCATGGAGGAAGGATTCCGATATCGTGACATTGCCGTGGTGTGCGGAAACACAGACGTATATTCGCACTTGATTGAGGCTGTATTTACCGATTTCGGAATCCCATATTTTTCCGATACGCGTCTTTCGGCGGCAGAACACCCGATTTCAACGCTTTTGATTTCGGTGTTTGATATTGTTGCCGATAATTGGAGTTATGCTTCGGTTTTCAGGTTTTTGCGCACGGGGTTCTTTTTTGTGAAAACACCGGAGGGGGAGGTCGTTTCGCCCGACAGCGACGGGATTGACCTTTTGGAAAACTATGTTTTAAAATACGGTGTCCGCGGGAAGACTGTGTGGCTGGAGGACGAAAAATGGGAAAATTCGCAAAAAGGGTTCTTTGACGCATTGCTGTCGGACGGCGGATTTTTGCCGGAGGAACTGGAAAAAATAAACTCAATGCGTGCCATGCTGATTGCGCCTTTTAAAAATCTGTACGAAAAAATCGCCGGCAAACGGACAGTGCGGGAACTTTGTGAGGCTGTTTTTGAATTTTTCGGGGAAATACATTTATATGAAGGATTGTCCCAAAAAAGCGCAGAATTTGACGCCATGGCAATGAGGAACGAGTCAGAGCAGTTTTGCCGTATATGGAATATAATAATCGAAACTCTGAACCAGTGCGTGGTTGTCATGGGGGACGAAAAATGCTCGAGAGAAAACTTTTCGGGCTTGCTTTCGGCAGGGCTTTCGGCGGTGGATATATCCATAATCCCGTCCGGGCTTGACAGAGTTTCTGTAAGCAGCGTGGAAAGAAGCAGACAACAGGACCCCAAGGTTATGCTTATTATGGGTGCGGTGTTTGGCGCAATCCCGCGTGAAACGGTGTCTTCGGGGATTTTGACCGACACTGACCGTGCCGTCCTGAGAGAGGAACTTTTGAAAGACGGGCTGGAAATTGCCGCCGAGTCTGAGGTGCGCAATGATATGGACCGTTTCAATTTTTTCAGCACTCTTTTCGGCGTGTCGCAGAAGGTGTACATAACTTACCCGGCGGCAGATGCTGAGGGGAACACACAGCGCCCGGCGGCGATAATCACTGACCTTTTCAGGGTTTTCCCGTCGCTTTCTTCGGGCGATGACATAGTGGCGGAGGACACGGAGAAGTTTTTGTATTCTCCGCGTGCCGCGTACAGATATATGCTTGAAAACCGAGGGAAAGGCGAGTTGGCAGAATCGGTTTATGATTGGTACAGGAAAAATATGCCCGAAAGGCTTGATGTTATAAAAGAAGCGTCGCAATATAAAAAAGCCGACGCACGCATAACACCGGAAAGCGCAAAGAGGCTTTATTCTGACCGCAACCGCTATAGCATCAGCCGTCTGAACGAATACGGGAAATGCCCGTTTTGTTATTTTGTGAAATATGGACTGGGGGCGAAGGAACAGGAGATACGCACAATACGCAAGTTTGACCTGGGGAGTATCATGCACATGGCACTTGAGATGTATTGTAAACGTGTGGACAAAGACGCCGAAACCTTTGAGCAGCTCCGCAAAAACTGGCTGAGCCTTTCGGAGAAAGAAAGCAGAAAGCTTGCCGCCTCGATTATGAAGGAACTGGAGGAAAAAATCCTTTCCGGTGCGGTGCGTGACGAAAATAAATTGCGTTATATCATCATGCGCATGGCGAGAATGGTGGAGCGCTCTGTCGAGGCGGTGCGAAAGAGCCTTGCCTCGGGCGAATATGCCGCAGTGTGCTATGAACAAAAATTCCGCGTGGAGGTCAGCTGGGGCGGCAAGGCGGTGCCGGTTGACGGGGTGATTGACCGTGTTGACCTGGCGGAGGTCGCCGACAAAAAGATTGCCGAGTTGCGCGTGGCGGACTATAAAACGGGCAGGAAGGAATTTAGTGTAATATCAATATGCAACAAGCAGGACATACAGCTTATTATGTATGCCGTGGCGGCGGTTGAGATGTATAAATCGGGTGTCATAAAGTATGCAAGGGCGGATTATGAACCGCGCATGCGTGCCGTTTTGTACAACCGTATGCACGACGATTTGACAGAAGGCGTGAACGAAGAAGAGGCAAAAAAGGCACAAGTCATGGCGTCGCGCCCCGACGGGCTTGTGGTGCTTGACGGGGACGGGGAATGTTATGACATTTCTGCTGCAGTGCGTATGGACGGAAAGCTTGCTCCTTCTGCGGAAAGCGAAGTTCTGCGGATAAAGCTGAAAGCGGACAGCAATGTCGCCTCGGGCTCTCGGGTGACATCGTCGGACGCTTTCGGTCTGCTGATGGATTATGTAAAAAAATCGGTTATTGAAGCGGACAACGAGATTTTTGACGGGATAATAAAAATATACCCGGCATGCGGCAAGGACGGCTCTGCCTGTGATTGGTGCGGCTTTGAGGAAGTGTGCCTCTACAACAAAAAGTTTGATTCTGCACGCATGCTTGTAAACGACGAGGATTCGGCGTGGGAAATCATAAAAGGCGAGGTGATGAAAAGTGAGTAAGCGTGTATGGACAAAAGAACAGGAGCAGGCGATTTATGCAAAATGGCGAAACAGCGAAAAGACGGAGCGGTCAAATGTGCTGGTGCAAGCCGCGGCGGGCTCGGGCAAGACAGCAGTGCTGGTTGAGAGAATAATAAAAAAGCTTGTGCCGGACGACGGGAGCGAGCCGTGCGGCGTGAACAGCCTTTTGGCAGTGACCTTCACCAATGCGGCGGCGGGGGAAATGCAGGAGCGAATCGGCGCGGCGCTCTCAAAAGAGCTCACGGGGGCGATTGCCGAAAGAGATGTGAAAAAACAAAAATTGCTTAAAAGGCAGCTTGCTCTGCTGCCTTATGCCGATATCACCACGATTGATGCATTCTGTCTGAAAACAATAAGAAGTTATTTTCACCTCTTGGAGATTGACCCGGATTTTGGGATAACAGATTCGGGAGAGGCGGGGATAATGCGTGACGATGCCATGGAAGAATTGTTTGAGCAGATGTATAACGAGAATAACCCTGATTTTTTACACCTTATATGCATGTATACCGACGGGCGTGACGACACAAACCTTTCTGACAAAATAAAGCAGATATACGAATTTACGCGTTCTTTCCCCGACCCGGAGGAGTGGCTGAAGGAAAAATGCAAGGATTTTGAGAACCCAAAAGACAGCGCATGGGTGAATGACGGGATAAAGCGTGCACGCCGATTGGCAAAAGAGGCAATGAAAAGCCTGCGCCGTGCGGCACAGATTATTCTTGAATCTTCTGTTGGCGGCTTTGATGACTTTGAAAAAGCAATGCTGGACATGCCGCCGCACGAGGAAAATGATGTGTACCTCGCATGGGGGAGTTATTATACAGCCGTGTTTGACGAATATTTTGATATGAAAAAAATCATTGAGTCCGATTGGAACGGGATTTTTGAGATATCTCAAAGAAAGTATATCCCTCTGAATCAAAAGGCGGATTATGTGGACAAGTCCAGACAGATAAAGGACAAGGATTTGAAAGAACAGGTGAAAACACTGCGTACCGCCGCGGCAGACAAGGTGAAGAAAGACATAAAAAAGTACATTTCCATGCCGTTTGAGGACTTTTGCGGCAAAATCTGTGCAGAGCTTTACACGACAGTGTGCGCACTGTCCGACATGACGATGCGTTTCTCGGACATATACGAAAGGATAAAGGCAGAGAAAAATGTCATGGAGTTTGCGGATATAGAGCATTTGTGTCTGAAGCTTTTTTCTGAATTCCCGGAGGTGAGGAAGGAATATACCAACAAGTACGAAGAAATCCTGATGGACGAGTATCAGGACTCAAACCGTCTGCAAGAAGAGATATTCAGCCTTATTTCGCGCGGGGACAACCTGTTTATGGTGGGCGATATGAAGCAGAGCATATATCGCTTCCGGAGCAGTGACCCGACAATTTTCAAGGAAAAAAGTGATGTTTATGAAAAAGATGAAACGGCGAAAAACAGAAAAATTGTACTGAGCAAAAACTTCAGGAGCCGTGAAACGGTTTTGGAAAGCATAAATGATGTTTTTGGCATGATTATGAGTGACGAGGCAGGCGGAATAGAATATGATGATGACCAGCGCCTGAATGTCGGGGACACTTCGTATCGGGACGAAAACCCGGACTATCGCTCGGAATGTCTTTTGATTGAGGAAAACGGGGAGGAAGTGGACGAGAGCATAGACAAAGTGAGGCTTGAGGCGAGGGTCATCGCCGCCAGGATTTGTGAAATGAAGGCGTCGGGGTTCAAGGTGAGGGACACCGAGAAGGTGAGCTTCGCCGACCCAAAGACGGGTGAAGTGAAAACCGAAACAAAAACTGTGTACAGACCGCTTAAAAACAAGGACATAACAGTGCTTATGTCCTCTTACAAAGGCGCGGCAGAGATATACACCGAGGAATTGTCGGCGGCAGGCATAGACTGCTATGCCGAGAGCATGGGATATTTTGAACGGAGTGAGATTAAGCTTATACTTGCTCTGCTGAAAATTATTGGCAATCCGTATCAGGATATACCGCTTCTGGGGGTGATGCGCTCGCCGAT
The DNA here is from genome assembly GCA_934454145.1 of uncultured Clostridia bacterium. Taxonomy (GTDB): domain Bacteria; phylum Bacillota; class Clostridia; order UBA1381; family UBA1381; genus CAKSFT01. The sequence continues at coordinate 51,345 of CAKSFT010000009.1, read as the reverse complement.
TGGCGGATTTTCCGATGATGATTTGGTAAACATCAGGCTTTCGGGCGGCGGATATATTTTTTCTGCGATGAAAAACCTGGTGAGGTGCATGGAGAACGGAGAAATATCTGACGCACAAACACTGGACAGCGCAAAAAAAACTGCGGTTTTTCTGGAAAAACTGGAAAAATGGCGCTCGTACACAAAGTATATGACGAGTGACAGACTGCTGTGGACTGTTTATGAAGAAACCGACATATACAGTTTTGTGGGCGCACTTTATGGCGGTGACGAGGCATGCGCAAATCTGCGCCTTTTGTTTGAACGTGCAAAAAAGTATGAAACAACGGGCTACAAAGGGTTGTTTAATTTTGTGCGCTATATCACCCTGCTGAAGAAAAAAAATGAAGATTTGACATCGGCTGTGACGGTCACCCAAAACCATGACGTGGTGAGGATTATGACGATTCACAAAAGCAAGGGGCTGGAGTTTCCCGTTGTGTTTCTGGCAGGCTGCGGCAAGAAGTTCAACCTGAGCGACACAAGCGGAAACATGCTTTTGCACAGAACGCTGGGGTTTGGGCTGGATTGCATTGATTTTGAAAACAGCATAAAAATACCAAACATAACCAAAACCGTCACGGCAGACACTATAAAAAGAGAAAGCATCTCGGAGGAAATACGAAAGCTTTATGTCGCCATGACGCGCGCAAAAGAAAAACTGATTGTGACCGCGACGGCCGGGAAAAAGGCGGACAGCGCAAAAAAACTGGAGGACAAATATCAGGGCGTCACGGCGCTTGACGCATATGAAGTGCTTGATGCCGGCAATTTCATTTCATGGATTTTGCCATCGGCGATGAATTGTCCGCAAAACTGGACGTACAGGCGCGTCACCTTTGCCGAGGCATCGCTTGGGGCGGTTTGTGTGCAGGGTGATTCGGACGGGGAAGAAATGAAACCGGAGCGCGATATATCGCGGTACATGACATATGAGTATCCGTATAAAGACGCGGCTGATGTGCCGTCAAAGGTGTCTGTGTCAGAGATTAAGCAAAAAAGAACCGAAAAGGGCGAAAGCCGTACACAAATGGTTCCTGTGCCGGACTTTTTGAAACCGAAGGAAAAAATAAAAGGCGCGGCGAGGGGAACGCTTCTTCATTATATAATGCAGAGTATCCCTCTTGCCGTGAATATGGACTGCAGATATGTGGATAACTTTTTGGAAAAGCTTGAAAACGAGGGAAAACTTTCAGAAGAAGAGCGGACGGCAATAGATGTGCATGCCGTCACGGCATTTTACAACAGCCCCTTGGGGCAGCGCATGAGAAGGAGCAGACAGATTTTCCGCGAGGCGCCGTTTGAAATCCCGATACCGGCAAAAATGGTTGATGAGGAGTACCCGGAAGGCGAAAAAGTGATTCTGCAGGGGATAATTGACTGTTATTTTGAAGAGGACGGGGAATTTGTGGTTGTGGACTACAAATCGGATTTTTATGAAAATCCGCAGGAAATGAGGGAAAAGTATACAACACAGATAGATCTTTATGCCCGGGCTATAGAAAAAATTACAGAAAAAAAGGTCAAAAATAAGTATTTATATTTATTTTTTGACAATAATGTGTTAGAATTATAATGGGGAGTGGTGATATGGAGGAAAATGAGAAGTTGGAATTTGACAAAAATTTTGAAAAGATAGATAAAAAAACAGAGCATCATAGCGCGGAGGGGTATGTCGGCGGCGAACACCATGGTGAACATCATCATCGTCACAGCGGCAGACAAAGCAGTGCGAAATATTCCGGCAGGAGCCGTTCTCACCATGACAGCCAGCAAAGGGTTGTCAAGGACAGAATGAGAGAGGTGCGCCGCGAAAAGTTTTATAAACCTGTCCTGAGGGTGTTTTTCTTTGTATGTCTTATTGTGCTGATTATTATGCTTGTCTGGGCGATATTCCGCCCGACGCCGGAACTCAGCGATGCCTCGGTGCAGAACCAAAACGTCACGGAAAATGTTCAGTCCGGTGTCAAAATATCGGAGCTTGAGGCTGAGGTGGATTCTCTGAAACTTCGGCTGAAAGAATATGAAAAAGAAATTGCGGACTTGGAAGAGAAGCTTGCGGCAAGTTCACAGCAAAGCGGAACAGGCGGGACAGACAATACGGCAGAATAAAAAAGGGGCGGTTCAAAAGTCATTTGACTTTTGAACCGCCCTTGCTTTTTTTGGAGTGAAAAATTATATTTTCTGCAATATATGCCTTTCTCTCTTTTTCCTTTGTTTATTTTTTGCTTTCATATCTCAGCAAATCGCAAAGCTGCAAAAACTCTGTACGCAAACCAAATGTGTCTTTGCCGATGCCCTTTTGTGCAAGCTCTGTCACAGAGTCGTATGTGGATGAGCCTTTATATTCGGAATCGTTTAGAATCATGCCCAGCTCCGCAATCGCCGCCGCAAAGCAGAAGTCCTCGGTTTCTTCGCCCAATCCGGGCAAAACCGGGTATTCCGCAAGGGAACTTGCGTCAGAATCGGGAAGCTTGTATCGGATTTTGACAGTCATAAGCTCGTCACTGCCGGTGGGTTGTGTGGTTTGATATTTCAAATCGGAAGACACTTCGCCGTCTGCCGGGACAAGCTCATAAAGAACCGTGACTGTTGCGCCGGCGCCGAGTTCCCCGGCGTCCTTCTTGTCGTTGTCAAAATCTTCGTTGTTCAGGACGCGGTTTTCATATCCTATAAGGCGGTATTCGGCAACCTTTTCGGGGTTAAATTCCGTTTGAATTTTCACATCTTTTGCGATGGTATAAATGGTTTTTGGAAGTTCGTCGACAAGCACCTTTTTTGCCTCGCGCAGGTTGTCTATGTAGGCATATCCGCCGTTTCCGTTGTCGGCAAGGGTTTCCATTCTGTTGTCTTTATAGTTCCCCATGCCAAAGCCCAGGACGGTCAGGAAAATGCCTTTTTCTCTTTTTTCAGTTATAAGCTTTTTCAAATCCCCGTCAGAGGAGATGCCCACATTGAAATCCCCGTCGGTGCAGAGGATAATCCTGTTGTTGGCGTCGGCGCTGAATTTTTCCGCCTGCTCGTATGCAAGGTTTATGCCGCTTGCACCGGCTGTAGAGCCGCCGGCGGTGAGGTTGTCTATGACGGACATGATTTTGTCCTTTTCGGAGGCTGGGGTGGGCTTCAAGGCAACGCGTGTGTCGGACGCATAAGTCACAATGGAAATCCTGTCCGATTCGCCAAGCTTGTCAAGGAGCATGGAAAGGGATTTTTTTACCAAAGGGAGCTTGTTGAAAGAATACATGGAACCCGAAACATCTATCAGAAATACCAGGTTTGAGGGCTTTGGGGTTTGCAATTCTTCGCCGGAAACGGTAATCATGGCGAGGTGATTGGCGGTGTTCCAGGGACATTCGCAAACCGTATATTTTACGCCGAAGGGCTTGCCGTTTTCCGGCACTGCGGGGGAATAATCAAAATAATTTATAAGTTCTTCGCTCCTGACAGAACCGTCGGGGATTTCCTGCCCGTTCAGGATAAATCGGCGGAGATTGCTGTAGGAGGCAGTGTCTGTGTCGATGGAAAAGGTGGAAAGCGGTGATGTCAAAACATTTTTGAAAATATTTTCGTCATAAGCCGAATATTCTTCGGTGTTTCTGTCCGGCAAAAACGGGAAGGAAAATCCGTCATCATAAATCTCCGGTTCGGCAACGGCACATTCTGACACCGTGTAGCCGGCCGCCATAGAGCCTGCGCCGCCGGAATGTGCAAAAAGCGGGAAACCGCCTGTGGTTTCTTTGATATCCGCAAGCAGAGTGTTTTCTATGAGTATTGCTGCGCGGGCACGGTCGATTTCTTCGCCGATGAGGGCGTTTATGCCGTCTGTGACGGAATAATCTATTGCGGCGGCGAGATACCCTTTTGGGTAGTCATTGTTACTGCCGATTCCGAGAATACGGCAAAGCACAGCCACTGCCTGTTCATATGTTATGTTTTTGTCCGGGCGGAAAGTATTGTCGTCATATCCGCAAAGCCACCCGGCATTTGCAGCGATTTGTATGTAATCATATGCCCAATGCTCGGGGGAAAGGTCGGAAAAGCTGTGGAGAAGGTCGTGATGAGGGAAGTCGGGGAATGCCTTGTTTAAAATTTTTGCAAACTGCGCACGGGTAAGCGTGCGTTCCGGGTGCAGATTCCCATCGTCATATCCTTCTATGATGCCTTTGTCAAAAAGCTTTTCCAGGGGTGTGGCCGAGGCTTTGGCAGTGCTGCCGGGCTGTGCCGAAAGGGCATATACGGTTGCCGAAAGCATGGACAAAGCCGTTGCAATGATAATCAATTTTTTTGTAAACATAGTAAAACTCCGTTTCCGCTGTGAAAACAGCATAGATTTGGTCTGTTCATATATAATACATTTCAGCACGGAAAAAAGTTGCATTTTTTTAAAATTTTTTTATCCAAGGGAAGGATTGCCCACAAAAACAGAGGAAAATTTGACAATCATACAGTTATTTGGTATAATAAACGAGGGGAAAGGTGTTCAGAGCAGAATGGAGAATTTTTTATGGAATTAAAAAACAGAGCCATGACGGAAAAAAAGAAGCGGACAAGAGGAATCAGCGTGATTGTATTTTTGGGCTGTGTGGGCTGTGCGGCGCTTGTGCTGGCGGTTTTAAACATATTCAAGCATCACTTTATATATGCGGCGGCATATCTTGCCGCATGTGTGCTGAGTGCTATGTACACGGTTATGAAAATCAACACTGTGCTCCCGTCTTTTGTCGGCAATGACGAGGAAAAGATATATATGTGCACATGGGAAAACGGTTTTTTTCCGTTTCGCACCGACAAGGGTTTCTTTGGGGAATTTTTGCCCGAGAAAACGGAAATGGTAAAATTGCCGCTTGACGGGATAAAGAGCATATATATCGGCACGGCAAATTTTGTGTCGCGGAATCTGCCGGAGAGTGCATTTGCGGCAAAGGCAAAGGAATATAAAGCAAAGTATTCGGGCACACTCAGAAGAATGGAATTTATACATATCGTATTGAATGACGGGACAGAGCGTTATATGCCCGTGACCGACTTTGACCCCGAGGCGCTGGCGCAAACAGTCAAAGCTGTGCAGAGCGTAAACAAAAATATGATATTTTCCACGAGAAACAGAAAGATAAGAAGGCATGTGCCGGAAATCAACCCGGGATTCGGCATGTAAAAACAATAATTACGAAACGGGATAAAAGAAAGGACGAAAATTATGAATTTTGAACCTGTAAAGCTCCTCCCGGCATTTAAGGACTATCTGTGGGGGGGCACAAGGCTGAAAACCGACTATAACAAAAAAACAGAGCTGGAAAAAGTGGCGGAAAGCTGGGAGCTTTCGGCACACAAGGACGGGCAGAGCATCGTTGCGTCGGGAAAAGACAAAGGCATGAGCTTTGGCGAATATATAAAGAAAAATGATGTTTTGGGCAAAAATGCAAAAGCGTTTGACTTTTTTCCGATTTTGATAAAGTTTATTGACGCGAAAGACAATCTGTCGGTGCAGGTGCACCCGGACGATGAATATGCGCTGAAAAATAACGGCGAATACGGGAAAACGGAGATGTGGTATGTCATGGACTGCGATGATGGCGCAAGCCTTTATTTTGGGTTCAACAGGACGCTCACAAAAGAGGAACTGAAAAAAAGAATTGAAGAAAACACGCTTTTGGAGGTGCTTAACCGCGTGCCGGTCCGAAAAGGTGATGTGTTTTTCATAAAGTCCGGCACGGTGCATGCCATCGGAAAAGGGATTATGATTTGTGAAATTCAGCAGAACTCCAACACAACATACCGTGTGTATGACTATAACAGAAAGGACAAAAACGGAAACACGCGTCCGCTCCACATAGAGCGTGCGATTGAAGTGGCGGATTTGAAACCGGCGGAGAACGTGAAATTCCCGGGTGATGTCCTTGCCTCATGCAAGTATTTTACGGTGGAAAAGCATGATGTTTCGGGGAGCTTCCGCACGGCTGTGACACAAGATTGTTTTAAGTCGGTTATTGTACTTTCGGGCTACGGAAAACTTAAATATCCCTCAGGAGAACTTGAATTCCGAAAAGGTGACAGTCTGTTTGTCCCGGCAGGGTGCGGAGAGATTGAAATAACGGGCGAGTGTGAGATTATTATATCGTATGTATAAATCAGACAATTGTCGGGAATGTAAAAAACTCCGAAAAAAAGAGGCTGTAAAGAAACTTTGAAGTTTTTTACAGCCTCTTTTTTTAATAGTCTTAAAATTTTCCGCCGCCCCCGGTGTGGGTTCTGCCGGAAGAAGAGGTGTGTCCCGAAGAGCCGCCTGAAGAATTTTGTGTCGGGCGCTCTGTGCGTGCCACATTGGAATAAAGGAATGTGTCATGGCTTGTGGTGATGTTTAGGCTGTTGTCGCGGATATAGTTGTCTGCGGTGCTTTGGAAGTGCACGCTTTTCAGCTTTGCCTTCATAATCAAAACGGGAATGAACGCCGCCAAAAGCCCGAAAATAACCGAAATGACAATCACCGTGCCTATCCCTATGGGGTTGGGCATATTGCCGGTGTCATAGGGTTCTCCTGTTTTTGCCTGTCTGACATAATCGTCGCAGAGGTCCGCAAATTCGCTAAAAGCTTCTGCATAATCCCCGTCAGAGAGGTATGGCAAAAACTGTTCTGACATATATTCACGCCCGGCATCGGTGATTGCTGTCGAGCCAAAGCCGTATGCGGTGATATACCAGTCCCGCTCTTCCATGCTGACAAGCAAAAGACAGCCATCGTCATTTTCGCCATAGCCATAGCCGTTGTAATCATAGAAGTCGTCTGCATAGGCTTGCGGAGTTTTTCCCTCTGTAGAGTTTACCGTGACAACTGCAACTTCAAATTGCTGGCGTGTACTGATTTCTTCCAATTTTGCAGAGAGCGCCGCGGCGTCATCAGCGGACAACAAACCCGCATTGTCAACCAAAAGCGGCAAAAGCCTTTGGGACGGAATTTCCCGGGGCGGTGTCGCGGTGAATCCCTTTTCTTTCAAAAGCCCCTCGCAAGCGCTTATATAAGAAACAACGGCATCTTTGTAGTTTTCGCTGCTTTGGAATGCGTCCCACAGGAGGGTTTCGTCTTCTTCTGTGGTCAGCTCTCCCAGGCTGCCCGAGAAATATACATACCATTCGGAATCGGATAGGGCAAGGACAATGTTGTTGTCATTGCTTTCGGGTGTACCATAAAGCCCGTGTGCATATTCGACAAGGTCTTCATCTTGGGAAATATTTGCTATAAGGCAGTATACCGAAGCATTGTAATCTGTATGTATCTTGTCTGCCATGGTGTTCAGTTCCCCGATGTCTGCATCTGTCAGAACCTTTGATTCATCACGGATATATATTTTTGCACCGTCTGCAAAAGCGGGGATAACCGTGGATATAAAAAGGAACATGAGTACCAGTGTTGCTGTGATTTTTCTTTTCATTTCTTATCCCCCCTTATAATAACAGCAAAAGCGCAAGAACCGCAAATGCGCTGATGCTTAGACCTGCCGCCCAGATTGCCCACAAACGCCAGAATGCACCCATGTCTGTCGGCAGATTGCCGACAAATTTCCCTGTTTGTCCATTCATGGCAAAGGTGTATTTCTTGTCTTTCCATTTTGTGTTTAAAATCCACACGGGCAAAAGCGCATATTTTGCTTTGCCGTTGGATATGTTTATGTTGCTTGCATCGGCGGTCACCGATTGATAACCCGAAACGGTCCGTCTGAATATTTCTTCGGTGCTGTGCTTTATCCGACTGTTTGCACGCTCGATGCTTTTTTTTGCGTCGACGTCATATTTGTCGGCGAGGTATCCTGCCAGGTATGCTGTCTGAAAATCCACAGCCTCGCTGAATTTGAAGGGTTCTATGGATTCCATCAAATCGTCCGCCATTTTTTCGGAGCCGTCAACGGGGACATTGCAAAATCCCACATTGCCGCTGCGGAAAAGTGAGTAGTGGTCGGTTTTTGTATAGTTATATTTGCTGTCAGACCATGCTGTTGTTCTTGTCGCACGATAGGTGACATTTGCGTTTACGTCGGCATCAAACAACCAGAAAGGAACGTATATCCCTTTGATTTCTTCGATATGGTTTTTGTCTTTAAAAATTTTGGGGAGAAGGCGCTTGCCTTTGAGATGATTTGAAAGCGCTTCTTTTGCCGCCTTTTTGTCAAGCTTGAAAGGAATCACCAAGTCGGGGCGCAGTGCTCCGGAGAGGTTCCCTTTCATAACGATTGGGCTTGCACAATACGGACAGCTTGTCGCCGCTGTGGTTTCGTCACAGATGATTTCGCCGCCACAGGAATTGCAGACATAAACTCTCATGCCGTCGGCATCTTCGCCAACCCATTCTTCGGAGGAATCGGTGTCCCATTCTATGTTGTCCTCCTGTTGTGCTGATGCAGCTTCGTCCTGGGCTTTCAGTGCGTCCATCTCAAATTCCGTGTCGCAAAATGGGCATTTCATCTTCTGTACATTGCTGTCAAAAGCAATTGCGCCGCCGCAACAGGGACATTTATATTCTTGCAGAGTTGCCAATTGAGTCACTTCCTATCTTCATATTATCCGGAAAATATACTTACTGCTTGTCGTTGTCGTCAAAAATGTCGCCGCACTCCGGGCAGAACTTCGGCGGATGGGTCGGGTCTTCCGGCTCCCAGCCGCATTTGTCACATTTGTATATCGGTGCGCCTTCCGGCTTCTTTGCACCACATTCTGAGCAGAATTTGCCTTTGTTCACCGCGCCGCAAGAGCAGGTCCAGCCGTCATTTTCGGGCTTTTTCGCGCCGCATTCGGTGCAGAACTTCCCTGTTACGGTTGCACCGCAAGAACATTTCCACGAATTTGCGGTGTTTTGCGGCTGCTGCGGCTGCTGCGGTGTGTTTGCAGCGGCTTGCTGTGCAGTGGCATACAAGTCAGAAATGTTTGCACCGCCGGCATTTTGTGCCATGTTCATGCCGAAAAATCCGCCCATTGCGCCCATGCTGCCCTCATTTTTTGCCGCGTCCTGCATTGCCTGTGCCTGTGCACCGACAAGGCGCGCCGCCGCTGTGGCAGGGTTCATGGTCATGGAATTTTCTTCCCACTCGGTAATTTTCTTCCTCTGGTCGTCAGGGATAGAAATTGAGTTGATGTTCATGGAAAAAACTTCAAGGCCGCGCTTTTCACGCCAATTGCCCGAGAGAACTTCGTTCAGTGCGCCCGAGAGCTCCATGGTATGCATCGGGATTTCGTAGTATTGTATGCTGCTTGCCGCAATCTTTGCCAGTGCGGGCTGGAGGGCATTTAAAAGTTCGCTCTTCAGCATGCTGTCAATTTCGGAGCGCTCATATACGTCTGCCACGTTCCCCGACACAGATGTATAAAAAAGGAGCGGATTTGTTATTTTGTAAGAATATTCACCGTTGCAGCGCAAGTCCACAGAAAGCCTGTAGCCCAACTGCTCGTTTACGACAACCTTGAAAGGAATCGGTGTTGCTGTCCCGAATTTGTTGCCGGGGATTTCTTTTGTGTTGAAATAATACACGCGCTGGTCCTTCCCGGGGTCACCGCCAAAGGTGAAACGCTTGCCGATTTGTGCAAAGGTGTTTTTGATGCCTTCGCTCAGACTGCCGCAGAAGATGCTCGGTTCGCTCGATGTGTCGTACACAAATTCTCCCGGCTCGGCACATACTTCAACGATTTTTCCCTGTTCAACGATAATCATGCATTGACCGTCAGCAACGGCAATGACAGAGCCGTTGGAAATGATGTTGTCTTCCCCTCTTTTGTTAGAGCTTCTTCCGCCTGTCCTTTTTTCACCTTTTGCAACGAGAATGTCGGCGCTGAGTGAGTCACAATAGAAAAACTCCTTCCATTGGTCAGCCAGCACGCCGCCTGTTGCCCCCAGTCCTGCTTTGATAAGTCCCACTTTGATTTGCCTCCTCATATAATTTTTCGGCAACTGAAAAATTTGCATTTGACAGTTGCCTGATGGTTTTGGTATGGATTTTCGGTTTTTGTATCTTAAAACAAAATAATATTTATGCCATACATATGGATTTTATTATAAAACGTATAACCAAATTCCCCAACAATATTATACATTATTTTACAAGCTTCGTCAATATTTTCAGGGAAATAACGGGCATTTTTATTAAATGCGGCGGGGAACAAGAAAAGTTCTGTTCAGTTTCCCGATTGATGCGGCGTTTTCAACTATTTCCGCAAGCTTTGGCATGCAAAGCGGCGCATAACTCTCAAAACGGAGCGGCAGACGCACACTTTTGCCGAGCTCTCCGAAAGTGGCGGTTAAGATTTCACGGATTTGTGCGGTTGACTTGCCGGTGAAAATATCGTCAAGCACAGCAATGTCGCTTTCAGACAAATCAAGAGCAAGCGGCGGACGCCCCAAAAGCACAAGGGCAAGGGCGGAGAGAAAAACCGGTTCAAATATATTCAGCGGTGTTTCGGCATAGTCCTTGCGGAGTCCCAAAAGCAGCCTGTGTATGTCCTCGGGCGGGAAGAGTCTGCAAAATGCATTTTCTGCCTGTAAAGCTGTCCGCTTTTTCCGCAAGGATTACATATAGCTCATTTTGAATTTTCTGCATGTCGTTTTGAGAAAATATACCCAAAGAAAGTGCATTGTCGCAAAGGGAAGAAAAATAATCCCTTTGGTCAAGGGCGTTTTCAGAAATCTGATGAAATTTTTCTATGCCGTTCATAGATTTCTTCCTTCTTTTTCAAAGGTTTCGGGAGCGCCGCCCGAGCGCAGATGGCGTGAAAATTCCGACACTTGCTGCGCCAAAAGCTCAAGAGAACCGGCACAGCGTCCGTCAAAAGAATTTTTCATAAAGTTCAGCAATTCGTCATCGGACAATATTCCGTCGGCTTCGTTTCTGAAAGTATAAAATAAAGATATCAAATCAGATATGGTTTGTTCGTACTCATCGGGAATTATATACGGAGAGTCCGCAAATAAAGAGATAGCTTTGTCTGCTATGCCAAAGCCAAATTCAATTCTGCCGGCTTTTTTCAGCGCGGCTGTCTGCGATGCCGCGATGGCGGCGGCCTGAGATTCTGTCAGCACAATGCCGTGTTTTGCCGTTGCGGCATTGCGGCTGAGTATTTTGTCCTTTACGCGGCTGTCGTCTGCCGGCGCAAAAAATGCGATATGATTATCCATTGTTTCCTTCCCCCAAAAACCAAGTGATAAAATCATTATATCTGACAACACCTCATCTGTCAAGTGCCGCAAGGGGATTTTTTCTAATTAATACTTGCCTTTTGCCGTGATTTGGGGTATAATTAAAATGGTATATTTTAATTACTTTTTTTTATGAGGTGTGATATGAGTAAAAAACAATCGAGGAGCGGGGCAAGGCAAGAGGCTTTTAAGCTTATCTTTCAGACAGAAGTAAACCGTGATGACATTGAGTTTTTGATTGATGAGATGCTTTTGCACAAGCCTGAGTCAAAGCAAAATATAGACTATATAAGGGCGGTTCTTTTCGGGACGCTTGAAAAAGAAGAGGAAATAAAAAAGGACATTGCAGATAATCTGTCGGGAGGCTGGAAGATAGAGCGTATCTCAAGGGTGTCTTATGCTCTTTTAAAGCTGGCAATTTATGAAATAAAATACATGGAGGATATCCCGATGAAGGTGTCCATAAACGAGGCGGTGGAGCTTGACAAAAAATTTGATGAACCGGACAACTCTGCCTTTATAAACGGCGTACTGGGTTCGTTTTGCAGAAAAAATCAATAAAATCATCGTATAATTGTAAAATGCAGATTTTACGATTACCCAAATAAAATCACTGTTCGGAGGCTTTTTTGATGGAACCGAGGATTGCGACCGTTTCGCAGATAAACGGGTATATAAAAAAAATTGTTGACGCAAATATAATCTTAAATGACATATGGATAAAAGGAGAAATATCTAATTTTAAGCTTCATTATTCCGGGCACATGTACATCACCCTGAAGGACGAGGGCGGAGTTTTGAAGGCTGTTATGTTCAAATCGGCGGTGTCGGGGCTTTCGTTCCGCCCAGAGGACGGCATGAAAGTGCTTGCACGCGGAAGAATATCGGTGTACGAAGCAGGCGGCGCATATCAGCTGTACATAAATGAAATGATACCCGACGGCGTGGGAGAGCTTTATATCGCGTATGAACAGCTGAAAAAGCGCCTGGAGGAGGAGGGGCTTTTTGCGGCAGAACATAAAAAAAAGATACCGCAATACCCTGAGCGCGTGGGCGTTATCACCGCGGCGACGGGCGCGGCGGTGCGCGACATCATAAATGTCATAACAAGGCGCTATCCTTATGCGGAAATTATCCTTTATCCTTCGCTTGTGCAGGGCGCGGGCGCGGCGGAAAACATTTGCCGAGGTTTGGATTATTTCAACAAAACCGACATGGCGGACGTGATTATCGCCGGGCGCGGCGGCGGCTCCATAGAGGATTTGTGGGCATTCAACGAGGAGGCTGTGGCACGCGCGATATATGCGTCGCACATTCCTGTCATTTCTGCGGTTGGGCACGAAACCGATTTTACCATTGCGGATTTTGTGGCAGACCTGAGGGCGCCGACGCCTTCTGCCGCGGCAGAGCTTGCCGTGCCCTCGCAGCTGGAGCTGATGAGCAGGATTCTGGCAGACAGAAACAGAATCAGCAATGCAATGGTGAAGCGTTTGGAAACAGAACGCAAAAACCTGAAAAACATAAAACTGAAAAGCCCGAAGGAGGACATCGACGACGAGCGGCTGAAGATTGACAACCTTGTGAAACAGGCAGAAAAAAATTTCAGAATAAAGCTTATGTCGGGAAGAGAGCAGATGGGCAACATGGCGGCAAAGCTTGACGCGCTCAGTCCGCTGAAGGTGATAAAAAGAGGTTATGCAATCCCGATGGACGGAGAAGGAAACGTGATAAAAAGTGTGAAAAATATGAAGCCCGACACAGAGTTTGACCTGAAGATGTCGGACGGGACGGCGCATTGCCGCGTGGAATAAGGAGGATTTATATGGCAAAAGGATTTGAAGAATCGGTAAAAGAGCTGGAGGACATTGTGGAAAAGCTGGAAAAGGGCGACGCAACCCTGGACGAGTCGCTGAAATTGTTTGAGGCGGGGATAAAGCTTTCAAAATCATGTCAGAAGATGCTTGACAATGCGGAGAAAAAGGTTTCCGTACTTATGCAGAATGACGAGGGAAACATGGAAAAACAGGACTTTGCGGGAGTGGAAGAATAATGGATATAAAAGAAATACTGAACCGTAAGGCAGGTATTGTTGAAGAAGAACTAAAAAAATACGTAAAAATTGAAAATAATGCGCAGAATAAAATATATGATGCGATGGGGTACAGTCTTCTTGCCGGCGGCAAAAGGCTCAGACCTGTTTTGGCGCTGATGACTTGCGAAATGTGCGGCGGCGACGAAACAGAGGCGCTTCCTTTTGCGTGCGCATTGGAAATGATACATACCTATTCGCTTATTCATGACGATTTGCCAGCCATGGACAATGACAATCTGAGGAGAGGAAAGCCGACAAACCACAAGGTTTATGGGGAAGCAATGGCAATCCTGGCAGGTGACGCGCTTTTGAACAAGGCGGCAGAGGCGGCATTGTCGGCAAAAACAAAGCCGGAAAAAACCGTAAAAATAATGCAGGCAGTCTTTGGGGCATCAGGCACCGAGGGCATGATTGGCGGACAGGTCATAGACATAAAAAATGCCCCCATGTCGGAGAAAGAACTGGAAAATCTTCATCTTTTGAAAACAGGTGCGCTTATACGTGCCGCCGGGAAAATCGGCGCGATTGCCGCCGATGCGTCGGAGCAAGAAGCGCAAGCGATAGATTGTTTCTGCAAAAATCTGGGGATTGCATTCCAGATATGTGACGATATACTTGATGTGCAGGGAAATGAGGAGGATTTGGGCAAGCCTGTCGGCAGTGACAGGGAAAACAACAAAACCACATATGTCACCTTGTTTGGCACAGAAGGCGCAAAAAAGCTTTTGCGCGAATATACCGCACGGGCGGAGAAGGTCCTCTCGGACTGTTTTGGCGAAAAATCATCGCAGCTCTTGGCTTTAGCAGAACTGCTTATAAGCCGAAGGCTGTAAAATCAGGGGGAAGAAAATGTTTATTTGGTTTAGAGATTCTATTTTGGTTACGGCGATTTTGTCATGGTTTGTTGCACAGCTGCTGAAAATGATTTTTGTGCTGATTCGTGACAAAAAGCTGGATTTTTACCGCATGGTCGGCTCGGGCGGCATGCCAAGCTCACACTCGGCTTTTGTGGTCAGCCTGGCTGTTTCTGTGGGGCTCAAAGAAGGGTTTTCAAGCTCGCTTTTCGCCGTTTCGGTGGTCATGGCGCTGATTGTGATGTATGACGCGGCAGGGGTGAGGCGTGCCGCGGGTCAGCAGGCAAAGCTGTTGAACCAGCTTGTGGAAAAGTGGGAAACGGACGACATTGAAAACCGCGGACAAAAGCTGAAAGAACTGCTTGGGCACACGCCGGTGGAAGTATTTGCCGGGGCGGTGCTCGGCGCGCTGATAGGAATTATTCGGCATATGTAGAATGCATGAATAAAATTTTTTTAACAACAGAAAATATCATCAGACGGGGGTGTAAAAATTAGTTTTTTACACCCTTATATTATAAAAAGGGAATGCATAAAAGTATAGGGAGATGTTTTGATGATAAATTCTGTGATAGCTGTTATACAGCTGGTTTTTACAATGATTATCGGCATGTATTTTTTGCAGCAGATGAAAAGCCAACACGGCATAAAACCGGGAATGAACGAGGAAACAAAGCGTGACATGGAGCGGCTGAACAAGATGCGGAGAGTGCACCTTTCCCGACCGCTGACAGAACAGACAAGACCGCAAAGCTTTGATGAGATTGTGGGACAGGAGGACGGAATCAAGGCTGTCAAGGCGGCGCTTTTCGGCGCAAACCCACAGCATATACTGATATACGGACCGCCGGGAGTAGGGAAAACCGCCGCGTCGAGAGTGGCGATGGAAGAGGCAAAAAAGAGCCCCGGCACCCCATTTGCTAAGGACGCTGTGTTTGTCGAGGCGGACGCAACGACAATGCATTATGATGAGCGAAGCATTGCCGACCCTCTGATTGGTTCTGTGCACGACCCGATATATCAGGGTGCCGGTGCGCTGGGGGCGGCGGGAATACCGCAGCCAAAGGAGGGCGCTGTCAGCAAGGCCCATGGCGGTGTACTTTTTATTGACGAAATAGGCGAATTGCAGCCGATTCAGATGAACCGTCTTTTAAAGGTTCTCGAGGACAGAAAAGTCCATTTTGAAAGTTCATATTATTCTTCAGATAACAAAAATATTCCGCCGTATATCCATGAATTGTTTAAAAACGGCATGCCGGCGGATTTCAGGCTTATCGGGGCAACAACAAGACGCCCGGAGGAAATACCCCCGGCACTGCGTTCGAGATGTGTGGAGATTTTTTTTAATGCCCTGAATGAGGACGACCTTTTCAAAATATGCTCCAATGCCATTGCAAAGTTGAATATAACGGTGGAGGACGCGCTGAGAAAAAAGATATGCAGATATGCCTCAAACGGGCGTGATGTGGTGAAAATGCTGCAGACGGCGGCAGGAAAACTTGCGCTGGAGGAGCGGAACACGGCGGAGGAAGCCGACATAGACTGGGTGATAAGATGCGGAAGATATCGCCCGAAGTATTCCTTTATGGTGGATGACTGCAAAAAAGTCGGCGTTGTGAATGCGTTGGCAGTGACCGGCGATGGCATCGGCATGCTTTTGCCGATAGAAATCAGCGCGTCTTATTGCCGCGGGGGAAGGGTGTGCTGCGGCGGCATCTGCGAGAGCGAAACAGTGAAGTTCGGCAACCGCGCAATAAGCGGAAAAAGCAGTGCAAAGAGTTCTCTTGACAATGTACTGACAGTCCTTTCGGAAAAGTTTTCAATCCCTGTTTCCGATTACAACATCACCATAAATTTCCCCGGCGGTATGCCTGTTGACGGACCGTCTGCCGGGATTGCGCTTTTTGCGGCATGTTACTCTGCCCTGAACAAAACCGAAATAAGCAACAAAATTGCAATGACGGGGGAATTGTCCATCATGGGCGGCGTCAACCCTGTCGGCGGAGTGAGAGAAAAAATCGAGGGAGCAAAAAATTCAGGTGCGGAAACGGTCATAATACCTGCGGCAAATTATTATGGCGATTTGGACAGGCTTGGGGTAAAAATTTTGCCGGTGCATACGATTGATGAAGTTGTCGGCTATATATGCGGCAAGCCGGAACAGGGGGCGGAATACGGCGAAAATAGCGAAGCAGTGGCGGTTTCCGGGTGTGGTCAGCCTGCATTTTGAATATCTTTTTGGCATTTGCACATAATACTAAAAAAAAACGGCACGGCAAAAAGTTGCGGCAGAACGGAGGATAAAATGCAGTCGATACGTTTTGAAAAAGAGGTTTTTATAAAGAACACCGGCTCGGTTGTGGGCGTAAAGGAAGGAAAAAGCCCGTTGAACCGGGAATTTGACGTGGTTTTGGAAAATGATTATTTTGGGGAAAAATCATGGGAGAAAGCAGAAAGCAAAATCCAGAAAGAAGCGGTGGTGCAGGCTTTGAAAAATGCCGGAATGCAAAGCGCCGATATTGATTATGCCCTTGGCGGCGATTTGCTGAACCAGTGTGTCAGCTCGCACTATGCCATGAGGGATTTGCAGATACCGTTTTTGGGAGTGTATGGGGCGTGTTCCACAATGGCAGAAAGTATGATAATCGGTGCGATGGCCGTTTCGGGAGGATTTGCCCACAATGTGGTGTGCGCAACGTCAAGCCATTTCTGTTCTGCCGAAAAGCAGTTCCGTTTTCCACTGGATTATGGCGGACAAAGGCCGCCCTCGGCGCAGTGGACTGTGACGGGCGGCGGCTGTGCAGTGCTGACCGACCAAAAAGACACGGTCAGGATAGAATCGGCAACACCGGGCAAAATAATTGACATGGGTATTTCCGACCTGAACAACATGGGCGCAGCGATGGCGCCTGCCGCCGCCGACACTATAACGGCACATTTCAAGGATTTTGGGGTGGACGAATCAAGGTATGACAAAATCTATACCGGGGATTTGGGTGTAATCGGCTCTGATATATTGTGTGATTTGCTGAACAAATCAGGAATTGATATTTATTCAAAGCACGAGGACTGCGGCAAATTGATTTATGATTTTGAAAAAGAAGATGTGCATGCCGGGGGGAGCGGCTGCGGCTGCTGTGCAAGTGTTTTTTGCGGCCATATCTTTAAGAAACTTAAACGTGGAAAGCTCAGGCGGATTCTGCTTGTCGCGACGGGTGCGCTGATGAATGCAACAATTATACAGCAGGGAGAAAGCATACCGGTTATTGCTCATGCGGTGGAGATAAGCGCCGATTGAGGCGCGGATAATTTTGTCGGGAGGAACAGAATATGGATTATGTAAAAGCTTTTGTTGTCGGTGGAATACTTTGTGCAATAGGTCAGATTTTTATTGACAAGACAAAGCTGACGCCGGCGCGGATTTTGGTGGCATATGTGGTTTTGGGGGTGGTTTTGCAGACATTCGGCTGGTATGAAAGGCTGGTGGAATTTGCCGGAGCCGGCGCAACGGTGCCCCTGACGGGGTTTGGCTATAACCTTGCAAAGGGTGTGGAAAAGGCTGTTTCAAAAGACGGATTTATGGGGATTTTCACGGGAGGGCTGACCGCCGCCGCGGCAGGCATAACAGCGGCAATTCTTTTTGGGCTGCTTGCGGCTGTGTTTTTCAAACCAAAAGCAAAGACGGACTGATTTTATAAAAAAGTAAAATCGGGATTTACAAAACGGACTTTCTGTGATAAAATATAATAAAAATCGTTTTTAGAATTTTTGCAGAAAGGAATGTTTCAGATGACAAACATATGGCATGATATCAATCCCAAGAGAATTTCACCGGAGTCTTTTGCCGCGTGTATCGAAATCCCGAAAGGCGGAAAAAACAAATATGAGATGGACAAAGAAACGGGCATGCTGTTTTTGGACCGCGTGCTTTATACGTCCACACATTATCCGGCAAATTATGGATTTATACCGCGCACATATGCCGCGGACAACGACCCGCTTGATGTTTTGGTGCTTTGCCAGGAGTCCATTGTCCCGATGACACTCGTCAAATGCTATCCTATCGGCGTCATAAAGATGATTGACAACGAGCAGGAGGACGAAAAAATCATTGCGATTCCCTTTAATGACCCGTCATTGACGCCGTATACGGATATTTCACAATTGCCGGAGCATACCTTTGATGAAATATCGCATTTCTTTAAAGTTTATAAATCACTGGAAGGGAAAGAAACCGTCGTGAGCGAAGTCTTGGGACGGGAGGTTGCAAAAGATATAATCCAAAAAAGCATAAACAGGTATAAGGATTGTTTTTGCTGAAAAAAGGTGATGTTTAAAGATTCCGGGATGCAAGAAAAGTGCATATCACGGAAAATATGATTTTTCTTGGGAGTTATCCGCCCTTAAAAAAGCGGGGCTGTAAAAAATCAATTGATTTTTTACAGCCCCGCTTTTTTTAAAATTTAATCACCACTTTAAACAAATCGCCGTCGGTTATCACCTTTAGTTCGCCGCCCATGGCTTCTATGTAGCTTTTTGCTATGGCAAGCCCCAGTCCGTTCCCCTCAGTGGAACGCGACGCGTCGCCGCGGACAAATCTTTCGGTGATTTCCTCTTCGTCAAAATCAAGAGGATATGCCGAGATGTTTTTTACTTCGCACGTTACAGAGTCGGCATTTTTTGCCAGAATCACATATACACGGGTATTTTTCATGGAATACTTTACTGCGTTCACCAAAATATTCTCAAATACGCGTGAAAGCTTTGCGCCGTCGCCCGATATAATGCAGTTCTCGCATAAATGTGTGTTAAATTCAAGCCCAGATTCCGCAATTTCTTCGTCAAGCTCGCCCAGGGATTGGGTTATCAAAAGCCCGAGGTCAATGTCTTCCAGGTTCAGCGACTCATTTCCGCTTTGTACCTTTGAAATGTCAAACAAGTCCGAGGTGAGGGTCTTGAGTTTCATGGATTTGCTTTCTATTATTTTTACATAATCATTTGCCTCGGCAGGGGTGAGCTCCATGTCCTTCAGAAGTTCTGTATAATTTATGATTGAAGTCAGCGGCGTTTTCAGGTCGTGTGACACATTTGTTATCAGCTGTGACTTCATTCTTTCGGCGGCAAGCTGGTTTTCCACTGCCGCTGTCATGCCGTCACCGAGATTGTCGACATCACGGCAGAGGTCGCCGAGTATGCCTTTTTCCAGGCTGTTTATTTTGTATGAGGTGTTGCCGCTGCCAAGTTCCGATATACCCTTTTTCAGCGAGTCAAAGCCAACAAGGGTTTTCAGTACAAGAAAAATCATTGCCGCAGAGATCAAAATTGCAAACGGTGTAAAGCTTGCAAAAATTATCATCAGCAAGCAGTACAAAAGGATTGCCGCGGCGGCAAGTCTGCTGCTTTTTACGGACAATACTTTTTTTGCGTTTTTCCACAGCCACGTCGCCGCGTGCAGGACAAAGGAACGCTTTATAAATGTATGGTTTTTGAGGTTCCTGAGGTATGACAGCAATATCGCAAAAAGCACGCCGCCGCCTGTTGTGCCGATGAGGGCAAACAGCAATGAATAGAAGGTGTATTGTTCTCCAATCTGATAGTATACCAACCCTGCCATGGACAAACCGCAAACGATAAATATTGTTATCCCTATGATGAAAAGAATTTCTGCATAAACCCTGTCTATGAGGAGCATATGCACAGAGTCGTCATCTGTGCTTCTGCCGCAAACCCAGCACAAGTACAGCGACAGGATTCCGGCGATGATAATATATATGACAAGTCTGCAAAGTTCACGCTGCAAATCAGACATAACTGTTCTGTACTCTGCCTTGCTGTCGTTTATTGTCTGGTTGTATTCTGCCAGATATGTCTGGGTGGGCTTTACGCATATCCTGAAGTTACATTTGGGGAGAGTCTGAAAATAATAACCGTATTCATAATTGTGATATATAGAAAGATTCCCGTTTGTCTGTTCCAGAATCACACCCTTGTTTTCAAGATAAGAATTAAAAACTCTGTCATTTCTGTTCCCGGGGGATTCAAGCATGCTTATGACAGAGGGCTTTTGTTCGTCACTGAGGTTGGTTATTACTCTGCCGTTTGCTTCTGCATAATATTCAAAGTTTGTTATGCCTTTAAAGTTGAAACTAAAGCTATGAATTTCCCCATCGTCATCATATGCCGGCTGTGTCCCGGCGGCTGTGCCCGACTGTGCGGAATACAGATTTATCTGATTGAATATATACCCAAAGGTTTCATAAATATCGCTGTGGATTGACGTTTCGTCTATGCTGATGTTGTTGAGTCTGTTAAACTTTGGGGCAAGCTCCGCAAAACGGAAAAGCCCTATAAAAGCTGTCAGCAAAAGCAGGGCGCATGCCGTGGTTTTTACGGCAGGCGAATAAATAAATTTTTTCATAATATCCTTCCTCTCTTCACACTTCGGCTATTTTGTAGCCGATTCCCCATACAACCTGGAGATACTTCGGTTCTTTGGGGTTTATTTCGATTTTTTCGCGTATGTGGCGTATATGTACAGCAATTGTGTTGTCGGTGATAAAGCTGTCTTCGTTCCACACCATTTTATAAATTTCGTCATTGCTGAACACTGTGCCGATATTTTTCATCAAAAGTTCCACGATTTTGTATTCTATTTTGGTGAGCTTGATTTCTTCCCCGTCAACGGACACCGTTTTTGATTTTGTATCGATTTCAAGACCGCCGTTTGTGATGACGTTCTCTTTCTTTTCCATAGAACCCAGGACTGTGTAGCGTCTGAGCTGAGATTTGACCCTCGCGACGAGTTCTGACGGGTTGAACGGCTTTGTGATATAGTCGTCCGCACCGGCGGTAAGCCCCAGGATTTTGTCCGAGTCCTGGCTCTTTGCGGACACCATGATTACGGGGATATTTTTCTTTTCCCGCAGCTTCATCAATGTGGAGATGCCGTCCAAATCGGGCATCATGATGTCCAGAAGAATCAAGTGGATTTCGTTTTCCATGGCAATATCAAGCGCTTGTATGCCGTTTGAGGCTTTGAATACATTAAAACCCTCGCCATTTAAAAAGATGGCGGTGCTCTCAACGATTTCTTTGTCATCGTCTGCGATGAGTACGTTTAGCTTTTCCATAGATTAAGATATTTCCTTTCCCTTTAATTTGAGGGTATCGCCCCCGACAAAGACCTTTGTTTTAACTATATTATAACATAGGTTTATTAAAAAACAACTATTGAATTTCTTAAGAATTTATTAATACGTAATTGTAAAATTTACATTTTACAATTACCTGAAAATTTATCAAAAAAAGGGGATGTAAAAAAGTAAAGGCTGTTTAAACAGTCAATCGACTTTTTAAACAGCCTTTATAATCATCAAAAATTATTTCTTTGATCTTTTTGATTCTGTTTCAGCTTCTTTCCAGCTTGCCCAGAAAGGACTTGCAATAAAGATTGAGCTGTAAGCGCCGGCGATTATCCCAACAATCAGAGGGAATGCAAATTCCTTGACCGAGGAAACGCCGATGAAGTACAACAGAACGATTGTGATGAGCGTTGTGATTGTGGTGTTGAGTGTTCTGCCATAACTTTCGTGGATACTTTCGTTTACAAGCATTGAAACGGTGATTCCGCGCTTTGTGTTCAGACGTTTCATGTTTTCACGGATACGGTCAAAAACAACGATTGTGTTGTTTATGGAGTATCCCACCACGGTGAGCATCGCTGCGATAAACGTTGTGTTGAGCGGTGTGTAGAATATTGCATAAACCGACATCATCACAAGTATGCTGACGATGAGTGCGATGACTGCCATGATTGCAGAACGCCATTCAAATCTTATTGCAATATAGATGAGTATGCAAAGGATTGCTATTGCAGTGAAAAGGAATGCTTTTCTCTGCACCTGGTTTCCGAAGCTTGCCGAAGCGGAGCTTACAGATTGCAGAGCGTCGTCTGCAAGGGAATATTTTTCCTGCAAAGCAGAGAAGATTTTGTCTTTGTTTGACTCTTCGCCTGCTTTTGTTTTTATGCTTATGCCTGTGTTTGTGGTCTGCACAACCAACGGCTTGATTTGGGTGTTTTCCTCAAGATATGCCTTGACTTCTTCTGTAGATGCGGGGTTGTCCCACGCAATCTGCATTTTGATACCGCCCATAAATTCAATGTCATAGTTGAAGCCGCTGTTAACAAAGTACATAATAATCCCGAGAAGAACTATAACAGCAGGTATAATCAAAAATTTAACTTTATTTTTCACTATATCGAATGCTTTCATTATTCTGCCGCCTCCTTCTTCTTTGCCTTATAAAACAGACCGCGGTTTTTGATGTTTAAGTTTACAACCTGTTTCAAAAGGAATTTTGTGATGACAATGGCAGTAAACATACTTACCACAACACCCATTCCCAGTGTAACCGCGAAACCTCTGATGGTGCCTATACCGGAGAGGTAGAGGACAACGCATGTTATGATTGTTGTTATGTTTGAGTCAAGAATCGCCGAGAAAGCCTTTTTAAAGCCGGATTCCACAGAAGCTTTAATGGTTTTCCCAAGGTTTAATTCTTCCTTCATTCTTTCAAATATAATTACGTTTGCATCGACCGCCATACCGATGGAGAGCACGATACCGGCGATTCCCGAAAGGCTTAAGTTTACTCTGAACAAGCCAAGAACGAGAGCCATGAGCCCGATGTACAATGAAAGCGCCAGGTCTGCGATAAGCCCCGGGATTCTGTAAATGATAATCATAAACAGCATAACCAGAAGTATGCCTATTCCTGCCGCAATAAGAGATGTCGGCAGGGCGTCCTGGCCGAGCTCCGCACCGATTGTATCCTGAGATATAATCTTCATGCTGAAAGGCAGTGCGCCGGATTTTATCTGGTTTGCAAGTTCACGTGCAGACTCGGTTGTGAAGCTTCCCGAGATGATACATGTTTCGGAATTGATTTCACTGCTTACGCGCGGTGCGGAAACAACGTTGTTGTCCATCATGATTGCGATGAAGTTGTTGCCGTCGCCTGCCGCTGCCGCCGCCCTTGTCGCATCCGCAAATTTGGAAACGGCATCAGATGTGAGCGTCAGCTCTACATAAGGCTCGGAAGAGCCGTTTGCCGAAACAGGGCCGTATTTGTACTGTGCGTCCTTTACGTCCTCGCCGTTTAACACTGTTTCGCCCGAGGCGTTTACAAATGTCAGCACGGCAGCAGAACCCAAAAGGCTTGCTGCTTCGTCTGTTTCAAATACAGATGGGATTTCAACAGTAATCTGACCAAGATCGCCTCTGCTGATTCTTGCCTCTGTATAACCTGCCGAGTTAAGACGTGTGTTGAAGATTGCTTCAACAATGTCCATGTCCTCTTCGGTTGCGCTTGACTTCCCTTCGGGGAAGGTTGTTTCGTCAGCCTCAAAGGATATAACAGAACCGCCGGCTAAGTCTATACCTTTTCTGATTCTGCCGGTGTCCTGCTCTGCGGTTTTGTCCGCAGAATCGCCGCTGTCCTGTGCGGCATTGTCAGCACTTTCGGAGTCCGTGTCCCCTTCTGTGCCTGTTGTGTCTTCCGGTGCTGCGGTTTCTCCGGAATTTTCGTCTGATGAGTTTTCTGCATCGGTTTTATTCCCGTCTGCTGATTCTTCGGTCTTTTTGCCGAAAAGGCTGTCGCCGAAAAGACTGTCATAATGGAATCCGCCGAACGTAACCCCGAAGAAGGAGAAATAGTTCAGGAGAACAGACAGTATAATCATAAGAGCAAGAATAATAATGCTTTTTTTCTTCATTTGTTTCATTCCTTTCTAAAGAATATTTTCGGCAAAGGGTATCTGTGGCATGCCCTCTGCAATAAAATAACATACTTGTTAATTATATCTCTTTTCTGCCGTTTAGTCAAGATATTTATGTTGAATTTGTTGTAAAAATAAAAAAATTCCTCAAAAAAACGTGACTATGCCGATATGCCGGGTGATAAATTTTGCGGAAATCAACCTGATATACCAAAATATTGTTATGTAATATATACTTTTTGTGCAATTTTAAAAATCAAAAATTGTTAAATGTGCGATAAAATATGGAAAATATAAAAAATATATTGTATAAAAATCGGAAATGTTATAAAATAGATATATTATGAAAAAATGGGGTAGTTTTGATGGAAAGAAAAGACAGGATTGTTGAATATATGAAAAGCGGCGATTATATTCCGCTGAAGGCGGAGGAGCTTGTCGCTGTTTTGGCTGTTCCCAAAGATGATATTGACGAATTTACGGCAACCCTACATGATTTGGTTATGGAGGGGCGCATACTCCCCGTGAGAAACGGGAGATATAAGGCGGCGGAAAAAAATGTAACAACGGGAAAGATTCGGTGCAGCCGCAGCGGATTTTATGCATTTGCCGAGGCGAGCGACAACGGCGGCGACATATTTGTCGCAGGGGACAAGCTTGCAGATGCGGTGGACGGTGACTTTGCCGCAATAATGATTGATGCGCCCAAAACCGAAAACAGCACGCGTGAGGGGCATGTCATAAAGGTGCTTGAACGCGGAAACGAAAGAATAACGGGCGTGATTTCCAAAAAAAGAAAATCAACATGCTTTATAAAACCCGACAACAGCGGAATTTTTGTGCAGATTACCGCACAGGATAACAGCACCGCCGAAAAGGGAGAAAGGGTGTTGCTGGAGATTGCGGGATATGCCAAAAACGGCGACATGTCGTGCAGAATAATAAAAAACCTGGGTCGGGCGGACGAACTGAAAAGCTGTGTGGAAGCCGCGATTTGCGCGCACGGCATCAAGACCGAATTTGAACCCGAAACACTGCGGGAAGCCAAAGCCGCGGCGGCGGACATGCCCGAGGCAGGCAAAAGGCGCGATTTGCGTGCAGAAACGATATTCACCATAGACGGCGATGACGCGCGCGACTTTGACGATGCGGTGTCGGCGGTGAAACTTGAGAGCGGAAGATACCGTCTTGGCGTCCATATCGCAGATGTGACGCATTATGTGAAGGAAGGAACCGCGCTTGACAATGAAGCATTTCTGAGAGGGACAAGCGTATACCTTGCCGACCGTGTGATACCGATGCTCCCGGAAGAACTTTCAAACGGTGTTTGCAGTCTTAAGCCGGGCGAGGACAGATATACTCTGTCTGTTCTTATGGATATTGACAATGAGGGGAATATACTTTCACACGAGCTTTGCCGTTCTGTCATACGCTCGTGCGAAAGGCTGACATACAAAAATGCCGCGGCGCTCCTGGAGGGGGACAATGAGGAACTGAACAGGAGATATAAAAAAATCCTCCCCGACTTGAAAAGAATGAAAAGAATTGCAGGATATTTAAATAGGAAGAGAATGAAACGCGGAAGTATAAATTTTGACTTCCCGGAGGGGAAAATCTGCGTGGACGGCAACGGATATCCCTGTGACATAATCAAGGAAGAACGGGAGGTGTCGCATAAAATTATAGAAGAATTTATGCTTGCCGCAAATGAAACGATTGCAGAATATGCATTTTGGGCAGAGATACCTTTTGTATTCCGTGTGCACGAGCCACCGACACCTGAGAAAACCGATAATTTTGCAAAATTTATCTTTAACTTTGGGTATACAATCAAAGGGCGGACAGACAAAGACGAGGGAATCCATCCCAAAGCATTGCAGAATGTGCTGAAAAAAATTGAGGGGACGCCGGAGGAAACAATGATTTCCAAATTTATGCTGAGGTCGCTTATGAAGGCGGAATATAAACCGCAAAACCTGGGACACTTCGGGCTTGCGGCAAAATATTACTGTCATTTTACCTCTCCGATAAGGCGCTATCCCGATTTGATGATACATCGGATTCTGAAGGATTTCCTTGACGGGAAGGACCTCCGAAAATACAGCACGGCGGTCGCCGCCTCCGCAAAACATTCAAGCGAAACAGAGCGTGAGGCAGAACTTGCGGAGCGCGACACCGATGACATCATGAAGGCATGGTATATGAACGGCTTTGTGGGCGAATCTTTCGTGGGGCGGATTTCGAGTGTGACAAAGTTCGGTATTTTTGTGGAATTGGAAAACACTGTGGAGGGTCTGCTGAGGCTTGAGAACATGCATGACGATTTTTATGTGTATGACGAAGAAAGGCGTGTTTTGAGAGGAGAGCACAAAAAAAGAGTGCGAAAAATAGGCGACAAGATGTCGGTGATGGTGGCAAAATGCAACATTATGACGGGTGACATCGATTTTCTGCCGGGAAATGCGACTCTGAAAGAAATCAACATGTTTTACAGAAATGTAAGACAGCGCCAGGATGACAGACAGGAGCCGCGCAGACGGGACAGAAAAAATAAAAAAGGAAGAAGATATGGAAAAGTTTGAAATAATAATCCCGACAATTTTCGGGTTGGAATCGTTTGTTTCGAGAGAATTGAGAAAGCTTGGCTATGAAACCTCGTGCGTGGAGGACGGCAAGGTCACCTTTTTGGGGGACGAGAGGGCAGTCTGCCGCACAAACATAGGCATACGCACGGGCGAACGGGTGCTGATAAAGGCGGCGGAATTTTCCGCCGTCACTTTTGATGAACTTTTTGAAGGAACAAAAAAAGTGCGCTGGGCAGACTGGATTGGCGAAAAATCAGCCTTCCCGGTGAAGGGCTTCTGCCTGAAATCACAGCTTGCCAGTGTAAGGGACTGCCAGGCGATAATCAAAAAGGCAATGGCTGATTCCCTGGGTGCGGCGTATGGCGTGAATCACCTTGAAGAAACCGGGGAAAAGTATCAGATACAGTTTTCGGTTTTTAAGGACAGGGTTACGCTGATGATTGACACCACGGGCGACGGGCTGCACAAGCGCGGCTACAGGGCGGAGGCAAATGCCGCACCGCTGAAAGAAACCATAGCCGCCGCGATGGTCATGATGAGTCACTGGAAATATGAGTATCCGCTGGCAGATCCGATGTGCGGTTCCGGGACGATACCGATTGAGGCGGCGATGATAAAAAGAAACATTGCCCCCGGGGTGAACAGACATTTTGCGGCAGAGGCATTTGCGCAGATTGATAAAAGCCTGTGGGAGGAGTGCCGCGAGGAGGCGAGAAGCCTTGAAAAATATCTGCCGCTTGAAATTTATGCGGCGGACATAGACGGGAAAACCGTGGAAACCGCGGCGAAAAACGCCGTCATTGCAGGCGTGGGCGACGCTGTACGCCCAATATGCGGGAGCGTGGCGGATTTTGCATATTCCGCACCATACGGCACCGTAATCTGCAATCCGCCGTACGG
Organism: uncultured Clostridia bacterium; assembly: GCA_934454145.1. GTDB lineage: Bacteria > Bacillota > Clostridia > UBA1381 > UBA1381 > CAKSFT01. The sequence continues at coordinate 23,924 of CAKSFT010000009.1, read as the reverse complement.
TGAGCGCCTGGGCGAAAAGAAAGACTGTGAAGAGCTTTACAGGATTATGGGCAGGCAGTTTAAAAAGCTGGACAAGTGGTCATATTATGCGATAACCTCAAACGAAAGCTTTGAAGAAAATTTTGGTATGAAAGCCTCAAAAAAGAGAAAAATATATAACGGAATGTTAAAGTGCAATATTTATCAATATTTCGGCCCCAAGCCGCTCTTTAAAAAGGAACCGTAAATATTATAAAATGATTTCCCGAATATTTCAAACAAAAGTTAAAAATGTTAAAAACAGGGCATAAAAACGAGTGATTTATTTAAAATATTTTTAAAAATTTACATACCGAAAAACCGCATAGGTAAGCCGTTTCTTAATTAAGATATTACTAAATTGTTACAAAGTTTTAAAAAAGTAGTTAAAAAATCTTGACAAATCCTAAAAAGTGGTGTAAAATATAATGCAGTTGACAGGGAACGAGGTATTTTTAGGAGGTAACGGAATGAAGAATTGGAAACATTCAATGTCAGCCTTTTTGGCGGTTGTAATGGTAAGTTCACTCGCAACTATTCAGGCAAAGGATATGTCACGCGCTTTGGCGGACAAAGAAACGCAGGAAAATATTGTTCTTGATATACTGGAAGGCGACGGAGAAGGCGAAACGGTTGATTTTGACGCAATCGATTCGGGAGAATTGAAAAAGACGGTTGAAGAAACAATCACATCTGTAAACAAGGTGGATTTTGCAAAGCCGTATGAGCCGAAAGCGGGATATGTAATAACCACATCCGGAGTGCTCAATGTAAGGGCAGAAAAAGACATAAACGCGGAAATCCTGGGGACATTGAACCCGGGGCAGGAATTGTGGCTTGAGGGTGAATATGAAAACTGGTACATGATTTCATATCAGGCAGGCGGAGAAGAGAAAAAAGGCTATGTCGCAAAAGAGCTGGTGACAACATCATATGACGAAGCAAAAGACATCCTTTTGCAGGACGTGATGTATGAAAAAGCCACCATCGCGGCAGGCGCGGAAATGAAGAGCGCCCCGGACATAAACGCATCACCCGTGGAGCTTTTCCAAAATGATGAAAATGTAATTGTGATTGCAAAGATTGACGACAATTGGTGTCAGATATACACCACCGACGACTATACGGCAGGATATGTACTTAATTCTGCACTGACGATTGGCGACATGGTTCTGAAAGAACGGGTGATGAGCGACCGTGCGGAACGTATAAAATCTATCGGTACGCCGGGGGTTGTGTATTCGGCAGACGGCAGTGTGAATGTCAGGACAATGCCGGGCGAGGACAAAGACGTGAAGATAACGCTTTCAAGCGGTACGTCATGCCTTTTGGTCAAAACAATCGGCGATTGGGTAAAAATTTCTTATGGTGACGGATATACAGCCGGGTATGTGAGAAACGAATATACCATGACAAAGGATGCCTATGATTCCATAAAGGCGGAACAGGAAGCAAAGAAGAAAAAGGAAGAAGCCGCGAAGAAACAACAAGAGGCGGCAAAGAAAAATGCATCAAAAACAAATTCTTCAAAATCTGCATCAAAATCTTCCGCAAAGGCACAGATTCCGTATGCGGCGCCGAGTTCGAAAGGTCAGCAGATTGTGAATGAGGCAAGCAAATATCTGGGAGTACGCTATGTTTACGGCGGCACTTCTCCGTCAGGGTTTGACTGCTCGGGGCTTGTGCAGTATGCGTGCAGAAAAGCAGGCGTAAGCGTAAACAGAAGCTCCAGAGATCAGTATAAGAACGGCGTTGCCGTTTCAAAGAGTGATTTGCAGCCGGGCGATTTGGTGTTCTTCTCAAAAGGCTCGGGAATATCGCATGTCGGTATATACGCCGGAAACGGACAGGTGATTCACTCTCCGCGTCCCGGGAAGTCGGTATGCTATGTGGCGCTTTCTTCGATGTGTTCTTATTCGACCTATGTGGGCGCAAGAAGAGTTTATTAAAAGTTTCTGAGAGAGCTGTGGCAAAACGGAATGATTTTGCCGCGGCTCCTTTTTTGTATAGATTTAATGAATTTGCGCTGTCCGTATTGAATTTTGGCCCCAAATGTGATATGATTATGCGGAAAACAATACGGCAGTGCCGCTTTTTTAGGAGAGAATTATGATAACAAGCAAACAACGCGCATACTTGAGGAAACTTGCAAACAATATGGAACCGATTTTTCAGATTGGGAAATCCGGTGTAACCGAAGAACTGATAAATCAGCTTTCAAATGCATTGGAGGCAAGGGAAATGATAAAAATACATGTATTGGAAAATTCCATGCTGGAAATAAAGTCAACCTGCAACAAGGTTGCGGAGGCGCTGGGGGCAGAACCGATTCAGGCGATAGGCTCAAAATTTGTCATCTACAGACAGGCAAAAAAGCCTCAGGAACGAAAGATTGAACTGCCGAAAAAATAAGCAAGGCTGATTTTTTTGGGGAAACGGAGGACTGAGATATGCCGAAAATAGGTGTGATGGGCGGCACTTTTGACCCGGTGCACAATGCGCATGTGTGCATGGCACAAAAGGCGGCGCAACGGCTGGGGCTTGCAAAGGTGGTGTTTGTCCCCGGGGGGAATCCGCCGCACAAGGCGCAAAAAAATGTCACCGACAAGGATTTGCGCTTTGAGATGGTCAAGGCGGCGACAGCCGGGAATCCTGTGTTTGAAGTGACGGATTATGAGATAAAAAAGAAAGATTATTCTTATACGGCGGACACCCTGAGGTATATGACAAAGATGTACCCCGAAAATAAATATTATTTTATAATGGGTGCGGATTCGCTTGATTATATTGAAAAATGGCATGAACCGCAGGTGATTTTTGCGCTTGCAGAGATTGTGGTTTTTGCCAGGAAAGATTTTGAACTCCGCCGCAAAGCACATGACGTCATGGAAGCCTTCGGGGGAAATATAACAATCTTTGATGATGAAATCCCCGATATTTCATCAACCCGGATACGGGAAGATGTTGACATGGGGTTTGACATTTCTGCCTTTGTGCCGCATGGGACAGAGAAAATTATACAAAAAAACGGACTTTACCGCGGGGAATTGACACAACTGAGAGAGAAAATCAAAAGCGCACTGGAGAAATCGCGGTTCGGGCACACCATGGGTGTGTGCAGACTGGCGGTGCAAATGGCACAGAGATTCGGCGAAAACCGCAAAAAGGCATACACGGCGGCGCTGCTGCATGACTGCGCCAAAAATATCCCAAAGGACAAGATGTATGAAATGTGCAGGGAATACGGCGTGTGGCTTGATGAATTTGAACTGTGCAACCCGGCGCTTGTGCATGCAAAACTGGGGGCGTATCTTGCGGAGCATGCCTATGGCATAAAAGACCCCGACATAATAAACGCCGTGAAATGGCATACGCTGGGAAGATGTGAAATGTCAAGGCTTGAGAAGATAATATTTGTCGCCGACATGGCAGAGGAGGGCAGGCGCTTTGAGGGTGCGCTGCCTTTGCGGAAAGCCGCACTGCAAAACCTTGACAAGGCAGTGTATATGTGTGCCGGCGCCACAATACGCTTTAATGAAGAAAAAGGCAATCCGGTGCACAAAAATGCGTATGCCGTGAGAGATTGTTTTAAAAATTTATGCTGTGATTAAAAATTTGTGTGGACAAAACGTGCAAAATATAGTAAAATGTATGAGAACAGGAGGGAATATTATGGAACGAGTAAAGAAGATTGCGCAGGCATTGTATGACAAAAAAGCAGAGAATATAGAGATTCTTGATATATCGCAAATAACTTCGATAGGCGATTATTTTATAATATGCACGTGTGCTTCGTCGGTGCAGGTCAAGGCATGCGCAGACGATGTGGAGGAAAAGCTTGAAGAAATGGGCGTTTTCCCGGGGCACAAGGAAGGCTACAACGGCGGAAACTGGATTCTTATGGATTACGGTGACATCATTGTGCATATCATGCAGGAGGAAACACATGAATTTTATTCGCTTGAGAAGCTTTGGGGCGATGCGGAAAAAGTGCATGTTGAACTGAAATAAGCCTGAAGACGCGGTTTGCTTTGCCCGGGGCAGACGACGTGAGGTTTTTATTATTCGGGCAGAAAGGCTATGAAAATCACGATGAACAACTACAATTTCAAGGAAATTGAGAAAAAATGGCAGAATAAGTGGGAAGAGGAAGGCTGTTTCCACGCCGAGGCAAAAAGCGATAAGCCAAAGTTTTACGGACTTGTGGAATTCCCGTATCCTTCGGGGGCGGGGCTGCATGTCGGGCACCCAAGGAGCTATACGGCGCTTGACATCATTGCAAGAAAGCGCAGAATGGAGGGCTACAATGTTCTTTATCCGATAGGCTGGGACGCTTTTGGGCTGCCGACAGAGAACTATGCCATAAAAAATAAGATACACCCCAAGATTGTGACCGAAAAAAATATTGCAAATTTTACGCGTCAGCTGAAAATGATTGGTTTTTCATTTGATTGGTCGAGAACCGTGAATACAACCGACCCGAAATATTATAAATGGACGCAGTGGATTTTCTTGAAATTGTTTGAAAAAGGATTGGCATACAAGCAGGAAATGCCCATAAACTGGTGTACGGGCTGCAAAGTCGGCTTGTCAAACGAAGAGGTTGTAAACGGCGTCTGCGAAAGATGCGGCAGTGAAGTTGTACAGCGCAGAAAGAGCCAGTGGATGCTGAAAATCACCGAATATGCGCAAAGACTGATAGATGACCTTGATGATGTCAATTATATCGAAAAGGTAAAGACACAGCAAAAAAACTGGATTGGGCGTTCCGAAGGCACAGAGGTTAAGTTTGAGCTTTCGACAGGCGACGAGATGATTGTGTACACAACAAGATGTGACACGCTTTTCGGCGCAACCTATGTTGTGCTTTCGCCGGAGCATGAACTGGTGCAGAAGATGAAACCGAGCATAACAAACTGGGGCGAGGTTGCGGCATATATAGAGCAGGCAGGGAAGAAATCGGAGTTTGAAAGAACAGAGCTGGCAAAGGACAAGACCGGTGCGCCGCTGGAGGGTGTTTATGCAATAAACCCCGTAAACGGCAGCCATATCCCTGTGTGGATTTCGGACTATGTGCTTGTGACCTATGGGACAGGCGCGATTATGGCAGTGCCGGCGCACGATTCGCGTGACTGGGAATTTGCCAAAAAGTTCAATTTGCCGATTATTGAAGTTGTTTCGGGCGGCAAGAACGTAAACGAAGAGGCGTATACCAATGTGGCGGACGGCACTCTGGTGAATTCGGGCTTTTTGGACGGCATGCCTGTCAAAGAGGCAATAAAGACCATGATAAATTGGCTGGAGGAAAAGGGACTCGGGAAGCGCAAGGTAAACTATAAGCTGCGCGACTGGGTTTTTTCGCGCCAGAGATATTGGGGAGAGCCGATTCCGCTTGTGTATTGCGAAAAATGCGGCTGGGTGGCAATCCCGGAAAGCGAACTGCCGCTGGAGCTCCCCGAAATTGACACATTTGAACCGGGGGAAAACGGCGAATCGCCGCTGGCAAAAGCATACGACTGGATTGAAACGACCTGTCCGCACTGCGGAGGAAAGGCAAAAAGAGAAACCGACACAATGCCGCAATGGGCAGGGTCAAGCTGGTATTTTCTGAGATATACAGACCCGCACAACGATGACGCGTTTGCATCGGAGGAGGCGCTTAAGTATTGGACGCCTGTGGACTGGTACAACGGCGGAATGGAGCACACCACTCTGCATCTGCTTTATTCGCGTTTTTGGCACAAGTTCCTCTATGACCTGGGGGTTGTGCCGACAAAAGAACCGTATATGAGGAGAACCTCGCACGGAATGATTTTGGGCGAGAACAACGAGAAAATGTCAAAGTCCAGGGGGAATGTTGTAAACCCGGACGATGTTGTGAGCGAGTTCGGCGCAGACGCATTCAGGACATACGAGATGTTTATCGGCGCTTTTGACCAGTCAACGCCGTGGTCACAGCAGGGGCTTAAGGGCTGCTATAAATTTATGGAGCGCGTCTGGAACTTGCAGAGCATGATAACAGACGGCGACGGATACTCTCCCGACATGGAAAAGAGCATGCACAAGACCATAAAGAAGGTCGGGGAAGACTATGAGAAAATGAAATACAACACAGCAATTGCGGCGCTGATGTCTTTGGTGAATGAATTTTATAAAAAGGAGAGCGTGACACGCGGAGAATTTAGGACGCTTATCACTTTGCTGAACCCGGTGGCGCCGCACATGACAGAGGAGCTTTGGGAAAAATACGGCACCGGCGGCTTGCTTGCAAAGACAAAGTGGCCGGAATATGACGACGAAAAGACGGTTGACGACGAAATTGAAATTGTTTTGCAGATAAACGGCAAGGTGAGGGATAAGCTTGTTATCCCGGCAGGGCTTGACCGCGCACAGACCGAGGAGGCGGCAAAGGCGTCGGAAAAATTTGCGGAATACACAGACGGCAAGACAATTGTCAAGGTCATAACGGTGCCGGGCAAGCTTGTCAATGTTGTTGTAAAATAAAACAGAGGTGACAGGCGGCGAAAATTCCGCAATAGGGATATTCTATGAAAAATATAAAACTGACAATCCAGTATGACGGCACAAATTATCATGGCTGGCAGATCCAGGAAAATGCCGTCACCGTGCAGGAAACGCTTGAAAAAGCGCTGGCAAAGCTTTTGGGCATGCCTGTGCGTGTGACGGGGTGCGGAAGGACCGACACGGGAGTGCATGCAAGGCGCTATGTCTGCAATTTCCGTGCGGAAAATTCTGTCCCATATGACAAATTTCCACCGGCGCTGAACACAAAGCTTCCCAAAGACATCGTGTGTCTGGAGGCAGACGAGGCGGAGGACGGCTTTGACGCAAGATATATGGCAAAGAAAAAAACATATTCTTATTATATCTATAATGCAAAACTGCCCGATGCGTTTTGGCGCAATTATTCGTGGCATTTTAAGTATAATCTGGACATTGAGAAGATGAGGAAGGCGGCCGCCGCCTTTTTGGGCACACATGACTTTGTGGGCTTTGCGGCGTCCGGCTTCACTGTCAAAACGACAGTGAGGACGATTTATGCCCTGGACATTGAAAAAAAGGGGGATATAATAGGTATCCACATAACGGGCAACGGGTTTTTGTACAACATGGTGAGGATTATCGCCGGTACGCTTGCTTTTGTGGGGACGGGCAAGCTTTTGGCAGAGGACATGCCCGGGATTATAGCCTCGGGACAGAGAAAAAGAGCGGGAATAACCGCCCCGCCGGAAGGACTTTTTTTATCGGAGGTGTATTACTAAATGAAGAAAAAAGGCGGTATAATAATCATTATTATCGCTTTGTGTGTTGTTGCGTTTGCGTTTTTGTCGAGCGATACCGGCTCGGAATTTATGTCGGGATATGGGGTGAATTTTAAAAACAATGTCAACTCTATATTCAAAAAGCTGAATATCACACTCCCCGAAAGCTGGCAGAAGTTTCTGGACGATGTCCCGAAGGAGGAACAGCCCGAAACGGAATATGACAGGCTGAAACAGGAATATGAAAAGCAGCAGAAGGAAGAGGAAGAAAACGCAGACAAGCAGACAGAAATTGATAATAACGAATACAATTCAACAAACATAAGCCATACGGGCAAGAACATTGCCATGGAAAATGCTTCGGCAGGAAGGTATGCAAGATACGGCGGCGGCATATTGTGCGCCGCCGAAACTTCTCTTACATTTTATTCTCAGAACGGTGAACGGAAGTGGTCGGTGCCAATTCAGATTTCATCTCCGGTTTTAAGAGTTTCGGGTGATTTTATTCTTCTTTTTGAAAAAAGCGGACAAAAATTTTCAGTATACAACGGACAAAAAAATCTCTACACAAAATCAACGGTCGGAAAGATATCAACGGGCGCGATATCGGCGGACGGCGACGCGTCGTTTGTTTTTGAGCGCGGCGATTACAAGGGGAGCGTATCTGTATACAACAAATCCGGGAAGGAAGTATATCTGTGGAATTCAGGCACATACAGGGTTATGGATGCGGATATGTCGGCCTCGAGGAGGCTGGCGGTAGCGCTGCTTGACGCGGAAGGCTCGCCATCCTCAAAGATTTATTTTTTTGACATTTCAAAATCCGACCCCGACGCAAGCATAGATATTGCGGACAGCCTTGTTTTTGACATTGCCTTTGACGGCGATGTGCTGAATGCTTTTGCCGACAACAAAATCATGGGCATATCCGCAAATGCAAAGGAAAAGTGGGCTTACAGCACAGAGGGCAAAAACACAATGGCATATTCCATGTCTGCCGGGGGGACAAAGGTTGTTGTTTTTGACAACAACAATTCCTCGGAGATAACTCTTGTTTCCGGAAGCGGTGCTGAAAAGGGAATAATCAAGTCGGAGGTGCTCCCCGACTTTGCAGATGTTTTTGACGGGAGAATTTTGTACAACATGGGCAGAACTTTGGTTTTGACAAACCTCTCGGGAGAAACGATTTCAAAATATACGTGTTCCAGGGACATAAAAAGAGCATATATAATAAATTCCGATAATATTTTTATTGTATACAATTCAAGCATAGAATTTCTTGACATGAAGGGAAAGTGATATTATGCCGTTGTGGATTTTTCTTGACGCTGCAGTGGTGGCAATATATGTGATTGCCATAACTTTTTTCAGGACAAAGGGTTTTTTGAAAGCATCGGAAACGGTGATTTCTTTGGTGCTGACCTTCTGCCTTATGTCGTCCGTTCTGCCGATATTTCAGAAAATTATAACAGAATCAAAAATTGGCGAAACCATACATACGCATGTCAGCAATGCTTATGGCGGCGAGGAAGAGGAAACCGGAAAAACCGGGGTTGTTTTGCCGGATTTTATGCAGAACAGCCTGCAAAAACAGCTGGACAATATTGACAAGGCGAAAAACGATGCGATTGCGGCCGCGGCGGAGGGAACAGCGGGGATTATTATTCAGGTGATATCAGCAATTTTGCTGTTTATACTCATCAAAATCGGCATATTTTTGCTTTTCAGGGTTTTGGAGGTATTTTTCCGCCTGAAACTGCTGAATTTTGTGAACCGCACGCTGGGGATTGTGTTGGGAATTATCAATGCAACGGTCATTGTTTATGTGTTGTGCGCGCTGGCGGCGGTTTTTGTGCCGGCAGAAAACCTGGCGGTATTGAAAACTGCAATGGACAAAACATTTATTGCCGGATTTTTCTATAATAATAATATGCTGATAAATTTGTTTTTATAAACTATGAAAGAGGTGTCTTATGCAAGACGGAGTGGCTTTGGAAAGAAAAAACAAGGATGAACTGAAACAGATAGCCCTGGGACTGGAAGTGCCGAAGGTGTCGGCAATGAAAAAAGATGAGCTTATCGCGGCGATAAGAGAGGCAAGAAACAAGCAACAGGCACAGGAGCAGGAAAAAAAACCGGCAAAAAAGCGCCCGGCCGATGTTGTTGAGGTGTGCGGTGTGCTTGACGTCATGAGTGACGGATTTGGTTTTTTGCGCTTTGAAAATTACCGCCCCGGGGAGAATGACGTGTATGTTTCGCCGACGCAGATACGCAGATTCAACCTGAAAACGGGCGACGAAATCGTGGGCGATTGCCGCCCTTCCCAGGACGAGGACAAATATTCGCCGCTGCTTTTTGTCAAAACAATAAACAGCGACCCTTTGGAAATTGCACTTAAAAGGAAAAATTTTGAACGTTTGACGCCGATATACCCGACGGAGCGACTGACCCTGGATACCGGGGAGCCGTCAAGGCTTGCCTCGAGGATTGTGGACATCATTGCCCCAATCGGCAAAGGACAGCGCGGAATGATTGTCGCGCCGCCAAAGGCAGGGAAAACCACGATAATAAAGCAGATTGCGCAATCAATTACAAAAAACCACCCCGATGTGTATCTCATCGTTTTGCTTATAGACGAGCGCCCGGAGGAGGTGACCGACATGCGCCGTTCCATAACGGGAGATGTGATTTATTCCACATTTGACCAGGCACCGGAAAACCACACCAAGGTTGCGGAAATGGTTTTGGAACGCGCATCAAGGCTTGTGGAACAGAAAAAAGACGTGGTGGTATTGCTTGATTCCATAACAAGACTTGCCAGGGCATACAACCTGACAGTCACGCCGACGGGGAGGACGCTCTCGGGCGGATTGGACCCGGACGCGCTGATAAAGCCAAAGAAATTCTTTGGCGCCGCGAGAAATATCGAGGAGGGCGGCAGCCTGACAATACTTGCGACAGCGCTTGTGGAAACCGGCAGCCGTATGGACGATGTGATTTTTGAGGAATTCAAGGGTACGGGAAACATGGAACTGAAACTGGACAGAACCTTACAGGAGCGCAGGATATTCCCGGCGATAGATATACTAAAGTCCGGCACAAGGCGGGAGGATGACCTGCTTTCAAAAGAAGAGCTTGAGGCAGTGTGGAAACTGAGGCGTGATTTGAGCCGTCAATCGTCGACCGACGCGATGAATATGCTGCTTCATTATATGCAGAAAACGAAAAACAACAAAGAATTGGTCAGCCTGATAAATGCACGGATAAGATAACCCCCAAATTTTTCAGATATGAATTTGGCATAATGTAAAAATGGGTTGAGGTTTGGTGAAAAAATTTTATGTTTAATGCCGAAAAATGACTGAAACAATTGAAAAAAAGTGAAATATGTAATATGATAAGAAAGTATTTTTTCTTTGAGAATTGAGGGGGAGTTCCTGTGGAACTGTTGAAGCAAATGATAAAGGACAAGGGGATTGTCCGTGAAGGAAATATATTGAAGGTGGACAGTTTTCTGAACCATCAGATGGATATAAACCTTTTTAACGAAATCGGAAAAGAGTTCAAAAGAAGGTTTGACGGAGAAAAAATCACAAAAATTCTTACGATAGAGGCTTCGGGGATTGGCATTGCATGCATAACGGCGCAATATTTCGGCGTTCCGGTGGTTTTTGCAAAAAAGAGCCAGACCAAGAACATTGCCGGGGATGTATATACGACAAAGGTTCAGTCTTTTACGCACGGCAGGGTATATGACGTGATTGTGTCAAAGGATTTCCTTGGTCCGGAGGATCGTATATTGATAATTGATGACTTTTTGGCAAACGGCTGTGCGCTTTTGGGGCTTTTGGAGCTTGTGAAGAGTGCCGGTGCTTCTGTCGCGGGGGCCGGGATTGTGATTGAAAAAGGATTCCAGCACGGCGGAAAAGAAATAAGGGATATGGGAATACGCGTTGAATCTTTGGCAATTGTGGACGGAATGTCTGTCGAAGGCGGTGTGACCTTTAGGGAGTGATTTTTAAGGCGCAAGCCTTTTAAATAATAATTATCAACCATATTTTACAAGGGAGGATTTTTAAAATGAAAAAGTTTGGGAAAGTTTTTGCTATGCTTCTTGCTTTGACGATGTTTGCGTCCTTTGCAGGCTGCGGAAACGGGAAAGACGGCAATGAAGAAGGCGGAGATGTGGCTTTTGCCCCGGTTGCAAAAGAGGACATCAAGGTTGGTGTAATCCACATCGGTGACCCTGACGCAGGTTCGGGCTATACATATGCTCACGACTTGGGAATTCAGGAAATGCAGAAGGAACTTGGCCTTGACGACAGCCAGATTATCAGAAAGAACAATGTTGCCGATTCTGACCCGACAGCAACAGAAACAGCAATCGTTGAATGTATTGAAGAAGGCTGTAACATAATTTTCGGTACAAGCTGGGGATATATGGACACAATGGAAGCTTTGGCTGAAAAGTATCCGCAGGTTATATTCTCACACGGAACAGGTTATAAGAACAACGGTAAGAACATGAACAACTATTTCGGAAGAATTTATCAGGCAAGATATCTTTCGGGTATAGTTGCAGGTATGAAGACAGAAAGCAACAAAATCGGTTATGTTGCCGCAATGGGCAGCGAAAACTCTGAGGTTACCGGCGGAATCGACGCTTTTGCAATGGGCGTAAATTCGGTTAACCCGGACGCACAGGTATATGTAAAGGTTACAAACAGCTGGTATGACCCGGCAGAAGAATCAAACGCTGCAAAGGCTCTTATCAACGAGGGCTGTGACGTTATCGGTCAGCACTGCGACACTCCGAACCCGCAGCTCGAAGCAGAAGCGGCAGGCGTATGGGGCGTAGGCTACAACTCAGACATGATTAAAGATGCACCGAAGGCAACTTTGACATCTACAATCTGGCACTGGGGTGTATATTATACACAGGCTGTCAAGGCTGTTATAGACGGAACATGGAAGCCGGAAAATTACTTCGGCGGAATGGACGATGGCTTGGTTGACATCACAGAGCTTAACGCTGACCTGTGCACAGACGAAATGAAGACAGCAGTTGAAGAAGCAAAGGCTAAGATTAAGAGCGGTGAATTCAACGTATTTGACGGTGTAATCGAAACAAACGACGGAACAACTGTCGGAGAAGAAGGTTCAACACTTGACGATGCAACAATCACAGGAAAAATCAACTGGTACTTCAAGAACGTTGTTGTTAAATAAGATGTTTTAATAAAGCTGAAAAGGCGGACAGATAAAGTCCGCCTTTTTGCCTTGAAAATATGGTAAATGTGAGATATTAAATTACAGAGGTGAGAAAATGGCTGCTCCGGCAATTGAATGTAAAGGAATAAGAAAGGTTTTCGGGAGCGTTGTCGCAAACGATAACATAGATTTGACGGTGAATTACGGCGAGATACTTGCGCTTTTGGGAGAAAACGGCTCGGGGAAAACGACTCTGATGAATATGCTGTCGGGGATATACCACCCGGACGGCGGCGCCATACATGTGGACGGGGAGGAAACAGTTATAAATTCCCCGGCTGACTCGGCAAAGCTGAGAATTGGTATGATACATCAGCATTTTAAACTCATAGATGTGTTTTCGGCTCTGGACAATGTTGCCCTGGGTGTGGGGCGCGGAGGGTCGAGAGGCATAAAGGCAAAAGCAAAGGAAATATGCGACTCTTTTGGCTTGAATGTTGATTTGGACAAAAAGATATACAACATGTCGGTGGGCGAAAAGCAGAATGTGGAAATATTGAAGGTGCTTTACCGCGGGGCGAAGATTCTCATCCTGGACGAGCCGACGGCGGTTCTTACTCCGCAGGAAATCGAAGTGCTTTTTGCAATTTTGCGCAAAATGCGCGAAAACGGCTGTGCGATTATCATTATTACCCACAAACTCAACGAGGTTATGGAAATCAGCGACCGTGTGACAATCCTGAGAAAAGGCGAAAGCATCAGCACGGTGAAAACTGCCGAAACAAACGAAAAACAGCTCACAGAGCTTATGGTGGGGCGTGCAGTGAACCTGGAAATTGAGCGTCCGCAGTGCGAGGACATACACGAGCTTTTGAGGGTATGCAACCTGACGGTGACAAAGGACGACGGAAGCATTGGGCTTGATGATGTGGAATTTTCTGTAAACACCGGAGAAATCCTGGGCGTGGCAGGCGTTGCCGGGAGCGGACAGAAAGAGCTTTGTGAATCAATTGCCGGATTGATGCCGGTCAAAGCCGGGGCAATTTTGTATAAAAAGGAAAATATTGTCGGCAAAAAACCGAAGGATATCATTGACCTGGGGATACAGATGAGTTTTGTCCCGGAGGACAGGCTTGGCATGGGGCTTGTGGCGTCGATGAGTGTTGCCGACAACATGCTTTTGAAGAATTATCGTGACGGTAAGGGGATTTTTGTTGAAAAATCCGGCGCAAGGGCGCTTGCGTCAAAGCTTGTCAAAGAGCTTGAAATAAAGACCCCGAGCATCGACACCCCGGTGAGAATGCTTTCGGGCGGAAATGTGCAGAAAGTGCTTTTGGGGAGAGAAATCTCTGCCGGGCCGAATCTTCTGATTACGGCATATCCTGTGCGCGGACTGGACATAAATTCCTCGTACACCATATATGACCTTTTAAACGAACAGAAGAAAAAAGGCGTTGCGGTGATATTCATTGGTGAAGATTTGGACGTATTGCTGCAGATTTCGGACAGAATCATGGTTTTGTGCCATGGCAAGGTCAGCGGAATCGTAGATGCAAAAAAGGTGACAAAAGAACAGATTGGCCTGATGATGACAGGAAAGACGGCAAAGGAGGCAGGAGTATGAAAACAGTAAAAAAAGAGCCGCTTATAAGAGTGAGCAAAAGAACAGAACTTCCGAACAAGAAGATATTTCTGCTGAGGCTTTTTTCGGTACTTCTTGCCATTGTTGCCGGCGGTATATTTATTCTTCTCATAGGTCACAATCCCTTCAAGGTATACGGGACAATAATAAGCGGTGTGTTCAGAAGCACACTTGCCTTCCAGGGGACAATCAAAATCATGATACCACTGTTGATTTCGGCGCTGGGCGTCACGCTTGCGTTTAAGATGCAGTTCTGGAACATCGGCGCGGAGGGGCAGATTATCATGGGCGCGGTGTTTGCGTCATATTTTGCCCTATATCATGCGGACATGCCGCATTGGCTTTTGATTGTGATTATGCTTATCGCCGGTATCATCGGCGGCGGGCTGTGGGGGCTTATCCCAACGGTGTTCAAATGTAAGTTTGGCACAAACGAAACCCTGTTTACCCTTATGCTGAATTATATTGCGCTTTATGTGATAAGCTTTTTGAGAGACGGCCCGTGGAAAGACCCGGCGTCAAGCGGTTTCCCAAAGATTGCGCGTTTTGCGCCGAACGCACAGCTTGACTCTGTTTTGGGTGTGCAGATGGGCTGGGTGATTGGTTTGATATTGGTTGTATTTGTTTTTGTATATCTCAAATACACCAAGAACGGATATGAAATAAGCGTTGTCGGCGAGAGCAAAGCGACTGCAATTTACGCCGGGATAAACGTGAACAAGGTGACAATACTGACGATGTTTCTGAGCGGCGGCATCTGCGGACTGGCAGGCGTTGTGCAGGCGGCAGGCTCTGATATGACCCTGGCTGGTTCGGTTGCCGGCGGCGTCGGGTTCACCGCGATTATCGTTTCGTGGCTTGCACAGCTCAATGCATTCGGGATACTGATTGTGTCGTTTTTGTTTGGCGTGCTGGAAAAGGGCTCGTCGGTTATGCAGTCGACATATGGAATATCGACATACTCAGCGGCTGTTTTACAGGGTATAATCCTTTTCTTTGTGCTTGGGTGTGAGTTTTTTGTTAGATATAAATTTGTCGTAAGAGGAGGGGTTAAATAATGGATATGATTATAAAATTTATTGTAGCGGCAATCCTTGCCGGAACCCCTATTCTCTTTGGTATCCTCGGGGAGATTATGAACGAAAAAGCCGGGCACCTGAACCTGGGTGTCGAGGGAATGATGGCGATAGGCGCATGCGGCGGATTTGTCGCCGGGTATTTCAGCGACAACCTTGTTGTGGCTGTTTTGGCGGCGTTTTTGGCAGGTGCGCTTGGGGCGCTGATATATGCGTTTTTGACGGTCACGCTGATGGCAAATCAGAACGTTACCGGGCTGACTCTGACGATATTCGGCATTGGGATATCAAATTTCATAGGCGAGTGTGTGAGGGGTTATGCAAAAACCAACCTCGGCACCGATTCGCTGAAGCTGCCGGCGGCGATAACGGCACAGCTCTCAAATGTCAAGATACCTTTTTTGAGTGATATACCTGTTGTCGGCAAGCTTTTGTTTTCCTTCAACCCGTATGTATACCTTGGCATTGTGATTGCAGTGGTTCTTGCGATATATTATAACTGTACAAAAGTCGGTTTGTCGGTGAGGGCAATCGGCGAAAACCCCGGCGCGGCAGACGCCGCCGGTGTAAAAATTGTAAAGCTCAAATATCTTAATCTGCTGATTGGCGGAGGAATATGCGGAATCGGCGGTTCTTATTGCTCTATGATAACGTGCGGCGGTGTGTGGCTGCCGGACAGCGTAAACGGCATGGGCTGGATTGCGGTGGCTTTGGTTATTTTTTCGACATGGAAACCGTCAAAGGCGATTTTCGGTGCATTCATCTTTGGTGCATTCAGTATACTCAAATACTATGTTCCCAAGAGCGTTGTGTCGATTCCGAATGCGATTTATGACATGCTTCCGTTTATTTTGACGGCGTTGATATTGGTTATAACATCAATAAGGCAATCCAAGGAAAATGCACAGCCCGCATCTTGCGGATTGAACTATTTCCGAGAGGAACGATAATAAAAAAACACCGCGGCCGCGGTGTTTTTTTATTATATCTCAAATGCTTTTTGATAAGAGCCCAAAAAACGGTACATTGCCGTTTTGGAACGCAGTTTTTTCAGGACATGCCCAATGTCCTCGTCGGCGGCGTTGCCGTCTATGTCTATAAAGAATATATACTGCCCGAGTTGTTTTTTAATCGGGCGCGACTCAATTTTTATCATATTGATGTCATACACCGAGAAAAGCGCAAGCGCATTGAACAGACTGCCCGGAGTGTGGGAAACAGAGAAAACGATAGATGTGCGGTCGTTTTCGGTCACGGTGGACAAAGGTGTTTTTGATATTATAACAAAACGTGTGGAATTGTTTTCCTCGTCGCCGCAGTCGCTTTTCAGAATCACAAGACCGTTCAATTCTGCCGCCTCTTTTGTGCCAATCATGGCGACACTGCCGTCAGAGGCTTTCACCAGTTCTGCCGCCGCCGCTGTCGAATCGGTGAAGATGATTTCGGCATCGGGAAATTCGGTGTTCAGCATGACAGAACACTGCCCGATTGGCTGTGGGTGGGAGGCGATTTTTTTGATATCATTTTTTGCTGTCCCGGGTTTTGTGATAAGGTTTTGCCTGATTCTCAGGACATGCTCGGCAATGATGTACAGATCATCACTGAAAGCAAGCATGTCCAATGTGGTGTTTATGCTGCCCTCAATCGAATTTTCTATCGGTACGATTGCACTGCTGATTTCTCCGCGCTGCACTGCCGAGAGCACCGCCGGGATTGTCTTGTATTCTTTGATTTTTTTTTCATCTTTTGCATATTCCATGGCGGCGATGTATGAAAATGTGCCGGTGGGGCCCAGATAGCCAAGCATATAAATCAACTCCGTAATATATAGTAGTTTAGGTAATTGCATAATATATTATAGCAGTATTTTTTTTGATTTACAAGAAAAACATTGATGATATAACTTGTATTTTGCAAAAAAATGTGATAAAATACAAGTTATATGAGTGTATAATGGAGGATATATGGCAAAATATATAGATAAAAAGGAAATTGAGAATCAAAAGGATTATATAGAAAAGCTTAAGAACTATGTAAACCGTTTTTGTGCCGGGCACGGGCGTGCACCGCGCGCAAATACCGAAACATACGGGTGTCAGCAAAACGAAAACGACACAGAACGCATACGCGGAATCCTGCACGAGGCGGGGTATGACTTTACGCAGACGGCAGAAGATGCGGATTTGGTTATATACAATACCTGTGCGGTGAGGGAAAATGCCGAGCAGAAGGTTTTCGGCAGAATCGGTATCCTGAAACACATAAAGGAATCGCGCCCCGACATGGTTATATGCCTGTGCGGCTGTATGGTTCAGCAAGAGCACATAACCGAAAAAATCAAGCATCTGCACAATCATATAGATTTGATTTTCGGTACACACATGCTTTATAAATTGCCGGAGCTTTTGTACAATGTCCTGGAGGAAAAGAAAAAGCAAGTGGCAATCCCCGATTCGGACGGGGTGATTGCGGAGGACATGCCGATTCTGCATGACGCGAAAGAAAAGGCGTGGGTTTCGGTCATGTATGGCTGCAACAATTTCTGCTCTTACTGCATAGTGCCTTATGTGCGCGGAAGAGAAAGGAGCAGAACGCCGGAGGCTGTGATTGCGGAAGTCAAGGCTTTGGTTGACAAGGGTTGCAGTGAAATATCGCTTTTGGGACAGAACGTGAATTCTTATGGCAAAGATTTGGAGGAAAATGTGGATTTTTCCGACCTGCTGAGAATGGTCAACGCTGTGGACGGCGTGAAACGGATTCGGTTTATGACGTCGCATCCCAAGGATTTGAGCGACAGGCTGGTCGACGCCATTGCGGAATGTGACAAGGTGTGCCGTCAGCTGCATCTGCCTTTCCAGGCAGGGTCTGACAAGGTGCTTAAGAGTATGAACAGGCGCTATACCAAGGCGGAATATCTGCAAAAGATTGAGAAGGTCAAAAAAAGGATTCCGGACATTTCGCTCTCGACCGACGTGATTGTGGGATATCCCACCGAAACAAATGAGGATTTTGAGGACACTCTTGATGTCATAAGAAAAGTTGAATTTGACAGCATATTTTCTTTTATATATTCAAGGCGTGAGGGAACCCCGGCGGCAAAGCTGGATTTTGTGCTGGACGAAAAAGAAATTCACAGGAACTTCAACCGCCTTTTGGAAGTGCAAAATGAGATATCGCTCAAAAAGAACAAAGCATACATCGGCACGGAGCAGTTGATTTTGGTTGACGGGGAAAGTAAAAACGACCCCGAAATGCTGACAGGGAGAACCGAGTCGGGGAAGGCTGTAAACTTTAAGGGTGAAAAGAACCTCATAGGCAAATATATAAATGTCAGAATCACCGAGGCGCGCACATGGAGTCTGAACGGCGAAATATGCGATGAAAACTAAAATATAACAAACAGGTAATTGTAAAACATCGGTCTTACGATTACCCAAAATATAACAAAAGAAAGGATTTTATAAAGATGGATATTTTTGAAAAAACACGCGAACTGGGAGAATTGATACAGGCTTCGGAGGAAATGAAGAAAATGAAGCAGGCAGAGGCAGTTCAGCTTGCCGACGAGGAAGCGCAAAAGCTTTTGGGCGAGTTTAACCTTACAAGAATGAACCTGGCAAGAGATATGCAGGAGGGAAAAATCCCGAGAGAAGAGGCTGTGAAAAAAAACACGGAGGCATTTGAGCAGATGCTGGAAAAAAGCGCGGCAATAAAGGAATATGTAGAGGCAAAAAAGGAATTTGACGCGATGATTTCCAAAATCAACGGACTTTTGAATTTTTATATAACAGGTCAAGACCCCAATTGCACACACAACTGCAGCACATGCGGGGGTTGTCACTGACAAACCGAAGGAAAAGGAAATGGAGATTGTTTTAGATGGCAGAGGTAAGGAAGGAAGACGTCACACCCATGATGCGCCAGTATCTTCTCACAAAAGAAGAATACAAGGATTGCATACTGTTTTACAGGCTGGGCGACTTTTATGAAATGTTTTTTGATGACGCGCTTATCGCGTCGCGCGAGCTGGAAATAACTCTCACGGGGAAAAGCTGCGGACTGGAAGAGCGGGCGCCCATGTGCGGCGTGCCTTTTCACAGCGCAAATGTTTACATCGCAAAGCTTGTGGAAAAGGGATATAAAGTTGCGATATGCGAGCAGACCGAAAACCCGAAGGAGGCAAAAGGGCTTGTGCGCCGTGAGGTCATAAGGATAGTGACACCCGGGACAATCATGGAAGAGGGACTTCTGGACGACAAGAAAAACAATTATCTCGGAGTCATATGCAAGACTGCCGCAGGGTTTGGGCTGGCATTTTCGGATATTTCCACCGGTGAGATATACGCAACCTGTGCAAAAGATTTTGACAGTGTTATAAATGAAACGGCAAGATATACTCCTTCGGAAATAATAATGAACGAGGAAGCATATGACGTTTTGGCGGATTATATACAAACAAGATTCCATGTCAAGGCACAAAAGCGCGGCGGCGAGCTTTTCAGTAGCTATACGCAAAAAGAAAAGATTCTTAATCAATTCAAAGAAGAATCGCTTGATGAACTTTCTCTGTCCGAAGACGGCGCGGAGAATGCGGCTGTGTATGCGATGATTTGCTATCTGGAGGAAACCCAGAAAAGCAATGTTATTTATATGGACAACCTGCAGGTGTATGACGTTGAAGAATATATGGACATAGACGCGGCAACCAGGCGCAACCTGGAGATAACCGAAACCATGCGCGAAAAGCAGAAAAAAGGCTCTTTGCTGTGGGTGCTGGACAAGACAAAGACTTCCATGGGGGCAAGAAAGCTGAAACAATGGGCGGAAAAACCGCTTGTAAACCCTGTGGAAATCAACAAGCGCCTTTATTCCGTGGAGGAATTGTACAAAAACAGAATGCTCAGCGACGACCTGGCAGAGGTGCTTTCGGGGATATATGATATTGCGCGTATTGCCGGGAGGATTTCTCTTTTTACGGTGAACCCGAGGGATTTGGTTTCTCTGCGTGCGTCCCTTTTGCGTTTGCCGTCTTTGTACAAGGTTTTGGAAAAGACAAAATCACCGTATCTTTCGATGATTTACAGACAGCGCGACCTGATGGAGGACATTGCACAGCTTTTGGCCGATTCCATAAACGACGAGCCGCCGATTTCGGTCAAGGACGGCGGCGTTATCCGCGACGGCTACAGCGCCGAGGTGGACGAGCTGAGGGCAGCGATGACAAACGGAAAAAAATGGATTGCAGAAGAGGAAGCATCAGAGCGCGAAAGAACAGGAATAAAGAATCTGAGGATACAGTACAACAAAGTTTTTGGGTATTATATCGAGGTGACAAAGTCAAATCTGAAGGACGTGCCGGAGGATTATATCAGAAAGCAAACCCTGACAAACTGCGAAAGGTTCATCACACCGAAACTTAAGGAACTTGAAGAACTTATCCTTGGCGCGGCAGAAAAGGTTGTTACCCTGGAGGAAAAGCTTTTTGAAGAAGTCAGGGGCAGAGTTTCTGCCGGGCTTGACCGCCTGAAGAATGTCTGTGACGCCATTGCCGTGACCGATGTTTTGTATTCTTTTGCGGAGGTGGCATACAAGAACCGTTATACGATGCCGACGGTGAATGCCGGCGGTGTGATAAGCATAACCAACGGCAGACACCCTGTGGTGGAAAAGACGCTTAAAAATGCAATGTTTGTGCCGAATGACACTCTTCTGGACAAAGCGGAGCAGAGAATGATTATAATAACAGGCCCAAACATGGCGGGGAAATCCACATATATGCGTCAGGTAGCGGTGATTACGCTTATGGCGCAGATTGGGAGCTTTGTGCCGGCGGATTATGCCGAAATCGGAGTTGTGGACAAGATTTTCACACGTGTGGGCGCCTCGGACGATATCTCGGCAGGGCAAAGCACATTTATGCTTGAGATGACGGAAGTGGCAAATATACTGAAAAATGCGACAGCGGATTCGCTTGTTATTTTGGACGAAATCGGCAGAGGAACAAGCACATTTGACGGACTTTCCATTGCGTGGTCTGTGGCGGAATACATACATGACAAGAAGAAAATCGGCGCAAAAACTCTTTTTGCAACACATTATCACGAGCTTTCTGAACTGGAGGGGAAGCTTGACGGGGTGAAAAATTACAGAATTGCTGTGAAAAAGCGCGGCGATGACATCACTTTTTTGCGCAAGATTGTGCGCGGAGGCGCAGATGAGAGCTATGGTATTGAAGTGGCGGCACTTGCCGGCGTGCCGCAGAAGGTCATAAAGCGTGCAAAAGAAATCCTGGAGGATATTCTAAGCCAGAACGGAGTGCAAAAACCTGAAAAAACGAATTTTGAACTTGACGAGCAAATGGGATTTGTGGACATGGCGGCGGGAGAAATCCTGGAGGAACTGAAAACAATTGACGCTACGACCTATACGCCGATTGAGGCGATGAACAAGCTTTATGAGCTTTCTCAAAAAGCAAAGGAATTTTAAGACCGTCGTTCGGCGAGAAACAAAAAGGAGGTAAATATGGGAGCAATAAACCGTCTGCCGAGGAGCGTGTATGACAAAATTGCCGCCGGGGAGGTCGTGGAAAGACCGGCGTCGGTGATAAAAGAGCTTGTGGAAAACAGCATTGACGCAGGCGCGGACAAGATTACCGTTGAGATAAAAAACGGCGGAAGTGTATATATGAGAGTGACGGACAACGGCTGTGGCATGGAGCGTGAGGACGCGGAGATTGCCTTTTTGCGGCACGCAACCAGCAAAATCTCAGGCGCTGAGGACCTGGAAGCCATAAAGACAATGGGCTTCCGCGGAGAGGCGCTGGCAAGCATCGGCGCTGTGTCACAAGCGGAGCTTTTTACAAAACGCGCATGCGACGAAACAGGAACGCACGTCTTGTGTGCCGACGGGGAAATACGCCTGGCAGAAGATGTCGGGACAACCGACGGGACTGTATTTGTGGTGAAAAATCTTTTTTACAATGTACCGGCAAGAATGAAATTTTTGAAAAAAGACGCTACAGAGGCGGCATATATTTCAAACATCATGATAAGGTTTATCCTGGCGCACCCGGAGATTTCTTTCAGATATATAAACAATGACAAGGAACAGCTGTTCTCACCCGGGGACAACATGATTGTGAGCAGTATATACAGTGTTTACGGGAAAAATTATGCCGGCTCGGCAATTGAGTTTGAAAACGAGTATGACGGGATAAAAATATACGGCGCTGTCGGCGGCGGCGACACGGCACGCCCGAACAAGGATTATCAGAGCTGTTTTGTAAACAAAAGATATGTCAAGAGTCCTCTTGTTTTCAGGGCAATTGAAGAGGCATACAAAAACCAGGTCATGACGGGGAAATTCCCAATGGCAATCATAAACATTGACATAGACCCGTCAATGATTGACATAAATGTCCATCCGACGAAAATGGAAGTGAAGTTTTCCGATGAGTCGCTTGTGTATCGTGCGGTTTTCCACAGCGTGAAAAACGCGCTTTACAGCACGGTGAATATACCGGAAATCAAGCATGATGACAGCGGATTTGTAAAGCCGGCCCGGGCGGAACCGGAGGCTGAAATACCAAGACGGGAATCAAAGCCCGAGGAAAAGAAAAAATCCTTTTTTGAAGACTTGTTTATGAAAGAAGAGAGTGTTTCTCTGATAAAACCGAAGAAACCGCATGAAAAGACG
This sequence comes from uncultured Clostridia bacterium, assembly GCA_934454145.1. Lineage (GTDB taxonomy): Bacteria > Bacillota > Clostridia > UBA1381 > UBA1381 > CAKSFT01. The sequence continues at coordinate 999 of CAKSFT010000009.1, read as the reverse complement.
GTTTCTTCATATGACACCGATGTCAGCATGGAGTATTTTTCGGGACGTCAGGAAACTTTTGCCGAACAGCGCAGACAGGAGAGCGAGCAGGCGCCCATAACCGATTTGATAAACGGGAGAGAGGAGCCTGTGAAAAAAGACGGCGCAGACGAAATCCCGGACAGACAACAGCATATCGAATATAAGCCGCCGGAAAAGGAACGCAGCGTAAGGATTGTGGGGCAGGTTTTTAATACATATATAATTGCCGAGTCGGAGGGCGAGATGCTGATGATTGACCAGCATGCGGCACATGAAAGGCTTATGTATGAAAAACTGAAAAAGGACATAGCAAAAAAAGCTGTGGTTTCGCAGACGATGCTTGTGCCGGCAGTGGTGAATCTGAACCCTGTGGAATTTGCGGCATACAAGGAGTATGCGGACAGAATTTCCGAAATGGGGTTTGAAACCGAAGAATTTGGCGACAATGCCATTCTTGTGCGTTCTGCACCGTATGACCTGCCGCAGGAGGATTTGGAAGAGCTTTTGATTGGCATAATAACAGGGCTTTCGCAAAACAAAAATGAAGTTATCACCGAGAAACAGGACAGGATTTTGTACACAATAGCATGCAAAGCCGCAATAAAGGCAAACCATGTCCTTTCAGAGGCAGAGCAGAAGGACCTGGTCCGCCGCGTCCTGGACTTTGACAACATAAACACTTGCCCCCACGGCAGACCAATCACTGTGTCGATGAACAAGAAGGAGATGGAGAAACTATTCAAGCGCATTGTCTGAGTTACATGAAAAATAAGCGGCGCATATCACCATTATTCAATGCTCAGCGTATGCGTATACGCGGTCGCATTTCATAAAGGCAATCTGCTTGCTTATTTTCCATGTAATCGTAGTGGAAAACAAGCGCAGAATATCACCGTTATTTAATGCTCAGCGTATGCGTATACGCGGTCGCATTTCATAAAGGCAATCTGCTTGCTTATTTTCCATGTAATCGTAGTG
>CAKSFT010000008.1 GCA_934454145.1 uncultured Clostridia bacterium | reverse complement strand
AACAAGGGCAGAACCATTTATTTTGTCGTAAACAAAGAATTTGATTCGGCAAAGGTCATGGTCTGGGAAAGCATGGGCAGCATGATGCCGATATGCGATTTTGAAACAGTAAAATAAATCAATCAATATAAAGATCATTCTTGAAAACCCTGTCAAGAATGCTCTTTCTTATTAAATAACAGACTAAAGGATAAGCGTGCGCAACGGAGCACACGCTTTTTTATAATTTCAAGTACGGTAGGACGCATTTCAGATATTCACACAGTTTATTTTGCTTTTCGGGGGACAGGCTGTTTATAAGCTGTGTCAGTTCGCTTTCACTGCCGCCCCCGGCAGTGCTTTCGCACAGCAAACCGTCAATGGTTGTGTGGAACAGGTCGGCAATTTTTATCATCATCGGAAATGACGGCATAACGGGCTTTGTTTGGTATGACAATCTTATACCTATATATCCCGCCGCACCTGTAAAAATCAGAACATATTATTATTAAAAGACGATTTTTATAACCGTTGTACAGACAAAGCTGATGCTGTCCCCCAGCGTTGTCCCGATGAGCATGCCGAAACACATCCCGAGGCTCACCCCCTCCATGCCGTAGTTGCTGCCGCGTTTTTCGCCTTTCTTTTCCTTTGCCGCACTGCGAGCCAAAAATACCGCCAAAAGCAACCCCATCGCCGCCCACGGCGCGGCGGCACAAGCAAAATCAGAAAAAGTGCCCATAAACGTTCCCCCTTGCTTTCAATTCTCCAAGCAGATAATTATATCCTGTTGAATATTATTGTTTTTCTTTCATTGATATTTTGCCCGCCTCATAGCCATATTCCTTCAATTCATTTTTATAAGTCAGAAAAGAATGGTCTATCTCAAAGCCCAAAATATCTCTGATTTCTTCGTATGTCAACTTACAGCTTTCTTTTCTCTGTTCTTTCAGATAATGCCATAAAGGCTCATACTTGCTCATTTTTTTCCTCCGATTCCTGTTTGCTGATTTTTGCGCAGTCTGTTTTGATTTGCTCAATCGTCAGCATCTTTCTTACCTTGACAATCTGCGGTTCATGGAGAATATAACAAATCTGCCCAATTATCATTTGTATAACCACGTCAACATTCAAATCTTTTTTATCCTCAAGAAAAGAGAGTCTGTCCACGTCAGGTTCCGAAAATATTGAATGCCTCTCATATTTTTTTGTAATCTTCTGCATCAAGCTTTCCAAAATTTCTTGTTTGCTTGCAAAATGGCTGTATAGAGAAGCCTTGCATCAAAAACAATTCAAGTGCCGCAGCTAATATTTTCTGTTTTGCACTTCGCTTATCCATCGTTCATAATCTCTCCCGCTTTCAAAGTTACATTTATATTATACCAACCGAACGGTAGGTTATCAATGGCTTTATGCCAAAAAATATCGAAACCGCCCAAATAAAATTTGGACGGTTTCGATATTTTAACAGCAGTTATTTTACTACATAGCACAATGGCACTGTTTTTGCACCTTAAAAAGTAACCACTGCACCGGGCGATGTTTCCTGCACCTCGCGGATAAGCTTCTTTTTCCAATGACCGCAAAAATACAGAATACCCGTGATAATGGCTTCGGTTATCCACGAAAGCACAAGTCCCAGGTAAATTCCGTAAATCCCGTGCACGGGCGTGAAAATCTCAGAGAAAACTATGCGCGAAACTGCACCGATGCATGTGACAAGAATCAAAAGCCCCATTGCGCCCGTGCCGCGGTAAAATCCGTGGAACAGATTGTTTATGAGATTGAACACAATAAAGGGCAGGAAGAACAGCACAAAATCAACTGTATATTGCAGTGCATCTCCCGAGTATCCGCCAGGGAAAAATGAGGCGCATATTTTTTTTGAAAAAATTATACATACGGCAAGCACCGGGAGCAGAAACATGTTTGCCTGCAAAAATCCAACCAATACCCCCTTTTTTATCTGATTGAATTTTTTTGCGCCTACGCATTGAGCTGTATATGTACTGAGTGTTTTTGTTGAATTTTGGTATATATTTGAGTTTACGGAGTATATTTTCAAGATAACCGCATATGCAGCTGTAGCGCTTGCCGAAATCCCGTTTATCAGCGGCGCAATCCAAAGCGAGGTGAATGACATTGCCGATTGCTGGAGTGCCACAGGGATTGAATACCGGAATGATTTTTTCAATATTCCAAAGTCAAAAAATTTACTCTTTTCCGGGATATTCAGTTCCGCAAAGCACTTTTTCAGCTTGACGATATAGCAAATGTCAATAACGAATGCGGAAATTACGGAAGAAAGCGCAATCCCCAAAACTCCTGCTTTAAAAACCGTTACCGAAATTATATTTCCGCCCACACTCATTATGGTTGAGAGTATCGACATTTTCAAAGGATATGCACTCATTCCAAGCGCGTTCATGACGTGCACACCGGTATTGTTGAATATAATAAAAATCATCCCCAAGAGATATATAACATAATATACTGCGGCATCATTATATATGCTTTTGTCAATATTCAAAAAAGAAAAAACCGGACGTATAAAAAGTATTGCAAAGAGGTTAATAACCACAACCGTTCCAATCATGACAATACAATTGCTGTATATGCATTTTCTCATATTTTCATAATCTTTTGCCCCGAAAAGACGCGCAACAAAAATGGAAAAACCTGCCGAAAACCCCCAAAGCAGATATGTAATAAACTCAATAATTGCTGTTGTGGAACCGATTGCGGCGATTCCGTCCTCACCCAGAAATTTCCCCGCAATTATGGTATTTATTACGCCGTAAGCCTGCGAGAGAAGCCCCGAAAGCACAAGCGGAATCGCAAAAATGATAAATGTTTTGTAAATGTTTCCTTCGGTCAAATCTTTCATGATTAAATCTTCCTTTTTTATTAAATATCAGTTGAAATCCCTTTTGAAATCGTGTATAATTATAATATAATTATCAACAATTTTCAACCATGTTTGAAATTATGAAAAATTCTCAACAATTCTCAAAAAAAGGACGATTGCTTATGTATCAGAAGGAGCGTACAGACGCTATTTATAACATTATCAAGGAAAACGGTTATGTGACAGTAAAATATCTGGTCGAGGAAATGCACTACAGCAACGCAACAATCAACCGCGACCTGAATATACTGGAAAAGCAGGCTTTGATAAAAAGAAGCTATGGCGGAGCGGAAATCGTGGAACAAAAGGAAGTGCCGCTTATTTTTCGCTATCACAAGATGAAGGCGGCAAAGAATAAGCTGGGAAAAAAGGCGGCTGAACTGATATATGACGGGGATACAATATTTATCGATGGTTCGACAACGACGGAGAGTATCGGAAAATATATCACAAACAAAAAAGATATAACGGTCATTACAAACAACCTTGCCTTGGTGGTGTATCTGAGTGAATTTAATGTACACACGATTTGCCTTGGCGGACATGTTGTCGAAATTCCATATATGCTCGGCGGACAAACCGCTGTTGAAAATGCCATGAAATATCATGCGGATAAGGTGTTTTTCTCAACAGGTGTACTGTCTTTGGACGGAAAAATCGGCTCGGTTCAATGGGATACGGGAAATTTCAGGCTTCTGCATCAGATAATGGTGAATAATTCAAAAATGAATTGCTGTATGATGGATCACGAAAAGATAGGGATTGATTATAAGTCAATTTTGTGCAGCGTGGACGATGTGGACTATCTGATATCCGATTATAAATTTGATAAAAATTTTTGCGAACGTTTTAAAAACACTGAAATTATAACAGTGAGATAAAAGCCCGGTTTCTGCGTCGTCATTGAAATATAAATTTATTCCGCAGAAAATAATAATCCTGCCGTAAGGCAGGATTATTATTTTTTACACTTACATATCCAATCGTCAAGAAACCTCATCTGCTCATCGGTGTGAAACCAATGTTCACCCGACTCCATCACTGTGAGGCTTGCGCCGATTTTGTCTGCAAAATCGGATATTGTTTCATATGATGTCAAATTATCTTTTTTTCCATACAGGATATGGGTCGGAACTCTCCATTCAATCGGGTGTTCCCTGACATAACAAAGATATTTCCAGGAAAGCGTTTCGCCAAATTCTGTCGGGATTTTCTTTTTCTCCATGAGTTCTTGTTCTGTCACCTGCGTCCACATCATCATGTCGGAAATCAGTTTTTCCATGTCCACGACAGGCGAAACGAAATAGGCCCTCCCGATTTTCTTATCCGCCGGGGCGTTCATGGCAAAAAATGCCCCAATGCTGTTTGCAATGATTTCCACGGAATCACAGCCATTGCATACCGATTCAAAAAATCGCGGAAACTCTTCTCTTGCTTTCCATGGTGACTGTGCCGCATAATCAAAGCCAATCACATCACAATCCGCAAAAAGCGGTTTATAATGTTCTGCCTCCCCTGCATTTCCGCCTTTTCCGTGAACGTATATCACTGATTTATTCATAACAAATTCTCCTCAAATTTATTTTGCTTGCAAAAACATAACCCTAGACTAAATCAAAAGATTGCGCGGATTTTTTCTGTATTCCGATGGGAACGTACCCGTTTGCCTTTTAAATGTCTGCGAAAAATTTGAGGCACTGTTGAAGCCTGTTTTGTATGCTATTTCCTCAATTGTTTTGTCAGATGAAGATATAAGTTTTTTTTGCCTCCGATATACGTACCCTTATTATGTACTGGTGCATGGAAACGGACATAAACTTATTAAACAGCCTGTTGATGTAATATGGGTGATAATGAAACAATTCTTTTATGGTTTCCTGTGTGATTGCTGCCATATAATTATGGTCTATATATCTTACGACTTCGGAAAGAATTTCCGGCATATGGTTTATATTTAGCGATATCATTCTGCTGAATTTCACCAAAACTGTCTTTAAATATCCCGACGCACATGCGCCGTAGTCCTTCTGCCCCAGTTTAAATTCATCGTATATGTCCAGAAAGCATGACTTCAGCTCTGACATATTGCTGATATAAATAATATCCGTAAAAGGCTCTGTGTCCGGCATGAGAGTAATTTTGTTTTCATCAAAATCATCTTCATAGTCCGGGTGCAGCGGTATCTTGATATAGTTGCTTTCCTGATTTATATCAAAATTGATGGACAAAATATCGGCAATTTTTGAGCTTTCGCATTTTGCAAGATACTTTTTGTTTGGAGGGATATACAATAGGGAATTTGCATTCAGTTCATACGTTTTGTCACAACATTTAATGGATATTTTGCCGCTCGTCACATAGAAAATCCTGCAATCATATGCAATTGCATAATTTTCTATGGCATATCCGAAATGTATAATATCACAAAATCTTATAAACGGATTTATATCATTCATCTTCTGCCTCCGGATTTGTTTTCTTATACACAGTATAACATACCTGTGTGATATATTCAATATAATTTATTTGATTTTTGGCGCTAAATGGTTGGGAAATAAATACTTTTTCTCCAAAACGGGCTGTTTAAAAAGTCAATTGACTTTTTAAACAGCCCGTTTCCCAATAGGGACAGAAAAACAAATCGAGCCAAAGCTTTCGCTTTTGCCTGTTATTTCTTCACAAGAAAAACCGCCCTCGGCTGTCCGTTTATTGAAGTATAAACCATATTGTCGCCGATATAAACATTGTTCATCGCTCCGCTTGTCACAATAAGTCTGCCTCTCGAAACCTTGTATTCAATAAAGCTTGTTTTGGCAAAAGGCACAAAATCGTTGACAATATATGGTCCTATTATGTCCTCCGGATTTCTCGACAGCTTTACGGAATTTGTCATTTTTTGCACAACCTTGCCCCCATAAAGCATATAGTCTGCCGTATAAGAATTATTGCTTTTCATAGTCCCCATGACAGAATTTGTTGCATAGTCATAATCCTTGCGGAAGGTCGTCAAGGTATTGTCAAGGGAATTTATGTCAAAGGCAACAATATCCCCGACATGAACATTTTTTGTGATTATTTCAACTATATCTTCGTCATCAACCGTGTAGGTTTTCTCGCTCAGCCCGGAATAGCACTTCAGTCTGATAATCGGCTCATCATCTTCATTTATCGTTGTTTCGATATCCGACACAACATACGCGCCCTTTGCGGCAACTCTTGTTTTGTCAATGCCCATCACACTGTCTCTATAAACACCGACACAGCAATAGTCGTCATTTTTGTTTGTTTTGTAGGCTTTCATTCCGTTGAGTGCGCCCTCTGCCAGCAAGTCGGGAGAGATAAGCTTGTAGGCGGACTCGTCCGCGAGATTGTCCGGTATGCAAAAAATCTTTGATGCGCTGTCAAAGGCAAAATAATATGTCACAAAATGTTCATAGCTCGGGACATAATAAACACCTTTATCCCCCGTTGAGGTCTTTGGGATTTCTGCCTCAAGGAAAAGCCTGTTGGTTATCTCTTCATTGACTTCCGGGATTTTTGCGGTTTCAATCACCGTTATCTGTTCGTCAGAATTTGTGCGATATCTGATGATTTGAGATTCAAACCCCGTCTGCTCATTGCAAAACTCTGCCGTTATCGCTTCGGGTGTTCTCTTTACCGAATTATTTATCTTGACCCTTTCGGCGCATTTCAAAACCTTAAAGCTGCCGTCAAAAATTTTCAGCATCAAAACATTTTCGTCGTCGTCATCGGGCGCCGTGCGGATTAAATATCCGTATTTCATATCCGCATTTGCCTGTGCCCTGAACCCGGCGATATTCCCCACAATGTCAAGATAAAACACCGCCCCAAGCCCCAGCTTTACGTTTTCGTCATTGTCACATTTTTTTGAAACGGTGTATTCGGCGCCGTTTATCGCAACAATCTTTTTGTCATCGTTTTCAACACTTTCGATGATTCCCGTCACATTGTCGGTTGACACCAACACTGTTGCCAGTTCACCGTCTGCGCTTATGCCAATCCACGCAACGCTGTTTGCAAGCACGGCATCGTTTCTCATTTGCTTATAATTCTTGTCATAAATTTTATAGTCAATGTCAGAAATATCCAATATCGGATTTCCTTTTATGTCGACAATATATTCGTCATTTGCACCTCCGGCAATATACGAATCATAATCCATGATAATCAAAACTTCATACTTTCCGTCAGAATCACCGTCAATCAGCGTCACATCACCCACTTGCGGGATAATCTGCGATTCCGAAAGCTCCGAAAGTCCTATAGACTTTGAATTATATATAACACTTACATTTGCCGACAGTTCTGCCTTTTTGCACCTGTTCTTATCTTCATATTCATATACAAAATTCTTATATGACACAATTTCGTCCCGTTCAAGGAAAATATCGGTACATTTTTTGTCCCTGTCAATCCACACAGCGGTCATGGAATCGTCATCTTCAATTTTGTAATAGCATTTTACCGCATATCCCAAATAAAACATTGCATCAGTTTTGCCGGTATTGAGCGTCAGCTTGCCGTCAATGCATACGGTGTCCTTTGCCAAGCCCTCCGTGTTTGACAATGTCGTGTTTTCGTTTCCCGTCACCGTTCCCCGAATGCTGTATATATCATGACATTCTTCAAGCAGTGTACGCCCTTCCCTCTTTTCAAATGTCACCTCAGCGCCGGCAAAACCGCTTACCGTTATTATGTCAGCTTCACACGCACGGCAAAGCATCTTTGCCATTTCTTTTCCCGTGACATTGTCGCCGTCTGCCTTTTGTGCTATACATGCAATCCCCAGACTTTCGGCACAGTTCCTTATCGCGCCGCTGCTGCCGTCAATGGTCACGTCATACCCCAGTATCCTTATCAAACCGGACAGCACCTCAATATATGTGACCTTTTCATACAATCCTGCATCTCCGTCATCATACACCGGCAATATCCTGTTGCTTCTTGCCATGTCTGCCAGCGCCTTGTCCGCGACAACTTCCCCCTGTTCTATGTGCCCTGATGCCCTCAGCACCGCAAGGGCATAGTTCTTTTTGGAGATATATCCTTCCGATATGTTGTCCATAAAGCCCAATGCCTCGACAAAGGATTCTTCCTTTTCTGTAAGGGTGCCCATGTCAGCAGCTGCCGTTCTGTCCGCAAAAACATTTGCTGCCGCCGCAAAAAAGCTGAGCATCGCGCAGATTAAAGCTGTTATTCTTTTCACAGTCTATTCCTCCTGCTTTTATTTTCTGTTCAAAGCGAGTCCCTGTACTTCAATGCGTTATAAATCACCAATGCCGCCTCGGCACGCCTACAGCTGTTCTTTGGTTTCATTGTGCCGTCTGACATTCCCTTTATGATTCCTTTGTCTGTCAATGCATATATGGCATCAAGTGCATAATCGCTTATAAGCGCTTTGTCCTCAAATTTCAGAATACCCTCGCTCTTCATTTCCGCTCCGCTGTTTTTCATATAGCGCCAAATCAGCACGGCCATGTCCTCTCTTGTGATATTTTCACCTATGCCGAATCTGTTGTTTCCGCTGCCGTTTATCAATTTTTTTTGTATATCCGCTTAAAATGTACGGATAATACCACTGTTCCTTCCTCACATCATCAAAAGGCAATTCACCGCCGGACACCTCGCACTCAAATGCCAAGGTCAAAAGCTTTACAAATTCTTCTCTCTTGATTGTGTCCTCGGGTCTAAATCGTCCGTTTCCGTCGCCCGACAAAATGCCTTTTTTGTATAGTGCCAAAATTGCCTCTTTTGCCCACGGCACATTGCCGAGGTCCTCAAAATCTCAGCATTGCTGTCCGACGTGTTCTGTTCCGACATGTCAAGATTTGTATTCAGAATAGCGCCGTTCCCGGACTTTCCGCCCCCTGTGCCCGAAGGGGATTTTGTTCCGCCGCTTATGGCGCTATTTATGGCCTTCACACAATCCTCAATTGTCGCATACGATTTCCCGGCGATTGCCTTGTCCGCCGCATATGTATTTGAAAGTGAAAAATATGCCTCGGCGCCTTCCAATAAGGATTTGTATTTTACAAGCAATTGATTGGTATCGGCTATACCGACGGTATTTTCAAGCCTGGTCAAAAACACCGCCTTTGAAAATTCTTTTAAAAAGCTGTCTTTATCAAGTGCTCCTTTCCCGGCAAGGCGCTTTGCAACCATTTCTCTTTCTGTCATATTTTCATAATCATCGCCGCCCAATGCGTCACGGTGATATAATTTATCAATTATCCTTTTACCTTCAGCCGTATTTTGGGAATAATTTGCGGCATAGTATAAAAATTTCTCGTCATAAAAAGACGCAAACTGTTCGATTGTTCCCGGTTTTTGTGCCTTTAAGGCTTTTGCAAATTCCGTTTTGCCGTCATCTGACATTTGCTGATATGACACGTCGTCCATTTTCAATATGTCGCGCACTTGTGCATCGTCAAGCAATGCCCTGATGTCCGCCGCGGCAGAATCCTCCGCCGACATGATGTCAAAAATTTCCTTGATTTTCCCGGGATTATAGCAAACAATGTCAGTTTCATATACTTTGTCAAAGGTCACAGCGTTCACTTTGACCGTATATTCGCTCTTATTTTCTACACTTATCGGCACAACAAGAATTTCAGCGTCAGGATTTGAAAAGTATACTATATTCTGTATTATTTCTTTTGAAATTCTCTTATCCTCTCCCAATTGTTTTTCAACGACTTCCACAACCAGATTTTTTGTGTTTTTTTCCACCCCCGTGATTTCAATATTTCCCGTTGCACGGTTTTGGCTGACGGCGGGAGCGGCATATGCCGATACCGTCATGCACAAGGCGACCGCATTCATCAAAATTGTCAGTATTATCTTTTTCATAACGACCTCCGTAATGTAGAATCACAATAATTGGATATATTCCCGAGAAAATCCCCAAAGGGATTGTAAAAAAAGCCACTCGGCTTTTTTTACAATCCATGATTTATGATGACAGGAAAAATCTTTGTTATCTTGCAGTTCTGCCGGACAACGGACTGATATTTTCCAGATTGTCCAGTATAAACATCGCCGCAGTATATCCTGTTGCGTCCTCCGGCAAAGCCTTTTCGGTCTGTGCCGAAAGCTCATATCCTTTTGTTTCTTTTGCAAGGCGAACATTGTCAAAAGAAACGTCATACAAGAACCCCTTCGGGGTGTACACCGCAAGGACAAGGGTATATTCCTGCTGTGCCGATGTGCTGTGGTTTATTTTCACGCTTGCGCTTACCGTGTTTCCGCCCTTCAGGTCGGATATAACCTTATCGCTGAAAGAGTACGGCATTGTCACAAGGACTTCAAAGCTCTTATTCGTCATCATCGTGACGCCTTTTCTGTTGTCTATGGATTTGTCAACCGTAATTGTATAAAAACCGTCCGCCGCGTCGGGAATCGTCACGGCAACCTGTTTGCCTTGGCTGCCCGTGATTTGGGCAGTTGTGCCCACAACAACCTGACCGTCACGCATAACCGTTATCTTGTCATTTGAGAATGTCGCCGGATTTATAACTTCGTCAAAATTGATTACAGCCTTGTTTTGTATATTCTTGCTCTGCTCCATTTGGCAGCCGAAGCCGATATCTCTTATGACAATGTTGTCAAAGGTGTTATATCCGCAGTTTGAGCCAAACACAACCGCACCCTTTGCCGGGAGCCCTGCGGCGCTTTTGGTTGCCGTACCGATGACCTTTCCCGATGCCTTTTCAGTGACTGTCGAAGTCCAGCTGTCACCCTGCACCTTGACATTCATGTGGAACTGCTGGGTGTACATCTTTTCTGTCGTGAATGGTGAAAACAATGTTGCATATTCTCCTGCCGACCATGTTGCAATTCTTGCATTGTCCGCCGTCTTGGCATGGTTCAAAAGCATTGTATAAGTGCCTTGCTGATTCTGCACTATAGTTTCCGTTGCGCCGCCGTTGTATACGCCGCCGTCATTTGTCATTCTGAACATAACAGCCGATGAAATTGAACCCGTACCGACACCCATGCCGAAATCATAGTCAATTTCAATATCGCTCCAGTTTTCACTGCCGTTTATCATTGCTCTGCCGGCACCCTGCGTATAATCCGATACATATACATTTGCAAATTTATTGGCAGTCCCGCCCCCAAAAACAAGGGCACTCTGCTTTCTTGTAAACCACAAACTGTCCATGACTGCCGCCGCTCCTGCCGCACATTCGGGGCCGTATTGTGTCATGGAAGACGGTATCTGCCCTGCTGTGTCATTTGTGAAGTCATTTTGGTACAATATATCGGAATTCTCCGTTTCTGTAGTGAATGTCGTAGAAACACCGTCAACAGTCACTGTATATTCTGTTGAATACAACAATTCACTGTCAAATCTCACAACAATGGAATTGCCGTCGGCATATTTTGTGTACTCTGCCTCAGGTGCAACCGTCACCTTGGCATCTGTCAGCATGCTGTCCGTGACCTCCGCGGCATATGTCGCAACAACATCTGCAACCACACTCACATCACTGTTCCCTGTTGCCGGTGTTATCACCGTCGGCACGTCTTCTGCCAAAGCCACCGTAAGGTTGAGCGCACAAAGTGCAAGTGCTACCGCACAACTTAATAATTTTTTATACATTTTACTCCTCCCGTTCCTGAGCCTCTGCTCATTAAATTATTTTATTTTTATTCCTCCTCCGCTTTAAGCCTGTCTTTTTCTTCCTCCGTCAAAGCGCTGTCGGAAACAAAAACATAATTATCCGCAAACTCAACATTTTTTCCGAGTGCCTCACTTATCACCCTGACCGGCACAAATGTTCTTCCGTTTTTAATCCGCGGCAGTGTGTCGCTCGCATGATAGTCGTCGTTTACCTTATATTCAAAAAAGCCCTGTGTAATTTCCACATCACATTCGTCAAACATAATGGTTATCTTTTTTAAGCTTTCGTCATACGAAACATAACCGCCGAAAACCTCTGCCAAAAACCTCAGCGGCACCATTGTGCGGTTGTTTTCAATGTATGGCACAACACCGGCATCCGATGCGTCAATCATTGTACTTTTGCCGTCCGCAACGGCAGTGTTGCTGCCGATTTTCAGACAAACTCCCTTTGTTTGCTCCTGTTGCTCCGTGCCGTGGTTTTTGATTGTTGCATTTGTGGGTCTGATGCTTATTTTATCTCCTGCATAGCAGAGAAAATTTATATACCCCTCACTCGGCACAAACGCGCCGTCATTGTCTTCATAAACAAAAATCTGCTTGCCGTCCACTGTGAGTGTTGTCACCTTTGCCTCCCCCTGCAATTTCGTGTCAACAATCACCCTGTGCCATTCATTCGCCGAAAAAGCCTTTGTATCAACTGTTTTTACAATGTTTTGCCCGTTGTGGTATTGCTGAAATTCAACCTGGCTGTTTTTGATACACACCATATATCCGTCACCCGTAGACCAATTTGGTTTTTGAGTTTCACTCATAAGAAACCCAATTCCCAAAAATCCGTCATAGTTTTCTTTTTCGGAGGATATCATAAGGTCAAATTCCAAAGGCTCACAACCAAACTTCCTCCCGGAATAACCAAAGCATTTTTCCGTTGCCACGGTTGAACTTGTTCCGTTAAAGGTAAGTATGTCGTTTTCAAGGTCATAACCCGTCCCCCCAAGCACACTGTCCCAACCGATATAGTTTACGATAGCATCGGAAAAATTTGTTATCCGGTCGGCAGAAAATTCCGAAAATTTTGACAAATCCGGAGTCTTTACCTGTTCTCCGTTAAACTTATACCCGTCATACAGATTTTTCCTTGTCCCGGGGATATCCTCAGAATAATATATGTTTTCATAGTCCTTGCCGCTGTCATATTGAAATCTGTCATCGCCGTTCTCTCTGCTTTCACCGTTTTCTCCGGCAGATTTTTCCTTCTGCTGCATATAGCGCGTGGCAAAGGCATCGCCGCCCGCCAAAACGAAACAAACCAAGCCTGCCGCTAACACTCTTTTCAGCTTCATATTCTCAATCCTCCTTTTTGTAGTGCGCAAATTTATTTTTCACTGTATAATCCAATCTGAGAATAATCAGTCGGGACAAATCCCGGTATATGCAAAAACACAACCGAATCATCTTTCAGATTATAGTCACCGTGTTCTGCGTCAGCAAATCCCAAATCCCCGTTTATTATCTCATTTTTGTCAAATACGTTCCCAAGTTCTTCTTTATAATATCCTTCTCCCCTGTATATCGTCGCACTTGTGCAATCAAGTATTTGGATTTCGCCATGGTTATTTATGACATTGTTTTTAAAAGTTATATACTTCGGATATCTCGGCATATCGTTCATTTCGTTTGCAAGTTCCGGGAATCTGTCCCTGTATACCTGTGAAGTCACGGGGAACAATGCCAGATAACTTTGGATATTTTTCCAGGTTGTATCATTGTGCAGCCCAAAAGGATACATATAAATGCTTGCCCCGCCGTTTTTGTCCGATATTCCCGTTATGATATTGTTTGTAAACGTGATTCTTCTTCCGCCGTTGCTCAGGTATGCAAGGTCTGTGTTTCTTATGATATTTCCGTTTATTTCACACCCGCCCGAAAGTTCGTCCAGATATATCGCCACAGTTGACCCCAGTGCATCGCTGCCCTTGCCGGTTATGTTATAGATATCATTATAATTTATCGTATTGCCGGCGCTGTAATAAGTGTGGTATGTATAAATTGCGCCATAGTCCGACGCTTCTGTGCATACATCATGAATTTTGTTGTAATCAATGTGGTTGTCAAACCCCAGTTGGGATATCGCCGCCGTCGGCCCATCGTATATTTCGTTATGTGTAATGTCCACGCCCACGCTTGCATTGAGCGCAATTGCCGGCGCATTGGCGCGTGCCTGCCTGGCATATTTATAAATACGGCAATTGTCAATAACTGTCGCGCTGTCTTTGAGCGATGTAAAATCTGCATTGTCAACATTGACAGCACTTGCCGCCACATCATGAATGGCTGTCGAGTATATTCCGCACGAAACCGTATTGGAAAATTTTACGCCTTCCCTTCCGAGGTTGTATAGTTCGCAATTTTTCAGCATACAGCCCGATGAGCTTTTAAAGCTGACACCTCTCCCCATAGAATCAGATATTTTTATACCCTCAAGCGTCACATTTTTGCAATTCTCAACCGAAACAATATCCCTGTCCGAAAAACTCATTCTCACCGATGTGTTTTTATCTATATCCTTATACGGATAAATATACAATATATCGGTGTCAGAATCGATATACCATTCGCCCGGCGAATCAAGCTCCTCAAGCATGTTGTATACATAATACCAGCCGCCTTCTCTTGTCCCGTATGAAGGCACGCCGTCAACAGTGACCACATTGCCTGACACGGCAGTTATCCTATAGCTGTCCGGCGCCCAGTTGTATTTCCAATAGCCAAACACACATGGGTTCTTTGCATTTCCCCACAGAGCCGCGTTTGGGCTGTCCGCCGCAAAGGACATATTTCCTCCCGATGTGCTGCCCTGATTTGCAACGCTTGCCACTTTGGCAAAACCATTGTTTGGCCATCTTGCGTTTGTCGTTTTCCTGCCGTCAATCGTTATTATCGGCATCGGCACAAGTTCTTCCGAGCCTTTGCGCGGCGTCACTTCCCCGAATCCTGTGTGCCCCTCGGCACCCAGGTCATACTGCACAACATGTTCTCTTGCACTTTGCGGTATTTTTGCCGAAACAGCCTCATCGGTAACTTTTAAAAGCCGCCCGCTATCCAGGGTTTCGGCTGACGTAATCAGCACATTGTCCCCCGCCGCGCGTATTCTTATGTCGTTATAATAATCAATTGTAAGCCCCTGAGGGTATACATATTCCCCGTCATACAAGCAGATTGAAACCGGGTATTCACTTCCCTTGAGATAAGCGGCAATAAGCGCATGCTCAATGGTTTTGTACGGGCTGTCCGCCGTTCCCTTTGCATTGTCGTCACCTTCGGCTGAAACATATATGTAGTCCTCTGTTATCGGGAAACATGCGGAAACAAAATATGGTTTCATATAACGGTCAAAAACAAAAATTTTCATTTTTGCCGCGCCTATCGCGTCGGGCACACTGAAATCAATATGACATTCGCCCGAAGAATCTGCGTTTACAGTTGTTTTGTAATCCGAAACGTTTATCAGTTTATCATCAGATGTATATTCTGCAATAAAAACCCTGCAATCCTTTTTGCCGACATCTTGCGCCGACATTCTCACACGCATTTTTGTCCCCGGTTCCACGGCAGTGCTGTCCCTTGATATGACTATTGCATCATTTTCCCCCACAGCCTCCGGCACATCAAGATAGTTTTCGACCGTTTTTTCATTGTCATTAAACTTCACCGAATAAATATCCTGTTTGTTTTCAACCGGCATTTCCTTTGTAAAGCTTTCGCCTTCAACACCGTCCACAAGGTCAATGTAAATTATTTTGCCGTTGCTGTCCTTTGCCAACACAGACACATTCTGCCGTGTTGTTTTTCCTTCCGCTGTTATGTTGCCGCTTTCGCCGCTGACATAGACATCGTCAATCGTCACCGCAGACACATTCATCGCCATTACAGCTGCAACCGCGACAGTTTCAATTGATATTATTCCGGCTTTTTTTATTCCGCTCATTTCAATCTCTCCCCAAAATCACCGTCTTGTGTTCTGTACTCATCTTTGTATAAGCCGATATCCCCAAAAGGTATCGGTTTAAAATCGGGTATATCCCTGAAAATCTTGGAGCACTCCTTAAGAGTGTAGTCCTTTTCATTTATATCGGCAAAGCCCAAATCCTCGCCCTTTTGGTATTCAACATTGTTTTTCATGTCGGCATACTGTTCATATTTGTCCGACAATATAAAATACATACCGTTATAAAACACATTGTTCTTTATATAAACATTTCGCGGATAGTACCATTCCTTGTCATCGGTTTCATAATACAATTCTGGGAACTTCTCTCTGTATGCGGCAGACCTGTTTGGGAACAGCCCGAGAAAGCTCTGTTTCGACTCCCACGACGTCCACGAATCTATATAATGATGAGCATATATTGACATGGGTTTTTCAACCTGTGTCGGCGTGTTTAATATGATATTGTTCTTAAACTCATTTCTTCTTCCACCATTCATGAGAAGCGCCCCGTTTACGTTGTCAATAACATTCCCAAAGGCAACATTTCCGCTTGACATTTCGTCAAAATATATAGCCGGCGTCCAGCCCGAAAGCCCCGTCCCCGCCGTGTCATGGAAATAGTTATATCTTATGATGTTCCCTGCCGAAAGATAATTCCAATAAAAATATATTATACCCATATCCGCCGCAGTTTTGCACACATCATAAATCTCATTAAATTCTATTATGCAATCATGTCCTGCGCCGCCTATTGCCTGGCAATTTCCGTCCGAAATCACATTGTGCCCGACATAAGCCCCCGTGCTGTAATTTACATTTATCGCCGGGTGATATGTCGTGTTATACTGCGCATATTTTTCGATCCTGTTGTTTACGGCATAGCAATCTCTGTCCTTCAGTCCGTCATAGTCGCTGCAATCTATAACAATCCCCGAAGAACCGATATTGTACATATCGCACGAAACCACCCCGGAATTGTCGCTGTCGGTGATTGTGACAACATTGTTTTGTATTCCTTTAAATGTACAGCCGCCCACTTGGAATCTGTTTGCTTTTTTCACGTCAAACACTTCGCCCAGAGAATGTTCAAAGCCGAGATTTTCAAAATATATATAATCACAGCCGTCCGCAACAAACATTTTGTCTGCATAAGAAATCACGTTCACCTTTGTTTCCCGGGTGATATCTTTTGGCGGATAAATGTACATTATATCCGTGTCCTTGTCAATATACCATTCACCGGGCGAATCAAGCTCCTGCAAGAGGTTAAACACATAGTACATTCCGTTTTGGACAACCCCGAAAGAAACCGGGGTTTCGGAAAACACAATGTCTGTCCCGTCCACACCCGCAATTTTCACCGAATCCACAGCCCAGCCGTACTGCCAAAAGCCATAAAGAACCGCATCCTTGCCTTCTGCCCATTTTTTCGAACGCTCTGTCCCTGTCTTGAATACAAAACCCTTTTCCCCCGACAAATCCGGTATGGAGCCGCTCCCTTTATAAAGGTTTGACGAGAACCACGAAAGTCCGGGATAAAGCACCTTTTTGACCCTTGCATATTCATCATTGGGCCACCTTGCACATACACAATCGTTATCGTCCCAGACTATTTTCACCTGCGGTTTATACTTTCTTACTCCGTAATAAATCAACGGAACATAGCCTGCCCCCGTTATGCCCTGGCTTCTCAAATCAACCTGAACAACTTCATCTCTGACCTCTTTTGGCAGTTGATTAAGTATTTCTCTGTCCGTCACCTTTGTGCTCTCGGACATGTCAACTTTTTTTGCGCCGGAAAACAACACATCTTCGCCCTGATATGCTGTAAACACCACCGGTGTTTTCTCTGTTCCGCTGTCTTCCGCGCTCAATTTGACAGGTTCTTCCCACAGATACTCTCCACCCCTGAAAATTACTCTGACGCATGTATACGTACCGTCTTTCGGGATTTTTCTTGCCGCCGCTATTGCCGCATCAATGTCGGAATAAGGGTTTGAAAAACTCCCGTTCCCGTTTTTATGTTTCGGCGAAACATAAATGTCATAAGGATTACTTTCATCAATCTGTCTTGAAGAAACATATTTTTCAGTTTGTTCTGCCTTTGCCGCCTCCTCCGCTTTTGCGGCAAAGCCCGGTGCAAAAAGCGATATACAAAGTCCCAAAGCAATCGTACGGATATTTAACATCTTCTCCTCATCAGCACTTTTTCTGCCCGTATTTTCACGGCATCATTATATGTATCTGTCTGTTTTTTTAATTCCAACATTTTCCTGTTCATTAAAAAAACAAATTTAGTATTTTAATTATAGCATGAATATTTCCTATGATACATACAAAAATCAAACTATGTTTATCAAAAAACAAACTTACAGTTTTTTACATTTATGCACATTTATTTTACTTTTTTTATCATACAATCCATCTGCTTACCGCAGCTTATACCGGGCATATAATGTATATTCTTTTATCACAGGCTCTTCTGCGGCACAAAAGCAAAAACTATAATAAATAATGATGTGATTTATGACAAAAAAACCGTAAAGTTTAAAACTTTACGGTTTTTTATTCTCACCAAAACAATATTTTTCTGCTCTTCAATTTACTTATCGCCTCTATAAAGAAATAGTCCCCATATATCAAAGAGATATTGCTGGTTACGCTGTAAGCCTCACTGGCATATTGCAGTATAGAGTCAAAATTCACATCCCAATTGCAAAAATGCTTCTCCATACTTGTCAAAAGCTTTTTCGCCGCATCAAGGTATACATGCCCTTCAGTTTCGCCCAGGCAGTCCGCAATTTCAAGCAGACCGCTTGCGGCACATGCCCCCGCACTTGAGTCATACACAACGGGGTTTTGCGGCGCACGGAAGTCCGCTTTCGGAAACCATTTCTCGCACACACTTGCTATAAAATAATTTGCACACTTCTTTGCCGTGTCAAGATATTCCTGTTTCCCCGTATGTATGTACGAAAGTATAAACCCATAGAGCGCCCACGCCTGTCCTCTTGACCATGCAGAGCCTTTTGTGTAGCCCTGCCCCCCAAGAACGTCCAGGACTTCTCCTGTCAGGCTGTTATACTTCACAATGTGATTCACACTTCCGTCCGCTCTTACATGGTTTTTTATAGTGCTGTCCGCATGCCTCATTGCCATATATCTGAAACTGCGCAGCCAAAACAGCTCAAAGCAAAAATCCCTATCCTGTGCGTGGACAAAATCAAAATATCCCTCGATTTCCCCGTCAGAATCATCGTGTATTCCCTTCTCACCGTCAAAAACATAACATTCGGAATATATGATTTTTACCCCATCTCCCTTTGCAACCTCAAAACTCGGTTTTGCCGTCACATAGCGCCCTGCGTCCAGTTCAATAAAATTTTCGCCTTTTTTTACAACCGAAAATTTGACATTTTCCATGGGGTAAATCATCGGTATCGGGCGCGGTTTAAACTCAAACATGTCCACAACACCATACGGTGATTTAAAATCACCTGAAAAACTGTAGTTTCCCGAGCATGATATTTTCATCGGCACTCTCTCCGTTTTTCCGATTTCTTCATACGGAGCGGTAAACAAAGTATTTTGCAATTTATAATTTTTTAAAAAATAACATTCCCATGTTTCATCACTGCCGAATGCATGTGATTCCGAAAAAAAATTCACACAAAACTGCGGGAGTCATGCTTTTAAACACTGTTGAAAACTGCAAAGGTGCGCTCACATGCATCACTTTTACGGTTATTTCGTTTTTTCCGCACAAAAATGCATCGGTTTTTACTGTGTCAAAAAAACGTACATTTTGTGCGCTTCTGCACGGTCCTTCGCATATGTACCCGCCGTTTATATAGAGAATATACCGTGATTGTGCAAAAATATTTATGCTCCAATCCTCTTTTTTTCAATATATATTTCCTTCCTAAATTCGTATATGCCGTTGGGTTCGGGCACTGTTTGCGGTGCAATTATGTGTGCCATTTGCACTTTCTTCTTGTGAGTTATTTATAAAAAATTAAGACATTTTCTATATTTTTCCAAAAGGAACAGGGAGGCTGTTTTATGATTTCCGGCTATATCAAACCATATCTGTATTTTAAAAATACCCTGGATAATTTTATAAACGAGTCCGGGACACATGAAAACTGGACAATGATTATTCTCACATCAGGTTCTCTCAGTGTGACAATGCAGAAGAAAAAAGAAATAATTTCAAAAAATGACATTGTGATATTTCCGGCACATATGTATTTTAAACGTAAGGTTATTGATAAAATATCATATTACTGTGTACAATTTGACATAAACAAAAGCTCGGCAGAAGCATTTACGCTCCCCTTCGGCAAGGCGCATGTTGCCGACAAAAAAAGACTTTTCCACAATTTGCAGATACTGGATCGATTTCTCAATCAGCACGATACATTTGCGGAAAATATAAAGCTTCACATATTATTTGATGTTCTTTATCAAATAACATTGGAGTCGCACCGGGCCGATGAATTCAAGGTGCCCGATACCGGGATTTCAAATGTTGTTGAATATATTGAAAAAAACTTTGACCGCACAATATCGCTGAAAGATATTGCCTCAAGCCTGTGCATAACAACCTCCGGACTGATATATCGTTTCAAAAAGTATACGGGGCTGACTCCGCTAGAATACATAATAAATCTGCGAATCAGCAAGGCAAAATTTCTGCTTATTCAGACAGAGTTCAGCATAAATGAAATTGCAGAACAATGCGGATATGAAAACATGTATTATTTCAGCAATGCTTTCAAAAAAGTCACAGGAGTTGCGCCAAGCGCTTTCCGCACAAAAAACAGCCTGTGATTGTGCAAAAAGGCAGTTAAAAAAATCAATTGATTTTTTTAACTGCCTTCGCTACCCTCTTTATCATAACATTATATTAAAATCTTCGGGGAAATCACACTCTACATGCATATCGGCACCGGTTATCGGGTGTGTAAAGAAAATATCTTTACAATGCAGCCGTACTCTTTCCCCGGCATGCACACTGCCATACATGTCATCACCATAAATGGGACAGCCGATATGGGAAAGATGTACCCTTATCTGATGCGTACGCCCGGTCACAGGCTCCGCCTTGACCAAAGCCATACCGTTGTGTTCTTTTATGGTTTCATACAACGTTGTTGATTCTTTCCCCTTTTCCGACACACATCTTTTTATGATGCTTTCCGACTCACGTGCAATTGGCGCCGATATTGTCCCCTTTTTCACCCGGGGTATGCCTTCACAAACAGCATAATACACTTTTTTTATTTTTCCCGTCTTGATTTGTTCCCCCAAAAGATGTGCCGAAAGCATATTTTTTGCAATTATAACGATACCGCTTGTCTGCCGGTCAAGACGATTCACCGCCCGGAATGTAAAGTTTTTGTCCTTGACATAGTTTACAATTCCATTTGCAAGTGTGTCGTCATAATGCTTTACAGACGGGTGTGTCGCGACGCATGCCTGCTTGTTTACAGCCAAAATATCCTCGTCCTCATAAAGCACACTCACCCCGATGTCCGGGTTTGGCAAAATGTTCTCATTTTTTTCTTCGGGAATGATAATGACAAGTTCATCTCCGGCCGAAAGCTGTTTTCTCACTGTGGCATGCTCACCGTTTAGCTTTATATACTCCCCTTTTTTCAGCCTTGAAATAATGTTTGACGAACAGCGAAGATGATTGCACAACAAGGCTTTTATGTCTTTACCGTCATAATCTTCGTCAATCCTGAATACAAATCGTCTTTCCATCTTTCCTCCCGACGCCTCCTCAACAGCAAAACAAACAGCGGCTTTCGTCGCTGTTTGTTAAGTACTTTGCCTTTACATCTCATTCGTCAACTGCCGTATCTCCTGTCTGTTCCGGCAACAGAGTGCTGTAGTCTGTCACAAAGTATTCATTCACGCCGGAAGAAACTTTGTAAACCATATTTGAATCTTTCAGCTTTGCATAGATTGTCCCATCATCAGCATTCTTTCCGAATTCTATTTCTACTTCCTCTTTTTCGCCGTTCCACTTCAAAACCGCCTGTGGTGCATCAAACCCATACTCTGACAATTTCTGCGCATCTGCATTGTATTCTACACATTCTGTCCATGCAATGCTGTTTAAGCCGGTTTTGATTTTGTCCACCTTGTCGGTGTCAAGCACTGTTTCACCACAGCGCCATTGCGTGCCACTGCCATTTTTGGCAGAAGTCAAAGTCATATTCTCGGTGCCGCATGTTATACTTATTTCCTTTGCATCGGAAATATACGGTATATTCTCCATCTGGAGCAAATCATCAATGCTGCATTCAAATGCCGTCTTAAACGAAGTGTCAACCAAATATATATTGCTGTTTCCCGACACCATGATATAACACTGCCCCACAATACTGTTTTCATTTCCGACAGAAAAAGCGATTTGACTCCCGTCCTTCAGTGTTGCCGAAATAATTGTCTTTTCGGCATCAATTCCATATTCTTCCTGATTACCGTCTTCAATCACTGTCCCTGCCTTGGTGCCGGTCAAAGCATTCAGCATTTCGCCGACCTTGGTCTGATTTATGGGATAGTTTTCATCTGTCTTCCATATCCATTTATCACCTGATTTTTCAAGTTCATTTTCCGCATCGGAATACTCCCAGTCTATCTTGACAATATCCTCTGCGCTGATATTGCTAAACTTGATATTGTTTTCTTTCTTTTCTCCCCCAAATTTCAGCGCAAGCACGTATACAACAACAGCAATCAGCAACACAGAAGAAAGAATAAGCAGTTTTTTTGAACGTGCCATTATCTTGTTTTCCTCCTTCTCCATATATATATGCCCAAAACAATCGCCGCAACAGGAATGACAAACACAAGAATGACACTCCATACCGTTGATGCTGCAGAGCTTACCGTCAGATATTCATTTGACAGAGTTTTCGGGTGGATGGCAATGCTTTCTTCCCGTCCGCCAATCCAGTTTACGGCATTGAGCAGCAAATCCTGATTTGCACCCGAAACCAGCTGGTTTACACTGTCATCAAGCATCTGCCCCGATGTTATCCAAACGATATGCGCATCAGTGCTGTCCGTTTTTGCCGTCACAGCCACCCCGACAACATATTGCCCAACTGCATCGCCCGGCTCTCTTTCCGTTGTGGACTGTACATTTACCTTTGTATAAGCATCTGCCGACGTTGTAAGAATCGGCGTCACAGTCGTCGAGCTGTCCTCACTCCCGGTAAGTATAATCGGTTTTGCCATAGGCACAAGAACTGAATATCCGCCCTCTTTGATTGGGTTTATGATGTCATGCTCTCCCATGTCCGGCACAAGATAATAATTATATCCCCTTACACACTTTGTATTGTCCCCTTCAAAAACCATAAGGTTTTCACTGGTCATGCCATAGTTTGACATAAGTGCATTGATGTTTGGGAGATTGTTTCCCGTATAGCCGGTATACACAATCAGGCTTCCGCCCTTCTTTGTATAATCGAGAAGAAGATTTTTTTCGCTGTCTGATATGTCGGTGCTCGGCTCATAAATCATGACTCCTGCAGCATCTTCCGGGATATTCTCGGCTGTAAGCAGGCTAATCTCTTCTGTTTCAACATTGTTTTTCTTTACCGCTTCTTTTACAGAATCGCTCAAAGCCGCCTCGCCATGCCCTGATATTATATATATTTTCGGGAATGTGTCCCCCGAAACATAGCTGATTGCACTTGTGATATTGCTTTCTCCCACAAATTCTGTGGTCTGTGAATATGTCTGATAATCCGTCTGTGTGTTGTACAAATCCTCATAGCTTATATATCTGCTCTTTTCACCGCATACCACTATAATGCTGTTAAGCGAAACCTTCAAGGATGTATATTGTGATGCAAAGTTTGGGTTCACCGTCGGGTCTTTCACTGTCACGGTAAGCTTGTCGCTCAAATCATCATAACGCTCCAGTATATTCTGTATCAGTTGGTCCTCAGAGCCGCTTTGTGCAATAAAGTATATCTGCACGTCCTTGTCCAGTCCTTTTACGATATTCTCCGTTTCCTGCGATATACTGAAGAGTTTTCCTGAAGTAAAGTCCAGTTTGGTGTACTTTGACGACACAGACTCGACGGCAAGAACAACAAATATTGCAATACAAAGGACAATAATGCCCGAGAGGACGCTGTACCCCCCGAATCTAAAGTTCTTTTCCGAAAAGTTTTGCTTTGAAAAAGCTCCCTTTACAGCCTTTTTCATTTCTTCAAAATCAAACTTTTTCATCAACTCCACCTCCTTTTTTCCATCGACTGCACCGTAAAGTAAACAAACACGGCGGCAATCGCCACAAAATAAACCAATGCCGTGATGTCAAAAATTCCGTTTGGGAATGTGTAAAACCTTTCAAAAATCGAAAATCTGTTTAAAAGTTTCGGCAACAGTCCGTTCATCATATTTGGTGCGGCAGACTTTATGATTACTGCCGCAATTTCCGCGGCAGCCAAAAATATCAAAGCCGTTGTTCCGCTTTTTGACATATACCAAATAATCCCCGCAACCAAAAGCGCCAGGACAGTCAGCGTGACAAAAGACACCGTTGACGACACCGACACCAAATCCGCAATTGCGCCGATATAATAGCTTACAAGCATAACTATCAGACAAATCACAGCGGAAATCGCCTGATTTTCTGTCAGCGACGATATAAACATTCCAACCGCCGTCAACGCCGTGCCCATCAGGAAGAAGGCAAAAAGACTGCTGTACGCCGCACTGAAGGACACTGTGCCGAAACATGCCAAAAGCAACGGATACAACGCCATTATGACGGTCGGTATCGCAAGCACTGCAATCATCGCAAAATACTTTCCGAGAACAACTTCACTCATCTTCAGCGGAAGTGAATAATAGAGCTGGTCGGTCTTTTGCCTCCTGTCCTCAGAAATAATGCGCATTGTCAGTACAGGTATCGCCACCAAATATACAAATGACATATTTCCCAGGACATATTCAAAATTTGCCGAACCGTTTTTGAGGTTTATCGCCATGGTGTAAATACCTGCAAACAAAAGCATGAATGCGCAAAAAATATACCCGGACATATTGTTGAAAAAGGACTTAAACTCCTTTAAAAATACTGCTTTCATTCTGCCGCCTCCTCATTTTCGTTTGTTTCTGCCGTGCTTTCTTCCTCTGCTTCATCGGTTTCTTCCGTTGTTTCCCCGCTGTCATCTATCTTTTTGTCTATAGTTGTCAATTCCATAAACACATCTTCAAGCGTTGCGCCCTTGTACATTATTTTTGTCAGCGCAATGCCTTTTTCCGCAAAAGCAAAGAAAACCTTTTCCGTCACTTCCGCATCTTTCACGGTGATGTCTGCATTGGCAAAGTTTTCACCGCTGTCGCCAAAAGTTGCTTTCAATACACCCTCAACACCGTTTAATACAGACCACACGGTTTTTGCGTCAGCCTTTGCTGTTATCTCCAGCGTCGCGCTGCCTTCAAACATGTTTTCAAGATTCTGTGCAGTGTCATTCGCCACCAGGCGGCCGGCCGATATAATCAAAATTTCATCGCACACTGCCTGTATTTCTGACAGAATATGGCTGCTGAGGATAACTGTGTGTTCCTCACCCAATTCTTTTATGAGCTTTCTTATCTCTATAATTTGCTTTGGATCAAGCCCGACTGTCGGTTCGTCAAGGATTATTATTGAAGGATTCCCCAAAATCGCCTGTGCAATGCCGACACGCTGTTTATATCCCTTTGAGAGATTTTTGATGAGCCTGCCTTTTACTCCTGTAATCCCGGTTTTGTCCATGACTTCCTCGATTGCGGACATTTTGTCCTGCTTGCTGATTTTCTTCACATCAGCAACAAAATCCAGATATTCCAGCGGCGTCATATCCCCGAAAACCGGAGGCTGTTCCGGCAGATACCCTATACGCTTTTTTGCCTCTGTTGCGTTTTCCAAAATGTCAAAACCGTCAACGGTCACACTGCCGCTTGTCGCTGCAAGACAACCCGTGATTATATTCATGGTCGTTGACTTTCCCGCGCCGTTCGGGCCCAGGAAACCATATATATGGCCGCTTCCTATGGTAAAAGTCAAGTCGGCAACAGCATTATGATTGCCGTAGGTTTTGCACAGATTCTTCACTTCAATCATTATGTTCGCTCCTTATCTCTGTTATTGATTTGTTTATTTCCTGCATCTTAAGGTCTGTCATGGCAATCACCGCCGCACATTCCCTAAGCCGGTTTACAATATCCTCACTTCCCTCGATATCCTTTTTGTAGTGCATCTTGTGTTCAAGACTTGCCCAAAAATCCATCGCGATTGTTCTGAATTGCACTTCAACCTTCATGTTGCGCCGAAATTGCGCAAAAAACACCGGCACCTCCACAATCATGTGATAACTCCTATATCCGTTCGGCTTTGGATTTTTTATGTAATCGCGCACTTCAAGAACATTTATGTCGTCTTGCGAAACAAACATTTCGGCAACCTTGTAGATATCGTCTACAAAAGAACAAATCACCCTGACCCCGGCAATATCGTTGATATTTTCCACAACGTTCTCAATGCTGAACGGTATCCCTTTCCGCTGAAGCTTGCCCACAATGCTCTCGGGCGATTTTATTCTTGATTTTATCATTTCTATAGGATTTCTGTCATAGTCCATCGAGAGGTCATCGTTCAGTATTTCAAACTTTGTCCTCACTTCCTTGATGGCGCTGTGATACATCGTCATAAACTGCCTGAACTCCTTATAGGTTTCAAACAAATTTTCCAGCTCCGGTTTTATTGTTTCGGTCATTATATTTCCACACCAACAGGGCATTTGCCCATATTGTTCCCTTCTGTTTTTTTGCTCCATAAGTCATTATAACTGTTTTTTGCGTTTTGTCAATGGCGTTTGGGCATTTTTCACAGTTTGTTAATAATAGTTTCATTTTTTGTACTTATATTGGTTTGTTTTACATTTCAACGGGGCTGTGATTCTAAAAAACCACAGCCCCCCGGTTATTATTTATTCAATTCTTCGTCTATGGCTTTTGCGGCAGTTTTTCCCGCGCCCATCGCAAGAATAACAGTTGCCGCGCCGGTCACTGCGTCGCCGCCGGCATAAACATGCTCGCGGCTTGTCAAGCCCTCTTCGTTTACAACAATGCAGCCTCTTTTGTTTGTTTCCAATCCTTTTGTGGTGGACTTGATGAGAGGATTCGGCGTCTGACCGATTGCAATTATTGCTGTTTCAATATCCAGGATATGCTCACTCCCCGGTATTTTTTCCGGCCGCCTTCTTCCGCTTTCGTCAGGCTCGCCCAGTTTCATGTCGACAACCTCCACGCCGGTAAGCCAGCCTTTTTCGTCGCCGATGAATTTTGTCGGATTGGTGAGGAGTTTAAAGATTATCCCCTCTTCCTCCGCGTGCCCGACTTCTTCCGCACGCGCCGGCAATTCTTCTTTGCCGCGGCGGTATACTATATATACATTCTCGGCGCCCATGCGTTTTGCGCACCTCGCCGCGTCCATCGCCACGTTTCCGCCTCCAAATACGGCAACATCTTTCCCCACAAAAACAGGTGTGTCATATTCCGGGAATTTATATCCCTTCATGAGGTTTATTCTCGTCAAAAACTCATTTGCGGAATATACGCCGTTCAGGCTTTCCCCTTCTATTCTCATAAAGGAAGGAAGCCCCGCGCCCGAGCCGATGAATACCGCATCAAACCCAAAATCGGAAATAAGCTCATCAATTGTGATTGTTTTCCCGACAATGACATTTGTTTCCACCTTGACTCCCATCGCCTTAAGGTTCTCAATTTCCTTCTGGACAATGTTTTTCGGCAGTCTGAATTCGGGTATGCCATACATAAGCACGCCGCCGGCAACATGAAAAGCCTCATAGACTGTGACCTCATACCCCAGCTTTGCCAAATCCCCCGCTGCGGTGAGCCCCGAAGGGCCGCTGCCGACAACCGCAACCTTTTTGCCGTTCGGCTCGGGTTTTTGCGGTTTGTCCTGTACATTTTTCATGTGCCAGTCTGCCGCAAAACGTTCCAGTCTGCCGATGCCGACGCTTTCGCCCTTTATTCCGCGCACACACTTTGATTCGCACTGCGATTCCTGCGGACAAACCCTTCCGCACACAGCAGGCAAAGCATTTGTTTCTTTTATTTTCTGATATGCCCCCTCAAAATCACCTTCTGCGATGAGGGCGACAAATTCCGGAATTTTGACACTGACAGGGCAGCCGCTCATACACGGCTTATGCTTACAATTCAAACATCTTTTTGCCTCATCAATCGCCATTTCCTCTGTATAGCCGGTTGCCACCTCCAGGAAGTTTTTGTTTCTCTCATTCGGGCATTGCTCCGGCATCGGATTTTTCTTCAAAGACATGTTAGGCATTATTATCCCTCCCTATTCTGCATCTTCCTTCTTCACAAGCACGTTTTTCATAAGTTTTAAACATCTGCTGACGTTCCAAAGCCGCGTTCCAGTCAATGAGATGTCCGTCAAAATCCGGCCCGTCAACGCATGCAAACTTGGTTTCTCCGCCCACAATCACGCGGCAGCCTCCGCACATGCCTGTGCCGTCAATCATAATCGGGTTCATGCTCACAATTGTTTTTATCCCGTATTCTTTTGTCAGATTGCTGACAGCCCTCATCATAACCAGCGGTCCTATCGCAATCACAGCATCATATTTATTTCCGTCCTCAATCAATTCCTTGAGTCTGTCCGTGACAAAACCTTTCAAACCGTTTGAACCGTCATCTGTTGTTATGACAAGCTTGTCTGAAACCTTTTTCAGTTCATCTTCAAGGATTATGAGATTTTTGTTACGAAATCCCGTTATGACATGCACCTCTGCGCCCATGGCATGCAGCTTCTTTGCCTGCGGATACGCAATCGCCGTGCCGAGTCCGCCGCCAATGACTGCCGCTTTCTTTATTCCCTCCAGTTCTGTCGGGAGCCCCAGGGGGCCCGCAAAATCAAGGATTTCTCCGCCTTCGGGAAGAGCAGACAAATCCTTTGTTGTCTTGCCCACAATCTGCACGATAATCGTCACAGTCCCTTTGCTGCGGTCAAAATCAGCAATGGTAAAGGGCACACGTTCGCCGTATTCATCAATTCTCAGAATGATAAACTGCCCCGGTTTCGCCTTTTTTGCAATCAGCGGTGCTTCTATTTCCATCAAAAAAATTTGTGGATTCAATACTTTTTTTGTAACTATTTTGTATGGCATATTACTCCTCCTCACAATTTTACTGTAATAATAATATCACAAAAACACGAATAATACAATACGTTTTCTAAAAAAATAAGAACAGAAATTACTTCCTGTTCTTGAAAATTTTTATAGATTTTTTCTTATCCGCTTAGTTGTTCCTCGCGTCCATATATATTTTTTCGCCGTCGGAAAGCTCTATTTTCCACACAGGGACAGGGACTATGGACTTGTGAAAGACTTCCGTTTCATACACCGTATATCCCCATTCAAGGCTGACAATGCTGATGTCCCCCTGCGGTCTTTCGGGAGAAGATATAAAATCAATCAAAACCGCGGTTATCGGTTTCATTGTGCCCGGCGACAAAATTTTATTTGAATTTTTTTCAAACCACACTCCCGAAACAGTCACTTCCCCCTGCTCGTTTTGGTCTACGCTCAGTCTGGAATTAAAAACATTCAGTTTGTTTACCTTTTTGCTGAAAACGCCTTGTTGATACACATAATCGGATATATCAATCCCAAGACTGTGCAAAAGCTCCCTGTCCGTCTTTTCATCTCCATGCGACACATCGCCTTTTTGCGTAAAAGCAAAAAAATCACCCGAAAATTCTAATGTTCCCTTCTCACTTGTATACTGTGTGTCGGATATTTTTTCCGGATTTTCCCCCAGAAGCTTTTCCGCAAAAGACTGATATCCTTCTATAATATTATCAGCCTCAAACTGCCCGGCGTTGACATTTTTGTGCGGAATTATGTTCTCATCTATATCTATCCCGTTGTTGTGCAGAATTGCCGCCGTTTCCGAAATTGTTTTATCGCTGATATATGTACCGTCTTTGACATTGAAAATAATGTTGAACAAGAGAAATGCATTTGTAATGACAAGGAATACAATCAAAATTGTTTTTGCTTTATACCAATTCATTTTATTCCTCCTCACTGCCTGCAATCACAGCCTCAACATCGGCACACCAGCCGGCGCTCAGCACACCGTCATTCCCGTTGTCCGTATATGCAAGATAAAGCTTGTTTATCGTCACCGTCCCGGTCATGGCAGAATATTTTTGTATTGTGTCGTCCACAGCCGTTATATACTCCGGTGTGTCTGCATATTCTCCCGTCCTCACATAGTCGCGCAAAACATGCTTGTATTCTTTTATATATCCGTCCTCAATCAGGCACGAAACAGCGTTCTCCGTGTTCGGCATATTTATTTTTACAGGCATTCCGGCGCAGACATAATCAAATGTAATGTTCTGCTCCCCATACACCGCCTTTGAAGAAAGATATATATTTTCGTCGGCGCCTGCCGCGTCATTTACAGAACTCACAAATTCGTTCAGCTTTGATATACTGTAGCCGCCCGACATCTCATCAAGCGAAATCCCGTTTCCGCGCGCCTTATATTCAACAACGCCATCGGCATGGAGCTTAAGCGTTGCATTGTTTTCCACAAAAACAACAGTGCCGTCCGCCTCGGTGTATCTTCTTGCCGTATTGGAATTGACGCCGAATATGCGCACAATTTTATTGATTGTTCCATTATCAAATTTCCCGTCGTTCAGCAATACATTCCTTGAGTTCACGACAGGCTCTATGCGCGTGTTGGAATAAATCGGCACCATAGAAGCAATTATGGTTTTCTGTGTCCCGAATGACTTGTCAAAATTCAGGTCAAAAGAATAATTTATAGTGCTTTGATTGCTGTTTTCCGCCGATTGTGTCGTCACAAACTGTTCCGTCACATTTTTAAAATCTTCAAAGCGGTTCCCTGTCCTTACTCTGTAATATTTTTTGGTACTGCTGTCCTCAAAATAAACAGAAACATTGTCGGAAAGGCTGATAACCACATTGGAAAATGTATTCACCCTCTGCGACAGCGATGTTTCTCGCAGCCCCAGAAAGTTTGCAAAAAGCCCCGTTTCGTATTCCGTATAATAGCTGAGATACACTGACTTTGTCATAAGGGCGGAAAACCATTCTTCACTTTCCACCTCCGCAATTCTCTCATCGGAGCAAAGCATCGCCGCTGTAAACACATCTTCGCAGTTCTCGATGATTTTGGTATACTCGTCATTGTCCGAATTCACTGAAAAACGCGTGGACTGGTCACCGGTGTTGAATATAATTTTTTCCGGCATTGTGAGATGCACCGCACGTTCAATTGTGTTTTTGTCGGCTTTTGCCTTTTTTTCAAACAATCTCAGAATCGGAAAATATTCGGAATCAAAAAAATTATAGCCGGAAGGCCATAATTTTTTATCAAACAATATATTCGAGCCTAATAAAAGATTCATCGCAACCAGCAAAACAAGCGCTATGTTTTTCAAATGCTCTTTTTTCATATTAAACCCCATTATCAATCAAAGAAATTTCTCATTGTAACAGTCACATTCTTCAGTTTGTTTACAGTGCTTTTCTTCACCTTGCTTATGTCTATCCTGACAACCTGGCTGCTTGCGCCGTTTTCTGCGGTTACCATAAAAATGTTTGAATCCGACGTCAAATCAACAACAGTGCTGTACAAGCCGCTTGCACCAATCTGCGCTTCGTTTTTAATCAAATAACATGTCCCCGAAGAAGGATTGTATCTGTACACACGCACCCTGGTGCCCTGTGCACCGACGGCAGAAATTGTGTATGTCCTGTCAGATGTCGACGCGGAATGTGATTCCGGACGTTTTATGTAAATCAGCGAACTGCTGTTTCCTGCCGCATAAAGCGAAAGCGAACTGCCGAAAGCCGCATATCCGACGGACGGAATCGCCATTATCAATGAAAGTGCTGTCAAAAGCACTGCTATTATTTTTTTCATTACATTCACTCCTTGAAAAATCCAAAAAAAATTATGTAAATATCAAAACCCTTAAAAACATACCTTCCCACTGATACATACGAATCAAAAATTTTAATCCGCCTCAACTGTTACAACAATTATAACATATTTTGTGTTACAAGTCAATTACACAACTTTTAAAAAGACATAACAACTATTTTTGCGGTATGGAAATAATTACTTCTGTCCCCTTCATATACTCGGAATTTATCGTGATGGCTCCGCCCATGTTGTCCATAATCTGCTTTGCAATCGCAAGCCCCAGCCCCGTTCCGCCCGTTTCGCGGCTCCTGGCTTTGTCAACACGGTAAAATCTCTCAAAAATACGCGAAAGATTTTCTTTTGGTATGCCGATTCCGTCATCAATAATTTTGATAAATATTTCACTGTACAACGCACCCGCAACAATTTTTATATGTCCCCCGCCGGCAGTATATTTTATAGCATTGGACAAAATATTTATAATCACCTGCTCGAGCTTGTCGCTTTCTGCCTCTATGTCGGGGATATTTTCGTCAATATTATAAGTCACCGTCTGGTTTTTCTTTTTGGCGTTTATATACATCTTTTCAATAATCCCGCTCAAAAATTGCTTTATGTTGATTGTTTCAAGATTTTTCGGCGCATTTTCCGCCCCGTCAAGCTTTGAGAGGGTCAGCAAATCCTTAACAATACGCGTCATTCTGTCGGTTTCTTTGACGATGACAGACAGAAATTTGTGCGAAAGTTCCGCGTCCTCGACATTCCCGTCCATAAGCGTTTCCGCATAAGACTTCACCGTAGCAAGCGGCGTCCTCAGCTCGTGCGAAACGTCTGCGACAAATTCTCTTCTCGAAAGCTCCAGTTTTTCCTGCTTTGTGATGTCGTGCAGCACAACAATCACTCCGCCGATTTTCTCTTCGATACTGAGCGGTGCAAAGGTCAGCTTTATGTATTTATCATTAAAATAAATCTGCTTTTCCACAGGCTTTTCGTGTTTTATATACAGCAAATCTCCCAAAGTGATGTCTGCCCCAAGATTTTTAAAAAGCGAATTAAATTCCGCCTCATCTCCGCAGTCGGTCAGTTTTTTTGCCTCCGGGTTGATATGTATAATTTTGCCGTCAAGGTTAAACGCCAAAATGCCGTCGGTCATGTTTTCAAGAAGTGTTTCTATCTTTGTTTTTTCGGAATTTACTTCATCAATCGTTTCGTTAAGTGCATATGCCATAGAACGAAATGTATTTGTCAGCCTTCCTATCTCGTCGTCTGCCTCCGACTCCTCCATAGAACCAAAATCGCCCTTTGCAAGCTTTTCCGCCCTTTTTGTGAGCCTTATTATCGGAGTGGTTATTGTTCTGCTCAGCAGATAACCGATAATGATAGCCGTCACCACCGACAGCATGACAGCCTGGAATATAATGACCAGAACATTACGGTTTACGCTTCGCACCTCATCTTTTGTGTCGCGCACATAAACTATGTATTTGCACTCATTCCCCGAGGAAATCGGGACAGCATAATCCATATACGCACTGTTTGAGGACGGCGCATCGCCGATTTTGCCGCTCATCGCAGTTATGATATTTTCGCTGATTTCCATATTATGGCTTTTTGCTTCGTCAGAACTTGATATAATCGCCCCTGTTTTTCCGTCCAATATGCAATAAAACCTGTATGTGTCAATCCCCAGCGGTCCGATGTATGTCCTGACGGTGTTTTCAATACCTTCGGCACCGTCCGCCATTTCTGCCGTTTTGGACAGCTGATAAATCAAATCTTCGTCAAAAACCTGTTTCATCATCACCGAAAATTCATTGTTATAAAAATTCATTATATTTATAACGGTGAACGACCCTATTACTGTTGTAATTGAAAGCGTCAGCAATACAAATATGAGAACAATTTTATACTGAATACTTTTAAACATCTGCTCACGCCTTATTAAAGTAATAGCCCACTCCGCGCTTTGTCACAATATAGCGCGGCATGCCCGGGTCATCTTCAATTTTTTCTCTGAGCCTTCTTACAGTCACGTCAACCGTACGCACATCGCCGTAATATTCATATCCCCATACATTTTCCAAAAGGCTTTCTCTGGTGAATATCTTCTCGGGCTGCATCGCCAGGAATTTCAAGAGTTCAAATTCCCTCAGGGTTATCTCAATAACCTGCCCGCGCTTTTGCACCTCATAACGCTCTATGTTAATCATCAGGTCCCCGGACACAATGATATTGCCGTCATTTTTTGAAGAAGCCGCAGCTGTGTTTTCCGACACGGTTCTTCTCAGATTTGCTTTGACCCTTGCAGTAAGCTCTCTTATAGAAAACGGCTTTGTCATATAATCGTCTGCGCCGAGCTCCAGCCCGAGCACCTTGTCCACCTCTTCTTCTCTCGCCGTCAGCATGATAATCGGGACAGCAGACTTTTCACGCACTTTTCTGCACACTTCAAATCCGTCCATGCCCGGCAGCATCACGTCGAGAAGTATAAGGTCACACTCTCCCGACAATGCCTTGTTAAATCCCGTAAGTCCGTCAAGAGCGTAATCAACCTCATATCCCTCTTTTTCAAGGTTAAACTTTAATATTTCAACTATCGGCTGCTCATCTTCAATTATAAGCACCTTTCTCTTATCCATCTTTGCACTTCCCTTCCAATGTCATACATTTTCCCTATTGTAATAATTATACACCAAAAAGCATTTTAAGTCAACCGATTTAACAAAAAAGACACAAAAAACAAACAGTGTGCCGGCAAAACATCGGCACACTGCACATAATTATTGATTTTTATAAAGCTGTTCTTCCGTACCGCCGAAAAGCTTATACGCCGTTATCAGCTGCATGTCCACAGTTTCTTCCAGCTCCGCAAATTTATTTTCCATCTGCACCTGTGTGGTCTTGTCAAGAACACCATAAGGATACAACCCCATGTCCGACTGGAATTTTGACACTGCGTCGGTCAGTTCACTGTTAAAGGTTTCGTCACCCGATGTGATTTTGTAGCCCAAAAGAAGCAATCTTTGTTTTGCCGCCTTCACACCTGTGCCGCGGTCACCCATGCGCCATTTCGTCACGTAGTCAAACTGTTCATATCTTGACGTGGTTATCTTTTGCTTTGGGTTTGCAATTTCATGCTCCGGCACAATGCCCACTTTGTTTATGTCATTTCCGTTTCTCGTGAGATATTTGCCGGTTGTAATCTTAAAAGCACAGCCGTCGGCAAGGTTAATCATTTCCTGTATAAGCGCCTTTCCGTAGGTTGTTTCGCCCACAAGGGTGCCGACCCCCGACTCGGCAATCGCCGCCGAAAGAATCTCGGCGGAGCTTGCCGTATTCCCGTTCACCAAAACGGCAAACTCAAAATCCGGCTTTTCCAGTTCCGAATAAAATGTCTGATTATATTCCTCCTGGCGGTACATCGTCTGCACAATCACGCCTTTTGGCACAATCATCTGAGCCATTTCCACAGCAGTCCTCAGATATCCGCCCGGATTGTCGCGCAAATCAAGAATTATCTTTGACACTCCCATGCTTTTCAGCTCGTCAAGCGTGTCACGGAACTCATCTGACGTTGTGAGTGCAAAATTCAGAATTTCCACATATGCAATATTTCCCTCAAGTATTGCATAACCCACCGTTTCGCTTGAAACAGGACGTCTTTGCAAGGTATACGTGAGTTCCCCTGTCCCCCTCAAAACGGTAATTGTCACCTCCGTACCGAGCTCGCCGACAACCAAAGACTGTACAGTGTCAAGGGTCTGTCCGACAACGTCCTGCCCGTCAACCTTTATGATTTTGTCATCGCCCTGAAGCCCGGCCTCACCGGCGCTTCCGCCGTCCAGGCAGCGTACAATTTTGACATAGTCGCCATCTTTTTGTATAACCACCCCAATCCCATAAAATGTATGGTTCAGGTCGTTAACATACTTTTTAAAATCACTGTATGTATAAAAATCACTGTAATTGTCCAAAGAGGAAAAACCCGCCTTCAAAATTTCTTCCACCAATTCCGGATTGTTTTTCAAAAGCTTGTTTAATCCCATCTGCATGACATCTTCTTTTGTTATGCTGTCATCTATGTACATTTCCGCGGCATATCCCGACACTTTTTCAAAGTATTCATATTCGTCACTCATTTCCCCGACATCATAGGCATATGCCCCAGTGCCGGCAAATGCCAAAGCGAGTGCCGCCATTGCCGAAATCAATTTTTTCATTGGTTATTCATCCCTTTCCGTCTTGACCGTCAGTGTCAAATCGTTGTTTATTTCATCTCCGTTTACCGAAAGC
This sequence comes from uncultured Clostridia bacterium, assembly GCA_934454145.1. Taxonomy (GTDB): domain Bacteria; phylum Bacillota; class Clostridia; order UBA1381; family UBA1381; genus CAKSFT01. The sequence continues at coordinate 178,550 of CAKSFT010000008.1, read as the reverse complement.
CTGTATAATAATCTCAAGGTCCCCCCGCCCTCATCAAGATGATTTTCCACACAGAGTGTCTTCAGACGCATTGTCATGACGCCATACGGCGTATGATACATAACCTGCGTGTCCTCCCCGGGGCGATAAAACATTTTTGACGCATAACTGCCTTTTCTGCTCAGTGTAACACTGTCCTCTGCCGCAATCAGCATGATTGTCGTCTTTTCCCCTTCATCTTCCTCTGTGTAAAAAATATACAGCTTATCACCGGATTTGTAGAACTTTCCCTCGGTTATCAGCTCCACCGTTTCCTCTGTGTCCTCTGCCGACTGGGTGTTCCTGATTTTTATTATAGCACTGTTTTCAGTATTTTTCAATGTCAATTTTTTTCACCTTTCCGTTGATGTTTCTGTGCAGAAAAGCAGACGCCAGTTCTTCAAAGTCCTCTACGCTGTCGCTGACAAAATATTTGTATTGTTCGGGGTCATTTCTTTCGGAGTGCATTTTCTTTTCATCAAATTCACATTTGATGAATTTTGCCGCCTCTGCCCCTGGATCTATCAGCACAACATCATCGCCCATAAATTCCCCGATGACCTTCTTCAGATGCGGATAATGTGTGCAGCCGAGAATCAGCGTGTCCACACCCTGCTGTTTTATCGGTGCAAGATATTCTTCCGCCACAAGGCGCACAACTTCGGTTTCAAAGTGACCGTTTTCCACCAGAGGGACAAACAAGGGACATGCCTTTGAATAAGTGTCTATCCCGTGTTTTTTTATTATTTTTTCATATGCGCCGCTCTTGATTGTGGCGCCCGTCCCGATTATGCCTACCTTTTTATTCTTTGTTGCCCTCACTGCCGCCTCTGCCGTCGCGTCCACCACCCCTATGACGGGGACATCGGTTTTTATATGCGGCAGTGCAATGGAGCTTGCCGTTCCGCATGCAATGATGATGAGCTTCACATCATTGCTCTCCAGAAAATGCACATCGGACATAGAATATTTAATAATGGTTTCCTTTGACTTTGTCCCATACGGCACGCGTCCGGTGTCGCCGAAATATACTATGCTTTCATGCGGCAGTTCGTCCATGACACACTTCATCACAGTCAGTCCGCCCAGGCCCGAGTCGAATATTCCGATACTTCTGTTATCCATTGTTACCTCACTGTTTCTTTACTCTCTCAAGTCCAAGTTCTATGAGTCTGTCAAGCAATTTGTCATATTCCAGCCCCGCCGCCTGCCAAAGCTTCGGATACATGCTTATATTGGTAAAACCCGGCATGGTGTTTATTTCGTTCAGCACGACAGTGTTGTCCTTGTATTTCACAAAAAAATCCACCCTGGAAAGACCGGCACCGCCAAAAGCCTTGAAGGCATCAACCGCATATTTTCTGATTGTTTCCCTTGCGTTTTCGTCAATATCCGCCGGGATACGCAGTGTCGTGGAAGCGTCCGAATATTTTGCGTCAAAGTCATAAAACTCCACCGTAGGAATAATTTCACCGACCTCCGCCGCCTTCGGATTTTCATTCCCCAAAACCGAACATTCAACTTCGTGCCCGTCTATGTATTCTTCGATAAGTATTTTCCTGTCATATTCTGCCGCCGCATAAAGCGCGTCTTTCAGTTCTGCACGGTTGTGTGCTTTTCCCACACCGACAGAAGAGCCCGTGTTTGCCGGCTTTACAAAGCATGGATAACCGAATTTTCTTTCCGCCTCGTCCATTATGCTCTCAATCCGGTCAAATTCCCATGTCTTTGCGACAACCCAGTCTGCCTGCGGTATACCGGCATTTTTGAGGATAATTTTGGTAAATGTTTTGTCCATCGCCGTCACCGACGCAAGCACGCCCATGCCGACATATTTAAGCCCTGCCATTTCAAAAAGCCCCTGTATCGTGCCGTCCTCGCCGCACTCGCCGTGGAGCACCGGGAAAACAATATCAATCTTGATTGTCTTTGCGCTTTCCAAATCGATAATACCTTTGTGCCCCGAATCGGGCGAAATTATCGCACGGCGCAGATGCTTTTTGTCTTTTTCCCACTTTCCGCCGGGTATATTTTCGGGTTTTCCGCTGTACAGATACCATTTTCCCTTTTTTGTTATCCCGATAAGATAAAGCTTGTATTTATCTTTATTTAAATTACTTATAACCGAAAAGGCGGACAATTCTGAAATGTCATGCTCGGGTGATGTTCCGCCAAAAATAACGCAAACCTTAGTTTTCTTTTCCAAAATAATACATCTCCTTATTTTCGTCTTTTGTCAAGTTTATTTAATACTTGTGAAAAATATTCCGGAATATCGGAAGAAAATTCCATATATTCGTCTGTCACAGGGTGAACAAAACCTATTGTTTTGGCATGAAGCAACTGCCCCGAAAGCTTAAATTCTTCTTTTTGTCTGCCATATGTTTTGTCACCCACAATGCTATGCCCTATATATGACATGTGCACACGAATCTGGTGCGTCCTCCCTGTTTCCAGGATACACTCAAGCAATGTATATCTATCATATATTTCAAGAACCTTGTAGTGCGTAACCGCATCTCTGCCGCCTTGGACAACCGCCATTTTCTTTCTGTCGCGCGGATGGCGCGCTATGGGCTTGTCAACCGTGCCGTTTTCCTTTACAACCCCGTTTACAAGTGCATAATATTTGCGCACTGCCTTTTTTTCTTTCAGTTGTTCTGACAGAGCAGCATGTGCATTGTTGTTTTTTGCCACAACCAAAAGTCCGCTTGTGTCCTTGTCTATGCGGTGCACAATTCCCGGGCGGATTGTGCCGTTTATCGCTGAGAGGTTTCCCTTGCAATGAAACATCAGCGCATTGACAAGCGTGCCGGAATAATTGCCCGGCGCCGGGTGCACAACCATTCCCTGCGGCTTGTTCACAACAAGCAGGTTGTCATCTTCATAAACTATGTCAAGCGGAATATCCTCCGGGAGAATCTGTGCCTCCTCCGCCTCGGGGAGGTCAATTTTCAGTATATCCCCGGCGGCAGTCTTATAATTTTTCCCGACGGTTTTGCCGTTTGCTGTAATTTGCCCGCTTTCCGCCAGTTTTGCCGCAAAAGAACGCGAAATATTTTCTGCATTCTCGCTTACATATTTATCCAGCCTTACACCTGCCTCAGAAACTGTGATTTCCATGTTTTATTCTTTTCTCCCCTCAAAAAAAAGCAAGTATATTATAAGCAATATTGCCCCGCAGGTGATTGCGATGTCAGCAATGTTAAAGACAGGGAACTCAATAAAAACCGTCTTTATAAAATCAACCACAAAGCCCCTGAAAATCCTGTCTGCCATATTGCCGACCGCGCCCGAAAACAGAAGCATAAGCGCAATACAAAACAGCCTGTTCTGCGGTTTTTTTACAATCATATACCATATAACGCCGATGACAAACAACAGCGATATTATACTCAAAAAGCCAATTCTGCCCGACAAAATATTGAATGCCGCGCCGGTATTTTTTACATAAACCAAATCCAAAACCTTCGGAATCAACGTGACAACCTGTGTTTTTCCTATATTTTCCACAACAAGGTATTTTGTCAGCTGATCCAATATTATAATTATCCCCGCAAGCAATGACCACAAAAGCATCTGCATATTCCTTTCTGACTTTTAAAAACAGCACATTCTGCGATTCAGCCCTTGTCAATCGCTTTCAATGCCGTTAAAATTTCTCCCTCGGTGACATTTTCCGCCGCCGTCACTTTCCCTAATCCGCATGGCAAAATAAATTTCAAAATTCCGTCATGCGCTTTCTTGTCCATGTGCATTATTTCAATAATTTTTTTTGGATTTTTAAGCTTTACATGCAGCTCAAAACCGTATTTTTCCAAAACTTCTGTCAGCGTATGCAGCTCCGTTTCCGATATCATCATGCGGTTTTTGGCAATCACCGCCGCCGCATACATTCCAATCCCGACACACTCACCGTGCGAAAGCTTAAATTTATAATACGTTTCCACAGCATGCCCCACGGTGTGCCCGAAATTCAAAATCGCACGCAGTCCTTGCTCCTTTTCGTCCCGGGAAACAACCGCCGCCTTTATCGCACAGTTTTTTTTGCACATTTTCAGAAGAGTTTTTGTGTCCAGCTTTTTCACAGAATCCGAATTTTCGGCAATATAATCCAAAAACGCCTTGTCGGCAATTATGCCGTGCTTTATGACCTCTCCCATGCCCGACACAAATTCACGTTCCGGCAATGTTTTCAGCACGTCCACATTTATATACACCAGCTTTGGCTGATGAAACGCGCCGAGGATATTTTTCCCGTCCATAAAATCAACACCTGTTTTGCCGCCGACACTGCTGTCGGATTGGCTGAGAAGTGTTGTCGGAATCTGCACAAAATCAATCCCTCTCATATAAATCGCGGCGGCAAACCCTGCCATGTCCCCGGCGACACCGCCGCCGAGCGCCGCGACAAAGCTGTTCCTGTCAAGCCCTTGTTCCAGACAAGCCTTGCATATGTCGAGTATTGTGTTCATATTTTTGTTTTCTTCCCCTGCCGGGAAAACAAACCGCCCGGCAGAAAAACCGTTTTCACTCAAAAGTTTTTCAACCGCGCCGGCATAAAGCTTGTCGACATTTGAGTCGGTGACAATCAGCCCTTTTTGGGATCTTGTCACATTCTCCAAAGCCTGCGGCAATGCCGAAAAACTGTCCGAGAAAAGAATATCATATGAATTTTCCGCCAAATCAACGCAAAGTTTTTCCAAAAATAATCATTCCTTATCAAAAACATTTATGTACCTATGAAAATACAAGGCAAAAATGCCGGTTATGCGTTTAAAACCCTGCCACAGAAATTATTATATCACACCAACAAAAAAAAGAAAAGTATTTTTTATATTTGTAACAAAACGGTAAATAAAGGCATAAAAAAAGGAGCTGTAAAAAATGTGCTTTTTCAGCTCCTTTTGGTTACGGCATCACATTGAAAGCGACGCCGTCCCCGAAGTGATATTTTTGTCCAGCTTTTTTTTCAATATTATATATGCGGCAAAATACACCAATCCCGTCCCAAGCCACGATATGGGATATGATATATACAAAAATCCCAGCGTGCGGTGCATCGGGAAGATAAGCAGCTGCCATACAACCCTGAATCCGCATACACCAAGCAAACTCATAAGCATGGCAATAAATGTTTCATTCATTCCGCGAAGCATCCCTGCCGGTATCTCCATGAATGCCACCAAAAAATACGGGATTATAACATAATCAAACTTAATAAGCGAATATTTTGCAACATCGGCATCTCCCGGTGCAAAAAGCTCGTTGAAGAAATCCCTAAAAACATAAAATCCCGCCGACATCAAAATCCCGCCGACAATGCTGATTGCCAATCCCCTCACAAGGATTTTGTTCAGCCTCTCGGGTTTCTGTGCGCCTATGTTCTGGCTGACAAAGGTTGTCACGGTCTGGGTGATTGAATTTATCGCCACATAAATTATGCCTTCAATCTGACCGGCGACGGTGTTTGCCGCCGCTGCCGCCGCCCCAAAAGAGTTTACGGCAGATATCGTTATGGTGTTGGATATATTGAAAATCATGCCCTGAATCCCTGCCGGTATTCCGATTTTCAATGTATACTTAAATATATTTTTGTCGGGTTTCATTTCTTTTAGCGAAAATCCCACTCTGCTCTTTTTCAGCATGCATATAATCATAACGGCGGAAACAACCTGTGAGATAACAGTAGCGATTGCCACGCCCTCCACCTGCATGCCGCAGTATTTGACAAAAATAACATTAAATACGACATTAACCATGCCGGATACCACAAGACAAACCATCGGACCTTTTGTGTTTCCTATTCCGCGCATTGTCGACGCCGCAAAATTGTATATCGCAGTAAACGGCAAGCCCAGAAAATATATCTGCATATACAAAACCGACATATCTATTATCTCAGGGTCAATCCTGACAACTTCCGCAACCGGCGCGGCGATAAAAATGCCCAGCAATCCGGCAAGAATACCGCTTAAAAGTGCAGTGACAAGCGCCGTGTCCGATGTTCTTTTGACCATTTCATGATTCGCCGCGCCGAAATACCTTGCCGCTATGACATTCGTCCCGACTGCCAGCCCCATAAACAAATTAAGTATCACATTCACAATCGGCCCGACAGTCCCCACAGCCGCCAATGCATTGGAACTGCCGTATCTCCCGACAATCAGCGAATCCGCGGCATTATACAAAGTCTGAAGCACACTGCTCATAACAATCGGCATTGCAAAGCGCATCATTTGCGGAAACAGGCTTTTGTTAATCATGTCAATTTCTTTTTTCATAGTCAAGCACCCCTTTTAGCCCCAAACACTATGTTATGTTATATCATACAAGGACTGCAAAGTCAACACATTTGAGAAAAAAGGCATAAAAAACACTAACACGCACCGAAAAATGCGTAAAATTTTTCGGTGCGTGCCGCATCAGCCAAATATCTGTTTTTATAAATTTGTTTCAAAAAATTCTTTCATGCCTTTTACCGCTTCGTTTTCGTCTTCCCCTTCTGCACAAACTGTCACTGCGTCACCGGATTTGACCCCAAGCCCCATCACGGAAAAAAGTTTTTTTGCATCAGCGGATTTCTCGTTTTTGTTGTTTGTAAGCGTGATTTCAGACGCAAATTTTGCCGCCGTCTTCACCAAAAGTCCTGCCGGGCGCGCGTGTATCCCGATTTCATCTTTTACTGTATAATCAAATTTCTGCACATTTTTCTCCCCTTCTCAGTATAAAATTTCCAATACATCTTCGTCCTTTTTTACTTTCCCCTCTTTGAGAATATTTATCCCGCTGTATGAGTCACTGTTTGAAATAACCATCGGTGTGATGACACGATACCCTGCTTTTCTTATCTGTCCAATGTCAAATTTTATAAGAGCATCGCCTTTTTTCACCTTTTTGCCCTCTTCATGCACATATTCAAAATATTTTCCTTTCAGGTTTACAGTGTCAATCCCGACATGAATCAAAATATCAAACCCTTCCTCCGTCTGCAAGCCTATTGCGTGGCGCGAATCCACTACATTTGAAATAACCGCATCACACGGTGCATAAATAATGCCTTCTTCCGGCTCAAACGCCGCGCCGTTTCCCAGTATTCCTTCGCTGAAAACACCGTCGTCAATATCCGAAAGCTTGACTATTTCGCCGTTTATGGGGGAAGAAAGCATAAAACTTCTCATTTTTTCCTCTGCATGGATATCCAGATATTCCTCCAAATTTGACTTGACAACAGTGACCGTCGGGCCATAAATCACCTGTACACCGTTCCCCTTTACAATAACGCCCGAGGCACCGCTTGCCTTCAGCATATCCTGTGACACCTTTGCACTTTCTTTGACGGTTATTCTGAGCCTTGTGGCACAACAGTCCACATCTGTGATGTTTTGCTTTCCGCCAAGCCCTTTCACAATCATTTCCGACTGCTCATTCCCCTTTTTCCGTGCGTCAACGTCCGCCCTTGTAAAGAGCTTTGTCTGCACATCATCTTCCTCGCGTCCGGGAGTGATATAATTGAATTTCTTTATCATAAAAGTGAAAATTCCCCAATATATAAAGAAATACGCAATGCCGACAAACACTATATATATCCAGTTTGTTTTTGCATTGCCCTGAAGCACACCAAACAAAATCAGGTCTATAAGTCCGCCCGAAAATGTCATGCCGACACCCACCCCGAAGATATGCATAAGCATAAAGGAAAGCCCGGCAAGTATACAATGCACCACATACATAAGCGGTGCGACAAAAATAAAGGTAAATTCAAGCGGTTCTGTTATGCCTGTCAGTATTGATGTCAAAGCCGCAGACAGCAGCAAGCTTCCTGCCACCTTTTTCTTTTGCGGCCTTGCGCATTTGTACATGGCAAGCGCGGCGCCCGGGAGTCCGAAAATCATAAACGGGAACTTCCCTGCCATAAACCTTGTCGCCGACACGCTGAACATTTGGGTTGATTTTGACGCAAGTTCCGCGAAATATATATTCTGCGCCCCCTGGACAGTGACGCCGTCTATCACTGCACTGCCGCCGACAGAGGTCTGCCAGAACGGAATATAGAACACATGGTGCAGTCCAAAAGGAATCAGCGCCCTTTCTATAATTCCATAAAGCCATGTGCCCAAATATCCCGACGCAAGCACAAGATTGCCGAGCATGGATATCCCCTTCTGCACAACAGGCCATATGAAAAACATCAGAATCCCCACAAAAAGATATACCAGCGCAGATATAATGGGTACAAATCTTGTTCCTCCGAAAAATGCAAATATCGGCGGAAACTGCACCTTGTAGAACCTGTTGTGCAGTGCCGCAACGCCAAGCCCGACTATTATACCGCCGAAAACACCCATCTGCAAAGTCGTAATCCCAAGCACTGTCGCTGTGGAATTTTCCAGCATTGCTTCCACACCGCCCCTTGCGTTTATAAGTGCACTTATCGTGACATGCATAACCAAAAATGCAACCACGCCCGAAAGCGCGGCAACCTCTTTTTCTTTTTTTGCCATGCCGATGGCAACCCCCATGGCAAACAAGAGTGCAAGGTTGTCAAAAACCGCGCTCCCTGCCTTGCTCATCACATCAAGCAATGTATAAAGCAAGCCGCCCGGGTGGATAAGCCACGAAAGATTGTATGTTTCAAGCATCGTCTGGTTTGTAAACGAGCTGCCTATCCCCAACAGGAGTCCTGCCACAGGCAGTATTGCAATCGGAAGCATAAATGACCTCCCGACCCTTTGCAACACGCCGAAAATTTTGTCTTTCACATAAAAAACCTCCCTGTCAATCTTTTGTTTTACAAAAATCTTAATCTTTTATATGTTTTTATTATTTGCCGTTTTTATCATAATTATCAAAATATTTAGCTTTCAAAAAAATAACACGGCACTTCACATTGACATATAAGGCTTTGTGTGGTAAAATACTTATTGATTCGGTAGGCATTAAATGCCGGTATATTGGCGGAGGAATAATATATGTTAAATCAATTTTCAAGAACAGAACTTTTGCTGGGCAGGGAATCCATGGAAAAACTTGCCGCCTCGCGCATTGCCGTTTTCGGCATCGGCGGTGTCGGCGGATATACGGTTGAGGCGCTTGTCCGCAGCGGCATCGGAGAAATAGACCTGATAGACGATGACAAAGTATGTCTGACAAACATCAACCGTCAGATTTTTGCCACGCGCTCCACTGTCGGCAAATACAAGGTTGACGTCGCGGCGCAAAGAATCGCCGAGATAAACCCGGACACAAAGGTGAACACCTTCAAAACTTTTTATTCTCCGCAGACATCATCGGAATTTGATTTCAAAAACTACGACTACATTGTGGACGCCATAGACACCGTGACCGGAAAAATTGAACTTGTTGTAAATGCATATGGTGCCGGCGCACCGATAATAAGCTCTATGGGTGCCGGGAACAAGCTTGACGCCTCTGCTTTTGAGGTTGCAGACATATACAAAACTTCTGTATGTCCCCTTGCGCGCGTCATGCGTTATGAACTGAAAAAGCGCGGTATACCAAAACTTAAGGTTGTGTACTCAAAAGAAAAGCCGCTGACCCCGATTGACGACGCCGGCACAAGCTGCAAGTCAAACTGCATATGCCCCCCGGGCACTGCAAGAAAATGCACCGCACGCCGCCAGGTTCCCGGCAGCACTGCATTTGTCCCCTCCGTCGCCGGGCTTATCATAGCCGGAGAAGTCGTAAAAGACCTGATACAAAAATAATTACAAATCCATATATGCAAAAAGCTGATGCACTCTGCAATCAAAAATAATTGCAGAAGTAATCAGCTTAAAAAAGCGGTTTTAGTTTTCACTACGGGAGAAATATGATGTTGCTTGTGATAGAATTGCAGACATCAAGAAGTTATCAGATTCCCATGTTTTGAACTGCTGTTTGCCAAAATCTAAAATCATAATAACCTCCTAATATCTATTCAGTTAATTATTCAAAACTTTACTCTTGATAAAGTTGGGCTTGAGTATTCCATAATTCATAATATTTCCCTTTTCTTTCGTTAAGCAGAGTATTATGTGCACCTTCTTGTATAAGCTTTCCTTTATGAAGCACGAAGATTGTATCGCAAAAGCAACAAGAAGATAACCGATGGGAAATATAGATTGTCGTTTTGTCTTTAGATATCTTGTTAATTTTTTTAAATATTTCATATTCAGAAATAGGATCAAGTGCCGCTGTAGGTTCATCTAAAATAATAAACGGAGTGTCTTTGTACAAAGCCCGTGCAATTGCTAATTTTTGAGCTTCTCCACCGGAAATTTCAACACCACAATTATCAATATCTTTATATAAATAGGTATCTATACCACTAGGTAAGTTTTCGATTTCGGGTAACATATCTAAACTATCTAAACAATTAATTACTTTCTCTTTATCATAATTGGTTTCACAGGCAATATTTTGGCCTATTGTGAACGACAAAGTGAAAAAATCTTGAAACACAACACTTAGAATTGATAAATAGCTTAAATAGTCATATTTTTTAATATTAATTCCATTTAAAAGAATTTCGCCCTCTGTAGGTTCATAAAGTCGGCATAAAAGTTTTACAAATGTAGTTTTACCACTGCCATTCTCTCCCACTATAGCTATTTTTTCGCCTTGTCGTACTTTAACTGAAACATTTTCTAATGCAAACTCATCGGTTCCCGGATATTTAAATGACACATTATTGAATTGTATTTCGTATTCTTCTTTTTCTACTTTGAGTTCTCCTGAATCAAATTTTGATGGCATATCAAAAAAACTAAAATAATTTTTCAAATATTGATTGTTTTGAAACAATTTCTGCACATTTTCAATTAACTTTTCAAATCCGGAAACCAATAAAATTATACAAGAAACATATTGAACAATTAAGCCAATTTCAATACCACCTTCTATTACGCCCAAAATAACCACAGAATAAACTATAAATTGAAGTATGTATGAAAATAATTTATTAATAATGCCCCAATACATCATTTGTTTGTGGGTATCAAACATAAATTCATCAACACGATTTATGTGTTTTTGATAAATTTTCGAAACTATCTTCCCCATGTTGTAAATTCTTATTTCTTTACCTGATTGATAATTATCCAAGTGTCCATTCAAATAATTCCCCATTGTATTGAATCCAACTGCATCTTTGAAATACTTAGATTCAATTACTTGATTTTTATAGACAGTTAAATAATTTATAATTGTAAGTATGCTTATTGCAATTACTAATGATAGTTTCAATAATAATGAAATTCGAGAATTTGAGAATAGTGATATTGTCAATGATGAAGCAGATATAATCGAAAAAATACAATACATAATATTAGCAATAGATGTATATAAATAATATAAATTATATCCTGTTTGGCTTTCAATCCTTATTCTTTCCCTTAGATGAGTTGTGTTAACGTCTTCTACTAAATTATAATCCATTCTCATTATTTTGTCAGCAAAGGCTTTTTGTTCATTCTTATAAAGAAAATCCAAATGATAAGTTTCCATTTTTTCTAATATGCTTTTTGCCATCATTGCAATAAAAGTTAACCCTACAGTGATGCAAATATATACAATTAAAACTTCCTTCCTTTTTCCTAATATTAATTCGTTAATTATTTTTGCAGACATAAATATTGATATGTATGGAGTAATTGCTTTGAGAAAAGAGGTTAAAATTAAGATAATTGCGTATGTTTTTTCTAATTGGAAAAGATATAAAAATCCTCTTTTACTTATAATCAAATTTTCTTTTAATGTCATTGTTTTGCACCACCATTCTCCTTGTAATAATGCGATTGTATTTCGAACATTTTGGCATATCTGCCACCCTTTTGTACTAATTCACTATGTGTACCTTCTTCAACAATTTGTCCTTTATCCATAAAAATAATCCTATCACAGAATTTAGTTGAAGCTAATCTGTGTGAAATAAAGATTGTTGTTTTATTTCGTACAAGTTTATTAAAATCTTTGTACATTCTTAATTCAGCTATAGGGTCCATGGCAGAAGTTGGTTCGTCTAAAATTAAAATCGATGAATTTTTATATAAAGCCTTCGCAAGAATTAATTTTTGCATTTCGCCACCCGAAAATTCAGTTCCATTATCATAAACTTGCTTATTCAACGGAGTATTTATGCCATTAGGTAGACCAATTATTTTTTCATATAATCCTACTTGTTTGATACAATTCCATACCAAATCAATGTTTATATCCTCCCCGGTCTTAGAAGATATTATTTCAGCTATTGTAACGCACAGTATATTCATATCCTGAAACATAACAGAAAAAAACTCAAAATAATCTTTTTGTTCAAAACACCTTGAAGAAATGTCATCAATTTTTATTTCACCGGATACAGGAGTGTATAATCCGCAAATAATCTTAATTAAAGTGGTCTTTCCCGCTCCATTCTCACCAACTATAGCAATTTTTTCACCTTTTTTTATATGTAAATTCACATCTTGAATATTAAATTCATTGCTGTTTTCGTGTTTAAAATAAAGATTTTCAATTTTGATATCACCATCAATCTCTTTTTGGGGCAAATTTATTATGCCTTTATCCACAGCATTTCCGTCATCCCACGATAGAACATCTCTCAAATCAGAAACAACTAATCCTGATGAATATATTTCATCACATTTTTCAACAATATTTCCAATCCATGTCGCAAAACTACTAATGACTCCAAAATATAGTATAAAATTATCAACGGATGTTTTTTGCTCTAATACCATAGAAATAAGAATATAATAGGCGAAACCATCTCTAAAAAGTATAATTACTAAATCAGATAAGCTATATAGAAATTTTTTATATAAAAGCTTTTTATTCCAATTCATTCTTTCTTTACATAACGATTTATACAGTTTAGATAACCATTTATCTAATCCAAAAACACGTATATCTTTTGCAATTTTAAAATCAGAACTTTTGTTTAGCAAGTACCATATTTTTTTATCAATAACTGTCCACTTATCACGATTTTTATATTCATAGTTTTGATAAATTTTAGTAAAGTACAAACTTATAAATGAAGTTGCAGTTAATATAACAACGATCCATGGATTCAACACACATATTAAAGCAGCATAAAAGCAATAGCCTATTACATTTGTAATCAATTCTGCAAAGCTTTGTGATATTTGTGTTAGTGGACAATGCATACCATTAGCCCATAAAGCACGTTGTGCTCTACTGTACATTTCTCTATATTTCAGAGATTCTATTATTTGATAATTTACAGAAACATTTTTTAAAGTGAGTTTATATTGCATTTTTTGTCTTAAACGACAAAAGAAAGCAAAATTAAGAGTGTTTGTTGCATTTATAAATGTGTCAGATAAGAAAATACTCATTATAATAAATGCCAAAGATTTTAATATTTGAAAATATGGTATTCCTGCAATAACATCAGCAACAACTTTTTTGGGCAAATAAATTAGTAAAAACTTATTTAAAATTGTGAGTGGAATTATTAATAGGAGTAGAAAAAATGAGGTTTTAGCATATTTAAATTGATTCGAAAAAACCCAAAAAATATTATTTATGATAGAATATGTTGGCTTTTTTTTCAATTTTAAAACCCCCTCTGATTAGTAGACCGTTCACGTATGATATTATGACTAATACTTATCATATAATCCAAATCTTTTTTGACTGCAATTTTGCAATCGCCGCATAATACAAAATGTCAAACTCTGTCGGCTCACCGGAAAGCATCTTTTTGTGCTCTTTTTCCCACACTTAACTCACCTTCTGCTCCTTTTTCCTGTTATAAAAGAACATGCCGATTCCGGCGCCGCAAATCAGGCAATAGCCGACTATGCTCCAAAAATCCGGCACCTGACCAAATATAAAAAAGCCAAATACCGCCGCAAAGAGCACCTGGGTGTAATCATACACAGAAATTTCTTTTGCCGGCGCATATATGTAAGCGCGCGTTATGCCAGACTGCCCTATGCATGCGCATATCCCGGCACACATCAAAAGGAGAAAGCTTTTCAGACTCATTGCCGCAGGGTTCATAATCATAAACGGCAAACACACAAGACAGGAAAAAGCAGAAAAGAAAAAGATTATCACATAACTGTTTTCACCCTTTTTCCCCAGCGCCCTGACAAATGTGTATGCCACACCGGCACCAAAACCGCCCAGGGCGCCAATCAGCGCCGGGAAAGAAGCATAGCTTCCTCCGGTCGGCTTTATTATAAGCACACTCCCCAAAAAGGCCGTCAGCACCCCCAGAATCTGAACAATTGTGGGTTTTTCTTTTAAGAGAAACACCGAAAAGACAATTGCAAAAAACGGCGAAAGCTTGTTCAGCATATTTGCATCGGCAAGCACCAGCCTGTCAATCGCATAAAAATTGCACACAAGCCCCACCGTGCCGAAAAACGCACGGCAGAAAAGCTGTACTCCACTTCCCTTTTTCGGCACAAAGCTCACATGGTTTTTCAGCATAACAACCGTCACAAATATCAGTGCCGCGGCATTCCTGAAAAACGCCTTTTCAAAAGGCGGCAAATCCCCCGACAAGTGCACAAACACACTCATCAGAGAAAATCCGAATGCCGCCATAATCACATACATTATTCCTCTTGTTTTTGAATTCATGGCAAGGCTTTCCCCTTTTTAAATATCCGCAAATTCGACAAGCAAATCAATGCATGCGCGGATATCGGACATATCTGCCATCTCGGAAGGAGAGTGGACATATCTTGTCGGCACGGACACACCGCCCGTCATGACGCCGCCGGCAGAAAGCGATATCGCCCCTGCATCGGTTCCGCCGTCTGTCATAACCTCAAGCTGATATGGTATATTTTTCTTCTTTGCACATTCAATCAGCATTGTGCGGACAACGCTGCTGCAAATAACCGATCTGTCCATAACCTTGACCGCCGCGCCGCCGCCCATTTTTACTGCCATTTCTTCACAATTCGGAGTGTCGCCGGTGTCGGTCACATCAACAGCAACCGCATATTCGGGCAAAACCCCAAATGCTGCTGTTTTTGCGCCGCGCAGACCCACTTCCTCCTGCACAGTGAAAACAAAATACAAATCATTTTCGGATTTGATTTTTTTCAGTGTCTGCGCCAGAATATAACAGCCGGCGCGGTTGTCAAGAGCTTTGGAAATCACTCTCTCGCCCGAAGCGGCAAACACCCCCTCAAACATCGCCATATCGCCCACAGAAATCAGTTTTTCTGCCTCCTCTTTGCTTTTCGCCCCGATGTCTATAAACATTTTTGAAATAAGCCTGTCCTTGTTGTCCTTTTCCGTCCCGACAACCCCGCCGATGCCGTTTTCAAATCTGACTCTCGAATATAAAATATCCTTTCTGTTCAGCCCCCCGACCTGTGAAAAACGCAAAAAACCGTTGTCATCGATAAAGGTCACAACAATACCTATTTCGTCCATATGCGCCGCAAACATGATTTTCTTCCCCGTGCCCTTTTTATGCACAATAAGATTCCCCAGTGCATCTGCTGACACCTCGTCTGCATACGGCATAACATATTTTGTGATAACGTCCCTTATGTCATCTTCTCTTCCCGAAACGCCAAAGGCTTCGCTAAATTCCTTCAAAATTTCCATTTATATCACCTCATCAATTCTTTCCAAAAATTTCTCCGCAAGCTTTTTCACTGCCTCTATGTCAGCCTTTGCACACACACCGACAGGAGAATGAAGATATCTGCACGGCACCGAAACCGACGCCGTCCTGATTCCGGCTCCTGTTTTGTGAATCGCACCGGCGTCGTTGCCGCCCATTGTGGTTTTCTTATATTGTACGGCAATTCCGTTGCTTATCCTTTTCAGAAACTCAACATATTCGCGGTTCACGATTGTTGACGAATCCATAAAGCTCAAAGCCGCACCGCCTCCCATGTCGGTCACGCTCTTCTCTGTCGGCGAATTGTGCACATCGGCACAAGTTGTCGACTCTATGACAAGCGCAATGTCGGGCATTATGCGATATGCGGCAACCTTCGCACCGCGCAGACCCACTTCCTCCTGCACAGTGAAACAAAAATACGTATCATACTTCACAGGCTTTTTTATAAGTTCGGTCAATATATAACACCCGGCACGGTCATCAATTGCCTTTGCCTTTATCGCATTTTCGCCCACTTCTCCATATTTCGTTGCAAAGCAAGCATAGTCCCCCAAATCCACATACTTCAGGGCATCTTCCTTATCCTTTGCGCCGATGTCAATAAAAAGTGATTTCACTTTCGGCACTTCTTCTCTTTCCGTCTTTGACTGCAAATGTATTGCTTTCATCCCTATGACACCCGGAATTTTATTTTTGCCGACACAGACTTTTTTTGATATAATGACCCTTGTGTCAATGCCGCCGACTGTCTTAAATTCCAGATAACCTTTGTCTGTAACTCCGCTGACAATAAATCCCACCTCGTCCATGTGTGCGGAAATCATAACCTTTTTCTCATGGAAATCCCCCTTTTTCAGACAAATAAGATTCCCCATGGAATCAATGGTGATTTCATCGGCATACGGCTTTACTTCGTTCAGTATAATTTCCCGCACTTCGCCTTCATCGCCGCTTATGCCGCATGCATTGCATAATTCTTCTAAAAGCACAGCCAGTCAACCCCCTTGACATTTCTTATAAATTCCGTCATAAGACGCGCCGTTGCCTCCGCGTCATCCATGCTCACCGTTTCCACCGATGTATGCATATATTTCAGCGGAAGCGACAGCAATGCCGTCGGCACGCCCGCTCGTGCGACCTGTATCGCCCAGGCATCTGTGCCTGTGTCGCCGCCGTCCACATCAATGCTGTATTTGATTCCGTTTTCATCTGCCAGGCTTTTCAGCTTTTCAGCCATCTTGGGGTGGATATTCGGCCCTCTGGAAATCACTGTTCCCGTCCCGGTTTCAAATGCATTGTACGAGTTGTCCGGCGTCACACCGTGGCAAACGTCCACCGCCACAGCCATGTCGGGGTTTATGCCGTATGCCGCCGTTTTGGCGCCGCGCAGACCCACTTCCTCCTGCACTGCCGCAACAAAATATATGTCACACGAAAGCATTTCGTCCTTCACAGCCTTCATGACCTCAATCAGCGCGGCGACACCTCCGCGGTCATCAATCGATTTTCCGCAGATGTTGTTGTTCAGCAGTTCTGCCGCTTCCGTCCTGAGTGTTATGCTGTCGCCCACCGACACATACTTTTCCACCTCCCGGCGGCTCATGCCGGTGTCAATCGCCATGTCCTTTATCTTGACGCTCTTTGCCGATTCTTCCGCAGTCTGCAAATGCGGCGGCTTAGCCCCCACGACACCCCAGACCTCTTTTGTCCCGTGTATAGTGACTTCAGCCCCCGGCAGAATACGTCCGTCCACGCCGCCGATATTCACAAAAGTAACAAATCCCTTTTCATCAATATCTTTCACCATAAGACCGATTTCATCACAGTGCGCCTCAAGCATAATTTTTGCCGCCGGGTTTTGAGCCCTCTTCACTGCGACAACACTCCCCGGCGCATTGATGTATACTTCGTCAACATATTCACGCATTATGTCCGCAATCTTTTCATTTATAAAATATTCAAATCCCGAAACACCGCGCATATTGCTCAGTTTCTTCAAAACTTCTTTCAAAGTGCATTTCCTTCCTTTCTCGCAAAATCAAAAATTTATTTAAGCTCCTGCACCAGTTTCTTAAACAGGTTCCCTCTTTCCTCAAAGTTCCTGAATCTGTCAAAGCTTGTGCTTGCCGGGGACAGTAAAACCACGCCTTTTGGTTTTGCTTTTTCATAAGCAATCTTCACTGCATCTTCATATTCATTGCACTCAATCACTTCAACGTTTTTGTGTCCCTCGCATTTCGCCAAAGCATCTTTTATCTTTCCGGCTGTCGCACCAATCAAGACAAGAGTCTTGACATGCCCCACAAGCGCCGGCCCCAGTTCATCATATGGTATCCCTTTGTCCTTTCCGCCGGCAATCATGACAACTTTGCCGGGGAACACACTCAAGGTGTTTATGCTCCTGTTTGGGCTTGAATCTATAGAACTGTTGTAAAACGACACTCCGTCAAGCTTTCTCACCAATTCAATTCTGTGTTCTACGCCGCCGAAATTCTTTGCCACATCTTCAATTGTTTCGCGGCTGACCTTGTCGCCCACTGCGGCGATTGCCGCCATATAATTTTCCACATTATGTTTCCCCGGAATTTTTATGTCCCCGATTTTCAATATATTTTCTTGCCCGTGTTTTATAAACCCGTCTTTGGCGTATATACCGCATGTGCTGTCATACCCAAATGAACGTATTATTCCTTTTGCCTCGTTTCCGATTTTTCTTGTCACTTCATTTTCGTTGTTCACCACCAGTATGTCGTCCTCAGTCTGATATTTCATAATGTTCTTCTTTGCATCAATATATTCCGCATAGTCCTTGTGCATATCAAGGTGATTCGGTGATATATTGGTGATAACCGCAACATGCGGTGACTTTTTCATCGTGTGAAGCTGAAAACTTGAGAGTTCCAGAACAACAATATCTTCTTCTCCGATTTCGTCAAGAGAGCAAAAAAGCGGAGTGCCTATGTTGCCGCCCAGCCATGTTTTGTATCCTTCGCGCACCAGCATGGAATGTATCAGCGTTGTTGTTGTGGTTTTTCCGTCACTCCCCGTCACCGCAATTATTTCCGCCGGGCAAAATTCCGCAAAAAGCTCCATTTCCGAAGTGATTTCCGCCCCGTTTTTCTGTGCTTCCAAAAGCTTTGGGTTGTCAAATCTCATGCCCGGGGTTTTGAATATTATTTCCCCCGACAAAGTCTGCAAATAATTCTCCCCCAGTGAAAATGAAACGCCAAGCCCGCATAAATCCCGATATGTGTCCCCCAGCTGTTCTGCACTGCGTTTATCATATGCCGTCACTCTTGCGCCGTTTTTTGCAAGAAATTTTATCAGGGGCAGATTGCTTATCCCGACACCGATAACTCCGATATTTTTCCCTTTTATGCTTTTTTTAAACTCTTCAAATTTATTATTCATAAAAAACTCCGTTCTGCCGGCCGTTTTGCCGGCTTTTTCATTCCAATGATTTACAACAAAATTTCCTCATTATATTTTATCACTTTTTCTGTGTAATAACAACCCCAAACACAAAATAAATCACAAAATTTTCCAATAAATATTACGGCTTGCACAAAAATACAGAGCATATTGCATTTCTTTGTACATGGTTCCCCATTTCACAAATTTTTCAATATGCTCTGCTGTTTTTGTTTATTCAAAATCCAAAATGCTGTCCAAAATATACTCCGCGCCCAAATCCTCAAAGTATCCGCGTGCCGCTTTTCCGTTGACGCCTGTCAGCACTGCGCAAAAATCCGCACCCATAGCCTTTGCCGCCAAAATATCGGCACCGGCGTCGCCCACGACAAGCGTCTTTTTTATCGGTTCTTTATCAAAAATCCCCTCTGTGATATCCTTGTCGTCATATTCTTCTCCACAAAGTGCCTTTAAAAACATATACGGGTGCGGCTTTGTCAGTGGAATACCAAGCTTCTTTTCCGCGTTCATCACATGGTTGAAATTTATAAATCCGTTTTTTGCAAAATAACCTATTATCCCAAATCTTTCAAGCGGCGATTTGAGTTCCTCCCAGATTCTCCCGGTTGCAGTGCAGAGCCTTTTGCCTTCTTTGTGCAATCCAAAAATTACATTCTTCAACTTTTCCCCATCCACAACAGGCTGTTCTCCTGCGAGTATGCCTTCTTTTCCGCTTTGGCTCACATCACAGCCGTACACCTTCCGAAAAAGCACGTCCCCCAAAATCCATTCCTGAAATCTCATTCTGAGTTTCTGCCAAAATCCGCTTGAACGCGACGCATCTGCCATTCCCGTTTTTTCTTCTATTCCCCGGGCAATGTCTTTATAAATCTCAAAAACATCGTCCGGCAACTCCTGTGCGTACCGCAAAACCTCCCCAAAATCACGGGTGCGCATGATAATTGCAATTCCCAATGTCACATATGCCAAATCCCAATTGCTGTTTACCCCTTTATTTTTCAGCACTTCTATAAGTTTATCGTGTGAGAATACCTCTTCCCTTATTTCCTTTATATGATTCATATAATATTCCACATCAACACGGTCACAAAAAAGCCTGTCCGCCCCGAGCTGCTGATAAACCGTCAGTGCCGCGGCGTCCCAATATGCCGATTCGCTTGTTATCACTCCGTCCATGTCAAAAATTATCGTGTCATACTTTTTCAGAAAATCCTTCACTTTTCCCAAATCCTCTCTCATATCTTCCCGGCAAGCCCCGGCGGTATAAATCAAACAAGGCTGTGATAAAAACCAACAGCCTTGCTTTTTCATTCTATTGTCCAGTCAATCCTGCCCGCGACACCGCTTGTCATTCCGGCTCTTGCGGCGTCCTTTTTCAGAACGCTCTTCAGCGTTTCCCCAAAGCTTCTAAACACCGCCTCCCAAATGTGGTGTCCGTTGACACCGCGGATAACATCAATCTGCAAAGTGCAGCATGCCCCCTGGGCAAATCCGTCAAGGAACACAGCCAAATCCTGCGAATCCATACCCTCAACCTGTGCCGGGACATCGACATCATGATAATCAATCAATGACAGCGCACGGCTCTCAAAGCTTATCGCAGTTTCTGCCTTTGCCTCGTCGATAAAGCCGCTTTCACAGCCATAACCGGCTATTGCGTTTTCTCTTTTTATGTATTCTGCCAGCGCTTTGCCAAAGGCAATCCCCAAATCCTCACATATGACATGAGTCAACACAAATTTGTCAAGCTTAACTGATAATTCTATGTTAAATCCGCCGCGCCATGCGATATGTTCAATCATATGGTTCAAAAAAGGAAGCGGAGTGTTTATTTTCTCTCTGTAATCGCTTTTTACAGGTGAAAAATCAAGCATCACCGACATTTCCGATTCTGTTGTTTTTCTTGTCACCTTCACTGTGCTCATACTATCACACCTTTCTTCCTCGGATTATTTTCTCTCTTTGACAGCCAAACCGTGCGTGTCAAAGCCTTCCACTTTTGCAAAACGGTAAGCATAATCGCGTACTTTCATAAATCCGTCCTTTGACGCATATCCGACCGAAGAACGTTTGAGGAAATCATTCACCGAAACACTGGAATATATCTTTGCAAATCCGCCCGTCGGGAGAATAGCATTCGGCCCCAAAACAAAGTTGCACAAAGTCACCGGTGTATAGTCACCCAGAAGAATCTCGCCCGCATTTTTGATTTTCGGCAAGGTTTCAAACGGTTTTTCCGTCATAACTTCCATGTGCTCCGGCGCATATTCGTTTACAAAATTGATTGATTCTTCCAGAGAATCCGTCAAAATCACACCGCCGTATGTAGTGAAGTTTGTTGTTATAAACTCTCTTCTTTTTTTCGATATTTTCTCCAGCTGACGGTTTACAATCGGTATAACCTTTTCTGCCAGTTCTTTTGAATGTGTCACAAGCAGTGCCGCGCTGTCCGGTCCGTGTTCCGCCTCAATCATCCAGTCAAGCGCAGCCTTTTCCGGGTCGGCATGCTCATCGCACAAAATTATCGCCTCACTGGGCCCTGCCGGTAGCCCTGCGTCAATGTGGCTTGCAAGCACGCGCTTTGCAGCTGTTGCATAGCTGTTCCCGGGGCCGATGATTTTGTGGCACTTTGGGATGGTTTCTGTCCCGTATGCAACGGCGGCGACAGCCTGAATGCCGCCCACCTTATATATTTGTGTAATACCTATTATTTTTGCTGCCGCAAGGATTGCGTCATCAACCTTGCCCTTTTCGTTTGGCGGTGTCACAACAACGATTTTGGGCACCTTTGCGACAACCGCCGGTATGCCAAGCATGCACAAAACCGAAGGGAAACTCCCCTTCCCGTGCGGAACATAAAGACATACATCGACAATCGGTGTGGTTTTCTCACCCACCATCAGCCCGTCGTCAACCATGGTGAACCACATTTCCTCCGGGAGTTGTTTCTCATGAAAATCATATATATTTTTATAAGCGTATTCTATTGCCTCGCGAGTTTCTTTGTCGCAGTTCTCATACCCTTCTTCGATTTCTTTTTGTGTCACTTTCATATCCTGTGCCGAAAGCTTCACATGGTCAAATTTTTCGGTATATTCCAGGACTGCCGCATCGCCGCGCTTTCTGATGTCGTCAGAAACTTCTTTTGCGACACGCATCTGCTCCGATATGTCAAGCTCTGCTCTTCTCATTATAAAATCATATTGCTCCGCGGTCATCTCGGACAGCTTATAAATATTCGGTTTCATGACACTCCTCCTCAGTTCTTAAACAAATCCTTCATTTTGTCAAAAAATGTTTTTCTTCGCTTATAATTCTTGCCTTCGCTTGCCTGCTCAAATTTTCTCAGAATTTCTTTCTGTTCTGCCGACAGGTTCTTCGGCACCTCAATGTCAACCTTGACATATTGATCACCCCTGCCCTTGCCGCGCAGATATTGTATACCCTTGTTTCTCAGTCTGAACACCGCCCCCGGCTGTGTTCCCTCCGGTATGTCATATTCCACAATGCCGTCTATGGTCGGCACTTTTATCGTGTCGCCCAGAGCCGCCTGAGCAAAAGTGACGGGTATATCTATATAAACATCGTATTCTTCACGTTTGAAAATCTCATGCGGTTTGATTCTGATTGTCACCAAAAGGTCACCGCTCGGGCCGCCCCTTGTGCCCATCTCTCCCTGACCCGGGATTTGCATTGACTGCCCGTCATTGATGCCCGCCGGGATTTTGATTTCAATTTTGCTTGTTTTCCTCACGCGTCCGGTTCCGCGGCAATCACGGCACGGGTCTACAACAACCGTCCCCGCTCCGCGGCAATCGGGACAAACCGTTTCGTTTGCCATGATGCCGAAGGGTGTGCGCGTTTGGGTACGTATTCTCCCCGTACCGTTACACTTTTTACATTTTATGGGGCTGGTGCCAGGTTTCGCGCCGGTTCCGTTACAGGTCTTGCAGTTCTCTTGTCTTGTGACTTCCACAGTTTTCTTGCAGCCAAATGCAGCCTCCTCAAAAGAAATAACCACACTTGAACGTATGTCGCTCCCCCTGACAGGACCGTTGCGTCTTTGTCCTCCGCCGAATCCACCAAAGCCGCCACCGAATATATTTGAAAATATGTCCCCAAAGTCGTCAAAGCCGCCGAAGCCGCCGCCGGCACCGCCGCCCGCGCCATAATTCGGGTCTACACCTGCATGCCCAAACTGGTCATACCGTGCTTTTTTCTCTTTGTCGGACAGCACTTCATATGCTTCATTGACTTCCTTGAACTTTGCTTCCGCTTCTTTATCTCCCGGGTGCAAGTCGGGGTGATATTTTTTTGCTTCTTTTCTGTAAGCTTTTTTTATCTCGTCGTCACTTGCGCCGCGGTTTACTCCCAGGACTTCATAAAAATCTCTTTTATCTGCCAACTTATCTTCACCTACCGGATTCATTATACTAAAAATATTTTTAAATGTAAAGATTTTTGTCAAAAAACGTATTTTGGCAATTCATTTTTCTAAACATTGTTCACACCCGCCGCAAAAATCAAATGATTTATAGGCAAAAAGCCGAAACCGCAGTTTCGGCTTTTTTGGCATTTGCCTTATTTATTTTCGTCGTCGTTGACTTCTCTGTAATCAGCTTCATAAACATTGTCATTGTTTGGGTTTTGCTGTGCCTCCTGTGCTCCGCCAAAATCAGCGCCCTGTGCGCCTTGTGCACCCTGGGGATTTGCCTGCTGATACATTTTTTCCGACACCTTGTAGAAGGCTTGCTGCAGATTTTCTGCGGCTGTCTTTATCGCTTCGGTGTCAGTGCCCTTCAAAGCCTCTTTAACTTTGTCAATCTCTGCCTGTACGCTTGCCTTGTCGGCCGCGTCAACCTTATCTCCCAGCTCATTGAGGGTCTTTTCCGATTGATAAACAACGCTTTCGGCATTGTTTCTTGTTTCTACTTCTTCTTTACGTTTCTTGTCCTCTTCGGCATATTTTTCTGCCTCTTTGACAGCCCTGTCGATGTCTTCATCGCTCAGATTGCTTGAAGATGTAATGGTAATCTTCTGTTCGTTCCCTGTCGCCATATCCTTTGCGGAAACCTTTACGATACCGTTTGCATCGATATCAAAGCTGACTTCAATCTGCGGCACACCTCTCGGAGCCGGAGCAATGCCTGTGAGGCTGAATCTGCCCAGAGTTTTGTTGTACTGTGCCATATCTCTCTCTCCTTGCAGAACGTGCACTTCAACACTTGTCTGCCCGTCTGCGGCAGTAGAGAATATCTGTGATTTCTTGGTCGGGATAGTTGTGTTTCTCTCGATAAGCTTTGTAAACACACCGCCCATGGTTTCTATACCCAAAGATAGCGGAGTAACGTCCAAAAGGAGCAAGTCTTTTACGTCGCCGCCAAGCACACCTGCCTGGACTGCCGCACCGATTGCGACACATTCATCAGGATTTATGCCCTTGTGCGGTTCCTGACCCATTTCATTCTTGACAGCTTCCTGGACTGCCGGGATTCTTGACGAACCGCCGACCAGGAGAACTTTGTCAATGTCGCCTTTTGAAAGTCCTGCGTCATTCATGGCATTTCTTATGCAGACAAGGGTTTTCTGCACCAAATCTGCCGTCAATTCATCAAACTTAGCTTTTGTCAGTGTTATATCCAAGTGTTTCGGACCTGTGGCGTCTGCCGTGATAAACGGAAGGTTTATGTTTGATGTGGTCATGCCGGAAAGCTCTATCTTCGACTTTTCTGCCGCTTCCTTCAATCTCTGCATTGCCATCTTATCACTTGTCAGGTCAACGCCCGTTTCTTTCTTAAATTCATCAACAAGATAATTTATAATCCTGTTATCAAAGTCATCACCGCCGAGGCGTGTATCTCCGTTTGTCGAAAGAACCTCAAATACACCGTCGCCGATTTCCAATATAGATACATCAAAAGTACCGCCGCCAAGGTCATACACCATTACCTTTTGGTCGGTGTCATTCATGCCGTATGCCAAAGCCGCTGCCGTCGGCTCGTTTATGATTCTCAAAACTTCAAGCCCGGCAATTTTCCCGGCGTCCTTTGTCGCCTGTCTTTGCGAATCGCTGAAATATGCAGGGACTGTGATAACCGCCTGACTTACCGTTTCGCCCAGATAGCTCTCGGCGTCTGCCTTCAGCTTTGACAGAATCATTGCCGAAATTTCTTGTGGTGTATATGCTTTTCCGTCGATATTTACGGTGTATGCGGTGCCCATTTCCCTTTTGATTGACATTATTGTTCTGTCGGCATTTGTCACTGCCTGTCTTTTTGCCACCTGACCGACGATACGCTCGCCGTTTTTCTGGAAAGCAACAACAGACGGCGTTGTCCTTGCGCCTTCGGAATTTGCGATAACTGTTGGGTTGCCGCCTTCAATAACAGCAACGCATGAATTTGTTGTTCCCAAGTCTATACCTATGATTTTTCCCATAATAATTCCCTCCAAATAAATTTAATTTGCAACCTTTACCATACTGTGACGGACTACTCTGTCTTTTTTGTATATGTAGCCCTTCATAAATTCTTCAACAACCACATTTTCGGTTTTGTTTTCATCTTCAATGTGCATAATCGCTTCATGCAGATTCGGGTCAAACTCTTCGCCGACTGCCGGGATTTCGCTGACCTCAAGCTTTGAAAGAGTGTCCTTAAACTGTTTCATCACCAATGAAACACCTTCCAAAACCTTCTTTGCCTCTTCGCCCTCAACTTCCACCGACTGTGCGCGCTCCAGATTGTCCGCAACGGGCAAAAATGCCGCAACGGTGTCAATCACCGCATCTGCATAACGCGCGTCTTTTTCTTTGAGTGTACGCTTTTTATAGTTGTCAAACTCCGCAAAAAGACGCATATATTTATCTTCCAGTTCCTTGATTTTATCCTCGGAATTTTCTTCTGTTTTCTCTTCTGCTGCCTCCCCTTCTTTTTTTTCCTGTTTCTCCTGTTCGGTGTCCTTCAATTCTTCATCTTTGTTCTCTGCTTTTGCCACCTTGCTATCCCTCGCTTTCATTTATATAAAACTGATACAATATCCTGTCCAGATAGTCGGATATGCAGTTCAGATTTGCAATAACCTTCGCATAATTCATACGTTTGGGACCAATAACTCCGATTTTGCCCGCCGTCTTATTATTAAGTGAATAATTTACGGTAACAATGCTGCTGTTTGAAAGCTCTTCAAAATCGTTTTCGGAGCCAATCTTCACACTGACTTTGGAATCGTCACTTCCCGAAACCAGCTCCTTCAGATTCTTTTTGTCTTCCAAAAAGGTCAGCATACGCTTTGCTTCCTGTACACTGCTGTATTCGGGATAGGACAAAATTGACTTTGCATTCTCAACAAAAATTTCCATTTCGTCCATTTCCTCAATTGCACTGTAAACAAAGTTCATTATGTTTATAAGCATCTTTGGGGATATCTTCAGTGTGCTCTGAATCTTGTCATGTACTGTCTGGATTTTCTCAAATGTGATGTCATTTGAAGTAAGCCCCGTCAAGTCCGAATTAAGAATCCTGCTTAACCCTCTTATTTCATCTTCTGTCAGGTTTCCAAAATTCATAACCCTGTTTTTCACCGCACCGGTGTTTGTGACAATTATCAGCATAACGCTGCCCGGCGAAAGTTCCACAAGCTCAAACCGCTTTATCACGGCACTGTTCAGCTGCGGCGTGGTGACCACTGTCGTATACTGTGTCAATGCCGACGCAATGACGCTTGCCTTTTTTATAAGGACTTCAAGACGGTTAACTTTTTCCTGCAGTTCACTCTGAAGCTTCTGCATTGTTTCCATGCTGACCTGATATTTTGTCAGCATCGTATTTACATAAAATCTGTATGCCGCGTCGGACGGTATTCTCCCTGCCGAAGTGTGCGGCTGAATAAGGAATCCCATTTCCTCCAAATCCGCCATCTCGTTCCTGATTGTCGCACTTGAAAGACCAAGGCTTTCCTTTTTGGATATCGCCCTCGAGCCGACAGGCTCTGCGGTGCCCATATATTCATTTATGACTTCCTGCAATATACGTTTCTTTCTGTCACTTAATTCCACGGTTTTCACCCCCTTCGAATCAGCATCGAAAGTTAACTGTATTGTTAGCACTCCGTTCTCACGAGTGCTAACAATTATAAAATACCACTCTTATAATGAATTGTCAATAGTATTTTTAGATTTTTACAATTTATTCATAAAATAAATTATCTTTATTAAATGTTATTATACAAATTCACATAATATGGAATTGCTGACGTTTATTCCGTCAAATGTAAGCCTGATAAATCCGTCCTTTTCCTCCATCAGCCCCGCTGAAACAAACTTTTTTATTTCATTTGCAAAGACCGACATGACATCTGTCCCAAACCTTTTTGCAAATTCATGTTTGCTTATTCCCCTTGTCTTTCTCAACCCCATAACCATAAATTCTTTTATGCTCTCTTCCCGGGTTATTTTTTCCGCGCCGTCCTCTCTGCATTCGCCGCTTATATATTTTGTCAGTGAAGTTGTATTGCAATATCTTTTTGATTCATAGTACGAGTGGGCAGCGGCGCCGATTCCTATATATTCATCACAATCCCAATATTTCAAATTGTGCCTGCATTCATATCCGGGCATGCAAAAATTTGATATTTCATATTGGACATAACCCGCCTTTTGCAGGCGGCGGCATGCATATTCATATATTGCCCTGTCTGTTTCGTCATCATTCAGCTCAAACTTTCCCGATTCATATTCTTTATAAAGCGGTGTGCCCTCCTCAAGGATAAGGCTGTAACACGAAATATGCCGCACACCTGTTTCAATCGCTTTTTCAAGCGTTTCGGCAAAGCTTTGCCGCGTCTGCCGCGGCAGAGAAAACATGATGTCAAGATTGATGTTTGAAAACCCTGCCTTTTTTACCTCTTCAACCGCACAAAAAGCCACCGCCGCGTCATGTATTCTCCCTATTGCTGCAAGCTCTCCGTCGTCAAAGCTCTGCACGCCGATGCTCAGCCGGTTGATACCTAAATCGCGCATTTTCAGAAGCTTCTGCAAAGACAGCGTCCCCGGGTTTGATTCAATTGTGATTTCGGCTGAGTCCGTGACGCAGAAAGTCTTGTAAATCGCACCAAAAAGCCTTTCAAGCTGACTGTCCGCCAAAATCGACGGTGTCCCTCCTCCGACAAACACCGTGTCGATTTTTTCGCCCTTATATCGCGACATTTCCTTCTCTGCGGCACTGATATAACGGTCAAAAAAGTCCTCGCACCCTACATATGATACAAAGTCGCAATATGCACACTTTTTCCTGCAAAACGGAATATGAATATATAATCCTTTCATGAAACCCCCTCAAAAAAAGAACTGCCCAAAAAGTCTGAACCTTCTCGGGCAGCCCGTCCACTCTGTTTTATTCTTCGTCTGTGTCAAACTCAAGGTCAATCTCTTCATGACAATTCGGACATACAATGCCTTTTTCATCATCAAGCATGTCAAAATCAATCAGAACGTCCTCATGGCAATTCGGACATTCAATTTCAAAGAAATCCATGTCATCATCTTCTTCGTTAAAATCGTCCCCGTTGTCATAATTGCCCTCGTCCTCGTCATCATAGTCGTCATACACGATATCTTCAACGTCAGCCAAATCCTCGTCTATTTCGTCGACCTTTTCTTCAAGCTCGTCATGTGCGTCCAAAATGTCGTCAAGCGCCTCGGCCATGTCGTCAAGCACTTCCAAAAGCTTTGACAAAACCTTTCCCTCGTCGCTTTTCTCTTCAATTTTCAAACCCTCTGCAAGCCCTTTGATATAAGCAATCTTGCTTTCGATTGTGTCCATACTGTTTTCCTTTCCGCGGATTATACACGCTCCATATATTCGCCCGTCCTTGTGTCAACGCGAATAATGTCGGAACCGTCGACAAACAACGGCACCTGA
The DNA here is from genome assembly GCA_934454145.1 of uncultured Clostridia bacterium. Taxonomy (GTDB): domain Bacteria; phylum Bacillota; class Clostridia; order UBA1381; family UBA1381; genus CAKSFT01. The sequence goes on along the minus strand of CAKSFT010000008.1, from coordinate 149,552 downwards.
ATAACTGCACCTGTTTCCAGTGTAGCCGGCTTTGTTGCGCCCGTCGCTGTGTCGCCCTTAAATCCCGGTTCTGTTTCCGAAATTGCCAGTTCGACAAACGTCGGCGGCTCTATGCCGAATACATTTCCCTTGTAAGACAGAATTTTACAAACCATGTTTTCTTTGACGAATTTCAGAGAATCCCCCACCTGCTCCTTGCCAATCGGAATCATGTCAAAGGTTTCCTGATCCATAAAGTAATACAAATCGCCGTCATTATATGAATATTCCATATCCTTTCTCTCGATATGAGCTTTTGGCATCTTTTCTGTCGGTCTGAAAGTTTTTTCAACAACCGCGCCTGTGATAACGTTCTTTATTTTAGTTCTCACAAAAGCCGCGCCTTTTCCCGGCTTTACATGCTGAAATTCAACAACCTGAAATACATTTCCGTCTAATTCAAAAGTAATTCCGTTTCTAAAATCTCCTGCTGATATCATATCTTTTCCTCCAATTTTGTTTAAATATATAATATTACTTTTTATATTGTAATATATTTTTCTCCAAATTACAAGTTTTTTTTAAAGAATTATCAATTCTTTTTCAGATTTTGTTAAATTTACCGTATTTTTTTCGCCAATTACAACCAAATCCTCTATCCTCACACCGCCGAATCCTTCAATGTATATTCCCGGTTCAACGGTGACAACATTGCCCGGCTCCAAGATTCCGGCCGATTTCGACGACAAATTCGGATTTTCATGGATTTCTATCCCAACACTGTGCCCCAGACTATGCCCGAAATTTTCACCATAGCCGGAATCTGCAATGATACTCCTCGCAACGCCGTCCGCGTCGGCACAGCTTTTCCCTGCCGCGACAAACTCACATGCCGCTTTTTGTGCCTTCAGCACCGTGTAATAAATTTCCTTTTGGCGCGAATCCGGTTTGCCGATTGCCACAGTCCTCGTCATATCAGAGCAATACCCGTCCAGCACACAGCCAAAGTCCAGCGTAAACAAGTCACCGTGCTCCAGTTTCTTTTCGCTTGCCGTGCCGTGCGGCATTGCAGAACGTACCCCCGACGCCGCGATTGTTTCAAAAGAAAGCCCCGACGCGCCGTTTTTGCGCATAAACATTTCCAGCTCCAGCGCAATCTCAATTTCGCTCACCCCGGGTTTTATAAACCCAAGTATATGAGAAAACGCCGCGTCGCCAAGGCTTTCGGCGGCACGGATTTTTTCGATTTCCGCCTCCTCCTTCACCTCACGCGGCTTTGAGATTTTTCCCATAGCCGGGATTGCTTTATAACTCCCCTTGTTTATCCCCGCCAGTTCTTTCACCGTCAGGTATTCTTCTTCAAACAAAAGCCGCTTTATCCCAAGCTGCTCCAAAACCGACAAATCCCGAATATCGTGTATCTCAAAATCGGGTGCCTGTTTTTTCGCCTGAACGGTATAGCGCGAATCTGTCAGAATTATACGCTCATTTTTTGTCACAACAAGCCGTGCGTCTTCAGATGTGAAACCGCTGTAATAAAATATATTTGCCTTGCTTGAAATATACGCGCCGTCGCCGTCCTCAAAACTTCTCAAAAGCTTTTGTGTCCGTGTCATCTCAAAAGCGCCTCCAATGCATACAAATATCCGTCTGTCCCCAGTCCGCAAATCTGCCCCATGCACATAGGCGCAGTGACAGATGTGTGGCGGAACTCTTCACGCTTATGGATATTTGAAATATGCACCTCCACCGCCGGCGTCGGGACACTTGCGAGCGCGTCGCGTATTGCATAAGAATAATGCGTAAACGCCCCCGGGTTTATCACAATTCCGTCAAAACCTTCAAAGGTCTTATGTATTGCATCTATAATTCCGCCCTCAAAGTTGCTTTGGAAAAATTCAACCCCGCACCCTATCTTCTTTGCGTGCTCCGTTATTTTCTTCTGCAAATCTTCAATGGTTTCATTTCCATATATGCCGGGTTCTCTCTTCCCCAGCATGTCAATGTTCGGCCCGTTTATTATGAGTATTTTCTTCATTTGCATAGTCCTCCCTTTTTTTCACACCGTCCGCAAATGTTTACAATCTGTCTATTTCCTTCATCAATTCTTCAATTATCCTGTCCTCGGGGACTTTTCTCACAATTTTCCCCTTTTTAAATATAAGCCCCTCTCCGTTTCCGCCGGCGATGCCGATGTCGGCTTCGCGTGCCTCTCCCGGGCCGTTGACGGCACAGCCCATGACCGCCACCCTGATGTCCTTGTTGACATCTCTCAGCCGTCTTTCCACTTCTTCCGCAATGGGAATTAAATCTATTCTTGTCCTTCCGCAGGTCGGGCAGGAAACCAGAGTCACGCCCGATTTCCTTATTTCCAGCGCATTCAGAATATCCTTTGCCGCCCTTATTTCCTCGGCCGGGTCAGCCGTCAGTGAAACCCTGATTGTATCGCCTATTCCTTCCGACAAAAGTGTCCCGATGCCGATTGACGACTTTATGATGCCGCCGCGCATCGTCCCCGCCTCGGTGACGCCCACATGCAAGGGTATGGGGCACGATTTGCTGAATTTCCTGTATGCCTCAATCATTGTGGGCACCGACGAAACCTTAATTGACACAACAATGTCGGAAAAATTGACATCATCAAGAATCTCAACATGGCGCATTGCACTCTCCACAAGTGCGTCTGCCGTCGGCCCGCCGTATTTTTGCAGCAAATCTTTTTCCAGTGAACCTCCGTTTACGCCTATCCTTATGGGGATTGCTTGTGATTTGGCGGCGTCTGCCACCGCCTTCACCCTTTCGCGGCTCCCGATATTGCCGGGGTTTATCCGCACCTTGTCGACACCGTTCTTTATGCACTCCAGCGCCAGCTTATAGTCAAAATGAATATCCGCAACCAGCGGAATTTTAATCTGTTTTTTTATTTTTCCGATTGCTTCCGCCGCCTCCATGTCGGGGACTGCCGCACGTATTATTTCACAGCCGGCGGCGGTCAGTTTTTCAATCTGCGCACATGTGCTTTTTACATCTCTCGTGTCGGTATTTGTCATCGACTGCACCGACACCGGATTGCCGCCGCCGACCAAAACACCGCCCACATTCACAACATTTTTCATCTGTACCCTCCAACTCCGTTCACAAAAAAACTATTTTATAAGCATTATTATATCCTTGAAGGAAATCACCACCGCAAACAAGAGCAAAAGCATAAGCCCAACTGCATGCACCAAGCCCTCTTTTTCCGCCGGGACTGGCTTTCTGCGCACAAGCTCTATCAGCATAAAAAGTATTCTCCCGCCGTCGAGTGCCGGCAGAGGAAGGAGGTTGAATACCCCAAGGTTTATTGTGAGCAATGCCGACAGATTCAGGACATTCATAACCCAATATTTGCCGGAATGAACCATTGTGTTGACCGCGCTCACAATCCCGACAGGTCCCGAAACCTGTTCTATTCCCGTTTTGCCGGTGACCATATCCCACAATCCGTTGTAAACAAGCTTTACGACATACACGGTATTGTGCCATGCGTACACTGCGCTGTTCAAGAAGTGCGTTTCTTCTTCTTTTGCCGTAAATCCAAGGATATACCGTTCATTTGTAAAGCTTTGCCCGATATAATCCTTTGCTGCCTCTTTGTCGGTATAATCAAAAGTCTTCTCCCGTTCGCCGATTCCGTTTATGTCGGTCACCATTCTGACATATTCGTCCTCATAATATGTCGTTGAGGTTTCTTTTGAAGGTCTTACTCTGTATTTTAGTTTTTCTCCGTTTCTTTTGACAGTAATCTCAACCTCTGTACTGTCGGTCAGCTTTTCTGTATAAAGTGAAATGTCCGGGTAAAATCCTATGTGTTTGCCGTTTATCGCAATAATTCTGTCCCCCGGTATAATCCCCGAAGTTTCCAGATACGAATTTTCAACCAGTGTGTCCACAACAGTGCTTCGCACTGTCCCGACATTCATCGTTATCACAAACAATATCACAAACCCAAGTATTACATTAAGCACCGCACCGGCAACAACAACGGCAAAGCGTTTCCACCATTTCTGATTGCAAAATGCGCGCTCGTCCTCGGTCTTTTCGTCCTCGCCCTCCAGCTTGCAATAGCCCCCGACAGGGAATATTCTCAGGGAATAAAGTGTTTCCTTTCCGTGAAATTTCAGAATTGCGGGGCCCATGCCAATTGCAAATTCGTGCACCTTGACACCCACTGCTTTGGATACTATAAAGTGCCCGAATTCATGCAATGAAATCATGACCAAAAAAATAATTATCGTAACAAGCGCCGTAAGCAAAATATCATCTCCCATTCAATATCCGCATCTTTACTTCCTTGTCTGTTTCAAGAATTTCGTCAAGTGTCGGATTTTCGATAAATTTAAATTCATTCATTGACTTTTCTATTGTTTCCGCAATTTCGGGGTACTTTATTTTCCCCTCCAAAAACAATTCCACCGCCGCCTCGTCCGCGCTGTTGAATATACAGGGCAGATTGCCGCCGCGTCTGCCGGCTTCATATGCCAGTGCCAAAGCGCGGAAGGTTTTTGTGTCGGGTTCCGCAAAGGTCAGCGATGCATATTTTGAAAAATCCAGTTCATTTTCCTTCATGGCAAGTCTTTGCGGATATGTCAGCGCATACTGAATCGGCAGTTTCATGTCCGGCGCGCCCAGCTGTGCCATGACGCCGTTGTCATTATATTCCACCATAGAATGGATTACGCTTTGTCTGTGCACAAGCACCTTTATCCTGTCTACATCAACCCCGAAAAGCCATTTTGCCTCTATGACCTCCAGGCCCTTGTTTGCCAGGGTCGAGGAATCCACAGTGACCTTTTTGCCCATATTCCAGTTTGGGTGTTTCAAAGCCTGTTCGGGTGTTATATTTTCCAGTTCTCCCGCCGTTTTCCCAAAAAACGGTCCGCCCGACGCTGTCAGAATTATCCTTTTCACGTCGTCCGGCGAAAACCCCTGAAGGGACTGGAATATTGCAGAATGTTCACTGTCGACAGGCAAAAGCCTTACATTGTGCTTTTTTGCCAGTTCTGTAACTATATGTCCGCCTGTGACAAGCGTTTCTTTGTTTGCGAGTGCAATGTTTTTGCCCGCCTTTATCGCAGCGACAGTCGGCAAAAGCCCCGCTATCCCCACAACCGCCGTGACAACCGCCTCTGCGCCGTCTGCCGCGGCGACCTCGGAGAGTCCTTCATATGAATACACAATCCTGACATCTGTGTCCCTCACTCTGTCCGCCAGGTCTTTTGCACGGTCTTTCATCACCACACATGCAATCTTGGGTTTAAATTCCCTTATCTGTTTTTCAAGCAAATCTATATTGGAATACGAAGAAAGTCCGAGAACCTTTATCCCATATTCACGGCACACCTCCAGTGTTTGCGTGCCGATTGAACCCGTCGAACCTATAATAGTTATCTTTTCCTTCATTTGTACAAAAAATTCCTTTCCGCTGTGTAAAAATCAATCGGGCAACCGCAAAGCATTTCACGGCCGCCCGCAGAAAATCAAAACAACCTCTGCATCAATACAAACACCATATACACATACGGTGCGATGAATACAACACTGTCAAATCTGTCCAAAAAGCCGCCATGCCCCGGGAATATCCAGCCAAAATCCTTGATATCGCACTGTCTTTTCACCACGGACGCCGCCAAATCACCGATTTCCGACAGCACAGCCCCGATAGCCGCCGAAACAACAAATATAACATTGCTCTCCACAGCCAAATCGAAACAATACTTTAAAACAGCGATATAAATAACCGTCCCCGCAACCGTCGCGGCAATGCCGCCGACTGCGCCCTCGACGGTCTTTTTCGGGCTGAGTTTCGGCGCCAGCTTGTGTCTGCCCAGAAAATTCCCTGCAAAATACGCCCCCGAATCGGTAATCCACGAAAACAAAAATGCCGGAATCACGGCATATCTGCCGAAATCAAGCCGCAAAAGAATGATAAATGTCATAAACCACGTGATGTAAAAAGTCATAAACATTGACGAATATATTTTCTTAAAATCCGTCTTTTCAAAAAGGACAACAGACAACACCAAATAAACAAAAATGCTTATAATCAGGCACCCTGCAACAATCGCCCCGTTGCCGGCAGAATATGCGGCATTTTTTTGCATATGCAGAACATATAGTTCTGTCAAAAAAGACAGCGCACTCACCGCCATGCTCACTCCGGTCACCAATTTTCCGGGCTTGAGTGCATGCACCGCCTCATAAACCATCCCCAGACTCACGATTGCGACCGCCAAAGAAAACAACAATTCGTCCGCAAAAAAAGCAGCAAAGAAAACAATCAGCCCTATACCGCTTGTTATAAGTCTTAATGCCATCTTTTATACACCTCCGAAACGCCTTGTGCGTTTTTGAAATTCATATATCGCCTCATACAAATCATTTTTGCTGAAATCCGGCCAAAGCTTTTTTGTAAACAAAAGCTCAGAATACGCAATCTGCCACAGCATAAAATTGCTTATCCGTTCCTCGCCACTGGTTCTTATAATCAGATCCGGGTCGGGCTCCCCCTTGGTATAAAGATTATCGGAAATCACCCCGGGCGTAATCTCAGCAAGGGTCAGTTCTTTTTTCATAACCTTTTCCGAGATTTTTTTCACCGCTTCGGTCAGCTCTTCCCTTGCGCCATAGTTCACGGCAATGTTCATTATTATGCCTGTGTTTTTTTCTGTAAATTTTTCGGTTTTTGCAATCTGCTCGCATATTTCCTGCGACAGTTCTTTGCGCGAACCGATTGCACGTATCACCACATTTTCCCCCGCAAGTGTCTTTTCCGCATCACGCAGATAGTTCAGCAGAAGATTCATCAGAAAATCCACTTCCTCCTTGGGGCGTTTCCAGTTTTCTGTGGAAAAGGCATATACTGTTATGTATTTTATTCCGATTTTGTTACATTCCGTCACAATCTTCTTCAGCGTGTCCGCCCCGGCAGAATGTCCGGCACTGCGCGGCAAACCGCGTTTTTTTGCCCACCTGCCGTTTCCGTCCATTATTATTCCTATGTGGGCGGGGAGATTATTATAATCAATTTCCTTTTTTTGTTTTTTAAAAAAATGCATTCTTATACCTCATACTTCTTTTTTCAAAAAAAGCGGACGGACAATCTGCCCGTCCGTCGGTTATCCCAAAAATCCGAAAAGCATCATACTTCCAGTATTTCCTTTTCTTTTGCCGCTGTTATTTCATCTATTTCTTTGATAAATTTATCTGTAAGATTCTGGATATCCTTTTCGGCATTTTTAAAATCATCTTCCGTGATTTCAGACTTTTTCTTCTGCGCCTTAAAGTCTTCAAGCGCGTCACGGCGTACATTTCTCACTTGTACTTTTGCTTCTTCGGAATATTTTTTCACGGTCTTAACCAATTCTTTTCTTCTTTCTTCCGTCAGCGGAGGGAAATTGAGGCGTATAATCTTTCCGTCATTCTGCGGTGCAATTCCTATTTCCGATTTAAGAATCGCCTTTTCAATTTCCTTCAAAACCGAAATGTCCCACGGCTGAATAACCAACATTCTCGGCTCCGGCGAAGAAATGGAACCCACCTGTGCGACAGGGGTCATGGAACCGTAATAATCAATCGCAACTTTGTCAAGAACAGATGCGTTTGCACGTCCTGCTCTGATTGTTTTCAGTTCACTGTTAAAACCCTCTACCCTTTTGTTCATCTTTGCTTCTATTTCGGGATATTTTGCCATAATAAATTCCTCCTAAAAAATTTCTGATGTCTTTCTTATCTTTTTCCGTTTCTTGTCACAAGAGTTCCTATTTTCTCACCCTTGACCGCGCGCACAATATTCTCGGGGTCGTCCAGCCCAAACACAAGTATCGGCATGTCATTGTCACGGCACATAGACGCCGCTGTCGAGTCCATAACGCCGAGTTCTTTACCAAGTATATCATTAAACGAAAGTGCATCAAATTTCTTTGCATCGGGGTTGATATTCGGGTCAGAGTCGTACACCGCGTCAACCTTCTTTGCAAGAAGAATTATTTCCGCCTCCATTTCGACAGCTCTCAATGCCGCAGTGGTGTCTGTGGACATGAACGGGTTCCCCGTTCCGCAGCCAAAAATAACAACTCTCCCCTTTTTCAGGTGTCTTACTGCCTTCCCTCTTATATAAGGTTCTGCTATGGCTCTCATCTCAATTGCCGTCTGCACCCTTGTTTCCACTCCGCTGTTTTCCAAGGCAGAGCAAAGTGCCAGCGCGTTTATCGTGGTTGCAAGCATGCCCATGTGGTCTGCACGTGTGCGGTCCATGTTGTGTCCGCTTCTTCCTCGCCAGAAGTTTCCGCCCCCGACGACGATAGAAACCTCCACCCCCATGTCAACAACCTCTTTGATACTTTTCGATATGTTTGCAAGAGTATCTTCGTCAAGCCCGAATTTGTTTGCCCCTGCCAAGGCTTCCCCGCTGACCTTGAGCAATACTTTCTTATACTTTGAATCCATAACTGCCTCCCGTATGTTTATTTTTCCGGCATAAAAGCGCATCTTTGTGCAGGCGCGGATTATCCGCCCGCATCTTTGCATATCACACCATTATCTTATTATTTATGCTACCATATATTTGCCTTTCTGTCAATATTTAATTATCATTTTTATGACTATGGACAAGAAAAAAATCTTTTTATTGTGCAAATCAAAAAAATTTTAATTTGCTATGGAAATTTATTTCAAAATATGTTATAATGAACATTATTACAGATTTTATGGGAAATAAATGTTTATATAAAGGGGTAATCAAATGGCAAACAAAAAGACAAAAAAGAAATCGTCTTCGCCCAAGAAAAACGCAAAGAAAACAAAGAAAAATTCTTCCAAAAACACATTCTGGGTCGCTGTATTGTCGGCTCTTTTTACTGTGCTTTTCACAATTTTCTGCTACTTTCCGTCTTCCGCCACCGGCGTCATAGGCGAAATCATACGCACAAAGCTTTTGCTGGGGCTTTTTGCAAACACTATGTATCTTATTCCCATCATCAGCTTTGGGCTGAGTGTGTATATATTCAAATTCAAAGACACCGCGCGTATGGCAAAAAAACTGCTTATGCTTTTTTCGGAGCTGATACTCTGCGGCGCCCTTTCACAGCTTTTCTCCACCCCCGGCACAATGTATTCCGAGCTGTATGACCACGGCATGCAGGGGCGCGGCGGCGGACTTCTGGGCGGTTCTGCGGGGCTTTTGATGCAGCAGCTTCTGGGCACCGCCGCGTCCGCGGTTGTGATAATTTTTCTCATATTTTTGCTTTTGAGCCTTATATTCAAGGTATCATTTGTAAGTGTCATAAAATCCGCATTTTCGGGGCTTAAAAATGAATTTGACGAAATTGAAGACATTGACGTTTCCGAGCATGTGGAAGAGGCTGTAAAAAAGGTGAAGGAGCGCTCCCCCAAAAAGGACCGCAGAATAAAAGACCGCCCCGAAAACGCCTCCGATCTTGACTTTTCGATAGACATCGGCAAGGGCAGCAAAAGAGAAAAGGACACCGCAAAAAAAGAACCCGAAACAACCATATCGGAAGACGATTTGCAAAAGAGAATTGACCGCCTGATATACGAAAACACAGACACGCCTCAAGAAACGGAAAAGAAAGCGGCAAAAGAAGAAAAAGAAGAAAAAAAGCTTGTGCATGAGCAGGAAACTCTTGAGAGCTCACTCCCGCCCGAAAAAGAACAGCCCGAGCGCGCAGAACCGGCAACAAAAGAAGAAAAGGCAGAGATGATAAGCGAAATAAATTCCGCCATAGACGCCGCGCCCGCAAAAAAATACGAATTTCCTCCCATTGATTTGCTGAACCGCGCAAAAGCAGCATCTGCCGACAAGCGCCGCGAAATGTCTGAAACAGCAAAAAAGCTTATGGATATACTGAAAAACTTTGGTGTTGAAGCAAAGCTTCAGCAAGTCACCCAGGGGCCGACAGTGACAAGATATGAAATCCGGCCCAACACCGGCATCAAACTTTCAAAAATCACCGGGCTTGCGGAGGACATCGCGCTGAACCTGGCAGTGCCGACCGTTTTGGTTGCACCCGTCCCCGGCAAAGCCGCCGTTGGCATTGAGGTGCCGAACGCAAGTGTAAACACAGTTTCGGTGCGTGAACTTATCGAAAGCGACGAATATAAAAGCAACAAATCAAAACTGTCCGTTGCCTTCGGCAAGGACATCGGAGGCAAAGTTGTCGTCGGAGATATTGCAAAAATGCCGCACGTTCTTATCGCCGGTTCAACAGGCTCGGGTAAAAGTGTGTGCATAAACACAATTATCGTAAGTATTCTTTACAAAGCAAAGCCCGATGAGGTAAAACTTATAATGGTTGACCCGAAGGTGGTTGAACTGAGTGTCTACAATGGTATTCCTCACCTCCTTATACCCGTTGTCACCGACCCGAAACGCGCCGCCGGTGCGCTGAACTGGGCTGTCGGCGAAATGATGCGCCGTTATTCTCTTTTTGCGCAGACGGCGACAAGGAACCTTGAAGGCTACAACAACCTTATGGTCAAAAACGGCGGCGAAAAACTTCCGCAAATCGTCATAATCATAGACGAGCTTGCCGACCTCATGATGGTCGCCGCAAAGGAAGTGGAAGAATACATCTGCCGTCTGGCACAGCTTGCGCGTGCCGCAGGGCTGCACCTTATCATAGCAACGCAAAGACCTTCCGCCGACGTCATCACAGGGCTCATCAAGGCAAATGTACCGAGCCGTATTGCATTTGCAGTTTCAAGCCAGATTGACAGCCGCATCATTCTTGACAAAGGCGGCGCGGAAAAGCTTTTGGGACGCGGCGACATGCTGTATCACCCGGCAGGGCTCAGCAATGCAAAACGTGTGCAGGGCGCTTTTGTGTCTGATGAGGAAATATCAAAAATCACAGATTTTGTAAAAGCAAACAACGAAGATTCCCACTATTGCGAAGATTTGGAAGAACACATAGACAACTGCGCCAATGGCGATTACGGTGTGACCGACGATGCCGAAAAGGACGACGCGGACAGCCTTCTGCCCGAGGCGATAGAGCTTGCAAAAGAACTCGGACAGATTTCCACCGCAATGGTGCAGCGCCGTATGAAGGTGGGCTATGCGCGCGCCGGCAGAATTATAGACCAGATGGAACAGCGCGGACTTATAAGCGGTGCAAACGGCTCAAAACCGCGTGAGGTTTATATAAACAGAATAGCCGCCGCCGAATACGGCACAGAAATCCCCGACGAAAACGACATGGAGTAAAACATGAAAAACGATTTTTTACCGATATCACGCGCCGACATGAAAATCCGCGGCTGGCGCGAATTGGATTTTTTGTACATAATAGGCGATGCCTATGTCGACCACCCCAGCTTTGGGCACGCCATCATCTCGCGTGTGCTTGAAAAACACGGGTATAAGGTGGGCATCATATCTCTCCCCGACTGGCATTCCGCCAAAGATTTTGTGAGGCTTGGGAAGCCGCGGCTTGCCGTGCTTGTATCCGCCGGCAACATTGACAGCATGGTGAACCACTACACAGCCGGCAAAAAGAAACGCAGTGACGACGCATATGCCCCCGGCGGAAAATCGGGCATGCGTCCCGACCACGCAACCATTGTGTACTGCAACCGCATACGGGAGGCATTCGGTGATATCCCCATTCTTATCGGCGGTGTCGAGGCAAGCCTCCGGCGTTTTGCGCACTATGACTACTGGGACGACAAAATACGCCGTTCTATCCTTTTTGACAGCCGCGCCGACATACTTATGTATGGAATGGGCGAAAAACAAATCGTTGCCATTGCGGACAAGCTGAAAAACGGTGAAAAGGTTTCCGACATCACAGATATCCCCGGCACATGCTATATTTCGCATGACGGGAATCCTGAAAATTCTGAGATTATACCGTCTTATGAGGAATGTGCAGAATCCAAAGAAAAATACGCCGTATCGTGCAAAATTCAGTATTACGAACAGAACCCATATCACGGCAAAACACTTGTGCAAAAGCACGGGGACAGATTTTTGGTGCAAAACCCGCCCATGCCGCCGCTTTCGACAAAAGAACTTGACGCGGTGTATTCACTTCCTTATATAAAGGACTACCACCCATGCTATGAAGATGCCGGCGGTATAGACGCGATAAAGGAAGTCAAGTTCAGCCTGGTCAGCTCCAGAGGGTGTTTCGGCAGCTGCAATTTCTGCGCACTTGCGTTTCACCAGGGGCGGATTGTGACGGCAAGGAGCCAAAAATCAATCATAACCGAGGCAGAACAGATGGTGCACGACCCCGACTTTAAGGGATATATCCACGATGTGGGCGGTCCCACGGCAAATTTCAGGGTACCGGCATGCAGTGCACAGCTCAAAAACGGTGCATGCAAAAACCGCCAGTGTCTTTTCCCTTATCCCTGCAAAAACATGAAAGCAGACCACAGTGAATATCTTTCGCTTTTGCGCAAGCTTCGCGACATACCCGGTGTAAAAAAAGTGTTTATACGCTCCGGAATAAGATTTGACTATCTTATTCACGACAAAAACAATGATGAATTTTTCTATGAACTTTGCAAATATCATATAAGCGGTCAGCTCAAAGTTGCACCGGAGCATATTTCGGACAATGTTTTAAAATACATGGGGAAACCGCAAAACAGCGTCTACAACCGCTTTTCGGAAAAATTTTACAAAATAAATGAAAAGCTCGGCAAAAAGCAATACCTTGTGCCATATCTTATGTCGAGCCACCCGGGGAGCACACTTGACGATGCAATAGCGCTTGCGCTGTATCTTAAAGAACATGGCATAAATCCCCGCCAGGTGCAGGACTTCTACCCCACCCCGGGGACGATTTCCACTTGCATGTTCCACACAGGCTTAAACCCCTTCACGATGGAAAAAGTATATGTACCGAAGTCCCCGAAGGAAAAGGCAATGCAGCGCGCACTGCTCCAGTTCAGGGACCCGGACAATTATAAATTGGTGTATGAGGCACTGACAAAAGCCGGCCGCACAGACTTAATCGGCTATTCAAAAGAATGTCTTATACGCCCGAAAAATAACAGGAGGTCTGATGACAATGGCAAAAATTTTAAGCGGAAAAACAGTTTCTCAAAGAATAAAGGACGAGCTTCGGGAAGAAGTAAAAGAACTTAATCAAAAGGGAATTTTCCCCGGGCTTGCGGTCATAATCGTCGGTGACGACCCGGCAAGCAGAGTATACGTCAATTCCAAGAAAAAGGCGTGTGAAGAAATCGGAATTTATTCCGAAGAATATGCACTCCCCGCCCAAACTTCACAGGAACACCTTCTCGGGCTTATCGAAAAGCTTAATGCAGAACCGAAAATAAACGGAATACTTGTGCAGCTTCCACTGCCCTCCCACATAGACGAAGAGACAGTCATCAATGCCATATCCCCCAAAAAGGACGTGGACGCATTCCACCCTGTGAATGTCGGCAAAATCATGATTGGCAACTATGACTTTCTTCCCTGCACCCCTGCCGGTGTCATGGAGCTTATCAAAGAATCCGGCATTGACATCTGCGGCAAAGAATGTGTCATTGTCGGGCGCAGCAATATTGTCGGGAAACCCCAGGCAATGCTGCTTCTGCACGCAAACGGCACAGTGACAATCTGCCATTCACGTACAAAAAACCTTAAAGAAAAAACAAAGAATGCCGACATACTTGTGGCGGCTGTAGGGATTCCGAACTTTATCACCGGCGACATGATAAAAGAAGGCGCGGTTGTGATTGACGTCGGCATAAACCGCATCGCAGAGAAAAAGCTTGTCGGTGACGTTGAATTTGAATCAGCCGAAAAGGTTGCCTCGGCAATCACACCCGTTCCCGGCGGCGTTGGCCCCATGACCATTGCAATGCTGATGAAAAACACAGTCAAAGCGGCACTGATACAACAATAAGGAATATAAAAAACACCCCCCGACACACCAATACAGAAAGGAAACAAAACAATGAATACAACACAATTGAAAGAAAAAATCAAAAACGGCGGCTTTGACGGCGAAATAAAAAAGATGTATGCCTGCCCCGAAAAAGATGTCCCGGCATATTCCGCACGCTTTTTTGAAGTAATCGAAGGACTTGAAGAGAACTTCGGCAAAAAAGACAATATTCGTCTTTTTTCCGCCCCGGGCAGAACGGAAATCGGCGGAAACCATACCGACCACCAGCACGGCTGTGTCCTTGCGGCAAGTCTTAATCTTGATGTCATAGGTGCGGTTGCTTTGAACGGCACCGACGTCATAAGGATAAAATCCAAGGGTTACCCCCTGGACGAAGTTAATATCAATGACCTTGAGGTTGATGAATCGGACTTTGACAAAGCAAAGGCACTGATACGCGGCATTGTAAAAAAGATTACCGACATGGGCTATACCGTAAAAGGTTTTGACGCATATACCGTGTCAAATGTGCTCAAAGGCTCGGGAATGAGTTCCTCCGCCGCATTTGAAGTGCTTGTCGGCACAATAATCAACGGCTTGTTCTGCAACGCGGAAATCAGCGCTGTGGAGATAGCAAAGATAGGTCAATATGCAGAAAACGTATACTTCGGCAAGCCCAGTGGACTTATGGATCAGATGGCTTCCTCTGTCGGTGCGATTGTCGCAATTGATTTTAAGGACGAAACAAATCCTCTTGTCACCAAGATCGATTTTGACTTCACCAAAACAGGCTATTCCTTATGTATAATCGACTCCGGCGCCGACCATGCCGACCTGACTGCGGAATATGCCTCAATCACGGTGGAAATGCGTGAAGTGTCAAACTTTTTCGGCAAGAACTATCTGTCAGAAATATCAAAAGACGAATTTATGAAAAAAATCCCCGAAATCCGTGCCTCTTTGAAAAACGACCGTGCGGTTATCCGCGCAATGCATTACTTTGACGACACGGTGCGTGCCCGTGAGGAAGTGGCGGCACTGCGCGAAAACAACTTTGACAGATTTTTGCAAATTGTAAAAAAATCCGGATATTCTTCATTTATGTATCTGCAAAATGTCTTTGCGGCAAGCATGCCGAAAGAGCAGGCAGTTTCGCTTACCCTTGCGCTGTGTGACGAGCTCCTCGGAGAACGCGGCGCATACCGCGTGCACGGCGGCGGCTTTGCCGGCACCGTACAGGCATTTGTTCCCGACGACATGCTGGACAGCTTCAAAACAAAGATTGAGGCAGTGCTGGGAAAAGGAATGTGCCATGTGCTTTCCATACGCCCCATAGGCGGCTGCGAAATTTTATAAATCAAAATATTGCAAATTTGTTACAGCACCGTGCCGGTATTTTCCCCGAAACACCGTCCGCACGGTGCTGTTTTTCTGCATGTGCAGTGTTTTTCTTTTGTGGCGGCAATCAGCAATGTCATTTTCACGGCATTTCAAAATATTACAAAAATATTTCTGTTTTGAAAATATACTGTTTCTTCAATTGACATATTGTACCTTAAATGGTATAATCAAAGCATAAAATATATCCATGCGAATCAACAATTTGCAAGCTGTAATTTTGCTCAAAAAGAATTTTCGCCTTCCATGGCGTGTGTAAAAATGCAAAAAGCCAGATAAACATTGTTCTTTCGCACATTATAGGTAAAGGAGATGTTTTTATGAAGAAAAAAATAATGTCCTATATGCTTTCTGCATCTATGATATTTTCTGTTTCGGCGCCGTTTCTTGCTCAGCCGGCCGCCGCACAGTCGATATCATCGGAACAGACACAGGAAAGCGGCAAGCTTCTTTTCCCGGGAGATATCGTCAATTTCAGTTCTTCCGCAAAAGTATTTTATGCCGGATATAACTCCGAAACAAAAGAACTGCCTGTTGATGGCCGTTTGATTTCACTCCCGGACTTCGGCACGGTTTTTGCCGAAACAACTCTGCCGGGCGACTTGCGGTTTTATTGCTGGAAGGTTGACGAGGACACTGTCCCCGAATCGGGTAAGCGTTCTTACATAAAGCTCAGCGCAGTATTCATAAAATACGACAGCGAAAAAGCCGACATGTCGGTGGCATTTTCTGCAATATCCGACAAAGAACCGGATATCGTCCTGACACCGAAAACGGGCTACACTCTTCTTTCACTCGGTGAGGGATTGTCTTACAATCGTGAAACCTCGGCAGTGACCGGCACAGCATTTTCGGCAGAAAATCTCAAAAGCATTGATGTCCTGCCCTTAAACGATACATATGCGGCGGAAAAGCCCACAATAACGGTGACAGATTCGGAATCGAATCCGATTACATCTTTTAAGACATGCCCGAAAGATGTTTCGCAAAACATTACTCTTTCCGCACAAGTAAAAGATTCTTCAGGTGTTCTGGATGTTCCTGTTTCCTGGAGCATCGAAAACGACCCTGACAACGTCACAATAAACAATGCCGGCGTTGTTACAATAACACCGTATTTTGAAGATTCCACATTTAATGTTGTTTGTGTATACGGCGAAGTATCAGCCAAGGTTGGCGTCACACTGGAGCATAACTTTGGCGAATGGCGCCAGACCACCGCACCGACCGCGACAACAAAGGGAGTGGACACGCGCGCCTGCACAGTGTGCGGTGCCACAGAAACACGTGACTCAGCAGAGGACAAAACGCCGCCCACAGGCACAATAACAATCGGCGGCAAATCCTGGACGGATTTCACAGACTCTGCGGTTTCCGCGGAATTTGTGCAAAAAGCCGACGTGACAATCACAGCCGCCGATGTAAGCGGCGTTAAAGATATTTCATACTATATTTCTGAAACACCGCTCACAAAAGAACAAGCCGCGGCAATAACCTCATGGATTGCCGGGAATACTTTCTCCGTCACAACCGACCGTAAATTTATAATATATGCAAAAATTACGGATAATGCCTCGAATGTTGCATATATTTCATCGCCTGAAATAATTGTTGACACAGTAAAACCTGTCATCACGGGCATAGAAAACGGTCAGACATATTATGGCGAAAAAACATTCACCGTGACTGAAACAAACCTCAGCAAAGTCACTGTAAACGACATCGAAATCCAGCCTGTTTCGGGTGTATATACGATTTCTCCCTCCGATTCGGTTACTGCATATACAGTGAAGGCAATCGACAAGGCAGGCAACGAAACAACAGCCGTTGTGAATATTTATGGGAACACAGTTTCTGCGCCAAACGTTATTTTCGGAATCACCGAAAACGCTACATACAGAAAAGGCAGTACACTTTCCTTCACCGCGACAGGTGTGGACATGGACAAAACCACTTCAACAGAAGGCGGAATAAGATATATCCCTGTTTCTTATACACTTGACAACACTGTACGTAACTTCACTTCCTCAAGCTATACGCAGACTCTGTCTACCGGAAGTATGAGTATCGGGACGCACACTCTGTCTGTACTGTTTAAACAGCAATCCTATTCTGCCGCTTCCGGCTGGCAGGACACAGGAAAGGTCAACATACAGATCATCACTTTCAAGCTTGAAAAGCGCGAAGAAATCGAAAAAGCACGTGCCTCGGTCAAGGCTTCCTTCTACACTGTGAAGTTCGACACAAACGGCGGTACAAAAATAGATTATGTTATAGTTTCACGTTTAAAAACTCTGCGTGAACCTGTCGCACCGACAAAGGTAGGATATGCTTTTGAAGGCTGGTATACCGACAAGGCTCTCACCGATAAATATGATTTTTCAGAGAGAGTATCGTCCAACTTCACGCTTTATGCAAAATGGACAAAAACTTCCTCTGACAACCCGTTCAGCGATGTGTCAAAGGACGACTGGTATTATGACAACATTGCATACGTATATGCAACAGGGCTTATGAACGGCACGGGCGACTCTTCTTTCTCGCCCGAGATGCCGACAACCCGTGCGATGATTGTCACAATCCTTTACAGGCTTGAAGGACAGCCGTCGATTTCGGGGACATATTTCTCTGACGTTGTGTCGGGCTCGTACTATTCAAATGCTGTGTCGTGGGCAAAAGAGCACAACATTGTAAACGGAACATCTGCCAACCTCTTCTCACCCGAGAGAGAAATCACAAGAGAACAGCTTATGACCATACTCTACAGATATGCAGAATACAAGGATTATGACCGTTCAAGCATGGCGGCACTCAATGGCTATACCGATGCCGACCAGATATCCGCATATGCGGCAGACGCCTTCAGATGGGCGGTTGCGACAAAGGTTGCGTCCGGAAGAACATCATCATTCCTCTCCCCAAAAGCCTCGGCGACAAGGGCAGAAGTTGCATCTGCATTCAAAAACTTTATGGAAGGCAACGAATAATTATCACAAAAAAAATCCCGAAAGTTTTCACTTTCGGGATTTTTTATTTTATAAACCAAGACTTTTCAGATAATCTCTGCTCATCTTCACGGCTTTCATCGGCTCAATGTCTGTGAAAGCGTCTTGCTCAACAATCACATATTCTGTCCCTGCTTCTTCCGCCGCTTTCAAAATTGCCGGGATATCCTGCACCCCATGTCCTACGGGGCGGAATTCAAACCCTGCTTTTTCTCTGTCCGGATACTTCGGTTCATCTGCGATTTCATCGGTATAAACCGGACCGTCCGGCATGTTTACACATGCAAAATCTTTCAAGTGCAATACCGGCAGTTTGTTCTTGTATTTCAAGATATAATCATCAGGTTTGTATCCGGCATAATGCACCCAGCATACGTCAAGCTCCGGATAAATCAAATCCCCAACTTCGTCCAAAAGCCATTCAAGCGCAAACTTCCCGTCATATCTTGTAAATTCAAAAGCATGGTTATGATACAAAAACTGCACTCCGTTGTCCTTAAGTATTTTCCCGACTGTTTTAAAATCCTCCACAGTCTTTTGGAAAACATCGGAACCTTTGTGTTTTTCAAGACCCATATATGGCATTACATAATATTTCAAACCAAGTGTCTTTAAATCGTCAAGCTTTTGTTCTTTGTCATTCAGGATACATTCATAACTTTCGTGAGTGGAAACAGCCTCCAGGCCATATTCGTCAAGCAGTTTTTTTAGTTCTGCCGCGCTCATGTCATAATACCCCGCCAGCTCCACATAGTCATAGCCCATATCTTTGACCGCCTTGAGTGTCTTTCTTATGTCCTTTGCCATATCGTCACGAATCGAATATAACTGCAACCCAACTTTAAATTTTTTCATAAAAATCAATCCTCCAAAAAATGCTGCGGAACATCATTCCACAGCAATTTTAACAGAATCCGAATTATAATACAATATATTTTGTGTCAAAAAATATCAATTTTTTGTCATATGTATCAGTATCCTTTTTTTCCGTCCAAAGACTCATCATTATCAATCCAGTCCTGAACGGGAATAACACGATAGTCATTTTTTGTGTCCCTTATGACAACTTCTTTTATGCCGGCATTTATCACCATTCTCTTGCACATAGAACAGCAACAGCTGTCCGCAACCAATGCTCCGTTTTCCTGTTCTATACCCACCAAATAAAGCACAGCGTCAATCATGTCACGCCTTGCCGCAGAAATAATGGCGTTCGCCTCCGCATGGACGCTCCTGCACATCTCATATCTCTCTCCGCGCGGAATTTTCATTTCTCTGCGTATGCATCTCCCCAAATCACTGCAATTCTGTCTGCCGCGAGGCGCGCCCACATATCCCGTGGAAATTATCTCATCATTTTTCACAATTATTGCGCCGTAGTTTCTCCGCAGACAAGTCCCGCGCTCTGCCACAGTCTGGGCAATGTCAAGATAATAGTTGTACTTATCTCTTCTTTTGTCGTTCATACAATTCTCTCCTGTCATATAAGAATCTTCTTGAAATATAAAAGCGACGGAAATTCCGCGTCCAACTGCACCCTTACATATTCCTCACAAATTTTTTCCAGAGTCATAAGCACTTCATCACTCACCGAAAATGAAAATATTTTTTTTATGTCGGAATTTATGATATAGTTCATCGCGTCAACCGCAGATTTGGAAACCGCCACAGCATTTTTGCGGCAATCTGAGCACAAAAGCCCGCCGTCATGCGCAGAAAATGCAACTATATTTTTTATATTACCACACCTCACGCATTTTGTCAACATCGGTCTGTAGCCGACAAGACTCATAAGCCTCAGTTCATACACACATTTTGCTTTTTTCAACGGAACCTCCTTGTATGCCAGGACATACAGCGTGTTCATCAAAAGGCTCAGCGCCTCATCATCGCGGTTTTCTGTCCCCAGCGCACCATATGTGATGTCACACAGATAAACCGCAAGCGAAAGCTTTTCTATGTCCTCGCTTATCGGATAAAAGCTTTCCAGTGCGTCTGCCGCGTACACTGTGTATATACCCGACTGTCCCCGAGAAATTTCAAATTCCGAAAAGCAAAGAAGGCGGCATGCCGCCCCTTTGCCGCTTTTCATGCTTTTTGCGCCGTATACCGCAGCACGTATTATGCCATATTCTTTTGTAAAAACAGAAATCATACGGTTTGATTCACCGTATTCCGACTGCTTTATCACCAACCCCGTGACCTTTGTGCCCGGCATGCCCTTTTTCTCCTTTATTTGCGATGTTTTTATGAAGAATATATATATCGGGATTCCCTGTTTTTTCAAATATTCCCCACAAAGAACTATTTATATCCATAAGCCGAACCCTCCAAAAATAATCTTTGTAAAGTTAGCTTGCATTAAGATTGCTTTATTTATACTTACACAATTTACCTATGCTTCAAACCCGAAATTTTTAATCTGATTTGCACTGTTGCGCCAATCCGGGCGCACTTTTACCCACAGTTCAAGAAATACCTTCTTGTCCAGCATTTTTTCTATATCTTCTCTGGCAAGGGTACCGATTTTTTTCAGCATTTCTCCGTTTTTGCCAATTATGATTCCCTTGTGGCTTGCCTTTTCACAATATATGTTTGCACTGATTGCGGTGATGTTCTTTTTCTCCTGCATTTTCTCAATCTCAATGGCAATCCCGTGCGGAATCTCTTTTTCCAACAGCCACAAAAGCTTCTCGCGTATGATTTCCGCCGCAATCTGCTTTTCGGGCTGGTCTGTCACCATGTCGTCATAATAAAACTTCGGTCCGTATGGGATATACTGCCTCAGATTGTTCAAAAGAATTTCCAATCCATCGCCCGTTTTTGCGCTTATCGGCACAATAGACTCAAAATCATGCAGATTGCTGTAATCAGCGATAAGCGGTAGAAGTGCTTCTTTTCTCACCATGTCAATCTTGTTTATCACCAGAATACACGGCACCTTAAGTTTATTGATATTTTCCGCTATGTCATGCTCTGTCCGACATATCGGCTTTGTCGCGTCCACGCAGAACAGTATGGCGTCAACATCACTCATTGATTCGTTTGCCGCCTTCACCATGACTTCGCCCAGCTTGTTGTGCGGCTTGTGTATCCCCGGTGTGTCTGTAAAAATTATCTGTTCGTCATTGTTTGTGTATATCGCCAGAATTTTGTTTCTTGTCGTCTGCGGTTTGTCCGAAATTATTGCAATTTTTTGTCCTGCAATTGTATTCAGAAGTGTAGACTTGCCGACATTCGGCATGCCGACAATGGAAACAAATCCCGATTTAAAATTTTTATTATTCATTACAAATGTCCTTTCATTATCATAACAGGCGCTCTATCACCGCTGTTTTTATTTTATCTTCACAAGAAAAACTGTGTCTGCCGCCAAAATGCACAAAAATATAACTGCCGGCACGGCGTGTGTGGATATGTATGCCAAAGTGGTCAAAATTTTCCCCCAGTCGCCGAAAAGCGCAAACCCGACTGCCACAGAGGCCGCCGCCGCTGCGACAACGCCCCCTGCCGCAGCGTCCTTTGCAAATTTTATGTTTTCGTTTTTTTCCTTCGTCACTGCGTCTGCTGTGCGCTCCACCGCCGTGTTCATCAGTTCTGCAAACAACACGGCGCCAATCACCGTAAAAAGCACCGCCCACTCGCATCGCGTGATACCAAAATAATATGCAAAAGGGATTATCAGGCTTGCCGCCGATATATGTATTCTCATGTTTTGTTCGCATCTGACCGTTTCGGCAATGCCGCATGCCGCATATTTAAAGCTTTTGGCAAGTCTTTTTATATTCAAAAAAAAGCACCTCAATCTCTTGTTATTCCTATTTTTTTCATAATATCCTTTTGTTTCTGGTTCATGATTTTCTCATCCTCCGGGTTGTCAACATGGTCATATCCCAAAAGGTGCAGCATCGAATGTACCGTCAAAAAAGCCATCTCACGCACAAAAGAATGTCCGTATTCCTCCGCCTGGCTGTACGCCCGTTCTGCCGACAATATGATGTCCCCCAGGATAACCATCCCGTCCTCTGTGCAATCA
Source organism: uncultured Clostridia bacterium (assembly GCA_934454145.1). Lineage (GTDB taxonomy): Bacteria > Bacillota > Clostridia > UBA1381 > UBA1381 > CAKSFT01. Next base: position 127,224 of record CAKSFT010000008.1, on the reverse strand, counting down.
AAGCGGCTTGCCTCTGCATTGCCGTCCTCGTCAAACTCCAGCATTGGGAATGACAATACATCAGTCGGGCGGTCAATGCCGCGGAACTCTTTATTTATGGCACATATTTCCTCATTGTCAACAATTGTGACACTCACCTGTGCGTCAAACTCACAGCCTTCAAATTCCAGTGCCCCGTTGACAGCCTTTTTTATGGCATCATATATTTCCTCAGGAATTTCCTTTTTTTCCTGATTGTTTTCTATCAGAATTTCTGTCATTTCTCCTCTTTTTCTCCTGTTCATTGTCATATCTTTCGTATGCTTTTATGATTTTCTGTACAAGCGGATGGCGCACAACGTCCTTTTCGCTCAGCATGCAGAATTTGATGTCCTCAATGTTTCTCAAAACCTTTTGCGCCACTTTCAACCCCGAGCGCTTGCCTTCCGGCAAATCCACCTGTGTCACGTCACCCGTTATCACTGCCCGCGAGCCAAAACCGATTCTGGTCAAAAACATCTTCATCTGCTCCGGTGTGGTGTTTTGCGCCTCGTCCAGGATTATGAATGCATTGTCAAGCGTCCTCCCTCTCATATATGCAAGCGGCGCAACCTCAATCACGCCCTTCTCCTGGTTTTTCAAAAAGCTTTCTGCCCCCATCATCTCATACATGCCGTCATAAAGCGGACGCAGATACGGGTCAACCTTATTCTGCAAATCCCCCGGCAGAAAACCAAGTTTTTCGCCTGCCTCCACAGCAGGTCTTGTCAGGATTATGCGGTTTACTTCTTTGTTTCTAAGCGCCGTCACTGCGCGCGCAACAGCCAGATATGTCTTGCCGGTGCCGGCAGGGCCGATTCCGAACACAATGGTGTTCTGTTTTATCGCCTCCACATACTCACGCTGTCCCAGCGTCTTTGCCTTTATCGGCGCGCCGTTTACATTGATTGCGACACAGTCATCGCCCAGCATTTTCACATCAAATCCGCCATTTTCCTGCACCATTGTTATCGCATATATAAGTTTCTGCTCGTCGATGCGCTCTTTGCGTGCGACAATTTCCATCAATACATTGATGACTTCGCTGCATTTTTCCACATTCTCTTCATCGCCCGATATTTTGATGACATTATCCCTCCCGGTAATGCCCACCTCAAGCGCCTTTTCCATAAATTTCAGATTGCTGTCAAAATCGCCGAAAAGGCTTTGCAAATCAATATCCTCCGAAATTTGTATTTGTCTTTGGTACAACAATTATCACTCCTGTTTGTCTGTTTCGTCAGCCTGTGCTGCCGGGACTTTTGTTCCTATGTCTTCTGTAAATTCCATCGTCAGGGTTACTTCAACGGTTTCGCTGTCAATCTGCCTGTCTGTCAGGTTTTCGGAAACCAGCTCCGCCCCCGGCAAAAGTTCTTTTGCGATACGCTCCTCCAGGTCGCATTTACCTTCATAAACCGCCATGTCATAAGATATCGGCTGGCGCACCACGCTGACCTCCGCCGCTTTTTTGCACACCGCAGATATTCCCGTATAATAATTTTCACGAAATTTCATCTCATACTTTTTTTCGCTCAGTTCATAGTTTTCATACGGAATATTCCCGTCAAAAAAGAGATTCACCGTGCCCGAAAAGATATTTATGCTGTAATATTTTTTGTATCTTCCCGTGGGCTCCTTATACTCATAATACAACTTGTATGTATCGGTTTTTTCGTGCCAGGTGCGCGCCTCGGCAATGCCGTCTGCCGCAACGGTGCAGGCAATTTTTCCTTCATTGTCCGGTATACCGCCGGAAATCAGTATATCTCCCTTTTCCACGGTGTCCCCCGCAGAAACCATCTTTATTCCGTCGGTTGCAATGATGCGCTTTATAATCCCGTCACGTGCCGCCGCAACGTCGCACGCCTCTCCGGAATCCAGCGCCTCTTTCGGGGCTGTCCCCTCAAAAACCTCGCATATTGCCTTTGTGCCCTTTAAGTATACCCATGCCCACGAAATATTATCATCTCTGTTCAGAAGAATATCTTTTATTTCTTTTGATGACCTTGCAAATGGCTTGAACGCCCCTTTGTAAACCCCCGATTCCTTCAGCGCTGCGGTTATCTTTGCCGCATCAGCATTCTTTATCCCCGTGATTTCCACCGTCCAGATAAATTGTGAAGAAATAAAAAGAACAGCCGTAAATATTATACAGCCAATAAACATAAAATATCTTTTCCGATATTTTTTTAAGATAATAGGTAATCCGGCTTTCTTTTTTATATGTACCTTTGTCCGTGTTTTATAGGCAATCGGCCTCAATTTAAAAAAATCGTCTATGCTGACCGTTACGGTTGCACATGCTTTTTCCTTTTTTTCGATATTGCGTATCTCAATCCGGCGCTTTGCACATATATATAGAAAACGTTCGATATTAAATCCCGTCAGATATAGTATAACATATCCTTTCACAAAATGGAAGAACTTATTTAAAAACATATAAAAAAACCTCTGAATTTCTAAAAATATCACTAAAATTTATGTATATTTCACATAAATTCAACTGTTTTGACCTTTCCCTTAAGGTTGATGTATTCTTCGGTTATCTCCGCAACAGACAGTTCTTCCCCCGAAACGGTGCATATTCCGTCTTTTACTTTCACCGAAATTTTTCCGCTCTCGTATTCCGCAATTCCCCGAAAGCCTTCTATATGCACAATCCCGTTTCCCATTATGACGATTCTTGACACATCGGAAATGACATCACGCGGTATACCCATGGCGTCGGATATCTTGTCGGAAATCCTTAACTTTTTCACACTGATTCTCCTTTCAAAAAATATCAGGTAATTGTAAAATGTAAATTTTGCAATTACACACCGCTTTTATTTTTCTGCCATATTCTGAATTTATGCAATAAATCTTTTGGTAATGTCATAATATTCTAAAAGAAAAACAAATTTATCGGAAAGGATTTTTTTGAAATGAAAAAATTTTTGATTTATGCCTTTTTGCTCTTTATCACTTTTTTGATTATCCTGAACCCCGAATCCTCCGTAAACTATGCCCTCAATGGGCTCGGGATATGTTATGAAGTAATCATTCCCTCCCTTTTCCCGTTCTTTGTGTGCTCCGGACTTTTGATATATTCCGGCTTTTGCGGCACACTTGCCCGACTCATGCGCCCCGTGATGAAGCCCGTTTTCAACATCGGCGGCGCCGGCAGCGCCGCCTTTGTCCTCGGCATCATAAGCGGATATCCGCTTGGCGCCGTCACGGCATGCCAGCTTTATGAAAGCAGCTATCTTTCAAAAAGCGAAACAGAGCGCCTGCTTGCTTTTTGCAACAACTCCGGTCCGCTCTTCATTTTGGGTGCCGTGGGGATATCTATGTACCACAGCTTGCAGCTTGGGGTTCTTCTCTATATTTCGCACATTCTCGCCGCCGTCACGGTCGGGCTCCTAATGCGGTTTTACAAAAAAAACTCATTTGTCCCCCCCTATTCCCCCGTAGGCGCATGCCAAAAGAATATGGGTGAAATCTTTGGGCAGGTGCTTTCAAACTCCATAAACAGTATACTGACAGTATGCGGCGCAGTTATATTCTGCTCCGTCATTTCCCGTCTTTTGCTTGAATTTATCCCGGCAAAAGGCGTTGTCTACTCGCTTGTCCTGGGCGCAATGGAATTTGTAAACGGGCTTTCCGAGCTTTCACGGCAAAGTATATCCACTCTCTTAAAGCTTGTGCTGTCTTCATGGATTGCCGGTTTTGCCGGCATAAGCGTACATCTGCAAGTCATGGCAGTTGTTTCGCGCTTCAACTTAAGCCTCAAACCCTATATAATCGGCAAATTTCTTCACGGCGTCCTTTCTGCGGCATACACCTTCCTTCTGGTGAAATTGACGCCTTCTGCAACCCCTGTTTTCGCAAACGGCTCTTTTGGTTATTCCTTCTTCACTGCCTCTGTATTCACTGTCATGGGTGCCGCTGCAGTGATTGGGCTGTGCATAGGTTTTGTATTTTTGCTTTATCTGAAAGAATCAATGTCGAAAAAACATAAATTCTGTCGATAAATTTGTCCCAATTCAAAGAAAATAATGTATATTATGTAACATAACGCCATATATTGCTTGACTTTATAACAAGAATATTTTATAATATTTATAATTGACTTATTTTGGCTGTCAATTTTTACGATTTTTTTAAAATTACTTATATATTTCTTAGAAGGGGCTTGTTTTTATGTCATTTTCCAAAATTAACAGTATGGGACTTATGGGGCTTGACGGATATCTTGTTGAGGTACAGGCTGACCTTTCAAACGGTCTGCCGGCATATGAAGTTGTGGGTCTTCCCGACGCCGCCGTGCGTGAGGCAAAAGAGCGTGTGCGCGCCGCAATCAAAAATATAGGTGCTTCTTTTCCTCAAAAGCGCATTGTCATAAACCTCGCCCCGGCAAGCTGCCGCAAAGAGGGCGTGATATACGACCTGCCGATTGCCATGTCACTCCTGGAGGCGACGGGACAGCTTTTTATAGAGGATATTGACTGCACCGCATTCATCGGCGAGCTTTCCCTTGACGGCAGGCTGAACCCCGTTTCCGGCGTGCTTCCCATGGCGATTGCCGCATATCAAAAGGGAATCAAAAATATTTTTGTCCCTTCACAGAACGCGTCCGAGGCCGCTGTCGTGGAGGGCTTGAATGTATATGCCTCCTCATCGCTTACCGACATTGTAAAGCATTTTACCCAAGAAAAACGGCTCTCGCCTTTTATACTTGACAGGTCAAAACTATTCTTGGCGGCAAGCATGGCAGCACTTGACTTTTGTGACGTAAAGGGGCAGGAAAACGTCAAACGTGCCCTGGAGATTGCCGCCGCCGGGAATCACAATATCCTGATGGTCGGCTCGCCCGGAACGGGCAAAACCATGCTTGCACAAAGAATCAGTTCTATTCTTCCCGACCTGACCTTTGACGAAGCGCTGGAAATTTCAAAAATACATTCTATAGCCGGCATACTGCCCGAGGGCTCTCCGCTTATCACGACAAGACCTTTCCGCCATCCGCACCACACGATTTCCTCGGTCGGGCTTTCGGGCGGCGGCACAATTCCCCACCCGGGCGAGCTCTCTCTTGCGCACAACGGGGTTCTGTTTCTGGACGAGCTCCCCGAATTTAAGCGCGATGTGCTGGAAACAATGCGTCAGCCTTTGGAGGACGGCTGTGTGACAATTTCACGTGTAAATGCCACACTGACATACCCTTGCAATTTTATGCTTGTTGCCTCCATGAACCCTTGCAAATGCGGTTATCTCGGCGACCCGCGCCGAAAGTGCACATGTTCCGCCGCAGAAATAAGCAAATACCGCAACAGGATTTCGGGGCCGCTGCTTGACAGAATTGACATTCAGGTGGAGGTCGCCGGTGTCGACTATGACAAGTTGAGTTCTCTGGACAAAGGCGAAACAAGCGCCCAAATAAAAGAACGCGTCGATAAAACCCGCGCAATACAACTTGAGCGCTATAAAGACTGCGGAATATACTCAAATTCACAGCTTACCCCTTCGCTTATACAAAAATTCTGCCGCCTCGGCGAGGCGGAAAATCATATTCTGAGGTCCGCCTTTGACAGGCTGGGATTGAGTGCGCGTGCACATTCGAGAATACTCAAGGTGGCAAGGACCATTGCCGACATGGACAGCTCCGAAGAAATCATGGTGTCGCACATCGCCGAGGCTATCCAATACAGGAGTCTTGACCGCAAATATTTGGGAGAATAATGTTTTTACACTTTATTCACACCAAGTTCACAATGAGCAGATAAAATATAACATATAAATCTTTGAGGGGGTATCAAATCATGAAAAACAGCGTGCTTATCGTTGAAGACGAACAGCTTATGAGAGAAATTGTCAAGGACTATTTTGAGGACGCATACTTTGAAGTTTTTGAGGCAAAAACCGGCGCGGAGGCAATGGAATATGTTGAATGCCGTGATTTTGATATAATTCTTTTGGACATCATGCTCCCCGAAACCGACGGTTTTTCCATACTCCGCCAGGTACGCCGCACAAAGGACACCCCCGTCATAATGATAACGGCAAGGAGCGACGACGAGGACAAGCTGATGGGATATGAGCTTGGCGCCGACGACTATGTCACAAAGCCCTTCAGTCCGCGTGTTTTGCTCGCAAAAGCACAGGCCTTAATCAGGCGTTCAAAAGGCACCGTGTGCAGTAAGCCCGGGATAACCCAATGTGCCGGGATTGAAATAGACAACAACTCCCACACCGTCAAAATTGACGGAGATTATGTCGAGCTTACCCCAAAGGAATATGACCTGCTTCTCTGCTTTATAGAAAACAAAGGCAGAGTCCTCTCGCGCGACACACTTCTTTCAAAAGTATGGGGATATGACTATTTCGGGGACTTGCGCACCGTTGACACTCACATAAAGAAGCTCCGTGCCAAAATAGGCTCAAAATCCCAGCACATAAAGACCCTTATCAAGGCAGGATATAAATTTGAAGAAAATATTGAGGAATAAATATGTTTAAGTCATGGAAAAAAGTCCCGATTGCCGGAAAGCTTTTTATCTGCACCGCCGCAATGTTCTCCGTTGTTATTCTTCTCTTGTTTGTCGGGCAGATTTTCTTTTACGAAAAATATTATTATTTTGTTTTGGAAAATGACCTGAAGAAAACAGTAAGCGAATTTGCTACGCAGTATTCCCGTCTTGGCTCTGATGACGAAATCAACAAATACATCACTGAAACGGCAGCATCAAACGATGCGTTTATATTTGTCCTCGGCAGCCACGGCAACATTCTGCATATGTCGTCATATGACATGTATGTCAAAAGCAGCAAAAAAACATATCACGTCATGCTTGACAATGCAATACGCGATGACAAATTTTTTGACCTTGCAATAACCGACAATACCAAAATTAAAATTACATATATGCAGGGCCGGCGCACTCCTCCCGAAAACGATATCATTATCCCCTCAACAATTGAATACGCCGGAAAAAGCTGGACATACAAAAGCAAATTTCCCACCGCACCGGACTCCGAATCAAAATCAATCGAAGGTGTTATCCTTTCGCTTTCTCTCCCCTCAAATGCCGCATCAAGGCTGAGTATTCAAAAAAATGAAGCATTTGAGGCAATAATGTCGCGCCTTGGCGACGGCAGCTATATCCCCGAAAATGGCGAATACAAAAAATATTATTACACAAATGACGAAAACGATTCCAAATACTGCATCATTTCATATGCATGTCCCAAGCAGGGAGAATATGTCCTTGCCGTAAAACCGCTTCATTCCGTGTCTGAGGCAGTATATGTGATGAAAGACATTGTTGCCCTTTGGTTTGTCGGCGTTCTGGTCATTGCATTTATCATTTCAATCCTTTTTTCTCGGATAGTGACGCGCCCGATAATAAAAATCACAGACGCCACAAAACAAATAAAAAAGCTGGACTTTTCAAAAAAATGTATCGTTTATTCACACGACGAAATAGGAATCCTTGCAGAAAACATAAATGACATGTCCGAAAAGCTTAACCTCACCATAAATCAGCTTGTAAAAGCCAATGAGGAACTCCAGCATGACATCGAGCATGAACGAATACTTGAGAAACAGCGCAAAGAGTTTGTGGCGGTAATATCGCATGAACTCAAAACACCGCTTGCAATAATACGTGCGTACTCCGAAGGGCTGATAGACGGGGTTGCGCATCAGGAAAAATACCTCAGGGTAATCATTGACGAAACAGCAAAAATGGACGCGCTGATTTTGGACATGCTTGAGGACTCAAAACTGGAAATAGGTGCACAGCATGTGGATTTGCGCGAATGTGACCTTGCGGATTTTGCAGAGAAAGTTCTAAAAAAATTCCGTGAAGTCTGCAAATCAAAAAATATAACCCTCATGGAAAACATTTCCGACACACCGATTATACGCATATTTGACCGCGACCTCCTGGAACAGGTGGTGTCAAACTTTATGCTTAATGCAATACGATACGCCGAAAACGGAGCCATAACCGTCACCGTCAATGAAGAGATATTTTCTGTGGAAAATGACGGTGAGCACATCGCAGAAGATGAACTGGATAAAATTTGGGATAAATTTTACTGTATCGGCAACTCCACACACCATTTCACGGGCGGCACCGGGCTTGGTCTTTCCATTGCGCGCAATATTCTTGCGCTCCACAATGCAGACTTCGGCGTCAAAAACACCGCATCGGGCGTGATGTTTTGGTTTTCGCTCTGAATATCGGGAATCCGCAAAAAAGTTACTGCAAAACCCTCTTTATTTGCAGTAACTTTTTTGTAAAGCAATACGCTTTACACATGCATTTTATCCATACATTCGGCACAATAACCGTAAAGCTCCAGCCGGTGCCCCGTCACCTCAAAGCCGTCCAGCTTTATATCATGCACCGGGCAAACGTTTATATGCTCCATCTTTCCGCATTTCAGACACACCACATAATGGCGGTGTACGTCACTTGCCGGCTCATAATATTTTTTTTCATTATTTCCTACAGAGATTTTTACCGCCAATCCCTTTTCGCAGAATATTTCAAGGGTTCTGTACACCGTTGCAAGCGAAATACCGTTTGTTTTCTTAAATATTTCTTCCGCCGTCATCGGCAGCCTGCCCGATTTCAAAATCTGCAAAAGTTCTTCTCTTTGTCCCGTGCGTTTTATCCCGTGTTCTTTAAACAAATCTGCCACAAGCTCACCTTCTTCTTTTTACTGTCAGCAAAACCACCAGCACCGCAATACCTGTCAGGACTATGGTGCCGCCGGGTTTCAGGTCGCCGATTCCCGGCTGTACATAAAAGGATATAAAAAGCCCGGCAACGGTAAAAAACAAAGCAAACATCACAGACAAAACCATCGCCCTGCCATAGCTTTTTGCGACGGTCATGGCGCACGCCACAGGAATCACCATGAGTGACGAAATCATAAGCGCACCCACAGTCCTCGACGCCACCGACACCGTCACAGCCGTCATTATCATAAAAATAAAATTAACCGTTTTTACCGGCACCTTTGACAATTTTGCGGCGTCCTCATCAAAAGCAATGCAAAAAAGTTCGCGATACAACAAAACCGTCATGACAAGCACCGCACACGACAAGCCGAGCGTAAGATACATCTCAAAATTGCTCACCGTCACAATAGAGCCAAACAGAAAACTGTTTAAATTTGCAGAACTTCCGCTTATGAATCCGGAAAACACCGCTGTCAGCCCCACACCTGCCGAAAGCACCACGACGGGCGCCAGGTCCGCATATCTGCCGAAGGCTTTCCTGAAGCCCTCCACGGCAAACACCGCCAAAACAGAAAAAACAACCGCGCCCAGCACAGGATTAAACCCAAATGCAAGCCCGGCGGCAATACCTGCAAGTGCACTGTGTGATGTTGCGTCGCCTATCGCCGAAAGTCTTTTTAGAACAATAACCATGCCGATGCACGGCGCAATCACCGATATGCACAAAGCCGCTGCAAATGCACGCAGCATAAAACCATAACCGAATATATTCAAAATAATGCACGTCCCTTCCGCCGCATTGCCGCAGCATATTTATCTTATTTCTTCAATTTCCGCGCCGCCGTCATGCCTCAGCAAAAGAATTTTGTTTGCCTCTTTTTTCAGCGAATGTGTGTCATGATTCGTCATAATCACCGTCATTCCGCTGCGGTTCAGCTCCGAAATCATTTCCGTTATCGCCCCGACACTCTTTGCATCAATCCCCACGGTCGGCTCGTCAAGAATCATAAGCTTTGGCTTTTTCACAAGTTCTCTTGCGATAAACACCCTCTGCTGCTGACCGCCGGAAAGCCGACCTATCAGGCGGTCTTTGTTCTCTGCCATTCCCACCTGTTCTAAAGCTTTCAGGACTTCGGCTTTCTCTTTTTTTCCCCATATTTTCATAAATCCATGTTTTGCATAAAGCCCCATGGAGGCAACTTCAAATACTGTCGCCGGGAAATCACTCATGAAAGAGTTGGACTTTTGCGACACATATCCCAAAAGTTCTGTGTCCGAGAACCTTTTGCGTTCCTCCCCGAAAATCCTTATGCCGCCTTCACTGTACGGCAAAAATCCGAGAATCAGTTTCATCAATGTTGTCTTGCCCGTTCCGTTTTCCCCGATAATCCCAAGATAATCCCCGCAATCCAGCGAAAAACCGACATTCTTCAAAACTGCCTCTTTGTCATATGCAAAACTCACATTTTCAAATTCCAAAATCTTATTCTTCATCATTTTTCAACGCTTTCTTCAAATTCTCCAGGTTTTCCCTCATCACTTGTACATAGCTTTTGCCGTCCGCGCCGTTTTCAAAGGTGTCAAGCGGATACAAAGACGCACCGGTTTCCGCGGCAATATTTTCGGCAAGCTTGCTCCCTTCCGAGCTGACATAAAATATTGCCTTTTTGTTATTTTGTTTCATATAATCTATTATATCTCTGACCGACGCGGCAGACGGGTCGCTTTCTCCGCTCAAGCCCTCAAGCATATGCTGTGTCAGCCCATATTCTGCGCACAGATAAGCAAATGCGCCGTGTGTAACTATGATTTCTTTATCCGAAAACTTCTCCGTTTCTTGCCGGTACTCACTGTCTGTCTGCACAATCTCGGATTTTGCGGTTTCAAGATTCCGGCGGTAAAATTCTGCACTTTTTGGGTCTTTTTCGCACAAGCCCTCGGTTATTTTTTCCAGCTCCGCAATCGCATTTTTCGGATTCAGCCACACATGCGGGTCAACGCTTTTGCCGTCCTCGTTTATCTTTGCGATTTTCTCCCCCGCTTCAATCGTTTTCAGGTTTTTGCTGTCTATGCTCCCGATTATACTTTCTGCCCACGGTTCCATGTCGGCACCGTTATATACAAAAACATCGGCATTGCTTAACGCAATCATATCAGATGTGCCCGGCTCCCAGTCGTGCGCCTCAACCCCCGGCGGAATCAGTTCCTTCACATCTGCCCTGTCGCCGGCAATCATTTTTGTAAAATTATACATCACATAAAACGAAGTATACACTGTCATTCTGCCGTCATCGGGCTTTTGCTGTGCACAGGAACAAAGCATCAGCACAGCCAGAAATGCCGCAAATATTTTTTTCATATCAATATTCTGTCCTCTCAAAATTCTCTCAGATGCGAATGATTCGCATTTGCATTTAACATTGTACCACTCCTGTTGTTTTTTGTCAAGTGCGTGTTCACAATTTGTTTACAAAGTTCTAAAAACTTATTTACTTTTTTTTCACACCGGTGTCAAAACCATGTTGTATTATAGAATCATAAAAAGAAAGAAACCCTGTATGGGGCAATAATACTTATCCAAATTTCAAGGAGGAATAATTATGAAATATCCGCAGACAGATTCAACAGCAATGGTTATGTATCAACCAAAAATTAAAAAACAAAAAAAACCAAAGGTATGGCTTGCATGTCTTTGTTCCGCACTCGCGGCAAGCGTCATTTCTTCCGCAGCAGTCGGCGGCGGTGTTTATTATATAGCTTCAAACAATTCGGGAAGTTCCATAAACTCTTCGTCATCACCGACGCTTGCGGATAATCTCAGCACTGTTTCGACAAATACCCTGACCTCTTCAAAAAAAGTCCTTTCAGTCACTGAAATCGCGGAAAAGGTCGGGCCCAGCTGTGTCGGCGTAATAAACAAAACAAAAGTGTCGCCGCAAAAATATTATGACCCGTTCACGGGCAGATATTATTACACCAGCGACCCAAACAATTCCGAGCTTGTGGAACAAGGCAGCGGCTCGGGAATAATCATCAGTGAAGACGGATACATCGTTACAAACCAGCACGTCATTGACGGCGCGACAGAGTTGTCTGTCATCTTAAACACCGGTGATGAATTTGTGGCAACATTGGTAGGCTCTGATTCAAAATCAGACCTCGCTGTTTTGAAAATCGACAAAACAGGCTTGCCTGCCGCAACACTCGGCGATTCAGAGCAGGTCAAGGTCGGCGAGCTTGCGGTTGCAATCGGCAACCCTCTCGGCCAGGAACTTGCCGGGACAGTGACATCAGGCGTCATCAGTGCCGTAAACAGGACAATGACCGTGGACAACAAAAAATACAACCTGATTCAGACTGACGCGGCGATAAACCCGGGCAACTCGGGCGGCGCCCTTGTAAACCAGTACGGCGAAGTCATCGGTATCAACACAATCAAGCTTTCATCGGAATCTGTAGAAGGTATCGGTTTTGCAATCGCCATATCAGAAGCAAAGCCTATTGTTGATGACCTCATCAACAACGGCTATGTTTCTGGAAGGCCGTTGGTCGGGATTACGGCAAAAGCGACAAGAAACGGGCTTTCGGTTGAAAGCGTTTCGGAAGGTTCCGGCGCTGCGAATGCAGGCATGCAGGCAGGTGACCTGATTGTAAAAGCGGACGGCAAGGTTGTCAACCAGGTTGACACGCTGAACGATATCCGTGACACAAAAAAACCGGGCGACACTCTGACGCTCACCGTCATAAGAAACGGTGAACTGATTGAAGTCCCCGTAGTTCTGGGCGAAGAAGTCCCCCAGAAAAATAACTAAGCCCCATCTTTTTCATATATATTCCGCTGACGCGGAAAACCCCCTCTGCGGCTTTTCAAGGAAACTTGAAAAGCCGCATTTTTTTCGTCTTTAGACATGGAAATAAACCCCCGGTTCTACTGGGGGAAGATAAAAACTTTAGCATATGAAAATAAAACCTCCTATGATATAATAGTAAATGGTTTGGCGACCGCATTACTAAAATATCAAGGAGGTTTTAAACAATGTTAAAGAAAAATACCAACGAAATCAAGCAAAAATTTTTATCAGCTTTCCTGCATAATAAACTTTGTGGACATCGCGTCTATGGAATAATCTCCTTTTACAGCAATTTCACATTTTTCCCTCAGGCGTATGTCTGCCGATGACGCGCCAAACATAAATTCATATACACCGCTTTCGGTGTGCCACTCTCTGAGGCAGATGTTATAATACTGCAAATCCTTTTCGGAAAGTCTGAATATTACTTCCTTTTCTTCCCCCGGCTCCAGTGTAATTTTGTCAAATGCCTTCAATTCTTTTTCGGGTTTCAGCACAACGCTGTTCCTGTGCGAAACATAAAGCTGAACAACTTCTTTTCCCGCACATTCGCCGATATTTTTTATCTTTGCGCTCACGGTAATGGCAATTTTTCCGTCCGGAGCAATTTCTTTTTTCAGATTCATGCCGGAATATTCATATTTTGTATAAGACAAACCATGCCCGAACGGGAACCACAAATCTGCTCCGTGCATGTCATAATATCTGTAGCCGACAAACATTCCCTCGCTGTACCATGTTTTGCGTCCGTCGCCCGTCACGTCCATTTCCTTGCGGTCGTCCAGGACAAAGCTTTCGGACAGCTTTGCGCTTGGGTTTACGCGCCCGAAAAGTATGTCGGAAACTGCGCTTCCTCCCCCTTCTCCGGCATACCACATCTGCACGACTCCCCTGACATTTTTATGCCATCTGCCCGGCACTGCCGCGCTTCCCGTCTGCATGACCACAATGACATTGTCACACGCATTGCACGCCGACTCAATCATACCGTTTATGTAGTTTGCAAAAGTAAGGTTTTCTCTGTCCCAGTGCTCCGTTTCCACGTCCATGCCATAATTGTCGCTTATAAACACAATCATCGCGTCAAAATCATTTCCGTTTTCATAATTTCCCCAATGGTTCAGCTCGCCCACGTCCTCAGCGCCCATAAATCCGTTCATACGGTTTTTGAATGTCATTCCGCTGACCGGGCTGTAATAAACCTCAATGCCCTCTTCTTCGGCATTTTTTCTTATAAAATCAATCGGCTTGTCCACCATTTCGTCATCAAGCAAAATCAGCGAACTCCCGCCCCCCATTATGACAGGGCGCCTTGCCGCCTCGCCGAAAACGCCTATCTTTTTGTACTTTTTCCCTGTTATCGGCAATACATCATTTTCGTTTTTCAGCAGGGTGATGCATTCTGCCGCGGCATCTCGCGCGATTTTGTGCTGTTTCTCTCTGGAATATCCGTCACACTTGCCTTTTTGCATCTTTTTCGTCTTTTCGATGAACTTCAACATTCTCAAAACAGCCCTGTCAATCTCCTCCATGGTGATTTTCCCTGTTTCCAAGCCGTGTTTTAAGTCATCGGCAATGTTTTTGTTGCACGGCATATCAAGGTCAAGCCCGGCACGGATTGAACGGCATGCATCGTGCACTGCGCCCCAGTCTGAAATGACAATACCGTCATATCCCCATTCTTCTCTCAAAATATCGGTGAGAAGATACTTATTTTCAGAGCACCATATTCCGCCAAGCTTATTGTATGCGCACATAACAGAAGTAGGATTGGAATTTTCCAAAGCTATCTGAAACGGTTTTAAATAGTATTCCCTAAGTGTCCGCTCATCAACTTCCGCATTTATGGTTGTGCGCTGATACTCCTGGTTGTTTACGGCAAAATGCTTAAGGCTTGCGCCGATTCCTTCGTCCTCAAGCCCGTTTATGACCTCTGCCGCCAGATGTCCCGAAAGAACAGGGTCCTCAGAAAAATATTCAAAATTTCTTCCGCAATAGGGTGTCCTTTTCATATTCACCCCCGGTGCAAGAAGCATTTCATAATCCTCCGCGCGGCACTCTCTGCCTATCGCTCTCCCCGTTTCTCTTGCCACTTCACGGCTCCACGACGAACCGACAGCCGAAGAAGTCGGAAAACAGACACACCCTCCCTTTGTGTTGCTGTTTCCCTTTCTCACTCCGTGCGGTCCGTCCACCATAAACACCTTTGGTATTCCGAGTTCTTCAAATTCCTTTGTCGTCCCCTCAAACCCTGTCAAAAGCTGTGCCTTTTGCTCCAGGCTCATTTTTTCAAGAATTTTCTCCATTTTATTCCTCCTCTTCGCCGCCATGCGGCGGCACAAATCACAACGCCGAAAAATGTACACGGGTTAGCTTTTTTAAGCAGGATAAGGTGCGCAGCACATTTTTAACGTTATGCCTTCCTTTTTTTTGTTTATTATACACTCGATGCCTCATAAAGTCAATTGACTATATTAAGATTTTGGTGTATTATTTTAACAATTTGTATATTGACCCTGTTTGTTTGTTATGTTATAATAATTAAGATAATTGTAAAACTAACGTTTTCCAATTAAAATTCTTGGGTAAAAATAAAAAGTTCCATCCGATTTTAACTTTACGATAGGTTGAAACTTTTTATTTCAGCCAAAAATGACGCACATGTCGTCATTTTTGATTACCAATTCAAGGGGTGACGCCCCGATACCCCGCAAAGATGCGGCGGTTAATTGTATATTTATTGTAACGGTACAACCGTTATGCAGCATATATTCAATGCACCCGATTTTTTTGGGGAAGCATTTATTTTTTTGGAGGAAACGCAATGAAGCCAAACATAAAGGTTATATTTCCGCAGTATAGCGGCAAAAGAAAAATTGAAGTTGAAAAAATAAAAATTTCAAGAAATCACCGCCGCATGGAGCTTATCCTGAACGAAAATATGGAAGATGACATTCTCGACAGTTTCGAAGAACGCGTCAAGGCGCAATATCACCTGACAAGCATGCATATCCGCTGTCTTGAAAGCGCCCTGCCGCACGAGGAAGAACAGTTTTTTGTGCCGCCGGTATATTCAAAAGAAAACGCAGAAAAAAAGGTGTACCTCGGGCGCGCTCATATTGAAGAAATGCTTTACGGACGTTCAATCCGTGATGAACTGACACCCATATCTTCCATAGACGAAAACAGCGACAAGGTCACCTTCTGCGGTGAAATCTTCAATGTTGAATACAAAGAAATAAAAAGCAAAAAAACCGAAAAGGAATTTCATCTTTTTGTCATAGATATCACAGACTACAATGACTCCATCACAACACAGATTTTTATTGACAAAAATGAAAAGCATCAGTCCGCATTCCTCACGCTGAAGGACAGGCTGAAAAAAGGGCTTTATGTTGTTGTACGCGGAAAAGCGCAATACAACGATTATATACACGAAGTTGTCGTTTCGATAAACTCTATAGGCATCACGCACGGCCCGGCAAAAAGGAAGGACAACGCACCGAAAAAACGTGTCGAACTGCATATGCATACCCAAATGTCGGCAATGGACGGCGTGTCCTCCGCAAAAGACCTTATAAACCGCGCCATAAGCTGGGGGCACACGGCAATCGCCCTGACAGACCATGGGGTTGTGCAGTCTTATCCCGATGCCATGAAGGCATCGAACAACAACGAAAAAATCAAAATTCTCTATGGCGTGGAAGGCTATCTGATAAACGACGATGCAAAAATTGTGTATGAGCCCTGCAGTCAGGATATAAACGGCAGCTATGTCGTTTTTGACATAGAAACAACCGGGCGTTCTGCCGAAGAAAACAACATAACCGAAATAGGCGCCGTAAAAATTGAAAACGGCAAAGTCTGTGACAGATGGTCAACCTTTGTCAATCCGGGCGAAAAAATCCCCGACGAGATTGTGGAGCTCACAGGGATAACAGACGAAATGGTGGCAAAAGCGCCGAAAATCGGCGAAATACTCGGGGATTTTCTCAAATTCTGCGAAGGCTGTGTGCTTGTCGCGCACAATGCAAAGTTCGACATAGGATTCATCAAAGAAAACTGCCGCAGATTGGGGCTTGATTTTAACTTTACATACATGGACACATTACAGCTTGCGCGCTGTCTGTATCCGGAGCTTGCCGGCTACAGACTCAACAACCTCACAAAGCACCTGAATGTAATCCTGGAAAACCACCACAGGGCTGTGAATGATGCCAAGGCAACAGCAGATATATTTTTAAAAATGCTTGACGAATTGGCATCACGTTCTCTCACGGCTCTTGACAGTCTAAATGACGCTTTTGACATGGCAGAAGCCTCCAAAAAGAACCATGCATACCATATCATACTGCTGGCAAAAAATGAGCTTGGCGTGCGCCATATATACGAAATGGTCACCGACTCTCACCTGAAATATTTCCACCGCACACCGCGTATTCCGCGCAGCCTTCTGGAGAAAAAACGCGAAGGCATAATTATCGGCTCTGCCTGTGAGGCAGGCGAACTGATAAGCGCCATTGTGGACGGTGCAAGCGAAAAGGCACTGGAGGAAATCGCGGGATTTTATGACTATCTTGAAATCCAGCCCATCGGCAACAATGCTTATATGAAAACATCGGAAAAAATTCCACATATAAACACTGACGAGGACTTGCGGAACATAAACCGCCGCGTGGTTGCGCTGGGCGAAAAGCTGCATATCCCCGTTGCGGCGACATGCGACGTCCATTTTCTCGACCCGGAGGGGGCAAATTTCAGAAAAATACTCATGCACTACAAAGGCTTTAAAGATGCCGACAACCAGGCGCCGCTTTTTTTGCGCACCACGGAAGAGATGCTGAAAGAATTTGAATATCTCGGCGAAGAAAAGGCATATGAGGTTGTTGTGGAAAACACCAATCTCATCGCCGACATGATAGACGCCGTGCGCCCAATACCCAAGAAAAAATGTCCACCGGAGATTGAGGGTGCACAGGAGGGAATAATAAACGACTCTATGAACAAAGCAAAGGCAATCTACGGCGACCCCCTCCCCGACCTTGTGAAAGAACGGCTTGACAAAGAACTTCATTCTATCACCACATACGGGTTTTCTGTCATGTACAAAATTGCACAGGAGCTTGTAAGAAAATCACTGAGTGACGGCTACCTTGTCGGTTCAAGAGGTTCTGTCGGTTCGTCCTTTGTTGCATTTTTGTCCGACATAACAGAGGTTAACTCTCTGCCGGCGCACTACATCTGCCCCAACTGCAAAAATGTGGAATTTATAGGCAGCGAAACAGGTATTTCCGGCTGTGACCTCCCCGACAAGGACTGCCCCGTCTGCGGCACGCCGTACAAAAAGGACGGACACGACATACCCTTTGAAACTTTTCTTGGATTCAAGGGGGACAAAGAGCCTGATATCGACCTGAATTTCTCGGGAGAATATCAGCCGGTTATCCACAAATATACTGAAACCTTTTTTGGTGAAGGCTTTGTTTTCCGCGCCGGCACGATAGGCACCGTTGCGGAAAAAACCGCATTCGGATATGTAAAAAAGTATTCTGAGGATAAAGGCGTCAAAATACGAAATGCCGAAATGAAACGTCTTGCCGCAGGCTGTGTCGGTGTCAAGCGCACCAGCGGTCAGCACCCCGGCGGAATCATCGTTGTGCCGCACAAAAACAACATTCATGAGTTCTGCCCCGTGCAGCACCCGGCAGACGACACAAATTCCGACATCATAACCACGCATTTTGATTATCATTCGATTGACCAAAACCTTTTGAAACTTGACGAGCTCGGGCACGACGACCCTACAGTAATCAAAATGCTCCAGGACCTGACGGGACTTGACCCGCAGACAATCCCCCTCGATGACAAAGACACCATGAGTCTTTTCACCTCGGCAGACGCGCTTAAACTTAAAGGTGACATAGGCACAAAGCTTGGCACATACGGTGTGCCGGAATTCGGCACCAAATTTGTCCGCCAGATGCTTGAGGACACAAAGCCCTCCACTTTTTCGGAGCTTGTGCGTATTTCGGGCCTGTCCCACGGCACAGACGTTTGGCTGAACAATGCCCAAACCCTTATCCAGCAAGGCATATGTGACCTTTCACACTCTATCTGTGCACGTGACGATATCATGATTTACCTCATTTCCATGGGGGTCGAGGCGGGACATGCCTTTACAATAATGGAAAGCGTGAGAAAGGGCAAGGGGCTAAAGCCCGAAGACGAAGAAGCCATGAATGCGGCAAATGTTCCGCAATGGTATATTGATTCATGCAAAAAAATCAAATACATGTTTCCAAAAGCACATGCCGTTGCGTATGTCACCATGGCGTTCAGAATCGCTTATTACAAAGTACATTATCCCAAAGCGTTCTATATTGCATATTTTTCGGTGCGTGCCGACGACTTTGACGCGTCAATCATGGCTATGGGAGAGGCCACAGCGCGCCGTGCCATGGAGGATTTGAAACAGCGCAAGAAAAACGGCGATATCAGCCCAAAGGAAGAAAACCTTATCCCTATCCTGGAAATATGCATAGAGATGTATGCCCGCGGCATTGGTTTTGAACCGGTGGATTTGTACAAATCCCATGCGACCAATTTTCTTGATGTGCCGGAGGGTATCCTCCCACCCTTGAGCGCACTCCCCGGCATGGGCGAGAATGCGGCAAAAAGCATCGCGGAGGAACGCGAAAAGGCCAGATTCCGCACAATCGAGGACTTGCGTCAGCGCACAGCAATCACAAAATCCATCATAGAACTTTTGCAGCAGAACCACTGTCTTGACGGGCTTGCAGAGGCGGACCAGGTGTCGCTTTTTGACACTGTGGAATGATAATATTTGATAAAATCACAATTATGTGGTAAAATTATAAGACAAAAAAGAAAAGGTGATGAACATGGAACTTTTACAACTCTTTTGGATTTTTGCAAAAATCGGTGCCATGACCTTCGGCGGCGGTCTTGCAATGCTCCCGATACTTCAGCGTGAGCTTGTCGACAATCTCGGCTGGACAACAGAAGAAGAACTTTTGGACTATTATGCAATCGGGCAATGCACCCCCGGCATCATAGCCGTCAACACCGCCACCTTCATCGGCAACAAGCGCCATGGTGTACTCGGCGGAATTTTTGCAACGCTCGGCGTGATATTCCCGTCAATCGTCATAATAAGCATAATTTCCGCGTTTATACAAAACTTTTTGGATTACAAATTTGTGGAATATGCCTTCAATGGTATCCGCATATGTGTGTGCGTGCTTATTTTAGACTCGGTGGTAAATCTGTGGAAAAAAGCTGTCATAGATATACCCTCGGCAGTGATTTTCCTGAGTGCGTTTCTGCTTTCTCTTCTGACAAGTTTCCCAATCGTCGGGATTGTCATTGCGGCAGGCGCGGCAGGTGTATGTGTAAATTTAATCAGAAGAAAAGCCGCAAAGAAAGTAGGCGATGAAAAATGACTTCTATCTTTGTTATGTTTTATGAATTTTTCAAAATCGGTCTGTTTTCTGTAGGCGGCGGTCTTGCCACTCTTCCCTTCTTGTACGACCTTGCGCGCAGATTTGACTGGTTTTCAATGCAGGACATCTCAAACATGGTTGCAATTTCCGAATCAACCCCGGGGCCTATGGGGATAAATATGGCAACATATGTCGGCTTTTTGCACTCCGGTTTTCTCGGTGCGGTGCTCACGCCGCTCAGCGAAGTTTTGCCGTCAATCATTCTGATTCTCATAATTGCAAAATTTTTGCAGAAGTTCCGTCAAAGCACAGTATTCAACGATATATTCTACGGGCTTCGCCCGGCATCTACAGCGATGATTGTGACGGCCGGGCTCAGCATTGTGAAAATTGCATTTTTCGGCGAAAAATACACCGACTTCTTTTGGCAGGGGGCAATCCTCGCAGTTATTATTTATATAGCGCTGAAAAAGTTTAAGCTTCACCCGGTCGTTTATATCGCCGCATCTGCAGTGCTTGGTGTTCTTTTCAAATTTTCAATGTAAAGGGGGATATCCGAAATGTTTTTGGGTGCAATATTTGACGTGGACGGCACAATTTTGGATTCTATGCACATATGGCGTGACATCACAGTCGGGTTTATTGCCGACTGCGGTTTTTCGGTGACTGACGAAGAACTTTTGCCGTACGCTTGCATGACCCTGGAGGAATCAATGCCGCTCATAAAAGAAAAATACTCCCTCACAGCAAGCGCCGACGAACTGAAGGCAGAGTTCAGGCGCCGCATCAGGGACGCATATTTTTATGATGTCGGTGCAAAACCTCATGTAAAGGAGTATATGGAATTTTTGAAATCACGCGGCACAAAAATCGCCATAGCAACCTCCGGATACCGTGAGCTTTGCGAGGCGGCATTCAGCCGTCTTGGGATATCGGGAATGATTGACGCATACGCCCTCTCTTCCGAGGTGGGCGTCAACAAAAGCAACCCCGATGTATATCTGCTTGCCGCAAAAAGGATAGGCATACCGCCCGAAAAATGCATGGTGTTTGAGGATATCCCGACAGGGATACAAGGTGCAAAAAAAGCCGGAATGCAAACCACCGCCGTGTATGATTTTTCAAACACCGACGACACACAAATCTTGAAAAACACCGCAGACCGATACATATTGGACTGGAGTGAGCTTTTATAACAAAAAACACATATCTGATAAGCCCCCGAAAGTGAAACACTTTCGGGGGCTTATCATTTGACTGTCGTTATTAAACCATTGAATTTTTGCGTGCAAAAACGAGAATGTCTTAATCTTCCCCATTGTCTGTCGTATAAATAATGCAAGCAATGCCTGTAATGACCGAAAACAGGATTGCACCTTCCGGCGCCGCATCTATGACAGAACCGCCGAAAAATCCGATTATCCCGGCAAAGACCATAATAATGACAGACACTGCTGTCCTGACCTCTCTCATACATATCCCTCCCTATTGCCGCTTTTTTATAAATATTATACCATATATTTTTAATCAAAGCAACAATCTGACATGCATTTCTCAATTCAGGATTTCAAATTTATATTGCTTTCAGAATAATAATCAAATCCTGTATATCAATCAAGCCGTTGCCGTCCAAACCGCAGTGCATAAAGTCATTCCAACCGGACGAATTTTTGTCACGCCTATAATACTTCTGGCAATATGTAATATCAAGAAGGTCAACAACGCCGTCGCCGTTCTCATCATACCCCGCCGCAGATACATCAACAAGTTTTATCCCGACCGGCATATCTTCAAGAATTTCTTTAAACCAAATCTCCGCAACATCAAAAAACTCTGCTTTTGTCACGCTTCCGCCGGCACCGTTTTGCAGATATAACAACGCTATTGTTGCAGTGTTGTCATCATTCCATTTAATCCCGAGCGGAGTAAACCCGTTTTTGCCAATCAGCTCCGAATATTGCAAAACATCATCTTTCTCAAAGGTAAATGAAACAGTCGCAACCTTTTTCATATTCCCAAGCTGAAAGCCAAAAGGTATTATATTCCCCGAAAAAGTATTCTTTTCTGCCGTGACTGCCGCTATGACAGGGAGTATTTCGGGGTTTTCTGCTTTGACAATTATCTCACAGCTTGCTTTTATTCCGTTTGTTGTTTCAGCCGTAATGACCACCTTGCCGGCTTGCTTCGCCTCAGCTGGTTCGTTGCCTGTTGCCGTCGCACACACGCCCTGAATATAATGGTCGTCGCGGACAGTCACAATCCAGTTTGCCCCTGCAATTCTGCTTGAAACGACCTCCGGTGCAACACTGACTATCACAATCGGGAAAGAATTTGTTTCTTCGTGACTGCTAAATGCAGCCGTAATGTTGTAAGTGTAATTGCCGTCATCAAGCGGAGCGTTCCATATGTCAAACGTTTCCCAACCCTTTGCCGCCATGGGGTATAATACCCCTCAGAGGAGTTATAAGTTTTTGAACCCTTTGACAAGCTTTCGCTGTAGACAGTATTCCCATCATCTCGGACCCTCCGTTTGCCGCAAGGGCTGTTTTTTTCGGAATGCTGACCGTGACTTCATCGTCCGAATGCACTCTTGCCTACTGTCACAACAGGCTCATATTGGATATCGCTGTCACTCATGGACACCGCCTTGAAGTCAAAAGAATAGTTTCCGCTTTCATTATATCCTATCTCGCCCTTTGGTCTGCCATTGTCGGTGTTCAGCAAAAATGCATTTGTTTTTACGGCATTTTGAATCTGAACCAGCCCTGCCCCCTGCTTTCTCGGCAAATACGGAATACCGTTTTCGTCCTTGACAGGGACTGCCGTACTCATCATAATGACATTCAAAAGGCTCGTTCTCTGCACGGCTGT
Organism: uncultured Clostridia bacterium; assembly: GCA_934454145.1. Taxonomy (GTDB): domain Bacteria; phylum Bacillota; class Clostridia; order UBA1381; family UBA1381; genus CAKSFT01. The sequence goes on along the minus strand of CAKSFT010000008.1, from coordinate 104,287 downwards.
CAGCCCAAGGCCGCCTTTCTCCTCACAAATATACTGCTCCATAAATTCAAAGAATCGGACAAACAATCAATGCAAAAAAACCGCCGCAAAAAAGTATGCCGACCGCAACCCGTATTCATGGAATATGGATTATTACGAATACCCCGACGGCAGCGGCTATGAAGCACATTTTACAAAATGCGGGATTTGCACGCTTATGAAAGAACTTGGGATTTATGACCTAACCCCCGCGCTTTGCAACCTTGACTGCACCATGATTGAAGCCGGCGGAGCGGCAAAGTTTGTGTGCAAATATACGCTCGCCTCGGACGGACCATATTGCGACTGCGGATACAAAAGAAAGGACACAAAATAACCAACATGACCACAAACAGCCTCTTTTTTAATCTTTTTTGAAAATCACGGAAAAACAACTGCCTGTGCCTCAAACACCTCTCCTTCCCCATTTACAAAGCTGTTGCCTATGCGTATATATCCATTCTGCTCTATCAAAGTGTTTCCGTGCGGTATTTTCCCCAAAGACGCAATAATGCTTCCCTTTCCATCAAGCACAAACATACCATCGCTTTCGACATCGTCCGCGCTGTTTTTCCCCGCAAGGATATTGCCTCCCGGGAAAAGCCGTATGCAATCATATTCCGGCGGAATTATCACCCTTGCGTTTTGGTCGATAAATCCGCACTTTCCGTCTTTTTGGGCATAAACCCAACCGTTTTCAATCAAATAAAGCCAATCATACTCAAACGGAATTGAGATACTGCCGTCCCCGGCGACAACACCATATCTCCCGTCCCTTTTTGCCCGAATCAGCCCATTACCGAAAAAGGTCAGTTCGTCATATTCAAAAGGCAGCACAACAGTCCCGTCCAAAGTCATCATACCGTATTTACTGTCCCTTTCGGCAATCACATCATCTGACGATATTGATATATCCTGCCACTCCGCAGCAAAAACCTCCTGCCCATTTATGCTGTCCGCACCATATAAATTATCTTTAGAATACACAACATAACCGTCAAGGATTATCGGCTCGGAATCATAATCTTTATCCGACGTATATCTGCCCTCTTCGTCAATTATTTTCCACTTGCCGTTTTCCTTCACCTTTGCATAACCGTCACAAAAAGGCGTTGCATACTCATATTTTATGCTGATTACCGTCCTGTCACACTCCGGAGAAAGATATCCATAATGCCATCCGCCGTCTGTCTGCGCCGCAGCCCCGGCCTCACGCCACGCAAGGACAGGCGCCGTGCCGTCCGAGTCTTTGTCATATCCGTCCGCATCGGTTTTCAGATTATCTTTTTTAAATTCATCAAACTCTGCTTTTGTCGCGTCCTTCAGGACAAATTCACCCTCCGGAGAAATAACATTATACACCCCGTCATGACTTTTTATAAACAAATACCCTTCCGTTCCGCCGGTAATTCCGTTTTTCAGTGTAAGAATTTCTTTGCCCGTCCGGTCGTATATGTCAACCGTGCTGAATTTCCCTACATATGAAGTATACACTGCAACAAAATGCCCGTTTTTATATTCCACCGAATCATAGCTTCTCGGCACAACTATGTTGCCGTCTTTGTCAATCACGCCCATCCGCCTGAAAGTTCCCGAAATCCTCAGCCCGTCAGTATATTTTCTTTCAACCGTAACCGTGCGCGTATCTTCTTCCCAGTCAACCTCGCAATCCAAAGCCTCGGCGACTGCCCTGAGCGGCACATATGTCCTGTTTTTTTTGATAAACGGCACCGCATCGGTTTTTTCTTCTTTGGCGACGGATGACACTTCTATTGTCAAAACTTTATCAGAGCCCACCTTCAAAAGCGTCCTGTCAAAGCCCAGCCCTTTGTCCGAAAATCCGATGGTTTTGGTTTTTTCATAATAGCGTACCTCTTGCCCCAAAGCTTCTGCCACGGCACGCACCGGCACCATGACGCGGTTCCCGACAATTTCCGGCATAGCGTCAAACTCAACCTTTTTGCCGTTTGCAAACACCACAATTCCGCCGTCCTGTGCATACGCGCATGCGCCTGTCAGCGCAAAAACGCATGCAAGCGTCAAAATCATCTTTTTCACAAAAATCCGCTCCTTTTTTCACAAGATTCAAGGGTTCTCTGTGTGGTCATCTCTTTATACTCATATAATACACGCAATCGGAATTGTTGTCAAGCATTTCAACAGCTGTGTCTGACAAAAAGATATGACACCCAATATACAGCGGCAAATCCGCATACAGTATATGCAACCGCGCTTGCCGCAAAATTGTTTCCAGTCAGAAACAACACCGGCACCGCCATCCCGCCCATGACAAGGCTTAGCGAAAAGGCAAGGCTGCGCGCACGTGTCACAATCATGACATTGCGCTCATCATTTTCTGCCATTTCCCTTGTCCGCAAAGCAGACGGATTGCGCAAAATCCGCATATTCTGCACTATTTTTGCAATACCCATGGCGGCAAAAATCGCCCCAAAGCTGTATGCCGTTTCGTTGTCCGTCTTTATAACATTTGCCGCCGCAATAATCAGCACCCCAATCACCGCATATACCGCGCCGAGTGCCGCACGTCTTTTTATTTTCTTTGCAAAATCCAATTCATTTTTTTTCATTTTCATAATCATTCCTTTCTGTGCCATAAGGGACAAAACCTAAGTCCGGGCAATTTTATTCAGACTTTCTCCAAAAATCTCAATCATCAAATATAAACACATCTTCAATTTTGACACCGAAATATTCGGCAATTTTATGTGCCAGCTTCAATGATGCGTCATAGCGCCCGTTCTCCAGCGAGATTATTGTCTGGCGCGTGACACCAAGCACTTTTCCGAACTCATCTTGCGTCACTCCCCGTTCCTTTCGCATTTCCTTTATTTTATTCTGCAAAAAATCACCCTCCTTAAAACAATACAACGTAAAGCATGCTTTACATTGTATTATACTCCTTTTTCTTAAAATGTCAAGTATGTTTTACAAAATAATTTATTGATTACAAAAATAACTGCGGCAAAACGGATTCATTTTGCCGCAGTTATTTTGAGTTAACATTCTATATACTTTGTCAAATGTTCATTTATTCTGTTTCTTATCTCAAAGATAATATTTGCATCGCTTGTGCATTTTTCAAAAACAACATTCCCCGCGACCTCTTCAATGATTTTCAGGGTTTCTTCATATCCTATATAGCGCTCCAACAATCTCATTGCCGCCAAATCCTCAAGGGCATGGTAAAACACCTTCAGCCGCAGCGACTCAAGCGGTCCATCCTCCCCGGGGTAAACCGAAAACGGGTCTCCCGACGGGAAAGCGCCGCCGCTGTCGGTTTCAAAAAACGGATTTATCTTCTTCTTTGAATACTGCGTATAATAAAAATTATACCCCCACTGCAAAAAGCCTTTCATTCCGTACTTATACATCTGCAAAGCAATGTATCTGTTTCTTGCAGACGGCATTGCAATCATTCTGTTTGAAACTCCACGGCTTTGCGAACAGCAATAATATCCCCACAACTCGTCAACATTCCCTATAAAAGGCTCTATATGGTTTATCGAAACCACGGGATTTTTGACAACACCTTTTTCAAAAAATTCATAGTCTGAAAGAGCATCTATAATTTTGCATCCCTCAAGATATTTCATAGCCGTATCTCTCGACTTCGTATATACCGCAAGATGCTCGCGCCACGGCTCGTCGGATATGTGGAAATATGTATTTTCAAGCAAATCTCTTTCTCTGAAGAACATGACAAGCTGCGGCAGGAACTGAGAAAGAAAGTTCTCATATTCCGGGTCGTCGGCACAAACGTCCCAACCAAAAATCCGTTTTTCTTCCCCGTCCTCAATTGCCATGATTTTCGGCGTATACTCTGCCCCCCACTGCGTAAAAAGATGTGCAATCTCAAAATATTTCACACCGCAGCCGAGGCAAAGCTTCACCCAACGTTCAAGCAAAGAAAAGTCAAATGTATATTTATCCTTGTTTTTTGTTATCTTCACAAGCTGAACAGTCGGTCTTTCGCCGCCTACCTCTGTGTCAAGCGGCGGCGTAAAAACAGGCGTCAAAATCATGTTTATCCCGTTCTTGGCCGCTGTGAGCAAAAATTTTCCAACCAATTCCCAGTGCCGCTCGCTCCACACCGGAATGTCATAATATGTCGCAATACAATCAGCATGGAACCACTGTGTGAAAATCAAGTCATTCCCGGGCAAGCTGATATTCATCACTTCATATGTCATTTCACAGCTTTTGACCTCGTTTTCTGTTGACAATTCCACGACAATGCCGTGTTTCCCCGCCGGGGCGCCCCCTTCGACATTAATCCACAAGCCCTGATACCAGCCGTTTGATTCAAACTCTCCGTCCTTTATCGGCATCAGGATATCCGGATAAATCCCCGGCTCCTTGCTTATATAATCGGGGTCGTCAAAAGATTCTTCATATGTGGGAAGCATTACCGGCACACAGCCAATCAGATATACTTTTACATATTCTTTTATATCACTTTTGACGCTTACCTTTATTTTTGTTTTGTGCCGTTCCTTAAAAGCAATCTGATATGCACCCTCTTCGCCGTGCAAAACGGTCATGTGCTTCACAGGCTCCGAAAAACAGTCGCTTTTCGGGAGTATTTTTTCCAAAGACGAGGTTTGTATCAAATCTGTCATTTTGCTTTTCTCCTTTTTATCAAATTCATAGGTAATCAAAAATGCTCATCAAAAAATATAATTTTCTTTGCAAAGAGCCTTTTCAGAGTTTCATAATTTTTTATAAACTCGGTTTCACGCACAAGCAGCGGATTGTCATATCTCCCCAGAATCAATGACGAAAACGCCCTTATGCTCATCGCTGCGTCATATTCTCCGTCGTCGCTTTTTTCCACTTTGCCGTTTTTGACAGTGAACACAGCATTATTCCACGGGCAATATTCGTCTGTGATTTTCAGAGAGAACGCACCGTCAAAACCTTTCAGTTCCAAAATCTTTTCGACATCAACAATCCTTGTACTGCCCCAAAAATGCACCTTTCTTTCTGTATCCTTTTTCCCCCAGCCCCCGTTGAACTCGGCAAAGGAGGACAAGTCATCATTACAGCAGACAATGCACTTGTCCGCATATTCTTTTAAACCGGCAAAATATCCCATCAGTCCGGCAATTCCGTTTCTGTCCGCATACCAAAAATTCTCCGTGACGATATCCTGAGTTTTTTCTGCATACGGCTGCATTTTGTAGCTGACAAATCCGTCCGCCGCACCGTCGGTATAATGCACATAACTGAACAGCCTTGACGTATACGGCTTTCTTTTCTCAAAAAAGCTTTCCCATTTTTTGTCTGCCAAAACAAGGTTTCTGCCGCGTATAAATTTATGGTATATGCCAACAATGTCAGCCTTCATTTTTTCAGAGCCGTCAAAATATTTTATCGTGCCGATTTTGTCATTTTTTATGTACTCGCACGGTATTTCCCACACAACATTCTCTGCCGAAACTTCATAACCGTAGATTCTGTAATAATCTCCGCGGAAGGGAAAAAGATGTGAAATAAACTGTCCGTGCTCCCTCATAAGCCTAAAGCCTTCGGCAAATATTTTTTTAACAGCGCCGGTACCGCGTGCTTCATGTGCAGACACAACTCTGCCGATTCCGCCCATCTTTATCGGCTTGTCCTCAAACATGACAGTGTAGGGATATATCTCAATTGCAGCCAAAAGCCTGTCCGAAAATGCACCTATGCGGATAAAATCCTCTTTTTTTTCCTCACCCTGCGCCGCTTTCTCAATTGCCTCGTCAGTCGTCGGCGAGTGAAAAAGATACGAGCTCATTCTTTGATAATCTGCCAAATTCTCATCATAAAACTCTCTTATTTCCATACTCTTTTCCTTTCCGGTGTTTTTATTTAAAGTCAAAAGATATCACTCTTGTTTTTTCTGTTCCTCCCCAGTTTGAAGAAATATCAAGTGTTATTTTTGACACTTTTTCGTTTATTTCCCAATGATATGCTCTTTTGCGGTTGTCTTTGATGTCAGCAACGGTTTTCTCCCCCGAATCCGTGCAGACCGTCAGCACAAAATCTCTGCAAAGAGTTTTCGGCATGCACATCACCGGGCTGTCAAGCAACACATTACATCGCATCGAATGATACCTTTCACATTCATCTCCCGGCAGTGTTTCCCTGTTCAAATCACTGTCAAACACAACATGCACAGCTCTGACATATTCACCTTTCTGATTATACACTAATTGCCTTCCGTTGTCAACCTCTGTGCCGCAAATATCATTGCCGTAGAGCCTGTTCGCACGGTCTTCCCCGTTGCATAATCCGCTATTGTCCGCAATGTTTTTGCATAGCGGCGAAACTTCCCTCTTCTTCCCGGGCAAAAAGCTATCATTCTCCATCAGCTTCTGCTGCAACTCTTCCAGTTTCTGCACATACACCCCGTGCGGTGTCAGTCCGTTATTCACAGCGACAGCCGCCGCAGTTCCCGCTGCCTGTCCCAAAAGTCCGCACGTCGCCATGACCCTGACGCTGCTCAGTGCCATGTGTGACGTGCTGATGTTTCGCCCGGCAAAAAACAGGTTCTCAACATTTTTGGAATACAGCGCCCTGTACGGGATCGGATATGGCGGATTTGTGTAAATGTCTGTGTTTGGTGTACCCTTGTGATAAAACCCCATCGGATAATGGTCGTCCAGCGGCCAGCCGCCATATGCGACAGTGTCCTCAAAATCTTTTCCGTCGCTTATGTCACGCTGTGTCAGGATATATTCGCCCACCATGCGCCTTGACTCGCGCTTACCGGGCAGAAATCCCAAAAACTCCAGTTCCCAGTTTTCCGCATCGCAGTCACCCGAGTTTTTCACATAGTCCCATGTCCCCACGGCAAGCGGAATCAATTCTTTTGCGATATCCTCTGTTTCCCCGATTGTGTCACGGTTTCCTCCCAGTTCCAGATACCAAAAGTTCTCCATTGTTTTGTATATATTCAGGGCACGGTTCTCAAAATTTTCTTTGGTGAGCTTTGTGCTCCACTCCGGCGGCACAAAGTCCACCTTTCTCTCTGTCTGGCGCCCCTGCAAAAGACAGCTGAGTCCCATCGTCATATCGTCGGCATGCTGCACCACGGTGTCCTCCGAAAATTCGTCGGCGCCTTCCCTTCCCAGGCGGAACTGCGCCCCCGTCAGCGGTGCAAGAATACTGTCGCCCGAACAATCGGCATAGAATTCTGCCTCCACATCAAAAAAGGTCTGTGTTGTCATCTGATATCCTGTCACCATGTCGATTTTTATTTCACGTCCATCGGCAAAATTCCCTTTCCTCACTTTTGCGTCCATGCATGTGCAGTTCAAAAGCAAGGTGATGTTTTCTTCACGCAGAACAAAGTCATAAAGCACAGTGTCCCATATGTAAAAATTCTTTGTCGGATTGCGGTAATAATTTTCAAGCATAATTTCTTCCACAATGCCTGTTTCACGGTTATTTCTCCCTGCCGCGCCGCACACCCACATTCTGATTTCACTTGACGCGTTTCCGCCCAGCACGGGGCGCTCGTGCATCAGTACAACCTTTATCCCCTCGCGTGCCGCGGCAATCGCCGTGCATATCCCCGACATTCCGCCGCCAACCACGCAAAGATCCGTTTTTATTTTTTTTCTTCCAAGCATTTTTTTGTCCTCCCAAAAAATATATTTTGTTTTATTTTATCATATATATTTCGGATTTTCCTTAATTTTTCTGCATAAAAATCTGCAAAATTGTGCATACTTTTTCAGATTATCACGGGAGATGTCACATAGTCCATGCCGCAGACGGGATTTTGGGAACAAATATATGCCGTGTCCGTTGCAAAAATATCCTTTTCAAAAAGCGGAGAGGAAAAATCAGCCGCCTTGACAACAACGGGGAGCTTTGCCTCGTTCTTCATCTGTTTCAGAATCTCTTTCCCCGTGCCGTTCATGCCCAAAACCCTTATATATTCCGGCGCACGGTATTCTTTTTCTATGTCGAGTATGACGGAAAACAAAATCCGTCTTATTCGGCTCATCGTATAACGCTTGCTTTTTATGCTCCCGGCGATGTCATCAAAAGTCCTTTCACTCCGTACAGCCTTCACAATTTTGTTTTCCAGTCCCTCGCCCACGTCATTTATCTGTGCAACATATTCTTTTCCGCCCGACAAAACCGCATATTTCAAAAGATTTGTAAGCTTTTCGTCTTCAAATCCTGTGCTTTTCATCAATATTTCATGCACATGTCGCGGCACATTCTTTTCAAAATCCGCGCCCTCCCCCATAAGCCGGCGTATCGCCGCCGCACTGCTGAACTTTCCGCAGTGCTCAGTGTCATTATATTCCGCGCCGATTCTCTTTATGGTTTCGGGCACGATTCCCGAGCCGAGCTTTTGCAGTGCCCTGACATATTCCAGCCCCAGGATATTGTTGGGCTTTTGCAGAAGTTCTTTTTTCACCGTGCCTTCATAAGCCGCACACCTCGCGGCAGGATAACTCAACCCCCGTTTCAGCCCTTGTGCAATCTTTTCGGAAACATGCGGCGGCTCATCATTCATGATTTGTGCCGCGGCGTGGAATTCCTGTATATCCCCTTCTTCCGAGCCAAAGCACAAAGCGTTGACCACCCCCATGCCGTCAGCCACAGCCACTCCTCCCGCGGCAAAGCGTTCTGCGGTGTTTACGGCATATTCCACAGGCAGTTCTATCACCAAATCCACACCGCCTAAAAGTGCGGTTTTTGCCCTTGTCCACTTGTCACGCACGGCAAAACCGCCGCGCTGGACAAAATTTCCGCTCATAATGGCAACAATGCCGTCATACTTTTTTCTCAGACATTCAATCTGATATTCATGACCGTAATGAAACGGATTATATTCAGCTATTATTGCCGCAATTTTCATAAAAGAGCCTCCTTTTGCCAATACTGATATTATACACTAAAACAATTCTTTTGTACAGATGTTTTTATGCAAAAATACAATTATTAAATTATTTTATTGACAAAATTATCATATCGTTGTAAAATATGAATGAGTATTCAAATGATACTCAAAAAGGCACAAGAATGGGAGATGTGTACATGAAAAAATCAGTTTATATGGACAACAACGCCACAACATATATGAAAAAAGAAGTTTTAGAGGCTATGCTCCCCTATTACACAACATATTTCGGCAATGCTTCGTCTAAGTTTTATCAGGTCGGGCGTGACGCCGAAAGCGCTGTGCTCAAATTCCGCGAAACAGTGGCAAAAGCAATCGGTGCAAACACAAACGAGTTATACTTCACCGCCTCGGGCTGTGAAGCCGACAACTGGGCAATCAAAGGCATCGCCGACGCATACCGCCGCAAGGGAAATCATATCATAACAAGTTCTATAGAGCATCACGCTGTTTTAAACACATGTGAGTTTTTGGAAAAGCACGGTTATGAAGTGACTTACCTCCCGGTTGACGAATACGGCAGGGTCAACCCTGAAGATGTCGAAAAAGCAATCACAGACAAAACAATACTTATTTCCATTATGACTGCGAACAATGAAATAGGCACAATTCAGCCGATTGCAGAGATAAGCAAAATTGCAAAAGCGCACAAAATCATTTTCCACACCGATGCCGTGCAGGCAATCGGGCATATGAAGATAAATGTAGACGACCTGGGCGTGGACTTGCTCTCACTTTCGGGGCACAAATTCCACGGTCCCAAAGGCATGGGTGCATTGTATATCAGAAAGGGAATCAGAATATCCAACCTGATTCACGGCGGAGGACAAGAACGCGGCAAGCGCGCGGCAACAGAAAATGTCGCCGGCATGGCAGGGCTTGCAAAGGCAATTGAAATTGCCAACGAAGAGCTTGACGAAAACACCGCAAAGATGACAGAACTCCGCGACATGCTTATATCCGGGATAAGAGAACGCATACCGTATTGCAGATTGAACGGCCCCGAAGGCAGTGATAGACTCTGCAACAACGTAAACTTCTCCTTCCAATATATTGAAGGCGAGTCAATCCTTATGCTTTTGGATATGAAGGGTGTCGCGGCATCAAGCGGAAGTGCATGTGCTTCCGGTTCGCTTGACCCTTCACATGTGCTTTTGGCAATCGGTCTGCCCCACGAAATAGCGCACGGTTCACTCAGACTAAGCATCGGCGATGACACCACAAAAGAAGACGTTGATTATGTTTTGGAGGTTCTCCCCCCCATTATACAAAGGCTCCGCGATATGTCACCTCTTTATGAAGAAGTTTTGCACAAAGACGAAGCATAAGACAAGAAAGGAATGATATTATGTACAGCGAAAAAGTAATGGACCATTTTGAAAACCCGAGAAATGTCGGAGAGATAAAAGATGCAAATGCAGTGGGCGTTGTAGGCAACCCAAAATGCGGCGACATCATGAAAATATACATGGACATAGAAGATGATGTCATAAAAGACGTTAAATTCAAAACATTCGGCTGCGGCGCCGCAATTGCGACAAGCTCTATGGCGACAGAGATGGTGAAAGGCAAATCTGTCAAAGAAGCACTTGAACTGACCAACAAAGCAGTAATGGAGGCTCTTGACGGACTTCCGCCCGAAAAAATCCACTGTTCCGTACTGGCAGAAGAGGCAATCCATTCTGCAATTGATGACTATCAGAAAAAGACAGGTGTAAACCTCGGCGCTTCTTCTGCATGCGACTTCTGCTGCGGCAAGTGCGACAGCAAAAAGGAGGAAGAATAAAAAATCTGTCAGCCGACAATTGAGATTATGTCGGATATTTTCTGAAACAAATAAAGTCCCCCGAAGTTTCGGAGGACTTTATTTTTGTTTCTTCCGGCACACGCCGGCAAGCGTTTGCCGGAAGGCTTTATTTTTTTACGTCTGTCCTTACTTTATTACTTTTTTGTCAACTTCTTCCGTAATCTTTGCGACAAATTCATCAACCGTCATGCTGCCGATGTCGCCATCGCGCCTGTCACGGACTGACACAACACCGTTTTCGACGTCTTTGTCACCGACAACAAGCATGTACGGGACTTTTTCAAGCTGTGCTTCTCTGATTTTATAGCCGATTTTCTCCGACCTGTCGTCCACTTCCACTCTGATGATGCCGTTTTCTTCCAGCTTTTTCTTGACCTCGTAAATATAATCAAGATGCCTGTCGGCAATCGGCAAAAGTTTCACCTGAACAGGCGCAAGCCAAACAGGGAAAGCACCCGCGTATTTTTCAATCAAAATTGCAAGTGTTCTTTCATAACAGCCCAGTGATGTCCTGTGGATTATATACGGATTTTTCTTTGTTCCGTCTTTATCCACATACTCCATTCCAAACTTTTCCGCAAGCATCTGGTCGATTTGAATGGTAATCAGGGTATCCTCTTTCCCGTGCACGTTTTTCATCTGTATATCAAGCTTCGGACCATAAAATGCCGCTTCTCCCACGCCTATTGAATACGGAATCTCAAGGTGGTCAAGGATTCTCTTCATTATTCCCTGCGCCTCGTCCCATTGCTCCGGCGTACCGATATACTTTTCTCTGTCGTCCGGGTCCCACTGCGAAAATCTGTATGTCACATCTTCATGGAGTCCCAGCGTTTTCAACATAAATACTGCCAGTTCCAGACAGCCCTTAAATTCGTCCTCAAGTTGATCTGGGCGGCACATAAGATGTCCTTCGGATATCGTAAACTGACGCACCCTGATTAAGCCGTGCATTTCTCCCGATGCTTCATTTCTGAACAAAGTGGAGGTTTCGTTCAGACGCATAGGCAAATCCCTGTATGAACGTCCGCGGTTCAGATATGCCTGATACTGGAACGGACAAGTCATCGGGCGCAATGCAAACACTTCCTTGTCCTTCTCGGGGTCGCCCAAAATAAACATTCCGTCTTGATAGTGGTCCCAGTGCCCCGAAAGCTTGTACAAGTCGCTTTTTGCCATGAGCGGTGTCTTTGTGAGAAGCCAGCCGCGCTTTTGTTCTTCGTCCTCGACAAATCTCTGCAAAAGCTGGATAACCCTCGCACCCTTTGGCAGCAGTATAGGCAGCCCCTGCCCTATCAACTCGGAAGTTGTAAACAGTTCCAGTTCTCTGCCCAGTTTGTTGTGGTCGCGCTTTTTTGCCTCTTCAAGCTGTACAAGATATGCCTCAAGCTCATCTTTTGTTTCAAAAGCCGTACCATAAATCCTTTGCAGCATCTTGTTTTTCTCGTTTCCTCTCCAATAAGCACCCGTAGCACTCAAAAGTTTGTATGCTTTGACCTTGCTTGTATATTTCACATGAGGTCCGGCACACAAATCGGTAAATTCGCCCTGCTTGTAGAAAGAAATCGTTTCCCCTTCCGGCAGGTCGCGTATAAGTTCTTGCTTGTAAGGTTCGTCTTTCATCAGTTCCAAAGCTTCATCACGCGGCAGTTCAAACCTTTCAATTTTCAGGTTTTCTTTAGCTATCTTTTTCATTTCCTTTTCGATAGCCTCCAAATCCTCCGGTGTAAATGTGTGCTCTGTGTCAAAATCATAGTAAAACCCGGCATCAATGGCAGGGCCTATCGCCAGTTTTACGTCCGGGAAAAGTCTTTTTACCGCCTGCGCCATCACATGTGACGCGGAATGTCTTAATGTCTGCAATTCATTCATTTCATCAAATCCTTTCAAAAAAATAACACCCCTATTTTAAGATACTCTTCTTAAAATAGGGGTGCAAAATACAATTTCTGCACGGTTCCACCCTAATTACGGAAATAACCGTCACTCTTTTTTCTGTTTACGCACAGATATACGGCAATGCTTACTCTTACTTTTCAGCATGCAACTCCAAAGTGGTATTCACCGACATTCACGCAAAAATGCTTACAGCCACGACATTTTCTCTCTTGGCGCTACCCTGACGGCTACTGTCTTCTTCATCGTCTTTCTTCTATATTATCACACCTTTTTAAGCATTTGTCAAGAGTTTTTTTCTTTTCTCAAAAAAATTTTTAAAAAAGCCTTGACAATTTTAAAAAATATGTTATAATTGATAATGATAATAGTTATCGTTTTTAAAAGGAGACTGTCATGGAAAAACCATTGAAATATTCAAAGCAGCGCGAAGCATTGCTGAGAATTCTGCGCGGGGTAAACACCCACCCCACTGCCGACCGTCTATATGAAGAAATAAGAAAAGAATTTCCGAAAATAAGCCTTGCAACCGTATACCGCAATCTTAATCAGCTTGTGGAAAACGGCGAAATTATTCGGCTTGAGTGTAACGGAGAGGCAGAACATTATGACGGCAACCCCAAAAAACATTATCATTTTATATGCCGGAAATGCACGGCAATAATCGACGTATCAATTTCTGATGCATGCAAAATAAATGACCTTGTTATAGAAAAAGATATGTTGAAAGTTGAGGACCACGAATTATTTTTCTATGGTCTGTGTCAAAATTGTATGTAAGGTAATCCTTATAAATAAAAAACATTATAAAACGGAGGTAATTATTATGAAAAAATTTGTATGTCCTGTATGCGGTTATGTCCACGAGGGTGACGCCCCTCCCGAAAAATGTCCGCAGTGCGGTGTTCCCGGCACAAAATTCACAGTTATGGATGACAGCGCAGCGCTTAATTTTGTATGTGAACATGTAATCGGTGTCGGTGCAAAAGACCAGGTTGAAAAAGACGTCTATGACGGTCTTAAGGCGAACTTTGAGGGCGAGTGCACAGAAGTAGGCATGTATATCGCAATGAGCCGCCAGGCAATCAGAGAAGGATATCCCGAAATCGGTGAATTCTATATGAGAGCGGCTCTGGAAGAAGCCGAACATGCAGCAAAATTTGCAGAACTTTTGGGAGAAGTTGTCACACCTTCAACGAAGAAAAATCTCCTGCTCCGTTCTGAGGCCGAGTGCGGCGCAACGGCAGGAAAGCTTGAACTGGCAAAAAGAGCAAAAGAACTGGGATATGATGCTATCCATGACACCGTTCATGAAATGGCAAAGGATGAGGCTCGACACGGAAAAGGCTTTGAGGGACTTTTAAAGAGATATTTTGGTTAAGGAGAGATGTTGCTATGAAAAAGTATGTATGTCCATGTGGTTATGTTTATGACCCTGAGGTTGGAGACCCTGAAAACGGCATAAAACCTGGCACTTCGTGGGATGATGTACCTGAGGATTGGGTTTGTCCAACATGTGGTTTGGGTAAAGATGCCTTTGAAGAAGAGTAATTAAATAACTGCTTAAAAAGAGGTTTGTATACATTGCAAACCTCTTTTCTGATAAAAAGAGTTGGAGTAAATTTGGAGTCAGACCTCAAAAATCAGGCTTACAGACAGCAATTTTGGGGTAAATTTGGAGCGTTCACACCAATGGCAAATCCGCAAAGCCTTGCCACACCTGCGTTTGAGGGGTGTGAAAACGGAACGAATTACTCCAAATTCATGCTTGAACAGTACACGGAAACCCCTGAAAATTTGGAGTAAAGAGCCTTTTCAGAGGTGTTTTTGGAGCTTATGAAAATGCCTTCAGATGGCTCTATATCAAGGTTTTTGAAGCATTGAAATATGTGATTTGGATTGGATTTTAGTATTTGAGATAATTAGGTTTTCGCATCACCTATGGGATAGCATCAGCATATAAAAATAAGTTGTTTTGAAGGGTTGTCAAACCTCTTTTACTTTTCGCTTTCAACTTAATTGTAAGAGAGACCTAATTAAAAATAAGTTGCAGTTGTAGATGTCAGTTTATGATAATCTTGTAGGGTAATCAGACTGCGTAGCCTATGGTTCGTAAATTGTTGTTCCCTCCGACAACCCTTTTTAAATATAGAGGAGAGGTTCTGTGCAGTATACAATTCTCACCGTACTGTGCAGAGCCTCTCTTTTATTTTGCCTATTTTTAATTTGTTTCAGCATAGTAATTGATTTTTGATACTTTAGAAATTGTGATTGAATAAATTATGTCTTTGCAGACGTTAAGTTTTATTTTTATTTGAATATATGCAGAAAGAGGTGTTTTTTAGCTGCACTTTATGAAAAATCTCTATTTGATAATTATTTAAAACTATTGAGGTATGCTTGATAAAATCAGATAAAAATACAACATATATTCCCTATCTTTGAGCATTAAAAATAAATGTGTGAGGCATTGCAGATATAAGTAAGTAACCATTGTCATGGGAGCGAGCAACATTGCTAAAAGAACAAGCAACATTGTAAATATGACTTTTTAAGATGAGTTATTTATAATTTCTGATTGGGTATTCATACTCATTTGCATTATCTGCTTGCATTATAAAACAGAGATATTTTTATCAGATATAGCATTAAGTCTTGACAATTTATGATTAGTGTAAGTTTAGTTCATAATTCATTTTTATATAAGAGTTTAATAACTTGAGCTTACAAAGAAAAAGTGGAGTTGAACCTGCAAAATTTGTGAATTTTGACACTTGAAATCGAGGACTGAAAGTATTGGAAAAGTATGCAACATTTAGGCATATTTGAGTGGCTTGATACTTGCTCAAATTGGGTTTTAGACCTCAGGAAAATTCCAGACCTTTAGTTTATAGTCATTGGGTATTATAACAGCACCTGCTCTTTATTTAAGCTCTCATATTCGTTTTATACGGAAAATCACTCGGCGCGACAGGACATCATGAAAATCGTCTGATTGCGCTCAAGTGGAAGGATGAACTGTACGATACCAAATTTCTTGGTGTCAGACTGGCAACAACCCGAACCGGCACGGTAAGTATTACGGCTCTTTTAGAACCCGTAACCAGAGATATAAGGCATTGAAAGCTTTGAGGAATGAGCTTGATAAGGACGGTGAGCAGTCATGACCAATATCGAATTTAGAAATATACTGACGGCAGCAGTTGCCGGAGAACATTATGCGCTTGAAATAATACTGGAACAGTATTCTCCGCTTATCAACCGGTATTCTGTCATTGACGGAAAGCTTGATGAGGATCTGAGACAGTATATTCTGATGCATATAGCTTTAAACATCGGTAAGTTTTCTATTTAACGCAGAGCAGCTCTCAAAAGAGGGCTGCTCGAACTTTTGAAAAATTTTTCTAATACCGATTAGATTATATAAAAAGCCGTTGTTCTTATAGGTGAAGACATCTCCTGATCTTTGAAAACAGAATATTGCCCGAACCGATACATTCTTCTGTTGATAGCGGCTATCCGTCTGCCCGGCAAGCAGAACCAAGAGTAATAATATACGGGTTGCAACCGTATTTCGCCATGACGCAACAGGAGGTATAATGATACTTCTGTAAAACGCAGCTCGGCCACAGTGAAGGCGGAGAGATGAAATTTCTATGGACTCGCAAGCTATGAGCGTCGGGGAAGGAATTTTGTCCACAGGACGGTACACGATACATACTATGAACGGAAGGTAAAAAAATATGTTTAGTTTACTATATACAATTACTTCTTGGTATCAGAACAACGAACACAAAAATAATCTGAACCTATCCTTTACGGAAAAGGATTTAAGCATAGAAAGCAGAAAAATTTTTGATAAAATAGCAATACATATCTTGTATTATACAATTGACAATTCCATAATAATTGAAGCACTTCTAAAGCTATCGAAAATAGAGCGTATAATTATCATCTTAAATGTTTTAAATGATATCACGCTATTAGAGATAGCTTTTTTATTGGATACAAATATGAATAGCTTATATGTGCAAAAGAACAGTGCATTGAAAAAACTTAGGAAATAATTTAGCCATTATTTTCACTATGGCATATTAAAGTATGAGGAGGTAAAAATAAATGACGCAAGAAAGCACTCGAATCATTGACAAAAACGAAGATTTAGTGTATACTATAAAGGAAGTAGCAGGACTACTTAAAGTTAATAAGAATTATGTCTACGCCTTGATTAATAAAGGTTTGCTGCAATCAACCAAATTAGGATGTAGAAAAGTAACCAGACAGGCTTTGATAGAATTCTTAGAAAAAACGACGGATTGAACTTCGATGAGATATTAGCCACAAAGCCAGTAAAATAAGGCACTTATAACACCTTTGTGGGAAATGAAAATCACGTAGGAAATCCGTGGGAAATTATAAAATCCACAGTGAGAAAAACTGCCGAAACGCAGTATCTACGGGCACTTTCAAAATGCGGTTTCAAGATGAGGCAAGACACGGAAAAGGCTTTGAGGGACTTTTAAAGAGATACTTCGGTTAATCTCAAAACCGCATAAAAAAGCATTTTTGGAGCCAATTTTGAGGTTTACACAAAATGAGGGATTGCCCCAACATAAGACAGCGAGGAGCATTTTGATATGCCTTTCGCTGTCTTTTCGTTTTGTAACATTTAGCGGGGTATTTTTAACAATTATCTGCCGACAGCAGCACCATATTTTTAATCATCGCCCAATTCTATTTCTTTCCCCGAATCTGTTTTGTTCGCCTGGCTCAGCAAATTTTTATATCTGCTTTTTATGCTCAGATATTTTATAAAATTATTTTTATATTCTCTGACAAATTTAGGTTTTATTCCATATGCTTTTTCAAAAATATCATAGAAATATGTTTTGTTTGTAAAACCGCATTTCCGGATAATATCATCAATAGAATCATCGGTTTTTATCAGTCCATACATAACATTATTAAGACGCTTGTTTATCAAAAGCTGCTTAAAGTTCAATCCGCAATATTCCTTCAGTTTGTTGCTGAGATACCTCGGCTTATAGTTAAATCTCTTCGCCGTTTCGTCAAGCATCAAAGGTTCACCGCTGTGATTGTCAATGTACTTTATCACCTCTTCAAGAAAAAAATCTACAGAAATTGCACAATCCTTTCCCATTTTTCTTATGGCAAGATTCATTATCGCATCAAGATTGCATCGTATAATTTCTCTGTAGCGTGTGTTCTTCCCCAGCCCTTCTTCCAGGGTGTCAAAAAGCAGTTTTTCAATCCTGTCGGCATCTCTTTCGTCCTGAAACCGAACACTTATAAAGCCGTTTGAATAGTCTGTATCATAGTATTCTTTTAAGAGTTTCCCCAGCCCGATTCTCTCCGCGGCGTCACCGCCGGTCAGAAAAGGCTCTTTAAACATGATGTTATAAGATTTCATATTTTCAAAGTGTTTTATGCTGTGGACACAGTTATAATCCATTATAATCAATGTTCCTCTTTGGGCCCTGATTATACTGTCATTTACAATATGCTCTCCGCTGCCGGAAACCGTATAGCTGATTTCAATGGCATCATGGGTGTGCACAGCTTCATCATAGCCGTACTCTATATAGTTTATACTTATATCATCACATTTCATCCAATTATCTTTGATTGAAAAACATTTCATAACATCACCTTATCCGAGTCTGATATTTATTTTATATCATATATTGTGCATTATGTCAATAATTTATTTCAGGTGAAACACACATTCCAGTTCTGATGACACCGGGCTGTTATCTTCGTTTGTCTGCATGATATCCGCCATATAATCCCACCATTTTTTACATATTTCAGCCTCTGCACGCTTGTTCCACAGGTTTTCGTCATCAAATTCAATATATTCAAACAATGTATTTGTTTCTTCATCAAAAAATATCGAATAATTGCGTCCGCCATAATTATGTATCATATCCTTCATCTCTTGCCAAAGTGCATCATGGCGCTTTTTATACTCTTCCTTTTTGCCTTCATAAAGCTTCATTTTAAATGCTTTTCGCATCAAGAACTCCCCTTTCCTTTTTTTGACATAACAAACGCTGTTTGTTCCATTTTGTCAATATATTTGTTATATCCATTTTTTCATACCGACATCCTTGTTCACAGCCCTTGTATTCCTCAAAAGTTTTGTAATTCTCGCCGCCCCATCGGTTTAACAAATCTCTGTTCTCGGTATAATATGTGTTTTTCTCCAAGTCAATCTGTTTTTCGGCATCTTGCGATATAATGGAATATATTGCGGCGCCATATGATGCATTATAAAACACATTGTTTTTAATCTCAAGCTTTCCGCCGTCTGTTTTGTCCGTAATTCTCCACAAAAACACATGATGTCCCATCGGCTGCGGCCATATTTCGGAATATCTCGGCATTATCTCTCCCTGTTTTGAAAATCCCTCTCCGGCGCCGACACATATATTGCCTTCAAATTCCGCAAAAACCGGCATCTTGTCACGCTGTTCATATGCCGCCATTCCGCACTTTATAAATACATTGTCGCATATCAGAAATCCGTTTGCAGGCTTACATTTTTTGTCCCCCTGCTGTGTCACTGCCGAATCATAAATGTTTTCAAAATAACACCCTCTCACTTCAACATTATCCCCGACATTCCACATTTCAACACCGTTTCCAAAGCGTATCTTCTGCTTTTTGTCCCACACAGCGCCGCCTATGTTCTCAAAACGACACCCCAGGACTTTCATGTTTTCGGTTTCACCTTCTCCGGCAAGCGCGTGCACGCCGCTGTTTATAAAGCGCAAGTCCCTGTATATAAGATTATGCCCGTTGTCCGCCAGCCATTTTTTCCCATAGACAGCGCACTCAATGTCTTTGTAAAAAAGAGCGGGGTTTGTTTTGGAATAAAGAAAGATTTTATGTCCCTTTTGCGGCTCGTTTGTTTGGGAGGTTATCCCAAAAGCAGTGTCAAAAAAGTCCCCCTGTTCCCTCAGTTCTTCCCTGCTCCATCGCAGGGTGCCAAAGCTTTCTGCTTTGTCAAAAATAAAGTTTGCCACCTCGGGCACATCATCTGATTTCAAAAGCCATATATTTTCGCTTTCTTCATGCCACAGCTTTCTGTCCGAAAGATTGAGAGATCCGCAAAACGTTGGCATTTCTCCTTCACCATAAGCGCCATATGTGACAGGGTTTCCGGCTGTGCCCTCCACTGCCTCAATTCCGCCCCGTATAAAACTCCCTCTCTTAAACAAAACACTGTCCCCCGGGTGCACATTAATAGCCTTATAGTCCGCAACGGGCGTGCCCTCGCTCAGACCGTCGTTTCGGTCATTTCCATTAATAACATCTACAAAATAAATTGCCATATTCTCCAACAATCGGAAGAAGTGTTGTTCCGATTTTCCCTTTCTCGTTTTGTTGTATATCCGGGGCCGTTTAAAAATTCAATTGATTTTTAAACAGCCTTTACTTTCTTTGAGGGGACAGGAAACAGCTTTGGAATTAACAAACTGAGCCAAAGCTTTGGCTTTGGGTTATCTTCCGGCGTACATGGATACGCCAAGTGACGAAGTTTGTTGACAGCAAGACAAGGAAAAATCATACGGAAAATCATATTTTTGATTTTTCTGCCGTGACAAAACCAAACCGTAACAATTATATTTACTATAATATATGTATTTTCTTCTTTTCTTGCGTTCCGAAGTTTTTTTGTCCCCTTAATGTTAAAACAAATAATCAGTATTGTATTTTTCCAGGAACTTCATCAATTCCTGTGCTTTGTTCAGACAATCGACATTGTTCATATATATGATATTTCCGGCGATAAGCATTTCGTGCGCAGTTGAACGTACACTTGCCCTTCCGAGAATTTTCAGAACCTCCTCTGCCGAAACCATGGCATAGCCGTTCTGCATTGCAGTGTCATTCACCCTGATATTGCCAACATAGCAATTGCCGTCCTTTTCGTTTGTCTGCACACCAAAAATGTCGTCCACCTTGTCAAAGGCTATCATAAGCTTTCCGCCGATTGTTTTGTTTGGCGCATAAGACACATCAAACACACCTTTGGGCGAAAAGATTTTTGTGGAACCTTCTTTAAACAAAACCACCTCGTCTGTCGTGTCAAACTTCTCCATGACAAGCTTGACAGCGCCGTAAAGATTCCTTCTGATAAAATCTTCAAATTCTTTTTCATCTGATGTCTGCATCGCAGGCCTAATGCTTATTTTTTCCCCTTCTCTTGCCGTGACAAACATGGACAGCTCGCAAATGTTGTTAACACTCGTCCCGAATATGTCCGGATATTCAATCCATGCCTCACCGTCCACATAAAGTGCCACAAGGTTACCGATATCTATGTCGACAAATCCAAATTCCAGATGATGATACTTACCGTCATTTGCAAAGCTTTTGTTTATCGTATAAACCACATCGTGCGAAGTGCCTGTAGAAAGCTGCAATTCCACCAGGTCATCTTTTATGCATATCGAATAACCCGTGTTTGCCGCAGAATACGGCACCATATCGGTGTGCCTTGCAAAACCGATAATTGCATACACCTGTGTGTCAACCTTTGCATCAAAGCTGTAAAGACACGAGCCTGTAGTCGGTGAAAGAGTTGTTGTGCCGCCGACTTTGGTTTTCTCCGCAACTCCGCTGATACTTACTGTGCCGTCGCCGCTTATGTCCAGGGGGCCTCTCCAGTCATTTTTGTCATTTATGTAGTCTGTTATATCAAGGAATCCTTTGTTTACCATTCCTATTTTGCTGAGAGAACCGGAAAGTGACTTTGCCATAGCGTCAATTGCTGTCTGGCGCAATATGCCAAGCTTTGATTTTTTCAAAATCCGTGCCTTCTGCATCATAGAATTTATTTTATCACGTGTCCCCGGCGGATATTGCCCGACATTTTCCCCTTCATCAATGACTGCCGCCTTTTCGCCGATTTTTTTCAGTTCCGCGTCAAGGCTTTTGGTGTCAATCCTGTCATACAACGCTGTTTTAAACGAGTAGACACAGCCTGAGCTTCCCCAGGAGGACATCAAATCTCTTGATTGGTTCATTGCGTATACCTTCCAATAATATACCTTGTTCCCTTCAAGCCCCTCAACCTTCTGCAAAGTATAAGGGACAATTTCGTCATAAACCTTGTTCTGAAGGTTTTCGTCCTCTGCAACAACCAGCCTGTAATTCGTCGCGCCAAAGGCACGCCCCCACTTAAATTCAAGATTCGTTCCCCGCACGGCATCTGCGCCGTTTTGCGGATAAATCTGACAAAAAGGCGCCGTCTTTTCGTTTAGTTCTATGTTGTTTTGCAGCCCAATCTGCTCAATGTCAAACTCATCTGTCAGTATTCCGTGAACCCTTTTTGCGGTTTTCGAGCCTGACTTGATTCTGTAGTCTTCGCCCTGCGGATTGACAAAATCATCGCATTGCTCAACGCGCAGATTCCCTTTTATCGTCCCGTACTTCTCAGTGTTTGAGCCTATACCCATGGCAGTGGCATTTACCGTCAGGTTGTTTTGTATGATATTGAATTTTGCGATTTTTGGGTCGTCGCATCTGTCAAAAGAAAGCAATTCCTTCAGGTTTTTATACCGCGAATAATAAAGCTCCGGATTAAGAATAAAGCTCCCGAATTTATAATTCGTTGCCGCGTCCCCCGCGTCATTGTTTACGCTGAATCCGCCGTTTATAAATTTCTGTGCCTCTTGCTCGATATTCACAGAAATGTTTTCCGAAAAATCAAAATCGCTTGAACCGTTTGAGGCAAGGTCAATGCGCGCATTTTTGATGATATTGTGGTGTGCGCTGAGCCCTGTCTGTGCATCGTCCCAGTATATGGCACTCTGAAACCCAAACGGCAGTTTTTCGGTTGTAAAAAGGTCATGCAGATAATTATACGAAATCTCCGTACCTCTTTGCAAAACATTTCTTCCGGCATAAATTGCTCCGCAGTCATCACTTTCCTGGTCTACATTGTATATCTCGTTGTAAGAAATCGTATGGTCGTTCCCATAATGGCGTATCGCCATAAACGGGCACTTGCTTATATTGTTGTGCACAACCGTTGTTCCACAGCCTTTAAGCAATACCGCACACTGATTTTTTGCCAGATAGTTGGCATGGTAAATCATGTTGTCCGATATAACATTATTGGATTTTTTCAGTGTGTCGACATTTCCGCCCGACATGTGAATTGCACCGCCGCCGATATTGTTAAAAATACATCCTGTGACATCACAGTTATACGAAGCATCAATATCCTGCACCTGCCAATAGTCCTTGTCGGTCTGCGCTTTTGCTGTGCCGTATACATAAATGGCATGACTCAGAATCTCATCAAAACGGCAGTCCGCAAAATCCACATTGTCCACGTTGACCATGGTGACCCCGTTGCCCCTTGTCTGTGAAAAATCAATTCCTTCAAATCTGATGTTTTTTGCATTTTGCACACTTATCAGCGGTTCACTCAGCCATGATATCTCCATTTTTGCGTCTTTCAGCGATGAAGTCGGATAAATATACAAAAGCAGATTGTCCGTATCAATATAATACTCTCCCGGCACATCAATTTCTTCAAGAAGGTTTATGGCTTTCCATCTTCTTGACTGGTGGCTGGTAAACTGATGCATCGGAATCGACGAATATATGGAAATCGTTTTTTCATCGCTGTCAAGCCCGGTCACGCTCTGTCTGATATAATAGTAATCATACGACGGGTATCCGCCAATCCAAAAATCTTTTGCCGTGGTCCAGCGGTCGGGCTGTGTGTCTGTATATTTTATTGTCGTGGCATTCACCGCGTCCTCCCAGCGTCTGTATATGCCCTCGCCGTTTGGCCATTCGGCAACAGTCTGTGTTTCTCCGTTTATGTATACCCCATTCACCTCGCCGTTTCTAAGAGCATGCGGACCGTCCTCCACAGCAGGCTGACGCACCATTGAAGAAGTAAAACCAAAGTTCTTCAAATCAAAGCATACAACCTTTGTGCGCACCGAATCATACAGACGCGAAAGCACCTTTTCATCGGTGACATACTGCCCCTTTGAGGAATCTATCTGCACAGAACCCTTAAATTCAACCTTTTCACCATTGTATGCCTTATAGACAACCGGCGAATCGTCTTTCCCCGAATCGGCGGCGGTGAATTTGAGTGACTCCGCAAATCTGTATTCCCCTTCACGGAACAGCACTTCAACACCTTTTTCAGATGTTTTCAGCAATTCTCCCGCTCTCTTTTTCGCCGCCTGCGGAGTTTTCAGAGGTCTTTCTTTTGTACCCGGATTTATGTCATTGCCCGAAGGCGACACCCAGATAAGCTGTTTTGAATTGTCTTCTTCTGCCTCTGTGCGGCACATCGGCGCGGCAGAAACCGCAAATGTGCAGCACAATAATATTGAAACAAGCCTTTTCTTCAATCCCGGCACCTCCTTATTTATAAATTACCGTTCCGTAGGTCAGCGCAGTATAATATGTAAGCACTGCAAGCCTGTCATAATTGTCGTTCAGACAGTCATTATATGTTGTTAGGTCATCAAGCGTACCTTGCTTTACATCAATTTTTTTGCCTTTTTTCTCCACGACAAGAATCGGGCAATTTGTGATTCTGAATCCCTTGATATTATTTTTGACATCTGTATAATCACTGTAATTTATGCTTTGCGGTGTCTTTCCCGTGGCAATCCTCACGCCTGTGCCATATCTTGAGATAACCCCTCCGGCATATGTAGAACCTGTACCAAATCCCCTTGTGGAATTGCTTTTCCCTGCACAAAATGCTTTTGCTGTGCTATAGTCATATGCAATCCTTATAACATTCACCAAATCCCTCGGGTTTGTTTCGTATCTTATGATATCGCCGGCCTCCAGTTCTTGCGGCACCCTCGGCCCAACTGTGTTTATGTCCGCATCAGGTTCAATCTGCTTACCTGCGTCGACAGATGAGTCCCCTGCCGAAACCATTATGGCATCGGGGTCAATCTTAATCACTTTATATTCCGGCACAGGATTTGACATATTCATCTGATATCCCTTAAGCTGCAAAACCTCTTCGTCATCATCTGTCAAACCATATGACACAGAGCTTATCAAAAATGCACCGATTGTGTTTACTTCCCCTGCGTTTCCGATAATCTTTCTGTAAACAATTACCTCCGCCTCGACAGAATCCGGAGAAGATGCAAACGCTTCCACCTGATAGCTTTGGTTATCGGAAAATCCCGTCACACCCACCGAAAAGTTTGCATCATCGGCATATTCTTCTGCACTGAAAGTTTCCGGCGTGGTAAACACCTTTGTTCCGCCCGAAACATAGTAGAAAAATCTGTCAAAATCGTTTCCGTTTCCTCCAAAATAATATTCTGCGCCGGGCGGATTGATTCTGCACCAGCCGCGCTTGTCCGCGTTTTGCTCGCCATAGTCGGCAGAGGCGGTGACTGCGGTTATTGTGCCGTCAGAATCCGTTTCAAAAAGCACAGGGTTTCCCTTTTCGGCATTCAGTTCACTCTGCAAATCCTTATACTTTGCCCTTTTGCCGTTAAATTTTATTTTTTCGCTGACATTAAATTTCTTTCTTTCGCCGCCGTCTGTATAGATTGTAAGTACACGCTCGCCTTCGGGCGTTTCATCCTCGTCATAGTATACCTTGAGGATTATGCCGATACGCCTTTCGCTGTTTTCATTTTTCTGCATCCACACAACATGCCCGAATCGGTTTAAAAACAACTTATATGTTTCTCCCACAGAAAAACTTACGGCATTATTTTGCGTATAATACGACTTTAAAACCTCAAACTCCCGGGTCCCGTCAGATATGAGTTTTCTCTCTCCATTTCCCGAATCCGCATCGCCAAATGCTTTCAGTTTAAAATCCGACACGGTTTCTTCGGATACCGTGATTTCTATGCCGCCTTCGCACCGCAAAATATTCAGCACATCACCTGTCTTGATGTCCTCAACCCCAATTTCCTTGCCTAAGGCATCATATATGTCGATAAAATCAGGATAAAATTCATCGGTAAGTTCAATGATATTTATACCCGTCTGTGATGAAGACTTATATCCGTTATATATCGTGCTTTCCGAAACATTGACACCCTCTGCATATGCAAATTCATACTTGTTTATAACAATCAGATTATATGCACTGCCGTCTGTCGCACACAGGGTTATATCTCCGTCCTCAAATTCAAATATATCTGCGGTATAATAACTTTTAAATCTGTTGTTAAAAATCATATCCGCATTTTGGGAAATCGTTTTTGTGACGGTTTTGTTCCCTGCGGCAAATGTGATTTTGCCATTCTTGTAAGACACAAAATCCTCCGCCGCAAAGGTCACAGAAATGTCGCTTTCCAAAAGTTCTATATATCTTGCAGTATATTCTCCGATGTCATCGTCATATGTATAATACATATCCACCCTTTTACCGATATATTTTCTGCAATACTTCATATTGTCCGGCAATTGCGCCGTCACACCCGAAACCTTTATCTGATTTTCCCTTATTCCGCTCGGCGCGCCGACAGCCGCAGCCCCGTTGTCAAGCACAGCGCCCCTCACCTTATAGATTTTCAAAACACCTTCCATAAAAGTTTTGCTGCTTTCTTCATAAACAACATCTTGTGATATGCTTACTTCCCTCATTTTCACGTCAAGCACATTGTATATAAGCTTTAGTGCCGTTTCTTCCGTTGCAACGGCACGGATATTTCCGCTTATACCCGAAAGCAACCCCATTTCCGACGCGGTTTTTTCATAGCCCGCCGGATATCCTCCGTTTAACTGAGCAAGCTTTGCATAGCCTGCCATGTCTGCCAAAACCTTTGTTATTTCCAAAACAGTGATGTCGTACTCGGGTGCAAATCTTTTTTCGGAAATTCCGCGCATATAGCCCGCATTGCACACCGCCATAATCTCATTATAATAAGGGTATGACCTGTCAACATCTTCAAAATTCCCCGCCTGTTCAATTTTTGCGGTTTCTTCATTGTTTGTATCTCCATAGGCAGAATCCGCCCAGCGGCTGTAGTCCATGTCGGTGTCAAGCGACAAAAGCCCTGCAATCATTTTTGCAAATTCTCCCCTTGTCAAGACCTTGTCCTGCTGATATTCCTCTTCTTTCATGCATCCCAACCCGATGCATATTCTTTCGGCACGTGTATAACCTTCATCTGCCGCCGAAACGGCAATATTGCAAAAGGTCAAGACAACCGAAACCGACAATATAAATGCTATAATTTTATTTTTCATTCACTGCACCTCCGAGATTTATGATTGTGCATATAATTTTTGCCGCCTGTGCCCTTGTCAGATATCCCTTTGGTCTGAAGCTTCCGTCAGAAAATCCGTTTATCACTCCGTAATCGCTCAGATATGCCACCGCATCACGGGCATAATCCGAAATTTCCTCATCGTCGCTGAAACCCGTCTGTGCATTTTCCGGTGCTTCTCCCTTCATGGCGCGCATTGCTATGACGCATATATCCTCTCTTGATATCGGCATGCCGACGCCGAATCTGTCTTTCGAAACACCGTTTATCAATCCGTTTTCAACACCGGCACAAATATATTCCGCATACCATGCGTCTTGCGAAACGTCCAAGAAAGAGAGTTCACTGTTTGTCTTTTGATATCCGAATGCATCTATAAACATCTTTATAAACTGTTCCCTTGTCACCTGTCCCTCGGGCACAAAATGTTCTTCGTCAACGCCGGAAATGACGCCCAGCTTTTTCAAATGGTATATTTCATCAAACGCCCAGTGAGAGCTGTCAACATCACTGAAATTCTGCTCTGTCTGTCCCGGTTCCGCAGGGGCGGTTGACGGTGTATTTTCAATTTCAGCCGGGGAAACAGGCGTGCCGCCTCCGCCTCCGCCGCCGTTTCCGCCGCTTCCGCCGCCCGACGGTTCGGAAAGCTTGCTTATCAGTGTTTCCAAAGACTGCTTGGTAAACGTTTTCCTTGCAATCGCAGCATTTGCGCTTGCTTTATTTTTGAGTGACACATATTTTTGGATATTCATATCCGCCTTTGCCGCATTTTCGCTTGTCAATATGTCCTGTACATACGCAGAACCCATGGTCTTTGGGTTTGCAATTGCCTTCAGCATAAGATTTTCCGCAAATGATTTATAAAATTCAGCATCACTCGGGAAATCACCACCGACAAGCGCTTTTTGCACATCAATCCTTGCAGAATCCGATATTATCTCGTCCATAACGGTCTTGAGTGTTGTCCCGTCACAATATTTGTCCGCGCCCAACTCTGCAGAGTACACAAAATTGCCGTTTGCATCATACAGGGTGACATCTTGCGGGTTTTTGCAGTACAACGAGATTACCGCAAGACTCTTGACAACATCTGTGAGGTTTGTTTCACTGAATTTTTCATCTTTTGCCTTCTGCACAATCAGCCGGCTCAGGGTTTCCGCATCGGCTTTTTGCAGTTCTCCGTCAATCTCTGCCGCTTTCAGATATTCCGGCATGTTGGTTTTCAAATTCTCGGCAGACTTCGTGTTGAACAAATCAACCACGCACTGCTTTGCGCTCGGCTTGTCCACTGTAAACTTAAATACTTTTCTTATTCCGCCATAGCGCGCCGATTCTGCAACCGCAAAGTAATCCCCCGGCGCGGCATAGATGTCTATGCAGAGTTTTATTTTTTCCGAATCAATTTTCTCTGTCGTTACATCATCTGAAACAGTGCTTTGATCTTTCTCCAAAATATACCAGTCAAAATCACCGTCCAGATTTCCTCTGACGCCTGCCTGGTTCAACAACACCGCGCTCAGGATATAGTCACTGCTCATATCGGCGGCGCCGCTGCTTTTTGCGGTTATTTCCGCTTTTTGCGCGCTTTCTTTTGCGATGTAAACAGACAGCTCAAGGTCTATCGCCGCGCCTTTTTGTGTGCCGTCGGCAAATCCCAGCAAAATTACATTCTCCGCATTGGGGTCAAATGAATCCAAAACAGTGTATGTGGCGTCAAAATTCTGCCATTGGTCTGTCATCTTCAAGCCTTTTTTTCCATACTCTTTGCTGTATGCCATGCTTGTTTCCGTTCCGTTCCCGATTGCGGCATTAAAATACACATCACCTTCACATGTCTTTCTCGCACGCGCCTTTATGACATAGCTTTCTCCTGCGGAAAATTTATAATCAATTGCCAGCCCGTCAGCTCCTTTTTTGACCCTCAGCCCATCCGTGCCGGCAATCCCGGCAAGAGCCGCCATGGAATAGTATCCGTCATTCCTAGTCACTGCGACGTTTTCGCTGTTTTTTTCGGCAAAATCAAAGCTTTTGTTGTCGCGGATAAGGTTTTCCGGAGTCTGAGCCTCTTTGTCTTTTATCAATTCCCTTTTTACATCAATTTTTACAGACTTCATCATCTGCTTGTTCTGTTTGCAAATCGCAAAAACCCTATATTCCCCCGGCTCTGTGTTCTCTGCAATCTCAATTGTGGCTTTGACGCCGCTGTTTTTGATTGTAAAGCCGTTTCTTACCTTTTCGCCGTCAGTGTTCACCACTGCCCAGTCAAAATCCTGTTTCAGCCCGCCCTGCGTGCCGATTTGATTCACAAGTTCTGCGCAAAAACCCACACTGTCCCCTCTTCTTATGACAGCATCGGGATTGTCATTTGTTATCACAATGTCATAGGGCTGTTCTTCCGCCAGATAAAATGCATCTTTGCCGGACACATCAATCCAAACACCGGCGCCCGGTGCTGTCCCCTCCGGGAAGCCGGCAAAAAGGCACTTTGCCCAGTTGTGCCCGTCAATGGTATAGTCCTCAGGCAATGTCAGGCTTGCTGAAAATTCTGTCCACTCATCTCCGACTGCCATGCCTTTTTCCCCATATTCATTGCTCACCACGGCATTTGCCGGGTTGTAAGTTCCGTTCATCGCAACGCCAAAATACGGCACCACACCTTTCGCCGAGGCATTTTTCAGATATGCGGAAACAACATAGTTTTTCCCCGGCTTGGGGTCAAATGTCATGGAATATGTTGTTCCGCCCTCTGTTTTTGCCATTGTTTTC
This sequence comes from uncultured Clostridia bacterium, assembly GCA_934454145.1. Taxonomy (GTDB): domain Bacteria; phylum Bacillota; class Clostridia; order UBA1381; family UBA1381; genus CAKSFT01. The sequence continues at coordinate 74,610 of CAKSFT010000008.1, read as the reverse complement.
ACTTCAAAACCGCTGAATATTCTCCACGCTCCCTCCGGTTTGAATACCGATGTGCCGTCATAAAAACACTTAAAAGCATATCCGCTTTCTGCCATTCCCGCTGTGTACCAATCTCCGTTCTTTATCGCAGAGTCATTTCTGTTTCCGAGATATACAGAGCCGCCGCCGACAGTCGGGTCGGTTATCAAATTTTCCGGTTTTTCACCGGGCACATAATCCTCATAGGCATCAATTTCCTCTTCACCCGTGACCTCTATGGCGCATGCCTTGCCCATTTCATAATTTATGGATTTTGCATAAAGATAATATGTACCGTTTTTTGCACTGTTTTCCACGGTCACCGTTGCCTCGCCGCCCGTTTCCGAAAGGACAAATCCCTCTGTCACCGGATTTCTTTGTGAGTCAAGCAAAACCCAATCAAAGCTTTGTGCCAAGGCGCCTTTGATTCCGATTTGGTTCACAAGCTCCGCCGAGGCAGTTATACTGTCCCCTCGCTCCGCTGTTGTCTTTCCCTTTGCTTTTACCTCAATGTCATATGCCTGCTCTTCCGCCAGATAGAATGCGTCTTTGTCCGACACATCGACCCAAATTCCGGCGCCCGGCGCTGTCCCCTCCGGGAAGCCGGCAAAAAGGCACTTTGCCCAGTCGTGCCCGTCAATGGCATAGTTCTCAGGCAATGTCAGGCTTGCCGAAAATTCTGTCCACTCATCTCCGACTGCCATGCCCTTTTCCCCGTATTCATTGCTCACCACGGCATTTGCAGGACCGTACGTCCCGTTCATCGCAACACCAAAATACGGCACCACACCTTCCGCCGAGGCATTTTTCAAATGCGCGGAAACAACATATGTTTTCCCCGGTTGGGGGTCAAATGTCATGGAATACATTTTCCCCGATTCTCTTTTTTTCATTGTCTTGATTTCAAATCCGCTGAATATTCTCCACGGTGCCTCCGGCACAAGCGCCGTTCCCCCTTGGTGGTAATATTTAAAACAATATCCGCCCTCATTTATCCCTGGCGTGTAAAAATCACTGTTGTCGACGGCGCCGTCATTCCTTGTCGTTAGAAAAACAGAACCGGCACCCGCCGTTACGTTTGTTATCAGATTTGCCGTTTTTGCCACTGGCACAAAATCCTCATACTCTGCCGCCGCCAAGACGCCGACAGGGCTTGCCGCGCCGCCCGACACAGCCGCGGCAAGCACCAAAGAAATAAATTTTTTCATATTTTTCCTCCCGATAATCCAAAAAACAATGCGAGAGTGACAAACACGGGCGCAAAAACCTACGGAAAAACATTTTCTCTCCGCAAAAGTTTTCAAAACTCCCACATTCATCACTCCCGACTTTAAGCTGTAAAATTAACTATGCATAATGTTTTTATTTAATTGTAACATAACCCATTAAGGGCGTCAATATATCCCAGACAAACAATTTCACATGTGCCGTCTGCTGCGGTTTTTTGAGCACTGCATTTGCCAGTGTCACTTCCTTTTTATACTCCAATGCCACAGCATATTTGGAAACAGCAATCAGATTGTTTTGCCCGTCATATTCAACAATGTACGCATCGGCATTCTTGCCGTCTGCATAATAGTTGTTCTTCAGGCTGACATTTACGCTGTTGTCCGTGCCCAACTCTGCCGTCACACTGATTTTCTCGCCATTTGTAAAGCTTTGCACATCGCTTGTCCATTCGCCGGCAAATTCTCTTGAAGTGTTCTTTGCCGTCACCTTCCAATAATATGTGTCCGAATTGTTTGCAATTTCAATATCTGCAAAGTTATAGTACGAATCTTGTGTCACCACACCGGAAGTGAAATTGCTGTCCGTCGCAACGGTCACCGTATAAAGTGTCGCACCCGGCGAATCATTCCAGACAAAATGTATTTTTGCGGAATCCGTTTTTTCGCCGTCATACGGGGCAACAAGCTCAACCTTTGAAGTTTCGATTGCGTTGTCACTCTGCACGCCTATCTTCTCGATGTCAAAACTTTCGTTCAAAAGATTTGCCGCATAAAGTGATGAATTTTTTATGCGATAATCCTGCTTGGTCGGATTTACAAATATCGATGTATCGGTGATGTTTTCATTGTTTTTGCAGGTACCGTTCAATCTCGTGTTCAGCCCAATGCCGTCTTCGCCGGTGCCTGCCACCGACAGGTTGTTTTTTATGACATTATACTTTGCCAAAGAAGGCTCTGTACGGCTTGTACTGTCGATAATGGCTTTGAGGTTTGCGTATTTCCCATAATAAAGATTCGGGTTCTTTATATACGCGTTTACCTTGTCGCCTTCTGTGTCTTGGTTTGTTGCGGCTCCGCCGTTTTTGAAATCGATATTTGTCTTTTTGATATTTATGCTTGTGTTGCTGCTGTATTCATTGTCAACACCGTTTGTATAAACATTTATCTGTGCATCTCTGATGATGTTTTTATATGCCTTCATACCGGTCTGATTGTCGTCCCAATAAATCGCTACCTGGTGCTTGAAGGGCAAATCATCTGTGCTGTACAAATCGTGCAGATAGTTGTAAGAAATGACCGTGCCTCTCTGGACCGTGTTTCTTCCGCAATAGATTGCGCCGCAGTCATCTGTTTCCTGGAGCACATTGTAAATCTCGTTATAAGAAATCACATGGTCGTTTCCGTAATGGCGTATCGCCTGGAATGCCGAACGGCTGATGTTGTTGTTTACAACCGAGTTTCCGCAGCCCTTTACAAGAATTGTTTCATAATTTTTGATTGTCTGGGCGCACTTGTTGAAAATATTATTTTTCAGCACATTGTTGCCCGGGGTCAGGGTGTCGACATTTCCGCCGTCCAAAACAACGGCATGTCCGCCTATGTTGTAGAATACGTTGTCCGAAATCTCGCAGTTATACGCCGCGTCAAGGTTTTGTCTTTGCCAATAATCTTTGTCTGTCCATGCCTTTTGGCTTCCTGTGATTGCAAATGCGTCTGTGCCAATATTCCTGAAGCTGCAGTTCTTCACCGTGACATTGTATATGTCGGTCGCCTCAATCGCACTTCCCCTTGTATTCTCAAATTCTATACCCTCAAATCCAATGTTTTCCGCCCCGTTCATCTTTATCATCGGCTTTGCAAGCTTTGAAATTTCCAAAACCGCATCACTGCCGGTCTTTGGCGGATAATAATAAAGTTTCATTGTGTCCTTGTCGATATACCATTCCGTCGGGGTGTCAAGCTCTTCAAGCACATTGAAGGCTTTCCATCTATGTGAAATTTCCCTCCATGTGTCCCACTTTACGTTGAGTGAATTTGCCTCGTTGACCGTCATTGTAATCTGCTTTGCGTCTTTATCCACAGACACAACCGGCAGACGCATATACAGATAGTCATAGCTCATATATCCGCCTATCCATACATTGTCGGTGTCTGCCCACGAAGAAGGCTCATCATCGGTGTACTGTATTTTATTCGGTTCGGCATTGCCGCTCGTGCCGACAAAGTCATAGTGTGCATAATTTGCATCGCCGTTTGGCCACTGTGCCAAGTTCTGCTTGCTGCCGTTGAGATAAAGCTCGGGATATTCATATGTATCGATAAGCTGTGAAGCAGTCGGTGAAATTGTTTCACCCGTCATAGACAAGATATTTGTCAAATCAATTTCAACAACCTTATCTTTAACGCTGTCCTTCAGACGGCTCAAAACATTCTCGTTGCTGACCTTCTGCGCCGATGACAAATCTATCGGAACCGCACCCGTGAACACAACCTTTTCCCCGTCTTTTGCCTTGTATGTAACCTTGCCGAGTACCTCTTGGGAATCATTTTTGTCAAATACGGTTTCGTCAGAGAAATAGTATGTCCCGCCGGCAAAATTAACATCAATCGGGTCTGTGTTTCCCTGCGTTCTCAGCGCTCTGACCTTTGCTTTTGCGCCGGCAAGAGTTTTCAGCGGCGCCGCTTCCGTTCCTTCTGCCGTGTCGACGCCGTCTGCAGCAACATACAGGTCGTACGCCTTTCCCGTCAAATCTATGCTTACGGTACGTACAAATCCTTCATAATCGGTTGATTTTGCCGCAATTATGTATCTCGTTCCGGGCGCATCTGTCAGGTCAACTTTCACCTTTGATGTACCTTCAATCGGCTCGATTGTAATTGCGTCTGTTTCGTTTTTGTCTGCGTCCAGGGCAACCCACTTGAAGTTTTGCTTCAGCGTCCCCGTTGTCCCAATCTGATTCACAACCGATGCTGTCAGATTATATACCGTGTCGCTCACCTTTTCTTTGTCAATCTTTATGTTGTAAAGCTGTTCTTCTGCCAGATATACCGCGTCTTTTGACGATACGTCAACATATACTGCGGAATTTACTGCCGTACCTTTCGGGAAACCCAAAAATACGCGATCCTTAAATTCTCCGTTGTTTCCCGCAGTTGTATAGTTCTGCGGCAGCGTCAAGGTTGCTTTAAACTCTTTCCATGTGCTGTCGGTCTGCATGCCCTTTTCCCCATACTCTTTACTTTTCACGGCATTTGCCGGACTCCAAGTGTTGTTCATTGCCGCGCCGAAATATGGTGTTATTCCCTCCGGTGATGCATTCTTCACCATTGCCGAAACGACATATGTTGCTCCGTCCTTTGGTTCAAATGTCATGGAGTATGTGTGTGTCGGTGTTACAGTGCTTGCAGTTCTCAGTTCAAAACTTTCAAATATTCTCCACTCCCCGTCCATGGGTAGGGGGGCAGTTGTATCCAGTCGTTGCCATACGCCGTTCTCATACACATTATGTCCGCTATATTGATATTTCACGGCATGTCCGCTGATACCGTTATATTCAGATGTCTCATCATAAATTGCCGCTATATCCCCATTATGTCTGTTGCCTATAAATACAGATCCGGCGCCTGCCGAGGCATCTTCAATCAGGTTTGCCGCCTTTTCGCCCGGCACATAATCCTCATATCCTTCAACGGTCAGTCTCAGGGCTTTTCCTATGCCTTCATAGTCCGCCGACTTTGCGTACAGATAATACACACCGCTCGGTAAGGTTTCGCCCAGTGTAAGATTTGCTGTGTTTGCTTCACCTGTTATCTCATAATCGCCTATATACGGGTTTCTCTGAGAATCAAGCAAAACCCATTCAAAGTTTTGCGCCAGAGTGCCTGTCGTGCCCACTTGGTTAAGCATTTGTGCCGAAGCCGTCACCGTGCCGCCGGCGGACAAATCATTGGTGGGCGCGTCCGCCTTTACCGATATGTCATATACCTGTTCTTCTGCCAGATATACCGCGTCTTTTGACGATACGTCAACATATACTGCGGAATTTACTGCCGTACCTTTCGGGAAACCTAAAAATACGCGATCCTTATATTCTCCGTTGTTTCCCGCAGTTGTATAGTCCTGCGGCAGCGTCAAAGTCGCTTTAAACTCTTTCCATGTGCTGTCGGTCTGCATGCCCGTTTCCCCATACTCTTTACTTGTCACGGCAATTGTCGGATCCCAAGTGTTGTTCATTGCCGCGCCGAAATACGGCGTTATTCCCTCCGGTGATGCATTCTTCACCATTGCCGAAACGACATATGTTGCTCCGTCCTTTGGTTCAAACGTCATGGAGTATGTGTGTGTCGGTGTTACAGTGCTTGTAGTTTTCAATTCAAAACTTTCAAATGTTCTCCACTCCCCGTCCATGGGTAGGGGGGCAGCTGTATCCAGTCGTTGCCATACGCCGTTCTCATACACATTATGTCCGCTATATTGATATTTCACGGCATGTCCGCTGATACCGTTATATTCAGATGTCTCATCATAAATTGCCGCTATATCCCCATTATGTCTGTTGCCTATAAATACAGATCCGGCGCCTGCCGAGGCATCTTCAATCAGGTTTGCCGCCTTTTCGCCCGGCACATAGTCTTTGTAGTCATCTATGTATATTTTTACACTCTTTCCGATGTTATAGTCGGTTGATTTTGCATATACATAATAAGTTCCGCCGGCAATGCCGTCCGCGGCAGCAACTTCTGCCGACGCACCGTTTTGCGTGATTGAAAATCCGCTTGTGACAGGAGTTTTGTCCGCGTCAAGCACTGTCCATTCAAAATTCTGCGGCAATCCCCCGGTGATTCCCAGCTGATTCAACATCTTTGCATTGACGGTATATGCACCGTCGACAGACTTTTTGGCGTCAACCGATATGTCATATGCCTGTTCTTCCGCCAGATATACCGCGTCTTTTGACGATACGTCAAGCATAAATGCAGAACCTTCCGGAGTGCCGTCGGGCATTCCTATTGCCATTTTGTCGCTGCCATGCGCCTCCGCTTTTGCGTCGTAATCGTCCGGCAAAGTCAGTGTTGCGTTGAACTTTGACCACTTATCGGAAAGCTTCATTCCCTGTTTCCCATATTCATTGGTTCCGATTATCCTTGCCGGATTGTACGAATCGTTCATAACAACGGAAAAGTTTGGTGTAACACCTTCCGCCGAGGCATTTTTCACATTTGCGGAAAATGCATATGTTTTCCCTGCTTCCGGCACAAAATCGGTTGCTTTACACCCACTGCTATTCACTCCGTTAAGCCAAAATCCGCCGTTTCCGCGCCATTGTTCACCGCTTGTACCGATGGATTTCAAACTCATGTTGCCTGTGCCGGTATAGCTGTATTTTACATAATACCCGTTGATTTCGGAATCGGTTTGCCAAAAAACGGTACCAATTTGAAGGTGATTCGCCCCAAAGTATGTGTAGCCATATCGGTCTGACGCATCCGGTATCAGGTTTGCCGCCTTTTCGCCCGGCACATAGTCCTCATAAGAATCCTGTGCATTTACGGTAATCCCGGCAAAAGCACTCAGCGAGAGTGCCGCCGCCAATGCCGCGGAAAGTGTCTTTTTCATAGTTTTTTTCATTGTTTTCCTCCCTTCGATAATCGCCAACATTCTGTCCGCCAAAGCTGCAATGTCTTTTACGTTGACACCTCCTGTTTTTCCAATAAGTTCCAGCCCTTTGTGTTTGTGCAAAGCGCACAAATACTAACTGTAATAATTATAACATAATTGCAAAATATAAACAATGTCAAAAACGTCACTTTTTCATACCGCAATATGGCTCAATTTTCAAAAAAAGTATCAGTTTTGTGCTTTTTACCCTTTTGGATTTGCCTTTGTATGCATAATAAAAGCCGCATATTGAAAAAATAACGTCATAATCTTAATTGCGGAGGAAATAAAATGAATTTCAAGAATTTACAGGACAATTTTAAAATACGTTATAAAACCGAATCCGATGTTTCATGCGTATTTTGCGGCACACCGCTTTATATCCTCGGCGGAATGGCAAAAGAATGCGAAACAAGCGGAATCCTGACCACGCTGAGCGCCGGCACGGCGGCGGCAATCGGCACCGATTGCAAAAAAAACACATTTTCTTTGCAGGAATGCCGCCAAAACACAATCTTTACCTGTTCCTCCGCCGGGCTTGGCACATACAGCGAGGACAACTATGCCGCTCCGCTTTTCAGGACGCTTTACAGACTCATCTCAAAGCTCCGGCTTCCGCTTTCCGGCGCAGATATCCTCTTTGCAAACAACGCCGCAGACAAGATGTTTTACAATGAAAAAGCCGCCCTCCTCTGTTTTGCCGCATTGTCCTCCGGCAAAACGGAAGAAATATTAAAATTTATTTTTCCGGACGATTTTTTCTGCAATGATGCACTTGAGCTGGCAGCGGCCCTCACGCTGACCCCCGGGCATTGCATTGTCGGCAAAAACTGTGATTCCGAATACAAAAAATACATTTTTCCCGTTTCGGGCAAAAAAATAATCATCATAAAAACCGATATAAAAAACCGCCGTTTGCCAATGATTGCCGATGCGGCATACAAAAATTTCTGTAAAAACAACCCCGAAATTTCCTCCCCGTCACAGCTGAGCGCCGAGAACATAGCATCGGACAATTCGCTCAAAGACCTTGACAAAAAGCTCCTCACCTTTTTGATGAATGAAGAAATACGCATATCAAAATATGAAAAGGCATCAAGCTTTACAGACATTGCAGAGCTGATAAACAGTTCTGCTTATGAATTTTCGAAAATAGTTTCGGACTCTGACCTTTTTGTCCTTCTGGAAATTCTGGAAAAAGACACCCCTGCCCTCACATTCCGTCCGCTGAAAGACAATTCCTCCGTGTATTGTATTGTTGATGATGAAAATACCGATGAACTGATAACAAAATGTGAAAAAGAATACGAAAAAAAGGCGGGCTATAAGCCCACCTTCTATATATGCGACACTGCCGCAAGCGGAATTGCCAGGGGAATTATACATTGAAACGGAAGAGAACTATATCCCCGTCCTTCATGACATATTCCTTTCCTTCGGAACGCACCAAACCCTTTTCCTTCGCCGCGTTCATGCTGCCGCATTCCATCAGGTCATTGTATGCGACAACCTCCGCCCTTATAAATCCGCGTTCAAAATCGCTGTGGATTTTGCCTGCCGCCTGCGGTGCCTTTGTGCCTTTTTTGATTGTCCATGCACGCACCTCCGGCTCGCCCGCCGTCAGATAACTGATTAAGCCCAAAAGCGTATAGCTTGCTTTTATAAGTCTGTCAAGCCCCGACTCGTGCATGCCCAGTTCTTCCAAAAACATCGCCTTTTCGTCATCGTCAAGCTGTGAAATCTCTTCTTCGATACGTGCGGAAACAGGCATAACCTGTGCATTTTCCGTTTTCGCAAGCTCCTCAACTCTCTTCACATACGGATTGTTGTCAATCCCGTTCTTGAAATCGTCCTCCGCAACATTTGCCGCATATATAACCGGCTTCATGGAAATCAATGCAATTTCGTGCATAATCTCCATTTCATCTTCGTCATAATCAAGCCCCCTTGCCGGTTTGCCGTCCTCCATTGCCGCCTTGACGCGTTCCAGCAGTGCAAGCTCTTTTGCCAGAGTTTTGTCGCCCTTCATTGCTTTTTTTGTCCTGTCTATACGTCTGTCAATTATCTCAATATCAGAGAAAATGAGTTCAAGATTTATCGTTTCAATGTCACGTATCGGGTCAATGCTCCCGTCCACATGCGTGATATTCGGGTCCTCAAAACAGCGTACAACATGCACAATTGCGTCCACTTCCCTTATGTGTGACAAAAACTTGTTGCCGAGACCCTCGCCTTTTGACGCGCCCTTCACCAGCCCGGCTATGTCCACAAATTCAATGTATGCACGTGTTACCTTTTTGGGGTTGTACATCTCGGCCAGCTTGTCTATCCTCTCGTCCGGCACGTCCACAACGCCCACATTCGGTTCTATTGTACAAAAGGGGTAATTTGCCGATTCTGCCCCCGCCTGTGTGATTGCATTAAACAATGTGGACTTCCCCACATTCGGCAAACCTACTATACCTAATTTCATTTTATCTCTCACCTTTCCGTAAATCTTTTATTTACCGGCATTTGCGCCTTTTTCTGTGCTCTTTTATTTTCAATGCGCATGCGTCCCGGTACATGTACCCGGGCACACAAAATAACTCTTTTTTACAGCCAAACAACAAAAGAGTCCAACACAAATACATATTATACCATTTCTTTCCCCAAATTTCAATACTTTTAAAAATAAACTTCTCAAACTTTGCCCATAAAATTTCTTTACAATCCAAAATTTGGGAATTTGCACAGACTTCCGTATCCCATTTCTTTGTGACAAGTGCTTTTTCGTATTCTTTTGGCAAATACGCGGATAAAAAAAGAATAAAATTCATCATTCACGGCAAAAATACGGAAAGTAACAAAATCTATTTCAATTCTGATTCTTAAGGAGAAATTGTCATGCTTGTAAAAAAAGGGAAAAGCGTATACGGGGGCATCGCCATAGGCAAAATCAGGGTGTATGACAAAAAGCCGCAAAAGGTGAAAAGATATAAAATCACCGACATTGACACCGAGATTTCGCGGTTTGAACATGCGCGAAAAAAAGGAGCAGAAGAGCTGTCGGCGCTTTATGACAATGCACTCGAACGCGTGGGCGAAGCCAATGCCGCAATATTCGGCATACACCGCATGATGCTTGAAGATGCCGATTATGGTGATTCTGTGGAAAATATCATAAGAAACGAAAATGTCAATGCCGAATATGCCATAGGGGTCACATGCGACAATTTTTCCGAAATGTTCTCCTCCATGGAGGACACATATATGCAGGAACGTGCGGCAGATGTACGCGATGTTTCAGACCGCCTTTTGAAAATCCTTGCCGGCAAAAAGGACAGCGCCGATGACGGCGGTGCCTCTATCATCGCCGCCGAGGACCTGCTCCCCAGCGAAACTGTGCAAATGGACAAAAAATCCGTGCTTGCATTCATCACCGGCAAAGGCTCTGTCAATTCGCACACGGCTATCCTTGCCAGAACCATGAATATCCCTGCCATAGTCTGCATAGGCGAAGACCTGACACCCTTTGACGGGCAGTTTGCCATTGCCGACGGCTTCACAGGGACGCTCTATATCGACCCGGACCCCGAAACCATGGCAAAAATGGAAGAGCGAAAAAAACTTGACACAGAAAATAAAAAACTTTTGCAAAGCCTGAAAGGACGGGAAAGCATAACAGCGGACGGAACACGCATAAACATCTATGCCAACATAGGAGGGCTCAGCGATGTTGCAGATGTGCTTATCAACGATGCCGACGGGATAGGTCTTTTCAGAAGTGAATTTTTATATCTTGAAAAAAACAGCTGCCCCGACGAAAACGAACAATTTGCCGTCTACAAAAAAGTTGTGCAGAACATGGGCGGCAAAAAGGTTATAATCCGCACGCTTGACATCGGCGCAGACAAAAAAATCCCGTATTTTCATCTTGACAAAGAAGAAAACCCGGCAATGGGACAGCGTGCGGTGCGTCTTTGTCTGGAGCGCCCGGAAATTTTTAAAACACAGCTTCGTGCACTTTACCGCGCGTCCGCTTTTGGCGACCTTGCAATCATGGTGCCGATGGTTGTTTCTGTGGCAGAGGTCAAAAAAACAAAAGAACTTATCAAAGAGGTCAAAGCCGAACTGAAAAACGACAATATCATGTTCGATGAAAACACCGAATTCGGCATCATGATTGAAACCCCGGCAGCGGCGCTCATCAGTAACGAACTTGCAAAAGAAGTGGATTTTTTCAGCCTCGGGACAAACGACCTTATGCAATATACCCTCGCCGCCGACAGGCAAAACCCCAAGCTTGACGAAATCTGCACCCCATATCACAAGGCTCTGCTGGCTTTGATAGAAATGACTGTGAAAAATGCCCACAAAAACGGGATTTGGGCAGGCATATGCGGCGAAACAGCCGCCGACCTCAATCTCACCGATTTTTTCCTTTCCATCGGTGTAGACGAGCTTTCCGTCGCTCCGCCAAAGGTTCTCCCTCTCAGGAAAAAAATACGCGAAACGGATTTGAAAACAATTCCGGAAGGGTATCCCGATGTCACAACGATATAATCCGGGCGATGCAACAAAAAAAACATAAAAACGAGGCTGTTTAAACAGTCTCGTTTTATTTTTTAGAACTATAGGTTCACTGCATATTCTCCAATTCTATACATAAACTTCACAGCCTCATCAACCAACTCATTCGGCAAGCCTCTTGTAAAGTTATGTGACTCAAAATTAAACGTGCCTTTGTACTCTATTTGTTTTAAAGCACGCATTATTTCTTGCCAGTCTATATATCCGAAAAATGCCGGCATATGTTCATCTGTCTGACCGACATTGTCAGCTATATGCAGAACCTTCAATCTCTTCCCGAGTTTCAGCAAATCATCATACTGGCTCTTCATAGAAAGATTTGCGTGTCCCGTATCCCAGCAAGCACCGACATTGCCGTATTTTTCATTCAATGGATCAATAATATCTATAAGCTCATCTGCCGTCGAAAATGCCTCTATCTTGACTTCTTCTCCGAACCAATACACCCTTTTAAACATATTTTCAATTGCAATGCCTATTCCCAACTCTTTTGCATACTCAATATATGGCTCAAATCGCTGTATATTTTCTTTTTGAATTTCAACTACAGACGATTTATGTACAACCCACGGGTGCATAACTGTCCACGGCGCCCCTGCCAAGGCCGCTGCCTCAATTGATTTTCTCATCTGATAATCCATATCATCAGGTGAATCTCCGTTAAAGCAAAACGCATGTGCCTGCATGAATTTTGCGCCCATGCTTTCAGCATATTTCCTTATCTTTACAATATTTTCACGCCAATTGCCGGCTGTATAAAAATTATAACCGTCTTTATAATCGCACGGATTAAAGTCAAAACATGAAAATCCGCAGTCATGAGCACGTTTTACCGCTTCTTCATAGGTTTCGGTAAAATTTCTGTAAATATTGAGCGATGTCGATACTTCCATACTATTCTCCTTTTTTAGTCAAACATTATTAGGTAATTATAAAATTCAAATTTTGCAATTACCCTCCATTTTATGCAAGGTATCGGAGGCCACCCTCCCGATTTGTAATCAAAAATGACGACATGCGCGTCATTTTTGGCAGAAATAAAAAGTTTCAACCCTCCGGGAACATAAATCAACTGAAACTTTTTATTTCCACCTCAGCTTTTTAATTGTAAAACATCAGTTTTACAATTATCTGTAGTCAAACATTCCTTTTATCAGCCCACTATCTCATCCGGATCATCATATGCGGTTCTCGCCGGAATGACCCAAATCATCTTAGTTTTTGCGTCCCACTCAACGCGGCAATCCAACGCATCTGTTATATCGCGAAGTTTAAAATAGTTGTTGCCTTCAATATTAAAGCAGGTTGCCTTAATCGGCACGCCGTCAAGCGTCAGAAATGCCGATGATGAACGGGCTGTTCTTTCTGCGCCGTCGCCGGGTGTTAATTCACCGCCGACCGATGTGTAATCATAAAAGCTCAGCATATCAATAGAATTTGTTGCACCGTCATACTTAATGTCAAAGGTTTTAATTGTTCCGTCAAGGATTTTTGCAATATCTCTGAGCTTAAAGTAGTTGTTGTTATCAATGTTATATGCCACGGTGTTAAATTTGCGGCCGTCCAGACAAACAGTCTGCGTTTTTGCAACGGAGTTTTTGCCGAATCCGTTTCCCGGATAATAGGTGAAAGTATCGTGCATATCATCTTCATGAACCAAATAGCGGATTTCTCCGTCATAGAAAATCGTGTAGATTTTTCCTGTTATAATCCAGGGATCTATATCGGAAGGATTTACTCCGGGAATATCCCTCATATCCGCGTCACGGTCAAACGAAAATTCTTCAATACCGTACACATTTACCCATTCTCTGTCATGTATTTTATTGATTTCGCCATTGTTTGAAAGAACCCACTTGCTGTATTCTGACATCATATTCTCATCAGCATTGATATATCCGTAACGGTATTTTTTCAGCTTTGCAAGCCCTTCGGCAGAATAGGTCAGTGCGCCCCATTCGCCCCAAGGCGTATCTACCGACAGAACGCCGATTGGCGTGCCGAGCGCTGCTGTATCTGCCGCGGACAGGGTTTTGGTGAACTCATCGAGGTTGCTTGTCGGAATGTAACATTCCTTTGAGTTGAACCAGATTTTTGAATTTGTTCCGTCATAGTCCTTCTCGATAACATCAATTGCGGCGCCTTTTTTGACAGAACCGACAACCGAAGAACCGTCAGAAATATTGCAGTCAACTGCCGCTATTGCTTTGTACCGGGTTGTCGGTTTTGCGGTGTTTGCGAGCTGCGCATTCACATACTTTGCTTCAACATAATAAAGACCCTTCTTATAATAAATCTTATAATGACCGTTCTGCGGAGCGGCATCTACAATCTGAACCGATTGGTTAATTTTGATAACGCCTGATTTTACATAATCCTCGTTATCCGGAGTGGTCTTAACCATCAAAAGACCTGTTGCCTTTCCTACCGCCTCGATTTTCGGCGGCGTTGAAACCTGATTGTTTATATCTAAAATATAACAATTTTTTCTCGGGAGGAAATATACGGCCGGTTTCCAGCTTGTGAAAGCAGTACCGTCTTTCTCGCCGCACTGTCTGATTGTACCGCGCGATTCGTCAACACCGCCCTCGCTCCATACGGCAACCCAATCTTCGTTATATGCAACAACTTCAAATTCACTCGTTGTTGTAACATAAAATGCAGTGTTTGCGTTTGCTTCTGTTCTGCTCTTTTCAGCAAATGGGGGGTCATACCCTATTACTTTGAGTTCATCGAGTCTTCTGGAATGATAGTTCATCGGCGGATTGCCGGGATAAAACGAGGCTTTTACCGAGCCGATTTTCCCTTCGTCGCCTATATGTACAATAGCCATTCCCACAAGCGGCAATGAAGCCGGGCGGTCGTGTCTTACCCATTCCGTCGGCACCTTTGCATAAAAGTTTCTTTCTTTGCCCTCGGTTGTTTTGCTTCCGCCGTAGATGTAATCAGAAAGAAATGTCATCTTTATTGCGTGCTGATACTTGTCAGTATCTGAAGCCTCCCATTGTTTGTCTAACTTTTTTTCGGCAGTTCCGGCAGCCTCAAGTATTGGTGTTGTTTCCCGAGCCGTTGTATAAGCAAGGATATATCCGACTGTGCCGTCCGAAAGCTGAATTTTGTGGAACTTTCTGTTGTCCTCTCCGATTACATAAGCCTCCAAAACCGTCACTTTGGTTCCTTTCCCAATCTGTTTTATTCCTCCCGAATAAGTAGCTTTTTGTGTAACGTTTACAGTGCCGCCGTATGTGACATAGGCGGTATCGCCTGCTTTTATTTCGGCCGCAGCAAACGCAACATTACAAAGCAGCATAAGCGTCATAACCGATGCAAGCAAAAAGCTTAAAATCTTTTTCATATTGACTCCTCTTTTCTTAAATATTTTATTTGCTCAATTCTTTTTTTCGCCAATTTTTCCTCATTGCATTTCGGGCACCTTGTCAGGCTTGTCGAGCGGCTTTTCAGCTGTGTCTGCCATGAATGCCCTTTTTCGCACTTCCACCACACCGGCATGCTGCTGCTGTGATTGATGGCTTTCGGAGTGATTGTTTTGTTTTTTTCATAGTCCCATTCGTCAAGAAGATAGCATTTCCCTTCTTTTTCGCAATAGCTCTTAAAATCCAAATACGTTCACCTCCTCAAAGAGCTTGACTTTCACCTCACTCTGTGTTACAATTATTATACACTGTACATCAATGTCCGATGCAAGACCTTTTTATAAAAAAATTTATTTTTGTGAGGTATGTTATGAACAGCCGAAAAGATTTATTTTCTATAGGTGAAATTGCAAAATTAATAGGCATTACGCGAAAAATCATATTGAATTATGAGGCAAAAGGACTTATAAAGCCGGATATAAAAGAAGGACATACCGGCAACAGATATTATACGATTGACACCTTTACACAAATCCGCTCCATCCGCGTTTTTCAGAATTTGGGGCTTTCTCTTGATGAAATCAGGGATTACTTTAATGGCACCACCGACTTACAGCCGCTTATAACGCGCCTTGAAGCAATGCGCGACGCAATCAACCTGAATATAGAAAGACTTTATGAACGTGCAAACAAGACTTCAGATAACATCACGCTAACCACCGTCGACGCGCAGACCGTTTATTGCCGTACACATCTTTCCCGCACTATTGCTGAAAAAAGTTCAGTTTTAAGGGAAACCGCGCTTGAGGCAATGCACCTTTACGGCACAGACATAACAAAAAGAATGTATTTTACGGAATATCTGTTTGAAAAACCCGACGAGATTACTTATTCGGTTGCCGTGCCGCCGCAAAGCAAGGGAAAAAACATACTGCATATCCCCCCTTTCCGCGCTCTTTCCACATTTTATCACGGGGCATACACAAAGCTCCCCACAGCTGAAAAAAGACTTATCGGCTATGCAAAAGCAAACAACATAAAAATATCCGGCAAATGCCGCCATGTATACCTTGAGGGGCCGCCGCAGCACAAAGACTCACAAAAATTTATAACACAGGTTCTTATTCCTACAGATGAAACAACAACATGAATTGCACAGCCATACAAACAATGACGAGGAAGTGAAAAAATGTTTTGTGAAAAATTAAACGAATATATGGATTTGCTGCACTGCTCAGGGAAAGAATTTGCAGAATATTCCGGGATATCCGAAGCAACCATAAGCAGATATAAATCCGGCACACGAGAGCCAAAACCAAACTCGGACGACATGAAAAAAATATGCCGCGGAATCTGCTCTGCAGCCGTCAAAAACGGGATTGACGGCATAGCATACGATATGCTTTTGCAGGAATTGAACAGTCTGACAAAGCCTCCGCATTTTGATTATGATAATTTGCAGAAAAAACTGAACATGCTGTGTTCTGTCCTGTCTGTCAACATTGCCGACATGTCAAAGAGTCTGAAATATGACTCTTCGTACATTTCAAGAATACGCAGCGGAAAGCGCAAGCCCGCAAATCCGCAAAAATTTGCACATGATGTCGCAAAATATTTTTCCGAAAATTATAACACCGACTGTGACAAAAAAATTGTTGCCGAACTGATAAATATAAATCATGGGCAGATAAAAACACGCAGCGATTATATATCGCAGCTGACAAATTGGTTTACCGACAGCACTGCATCGCATACCCCCGAAAACCCCATGATGTGTTTTTTGGACAAGCTGAATTCATTCGATTTAAACGAATATATAAAAGCCATTCGTTTTGACGAGCTTAAGGTTCCTTCGCTTCCCTTCAGGCTTCCCATGTCAAAAAACTATTATGGTGTGGAAGAAATGAAAGACGGTGAGATTGATTTTCTCAAAGCAACTGCACTCTCCAAATCCCGCCACAGGGTCTTTATGTGCAGCGATATGCAGATGGACGACATGGCAAAGGATATGGAATTTTCAAAAAAATATATGTTTGGACTTGCGGCAATGCTGAAAAAAGGACTGCATCTGGATGTTGTCCACAACCTTAACAGGCCCTTTAATGAACTTATGCTGGGGCTTGAATGTTGGATACCTCTTTATATGACGGGTCAAATTTCTCCATATTATCTAAAAGGGGTGCACAACCAGATTTATTGTCATTTTCTGAATGTATCGGGCGCCGCCGCCCTGTCGGGCGAAAGCATCTCGGGATTTCACGCAAAGGGAAAATACTATCTGACAAACAACAAAGCGGAAATTGAGTATTATCGCGCGAGAAGCGCCTGCATCTTGAAGAAAGCGTATCCCCTTATGGAAATTTACCGTGAAAACAGTATGAATGCCCTGTCGGCATTTTTGCTTGCTGATTCGCATACAAATGGAGCCAGGAAAAACATATTATCCACTCTTCCGATATACACGGCTTCCGAGGATTTTCTGAACCGATTCCTTGACAAACGCAATGTTTCGCCCGATGAAAAGCAAAAAATACTTGTGTATGCAAAAGAGCGCAAAAATCAGATTGGTGAAATTCTCAAAAACAACCCCGTTTCGGACGAAATACCTTGCCTGAACAGAACAGAATTTTGTGAAAACCCCCTGTCACTCTCTTTGTCTCTTATGTTCTGCGACAAGAATTTTGAATATTCATATGATGAATATTCCGAGCACCTAAAGCTCACAGGCGAGTTTGCAAGCCAAATGCCAAACTATTCGGCTGTACAGACAAGACAGAATGCCTTCACAAACATACAAATCACAATACACGAAAACGAGTATGTCATAATCTCCAAGAATACCGCCCCCACAATACATTTTGTTATACGGCACCCAATTTTGCGAAAAGCAATAGAAAACCTGGAGTTTCCCGTGATATAAACCAAATGAACCACGGCAATTTTTATTACCGCGGTTCATTTTTATCTATTCATATTTTCCAAATATTTTTTCTCCATTTCAGCAACAGGATCGAATTTATAATAACAGTTACAGAACCGGCATTATGCACCAATGCTCCTGTGACAGGATTTAATTTTCCCATGACAGCAAGAGCCGTCGCAATAAAATTAAGTGTCATGGAAAAAGTCAGATTCAGTTTTATTGTGGTCATCATTCGCTTTGAAAGATGGCCGTCATTGAAATACACTTTTGATGCAAGTATAACCCTATCACGGGATATGTTATTTTTTATTGTCCTGCCAAGGTATTCCTCACTTGTCCCGTGCGCATAGGTATGTCAAAAAAATTGATGCCTATATCCAGCGCATGCCTGACAACCTCTTCGGTTTGCGCCGGGTTCAATGTCCATTCATGAAAATCAGCAAACGGCTTGCCAAAGCTCATACAGCCGACTCACAGCCGTGACACCCTGATGTCTGTATTTCCAAGATTAACATATTCCATAATATAACCACCCTTCAGTATATTTACAAAAATAGTTTTCAAAAAACCTCATGTGAAAATTCACATGAGGTTTTTTAGCTTAGTCCTTCTTCAAAAAAGACGGAACATTTACATTTTCCATTCCTGGTTTCAATGTTCTTGAAAAAATCCCGTTGTCATCATCATTTGATGAAAATGTCGGTATTCTGCTTGAGAAATCAGAGACACCCGCTGCCGGCTTTGCCACGAAATCAGGTGCTGAAGCGGAAGATGACGAATTTCTCTTCGTATTTGCATTCAGACCTGTGGCAACCAGTGTTACCTTTATCTCATCTTTCATCGACTCATCAACAGCAGTACCCACGATAATTGTAGCGTCCTGAGAAACCAGCTCTCTTACAACACTTGAAACATTCTCCATGTCTACCAAAGAAAATTCCGTGCCGCCGGTGATGTTGAGCAATACATTTGACGCACCGGCAATACTTGTTTCGAGCAACGGACTTTCTATTGCCGCACGTACAGCGTCCTGCGCCGCATTTTCGCCTTTGCCCACACCGATACCCATATGAGCAACGCCCGAGTCGCGCATAATTGTACATACATCGGCAAAGTCACAGCTTATTATACCATTCTGTGCGATAACTTCAATTATACCTTCAACACCCTGACGCAAAACCTCATCGGCAAGCTTAAACGAATCCTTCAGCGATATTTTCTTGTCTGCTGTTTTCAAAAGCAAGTCATTCGGGATTGTGACAATGGCGTCAACATTTTCGCTCAGCTCTTCGATACCAGAAAGCGCATTTTTCATTCTCTGCGGACCTTCAAAGAAAAACGGCTTTGTGACAACCGCAACTGTCAAAATTCCAATATCCTTCGCGATTTTGGCAACGACAGGCGCCGCACCAGTACCCGTTCCGCCGCCCATGCCTGCGGTTATAAACACCATTTCTGTGTCGTTCAACTGTTCTTTTATTTCGTTTTCCTGTTCTTCTGCGGCTTTTTTGCCCACGTCAGGCTTTGCACCGGCGCCCAGCCCCGATGTCAGTCTTGTTCCGATTTGCAGTTTTGTCGCCGCTTTTCCGTTTTTAAGCTGCTGCAAATCGGTGTTTATGGAAATAAACTCCGCATTTGAAACACCGGCCTCTATCATTCTGTCAACAGCATTGTTTCCGCCGCCGCCGACACCTATAACTTTTATCCTTGCACCGTCTGTCGGCTGTGTCGCCGCCATATCCAACTCTATATTACTCATTAGTATATCCTCCTTATTTTTTATCCTGATACCATTTTACTATGTTTTTATAATTTATTCAATAGATATTATCAAATATTTTTATTTTTTTTCGTTTTTTTTAAAAATTTCTTCCAAATATATGTTTTTTAATTCAAATTTACCAATCAAGGCGAATATATCGCCTGGTTTGAAACACTTAAATCAATTGTCCCTCTCGAATTTTCTGTCAGCGTGTTTGTATTTATCGCCTGATTAAAAAGCTTTATCTTTTTTTGGAAATCCGTTATATCGCCGCAAATTACGTCAAGACGATTCTGGTAATTAAAGGTTATGTTGTTTACGTCCTTAAACGATATGTACTCTATACCTTCCAGAAGACCCTCTGCCTCAATAACCGGCAATGCGGTTTTCACGGCATTCAGGGTTTCGTCCCCCTGTATCCCGATTGTATTGCCGAGATTTACGTCCAGCGCGGAAATGTCTGTGATTTTCGGTATGTCGCTGTCCACGCTGTCCGTCACTTCAAGAACCTTCAGTTTGCTGTCAATCACGATATTTTTTTCTCCTGCTTCTATGTATGCCGCCGGCACACACTCCGTGACGTTCACCGTCAATTTGCACGAAAATATCGATTTACCGATTTGCGCCGTTTCTATATAAGGAATCGTCTTTATATTTTTTATCGGTGTGCCCGTACGATATCTGAAAATGTTCTTACCGATACAATTATCCATCTTTCCTTCTATGTCCGCAACGGCAACCCTAACGTTTCCGACAACCTCCACCCTTCTGATTTTAAATATCGGAGTGAAAAAGATTATAATAAGCACTGCAACCAACACAAGCAACGACATTGTAAAAACGCGCCGCCGTTTCATTTGACGTATACGCCGCCGCTGTCTTTCAATATGACGCCTTCTTATGTTTTCATCTGTCATATCCGCCACACCATCACTCCTCTCTTTTTATGTTTGCGCCGCATATGCCCAAATACTTTTCTATACCTTCATACCCTCTGTCTATGTATTTTATGTTTTCTATTTCCGTCGTGCCTTCTGCCGCAAGCCCCGCCAAAACCAACGCTGCGCCGCCGCGCAGTTCTTTTGCAACAACCTTTGCGGCGCTGAGGCGTTCCGTTCCGCATACAACAGCGATTCTCCCGTCTACACGTATGTCTGCGCCCATTCTCACCAGTTCTTCCACATGCTGATATCTGTTTTCAAAAATGTTTTCCACAAATATGCTTGTTCCGTCCGCAATTGCCGCAAGCGCCATAAACGGCGACTGTATGTCGGTCGGGAACCCCGGGTATGGCATGGTCAAAAGCTTTCCCGGCGATTTCAGCCTTTTTTGCGGTGCTGACAAAATTACCCTCGTTTTTTCAGAATAAATCCGGCAGCCCATCTCTTTGAGGGCGCTTATTATTGCCCCCATAAACTGCGCATTTGTGTTTCTCAGAATGACATTTCCGCCCGTTATCGCCCCGGCAAGAAGATATGTCGCCCCGGCGATACGGTCCGGGATTATCGTATGTTCAACCCCGTACAGCTTTTTCACTCCGTCAATCCTTATGACATCGCCGCCGGCGCCGGAAACCTTTGCACCCATGCGGTTCAAAAAAGTCTCAAGGTCTGTTATTTCCGGTTCTCTCGCGGCATTCGTTATTACAGTTGTTCCCTCTGCCATGCACGCCGCAAGCATAATATTCTCCGTCGCGCCGACACTCGGGAAATCGAGATGTATGTTTTCTCCGTGCATCTTTTCCGCGCTGCAATGGATATAGCCGTGCTCTTCCGTTATGTCCACACCCAAAAGCTTCAAAGCTTTTATATGTAAATCAATGGGTCTGTTGCCTATTTCGCATCCGCCGGGCATTGACACAACCGCTTTTTTGAATCTTGCCAGAATCGCCCCCAAAAATATTATTGAAGAACGCATCTGGCGCATCAGTTCGTCCGGAATTGTATACTCCGATATGTTCTCGGAATCCACAACCAAAACCTTCCCCACACGCTTCACGGTACAGCCGAGGCTTTTTAATACCTCAACCGTTATTGTCACATCTCTGAGTTCCGGGCAGTTATAGATTACGTTTTTTCCTCCGTTTAAAATCGTTCCTGCAAGAATCGGCAAAACTGAATTTTTCGCGCCCTGCGAATCAATCTCCCCCTCAAGCTTATTGCCTCCGTTTATTACAAGCCTCGACATATAGAGGACACCTCCAAATTCCATATTAGTAATACATAATATGAAATCCGGGCGGATTTGTGATTGTATGACCCGCACAGCGTGCACGGTATCATAACAATCATTATACCATGCCCAAACGCAAAAATCAATACCTTATTTCGAAATATATTGCAAATTCTTTACATTGTTTACAATTTTGTCACATTTGGATTATGTTTTTCTTCCTTCAAACTGATTTTGATACAAATTATAATAACAGCCTTTTCTCTGCAGCAGCTCATCATGTCCGCCCATTTCGGCAATCTGTCCGTGTTCAATGACGACAATCACGTCTGCGTCACGGATTGTCGAAAGTCTGTGTGCAATGATTATGCTTGTGCGGTTTTTCATCAAGGCAATCATCGCCTGCTGGATATGCATTTCCGTCCTGGTGTCCACACTCGATGTTGCCTCGTCCAGAATCAGAATTTTTGGATTGGCAAGCACTGCCCTTGCAATGGACATAAGCTGGCGTTGTCCCTGGCTGAGGTTTGCGCCCGATTCTGTGAGAACAGTGTCATAGCCATCACGCAGACGTTCGATAAATACGTCTGCGTTGGCAGTTTTTGCGGCTTGGCATATGTCCTCAAAATCCGCGTCCTCTCTGCCATACCTTATATTGTTTGCCGCCGTGTCCGAAAAAAGCACCGTGTCCTGCAAAACAATGGCTATGTTTTTCCTCAGGTCACTTTTGGGCATATTTCTTATGTCAACGCCGTCAATCTCAATGTTGCCTCCGTCCGGGTCATAAAATCCCGTCAGCAGATTCACAACCGTCGTTTTCCCCGAGCCTGTCGCGCCAACCAATGCGATTTTCTCTCCCTTTTGTACATGCAAATCAAAATTTTTGAGCACTTGCTCACCCTTCACATAAGAAAAATTGACATTGTTAAAGTCAACCCTTCCGCACACTTCCGCCTTTGCCGTGCCGTCATCACGCTCATTCGGCTGTTCAATAACATCAAAAATGCGTTCTGCCCCGGCAAGCGCGGTCTGTATCTGTGCAAATTGATTTGCAATCTCATTGACAGGCCGTGAAAATTGCTTTGTATACATCAAAAATGCCTGTATTGTCCCGATTGCTATTACGTTTTTCCACGCAAAATATCCGCCTGCCGCCGCGACCAGCAAAAACCCAAGATTTGAAATCACATTCATCAGCGGCCCCATAGAACCGCCCAGAATCTGCGCTCTTATCGCGCAATCTTTCAGGTTATCGCTTATCTTGTCAAATTCCGTACATTCCGCGCCCTCTCTGCCAAATGCCGAAATGGTGTGCAGTCCTGTCACTGTTTCTTCGATGTGTCCGTTCAGGCTTCCCATAAGCTTCTGCTGACGCGAGAAAAACTTTCTCATTTTCTTTGACATAAAACCGGAGGTCAGCATGGTGAGAAAAATCGTTATCATGCTTACAGCCGTCAGCGCAGGGCTGTAGCACAGCATAATCACCAATGTTCCGACAACCGTCAGTCCTCCGGATATGAGCGAACCTATGGATTGTGAAATACTGTTTGAAATATTTTCCACATCATTTGTCATGCGGCTCATCAAATCCCCGTGCTGATGTGTGTCCAGATATTTTATCGGCAATTTTACGATTTTTGCAAACAAATCACGGCGCATGTCGCGTACGGTCGTCTGCGAAAGCCTTGCCGAAAAGATTCCCTGCAAATATTGAAAAAAAGAGGACAAAATATAGAAACAAACAAGTAAAACAAGCAAAGCAACAAATCTGTGCCTGTCAAGTGTCACCTTCCCCGACTCTATATGAATGGTGTTTATCGCCGCCCCCTGAATGCTCGGTATCGCCAGGTTCAGCATAGTTATTGCAACCATCACCAATATCAGCATATAAAACAGATATCTGTTTGCCGATATATAGTTTATCAGTTTTTTCAAGATCTTTTTTGCATCTTTCGGCTTTTCTTTTTGGCGCATCATTGTCCCGGGTCCCCTGCCCCTTCCGCCGGGCATGCCGACAGGAGGTCTTGGCTGTTCTTTTGTTTTATTCATACTAAAACCTCCCTTTCTCAGTGCACCTGTGAATTGTAAATATCTTTATAAATTTCGCTTTTTTGCATCAATTCCTCATGCGTACCCTGTGCGGAAATCGTTCCGTTTTCCAAAACAAGTATCCTGTCGGCATGCTTGACAGAGGCGATGCGCTGGGCAATCATTATAACCGTGGTGTCCGAAAGGTTTTCTCTCATTGCTGCATACAGACGTTTTTCCGTCCCAAGGTCAAGTGCCGACGCGGCATCGTCCAGAATCAAAAATTCCGGTTTTCTGATTATTGCCCTGGCAATACAGATTCTCTGCTTTTGTCCCCCGGAGAGCGACGCTCCCTTTTCCCCAATAAGCGTGTCATACCCTTCGCCGAAACCTTCTATAAATTCCTCTGCCTGCGCAATGCGCGCCGCCTTCCTTATTTCATCAAAATCCGCATTTTCCCTGCCGCGCCGTATATTTTCGGCAATCGTCCCGGCATAAAGCTCGCTTTTTTGCATGACAATACCGATTCGGCTTCTCAAATCATCAAGGTCAAAATTTCTCACGTCTTCCCCGTCCACTTTTACTGTCCCTTGTGTAACGTCATAAAAACGCGGAATCAGATTCACAAGCGACGTTTTCCCGGCGCCCGTGACGCCGAGCACAGCGACAAATTCTCCCTTTTTTGCCCCGAAACTGATGTTTTGCAAAATCGGCTGTCCGTGGCAACCCGGATAATAAAACCCCACATTGTCAAACTCCACTTCGCCGCCATGCTCTTTTGGTGCGGCATTGCCGCTTTTTATCACCGGCACAGTTGCGATAATTTCGGAAATTCTGTTTGCGGACGCCATTGCCCTCGTCACACTCTGAAACATCATGCTTATCATCATAAGGGAATGCACTATCATCGTGGCATAGTTCACACCTGCCATGACAGTGCCGATTCCGTTTCCGTCCACTGCCGAAAATCCTCCGATGCAGATTATGCCGACAGAGGCAAGATTCATCAAAATCATCATCACAGGCCCCATAACTGCCATTGCACGCGCAACCTTCAGATTTGTCGTCATCAACCCGCCATTTGCGTCCTCAAATCTTTTCTTTTCATATTCTTCCTTCACATATGCCTTTACAACCCTCGCCCCCGACACATTTTCCTGGACAACGGAATTTACCTTGTCAAGTTTTTTCTGCACAATTGCATACACCGGGCTGACAACCCTGAGCGTCACAAAAATGACCGCCGCCTGAAGCGGCAGAATGCATGCCATAACCACGCCGTATGTAAGGTTGAGCGAAAGCATCATAAAAATCCCGCCGGCAAACATAAAAAATGAGCGCACAAACATTCTCAGCGCAACAGAAACAAAGTCCTGCACCATTGCGATGTCATTTGTCAACCGCGTAACCAGCGACCCTGCCGTAAACTTGTCTGTCTGCTGGAAAGAAAAGTGCATGACACATTCATATGACTTTTTCCTCAAATCATTGCCGAAATTCTGTGCCGCAAAATTTGTAAAAACTCCCGACAAGACTCCGCCGATTCCGCCAAGCACCGCAAAGCCAAGCATGCGCACTCCGGTTTTCAATATAAAGGAAACATCTCCGCCCACTACGCCTTTATCGATAATCCCCGACATCAGGCTGGGCTGTACAAGGTCCATTGACACCTCCAGAATCATGCATAAAGGCGCCAGAAGTGCAAAATACCAATATTTTAAAAGATATTTGTATATTTTCATATTTTTGTCCTCTTTCATGTAATTCTTCATAATTCTATCATTTTTTTTATTTTCTGTCAATAAATTTTCCTGCATCACCCGGCAAATTTGTGTTGACATATCACGCAATCTGTGATATCATATTTTTTAGCAAAGTAGGAATCAGCGCGTTAAGTGAGAAAAGGACGGGAAGTTGCCTTTTCTACGAAAGACCTCGTGTCTGCGGTGTTGTTTCCGCATTCCGTTGCTGCAATCAGATATATTTTTTGAGGTACCTTTTTGCAGTGATTTGCAGAAAGGACTTTTTATTATGAAAAAATTTTTAGGACTCAGAAAACTCAATTCACGTGAACTTTGCACCATGGCAATGCTTCTGGCGATAACTGTTGTGATGTCAATGTTCTTCACCTTCCGCATAGGGAATGCGATAAAAATACCCACCAAATTTTTGCCCATTGCGGTTTCCTCCATGTTGTTCGGTCCGCTGTTTGGCGGTCTGATAGGGATTCTTGCGGATTTGCTTGCATATTTTTTCAACCCTGTCGCATTTTTTATGCCGCAGATAACCTTTGTGGAATTTTTGTACGGCTTTTCTTACGGATTATTCCTGAAAAATCTGAGCAAATCCGCAAGAGGGTATGTTTCGGGATTTTCCTGTGTGCTCTTCCAGATTATTTTTCTGCATATTTTCCTGACATCATATTTTTTGATGCCTGTCATGAATCTGGGATATAAGGAAATGATTTTTCTCCGCCTGCCTGCCGCAGGAATAAACACTCTCCTCCAGGCTCTCGGTATGTTTTTTATTGTCACATATTCTGACACACTCAAAAAAATTTCGGGAGGTATCCGCAAATGAAACAGGAAGAATTTAACAACTATGCCAACAGCTTTCAGGCAATCGCAAGGCTCAGGCTTGAAAGTATTGAAAATCTGCTCTGCCATCTGGGCAATCCGCAAAACAAACTAAAATTTGTCCACATTGCCGGGACAAACGGCAAGGGCTCCGTTTCGGCATTTTTGCAATGCATATTTTCGTCATACGGGCTTAAGACAGGCAAATATATATCCCCAAATCTTATAGACGTATGTGAAAGAATCACCGTTGACGGCGAACAAATTTCACAGGCAGAGCTTTCACGGCTTTTGTCGGAAGTAAAAAAAGCCGCGCACCTCACCGAAACGGAACTCGGCGAGCCGCCCACACAGTTTGAAATATGGACAGCTGCCGCCTTTCTTTATTTTTTGCAGAAAGACTGCGACATTATTGTGCTTGAAACAGGGCTTGGCGGCACACGTGATGCAACAAATATTATCCCGGCTCCCCTTGCTTGCGTCATCACCCACATCGCCATGGACCACATGCAATACCTGGGGGACACCATTGAAAAAATTGCAAAAGAAAAAGCAGGAATCATAAAAACACCCAATTCCGGCTTAGGCTGTACGGTGACCGCGCGCCAAAGCCCGGAGGCACTGGCTGTTTTGCAAAAAGTGTGCAAAGAACGCAAAAACACACTGATATGCACCGCCGCGGCAAAGTCTGTTTCGCGCAGTCGTTTGGGTGAATATTTTGATTATAAAGATTTAAAAGGACTGCATTGTTCAATGCTTGGGCTGCACCAGCTTGACAACGCCGCGGCGGCAATCGAAACGGCAAAATATCTGAAAATCCCAGAAGAACATATACGCCGCGGAATCGAACAGGCAAGAAACACCGCAAGGTTTGAAATTGTATCTGAGAACCCTCTCACCATTTTTGACGGTGCGCACAACGCGGACGGCATGAGGTCATTTGTAAACGGCCTGAAACGATATTTCCCGACCGAAACAAAATCACTGATTATGGCAAGCATGGGCGACAAAGACGTGTCGGCATCGATTGCCGAACTGCAAAATATTCCTCATCTTGAAAAGATATACACCGTGGCGGTAAAAGATAACCCGCGTTCCATGACAGCAGCAGACTTGTGCGGCAAAATCGTTTCCGCCGGCATACTGTCCGAGCCATGTGCCGACATTGCGGAGGCTGTTTCAAAGTGCGGCACCGACATGACAGCGATTTGCGGTTCACTATATCTTTACAAAGACTTTTGCGAAACAAAAAAACAGCCATAACCGCCGTTTTACTGACGGTTATGGCTGTCAAAACTATGTTATTGCAAATCCGGCATATACAGAATTGACTGTCTGTCCGGATACTCATACTTTATCGGGATATGCGCCTTTTCCGTTTTGCAAAAACCGGCACGTTCATAAAATCTGTGCGACTTCCCGGCAACGGAGGGCGTGTCCGGGACAATGTGCCTTACCCGATTGTGTAACAGTGTATGTCCTTGCCACACCCCAATAGTCCATGCTGTCTTTTACATCTTTCACGGCGGATTTAAGTCCCCCGCCGCCCGCCGTCGCAATAATTACCGCCTGCTTGTTCATCATGTCAAAATCCGGGCGGTGAACAAGCCATCTGAAACCGTAATGATCAAAAAATGATTTGATTTGTCCCGGTGCATGAAAACACCAGACGGGTGTGCAGAATATTATAAGCTGTGACTTTGCAAAAGCGTCATTGATTGGTTTCAGGTACTCATATCCTCCGCATTTTTCCTCCTTGCCCTCCAGGCAAAGATAACACCCGCGGCAAACATGAGGCATATCGTCAGGGAGAGTAAATTCAAAAACCTCGCCCACATTGCCGAGCTTTGAGATAAAGTATTTTGCCGCATTGTATGTACTGCTGTTTTTTCTTCTTGTTGCCCTGATAAGTGTTATATTCACATAAACCGACTCCTTCCGTCAGAGTATATCATAAAAACATATATTGCCATGCCACGCAGATTTTACTCTTTTGCCAAATCCATGTGTCAAGCGTTGCCTCGTCAGCCACGACTTCGTCCGACATCTTTTCATATGCCGCAAGGTCTTTGATAAACTGCAGGATAAGAGGTATATCCCCTCTCTCCGCATTTCTGAAACTCAACTTATTATTCATTTTTTATCCCTCTCAATTTTGTCTGTTTTCTTCTCTTCCCGAAGAATTGAACATGCGGAAGAAAAGCCGCACATGCGCATCCAATTTTTCCAGACATTCTTCTTCTCTTTTCGGCTGGCGGTCGCAAATCCCCAGCAATGTCATAATCGGCGCCACATACATCATTGCAATCGTCCGCGGGTTTTCGTTCCTTATTTCCCCTTTTGCGATAAGCTTTTGAAAAATCCCCGAATGATAATCCACAAGACGCTCTACATAACGTTTTGAATAAAGCTCCGAAAGCCGCGGCGAGCGAAACTGCTCAATTGTCATCATGCGCCGGAAACGCCCTATGGTTTTATCATACAAAGAGTACAAGAAAATCTCCTGCACCTTTTTGATAAGCAAATCCTCCGAAATCCCGGAAAAAACACAAATATCCATATCCGAATTCTGTACATGGATATCAATTTGACCGGTGTATTTTTCATATTGCTCTGCCGTATCTTTGACGATTGCATCAAAAATAGCCTGTTTCGACGGATAATGATTATACAAGGACGGCGCTTTTATTCCCACCGCTTTTGCAATGCTCCCGACACTGACAGAATCATATCCTTCGGCAGAAAACAATTCCAGCGCTTTTTCGATAATTCTCTTTTTGGTATCTTCCTTTTTCATGGCCCCTCCACTAACTAATGTTCGTTAGTTATATTATAATACCGACGATTCCATTTGTCAACAATTTTCCAATATTTTTTTTGCGGAACCACTGACACAAAACAAATGCCCTTTCGCCCACACTAATAAAATCAGCCGCGGCAAAATTCGTTCATTTTGCCGCGGCTGATTTTTCAGCTTTTATTCTATGTCATTCACTGCAAAAACTTCTGTTTTTTCAGGTGTATATTTTTCCTCCATGACGCGCACAAGCGCAGAAAGCGTATCAAGTGACGTCATAATGGAAATCGAGCACTCAATCGCCGTTCTCCTTATCTTGAAACCGTCACGGTTTGTGTCGTTGCCCTTTTGCGGAATATCCACTATGAAGTCTATCATTCCGCTCCTGATTACGTCAAGCACATTCGGCACACCTTCCGAAACCTTTTTGCAAATCTCGACGCTTATGCCATGCTGTCCCAAAAACGCCGCCGTGCCTGTCGTGGATATAAACTTACAGCCCATTTCGTCAAGCTTTTTGGCAAGCGGCAAAAAGTTTTCCTTGTCAGCATCTCTGACCGAAACAAAGATTCTTGAACCTTTTTTGGGGATTTCAGTCCCGGCGCCGACAAAGCCCTTATACATAGCCTCGCTGAAACTCCTGCCCACTCCGAGCACTTCACCGGTGGACCTCATCTCAGGCCCCAGGCTCACCTCCACCTGCGGCAGCTTTTCTGTCGAAAATACAGGAACCTTTATCGCAACCGCATTTGTATTCGGCGCCACGCCGGTTTCATATCCCATGCTTTTCAGGGATTCACCCAGCATAATCCTCGTTGCGATTTCTATAACAGGTACATGTGTGACCTTGGTGATATACGGCACCGTACGGCTCGAACGCGGGTTTACCTCTATTATATAGAGTTCTCCCCTGTATTCGATAAACTGTATGTTTATCATTCCGATAACCTTCAGTTCAAGCGCAATTCTGCATGTCACGTCCTTGATTTTTTCTATGATATCCGGCGTGATGTTCTGCGGAGGGTATATCGAAACCGAATCGCCCGAGTGCACCCCTGCTCTTTCAAGATGTTCCATAATGCCCGGAATCAAAACGTCTGTCCCGTCACATATGGCGTCAACTTCAATTTCACGTCCGCCCAGATATCTGTCTATAAGCACGGGGTTGTCTTTATCCTTGTGGAAGGCTTCTTTCAGATAACGCACAAGCTCGCCCTCGTTGTGCGTTATTTCCATTCCTTGTCCGCCAAGCACATAAGAAGGTCTTACAAGCAGCGGATATTCCAGGCGGTCCGCCTCCTCCTTGCCTTCTTCAACCGTCCAGACTGCCTTTCCTTTCGGTCTTTTTATGTCAAGTTTTTCCAAAAGCTCATCAAACTTTTCTCTGTCCTCTGCCTCATCGATATATTTCGGCTGTGTACCGAGAATCGGTATATTTTTGCTGTCCAAAAAGTTTGCAAGCTTTATTGCCGTCTGTCCGCCAAACTGCAATATAACACCGTCCGGCTTTTCAAGCTCGATGATATTATATACATCTTCCTCTGTCAGCGGTTCAAAATACAGCCTGTCCGATATATCAAAATCGGTGCTCACCGTTTCGGGGTTGTTGTTTACAATCACGGTTTCCACGTTGAATTTCTTGAGGGCAAACACACTCTGTACGCTGCAGTAGTCAAATTCCACGCCCTGTCCAATCCTGATTGGGCCCGAGCCGATGACGATAACCTTCTTTTTGTCAGACGGCACCGACTCATTGACCTCGTCATATGTAGAATAATAATACGGCGAAACCGCCTCAAATTCTCCGGCACATGTGTCAACCATTTTATAAACCGGGATAATGTTATATTCCTTGCGCAGGTTTCGTATGTCCTCTTCTCCGCACCCGACAAGCAATGCAATTCCCTTGTCGGAAAATCCCATTTTCTTATATTTTCTAAGCGTCGGGGCGTCAAGCCCGCCAAGCCCGATTTGCTTCAGATTTTCCTCTGCATCAACAATATTTTTGATTTTGTGCAGGAAAAACATGTCCATTCCCGTGATTTCTGCAATTCTGTCTATGCTGTAGCTTCTTCTCATAAGCTCCGCAAGGTTAAAAAGACGCTCATCATCGGGGACAACAACCTTGTTTTTCAGTTCCAGTATTGTCATATTCTTTGCGCTTTCACGCTCCAGATTAAACTGACCGATTTCCAAAGAACGCACACCCTTCAAAAGCGCCGCCTCCAGGCTGTTGCCAATCGCCATGATTTCCCCCGTTGCCATCATCTTTGTGCCGAGGTTTCTCTTTGCCCCAAAGAACTTGTCAAAAGGCCATTTCGGTATTTTTGCAACAACATAGTCAAGCGCAGGCTCAAAGCATGCATATGTCATACCCGTCACTGCATTTTTGATTTCGTCAAGATTGTACCCCAGTGCAATCTTTGCGGCAATTTTGGCAATCGGGTATCCCGTCGCTTTTGACGCAAGCGCCGAAGAACGGCTGACACGCGGATTTATCTCTATCACCGCATAATCAAAGCTGTCGGGGTTCAGTGCAAACTGCACATTGCAACCGCCCTTTATTTCAATGGAATTTATAATATCTATCGCCGCTTTTCTCAGCATCTGGTATTCCTTGTCCGCAAGGGTCAGCGCCGGCGCAACAACTATGGAGTCGCCCGTGTGCACACCCACAGGGTCAATATTTTCCATACTGCACACAGTTATGCAGTTTCCCTCTCCGTCCCTTATGACTTCAAACTCTATTTCTTTCCAGCCTTTTATGGACTTTTCCAGCAAAACCTGACCCACACGGCTTAGATGAAGTCCCTGTGCAAGAATCTCTGTAAGTTCTGCCGGGTTCTCGGCAATTCCCCCGCCGGTTCCGCCAAGCGTATACGCCGGGCGCACAATAACCGGATAACCGATTCTTTGCGCAAAATCCAATCCCGAGTCTATGTCTGTCACAATTTCACTCGGTGCAATCGGCTGATTTGTCCTTTCCATAAGCTGTTTAAAGCTGTCGCGGTCTTCGCCTTCTTTTATGGAATCTATGCTTGTGCCTATGACATTTATGCCGTATTTGTCAAGTATCCCCTTGTCATACAGCTCACAGGTGAGGTTCAGCCCCGTCTGTCCGCCCATGCCGGCGATGATGCTGTCGGGGCGTTCTTTTGCTATGATTTTTTCTATATATTCGGCAGTAAGCGGTTCTATATATGTACGCGTCGCCACGTTACGGTCTGTCATGATTGTTGCCGGATTGGAATTCACGAGGATAACGTCAATGCCTTCCTCCTTGATTGCCTTGCACGCCTGTGTCCCCGAATAGTCAAACTCCGCCGCCTGACCGATAACAATCGGGCCCGAGCCTATTACAAGCACTTTTTTTATGGATTTATTTAACGGCATATTATCTCACTCCTTCCAAAAATCTGTCAAACAAAAAGCCCACATCAAGCGGTCCCGGCGCCGCCTCGGGGTGGAACTGCACACTCTGCACCGGCATGGTTTTGTGCGCAATGCCTTCGCATGTCCCGTCATTTACGTTTACAAAGCTTTGATAAACTCCGTCAGGGAAATCTGAAACTATGTAGTTGTGATTCTGTGATGTGATATAAACCTTCCCGGTCACCAAATCCTTCACCGGTTGGTTTCCGCCGTGGTGCCCAAATTTCAGCTTGCTTGTCTTGCACCCCAGCGCCAGTCCGATGATTTGGTGTCCCATACAAATGCCGCATACGGGCACTTTCCCAATCAGGTTTTTCACAGTTTCCACAGTCCCCGGTGCATCAAGAGGGTCGCCCGGCCCGTTTGACAAAAACACCAAATCCGGGGAATCATTTAAAATCTTTTTTTCATCAACATCGGCCTTGTAAACTGTGATGCGGCAGTCCCTCTTCTGCAATTCGCGCAAAATCCCGTCCTTTGCGCCCATATCTATAAATGCAACACGCGTTTTTCCGCGCCTGTTGAGTACATATTCTTCTTCGGCGGTTGTCCTCATGATGACATCGGAATTGTCAAGCTGTGACATAAGCTTTTTCACTTCTTCTCCGGTCGGTTCTCCCTTCATTATCACACCTTTCATGACGCCGCTGTTGCGCAGAATTTTCGTCAGCGCGCGCGTGTCAATCCCGCAGAGCCCCACAACTCCCTGCTGTTTCAAAAAATCGTCCAGTGTCATTTCATTTCTGAAATTTGAAGGAAAATCGCATTTTTCTCTCACCACAAAAGCCGTAAGATTAACCTTGTCCGCTTCCATGTCCTCAAGATTGATGCCATAGTTCCCAATCATCGGGAAGGTCATCGTCACAATCTGCCCGGCATACGAGGGGTCTGTCAGAGTTTCCTGATAGCCTGTCATTCCCGTTGTAAAAACCACTTCTCCCACAATATCACGCTCTGCACCAAACATATACCCTTCAAAGCGTGCACCGTTTTCCAAAATCAATTGAGCTTTCACGAAAAAATCCTCCTTGTCACACCATATTCACTTTTTACACAACAACCGCCAAAATGCATATTATGCATTTATTCACATAACTTATGCATAAATATTCATCATGTCTTTATCCATTATATTTTATCATTAACAACCCTCAATGTCAACAGTTTAAAATATGAAGAACAGAAATTTATCACAATTGCACCCAAGATGCGATATATACCTTGCAAAAATTACACACAAGGGACAAATCACAAAACCACTGTGTGGTATTTTTGCAAATCCCGCGGCAAAACATGTCAGTGACATAACACTTCGGTTTCAAAACCGCTTCACCCTCTTCAATCGGGATTTTCTGATAAAATCACAAACAGCTTTTATCTCTCAGATACATGTTTTCCAAAAGGCGAATCCCTGACGCTGTCTTAAAAATGTTGTTTTTTGCGCTTTCAATTGCGGAAATTTTATATCCGCTTTCCCCGGCATTGACAAGAAAATCCGCCTCTAACAGTATTTGATAATCAAGCGCGTCGACATTTGTGTAGGTGTGGTGATGCTCAGCCAGCCACGAAATACGTTCTGTGTCTTGTTCCGGCACAGACAAGTCCGAAAAAAACGCTTTTACAAGCGCAGGGCTTTCCATTTCCTGGTTTTTACCGTTTGTATTTCCGTATTTTTCGCGGCACAAAGGGCATGCAATGTCATGAACCACAGCCGCAAGTTCAAGTATTTGCTGTGTGTGCAAATCAAGCTTTTCTTGCTCTCCGATTGTCTGTGCAAATGCCCAGACTTTAAGGAAATGGTCAATATCATGCAAATTTCCTTTATAAAATTCAATCATTTTTTCAACAGCAGATGCAATCAGCATAAACTATACCCCTTTCATAAAACTGCCCCAACACTTTGAGCCTTTTTCACATAAACCGGTGTGCCTCTTTTTCAGGCAGGTATACCCCGGTCACACTTTTAACATATTATATCATAAAATGAGGAAAAAGCCCAGTCTTTTTTAAAACTTTCCGATAGTTTTAATTGCAACTTTACAAATGCCTGTTATTTATACAAAAATAAGCTGCATCAAAATTTGATGCAGCTTATTTTTAAAATTCATAAAATTCATATTTATCCGTTTCGCGTTCAAAGTTTTTCCCAAGTTCTCTTGAATAGAATACCTTCCCGTCATCTGTAACAAAAATCCCGTATGCTCCATAGTTTGCGAGCACCTCTTTGGATTTTTGCAGTCCATCAATAAAGCATTTCGTCGAAAGCATATCACCCAAAGTTCCGTTCTCACATATCACCGTCACCGATCTCAACCCTGATTCTGCCGGATATCCCGTGTCGGGGTTTATTATATGATGATATCTCTTTTGGTTATACTCAAAAAACCTTTCATAGTCGCCCGAAGTGACAACAGCCATGTCCTGCACATGCACAATCCCCAGATACCCGGATGTGGTGTCAGGGTCGCACACACCGATGCGCCATGCACTGTTGCTTTCGTTTTTTCCTTTTGCATAGACATTGCCGCCCAGATATATGAGTGCCGAATCAACCTTGTATTTGTCCAGAATATCATTTATACCATCGGAAATATAGCCTTTTGCAACAGCACCCAAATTGATTTTCTGATTCAGATTTGTTATTCTTGCCGTATGGTTTGATATCTCAAGCGAAAACGGATATCCCTGTCCGCACGCACGGACAATTTCCGATTGCTCCGGCGGGACGCCGTTCTTTCTTGCGTCCTCCCACAATTCTATGAGGCTTCCGC
Source organism: uncultured Clostridia bacterium (assembly GCA_934454145.1). Taxonomy (GTDB): domain Bacteria; phylum Bacillota; class Clostridia; order UBA1381; family UBA1381; genus CAKSFT01. The sequence goes on along the minus strand of CAKSFT010000008.1, from coordinate 39,297 downwards.
AAAACGGATTAAAATCCGATGGGTCGGCATATTTTAAAGATAAATTCAATAATTCTTCGGTCTGTATGCTCAATTCAACCTGTTCGCCGTGGTTCAGCCTGCCTATTTCGCTGTCGGCATCTGATGCCGAAAACAATTTGTCAGCCATGTATATATATTCTCTGATTTCCTTCATGGCATCGTCATTCCTTGCGTATATTTTTATTTCCGAAACAGTGCCCAGCGCATCAGGTATATATATGCTGTATTCCCGTTTTCCGAAATATGTAAATGCAAAGCAAACCACTGCCGCAAATACTGCAAAAAAAACACAGATTCTTTTACGTTTCACGCATGCCTCCGATAACCGCCACATCAATAATGAAGAACACGGTCTTCACCGCAGCCGAAACGGTGCATCATAATTTCCCTTTTTTTCAGGTTGACCGACACAGCATCCCAGCAATCATATCCGACTGTTCCTTCTGTGCGGTTCTGCAAAACCCTCACGCCCTCACATTTTGCTCTTGAATTGTGTTCCGCAAGCTGTGAACTGATTACGGCATAATTCACTCCGCCTGCAACAATCTCCGCGTCACAGTTATATCCCCCGCCAAACCAGCATGCAATCTCTATCCCGCTTTTTTTGGCATTCTGCAAAATCATGAGTATTGGTTCTGTAGAAAAACCCTCATAAACAAACGGCCCTGCGCCGTTTTCAAAGCGCGACTTTGGGATTGCATGTGAAAAAATTAAAACCGTTGTCCCTGCCGGCACCGAAAGTGCCGTGTTTTTCAGCCACGCCGCCTGTGCAGTGTCTATCCTCGTATATTTTTCATAAAGCCCGTTTTCCTCATCATACTGCGAATAATACGCGCACAAAACTATAAGACGTACTTTCTTTTGCGGCAAATCCACATAATAATACGGCTTGTTTTCCGGACGTGAAATACCGTATTCCTCGTCATACATGCCGGTATGCTTATACCACAGCTCGTCATACATGATATTTTTTGCCAGCTGTCCTATAAATCTCTCATCACGGTATCCGTCATGTTCTCCTTGGGCAACAAAAACCTTTGCCGACTTTACCGCTTTGCGGTATTTTTCAATCTCCGTTTGCATGAGATGCATGGAAATATCACGCGGATTATCACCGTTTATTATATTTCCCAGGTGCACAATAAAATCAAACCCAATCTGCCCGTCAACCGCACCTATGTTTTCCCGTGTATCCTCCCCCGCATCGCAAAGCCTTGTGTCGGTCAGCATGGCAAAGCACAAGTCATACTCTTTATTTTTTATATCATCAACTGTCTTTTTTACTTCTTCAGAAAAATAGTCTTTCATATATAATCTCCATTCCGCCTGTACGTCTTTGTATTTTTAGTATGATATTTCCCGGTCTTCCCCGGCGCCGAAACGTATAAGCCTCACCTTGCGTTCCGCTTTGTCAAGAACCACACTGTCCCACAAATCCTCTGTTTCCGTGTCCAGTTCTCTTTCACAATAAAATCCGCCCTCCGGCATATCCCACAGCTGCGGAACATATGCGGTTTCAGAACCAATCAACACAAAATTGATTCCGAAAAAACTGTTTATGTATTCGCCGTGAAAATGACCGACAAACCACGCCGGGACATCAAACCCATGCTCTTTTTGACATTCCAGTAATGTTTTAAATGTCAGATTTCCGTTTACGCGCACGTTGTTTTCAAAAAGCTCTGCTTCGTCAAAACAGGAAAACGGTGTATCATGTGAAAACAGCATAACCGACCACTCCGCACCGATATTAAAAGCCTCTTCTCTCAGCCATTCTATCTGTCTTTCGTCAAGTCCATATCTTTTGCAAAAACCTGTACCTTCATAAAAACCGGTATAACAAAAAGAACATATAATCACAAGCCTTATATGTTTTTCGGGATAATCTACATAAAAGTACGGTTTCCCTTCGGGATGCGAAACATTGTCATAACCGTCCACAAAACCAATCGCTTCCGCCCAATCCTCATCAATCGCCATGTCTGTGGCAGTAAGCAAATCAAAATATCCGTCATGGTTTCCCTGTGCAGGATAAAACGGCTTATTATTTATACTTTCTCTGAACTGACTCATCTGTGATTTCAAAATCTCTTTGGTATAATTTTTCGGTATATTTCCATTCAAAAAATCGCCGAGATGTATAAGACAATCAAAATTTACAGCCTTATCAACTGCATTTATATTTGCAAGCGTATCCGGCAGAGAATTGTCCAGATGAGAATCCGCCACAAGAGAAAAAAGGAAATCTCCCTTATGCTCATTCACTTTTTCCGCCACTCTTTTCACTTCTTGTTCATAACATGATTTTACTTTTTTCATTTTTACAGCCTTTCCGCCCACCAATAAACCGGCAATTCTTATACATAATTTATGGGCAAAATATCATATGGAAAACATAGTTTCCCGTTTTCATCATTCATAAATGCAATCTTTGCCCGATTTGACAAATCCACATTACCAAACATTATATAACAACTTGAATCTTTAGTCAAGAAAAAATCAAAATAATATCAGACATTTTTTATTGATATTTATTGATATTTTTCAAAAATTCTCTTGACAACATCAAAAAAATAAGTTATAATGATGAAGTTAGGTCTTTTGGCCCGGTAGTTCAGTTGGTTAGAACGCTAGCCTGTCACGCTAGAGGTCGTGGGTTCGAGCCCCATCCGGGTCGCCAAGCCGGAACAAGTTATTCTTGTTCCGGCTTTTTATTTGTGTTATCCTTTTTGATTCTTTTCAGAAACATTCCCCACGGTTTGGAAATTGCAAAGCATATCACTGCCCCCAAAGCGGCTATAACTGCCCACGAAAAAATTGTGCCGTCCCATCCAAAGTGCTGTGACATCAGCGCCATGCCATATCCCGACAAAGCCGCGCCGATATATGTGCATGAATTCAGCAAGCCGCTCATAAACGACACGTTTCCATATTTCTTGAATTTTCCCGGCAATATAGATATAAGCATCATATTTGCCCCGTGCATGCACGAAGTGATGATTGCCGACAAAAGCACCGACACGGGCGCACTCTTGTCGCACAGGACATACAAAAGCAGTGATGCCCCCGAGCCCAGCGCAAACATTGTACCTGCACACACCTCTTCGTTGTTGAGTTTTTTGGTATATATCCAGAGTATCACCCTTGAAACAACAATTGCAAAAACAGGCATCACGACATTTGTGAGAATCGATACAGAATTTTTTATTTTATATGTATCCGCTATATAAGACGGCATCCATGTTGTTATTCCGTCACGCAGAATCCCCTGCAGCACAATAGCCGCCATTGTAAACACAAGTATCAGAATCAGCTTTCTCTCAAAATGCACTTTTTCGGTCAAAGGCATCTTCTCATTGCTTTCCTTCTTCTCCGCTGCAAGCCCTCTGCCGTGCCTTTCAAGTGCTTTTCCGCAAACAAGCCATATAATCGCCATCGCAAAGCCGCACCCGGCAGAAATAAAGAAAACAAATCTCCAGTCCAACAAAGAAATGCAAAAAGGCGCCAGCAGATATACCGCCACAGTGCCGATATAACTCCCCCACGAAACGCACATAGACGCCCTGTTGTAGTCCTCCGTACTCAGCAAATTTGTCAGATACTTCACAAGCGGCGGCCACATAAACGCCTGTGCAAATCCATTTACAGACCATATAAAAGTCATGATTGCAACATTTGTCATAAACGGCAAAAGAATGTTCATCACAACCGATATCATCATTCCCGCAAATATAAGCGTCACCGGTTTTATCTTGTCGCCCATGTATCCGCTTACCAGCTGTCCGACGCCGTATGTGACAAAGCTCCCTGTCAGCGCAGCCGACGCGGCCGTATTTGTTATCCCTCTCGAATGTACAATTTCCAGTATAACCGAGCCATAATTTATCCTCGTAATATAACTTATAAAATAAACCAGAGAACATAAAAATATCACCGAGTTTACATATCTTCTATTTTTCATTTTCTTCTCCTTCTTCAACACGTGTCAATACCGTTATTTCGTTGTCGGTAAATGTCCTCAAAACTTCCTTATCCGCATCGGAATCGGTTACAATAATAAAGTCTTCTGTGATATCACTGTTTTTTATAAACGCGTTATGCCCGATTTTGCTGCTGTCCGCCATGACAATGACTTCCTCGGCGGCCTCGATATATGCTTTCTGCACGGCTGAAAGAAATGAATTGTATTCCGACACCCCGTTTTCCACGCTCACACCCGACGGAAATATGAACGCCTTGGGGATACAAAAGCTCTTTATCACTTTCACCGCCGTGTCGCCATAGAATGCATTTTCATTCGGCATATATATGCCGCCGGTCAGATAAATTTTAAATCCTTCTTTATTCCCCAGCTGTTCCACCACATCCAAAGAATTTGTCAGGATTGTCATTCTGTCAAACTTCTGCTTAATCACATCTACAAACTCGATGCATGTGGAACCCGAATCAATTGATATAATGTCATCATTCTGCAAAAGCTGTATTGCAGTGACTGCCAACTCATGCTTTTTCTGTTTATTTATGTCAAGGCGCTTTTCCAGCGAGCCATAACGTTTAAATCCTTTTGTCGACACTGCGCCGCCATGCACCCTTTTCAGATTGCCGTGCACTTCAAGCACTATCAAATCACGTCTGACAGTTTCTGCCGACACCTGAAACAACTCTGTCAGTGCATCAACACTCACATTTCCCTTCTCATTGACTATTTCACATATTTTTTCTCTGCGTTGATTTGCAAACATATCCACTCATCTCCAATCAAATCCACACAATTATATCACAAATCCACTTACATGTCAACAAAAGCACACATTATTTAATATATTTTATATATTAAAATTTAATATGAAAAAAAAATTGCGGCATTACTGCACAAAAAAAAGGCAGTTTAAAAACTGCCTTTTTTTATTAATGTCTTTAGACTGTTGAGGACGCAAAGCGTACGAAACAAAAAACCACCCGCTTTGCGGGTGGGGAACAAAAGGTTATACCAAAAAACTCACCTTTCTGTTACAATAAAGTTGTTCAAGCTTATTGTAAAGAAAAGAAAGGTGAGTAAAATGGCCAATAAAATGAATAGTTTATCAAGTACAACATGGATGTGCAAGTATCATATAGTATTTATACCAAAATATCGGAGAAAGGCAATATATGGACAATATCGAGAAAGTCTACAAGAAATAATACGAACATTGTGTAGGTATAAAGGTGTAGAAATACTCGAAGGACATATGATGCCAGATCATGTGCACTTACTATTAAGTATACCACCAAAAATGAGCGTGTCAAGCTTTATGGGATATTTGAAGGGAAAAAGCGCATTGATGATGTTTGACAAACACGCAAATTTGAAGTATAAGTTTGGCAACAGACATTTTTGGGCAGAAGGATATTATGTTAGCACTGTGGGGTTAAATGAAGCAACGATAAGAAAATATATATCCGACCAAGAAAAACATGATATAGCAATAGATAGATTGAGTGTAAAAGAATACGAAGACCCTTTTAAGGGTAGCAGGTAATACAAACGCCCTTTAAGGGGCGGCGAAAGAGGCAAAGGCAGTAGGCTTGAACAAATGTGAAAGCCAGCGGCTTGAGCCGCTGGCCGGTAACATGGGCTTATAGCCCTAGAGCAAACCACCCGTTGGACGGGTGGTTATGATTTTGCCGGAGGATACTCATTTCCCAAAAGATACAACGGTTTTTCGTCCTCGTCAATATCGGGGAATCTCCCTGTCTTTTCATAAAAACGGTTATCCACCCTGTCGTCATTCACCTTTGAAACTTCGCCCAGCAGAATCATGCCCGTCCCTTTTTCGCCCCAGAACTTGTGATAAAGTCCGCAAGGGATTGTTATGCTCTGTCCCGGCTCCAGCCTGATTTCCGCCCCGGCCTCAACCGTGTATGTATGTCCGTCCATGTATACGGTGACGGGCTTTTCCATGTCAAACTGCTCATCCGGGGTACTGTTATAAAGCTTCACCATCAGATTTCCGCCGCCGCGGTTTATTATGTCCTCCATTTTTGACCAATGGAAATGATATGGCGTAATCTGCTCTTCCTTGACAATCAAAAGCTTTTCCGCATACGGTTTGACATATTTTTTGTCGTTGAAATTGCCGTTTCTGAGAGTAATCATCAAAAGCCCGATTTTTTCAAAATCGCCGCTCCCGAAATCGGTGATGTCCCAGCCCAGCATGTTGTCCCTTATTTCGTCATAGTCGCTGCCTTTTGATTCCCAGTCCTCCGGGCTCCAGTACACAAACGGCGGCAGTTTAAAATTCATCTTTTCGATAAAATCAACCGCTTCTCTCATGATTTGATTCAATTCCGATCTTTTCACTCTTCATCAATCCTTTCTTTTATTTCCCGCGCAATTACAGCCCTGCAAATACTTTCATTGCTTTTTGCACATCTTCTTTTACGGCATTTTCGGCAACAACCGCCGCGTCATGGAAAAAATCTATCTTATCCATCGCCGCAACAGCCTCTCCTGCCGCCTTTGCCATATATGAATAATAGTTTATCTTGCGTATTCCGTCTTTTATCACTTCTCTGTAGTCCGCTTCGCTCACGCCGCTTCCGCCGTGCATAACCATCGGCACGTCAATCATAGAATGGATTTTCTTTACGCGTTCAAAGTCCAGCTTGGGCTCTTTGAGGTATATGCCGTGCGCCGTGCCGAAAGCGCATGCAAGTGCATCTATGCCTGTTTTTTCTACAAATGCTTTCGCCTCTTCCGGGTCGGTATAGATGCTTTCGTCATTGCCGTCGCCGCCTTCCCTTGTGCCCATAGAGCCCACTTCCGCCTCGACAGAAGCGCCGTATCTTGCCGCCATTTCAACGGCTATGCATGTGTTTGCATAATTTTCCTCCGGCGCAAGCATAGAGCCGTCATACATGACCGAAGTAAAGCCCACATCAAGTCCGCGCTTTATGTAAGAAAGGTCTGTGCCGTGGTCCAGATGCACACATACGGGCACGGTTGCCTTGTCTGCCATATAAAGCATAATTGTGCCCATTTCCTCCAGGGTGCACAGCCCCATCTCTTCATGCACCTGAGCATGCATCAGTATAACCGGCTGATTCAATTCTTCCGCCGCCCTCAAAATTCCCCTGATGCTTTCAAAATTTGCGCCGTTAAAAGAACCGATGGCGCATTTTTTTGCCTCTGCAATTTTCAAAATTTCCTTTAATGTAACTAACATGATTTTCCTCCTAAGCTTATTTTTTTACTGCATGCATATATCTCTTTGTACTGATTGTAAAATTTTGTATATTCGATGTGTTTTTGCGGATTGGGATAAAAATGCTCTTTTTCTTTTACCATGATTTTTCTTGCTTCGTCAATGTCCGAGAATGCACCGACTGCTTTTCCCGCAAGCATCACAGTACCCATCGCCCCTGCCTCAGGCGCGTCGATTGCGATGATTTCTTTATTCAGAATATCCGCTTTCATCTGAAGCCACACCTTGCTGTTTGCACCGCCGCCGACTGCATAGAGTTTTTCTGTCCTTATCCCGTTTTTCTCAAGCATCTCTGCATTGAGGCGCATCTCATATGTAACGCCTTCCATTACGGCGCGGTACAGGTCATATTTGCCCGTGCCCAGCGTCACGCCACAGAACACCGCCCTGGAATTTTCGTCCATATACGGGGTTGCCGCGCCGGCAAAATGCGGCATCACCAAAATCCCCGTCAGATTTTCCCCTGCCTTGGAGTCAAGCTCTTTATAGCTTTCGTCCGGTGCAAAGGTGTCTTTAAACCACTTCACCGCCGCACCGCCTGTGAAGGAAAACGCATAGCATACGTATTTGCCGTCGGACACATGCGGCAAAACGGTATATCCCATGGCATAAAATTCCCCGTCATTCGGTATTTCTTCCAGAATCGGCGTTATACATTCCACAGTGCCCGTCCCGTCCACAGCCGTGTACGTGTCGGTCACACCGGCGCCGAGCAGCGCCGCAAGCTGGTCGTGGCACGCCGTGACAACAACCGTGTCGCAGAGCTCTTTCCCAAGGGTGCGGATTTTGCCTGCCGCCGTGCCGCTTCTTACGGGCTTTGCCATTTTGGAAACGTCAATCCCTGCTTTATCAAAAATTTCACTGCTCCAGCATTTGTTCTTTATGTCAAATCCCATTGTGCGGCATGCCAGAGAATAATCAATCTGCGCCGTTTTTGTCAGCATATACACGACAAAATCCTGAAAAAGAAGTATACGTTTTGTTTTTTCATAAATATCCGGCAAATGTTTTTTTATCCACATTATTTTGGGGATACTGTACATGCCGTGCGGTTTTGCACCTGTAATTTTTTCCGCACCCATGCCCTCAAAAATTTTGTATTCTTCGCTCCCTCTTATGTCGGTATAAAGCATGGAGGGCATCAGAATGTTGTCATCCTCGTCAAGCATCACAAAGCTCTCCCCGAAGGACGTGACGCCCACCGCGTCAAGGCGGATTTTTTCTGCCGTTTTTGTCAGCACATACTTCACGCCTTCCCAGACATGCTCCGCATTTATCTCCTGCACACTGTCAGAGCGGTTTGATTCGTATTCACGATAAGTGTTCATGACAAATCTCCCGTCAGAATCATACACACTCAGCTTGCACCCCGTGGTGCCGATGTCCAAGCCTCCTATATACATACTTTCCTCCTTTTCTCCGCTTTGTGCGGTATATAAATTTTCATATTGATTATATAACAAATCTATGCTATAATAAAGCCATAAACGTATAAAAATCTGTAAATTCGTATGGAGAAAATTCTATGAAGGTAAAATTTGAAACAGAAAAACTAAAACAAGTCCTTGTAAATTTCTATAACCTTACAAATATGCGTTTTGTCATATTTGACGAAAATTTCAATAAAATACTGGCATATCCCGAGGAAAGCTGTCCTTTTTGCACCTCTGTAAAAAACACCGCCGCCAAGTCCAAGTGCCGCCAAAACGACACGGAAGCATGCGAAATCTGCAAAAAGACAAACAGTCTTTATACATACAAATGCCATGCCGGGCTCATCGAGGCCGCCGCACCGATAAGAATGAACGATGCAATCATCGCTTACATCATGTTTGGTCAAATCTGCGAAAAGGGGCAGGACAAAGACGAAATATACAACTATGCGAAAGACTACATTTCCGATTCCGAAAAGCTTGCGGAATATGTAAAAAAAATAAAGTTCAAAAGTGAAAAGCAAATAACAGCCGCCGCAAAACTCATGGAAATATGCACGTGTTATCTTTGCCTTGCAGAGCTGATAAAGATTGACGCGGAAAACCTGATATTTCATCTTTCAAGCTATATAGATTCTCACATTGCCTACAATCTTTCCGTGGAAAACCTATGCTCTGTATTCGGCATAAGCCGCTCGCGCCTGTACGAAGTGTCGCACAAATATTATGGAATGAGCATAGCAAAATATATAAGAAAAAAGCGTGTCGGCAAGGCGCTGGAATGTTTTAAATCCAAAAATTGCAGTGTCAGCCGGGCGGCAGACACCGCAGGATTTTTGGACTACAACTATTTTTCAAAGGTTTTCAAAGCCGAAACAGGCATGACCCCAAGCGCTTACAAAAAGAACCTGAAACACTGATTTATATTTTTTACATTATTTTACAAAAAAATCTTGACTCAAATCATGTTTTGGTTGTAAAATAACATTAGATAACAGTATTGCTGCTACCAAAAAGTATAAATTGGAGGTATTTTACATGAAATTTGATTTTACCTACTACAACCCAACCAAAATTTTCTTTGGCAAAGATGCCTTGGCAAACCTTTTGCCGGAACTTGAAAACTACGGCAAAAACATTTTGCTGATGTACGGCAAAGGCTCCGTCAAAAAAAGCGGACTTTATGACAAAATCATTGATATTTTGGAAAAAGGCGAAAAAAATGTCACCGAGCTTTCCGGTATCAAGTCAAACCCATCATACAGTCAGCTCCTTGAGGGTGCAAGGCTTGTGCGCGAAAACAATATAGATTTGATTCTCGCTGTCGGCGGCGGTTCTGTCATCGACTGCGCAAAGGGGATTTCTGTTTCCGCTTACTGTGATGGCGACCCATGGCAGAAATATTGGATAGACTTTGAGGACGTCACAAACAAAATCGTGCCCGTTGCGTCTGTTCTCACGATGGTGGGGACAGGCTCTGAGATGAACGGCGGTTCTGTCATCACAAACGAGGACAAAATGCTGAAAAACGGCAGAGTTTTCCCGGCAAATGTGAATCCAAAATTCTCAATCCTGAACCCGGAATACACATACACCGTTCCGCCGTACCAGATGTCAAGCGGAATTTTCGACACAATGTCACATCTTATGGAACAATACTTTTCGGGCGACGATGACAATACAACCGATTATGTTTTGGAAGGCGTTATGAGGTCACTTGTATACAGCGCCAGAATTGCCGTGAAAAATCCGCATGACTATGAAGCAAGAAGCAACATTATGTGGTGTGCCACCATCGGACTTAACACAATCACCGGTCTTTCAAAAGAACAGGACTGGGAGGTTCACATGATTGAGCATCAGCTGGGCGCATACACAGACTGCGCACACGGAGCAGGGCTTGCCGCAATTTCTGTTCCTTATTACAAATACATCTGCAAATACGGCATCGACAAGTTTGTGCGTTTTGCAGAGAATGTATGGGGAATTGACATTTCGGGCATGAGCAAGGAAGAAGCTGCGCTTGCCGGCATTGACAAACTCACCGGATTCATCAGAGAACTGGGACTGCCTCTTACTCTGCGCGAGCTTGGCGCAAGCGAGGACATGCTTGCGCCGATTGCAAATTCAGCCGTCCTCGGCGGCGGATACAAGCAAATGTTACCTGGCGATATCCTGAAAGTGTTGAAAGAGTGTTATTAATCAAATCTTTACACTAAAAAAACCAAAGCTGCGGTAAAGTTAACTTTACCACAGCTTTTAATTTTACCATGTGACAATTTTGTCAATTATATTTTTCTGCTCGCTTGATGTTTTGCGTAAATATATTCTCGTTGTTTCGATACTTTCGTGCCCCATCAAATCAGCAAGAAAAGCCACATCATTGAAACGCTCCAAAAAATTCTTTGCAAATCTGTGCCGAAATGAATGCGGATATACCACTTTAGGGTCTATGCCGTATTCCTGCGCATACTTTTTCAGCTGCATCGCAATTCCGCGCACGGTGATTCTGTCACCAAATCTGTTCAAAAACAAATACCCCGACGTCATGTTTGTTTCTTCCAGCCACTGCATTGTTTCATTTTTCAGAGTTTTGGGTATATACAGCCTTCTGAGCTTTCCGCCCTTGGAATATATGTCAAAATATCCCATGAAAATATGCTCTGCCTTTATCTGAACCAGTTCTGAAACCCTCACGCCCGTTGCCGCAAGGAACCTGACCGTAAAATACCATTGTGTGCGGTTATCCTTTTTCAGCATTCTCAGAAAAAACCTGTAATCCGCATCACTTATGACATTTTCCAAAAAATTTTTCTGCTGAACCTTGACCGATTTGAGCTTAAGCCCATCTTTTTTGACAAATTCAAGATATTTGTTTATCCCCTGTATCCTCAGGTTTACCGTTTTGGGGCTGTATTTTTCCAGCAGAAAAACTTTATAAGACAAGAGGTTTTTCTTGTCGATTCCCTTATAATGCGACAGATAATATTCCACCGTCCATATGTAGGATAAAACCGTGTTTTCAGATAAGTTTTTTTTGCGCAGATACGCCTCAAATTGTTTTGTCATCACGACACCACCTCAAAAATATTTTGTAATTTTTCATTACTGAAATATTATAATTCTTTTTTTGAGATGGCGTAACATTAATTTTTTAATTCCGGGATTTTTTCTCCCAAAACTTTTGTCATGATTTGATAACCCTCGGGCGTGGGGTGTATCCCGTCATAAGTCAAATTGTCCCTCACAAAAAGACCGTCCTCCCTGCACAGGGCTTTATGATAATCCACATACTCCGTGCCTGTTTCGGCGCATATCTTTTTCAGTTTTTCATTAACCGAAACGATTGCTCTGTTAAACTTTTCCGCATCATACGGCACACACATTGCCGATGGCAGAACAGAGCATATATAAAGCTTTATGTCTGCACTTTTTTTGATTATCCTGGATATGTTTTTCAGCAAATCGCTTTCTATCTCTTCAACATCCCTGCCCGGCACTTTCCACCAATAGTCATAATGCATCATCATCAAGTCGTTGCACCCGACAAGGCACACTGCCCTCTCGGGCTTCAGCTGAACCACATCCGCCTCAAATCTCTTTGCCACGATTTCGGATATATCTCCGCCCACGCCGCGGTTGACAAGATATTTTGTGTGGTCAAAATAAACATGCACATCCCAATATTCGGTTATCGAATCACCAATAAAAACACAGTCTGTCTTTTTATTTTCCGTCAAAATCTGATGATTGTGAAAATCGAAAACACTTCTCCTGGTATCTGCCGTATAGCTTTTCCCAAAAATACCCGGTTTTATCATTTTTTATCACTCTCCTCAAGCATATTTACCCTGCAAAAACCTTCCTGAACAGTGCGCAGGGTCTGCACCTCATGCGGATTCAATTCTACATTGCAGGAAATTCCAAACAATGTCACATTTGCGCACTGCTTTTCACTCTTGGTGTTATAAAGTCTTAAAACATACCCTCTGCCGTCTTCCGCCTTTTTCACAGTGCAAAGCGCAATGTCCTGCGGTACGTCCGCAAAAGAAGCCACAGGGGGCAACTCCCCGCCATGGTTCGCCTCGCATATGATAACCGGAGGATTGTTAAAATGAATTCCTTCGATGTCTTCATTGCACTCAAAAACAATTCTGATTCTGCCTTCCGTTTCTCCTTGTCCCATATAGGAATATGTTTTGCTCTCATCAAGCGGCTCTGTCCTCAGGTCGCCGAATATGCAGTTTCTCAAAACCGTCAGCCCCAGGCTTTCGCCGTCAAAATTATATGCAAAAACACTGTCCGAAAGCACCGAAATATTGTCCGTGCCGTCATAAAGCTTTATCCATTCGCCCATGGGCTTTTCATATTCGCTTGCTTGTCTTTGTGTCCTTCCATACGGTGCGGAGCACACAGTTTTCATTTTCTTTCCGCCTGAAACCATAAATTTCAAAGCCTTCTTTTCTTCGTTCCACAATGCTCTGTATCGACAGTCAATGTGGCTTTCATATATGCTTATTTCCTGTTCCACACAAGACTTGTTATACTCCCATTCCAATCTCAGCGTCGTCCGTATCTCTCCCGACTCCTTGATTCGGCAGTTTTTGAGCGTCATAAAGTGCTTTTCCGGCTCGTACACCATTTTGTTAAACCCCCATGTGTCGCACTCATCTTCCACCGCATACGGCACAAGCAGTGCGGACAACACCTGTTTTTTCTTGTGTTTATCATACACGGATTTCACGCCGTCTGCGCCGTATTCCACCGCAAAACGCCCGTTTTCCGCTTTCTTTTGCTTCTCTGCCGCCTTTCTCGGCCCCGTCTGTTTTACAACAAAACACTTGTAGCCCAAAGGCGGAATTTTTGCCTTGAAAACAAACCTTGAGCGGAACTTCGGGATAACCGATAATTCATCAATTATCTGACACGGGACAATTTTTCCGTCACTGTCCGCAAGCTCAATTCCGCCGTCATACCAGTCAAATTCCCATGCCCACTGCACCTCTGCCTCAATTTCGCTGTCAAATTCTGCACCGTTGAGATTCCACACGACAAGATTCCACGCATTGTCTGGGTTTTTCCCCGGCATCTTTATCTTGTTTGTGATACTCTGCAATGAGAAATGCGTAATTTCATCAGATGTCTGTATTGCACGCCCGTGCAGATTCCTCGCGTCAAAATAAGCGTCTTTTATACAGCAGCCGCCCAGAATATCATGGAATTGGTTGAACATTATATCCTGCCAACATTCGCGTATTTTATCCTTGGGGTATTCTCTTCCCAGCAATTTTTCTGCCAGAACAGCCGCTTTTTCCGCATTCATAACGGCATATTCCGCATGTCTGTTGTTCTTTTTTATCTGCGTATTGTTTGAATACGGCCCTATAAACTTCACAAGCAGCTCGTCCTCTATTTCGGGCAAACCATTCATATCGGCATCGTCAAAAAATTCTTCCACGCCCGAGAACTTCATTTCCGCAGAATCCTTTATCTGTTCTTTCTTCTCCATGATTTTTTCTATCATGGCTTTTGTGGGCGCGCCGCCATGGTCTGTCACGCCGTACACAACCATAAGGTCATGCGGAATATTTTCCATGTTTTCAACCAATGGGTTCAGTGTTTCTTCTGTGATGTCCGCTGTGAAAATCTCACCGCCGTCACCGCCGATTCTGTAGGTTTTGACAGATGTCCCGTTTTCCCCTTTCCACACAAAAAGCGGTGTGTCCAGGTGTTTGTGTTCTTCATTTGGGCGCCAGAAAACATAGTTTTCTATTCCGCAGCCGGAAAGAATCTGCGGCAGTGTCCCCGGGTGCCCAAAGCTGTCTATATTAAAAACCGTTTTGCTTCTTTTTCCGAAGTTTTTATCCAGATACTGTTGGGCATAAAGCCCCTGCCTTACATAACTTTCCCCCAAAGCGGAACAGCAGTCCGGCTGAAGCCACCAGCCCTCGCAAAGCTCCCATCTTCCCTCTTTTACGCGCTGTTTTATTTCTTCAAACAATTCCCGGTCAGTGTTTTTTATCCATTCAAACACTGCCGGTGCCGAAAAGGAATATTTAAAGTCCGGATACTCCTTCATTCTCTCCAGCGCAGAACGGAATGTCGCCGTAATCGACGACATCGCCTCGTTCCATCGCCACAGCCACACCGGGTCAAAGTGGGTGTTCCCCACCATACATATTTTTTTCATATAAATCTGCATTCCTTCCTTTGGTCAATGATGTACAAACCATTTATACACGGCAAATTATAGCACAGCGTTTTTGGGGTGTCAACCGCTCCGGACAAAAGGCATGTGTTTTTATACGAAATGACTATTTTCTGTTCCCCAGTATGTCCCCTTCAAGCAATCTTCCGTTTTCTGCGATATATGCCTTCACTTCAAATCTCCCAAGGCTGATTTCTTCACATATTCCCATAACCTTCAGCTTTGCACGCTGTTTCTCTGCTGATGAATTATAAAGCCTTATGACATACTTTCCGTTGTCTGCGGCTTTTGCAGCGGTCATTATTATATTTTTGTTGTCCAGCTCCGCAAAAGCTGTGGGTTTTGCCCCGTTTCCGCCCGGGAAGAAGGACAGCGCCTCCGGGGGCATGTTGAACTCTGCCGCCTCGCTGTCACACTTCAATTCCTCGCCGCCGCATATAATGCGAAAGTCAAAGTCACGTTCTCCCATGTCTATATGCGGAGTGTATCGGTTTTTCTCCACAATCTGCCTTTCCGGAATCGGGTGCGCGGAATAGACAGGGGTTCTCAAAAGCGATATTTCAATTGTTTTCCCGTCGCCCGAGCCGCCATACCTGTCGGCATTTATCACACACACCTGCCTGTCGGCATCGCGCAGTCCGCACCACTGATGGAAAACAACCTCTTCGCCGCCCTTGGCAAGCTTTTGCGTCCCGAATGCTGTCTGACCCACATATTCCGCGTCATCAAACACAGTCGGAACAAGCAATTTAAACATTCTGTTGCAGTCATTTGCAAGCATTTTTACAGATATGTCAACCGAATCGCTGTTTTTGGGTATTATGTACTTTATGACAGCAATGCTCCTTTGGTATTCAAAAAATGCCTGAACAACCATGCGCACCGCGCCGTTTTCAATCACTCTCACACAGTCGTTTTTTTCCTCCGGATATCCGCAGAATGCATTTGCCGCCTCTGCCGTCATCAGCTTCATTTTCCCGATTGTGCGGTCAAAACGGTCTACAGTCATTCCCCACGGGTCCTCGCTGTCCTCGATAACCGAGATTGCACCGGCGTTTTTCAAAAATTCGGTGCCGCCCTTTGTGTATGATTCTATAAGTCCTGTCTTTTTGCTGATTTTGACAGTGCTCCCCCTTCTTTTCACTGTTATATATTCGTCATCGGAATCATACGGCATGATTTTTTTCCTGTTCTTCACAACACTCAGGCGGCAGTTAAACCTGTTCATTGTAAACGGCGCAAGCTCCGCGGAAAACACTATCTTTTTGCGCCAGTCAAGGTTCAGTGAGCTTGCCGGCTGTTCGTTCTGTGTCGGGAGCGGATTGCCGTTTTCGTCATACACTTCGCCGACGGTATATTCGTCTGCATTCCAATTCTGCCCCGCCAGGCAAAATTCCGCCGAGATGTCCTCTCTTATCGGATATGGGTGCGGATTGTATACCATAATGGGTATTTCGTTTTCTCCCTGCTTGCATTGCCCTGCACATAGCGCAAAAAATGCTTTTTCAATCTGTTCGTCTGCCAGGCTCAGCCCACAGTCAAGCATGGCAACCGCTTCCTCCTCCGCCGGTCTTACACAGCTTCCCGGCAAGATGTCATGGAATTGTGAAAACATCAGCTTTTTTCTTGCTTTTTCAAGATTATCACCAAATTCCGTGCCATACATATGTGACGCATGCGCCGATATTTTTTCGCAAAAACCTATACGGTTTTCCAGGCGTCGGTGCAGCTGCTTTATACGCGCCATGGAGGTGTAACACCCCACCATGCAATGTTCAATCGATTCTTCTTTTATCGGCAAAGCCCCAGTGTCGATTTCGTCAAAAAAGCTTTCCAAGTCTGACTGTATAAGTTCTGCATCCTCTCTCCCGGCGGTCAGTTTCAAAATATCTTTAATATCGGCGACAGATGCACCACCGCCGTGATTCCCGACTCCCCATGTCACCAATGCGCTTTTCACGTCATTGTTGGGATTTTTGACATAATCATCAAGAAAATATTCAATTTTTTTTGCCGCTTCCCCTCGCAGTGAATTATATCCGCCATATATTCTGTGTCCGACAACCTCACTCCCGTCAAAGCCCTTCCACTTGAAACTATAGTGATACGGTCCCGTCCTCATAAACACATATCCGCGGTATCCCGTTTTCTGCAAAAGCTGTACAAGCCCCCGCGAATGTCCGAACGGGTCAAAATTCACGGCGATTGTCGGCTTTACCGAAAATTTTTCTTCAAAATATCTTCTTCCGTATTCAATCTGGCGTATAAAAGATTCGCCGCTTATCATCTGACAATCCGGCTGAAGATACCACCCTCCCATAATCTTCCATTTTCCGTCTTTTACAAGCTTTTTTATTCTTTCAAAAAGCTCCGGTTCGTATTCCTCCACCCATTCGTACAGCAAAGCCTCATTGTGGTTAAAAACAAACCCGTCATATTTTTCGCAGAAGTCCGCCGCCGCGCGGAAGGTCGAAATCGCCTCTGCTGCCCCTTCATTGCGCCGCCACAGCCACACCGGGTCTATGTGGGCGTTACACAACAAATGCACTCTTGGTTTCATAGTCTTTTTTTCCTTTCTTGTATGTTTTTCCTGTCATTTTTTCCTATTATATTTCAATTGGATTGACTTGTCAAGAAATTTTATATCAGAAAAACAAACCTCTTTTCCCCTCATTTATGCAAAAATTTACAAGGGGCTGCGGCAAAACAAATCATGCTTACCGCAACCCCTTGTGTCAGCTTACCTTCACCAAAAACATTTCGATCATGTCGACAAACCACATCAAAAAGCCCTTTTTTGCAACATCATGTGCCGCAAGCAGTTCACGCTCCGCGATGACCTCCCCGTTTGCCATGATTTTCACAATGCCAATCTTGTCATTTTCCGCTATCGGCGCACATATTTCCTCCGGCAATTCGTACACTGTTTCCGCGCTGCTTTTCAGTTCCTTTGCCATAAGAACCCCCGAATCATTTGCCGCCTTTACTTTGACTTCGTCCCGGACACCTTTTTGCACCTTTACGGTTCTCTCTTCACCCTCACACAGATTTTCAACCGCATAGTTTGCAAAACCATAATCAAGTAGTGCCCGTGCGCCGTTGAATCGGTCTTTTGACGAAGGCGCGCCCAACACAACGGCGATAAGCTGCATTCCCTCTCTTTTTGCCGAAGCAGAAAGACAGCACCCTGCCAAAGAGGTAGAGCCTGTTTTCAAGCCGTTTGCACCTTTGTAAAAGCGAATCAGCTTATTTGTATTTGCCAGTTCAAATTTATCATTATGCATCATGCCCGTCCATATGGTTGTATAATCAAATATTTTTTGGTGAGCAATAAGTTCCCTTGACATCTTCGCCACGTCACGTGCGGAGGAATAATGCCCCTCTTCGTCAAGTCCGTTCGTATTCATGAAATGCGTGTTTTCCATGCCCAGTTCTGCGGCACGCTTGTTCATATTGTCGACAAAGGTTTCCTCACTGCCCGATATAAATTCCGCCATGGCAACGCATCCGTCGTTTGCCGAGGCGACGGCAATCCCTTTTATCATCTCATCGACAGAAAGCTCCTCTCCTGCCTCGAGGAACATTGTCGAGCCGCCCATGCTCATCGCATTTTCGCTCACGGGCACCATATCCTCCAAATGTATCTTTCCCGAATCCAAAGCCTCCATGACAAGCAAAAGCGTCATGATTTTTGTCACGCTTGCAATCGGCAATTGCTCGTCGGCATTGTTCTCTGCCAAGACTTCTCCTGTGGATTCTTCAATCAAAATCATGGATTTTGCATTAACCGCCGGCGCCTCCGACATCGCCCCTGCCGGAATCTGCGGAATAAAAAAACAGACAGCACATATTGCAGATATAAGCTTTTTCATATATTTTGCTCCTTTTCGCTTTATACCTATATTGTACTGTCCTTTTTTTGATAATATGACTGTTGCGGCACAAAATCCGCCGCATGTATTTTATTTTTCAGCCTCGTATACAAGCCCGTCCAGAACCGCCCACATGTCATATGCCGTTTTTTTCAGATTTATCGGTCGGAAATTCCTGTCCACAAATCCATGCTTGGTATAGCCTGTTGTCGTCAGCTTGTTGTCACTTTTTCTGTAAACCTCATATTCAAATTTGCATTTTGCCGTGCCCATCTCGGTCAGTCTGCACACGACAACCGCCTCGTCCTCATAGGTCAGCCCGGCATAATAATGCGCATGCGTTTCCGTAAGCGGCATCAAAATCCCCGCCGCCTCCATTTCTCTGTAGCTTCTGCCGAATTTTTTGATAAAATCCGTCCGTGCCGCTTCAAACCACGGATAATATCTCGAATGATGCACTATCCCCATCATATCGGTTTCGGCATATCGCACTGTTATGAATGTTTCGCTGAATTTTTCCATATTGTTCCTCCATTCCGCCGCCGTATGGCGGCACAAACCGCAGCGTGAAAAACATGCTCTGAATTTTTTGCAACAAAGCTCATGCGCTCAGGCAACGGTTTTATCATGCATAAAAATATGGGCGCGGCTAATGCCACACCCATGTTTTTAAATACTAAGCTGCTTTGCCAAATCTATCAGTTCCTGCGGAACATCTTTCTTCATCATCAGCCCTTCTTCAATGTCAACGTCCGTGATGTGACTGTCCCTCATGCAGACAATTCTGTTGGACTTCCCTTCCAGCAACAGCTCCACAGACTTTGCACCCATCTGACTTGCAACAACTCTGTCACGCACCGTTGGGCTTCCGCCCCTCTGTACATGACCGATTATGGTATATCTCGATTCGATTCCTGTTGCGTTCTCAATCTTTTTCGCCATTTCCGCAACTCCGCCGACACCTTCTGCCACAATAACAATGCTGTGCTTTTTGCCTCTTGCCTTTCCGTCCAGAATCGGAGAAATAACATCGCTGTCAAAGTCAAACTTTCTCTCCGGAATCAGCACAACCTCTGCGCCGCAGGCAATCGCCGCATGTATCGCAATATATCCCGCATTTCTCCCCATCACTTCGATGAGAGAGCACCTGTCATGGCTCGATGATGTGTCACGGATTTTGTCCACCGCGTCTTTTACGGTATTCAGACATGTGTCAAAACCAACGGTATATTCGCTGCACGCAATGTCGTTGTCAATTGTGCCCGGCATAGCAATCGTCGGCAAACCTGCCCTTGTCAAATCTCTTGCACCGCGAAAAGAACCGTCGCCGCCTATTACGATAAGTCCGTCCATACCGTACTTTTTCGCAATTTCGACACCCTTCATGACACCGGCTTGTTCCTTAAACTCAAGGCAGCGCGCTGTCTGCAGAATTGTACCGCCTTTTTGGAGGGTTTCTCCGACGCTTCTTGCGTCCATTTCCTCGATTTCTTCATTCAAAAGCCCATGATAGCCGTGATGTATGCCCAAAACTTCAATATTATGATATATTCCCGTTCTCACAACGGCACGTATCGCCGCGTTCATTCCCGGCGAATCACCGCCGCTTGTCAAAACTCCTATTTTCTTTATATTTGCACCCATTCTCTTACATTCCTTTCTTTTGTTAAAGTTCTGCATCTATTATCAGACCATGAGCCGCCGCCACCTCTTTCGAGGGTACAAGGATTTCAAAATAACATTCCCCGTTGTCGGGGTTTGTCACCCTCCTGTTTTTGACGATAACCCCATTATCCTCAAGAATCGCCCTGATTTTTCCTGCCTCTTCCGCAGTCTGTGATATATATACCGTTGTCCACATAATACCTCTCTCCTAATTATTCCCTGCCTTGACTTCGCCGTGCTTTGTATAAATCATTGCATTGCCTTTCACTTTCACGGCAGATGTCGTTTCGGTAAACTGTGCCACATACACTTCGCCCGAGTCAAGCTTTTCAATATGATGAAATCTTGTGTTTGCACCGCGCGTCAGTCCCATGATGGTCACTCCGTCCTCCAAAGCCTTCACAACTATATAATCATTTAATATATTATCGTTTTCCATCGTTTTCCCTCTTTCTCCAAAGGTATACAATAATATTTTACATCAGTTTTATCAAAAAATCAAGTAAAATTTTTACATTATATATATTTTGGCAAAAAAACCGCTTTTACACATTCTTTTCCAAAGCACTTTTCCAAATCCGAGACACATTTTTGTGTCCCCGACACCTTCAAATTGTCAGGGACATTAAATCTTTCCTTTGTTGATTCAATATAAATGCACACATTTACTGTCCCCGGGTGCTCCTTTGCCGTCTTTGTCAAGCCCTCGATTGCCGACGGATTTTTGTCAGGGATTTTTATAAAAACTGTCCTCGGCGTGTTTTCCACGCCTTCAATCGGTGTCGCTTTCTCGCACAGAATTTTCGGCTCTTCGTCATCACGGATACTCAGTTTTCCCTCCATGACAACAACTTCGCCCTCCTGCAAAACATGAGAATATTGCATAAGCACCTTTGGAAACACGATACATTCCAGTGAACCGTACATATCCTCAAGCGTCACAAATGCCATTTGCGAATTGTTTCTTGTTGTCTTGTTTTTCCTTGTGCTTATTATTCCGCACAGACGCATAAACATGCCGTCACACATTCCGTTATCCACAAGCTTGACATTGCCTTCTTCATCTTTTTCCACTGCGGAAAGAACATTGCCGATATTATATTTTGTGATTTTGGCAATCCTGTCAGTATATTCTTCCACGGGGTGTCCCGAAAGATACATTCCAATCGTCTGTTTTTCCATTTTAAGCAGTTCGCGCTTGGAAAATTCCTCCCTTTCGGGGAATTCCATTTCTTTCGGCGCGTCATCATCAAACAGGCTGAACTGCCCCTCCAGGTTGCCGCGCCGTGCCTCTCCTTCGGCGCTTATCGCCTCTTCATAAACCGCCATAAGCTGAGAACGCTTTACGCCCATGGAGTCAAATGCGCCGCACATTATCATGCTTTCCACGGCACGCTTATTGATATCTTTGTCAATCATGCGCGAAACAAAATCCGAAAAACCGCAAAACGGCCCGTTTTCTTCTCTTTCCTGCATAAGGCGCTGGATAAAACCCCTGCCGACATTTTTGACAGCCGACAAGCCAAAGCGGATTGAATTTCCTTCAACCGTAAAGGTATCCGCGCTCTTGTTTACGTCGGGCGGAAAAAGAGAAATCCCCATATTTTTTGCATTCACAATATACATATTTGCCTTGTCAAGGTCGTCCACACTTGATATCAGCGATGCCATATATTCCGCCGGATAAAAAGTCTTCAGATATGCCGTCTGATATGTAATATATGCATATGCCGCCGCATGCGATTTGTTGAAGGCATAATTTGCAAAGTCGTACATTTCATCAAAAATATCAATGGCGGTTTTTTCGTCAATACCGTTATTTACACAACCCTTTATCACAACATTCCCGTTTTCATCGGTTTTCCCGTAGATGAAGTTTTTCCTCTCAATCTCCATCTTGTCCATCTTCTTTTTGCTTATGACACGCCTCAGCAAATCAGCGTCCCCCAGTGAATATCCGGCAAGGGTACGCACTATCTGCATCACCTGCTCCTGGTATACCATACAGCCGTATGTCACGTCCAGTATATCCTTCAGGAGCGGATGTTTATACTTTATGTCCTCCGGGTGGTTTTTGTTGTGCAGATACATCGGAATCGATTCCATCGGCCCCGGGCGGTAAAGCGAAATCCCGGCTGTGATATCTTCAAGCGAAGTCGGTCTTAATTCCTGCATAAACGACTTCATTCCGGCACTTTCTATCTGGAACATACCTTCCGTATTTCCCGTTGCGATGTTGTCATACACTTCCTTGATATCATAGGATATCTCCGACATGTCAATTTTTATACCTTTGGTTTTTTCGATGATTTTTATTGCATTTTCTATTATGGTGAGGTTTCTGAGCCCCAAAAAGTCCATCTTCAAAAGCCCGAGTTCCTCGACAGTGTCCTTGACAAACTGTGTTGTCACTGCGTCGCCGTTTGTCTGCAATGGGATATAGTTCACAGTCGGTTCTTCCGTTATCACCACGCCTGCCGCATGCGTAGATTTATGTCTTGGCAGACCTTCAAGCTTTCTTGCCATGTCGATAAGGTTTTTCACCCTCGGGTCCGCATCATAAAGCTGTTTCAGTTCCACGCTTATCTCAAGCGCCTTGTCGATTGTCATCTTGAGGTCAAACGGCACAAGCTTTGCAACCCTGTCCACGTCGGCATAAGGTATATTCAGCGCACGCCCCACATCGCGTATTGCCAGCTTTGCCTTCATCGTACCAAAGGTGATTATCTGTGAAACCTTGTCGCTTCCGTATTTTCCTATAACATAATTTATGACCTTCTGCCTTCCCTCCGGCTCAAAATCTATGTCAATATCGGGCATGCTCACCCTTGCCGGGTTCAGAAATCTCTCAAACAGAAGATTGTACCGTATCGGGTCTATCCCCGTTATGCCAAGGGTGTACGCAACAATGCTGCCGGCGGCAGAGCCTCTTCCCGGCCCGACCATGACCCCATTGTTTTTTGCAAAATGGATAAAATCCCAAACAATCAGGAAATAATCCACAAATCCCATATTTTTTATTACGGAAAGCTCAAAATCCAGCCTTTGTTTCACATCTTCATCAGCATTTTTATATTTTTTCCGCAGTCCTTCATAACAAAGTTCCCTCAAATATTCAAAGGGCTCTTTGCCGTCCGGCACATCGTATGACGGGAGGTGCCTGGTCTTAAAATCAAAATCCACATTGCATCTTTCTGCAATTTTCACGGTATTTTCTATGCTTTCCGGCACATATGAAAACAAATCCGCCATCTCTTCCGGGGATTTCAGATAAAACTCTTCGGTTTCAAACTTCATTCTCTCCGGGTCGTCCACAGTCCTGTCCATCTGTATGCACATCAGGATATCCTGTGCCTCTGCATCTTCTTTGTTTACATAATGTATATCGTTTGTCGCAACAATGCCGAGTCCCAATTCCCTTGCAAGGCGTATAAGTTCCGGATTGCTTCGTTTCTGGTCTGCAAGTCCGTGGTCTTGTATTTCTATAAAATAGTTGTCTTTGCCAAACACCTTTATGTATTTTTCTGCAATCGCTTTTGCTTCGTCATAGCTCCCGTTTAATATCGCCTTCGGTATTTCCCCTGCCAGGCATGCAGAAAGAACAATCAAGCCTTCCGAGTATTTTTCAAGCAGTTCAAAGTCCACCCTCGGCTTATAATAAAACCCCTCCGTAAAGCCGGCGCTCACAATCTTTATCAGGTTTTTATAGCCTGTCTGATTTTCTGCAAGAAGAATCAGGTGGCTGTACTTTGAGTCATATTCGTGCGTTTTGTCAAAACGCGTGCGCGGCGCGACATACACTTCACAGCCGATTATCGGCTTTATGCCGTTTGCAACCGCTTCTTTGTAAAAATCCACAACACCGTACATCGCGCCGTGGTCTGTTATGGCAAGGCTCTTCATGCCCTGCTCCTTTGCCTTTTTTATCAGGTCGCCGATTCTCGACGCCCCGTCCAGCAAGCTGTACTCGGTGTGTGTATGAAGATGTACAAAATCCGTCAAAGCTTTCTCCCTCCTATAAATTCTCCGCAATTTCTATCAGGCGGTTCAATCTGTGATTGACACCCGACTTCCCAATAGGCTTTTTAAACTTTGCTCCCAAATCCTTCAGGCTGTCCTCGGGATAATCCATGCGCATCTGTGCCGCCTCCCTTAAAACATCAGGAAGTTTGTCAAATCCACATTCACGCTTTATTTTTTCAATTGCTTTCATGTGCCGGCAATATGCCGCGGCAATCTTGTCCATGTTTGCGTTTTCACAATTCATCTGGCGGTTTATCTCGTTGCGTATTTCTTTTTCCGCCGAAATATTGTATATTTCCATAGCGGCGCCGCCGTCCCCCATAAAACCCAGTATACCGGCAATCAGCTCATACCCCTTCACATATATCACGGTATGCCCTTTTCGCTCTGTGCTCTTGACGGCAATATCCGCCCTCTCAAAAACCTTCTCAAGCTTTCGTGCCTGCTGTGCATATTTGTAATCAAATTCCATGTGATAGCTCTTTTCGGGGTTGGAAATCGAACCGCCCCCCAAAAATGCGCCGCGCGCATATGCTCCCATACAGCAGGTGTTTTTTATTCTCATCTCATCGCTGACATATCCCGTATCCTCCAGAATCGCAAGGATATGCGCATCGCTTGTTATTTCTGTCTTGTATATCCCCGACGAAAACCGCGGCGCAATGTGCATGCTGTACCTTTTGTTCATTATATCTGACATTTTTTCTGCCGCCGCGCCGTTCTCTGTCACCAAAGAAATCCCTCCGTGTGAAAGTCTTGCCGCATTCCCCATGAATCCGGCAAGCTCATATACCGCGCATTTTGCGCATGTACCTTCCACTCCGGCAAGCTTCTTTTTTATTTCAGAAGAAAAAGACATTTTGTTCCTCCGTTCCGCCGTCACAAAAACGGCAAAGCACAAAATGCAGTGCCGTTTTCTTATTCTTTTCCATACAGATTCATTATGATTTTTGCAATCTTGTCGCAGTCATGTTTTACATATGTAGCGTCTTGTGCCAAAAGATTGGCCTCAATTATTTTTGTTTTTCCGTTTCTGAAATTGTCGGAATCCAACTCCACCGGTTTGCCGCCCTCAAGTGCATACCGCGCAAGAATATCCTCATCAACCGGCTTTCTGTTTGCAATGATGTATCCCGCGATTCCCTCATAGGAATGTTTTTCAATCGCGCGCAAGTGCTGTGACGCCGTGTAGTTATCAGTTTCGCCCGGCTGGGTCATTATGTTGCAGACATAGACCTTCAGCGCATTGCTTTTTCTTATAGTGTCCACAACCCCGTCCACCAAAAGATTCGGGATTATGCTTGTATAAAGGCTCCCCGGCCCCATAACAATGATGTCCGCCTCCTGCAGACATTCTATTGCTTTTCGCACAGGCTCCGGTTTTTCCGGCTCAATTTCCACATGCTCTATGGCAGAAACCAGGGCTTTTCTGTGCCCTATTTTACTTTCTCCGCATATCACGGTTCCGTTTTCAAGATATGCTTTTAAGACAACACTTTCATTTGTGACCGGCAACACTTCTCCGTCCACATGCATCTGACGGTTCATGATGCTTACCGCATCTTCAAAGCTGTCACTCATGCCGTTTAAGGCGGCAAGCCAGATGTTTCCGAAAGAGTGCCCCGCCAATGCGCCTTCTGTAAACCTATAGTTCAGCACATCACGCAGTTCGCTGTTTGCAAGGGCATTTATGCAGTTCCTTATGTCGCCCGGCGCGCACATCCCCAGCTCGTCGCGCAGTCTTCCGCTGGACCCTCCGTCATCGGCAACCGTCACGATTGCCGTCACGTTGTGGGTATATTTTTTCAAACCTTTCAAAAGCATAGACAACCCTGTGCCGCCGCCTATCGCCGCAACCTTCACATCAGTCATAATCACGTACCTCTTGATATATCTCTGTATATCATGTTAACATTATAGCCTTTTTTACTCATTTCTTCGCCAAATTTGTTTGCAATTGTGACACTCCTGTGCTTTCCGCCCGTGCAGCCTATCGCAATTGTGACGTTTGTCTTTCCTTCTTCGCTGTACAGTGGAATAAGATAACACATCATATCCATAAGCTTATCAAAGAAAATCTGCGTTTCTTCAAAGCCCATTACATAATCCTGCACTTCCTTGTCGTTTCCCGTTTTCTGCTTCAGTTCTTCTATATAAAACGGATTCGGGAAACAGCGCACATCAAAAACCAAATCCGCATCAAGCGGTATTCCGTACTTGAACCCGAATGCAAGAACATTCAGCCTCATGCCCTGCTCGCTGTGCTCTTTGCCATAATACATCTGGTCCAGCTTTTTGTTCAGTTCTGCCATTGTCAGCTTTGATGTATTGATGACAAAGTCCGCCTCGCCATAAAGTGCCTCAAGCATTTTCCTCTCTTCTTTTATGCTCCCCAAAAGCCCAAGACTTGAATGTATCGGGTGGGTTTTTCTCGCTTCTTTATAGCGTTTCACCAAAACATCATCATCAGCGTCTATAAACACCAGCTTGCAGTCATATCCCCCGTCACGCAGCATTTTTATATCATCAATAAGCTGATTTATCATGTCCCCCACGCGCGCGTCAATCACAAGCGCAATCTTGTCAAATTTGCCGCTTGCCGAAAAGCACATCTCCACAAATTTTTCAATCAGCACCGGGGGCATATTGTCAATGCAAAAGAACCCCTTATCCTCCAAAAATCTCAAAACCTGTGTTTTACCGGAACCCGACATACCGGTAACAACCATAAACTGCATAACAATCTCTCCATTTCCGCCGCACACATTTTATCTTCCGAAAAATTTCACCTCAGGCTCAAGCATCACTCCGAATTTTTCATAAACCTGTGCCTGAACTTCCTTTATCAGCCTTTTTACATCTTCTGACGAGGCATTGTCATAATTCACCACAAATCCCGAATGTTTTTCCGACACCATCGCGCCGCCCACGCGATAGCCCTTCAGTCCGCAATCCTCAATCAGCTTGCCCGCAAAATAACCCTGCGGTCTTTTGAAGGTGCTCCCGGCGCTCGGCAGATTAAGCGGCTGTTTTTCACGCCTTTTCCCATTCAATTCCGCCATTTTTCCGGCAATTTCTTCTTTGTTTCCCGGCATAAGCTGAAGCTCTGCCGAAAGAATAATACATTCATTTTCAGAAAAAATACTTTTGCGATATCCAAATCCGGCGTCTTTTCCCGATATCTCATGGATTTCTCCGCAAGAATCCATATATGTTATTTTTTCCGTGATATCCTTCATTTCTCCGCCATAAGCACCGGCATTCATATAAAGCGCACCGCCCAGAGTGCCGGGAATCCCCGAGGCAAACTCCAGCCCGGTCAGGCCGTTTTCCATTGCCGTGTGCGAAATCGCCGAAAGCAGCGCCCCGGCTTGCGCAAATATTTTTTCTCCTTCAACACGCACCGTGGACATTTTCCCCGAGATTTTTATGACAACGCCGTCAATCCCGTCATCACTCACCAGTACATTTGAGCCATTGCCCAAGATTGTGTATTTCACATCATTTTCGCGGCACAGCTTTATAATGCCGGCGATTTCTGCGGCACTCTGCACCAAAGCCAAAAAATCCGCTTTGCCGCCGATTCTGAACGATGTGTGATTTTTCATGCTTTCTTCCACATGCACATCGGCGGATATTTTTTTCAATTTTTGCAAAAAGTCCATAACGTCACTCCGTTTATATAGATTTTCTTGCCGAAAGAAACCTCCTCAAAGCCTCCAGATTTCTGTTCATAATCAGTTCTTCGGGGAAATTTATTTCCTCAAGCATTTTTGTCGCAGACGACAATTCTCCCACTTCATAACATATATGCGCATCGCTGTCCACCACAATGCCTGTGCCGATTTTCATGCACGCTTTTGCAATTTCTCTGCATCTTTCTATATTTTCCTTTCGCACCTCAAAAGAATGTGCATTTATTTCAATAAGCTTGCCGAGCTCTTTTGCACGTCTGACCACAGTTTCTATGTCATACGGGTAAAAAGGACTTCCGCTGTGTCCCAAAATATCTACATACTTGTTTTCCAGTACGCCGAGATATGCAGATGTGTGGTCACCCCACGGCAATGAATAATAACACGGCGAATGGATGCTTGCTATTACAATGTCCAATTTCTTCAGCAGCCATTCATCAAAATCAATTCTTCCGCTCTTGTCAAGAATATTTGCCTCACAGCCGCGCAACATTCTCACACCGTTTATATATTCCGGAATCGCCTTCAGGTTTGAAAAATGCCAGTCCATCGGCGCGTCCTTCATCTCCATGCCGTGGTCTGTCACCGCAATTGCCTCCAATCCCTTTTCCCTTGCTGTGTCCGCCAGCTCTTTCACCGTGCTGTAAGCATGCACGCTTGCGATTGTATGGCAGTGTAAGTCGGTGTTTATCTTCATTATATTTATCTCCCTCTTGTCTTTATTCCATGTTTGCCTGCATTTCTTTCATCAGACGGTTGTTCAGCTCAACTGCGGCATTATATCCCATGCGTTTTTGCCTGTTGTTCATAGCCGCAACCTCAATGATGACGGCAAGGTTTCTCCCCAGCCGCACCGGAATCGTAAGACTTGGTATATTTATCCCCATCACATTGGTATATTCGTCAACCATTCCCAGCCTGTCATACTGCTTATTCTCCACCCATGGCTCCAGGTGGATTATCAGGTCAATACTTTCTGTATCCTTGACCGCGCCGATACCGAAAATTTCTTTTACGTCAATGATTCCGATACCGCGCAGTTCTACAAAATGCCTTATAATATCGGGAGCAGAGCCGACAAGTGTCCTGTCCGAAACTCTCTTTATCTCCACAGCATCGTCCGCGACAAGCCTGTGGCCTCTCTTCAAAAGCTCTATTGCCGTTTCGCTCTTCCCCACGCCGCTTTCGCCCATAATCAGTATGCCTTCTCCGTAGACCTCCACCAAAACGCCGTGGCGCGTAATCCTGGGCGCAATCTGCACATTCAGATAACTGATAAGTGCACTCATAAGGCTTGACGTAGATTGCTCTGTCCGCAAAAGCGTAACGTTAAATTCCCTGGCAAGTTCTATAATTTCCGGGCCTGCCTGCATTGCCCTTGTGATAATCACTGCCGGCACATCTTTTGAAAAAAGCGGTTTGAGGAGGTTATATCTCTTTTCATACGGGAACTGCGCAAGATAGGTCAGTTCCACTTTCCCCAAAATCTGGATTCTGTGATTGTCAAAATAATCAAAAAAACCCACAATTTGCAACCCCGGCCTGTTGACATCCGCGCATGTCACAAGGATATCTTCATAATTTTCAGCGGTATAAAGCTTTTCAAACTGAAATTCATCCACCACCCGGCTCAGCGGTATGGTAAATTGTTCATCTCTCATGAATTATTCTTCCTTTCGGTACAGCATACAGCCGTCGCGCCGTACTTAAAAATTTTCATATGTTCTCTATTTTCTATTATACTATATTTTTTCTTATTTTTAAATAGATAATTTAATTTTTTTATAAAATAGTGAAAATTTTCTTTCAAAAGCTATATATTTTACACCATTTTAAGAAAAATAAAAAAATTATAATTTTTTTCAAAAAAAGTGTTGACAAGGCGTTTGATTTATGGTATTATATTATCCGTGGTTCGGACAGACAGTCACGGATTACGGTATGCACTTTTAGCTCAGTTGGTAGAGCACCTGACTCTTAATCAGGGTGTCCAGGGTTCGAGTCCCTGAAGGTGTACCACAACAATATTAAACAAAACCTTCGAGTGTTTTATTACCTCGGGGGTTTTGCTTTGTCTGCATTTTTATTACAAAGGTATTGATTATTTTAGCAATTCAAACATTAAAGCGAGCAGTTTGTGTATCACGTACACGCTGCCCGCTTATTTATTCGTCACAATATATCCCTCTATATACTGTGACAGCAATAATATATTTTAACACATAATCGACCTATTCATCATCGGAACGAATTTCTTTATTATGCCTGTTTTTGGGGTGTCTTTTTAAATAATCACGAAAATCATTTATTTCTTCGATGTTTTCCCTCTTAGAATATGCTGGATTATAGCCATAATCTAATAACCTTCTAATATATCTATCCTTTAATTTTAGCATTTGATTGTATTCGTACTCTAAACTGCCACTATATTTGCAAGTGTACGCATTGTTTTCTGTCTCATTGTCTTTGATAGGCTCTTCTTTTGAAGTTTCTTCTCCCTTTAATATTCTAATCCTTTTTTTTGCTTTTTTTATACTTTGTTTTAATTGGTTAATGTGGTCATTTTGTTGATTAATGTAATCATTTTGTTGGCTAATGCGGTCATTCTGTTGACGGATTGTTTTGTTCAACTCGTAAATTTTGTCATCACGCTGTTCAAGCAAATTATTTTGTTGCTCGACATATTCACGAAGTCCGCATATTTTTTTATCTTGTGTAATTAGTTTGGTTTCACTTTCCTCTTTATTATGCACATACTTATTTTCTTTGAGTTTATGTTTAACACATGCAAAATTAGAACAAATCAGAAAAACTTCATATCTGCCTATTTCAGTTATCCATGAATATTTTTTAAAATTATCAAATATAGGCAATAAGGCTTCCCATATTCCGCAACTGCGCCATCTATTAAACTTTCGGCGTAAAGAATTAATATTAACTTTATTACATTCAGTAAAATCTTCTGAGTTATTCAGAATATAGATATTCTTTATTCCGTCATTTTCAAGCTTTCGCCAATGCAGCTGTGAATGATATGCTTGTTTCTCATGCAATAAATATAAAACTGCATTTATTAGCAATAGTTTTTCTTCGGTTTTGCTATTGTTATCTTCTGGCAACACTCTTGTGATTTGTTCCCATATTTCATCTTCAAAATTTACGTATTTGTACATTGACTTTATCACCTCAATGCAAGTATACCTCATATATAATCAAAAGTCAAGACGTGTCCTATTTCAAATTCGATTTTAAAAAAACCCAATCCACCTAAAAAACATTTAGATATTACCTCTGGGAGTTAAAAACTCACCAATGTAAATACACGTGATTTTCTCTCCCTAAAAAATAATTAACCCAAGGAGGTAGTACAAATGTGTACAGAGGTAATTTTAAGTACCGCGCAAGCAAAACAAATAGCTTATGATTGGTATGACATCATTGTAAAAACTATAACAGAAGAAGGAGAGATTGAAAATGAAAAAAAAGAAACAAATGTTTTATAAGAGGAGTTTAGTACAAATGGCAAGAAAAATGAACGCCGAAAGGAAATGCGAAATTGAGGAGCAGTTAAAAGAGCTACAACAAATTCCGTTACAGCGCCGTTCAAACGGTGAATACACACCATTTAACTGTGATGATTTCGAGTTAAGAGAATGGTGCGGTAAATTCAACCGCAAACTTCGTAGGTGCAAGGAAGTTATAGAACACCCTATAAACCCGATAATACAAACGCATTTGTCGCAATACTATCCGTATAGCAAGTCGGACAAGTTATTGTGCGAGTGGTGCAGAAATAAAAATAAAGAAGTTCGCACTAAAAGCTGTTCAGAGCCTGCACTCAAGCCGATACTTATATCAGACGGTAAGTATAGGTCAACTGACGAAAATGACGCATTGCTTGTAAAGTGGTGTAATAAATATAACGACAAATTGCAAAAAAGCAAGAGCTTTGTTGTAATGCACACAGGCAGCAACGCCCGTCAGCCTCTTTGGTGTAGTAACGGTTATTTCAGTTGTGACGTCAAAGAAAGCCTGTTATGGAAGTGGTGTATAAAGCGCAATGCCGAAATAAATAAATTATTAGCAGAAAGGAGTGCTTTAAATGACAGAACGTAAGTTGGAATTTTCAAGCGGTGAGTATTCGCCGCTTGATACAGACAGCAATTCAAAAATTATATTTTTGCCAGACAGCGCAGAAGTCGTAACGGCAAAAAATTCGGGCGGTTCAACAGCATTATCGGGTATCAAGCGTATTTCAAAGGACGAGTATGTAAAAGTTGAAACAGGCGAAGTATTCAAGTATAATACGAATGCTAACAAGACGGATAATACTGTATCAATTAAGAAATCCTTGAAAAATCTGCGTAAGCTGATACTGAATAATTTTGTAGAGTTTGAAAGCATTTTTATAACGCTTACCTATAAAGATGAAATGTTTGACTTTGTCCAAGCGGTTCAGGATTATACAAAGTTTTTTGAAAATCTGAAAAAGCATTACAAGCATTATAATCTTAAATATTTAAGAATTATAGAGCCGACCGACAAAGGCAACTGGCATATTCATGTACTGCTTAAATCTGCTGAAAAAGTAGATAAATTCTATATCAGCCAAGAGACAGTTCAAAACATTTGGAATCATGGCACTGTTAAGGTAGAGCAGATACATAATATAGAGGGATTGGCAAATTACTTTTGTACATATAGTAATGATGATAAAGCTTTAACCGAAAAGGCAAAGCCTAAGCACATAAAAAAACAAGAGCGTTGGAAATACTACCCTTATCGTGCGAGGATTTTTGCGAAGTCAAATGATATAGTATATCCCAAAACGGTAAAAGCTAAGAGAGGACAGTTGGACGAGCTTTTAAAAGACTATAAAAGGGTTTCGGCAAGTACGCTGACCGTTAAGGACAGCGAAACAGGCAGAGTTGTGAATACGGTAAATTATGAGCATTACAAAAAGAGGTAAGTCATTCTATTTAATATATTATTATATAACTCAGTCATTTTACTAACCGCCCCTGCTACATACCCTTGCTGTATATGAGAGCGAACAAGCAAAAAAATAAACTGGCGTATTCGTATGTCAGTTTATTTTTATATACGCATAATGCGCCGTTATTTTAGGTTATACGCAAGCTTAAAAGCAAAACGGTATTGCAATACTGTAACAACGCAAAGCAAGTGATAAAACAAAAGCTATTGGGTATTACGGCTTAGTTGCTTTCAAGACCCAACAATATATTTACAGCGTGTTGTAAATCAGTATGCTCATGATATGCTTGTATAAGCCTTTTATCATCAGCGGTTAATTCGTTATTATCAAGGTGAATGTCAAGAAGCTCGCTGGGTGATACGTTTAGGGCATTGCAAATATTAGAAAGCAAATCAACATCGGGTCGGTTTAGACCTTGCTCCCAGTTTGATACACGTGAATTAGATACGCCGATTTTATGAGCAAGCTCTTTTTGTGACATATTGTTTTGCTTGCGAAATTTACTTATGCGCTTACCAATCTCATAACTCATTAACATCACTCCCTGCTTATATTATAGCAGAAAAACTTTAAAACGTCAATAAAAATTCAGAAAATATTGAAAAAAGTCTTGACATTACAGTTAAACTGCTTTATAATATTTATAGATACAGTTATACTGTAATTTAGAAAGGAGTGATACAGAATGCACGTATATGAAAAGGTACGGGAATACATAACAAGTCATGGTATAAAGCAAACGGTTATAGCAAGAAAATGCGGAATATCAGCAGCGACATTTAATGCAATTTTAAACGGTAAGCGAACTATGTACGCTGACGATTTGAGAGCAATATGCTTTGCGCTTAATGTTAGCCCTGAATTGTTTATTGAATTTCAAAAATTAAGCGCATAAGAAAGGGGGTGTTTGTATGGAAAGATATTGTACTAAATGCGGAAAACTACTGAATGCAAATGAGCGTTTTTGTTCAAACTGCGGAACTGAAAATGTACATGATACACAAAATGCAGACCAAGAAACTAATATACACCAAGAACAAAATGACAATCAAAAAAATAATACGTATCAGCCGCCAAATGCAAATCAAGGCGCAAACGCATATCAGCAACAATATGCGTATCAAGGTGCAAATACATATCGGCAAACATATTACAGACCATATCAAAAAACACCGACGCAAACTTTGGCAGACAGAGAGCGGGCTTCGGCGATTGTATGGACGGTTATTGCAGGACTGCAAGGAATAATGGGAATACTGACTGTAAGTGGATTATCAATTTTAGGCAATCTCATAGGCATACCTTTGGGATTAAGTGGTTTATTGATATTGGCATTAGCAGGCTATAACGGTTACGGTGCATATTGCTCATTTCAACGAGTACAGCGTGTATTGGCACGTCAAAGGGGGATTGTATGGGAATATGATAAATTGCTTACAGGAAGTATTGTTTTTATTGTACTGAATTTAATATTTGGCGGCGTAATAGGCGTTGCAGGTGCGGTATTTGATTTGTTTAACAGAAACTATGCGTTAAGCAACGCACAATATTTAGAAGATTAACAAAGGGGGATTTTTATTATGTTATATTGTCCGAATTGCGGAAACAAAATAAATGAAGGGGAGAAATTTTGCAAAAACTGCGGTAAGTCTTTGGAAGGTGAGCAGAAGTTTAATAATCAGCCTATAAACAATGAACAGACACAGCAACAACAGCAGTCATATCAGCAAGGTTACCAACAACCGTATCAACAACCGTATCAGCAACCGTATCAGCAAGGCTATCAACAGCCATATTATGCACCGCAGAAGAATATTGTTCAACAGTTATCAAGTAAGATAGTTGTAGAAGCTATTATTTGGGCGGTAATAGCTGGTATTCAGCTAATTATTGCATTTAATCTTTTTGCGAATGATAGTATATTGTATGGGATATTTATTATTGTAGTGGCTGCTTTAAATGTGTTTGCTTGTATAACCAAGTATAATTATAGTACTGAGATTATAAAAAAGCCGGTAGGTATAGTTAAAAAATTTGAACCTATTAACTCTTTGATTGCAGTTCTCGTTTACAATGTTCTATTCGGTGGTATTATTGGTGTTGTAGGTACAATATATGCTTTTGTAATACGTAATTTTGTTTTAAAGAACGAAGCAGAGTTTGTGCATATAGAGCAACAATTTACACAAGAAAATCAAGTGTAATATTGTAAAAAGCGAAAATAGAAATATACATTGGAGTAAATATTGTGGAAACAACATCAAGGAGTTTAATATGATAGAGAAAATAAATAATGAAAGTGTAACTAATATAATATCAAAATGCAAGAGATTTGATTTGAAGAACAAGAAAACGATTGCTGCTATAGTTTCGATTATTGGTATAATTTTTATTTTTGTCGCAATAAACGGTGTTTTAATAAGCCGTCAACATAATGCAATTAAAGCTGTAAAGACATCTCATTTAGAAGGATATTCCAAAACAGTACAAGAAGCATTTAATGATACTTTTGGTAAAGGTAAAGTTAAGTGGAAATATCACAGCAAAGGCACGGATAAAAAAGGGGTTTATGCAACAGTATCTAATGCGGATATATATCTTGGGAAAAATGCCAAAAAGAAAAATCTTAATATTGGATATATGGATATAGTTTTTGACTATGATTTTAAATCAAAAACAGTTAATGATGTGTCTTGCATAGGAGCGGTAATATTTGATAATGACGATGCTACTAGTATTTCGGCGGATTATAATGACGCAAACAATAATGTATGCAAAGTTATAATAAATGGAATATTTAAAGAAAATTTAAGTATATACCAAAAAGCAATTGAACAACACAACGCCTACAATTCAACTGCTGACCAAAAAACGCAACAAGCAAAAAATATACTCGCTGATTTAAAAAATAATGCAACGGATGATTGTATACGTAAAGCAAAGAAATACTGTATTGAAAATGGGTTATATTCTGAAACAGAAGCGCAAAAAGCGTCTGTTAAAGATGTAAAGAAGCTATTACAAGCATACATTGATGCCAGAAGTCAGAACACAGGCGACGCAAAAGCAGCAGAAGCAGCTGCACGCGGAGCCGCTGCGTATCCATATGAATAATAGTTTAATACAATAAATTAAGAAGTACCTTTTACATAAGAGGTATTTTTTAATTACAAAAGCAGGAGGTGAAGGACAATGAAAATATTATTCAAAGAAAGCGGAGAAAGCAAAACTATAATGTCATATAGTGAGCAGGTAGAAGAAATGCTTAATGCTTTGGAAACAGGCATAGCGGATATGAAGCAGTCAAACGGTTTGTACGATTCAAGTATTTTTGTTTGTAAGTTAATCAATTTTAGAAACGGTATAGACGATTTAATTGATGATTTAGCTTTTAATTGTATATGACAATCCTCCCCCCAGACAGCCGCCCGACAAGCGGCTGTTTTTTGCGTTTGTTTAAGTGTACTTTTATAAATACTGCAATCGGCGGTGATTTTTAAAGATATTTGCGTTTTTAAAGATATATAAATAATTTATAAATATTTTTTTAAACAGGTTGACTTTTACAAAGGAATATCATATAATATACGTGTAAGAAAAAATAAAGGGAGCGTATGCAATATGAAAAATTTAATATTCGGATATGTTCGTGTTTCGAGTGCAGACCAAAACGAAGAACGGCAACTGCAAGACTTGAAAAATGCAGGAGTTGAAGAAAGAAACATTTTTATAGATAAAGCAAGCGGCAAAACCTTTGAGCGTGACAGCTATAAGGCTATGATTAGCAGATTAAGAGAGGGTGATTTGGTTGTTATTGCTTCATTGGACAGGCTGGGCAGAAGTTATATAGAAATTCAAAAGCAATGGAGCTATATTACGCAGACAATAAAAGCAGATATTAAAATTTTAGATATGCCACTGCTTGATACAAGCACAGCTACTGAAAATATAGACAGACGATTTATAGCTGATTTGGTTTTACAGATATTATGTTACACAGCAGAGAAAGAAAGAGAGAACATTCGCAAGCGACAGCGGCAAGGAATTGACGTAATGCCGATTGTTGATGGTCAAAGGGTATCGACAAAAACAGGCAGACCGACAGGGCGACCGAGAGCAGTTAAGCCCGACAACTGGAACGAAATATATACACGCTGGCAAAACAAAGAAATAACAGCCGTAAAGGCTATGGAGATTTTGAATTTAAAGCCGAATACTTTTTATAAATTTGCGGCAAGTGAGAAATAAAAACTATGATATGTAAGGAGTAACAACTATGTATGCAGTAATATACGCACGATACAGCAGTGATAAACAACGTGAAGAATCTATTGAGGGGCAATTGGAAGTATGCCGTAAATATGCCGAAAGCAACGGTTATGAAATTATTGATACATATATAGACCGTGCCAAAAGTGCAAAGACAGATGACCGCCCATATTTTTTAAAGATGATTAAGGACAGTGAAGAAAAACATTTTCAAGCTATAATTGTATATCAGCTTGATAGATTTTCACGCAACAGATATGATAGCGCAAAATATAAAACTATTTTAAAGAGAAATGGGGTTACGGTTTATTCGGCAAATGAAAATATTGCCGATAATGCAAGCGGAGTATTGCTTGAAAGCCTTATAGAAGGACTATCAGAATATTACAGTGCCGAATTAGCCGAGAAAGTTAATCGGGGTATGAATGTTAATGCTAAAAAATGTCTTTCAAACGGTGGCACTACCCCTCTTGGTTACAAGATAGAAAATCATAAATATGTTATAGATAAGCAAATGGCACCCGTTATAAAAGAAATATTTGAAAAATATGCCGACGGTGTAACAATAAAAGAAATTTGCGCCGATTTGAACGCCAGAGGTATTAAAAAACCAAACGGAACTACATTTAATAAAAATTCATTTAGCGCTATATTAAAAAACAGAAAGTATTTAGGGATATACATATTTAGGGATATAGAAAAACCCGGAGGTATGCCGCAAATAATTGATGAAGATTTATTCAATAAGGTTGCAGAAAGAATGAAAGCAAACAAATTAGCTCCCGCCCGAACAAGAGCAAAAGCCGAATATTTGCTTACAGGCAAACTGTTTTGCGGTTACTGCAAAGAAATGATGATAGGACACAGTTCAAATAAAACGAGTAAGAATGGTATAATATATAATTATTATAAATGCAAAAACAGTGGCAGAAGTAAATCGTGTCATAAGAAAATGGTGATGAAAGATTATATAGAGGGCGCTGTCATTGATGAATGCCGCAAAATTCTTACACCCTCAAATATAAAGAAAATAGCAAAGGAAGTATCGAAAATATCAAAAAATTATGATGATACCACTGAATTGAAAAGACTGGATATGTGTGTAAAAGCAAAAGAAGCTGAAATAGAAAATCAAATGAAGTCGCTTCGACTTTGTAGTGTTGATTCGGTACGTAACATGATTTTCAGCGATTTAGAAATTCTATCAAAAGAATTGGAAAATTTAAAATTACAGCTTACCAAAGAGCAAAGTCGCCATAAAATTATAACTCCCGAACAGGTCGAAGCGTTTTTAACTGCCTTATCAAATGGAAATATAAATGATATAATATATTGCAGAACGCTTATTAAAGTATTGGTAAATAAAATCTACTTGTATGATGATAAAGTCACGATAACATTTAATTCGGGCGATGAAGAAGTGACAATCACCGACAAACTGCTCTCAAAAATAGAAACAGGATTAAATAGTGATTCAGTTTGTTTATTAAACCATGAGGTGTACCATAGCAATAATATCCGAACTTTATATGTTCGCGGTAGTAGTAAAACTCTGTAACAGATAGAATCTGTTATGGAGTTTTTGCTTTATATGCAATTATAAAATTTGAGTGCTTATGATACAAAAAAGACGGGGCGGATTTTCCGCCCCTTTCTCATTCATACAACCCGGCTCTGTCATTCATCACCATTTGGCGCATAAGCGATTCGGGAAGATTCAGGTCACTTGCGGACGCGCCTTTGTATATCCCTCTGTCCCACAGCTTTTTCACTGTGTCATATGCGTATTGAGGCAGTTCGTTAAAATAGTGATATACCTTCTCGCGGTTCTTTTCCAGTTCTGCAATCCTGTTTTCCAGTTCGGTCAT
>CAKSFT010000007.1 GCA_934454145.1 uncultured Clostridia bacterium | reverse complement strand
AACACGGAAGTTAAGCTCCTTCACGTCGATGATACTTTGCGGGAGACTGCACGGGAAAGTAGATAGTTGCCGGAACAAACAATTTAATATTAATCATTAAATTGTTTGAATATGGCCCGTTGGTCAAGCGGTTAAGACACCGCCCTTTCACGGCGGTAACGCGGGTTCGATTCCCGCACGGGTCACCATAAAGCCTTTCAGAATATTTGAAAGGCTTTACCCATAGGGGCCATTAGCTCAGTTGGTTAGAGCATCCGGCTCATAACCGGACGGTCCTAGGTTCGAGTCCTAGATGGCCCACCAAATAAGAACCTCAAGTTTGATAGAAACCTTGAGGTTCTTTTCTTTTGTTTCGGTTTCAAATAAACCTTTCGCCTGTGCGGTTTTCGGAATACATCGTGTAAAAGTGCTGCTGCGCGATAATGTTTTTTCATTGTCGGCAGCACATTTTTTATGTCGGAATTGCTTAAAAATATCCGTTTCAATCAAAAAATGAAACCGCAGAATTTTACCCCGACCTTTCGTGTCAACTGCTCGACATTTCGTGTCAACAGTTCGACTTTTCGTGTCAAAGGTGTGATTTTGTGCCGAAATAAAAATTTTTCAAAAAAAGTAAAGCCGCATATCATTTACGAAAATGTGGCTTTAAACTAGCGACAAAATTCCGCAAACGAAAAGTTACTCATTGTTCCCGGTTATGAAATAGTCGCAGTACTCTCCGCCGTTTGCCAGCGTCTGTTTTCTGTGCAGTACACCATGCTGAAGGGAGATCATTACTTCATCAAGTTCGCAGAACAGCGGCATAAGTTCGGAAACGTCCAACTTTTTCGTATAGGCACAGATTGGGCAGCGAGTAATGCGGTAGTAGCAGGCACCCTCATACGGCTGTCCCACAAAATCCACTTTGAACGAGGTCGGATACTGTTTTTCCTTTTCCGGCGTGTACCACTTATAATATTTCACGATGCTCTTTTTGTTTTCTGCCTTACCCTTGGCGGTGTTCAGATCGGTTTTCGCAAAATACCATTTGATGTGGTAAAGCGAACGCCGCATCATCTCCTGCACTGTCTCTGGGGGGATTTTTTTCTCACTTGCCACATATGGCGCAACAAAGGCAAGTGCAAACAACTCGTTGTATGCCATAGGGTTGTCGCCACCAATGTCATCTGCCTTTTCCACCAGTTCTCGATAGACCTTTTTGCTCTTTTTCATAATTTCCGAAGCGTACGCTTTGCCATATTTCTCTGTCAGAACCCTTCTCATTGGGCTCTTGAACATCCAAAAATAAAATCCGTTGTATTTCATATCACTTGTCCTCCCGTAATTTATTTACAGACCAAAAAAACACAATCCGGCCGTCGAAGTGATAGACCATCAGTGCGTCCATGTGCTGCTCAGCGGTTTTGCGGTCGGGACACTCCGCCGCGACACGGCGATAGCTGTCAAACTGTGCGAAGATTAAAAGTCGGGCAGCAGTTCATCCATATCGTCAATGCCATCTGTGCGAAAGAACATGACGCTCTCTTTGATATTGCTTTGCACAAGACTGTCGAAATAATGCTCAAAGCTACTTCCTGTACTGCGCCCCAGAACCAATACCGCCGCATCGGTATTCGGAAACAGAGTTTCGATATTGTCAAGAAGTGGTTCTCCGGATATCCGAACAGTTCTTCCTTGGATTTGCAGCTGATATCATCGCCGCCTTTCCCTTAGTCCGTTTATTTTTTTCCTACCAACAATGTTGAGCCGCGAAGCATCAGGCGACTGGCTTCCTTCGGTGTCATAAAGCTACCGTCGGTCGTGTCGATTAGTTCCACACACTCATAGCCCATATCCCTGAGATT
The DNA here is from genome assembly GCA_934454145.1 of uncultured Clostridia bacterium. GTDB lineage: Bacteria > Bacillota > Clostridia > UBA1381 > UBA1381 > CAKSFT01. Next base: position 212,728 of record CAKSFT010000007.1, on the reverse strand, counting down.
TCGGACAAACGCCTGCATATCACCGTATCTACGGGGCGACATCAGATTGTGGATGGCAAACGTTCCGCCTTTTTTCAGCACGCGCAGTGTTTCCAACAGAAGCGACTGCTTGTCTTCCCCCGAAATGTTGTGATAGACATAGTTGCTGGTCACCGCATCGAAGCTCTCGTCGGGAAAATCCAGCTTTACGGCGTTCCCACGTTGGAAAGAAACGTTTTTCACGCCCTCCGCAGAGGCGTTTTTTTCGCATAGCGGCAGACTAAAGGAGGCGTATTCCTTGCCCCAGCGGTCGATACCTACCATTTTCCCTTGGGGATTACGCTTTGCGCAGGCGATGGTCAGCGCACCGCTGCCGCAGCCGATATCCAGCCCCACGCCGCCCTCCGGCAGGGTGATATGACTTGCCGTGTCGTCAATGATCTGCCTTGAAAGCTTGCGCTCGCCGACATAGGAAAAGCTTCGATAGGCATACACACACCACTCGGTGCACATTGTACAGATGACAAAGGCGATGCCGAATACCACTCCCAGCGCAATGCGCAGCCTTCCGCTCACGCCGATGCCGAATACTCCGAAAACGAGCAGCAGCGCAAGCGACAGTGCCGTACCTGCGATGAGCGAAAATATCATTCCCTTGTGGATTCAGTTTTTGTAGTCAGGTTTCATGTTAAAAACTCCTCTTTTAATTGTGTGTGATTTCTCTCATAAAAGGCAGCCATCAATATTCCGCTGATTATGCCAAAAATGCAGCATCAGATAAACTGTTTCTTTCTTTTATTCCCGTGCATCTATTTCATGACCTTCATACAAAAATCGCAGCGGTCATCACCTCGCCCCAGTGTTTTCGTCCGATGCCACACAAGATTCGGGTGGAGTCCGTCATATGTGATATCGTCGCTGTCACAGAAGCACCGGCATAGCTCGGGGCAGCCGTAGCGCACACATTCATCGTGATATGGGCATCTCGTCATATCAATGCGCCATACACCGCCGGTCGTCCGGATTTCATTTGCCTCAAAGCCCGCCGAGTTTCCAAAGAATTTCGGCGTCTGCTTGCGAAGATACCCGGTACCTTTTTATATAATCCCGGGATGCGCATCAATCGCAGAAAGGTCTTTTTCAGACGATATGCCCGTTCTTCCACATATCCGTGAACAGCATTAAGAGCTTCGTCCTTCGGCATAACGGTCTGAAGGATCTCATAGATTGCGATGTCCGGTATGATCTGACTTTCGAGGTGTCGCAGCCTTTCCTTGCTCGCTCCGGCATGTTCCGAGCGCAGCTCACTCAACCTCTTTTCAAAAGTAAAATTCAGCACGGCTTCCCGTTCCGGAAATCTTTCACGTACCGTTTTTCGGCACGCTTTTGTAAGATAGCTTTCCTTCATAACTTTTCCTCCCGCTTAAAGCATTTTTTTCTTATAACAGCAATCGCAGTACGCCCCGCCGGAGGCAATCGTGTACTTTCGCACAAAATCTGATACACTGCCGGCTTCGCTCATCGTGTAGTCAAGGCGGCAAAGCGCCGGGGTTAGGTCATAGAGTCCCAGATTTTGCATCAACACGCAGATGCCGCATTTGGTGAACCGACATTCGTAGCCGCTGCCGTCCGGGTATTCGAAAAAGTCCATATTCCATGAGTAGGGATTTCGGTCGGCAGCTTTGAAGGAGGCGGTTGCCTTCATTTCATTGATGTCCTTTTTAGTGAATTTATTATTTCCGCTCCTGCGGCAAAACCATTTCATCGGTTTTGTCATCATAGCTTTTGCATAATACTCTGTCAGCTGCTCCACATCCGGATGCTCCGGCATAGAGAGGATGAACGCACCAATCATCGCACAGTTGACGATGTTCATCTTAAAACGGTCCGCGTTCTCAAACTCCGGCAACCCTGCAATGATTTCCCTGTATCTCGGCTTTGCCTTTCTTGTGATACCATTCGCCATATCAGCATCATATCCGAACACCGCCGTCAGATGCTTTCGGAATGAATGGGCAAACAACACCCACATTCCCATGGGCATACCTATGTATTTCATTGTTTTGCTCCTTTAACACATCGTTTTCTGTCATTTGTTTCTGAAGGCAATCTTCACAATCTGCATTTTCATCATTTTATCGCCGACTTTGGCAAGGAAACGGAAAAAGCCGCTGACGGACGGGTCACGAAGGTCATTGTAGCCCAGCATATAGCCGCGGCTCGTGACTTGCAAGCGGTTGTCCCACAAGGAAAGCTCATCTTTCGCGTCCGAAACGGCGAAATATGCACACACATCCTTGATTTTCGCACTCTTGAGCCAAGTTTTTGCTATCATTTTCACCGCTGCCCGGTTCGCTGCGTCAAATACCAACACACCGCCGTGGAAAACGTCCGCCATTGCTTGCACAAGCGCTTTGACTTGCTCGGTTAAGAAATAGTAAAACACACCGGAGGCGAAGAATATCGCACCGCCGGAAGCGTCGATTTTTTCAAACCATTCGGTATTATTCAAATCGCAGGGGATGTTTTCCTCACGCTCATCGGCGGGCAAAAGCTCGTTACGCACGGCTATGACATCGGGAAAATCCAGATTGTATATTTTACAGCTGCCGTTGTCGCAGCTTCTTCCGGTGCTGTCCAGTCCGCAACCAAGATTGACTACTGCGGCTTTTGGGTGATCTTTCAAATAGTCCCTTACTTCCCATGCCAAATCATTCTGTCGCATGGCAACCTCCAGCGCACCGAAACGCTGCATCAGACTGCGGGAGTTTTTCTCTGCCACAGAAAAATCGTAGTCAATTTCATTAATTAAGCGAACCGCCGTTTCATCCCGATAGAGATTCGGATACAGCCTCGAACACAGCTTCCGGGAATAAAGCGGAATGATAAGCGTTTCCTGTACAGTGTTTTTCTCAATTTTGTATTTCATAATTATTCTTCACTCCTGTTTTGTGCTCCACTTTGCCTATCCCAAAGCTACATCCAACACCATCATAATACCGAATCCCGCCGCAAAGAAAATCGTTCCTATGTTGGAGTGCTTTCCCTGCGACATTTCGGGAATCAGCTCCTCCACCACAACATAGAGCATGGCGCCTGCGGCAAAGCTTAGAAAATACGGCAGCAACGGTATCACCAGCTGCGCTGCAAGAAGTGTCAGCACTGCGCCGATAGGCTCGACAGCACCGGAAAACACACCGCCCAAAAACGCCTTGCCCTTGCTTTCTCCCTCTGCTCGAAGCGGCATAGAGATGATTGCCCCTTCCGGAAAGTTCTGAATGGCAATGCCGATGGATAAGACAAGCGCACTCGCCGCCGTGATTTGTGCGTTTCCTGCAAGGAACCCTGCGTACATCACTCCCACCGCCATTCCTTCGGGAATGTTATGTAATGTCACCGCCAGTACCATCATGGCAGTGCGTCCAAGCTTGCTTTTAGGACCCTCCGCTTGCTCACTCCCAACATGAAGATGAGGAATCAGACGGTCGAGCATGAGCAAAAACAGCACACCGACCCAAAATCCGATTAATGCAGGGAAAAAGGATAGCTTGCCCAAATTTTCCGATTGCTCGATTGCCGGAATCAAAAGACTCCAAATAGATGCCGCAACCATCACTCCGGCGGCAAAGCCGGCAAGCGCACGCTGCACCGAAACACCGAGTGATTTTCTCATAAAGAACACACCGGCTGAACCGAGCGTTGTGCCGAGGAAAGGAATCAATATTCCGAGAAATATTTGCATTTGTCACACCGCCTTTTTGTTAAGTTGTTATTTATTTCTTCGACAGCCGCGCTCATCTCGGTATTCGGGATGTTCCTTTAAATACGGGTCTTTATCACCGCAGATGGTATAGTCGCACCTGCAGCCGTCCACGCAGGTGGTCGTCCGTACCAGCCTTGCATGAAGCAGCTCCATAGACGCAAAGTCCACATTGCACAGGGCGGGCATAATATCCGTAAGACCGTGCCTGATAGCAAATTCCGCTGCAGGGCACGCCGTAAATTCATAATAGATAGGCTTACCGTTTTCATAAGGCGCAACCGTCATCTCGTAATCGTGCCATTTGTCGCAGCTGCGTTTCGCCCGCAAAAACGCTCTGTACATCAGCTTCCTCCAGAACGGCCTGTTGCAGTCCACAAATCTTAGCCTGCGAAAAGACGGCAAAATCAAGTTTTCCTCCATCTCTTCGATTTCCGGGAACGATGAAACCTCTTTGCAGACCGTATAATAACTCATAATGGCGATACAGTCATAGGTGCCGCCTGTACCGTTGTGGAAGTTCTTTTTACCGCCCAAATCGGTGCGCCAGTCGGATAGAAAGTCCGCATATTGCCGCTGCACACTTCCCCATACGGCCTCCTGTTCTGCCGCAGGATAGTGAAGGGCAATTTTCGCACGTATCTCTTTCTTGCATGTCTTGGAATACAGTACGTGGACTTTGCGGTCGAATTGCAGTTTACTGTCTTTCATCTATTTTTTTTATCCTCGCTTTCTGCTTACTTGAACGAGTCCGATTTCGGTTTCACCTCTTTCCGGCAGACAAACCAGGCAATACCCTTCACGGTTCCAAGCGTTACGGCTGTGTACATTTTCTCCAGCCGATTTTTCAACCCGGAAACCATTTCATAGGGCGGCGTAAAAAAACCCGCCTTTTCGTAAATGTGCCGGACGAACCAATCCGTCAGTTTATGCTCTCCCGTCACATAAAAGCAGCCGCAGAATGTTCCGCCGTGCCTCAAAACCCGAAAAACTTCCCGGTATGCGGCATCCTTATCCGGGAAAGCGTGAAATCCGTTCAGCGACAAAACGATGTCAAAGGTGCTGTCCGCATAGGGAAGAGCGCCCACATCTCCTTGCCGGAAGGTTACATTTTTCAGAGTCAGTCGGTTTGCCTTTTCCTGTGCCTGCCCCATCATATCGGGCGAATAATCAAGACAGGTAATGTCTGCCGCAGGCATAGTCTTATAAACCGGCATGGTAAGAATGCCCGTTCCGACAGGCACCTCAAGCAGTTTACCCGAGAAATCTTCGGGAATACCCGACAGCGCTTTTTCAAGATAATTGTCACATTCCGCTTTGTTCATACCCCACACCAGGCGGCACACCGCTTTTCCGCTCAGAGTGGAGCAGGTTATCATACCGTCATAAAAATTATTGCCGCCCGTTATTCGATATGCACCGCGAATGGCGTCCTTTCGTTCCATATTCATTCCTCCGAATCGCACGCAGGCGACATTCTTTGAAATTCCGTTGCCCGTTTGGACATAGCGATTCCTCCTTATTTTTTTGCCGTAACGCACAGCCAACCCATCTTATTTTTGTATGCCTGCACATCGTGAAAGCCTGCCTGCTCCAGATACGCTTTCAGTTCGGTGTCCTTATAGATTGTCATGCCGGTGATGATTTTAGTCCATTTCTCGTCTTTATCCGTATCGCCGTTGCTTTCGTTGCAGATAAAAAATATCCCTCCGGGCTTCAACACACGCCAAACCTCTCGAAAGCACCGCGGCAAATCCTGCCAGAAATAGACGGTTTCAAACGCTGTGACCGTATCGAAACGGTTATCAGCAAAAATCATATCCGCCACACTGCCATGCAAAATTTCACAGTGCCCCTTGGCAACGGCTTCTTTATTGACTTTTTTTGATTTTTCCACACTGACGGCCGAATAATCAATACCGTTTACGATGCCTGCCGGGCATTTTTTCAGCATCCTTTTTATGTTTGCACCTCCGCCGCAGCCGCAGTCCAGCACATTTGCGTCCGGAGAAAGATTCAAAAACCGAAGCCCCCACCGTGCGACAAAACTATGCCCGATGTTCATCATAACAACCATGATTTTTCCGCCAAGTCCCGCAGGCTTGCGTGTGTTTTCAAAGAATGACATCTTGTTACACCTCCGATTTCATACATTCCGCATATGTCAAGGGAAAGAACGCTTTCAGCACAGTGCTTTTCCGCACTCTCCAACCGTTTTTTTTGAAAAATTTTGCCGTATTGTCTTTTGCTTCCGAAAAGTAAGCCGTTAATCACACCGTCCAGCTTTGTCCCGTAAGTTGAAGGTCGGACATTCTTTTGAATATTCCGTCTTTGTGAAGAAGCTCATTGGGGGTGCCTTGTTCCGCAACAACACCGTCCGACAAAACGACGATTTTATCCGCTCCGGCAACCGTTCTCATTCGGTGTGCGATAATAAGAACCGTTTTATTTTTTATAAGCCTTGAAAGCGCAGTCTGTATTGCCGTTTCGTTTTCAACATCAAGACTTGCCGTTGCTTCATCCAAAAGTATGATCGGAGCATCTTTAAGAAAAGCTCTTGCAATGGAAATTCTCTGGCGTTCGCCGCCTGACAGCTCACAGCCGTTTTCGCCGATGTTCGTATTCCATTTGTCGGGAAGCTTTTCGGCAAATTCATCGCAGTTTGCAAGGTGTGCCGCTGCCAAAACCTCCTCATCGGTCGCTCCTTTCCTTCCGAGCCTGATATTTTCCATAATCGTATTATCAAACAGCGTAACATCCTGAAATACAATGGAATAAAGCGTCATAAGAGTTTCGGAATCAATCTTTGAAATATCCGCTCCGCCGACAGTGATTTTTCCCTTTTGATTGTCCCAAAACCGTACCGCAAGCCGGGACACGGTCGTTTTTCCGCCGCCGGAGGGACCGACAAGTGCGGTCACCTCGCCCTGCTTTGCTGTAAATGACACGTCCTTAAGTACGGTTTCGCCGCTGTTGTATGAAAAGCCGACACGATCAAAGACAATATCACAGCCGTTGTTTGTGAGCGTATCACTCCCTGTCTGAACGGGGTAATCGAAAATTTCGTTCATTCTCGCAACGTTCGTGCGCACCGCAATGATTGCCGCAAGATTCAAAAGCGAGCCCTGCATCGGGTCGTAGAGCCTTGACGCCACAAGCAAAAACATAAAAAATGTAAGCACATTGAGATTTCCTTTTGTAAGCAGAACCGAGCCGGTAAGCGCAACCGAAGCAATACCGAGTTTGAGTATCATACTTGCGCCCGTTACAAATATTGCGGTGGTAATCTCTGTTTTTATGTTCTGACTCTCTACCTTGCGAATCTTCTTTTTCAAAAGTCTGAGGTAGTTTCCCTCGGCATTGTTTGCCTTTAAGTCACGCACCGACTCGATATATTCCTGTATCCCGTCCGCACAAGCCATTTTTACCGCCATATTTTTCGATTGCGCTCTGTCCTGAACCTTATAGCTCAGAAGCACTGTCAGTACGGAAACGGGGATTACCCAAAGTGCGGACAGTGCCATACGCCAATCAAACACGAACATTCCCGCCGAAATAATCACCGTTGAGATAATCGAACCGAACAAGGCCGGGATATAATGCGAGGAGCTTTCCTCAATCACTTTGCAGTCCGCCATAATTGTACTCGTAAGGTCGGCAAGATCTTTTCTGCCAAAGAACGAAAGCGGCAGCTTGCGTAATCTTTCGGCAAGGCTCAACCGTCTTTTTCCGCTTTCTTCGTATGTTGTAAAATAAGTGTTGTTATATTGAAACCATGTTGTAAGAAGTATCAGTCCGATGCAAACAACCGATCCTGCTGCGTAAAATGCGATTCTGTCGCCGATAGCGCCGCCGAGCATATCCGCAGCAACAATATAATACAGCAAGGCGGCAGGCAGCATAAACGCTATATTTTGAAATACGCAGGCGATGATTCCTTTAACAAGTCCCTTGGCGCCGTCTTTTGATGACGCCGTTGCTCTTTGTATCAGCTTTATCATAATTCATCCCTCCAATGCCGTTTCGTTTGAAACCTTCCATTTAACGGAAGATTGATAGTCGTTTTGCATCTTTGCATACAAGCCGTTCTTTTTCATAAGCTCGTTGTGCGTCCCGCTTTCAACGATTTTCCCATCCGAAATCACATAAATACAATCTGTATTTTGAACGGTCGAGAGCCTGTGTGCAATCATAATAACGGTTTTTCCTTTGGAAAGCTCCGAAAAAGCCGCCTGCACCTTAACCTCGTTATCGGGATCGGCAAAAGCCGTAGCCTCGTCAAGAATAAGAACAGGTGCATTTTTAAGCACCGCTCTGGCAATCGTGAGCCGTTGCTGTTCGCCGCCGGAAAGATACACGCCTTTTGTGCCGATTACGGTATTGATTCCGTTCGGTAATTTTTCTATAATATCGTCGCAGCGTGCAATTTTAAGCGCCTCGGCAACTTCGAGGTCGCTTGCGTCGGGCTTGCCCATTTTGACGTTTTCCGAAACAGTCGCCTTAATAAGCTTCGAGTCCTGAAACACAAACGAAACGCTTTCCATAAGTTTTTCCTTCGGGGTATTGCGGATATCCGAGCCGCCTATTTTTATACTGCCGCCCTTTACATCGAAGAAACGGGCAATCAGGCTTGCAAGCGTGGATTTTCCGCCGCCGGAGGGCCCTACAAAGGCAACCGTCTGTCCGGCGCCGATATTCATCGAAACACCTCGGATTACTTCTTTTTTGCCGTTATAGGAGAAATGTACATCAGAAAGAGTAACGGAGGAATCCTTCGGATATTCAATTTTTTTGCCATTCGGCATAAATGCGGCGCTTAAAACTCCGTCCACACGAGAAAGAGCGTCGCTTACAATCATACCGTCCTCGCTCATAAACATAATTCTTGTCAGCGTAAGCGAAATAACTGGCGTAATTATGATGTAGAATATGAGGTTTAGCAAAAATTCGTTTGTCACGCCGTTTGCACTAAACCATAAAGCACCGGCAATCAGAAAAGCAAATACTCCGTTTGCTGCCGCAGTGTAAATCATCATCGGCACACGCATATCTTTGGTGTAGGCGATAACCCATTTTGCGTACTCGTCAATCGTGCCCTTGAATTTTTTGAAAGAAAATACCGATTGTCCGAATGTCTTTACCACGGGTATACCGCGGACATATTCCACCGCCTCGTTAGACATATTCTCCAGAGCGTTGTTATATTGCTTCATTTTTTCCGCCATTCGTTTTCCCGTCATGGCAGACATAATCGAAAACGCAATGAATACAGGGACAAGACTTAAAAGTCCCAGCCGCCAATCGAATACAAGGAGCATTGCAAGAAGTCCCAGAGGCGTTGCGATTGCCGCATATTTGTCGGGGAGGCGGTGAGCAAGATAAGTTTCCGCCGCACCGGTGGAATCGTTTACGATTTTTCTGAGCCTTCCGCTGCCAAAGCTGTCAACAAAGCCAAGCGGCAGCTTTGCGATATGTTCGGCAAGATCTATTCTCATATTTGTCGCTATTCTGAATGCGGCAACGTGTGAGCACATTAGTCCGCCGGTGTAAACAAGAAATGACAAAAAGGCAAAAACCACAGCCCAAATGCCGTTGCTTACGATATTCTCCGCCTCCGAAAAGTTCGGCGAAACCTCCAAAACCTCTTTGATGATTTTCCATATGTACCAAAACGGCACAAGCGCAATAAGCGCACTGACGGCAGACAGAATCCACGAGGCATAGGTGAAATTCCTGTACCTGCCCGCATAGGATAAAAGCCGTGATAAATTTGATTGCTTTTTCAAAGCAAATTCCTCCTTACAGCGGTTTTAATTGTATGATAAAGAAAAACTGCTTGACTTTTCCGATATCCGTAGTGTAGTTAGACAAGGCTAACCATTATCCCAAAAAATCAGGGGCTAAAACCCCATAATTTTTTTCCACCCGGCAGAGTAAAAGGCTCTTAATTCCTCGGTGTATTTTACGGCGTCCTTATAGGGAATATCGTGAATAATAACCTCAAAGAATGCCGAAAACAATCCGCTTACAAGCATATGCTCAAGCGTCGGGTCAATCTCATATTCGGGATAACCGAGCTTTTGCATGGTGTACGCAAATTTATGCGTTGCGTCAACCTCTATTTCCACCATTTCGTGAATCAGGTTTTCGTATTTTGTACCCTCAGACGAACAAAGAATCAGCTTGAATTTCTCTTTGCCGGCATAACAGTAATCCAGCATTTCGCGCATTCCGCTGCCGGCTTCGCTGTCCATTTTTTCACGCTGCTCCTTCGGCGAAAGCTTTTGAAAATCACCTTGGACTTTCTTAAACATAGCAAGAATCGTATCGTAGTATTCGCCGACAAGGGCGTCAAACAATTCCTCCTTGCTTTTATAATAGCCGTAAAACGCACCCGTAGTTACGCCTGCGTCTTTTACGATTTTGCGCAGAGAGGCGGATTGAAAACCCTTTTCGGAAAATTCCTTTTTTGCCGCAGACAGAATTGCGTCAAGTGTACTTATTTCATTATCAGCCATTATTTCCCCTCCGAAAAGCTATATATAACACCGTTACATTTATTATAACAGTGTTATATCATTTTGTCAATAGGTTTTGAAAAAGTTTTTTGATTTTTTATTTTTCGGTATGCCGGGCATTGTGTTTAAACCCGGTAATTCCGTATACAATGTATCGTAAAATCGGAATACGGCTGATTATATTGCAAAGAAACGCACCGCCGGTTTTTAGATTAAAATGCCCAAAAGTCCGCCGAAATGCAAACACTAATTTTCAGTTCTTTTTAACACCGTTTTTATACGAATTGTTACCGGTATCATTATAGCGTAGAACAATATCAAATAGTACGGAAAAATAACCATTCCGAATACTTGACCGAGCAGACCGCAAAGTGTGGGAGCAAGCATAATTCCGATATATGCCGACGCCATCTGAATACCGATAACCGACTGCGATACATCACTGCCGAAGTTTTCGGGCGTCAAATAATTAAAATTCGGAAACAGCGGACCATTTCCGAGTCCTATCAAAAACATTCCCAATGCACACAGATATACCCCACCCGGAAGAATCAGCAGCAACAAAGCGAGTCCCATCACAATTTGACCTAACTTTATTATTTTCCAGCTATGTAATTTTGCTGCCAATACACCCGACAAAAATCGTCCGAGCGTCATTCCGATATAATAAATCATTATGATTTGCGCCGCTTTTTCTGCCGGCAAATGCTTATATTCTACAAGGAATGTACTGCCCCAACCGCCGCAGGTACATTCTATGGCACAGGAGGCAATAAAAAGGCTGCACATCATTTTTACCCCCGGAATCTTCAATACACTTCCGAACGATAAATCTTTGTGTGTATTTTCCTCAGACTCATTTTCACCGCCGTGCGCCTTGCGCCACAGCGGAAGAGATAAAAACAAAAGCAAGGTTATGATAAGCTGAATGGCAAAAGCTATTCTGTATCCGCCCCGCCAACCGAAATTGCCGGCAATAACAAGCGACAATATATAAGGACTTACAGATACGCCGACTCCGTAAAAGCAGTGCAAAAAGCTCATATGTGTTGCCGAATAATGAAGCGCCACATAGTTATTAAGCGCCACATCTATTGCCCCTGCACCTATTCCAAGGATAATTGCCAAAAAGCACATTACCCACAAATTCGGTGCAAAAGAAAAGCCGAGCAAAGCCAAAGCTGTTAAAAGCGTACTGTAAGCAGAAACCTTGTTTGTTCCGAGCCGTGAAATTATCTTTGAACTTATCACACTCGATAGAACGGTACCGCAAGATACAATAACCGTGACAAAACTTCCGAACGAAATCGGCAGTTCAAACTCAGAATATATTGCAGGCCAAGCTGTACCGAAAAGTGAATCGGGTATTCCCAAACCGATAAAGGCGATGTATATTATAATCAGTAATGTTGTTGCCATAAACAGAACTCCCTAAAGCATAAAAAATTTTAGTATTATGCGATCATAGCTTTAAGTATTTTAATACAAAAACAGCAAAAAAGCAATCGTTCCCGACTGCTTTCTCCCATTTGCACAAAAATTCAATGTACAGGCAAAAAAGAACCCCACAGATGCACCGTTTTGGTTTCTCTGTGAGGTTTTTATACAATAGACCACTTGATTTCGGTTCCGCCCTTGAACTTAAAAACGATATGTTCTTTGGAGTATATCGTCATTGATTCTATCACCGCATTCCAAAGTCCGGTATCAAAATCCGTAATCAAGTGCTCCTGCTTTTCCAATTCATCAAGGAATGCCGCAATCATATTTTTCCTTAAATTTCTGTTTGCAATTTCCGTTTCCGTTTTATCAAGCTTATATACAGTTGACGGTGTTACGCCGGAGTTGGTAGCCAAAGTATTATATTTTATCCCTTTTTGCTTGCATATTTCTTTTATACGCAACACAATTGCATCTTTAATCCCCATAAAAAGCCGTCTCCTTACAAAATTTTAGTAAACCCCATAGCAAGTCATTTAATCTCTTGTTCTAAATTACGGAAGATATCAGTGTCAAAGAAATCTGAAATAGAAATATCCAAGCCGTCACATAGCTTTTTCAAAGTAACAATTCCCATATTAGTGCTTTTGCCATACATTATATTTTTAATTGTTGACGGTGCAACACCGGATTCTGTTGCCAATTTGTGTATTGTTATTCCCTTTTCGCCACACAGAAAAATCAAGCGATTTTTTACACATTCATAAGTATTCATATATTTTAATCCTCTTTAGTTCATTATAGCCTGTTATTATTGCAAAAGTAGGCTATATATAATACAATAAAAAATATTATGATTTTAGAGCGACTACTCATCAAATTCATTTAATTTCTTGTTCTAAATTGCGGAATATATCGGAATCAAAAAAGTCTGAAATAGAAATGTCCAAACCGTCACATAATTCTTTCAAGACAACAACGCCGATGTCGCGCCTTTTCTCGTCAAGTAAACTGTATACAGTTGACGGCGTTACACCCGAGTTTGTCGCCAGAGTGTTATATTTTATTCCTTTTTGTTTGCATATTTGCTTAATACGCAGTACAATGGCATCTTTAATACCCATAGAATCGCCTCCTTACAAATATAATTCTACAATTTATTGCGTTTATGCGTATACGCACTTGCGTAATACATAAAAATTTGTTATAATGTTTTTGAGGTGATTGTGTAATGAAAAACAAATATCGCATTATATCCATGCTTTTGTGCATATGCATGCTGTTATGCTCGTGCGCGGACAATGCAGAACCGATAACCGCTCCGCCACAGCCCCAAAGTGTCACAGAGGTGCCGAAAGCCGAAACCGATTATTCGGAACACAGCTTTGCGGTGCATTATATTGATGTCGGGCAGGGTGACGCGGCACTTGTGCTGTGTGACGGCAAAACAATGCTTGTTGACGGCGGAAAGCCCCATGCCGGCAGTGTTATTTATACCTATCTCAAAAATTTAAACATTGACTATCTCGATTATATCGTTGCGTCACACGCCGATGATGACCATATCGGCGGCCTTTCCGCGCCGCTTGCCAAGATGAAGGCGGCAAATGTGCTTGCCCCCGAAACCGAGGCGGACACACGCTCATATAAAAACCTGAAGGAGAAAGCCGCAGAGCAGGGCTTGGCAATAGCCCACCCAAAACCGGGACAAACCCTTGATTTCGGCAGCAGCAGAATAGAATTTTACGGCCCGATAACCGAGAGCGAAAGCGATCGCAACAATGGCTCTGTCGTAATGAAAGTTATATACGGCGACACCTCTTTTCTTTTCACGGGTGATGCAGAACGTGAGGAGGAACAGGAAATATTGAATGCCGGATATGACTTGTCGGCGACTGTGCTGAAAGTCGGGCACCACGGCAGCAGAAACTCAACCACATATCCGTTTTTGCGTGAAATTATGCCAAAGTATGCAGTGATATCTGTCGGGGAGAACAGCTATGGACACCCGACGGAAGATGTTTTGAGCCGTCTGCGCGACGCAGATGTCAAGGTGTACCGCACCGACATGCAAAGCGATATCATCGCGGTGAGCGACGGGAAAAACGTCACGATTACAACAAAGAAAAACAAGGACGCACAAACCAACCCGACAGAAAATGAAAAATCATCATCTTCCGAAAGTCCTGCAAATCAGGAAATTTGCCAATATATAGGAAATAAAAACACAAAAAAGTTCCACTACCCCGAATGTGCGGCGGTTTCGCAGATGAAAGAGAAAAACAAAGTCTTTCTGAACTGTACCCGTGACGAGGCACTGCGCGGCGGCTACCCCCCTTGCGGGCAATGTAATCCATAATTGTGCATAGCGCCGAAATTTGAAAAATCATACTTTGGGGTGATGACAATGTCCGGAATGTGTGATATAATTAAGTAATTGCAAAACTGATGTTTTACAATTATAATTATGTACAAAATATTCGGAAAGGATTTGCCGGACTGTGTTGTTTCGTGGGAAATCGGTACAAATCTGTCAGATAAAATATCAAAGGTACACTTTCCCCGACTTGAAAGACAGAGTGTATCTTTTTTGTATCGGGAAAAACTGCACCGGGGCTAAAGAGGGGGTTTTTAAGAATGAATATTGCGATATGCGACGACCAAAAAAGCGAACTTGAAAACATCAGACAGCTTGTGTCAGAGTATGCAGGCGCACATTCGGAGCTTTTTGTCGAGGTCAGCTGTTTTCTCAATCCTTTTGATATGCTGGAGGACATGGACAAAAACGGCACGCCGGATATTGCTTTGCTTGACATCTGCATGCCGGGGATTTTGGGGACAGAAATTGCGAAAGAGCTGCAAAACAGAAATGCGGACAATACAGACATAATTTTTTTGACCACAAGCCCCGATTTTGCCGTTGAAGCTTTTGCATTGCATGTGGACGATTACCTGAAAAAGCCGTTCACAAAGGAAAGGCTTGCCGAAACGCTTGACAGGGTGATTGAGAAAAGGAGCAAGCGTCTGTTTGTGCCTGTGACAAGCGGTCGGGAAATACATCGCATCGACCTGTATCAGGTGATGTATATAGAATCCAAAAACCATAATGTCGAGATATACTTAAAGTCGGGGAAAAGCATCAAGACGCACACGGCGCTTGCCGACATGAAAAACATGCTTTGTGACGTAAAGGGCTTTGCCCCGGTCGGCGCATCATATATTGTGAATCTGCGGTGTGTGCAGAGCATTCTCGGGGCAGAGCTTGTCATGACAAACGGGCAGAACATTCCCGTCCCGAGGCGCCTCAGAAACAGTGTTAAGGAGCAATACTTTGATTTTTACCGTGAGGAGGCAATGAAAAAATGATACATATGATTGCGGCGTGGGTCTTGCTTGGGATTTCGCACCTGATTTCCTTTTGGGCGATGACCGAGCCGAAATACTCTGTGAAAAAAACGGCACTCATCTATTCGATATTCTGTGCCGTGTTTGTGGGGATTATCACGCTGTCTTATCTCGGGCTCGGGGACAGCCCGGGGTATTATGCCGCGGCGTTTACAAGTACGATTGTCATGGCGTTTTTTGTATTTTTACTGACCTCTGCCGACCCGGCATGCAAAAAGATTTTTCTTTTCATCAGCTATGCAGACGTGTTCAGTATATTTGTGTGCGTTTCGCTCATACTGTGCAGAGTGTTTTTCAGGGGTGCGTCGGAAACCGTTGTGTATTATGCAAGAAATATCATAAGAACCGTTTTGTTTATCCCGGCGGCTTTGATATACATACGGTTTTTGCGTCCGTCTGTAAGGGCAGTGCCGGGGAAACGTCGGAAAACGTGGTATTCCATATCAATTGTTTCGGTTTTGTTTTTGGCGATATTTGCGCTGTTTTTGGTGATATTTCATGCCGAATACCGGCACATCGGCAAATATATCCCGTTTTTCGGGGTTTCCGTTTTGATTTATGTTTCAATCCTGTGGGTTATCTTTGGGACGATACGGTCTATGATAGATGAAAGCAATACAGAGCTGATTAACCGGAACATAGCATATTTAGAGGGGCAGCTCAAAACTGCAAAAGAAAATGAACTGTCGGCAAAAACCGTCCGACATGATTTCAGGCATCACAACCAAAACATTGCCGCCATGCTGAAAAAGGGCGAAGTCCGCGAGGCGCTGGAATATCTGGAACAATATGACAACAGCCTGGGCGCGGCAAAGCTGAATGACTTTTGCCCGAATATTACCGTAAACGCCATTTTGAACAGCTTTTGTACAAAGGCGCAAAAGAACGGCATCGAGGTGTCCGTTGAGGCAGACACAAAAGAAAGTACGGCGATATCCGACATGGATTTTGTTGCCGTTTTGTCAAACCTTTTGGAAAATGCTGTAAACGGCTGTGTTGAATCCGGCGCGGACGGCAAAATAGAGGTCAATATCCGCACGGTTGCGGACAAAACCGTTATCGTATGCAGCAACCCGTGCAGAAAAGATATTGCGATAGAAAACAACATGATTAAAAACCGCGGAATCGGGATTGCCAGCATGCTTTCTGCGATACGCAAATATGACGGCGGCATCAAATACAGCAGTGACGGCGGCGTTATGACCGTATGCATTATATTAAATTCATAAATTCCCAAAAATGACCAATTATGTTTTGAAATCAACCAATTATGACAAGAACCACCCGAAAGGGTGGTTTTTTGTTATACTTATCAATAATATTTGGTTGCATGGAGGTGAAAGCGGTGTTTTTCAAGAAGAAAAAACTAACATTTGACAAAGTGGCAAAATTCAATTATGAATTGGATACCAATGAGAAGTTGAAAGAAGAGCTTAAGAACCTTGCACTATGCAGAAATGACATAAACAAAACCGAATATCTGTCGAGAATGTTGTCCCTGTTCCGCAAAGAGGGCATCAGCATCACGCTTAAAGAGCTTGACATGCTTCTTTTGCTGAGGAACAAAACAGACCAGATATTGCTGGAAAAAGAGAACAATACAGAAATATGAGGAGAGATTTAACATGAAAAAAAGAATTATATCTTTTTTTGTGACATTATGCATGGCAGTGTCGCTTGTGCCTGTTTTTACAATGCAGGCTTTTGCACAAACAACCAAAAGAGAGGATTGGAACGGGAACCAAAACACGCCGAATATGATTCCGAAAATGAATGAGGGAGATAATCTTATATCCGTGGGCTGGCAAAATATCGACAATTTTATTCAGCAAACGGCATACAAAACAGATAACGAAGGTTTTAAGGACAAAATAACAATCCGGGCAAGAACCATTAATGACGACATAGGAAACGAGGACTTCACGGGAGGCGTTTACTGGCGGATTGATTTTTCCGATGAAGATAAAGTCAAAATTAACAAAGGTGACATATTGCTGAGCGCAAAAGCGGTGTATTGGATGCAGGCCGCGTCGACGCACTCGCTTTCTTTGCGGCCGGAGTTTTTTGACGCTCAGGACAATCTGCTTGACGATTCGCACAAAAAAACATATAAAGACCACCATACTCTGCAAGCTGACATAACGCTGTGGTATAACAATATCCGTATCCCGAAGAATACCGCATATGCAAAAATATGGTTTTCAAACTGGGGTACACTGGGCGGAAGACCGTTTATCGGTGATTTTAATGTATTCCTGACAGACAAAACCGCACCGGCTGTCGCGGCGGAGCCGTATCTGTATGCCGTAAACGGAAATACCGCCATGCCGGCATATGCCGTGCCGGGCGACAAGGTGACGTATGCAATGAGATTTGACGAAGCCGTTGAAGTTTCTTCCAAGCCGACGCTGAATCTGTCGACCGGAAACAGAGTCGGGTATGACATCACATATTCGTCCGACAGGCAAACGGTGTATTTTACAACAACACTTTCAAACACAGGAAGCAATGCGGTTTTAAAGCTTAAAAGCATTTCGGGCCTTTCTGTCAAAGACGATGCCGGCAATCTGTTTGATTATTCAAAGTCAAATCTTTCTGTCGGCAATCTGTTGTATAAATCTGTCTTTGATGTGACAAACAGGCTGACAAATCTGTCATCATCGGGGGCGCGGATTGCAAAATCCGGCAGTGATTATTCTGCAGTGCTGACGCCGGCGGCGGGATACCGTGTCCCGGAAAACATATCCGTAAAGGTGGGCGGCACTGCCATATCCGGCTATACATACAGTGCCGGCAATATTTTGATTGCCGCAGATGAAATCGTCAGCGACATAGAAATTTCCGCCGCGGCATTGCCGCGGACATATACCGTCACCTTTGACATGCAAGGGGGAATGGGCGGCACAAAAAGCGCGGAGGCGACGTATTTGCAGGCGATGCCCGCCGTCACACCGCCGTCGAGGAAGGGCTACGCCTTCGGCGGATATTTCAGCAAAGCGGACGGCAATGGCGTGCAATATTATAACTATGACGGAAAAGCAACAAAAAATTATGACCAAACCGCAAACACAACACTTTATGCAAAGTGGAGCGCAAAGGAGTACACCGTGACGCTGGACGCGATGGGCGGCACGGGCGGCGGCACGGTCACCGCCGTATATGACGCCTACATGCCGGCAATCGAAAAGCCGACAAAAAAAGGTTATGCCTTTTTGGGATATTTTACACAGCAAAACGGCGGAGGTGAAAAGTATTACAATGCCGACGGCACTTCTGCAAAACGCTATGACAAAACGGACGGGCTTATGCTTTATGCAGACTGGAGTGCAAAGACATACACCGTTTCATTTGACATGCAGGGAGGAATGGGCGGCGCCCAAAACGCGGACGTGACATATGACGCCAAAATGCCGTCCGTTGTGCCCCCGACAAGAGAGGGCTACACCTTCGGCGGATATTTTGAAAAGGCAAACGGCGCCGGTGCGCAGTATTATTATGCCGACGGCGAAGCGGCAAAGAATTATGACATAGATGCCCCGTACACTTTTTATGCAAAATGGACGGCAAACACATATAATGTTGTGTTAAACACACAGGGCGGCTCCGGCGGTTCCACCATTACGGCGGTTTTCGCCAGTGACATGCCGGTGATTGCCGCGCCCGACAAGCCGGGCTATTTGTTTGGCGGATATTTTGAAAGTCCAAACGGCGGCGGCACAAAGTATTATAATGCCGACTGCTCGTCTGCGCGCGTATACGACAAGGCGCAGGGCATAACGCTGTATGCCCTGTGGACGCCGATTACATATAATATCCAGCTCTACAGCAGAGGGGAAAATGTCGGCACTCTGAGAGATGTTGTTTACGGCGAGCTGTGCCTGCCTTCCGACACAGCCCTGGGGATTTCGTACCCAAACTACAATTTTGTGGGATGGAACATGTATGACGAACAGAACTGGGCGATGTATACGGCGGACAGAACCTATGCGGCGGGGCTTGCCACAGAACAGGGGAAAACAGTGTATATATATGCCGCATGGCTGGAGAAGGACAAATATACCCTGACATATGACGCAAACGGCGGCGAGGGCGCGCCGCCGGCTGTTGAGGTGCACACAAATGAAACCGTCAGCCTGAGCGCGGCAGTGCCGGCAAGGCAAAACTACACCTTCTGCGGCTGGTCTGAAAAATCCGATTCTGCGGCGGCGCAATATCAGCCAAATGACAACTTTACCATGGGCGATTCCATCGTGACGCTTTTTGCAGTATGGAGCAAGAACCCCGAGCTTGTCTACAATGCCAACGGCGGTGTTTTCAACAGCTATGCCGCCGCCTCTTATCCGCCTGCCGGAAGCCAGGTGAAGCTGACCGATGCAGTGCCGCAAAAAGAAGGGTTTTTGTTCCGCGGCTGGGCGGAGAGCGAAACGGCAACCGTTGCCGATATAGTATCCTCGCCATATACGATGCAAAATCATGACACGGTTCTTTATGCCGTTTATGAGCCGATTTTGTATACGGTCAGCGTGTTTGCGGCGGACGGCTATACGCTTTCAGGCATAGATGCGCGCGGTTATGTGCTTGGCGGATATGCCGAGTTCACCGTCAGCGGCGCGGCGCCAAAGGTATACATAAACGGTATTCAGGTACAGCCGACAAACGGAAAATACAGATTTGAAATACAAAACAATGCTTCTGTAGTTGTTTCGAACGCAAGCGGAATAAATGTGATATACAACGCCAACGGCGGTGTAAATCCGCCTGTCGACATGCGCACTTATGCAAACGGGGACATGGCTGTTGTCAAGACAGATGTGCCGGTGAGGACGGGATATACTTTTCTCGGCTGGGCAACGGCACAAGACTTAGGATATGCGGAATATACAGGCGGCGAGAGGATTCCTGTCAGCGCAGAGGACATTGTTCTCTATGCCGTGTGGGAGGCGGTGTCTTATACGATACGCTATGATGCAAACGGCGGGAGCGGCAGCATGGCGGCGACGGCAGCCGTTTATGACAAAGAGCTTGCGCTTGCAAAAAACACCTTTGCCAAAACGGGGTGCCGCTTTGACGGGTGGTCGTATACATCGGGCGGCGGAATTGCTTATGCCGACGGGGCAAATGTGAAGAATCTCACAGATGTCCGCGGCGGAGAAATCACACTTTATGCGGTTTGGAGCGGTGCAAAGACAAAGGTTAATTTTAATTTTGAGGGCGGCACCTCGGGGACTGCTTACTGTGAAGTTTCGTACGGAAATATACTCCCGGAGGGCAGACTGACGGCGCCGTATCGATATGGATATACATTTGCCGGTTATTATACTTCGGCAAACAAAGGAGGTACTTTGGTATACAATGCAGACATGTCCCTGTCGGAGCCGTATCGGACCGCCCCATGGGACAGCGTCGCGGATGAATTTGAGCTGTATGCGGCATGGGAGCCGATAACCTATACTGTTGCATTTGTCAGCGGAACACAGACTCTCGGCACGGTATCCGCCGTCTATGGCGACGTTTTCTCTCTGCCAAAGGCAGAAACGCTCGGCGTTTCTGTCCCGGCGGGATATGCGTTTTGCGGCTGGTCTGTTGCCTCGGGGAGCGACACGGTTTATTATCGTGACGGACAGGAGATTGCCACAGGGCTCACGGGCGAAAACGGAACGGTTGTTTATCTGTATGCGGTTATCCAAAAAAATGAAAGTTTTACGGTGACACTTCCCGGTTCACAAGAGGGGTACAAGGTATATTATAATGATGTTGAAATCACCGCGCAAAAAGATATAACTGTCAGCAAGGGTGAGGACGTTTCCTTTGCGGTGCGCGTGGAGGACGGCTATACCCCGGACAAAATGACGGTTTTGGCAAACGGCATCATGCTGGGCGCGGTGCAGGCGGACGGCAGCAAATACACATACAACATAAAGCATGTATCTGCCGACACAAGCGTCAATATTTATCACGTCAGAAAAGAAACCTTCCGTGTCATACTGCATGACGGCACGGGGTACAGCATATCGCCGAAAAACACCGTGGTCGAAAGCGGAGCTGACTTTTCCTTTGATGTTACGCCGGCGGACGGATACAAAACATCTGTCCCGGTGGTGTTTGCAAACGGAAGCACGCTGAGCGGAACGAAAAACGGCGATGTATATACATATACGGTTTGCGGGATAACCTCACAGCCCGTGATTTCGGTTTCAGTTGCCAAAATGCCGCAGCATACCGTCACATTTATAAGCAACGGCAGTATATATTCAATCTCCGCGGTTGAGGAAAACATGAGGGCATTGCAGCCGAGCACTCCCGAAAGGAGCGGATATACCTTTGGCGGCTGGTACACAGATGCGTCATGCAATTATCCGTATGATTTCCGCACCGAGGTGACGGATGATGTGAAACTTTATGCAAAATGGACTGCCGATACCTATGCGGTGGAATACAAAAACAACACAACGGACAACGTTGCTGTGCCTTCGGCACAAACCAAAGAGCATGACAATGTGCTTATATTGAGTCCGCAGATACCGCTCCGCACGGGATATACCTTTGCGGCATGGAACACAAAAGCGGACGGAACGGGAACAAGCTACAGTGCCGGGGGCGAATTGAATGTCAACGCGGACATCACACTGTATGCACAGTGGAAGATTAACAGATTTGCGGTGTCGCTCATAACGGGAGAAGGCGTCACGGGGGCGCTCAGCGCAAATGAAGCCGCGTATAATGAAACTGTCCGCGTCACTGCCGCAAGCGGCGACGGTTATAATTCTCCTGTCATAACAGCAATCCCGGCGGAAAATGCCGAATTGATTGAACAAGGGGTATATAAGATAACGGGGCCTGTTTCTTTTGTTGCCTCTGCCGAAGCCAGGAAAATCTATACGGCAAGCTTTTTCCTTGACGGGGGGCTTTATTATACACAGTCTGCCATCGAAGGGAGCGGTGCCGCCGTTGCACTGCCGAATCCGCCGGTAAAGGCGGGGCACACCTTTGCGGGCTGGTACACTGCCATGACCGGCGGAGTGAAAGTTGACGAAACAACGGCGCTTGACAGGGATTTGTCTGTTTATGCAAGGTTTGATGCGGATTTGATGACCGTCACCCCTGCCCCGGACGGCAACGGGTACACGGTTGACTCAGAGGACAGCACAACAGTGCAGTATGGAGATGACTACACCTTTACGGTGACGATTGCCGACCATTACAATGCGGACAGCATGAAGGTGTACGCAAACGGAATCCTGCTCGCCGGGAGCGAAAGCGGAGGAGTGTATTCGTTTACCGTCAAAAACATCACGGCAAATCAGACCATTGCCGTGACGGGGGTTGAGCTCGACAGGCATACAATAACTTATATGGTCGACGGTCAGGTTTACCTGACAGTGCAGTCGGACTACAATGCATCTCTTGCAGAACCCATGTCGCCGGCGAAAGACGGTGAAACATTCAGGGGTTGGTCCGATGGGAACCGCATATGGAATTTTGTGACAGATAAAGTCACATCGGATATGACGCTTCATGCCGTGTGGGAAAGCGGAACGCTGACCGTCACCCCTGCCCCGGACGGCAACGGGTACACGGTTGGCTCAGAGGACAGCACAACAGTGCAGTATGGAGATGACTATACCTTTACGGTGACGATTGCCGAGCATTACAGTGCGGACAGCATGAAGGTGTACGCAAACGGAGTGCGGCTTATGCCAAAGGTATATGGAAATGTTTACGAGTTTACGGTGAAGAACATCACCGATGATGTCACAATCACCGTATGCGACGTGACAGCGGAGATTTACACTGTCCGTTACATCGTTGACGGCGAGGTGTATTATTCCGAAAGAGTGGCATATAACGCCAAGGCACAAAAGCCGAAATCGCCGTCAAAAACAGGGCATGTATTTGCCGGCTGGTTTGCAGACGGCGAAGAATGGAATTTTGCGGGCGGGGTTGAAGATAATCTGGAGCTTGAGGCAAAATTTGGCACGCTTATGTATTCCATGACGGTGCCGGAAAATAAAAGTGAATTTACAGTGAACATCACATCTGCCGATACGGTTGAGTATGGCGGAAACTTTGCCTTCAGCATCACCGTGTCCGACGGCTATGACGCGGCAGACATGGCGGTTTATGCAAACGGCGTTTTGCTTGAAAAAACCGCGCAAAACGGCAACACCGTGTATTTTGAAATAACAGATGTCATCGAGGCTAAGGTCATAACGGTGAGGGGTATCGGGCGGAACACATATTCCGTCAGCTATAACAAAAACACAGCGGAGTATGTCGGCAACATGCCCGACCCGGCAATCAAAGCGTATGACGCAGATGTGACTGTATCTGATTTGACTCCCGAAAGATATGGGTATACCTTTTTGGGCTGGTCAGAACAAAAGGACGGCGCTGCACAATATTTTGCAGGGGACACATATTCCGACAACCGGGACATTACGCTTTATGCCGTGTGGGAGCCAAAGAAATTCAGCGTTGAGTTTGAAACAAACGGGGGGATTATAAACAACGGCGAAATTGCGGAGTATGCCTATAGAACGGGCGCTGTACTGCCGGCCGATGTTTCAAAAAGCGGATATGACTTTGCCGGCTGGTATGAGGACGAACATTTGCAGGGCGCCAGGGTATATGAAATCAAAAAAAGCGACTTTGGCGACAAGAAATACTATGCGGCATACACCATGGCAAATGTGACGGTGAACGGTTATTCGGGAGAGTATGACGGCAAAGCGCACAATATTTCTTATACACTTGCCGACAATCTCACGGTGGAGAAATATCAGTGGTATTTTGTACCCGACGGCTCAGGAGAAGCCGCGGCGGTTTCGTCGGATTCATACAATACGTATGCCGTCAAAGATGTGGCACAAAGCGGCGAATATTATTGTTATGTCGAGGCATTGCTTGATAATTATGTGATTCGGTTCTTCACGCAGAGAGCAACAGTTTCAATCGGCAAAAAGCCTGTTTCCGTCAAGGCGGCGAACGGCACCAAGGTGTACGACGCACAGCCGCTTGCAGTGAACGACGCAAAGCCCGATGCTGAAGGCGGACTGATTGACGGCGACAAAATAACAGTCTTTATGACCGCCGAAAGCAAGATAACCGACGTGGGCACCGCAGAGAACAAAATTGAGAGGATTGTTATTCTGGACAGCGCAAACGCTGATGTAACCGCAAATTATGAAATCACAGCGCAAAGCGGTGTGCTGAAAGTTACACCGCTCACCTTGACGGCAGCCCCCAAAAATATAAGCGTCGGCATAGGCACGGCGCTAAGAGAAAACATGTTGTATGAAATCAGCGGTATGTTGGGGAATGAACTGCTTTCTCTCAAAAATATTTTGGTTTCGGCAAAAGATGCAAACAATGCAGATGTTCCGTTTGCGGGCATCACCAAAAAAGCCGGTATATATATGGTCGAAATAAGCTATAACGGTTTTGACGGCGACGGCAGTGAAAATTATCAGGGTGACGGCACTCTCACCGCCACAGTCACCGTTTACAGAAGAAGCGGCGGCGGTTCGGGCGGCGGCAGCAGTTCCGGCTCCGGCGGAGGCGGAGGGGGAATGATAACCCCGACATACACCGTCAGCTTTGACACCAACGGCGGCGGCAGGATTGAAACCCAAAGCGTAAAAAGCGGCGGAAAAGCGAAAGAGCCCGAGGCGCCCGAGATGGAGGGTTATATATTTGACGGGTGGTATAGTGACGGTGCTTTGACCGAAAAATTTGACTTTACCGCAGACATCACACAGAATATTACACTCTATGCCAAGTGGACGGAGAGTAAGCAAAACCAAGAGCAAAAGCCCGAAAATCCGTCTGTTGCAGACCCGTCGGCGACAGGTGTTGCAAGGTTGCTGGAAACGGAAGAGCATATCAGTTATCTGAAGGGGTACAGCAATGGCGAATTTAAGCCGGGGAGAAATATGACCAGGGCGGAAGCGGCACAAATGTTTTATAATCTGCTGCTTGATAAAAACATATCGGGCACAGGTGCGTTTAATGATGTAAAGCGCGGGGCGTGGTATTATGACGCCGTCACAGCGCTTGCCGGCATGGGCATCATAAAAGGAGTCGGCGCAAACCGCTTTAAGCCCGACGGTGAAATAACAAGGGCGGAATTTGTCACAATAGCAATGAGGTTTGTCAGCATTGATGCCAAGGGCACTGAAACCTTTGCCGATGTCGGCAAAGAACACTGGGCGGCAAAGAATATCGCAGACGCCGCATCGCTGGGCTGGATTTCGGGAAACAGTGACGGAACGTTTTCCCCGGACGCGCCCATAAAGCGTAATTCTGTTGTGAAGATTGTCAACAATATGCTGGGGAGAAAGGCTGACATGAAATATGTGCAGACCCATGCGGATAGTATAAAGCTGTTTGGGGACGTTTCGCCCTCGGAGTGGTATTATCAAGATGTGATTGAGGCGACAAATGCGCACAAATATGAAAAAGACAATGGCACGGAAATCTGGAAATAACCAAATGCCGCAAAACTGCATAAATTTTTGGAACTGTTTGAACTGCAATATACCATATTTGAAGAGGAAATTAATCGGTTGCTCCGGGAGGAAAATAAATGCAAGAACAAAGACAAAATCTGATACATTATATCATACCGGCATTGTTCGGAAATATAAGTATGTTTATCTTAACCATTGTTGA
This sequence comes from uncultured Clostridia bacterium, assembly GCA_934454145.1. GTDB lineage: Bacteria > Bacillota > Clostridia > UBA1381 > UBA1381 > CAKSFT01. The sequence continues at coordinate 186,955 of CAKSFT010000007.1, read as the reverse complement.
CGGCATGTTTGTCGGCAACGGCGTCGGCATTGATGCGCTGGGGGCGGTGAGCCTTGCGATGCCTTACATTATGCTTGTGAGTGCTTTTTCGGTGCTTTTCAACATCGGCGGAGTTACGGTTGCGGCTGTCCGTTTCGGGAGGAAGGACAACGAGGGCGCAAATGTGGTGTTTATGCATGCTCTTTCAATCAATGCACTAATATTTTCGGTCATAAGCATATTGGGAATAGTATTCAGCGAAAAAATTGCCGGATACCTCGGCGCAAACAGCACATATCTTGCAATGGTGTCAGACTATATCCGGTGGTATTCTGTGTTTTTGCTGCCGTCGACATTGTTTTATTGTTTTAACACATTTGCCAGGAACGACAGCAGCCCAAACATCGCAATGTTCACGTCCATCATCTGTACGGCTGTGAATATTTTCGGCGACTGGCTCCTTGTCTATCCCCTTGCGAAGGGGGTCGCCGGGGCGGCGTTTGCAACGGGGTTTTCAAACCTTATCGGATTTTTTGTTGCGCTGACTCATTTTGTGCTGAAAAAGGGTAACTTGCGTATAAAAAGATTTAAAATCAATTTTTCGCTTTATACAAAGATAATGCTGCGCGGACTCCCGGAGATGATAGCGCAGTTTGCAAACCCGATTACCACATTCTTTATGAACAGAATGCTCATTACATATCTGGGGAATATGTCGGTCAATGCCTTTTCGGTTATCTGTTATGCGGCATCGCTGTTTGCCTCGCTGATGTACGGCCTGGCGGGCGGTTTGCAGCCGCTGTACGGGCAGAGCTATGGGGCAAAGGACGACAAGAGTCTGCGGTATTATTTCAGAAGCGGTCAGATTTTTGCGCTTGTCGGCGGCTTGGCGATTTTTGCGCTGACCTTTGTTTTAGGCAAGCCCATCTGCATGCTTTTCGGCGCAAAGGAAGAGGCAATCGGGATTGTAGAGGCATCACTCCCAAGATATTGCCTGAATTATGTTTTTGCCGCAAGCAGTTCGGTTATCGGCGCATACCTGTTTTCGACAAAGCGGACACCCTATGCGATTGCCTTGAATATTTGCCGCAGTTTTGTTTTCAACTCGCTTTGCATAAATACCCTGCCGCGGCTGTTTGGCTATGATTTTGTCTGGTATACGGTGGCGGTTGCAGAGGGCATATGCCTTGTGATTGCATTGGTGCTCAAAAATGTTTCGGAAAAAAACGGAATAGTTTACAGATAATACTGTAAAAAAGGGGGGCTGTCCAAACAGCCCCCTCAGGCTGTCGAAAAAGTCGGTCAACCGCAAGCAAATAAAACATAAATATATTTTTAAGTTAAAATTCAATTGTATTGTTTATAATATAACCACATTAAAAACACCTTGAAATCATCGAGATTTCAAGGTGTTTTGCTTGCTTTCACCGAACATGGACTCTGCCGTATACACATACGCCGACGAATCCATGTTCGGCAAATTTACCTTCCTTTTTCGAAGCTTACTGGCGTGCCGATAGATTATCGACACGCTCAGGGGGCTGTCCAAACAGCCCCCCCCTTTGATTGTGTAAAAAATCACGCGATAGCCGTGTGTATATTTACCCGCCCGAAGGCTTATTGCATGAGTTTTTTCTGTCACACTCTTTTTTGTACTGTGACGGCGAGATTCCTATGTGTTTTTTAAACATTTTTGCAAAATAAGAATAATTGCTGAAACATGACATGTTAAAACATTCTTTTATGGTGGCGGAGCTTGAATTTAATTTGCGGCATATTTCTGTACATCGCAGTTTGTTGATGTAATCAAGCACGGAACAACCGAGTTCTTTTTTAAATTTTCTTTCAAAATGATATTTGCTCAGTCCGCTTTGTTTTGCAATTTCGTCCACAGTCATTTTTTTGTCTATATGCGAGCGTATATATCCAATCGCCAGTGCGATATCCTGCTGTTCGTTTTGTTTTGCGGTCGGTGATGCGTGGTATTTTACCAGATGAATCATAAAATCAAGAAATGCCAGGCTGACATGCGCATAATGGAACGGGTCAAGGCGGTTTCTGTATGCAATATACAGGGACAAAAGCTTGTTTTTGAGTTCGTCGTCGCGGAATTTTGTTTCAAAGGTGAAATTTTTTATGTCCAGCCCATTGTAGTTGCAAAAATCGGCGGAGATAAGCAAATTGTAAAAATGAAACCCTTCCGGATTCCCTTTTGCGCCGTGCAGCAGATACGAATTTATGATGCAAAATTCATTTTTTTCAATCGGAATATATTCCGAATCGACTTTTACATATCCCGAGCCTTCTACGGCAAAGATAAGCTCCACATATTCGTGCCAGTTTTCTTTCTGGATTGTTGTGTATATGGTGGTTTCATAAAAATCTACGGGCAGCCCCAAAAGCATAACCGATTCAAAATCTATCTTCGGCATAAACACACCCCCATTTTTTGGTGAATTTTTTGAAATATATTCTGTTATTGTGATATTTTATGTTAAAATTCACATAAAAACAGCATTATAAGAGTACTAAACAGCATAATAGGATATTGAATTGATATATTTCACATTATATAATAAAAACATAGAGAAGTCAATATATGATTTTGTAGGTAATTGCAGAATTTGCATTTTACAATTACTTATATATGATTTGTACAAGGAGGATTGACATGAAGAGATATTTACCTTTATTTTTATCATTTTCGATGCTTGTGCCCATGGCCGCGGCTGTGCATGCAGAAGAGCGGATTGAATACTTTGTGGACGCCAATGCGGCGGACGCAGGCGACGGAAGCCTTGCGAAACCGTTTTCAAGCATTGTCGAGGCAAGAGATGCCGTGAGGGAGCTGAAGAAAAATAAGGCTTATCCGTCAGGCGGGGTCACTGTTACGATAAGAGGGGGAAGTTATGCTGTTTCGGAATCTGTTGCATTCGGCGCCGAGGACAGCGGCGAAGAAGGCGCGCCGGTGGTGTACAGGGCATATCCCCTTGAAGAGGTAAATATTGTGGGGGGCACAGAAATCACGCTGGGCGACTGCAAAAAGGCGGAAAACGGAGATTTTGCCGACGCCGCAAAGGGAAAAATCTATTCATACAATCTGCGTGACAACAATGTCGCGGCATACAACAGGCTGTATGTCACGGGTCACAGCCAATGGGATTTGCATGCAAGTTATCCCGATGACATAAGCAGTGCAAACGAGATGCTGGCAACCCCGGAGGTTTTCTACAACGACCAAATAACAAGCATTGCAAGATATCCCGATGCCGGGGAATACCTGAGGGTGGGGACTGTTGTGCAGGAAGGGCTTGTCCCGGGGAGAATTGCCGACAAAAGCACATTGCCGCCGCTGAAAGAGGCGCCGACAATGATTTTCAAGGTAAATGTTTCAAAAGAGCGCCTGGAAAAATGGGGAGAAGCGGAAAATGCATGGCTTTTCGGCTATTGGCGGTATGACTGGTCTGACCAGACAACACCGCTAAGGAGTGTTGACACAGAAAACATGACAATCCAGAGTGAGTATCCGTCATCTTTTGGGCTTGCGGAAGGGCAGAGATTTTATATATACAACCTGCTGTGCGAATTGGATTCGCCGGGGGAATGGTTTTATGACAAGGACACGGGCGAATTTTACATATATCCCTTGGATAACAACAAGGACAGCAAAATCCTTTTGGGATTTTCTTCAAACAACCTGATTAAAATTGAAAACTGCAAAAATATTGAAATACGGGACATCAATTTTGCAGGGACAAGAAGCGGCGGAATTTCGGTGAATAATTCCGAAAACATAAAGCTTTTCGGGAATACCGTAAAAAATGTTTCCGGCAACGGTGTAAATGTTTATTATTCAAAAAACGTGACCGTAGACAGCTCGCACATATACAATGTGGGCGGAAGAGGAATTGCGGTTGAATGCGGCAATGAGGAAACTCTTGAGCCGGGCAATGTGCTTGTGACAAACAACTGGGTGCACAATTTCGGGAGGCTTAACAAGACATACTATGGTGCGCTGACCCTGAACGGCTGCGGAAACACGGCGCGGTTCAACACCTTTTATGACGGCCCGCACCTTGCGATACAATTTTCCGGTTTGGAAAATGTGATTGAGTACAACGATATTTCCGATGTGCTGAAGGAGGCGGCGGACATGGGCGCCTGCTATACCGGCAGAAGCCTTGTAAAGCGCGGAACGGTGCTGCGCAAAAACATTATCCACGACATAAATTCCGACTCTGACCATTCGGGGCAATATGGGATATATCTTGATGACGTGCAGAGCGGAATCACAGTTGAACAGAACCTTTTTTATAACATAGACGGCACAGGTGTTTTTGTAAACGGCGGCCGTGACAACAAGGTCAATGACAATGTGTTTGTAAACAACAAGGAAAGTTCTGTTCTGGTTTCGGCAATAGGCGTGGGATACGGCACAGAATATCTGCCGAACCTGGGGGTGGACGCAGGCAATTTTAAGCTGAACGATGCGTACAAAAAATTTGAGCACCTGTCAGATATTTTGGAGGACGACAATCCCGTGGCGCCAAAGTTTAATGTCATAAAGAATAACATCAGCTGCAAGGTCGGGAAGGTCATAGATTTGCAGCCGATGTCGAATGACGTGACGGTGGCGATGATGAAAAACTGGTCGGAATATGACGACGGTGCAACTGTCGGCATGAATGCCTTTGAGGACCCGGAAAACGAAAATTATCAGATTTCGGACGAGGCGGCGGCAAAGCTTCCGGACTTCCGTGCGGCGGATTACAACAAAGCCGGGCTGATAACCTCGCGCCTGAAGAGCGCACTTTCCGACGACGCGGTTGTGCTGGCGGTCGGCAAGCCGTGCGCATATGTAAACTGGACAAAAAAACTGATAGACAAGGACAATATCGGCGTGACGCCAAAGATAAAAAATAATCTTACATATGTGCCGATAAGATTCCTGGGGGAAATGCTGGGCGCGGACGTCACATATGACGAAGGCAAAATATTGATTGAATACAACGGCAAAAGGCTGGAGCTTGAAAAAAACAGCAAAAAGGCTTTGATTGACGGCGGAGAAACAGAGCTTTTGGGAGAATGTATTATTGAAAATTCAAGGACGCTTGTGCCGCTCAGGTCAGTCAGCGATTTGTTCCAAAAGAAGGTTTTGTGGGACGACGCGGGGCTTATCGTGGTGAGCGGAAAGGATATGGAGGGTGTCTTGGACGAAGATATGATAAAAAATCTTGTAGACAGACTTTAAACAAAGTGCAAAAAGGAGGTAGCCATGAAAAAATTTATGTCGGTTTTGACTGCTTGTTTGATTGTTTTGGGCACAGCGCCGGGAAGGGCGTCGGCAAGGGACAGCTTTACCTTTGCGGACGAAAGCTTTGAAGAATATGCACCCGGCACAAAGCTTTCCGAAACGGGCATCGCCGGGCTGGCGGTGAAGGATTCCGCCGAGGGCGACAGCGTCACTGTGGAAAAAGACCCCGTAAGCGGAACAAATGCTGTCAGGATTCAGCAAAAAAAGCAGGAGGTTTCAAAAAACTCAAACCCCGAAACAGGATTTGAAATAAGCTTTGACAAAATAAACCGCGGTGTCGCGGAGGTGGGATTTTCTGTGAGAGCGGACAGCATAAGCGCGTTGTTCAACAACAGCTTTGTGCTCAATTCGTCGGGGGCGAGAATCGGTACGTATTATCATTATACGGATTCGTTGTTTTTCAACGGCATGGGCAATTATCTTGCAACATTAAACAGCAAAAATTATGTAAAATTTCTGTTGACCTTTGATTTTGAAAACAACACATATTCCGTCAAGGCAACCGCAAACGGAAAAGATACGGTTTATAATGCAAAAGCAACCCTCAGCGACATATCAAAAGTGACGTTTTATATCGCCGCAAACTACCGCGACGGCGCTGAGGCATGGGTGCCGAAAATCAACAGCGACGCAGTGTACTGGATAGATGACGTGTATGTGCGCCAGCTGGGGCTGTCGGTGACGGGGACAAAGCCCGAAAACGGCGCTGTCGCCGCGATTGACGCCGATGTGTCTTTGGATTTCAACGTAAATATTGACGCGGCAGGCGTGGCGGATTCTGTTTCGGTTTATGAAAACGGCGTGCAGACAGGCAGTGAAAAATACAGCACGGATGCCGCGGACAACAGGATAACCCTGACATTCCCGGGCCTTTTGGAATACAACAGCGAATACAGGGTTGTGCTGAAACAGGGCATAAAAGCGGCGCAGACACAATATCTGCCGCTGCCGGAGGATTATGAATATACTTTTACGACACAGAGAATGTTTGACAAAATGGCAGACCCGGAGGAGGGCGGAGTGTATTCCGACATCACGCCGGTTATTCCGCAGAACCCAAGGGGAACCATAGAGGCAGTTCTGAAAACGCCGGGCGGTGAAGAAAAGGCATTTGTGTCGGGCACACGGCTGACAGAGGTGGGCGATTATGTGCTGACTGTGACGGGCACCGACACAGAGAACGGCAAAACCCAGACAGACATATACCATTTCAGGGTTGTCGGGAATGTCGCACCGGCGGCATCACAGGTGAAACTCGGGTTTTTGGGAGAGCTCAAAAGCGATTCTGTGTTGAGAGCAAGCTATGTATATAGCGACATAAATGACAAGCCGGGGGAGGAAAAGGAAGGAAAGAGCTTGTACAAATGGTATTGCTGTGACACTCCCGACGGCGAGTTTAAGCTGATTGAAAGTGCGGACGGACTTGAGTATGCTTTGACAGAGCATGACAAGAACAAATATTTTAAGTTTTCCGTGACCCCGGTGTCAACAGAGGAACCGTATGAGGGTGAAGAAACAATGAGCGAAGTCTTTACCGGATTTTTTCTGCCAAAGGCGGAAAACGTGAAGATTTTGGGAGAAATGAAAGAAAACGGTGAGCTTGGCGTAAGTTTTGACTATTTTGATGCAAACAACCAGGAGCGAAAGGAAGAGAAATACTGCTGGTACAGAAGCACGGACGGGGGAAAGACTTTTGAGAAAATCGGGACAGAGAAAACATACACTGTGACAAAGGACGACTGTGACTGCCTCATAAAAGCAGGGGTAACGCCCGTAAAGTCCACTGCCGAAGGCGAAGAGGTCTTCAGCGAAGCGGTGTACGGGCTGATGAGACCGACTGTTTCCGACATAAAAATAAACGGCAGTGCAAAAGTGGGACAGAGCATATATGTAAGCTATGTATACAGCGACTTAAACGGCGATGAAGGCGAGTGCGAAGTGAAATGGTATGCCGACACAAGGTTTTTGCAGGACGGTGACAGCCTTGTGCTCACAAAGGACATGGCAGGCATGAAAGTGCATGCCGAGCTGACGCCAAAGGCAAAGAACTATCCGTATGACGGCGATGCGGTCAAAAGCGAAAGCGTAACAGTCTCGGCAAATATTTCCAAAGGCGGCTCCGGCGGGGGCGGCGGCGCGAGCGCAATGCCTGCCGTGCCGAAGGTGGAAGACGGAAAAAAGAACGACGAAACAAAAGAGCCGACAGAGCCAAAACCGTCAGAAAATGAAATATTTTCTGACATAAAGGGACACTGGGCGGCACAGGAGATTGCCGGCATGTACGAAAAAGGAATCGTAAACGGCATGGGCGACGGGACTTTCAACCCGGACGGGATTGTCACAAGGGCGCAGTTTGCGGCAATGATTTCAAAGGCTTTTGCAGACATGCCGCAAAAAGCCGTTGCCGAAATAAAGGACATCAGCGCGGACAAGTGGTATTATGAGGCGGTTCTGGGCGCCGCCGAAAGAGGGCTTATGTCGGGAGCGGACGGATTTTTCCGCCCTGAGGACAACATCACACGCGAAGAGATGGCTGTTGTGATAAACAATATTCTAAACAGTGCCAAAGAAAAAGCGGGCGCGGCTGATTTTGCCGACAGCAGTGAGATTTCGGACTGGGCAAAAGACGCAGTCGGATTTGCACATGCAGGAGGAATTTTGACGGGCAGAGGGGGAAATATGTTTTTCCCGAAGGCAAATGCGACAAGGGCGGAGGCATTGACGGTTATTTCGAGAATGCTGAGAATATATGAGGTGAAAAATGAAAAAGTACAATAGATTTATTGCAGCGGTACTGGCGGTCTGGATGGGATTTTCGGCGGCGGCTTATGCCGTTGAGGACGATGTGCCTGTGCCGAAAAGATTTCTTTCGGGTGAATCGGCGTCGGACAACAGCGACTATAAGTGTATTTATGATTTGCTTTCATATCTCGGTTTTATTGACGAACCACAGGAAAGCTTTGACATGGCAAAAAAGGTGACGAGGGCGTACGGGGCAAAAACCATGGCAAAAATACTGACCGGCACGCTTGGCGAAAAAGCGCCCGAGAGCCCATATAAAGATGTGAGCACGGCAAATGAATATGCCTCGGGCATATATACCGCAAAACAATACGGAGTGCTGGAAGAGGGGGAAAATTTTTATCCCGACAGAGGACTCACGTATGTTGATTTGGCAAAATGGCTTTTGAGGGCCTTGCATTATGAAATAATTGCACAGGACAGCTTTGCTTATGCCGAAGAGCACGGGGTTTTTGAGGGCATCGCGGCTGGGCGCGACAAAGAGGTGACATACCGTGACTTTTTTGCGGCGCTTGAGAATGCCGTGAATATGCCGGCGGCGAAAACCACGATAGACGCGGACGGGACACGCATTGAGGAAAACGAGAATGAAACATATCTCTCCAAGAGGGACATATTCCTGCAAAAGGGTGTTGTGACAGGGGTATATTATATGAATTTTGACCCCGATAAAATTCTTGCGGAAGATGAAATTGAGATAAACAAGCGCAGATTCAGGACAACGGGCGCCGCGGACATTTTCATGATGGGCAAGGCGGTGTGTGCTTATGCCGATTGCGGCGATGACGGCGACCGCATCATATGTATGTGGGAAAACACAAAGGCAACAAAAACATGGGAGATTTTGCCGGAGGATTTTGAAAGCTTTTCGGACGGAAAAATTTCTGCATTTGACGGAAAGAAGAACTATCGCATAAAAATCGACTCGGATGCGGCAGTGTTTTGTAACGGAGTATATCACGACCGTATAAGCAATGTCGGCGAGGAGTATCTTGAGGCGGCGGACAAACTGGAAATAACGGACAATGACGGCGACAATTCTGCAGACGCGGTGTTTGTTCATGTATATTATGATTATCCGATAGACGGAGTGTCGGGGCTTTCGGGGATTATTGCGTTTATGTATGGCGGAGGCTCGGTCAAGGCGGACAGCGAAACAGCCGTCAATATCACGCTGAACAAAGCGGCGGCGGAAATCGGGGCTTTGCAGAAATACAACATAGCAACAGTAGAAGAAATAAGCCTGAAAAACGGGGAAAAGATTTACAATATTGTGGTTTCTCAGAATGCCGTAAACGGGACGGTCAGCGGAATCGGAGATGACGAAAAGGGCGATTTTTATGAGATTGACGGTGAAAAATATTATCTGTCAAAAACCTTTAAGAAAGTCATTGAGGGAGGAAAGCTGACAACTGTGCCGCAAATGGGCAAGAGCGGAGATTTTTATCTTTCTGCCGACGGATACATCGCCGGGGTGAAAATGTCGGGCGAATTTGAATATGCATATGTCACAAATGCATATGAGGACGAGGAAACGGAAAAATATTTCATCAAGGCATACACCGATTCGGGAAAAATCCAAAGCTTTGAACTCTCTGAAAAAGTAAAATTTTATTCACCTTTGCACACGGGCGGCGCGAGGCTTGCCGACAGCGAGGTTTACAATTCTCTGGTAGACTCCGCCGGAAAGACGCAGAGCGACATTGTTGTGTTCAAGACAAAGGACGGCAAAATCACAGAGCTTGCACTGCCGCTTGACCGCCTGGGGAAAACCCCGGGGACTGTGGACTATCCCCTTACGAAGGACTATGTATGCGGCTCCGGCGGCGAAGAGTCCAGGCTTTATATGAGCCTTGTCGGGGCAAAATATTATGTCGGCAGCACAACGGCATTTGAGGTGCCGCAGGCAGAAAGCCTGAAAACAAATGAAAAAGCATACAAGGTTAAGACAAAGCTGACACAGGGCTATAGTTCCGATTATTATTTTGAAAAAGAAACAGTGACACTGTACAATGCAGACAAATTTTATGTCCCCGAGTTTGCGACAGTCGGGACAAAGGGTCCGGACACTTCCACCCTTGACGCAAACAGCCGCTCGTACATGATACAGAAAGTCGAGCGCGGTTTGAATGAAGATGACGAAGAAGTCATAAAGATTTATTTCTATTCGGGCGGAAACCTTGTAAGCCGAAACCTAAGCGCGGACGCGGTGAAAATCGAGCCGGAATCGGGGACAAAGTGGTATGGAACGGAAGGCGGTTTGAGCAAGCTCTCCAAGGGCGACATTATCCAGTTTGAGGCAAATGCACTGGGAGAAATCGAGTCGGTGAGAGTTTTGGTAAGCTATAAAAACGTCGGCGGCTACAGAGTGCAGGCAGGCAACAGCTCCACAGTCGAGCCGCCCGCAAAGACCGCCGCCGACATGCCGCAGCTGCTGCTTGTCTACGGCAAGGTTGTTGACAGAAAGGACAACAACATTTTGCTGGTAAATGTTTCGGACAGCGGCAAGGACGAAACATATCAGGAGTCACACTATATCAGCACTGTATACGGGCAGAACACGTATACTCTTCTCGACACGGACACCATGGAGGTAAGCAATTCGCAAAACTCCGAGATTTTGCCCGGTGATACGGTAATCTTGAAAAAACAGTATTCACAGGTGTGTGATATTTATATTATAAGGTGAATTTGATTCCGGATACGGAATTAAAAATATAGGTAATTGTAAAGCTAACGTTTTCCAATTAAAATTTTGGGGTAGAAATAAAAAGTTCCGGCCGATTTTAATTTTACGGCAAGTTGAAACTTTTTATTTCAGCCAAAAATGACGCACATGTCGTCATTTTTGATTACCAATCAGGGGTTGGCACCCCCGATACCCCCGCAAAGATACGGTGGCTAATTGTAAAATTTACATTTTACAATTACCTGAATTAAAAATATTCAAGGAGGGAAAACAATGAAAAAAGAAATCAAAGGTTTTATTTCCGTGCTTATGTCGGCGGCGATGTGCACCGCGATGGTTGCCGTGCCGGCAGGCGCGGCAGAAACGGACGATGGAGTGATTGTCAGCGAAAACTTTGACAATGACGCCTATTTTGAGGGAATGTCACTCAGACTGGCACATGGCGACTGGACTGTGTCGGATTCTAACGACGGTGACGGCGTGACGGTCGCGACAGACCCGGTGACGGGCAGCAAAGCCGTGAAGGTGACACAGGCATTTTATGAAAAAGGAACAGACAAACCATGGACAGGATTTGAAATCCCGTTTCCCAAAATTGAAGAGGGAATTGTACAGATAAGCTTTGACATGAGGGCAGAGTCGATGACCTCACGCTTTTCAAGGTCATTTGTGTGCAGTGAGGACGGCAGTGATGCACAAAGAATCAACTGGTACAAAAAAGACATATATTGTGAAGCTATGAAGTATCCTGATAACTTCCTTGCAAATGCCTCGGCTTTGTCTTATACAAACATTGTCATGACGTATGACATGGCAAACAAAAAGTACAATATAAAATCCGGGGGCACGGAACTAGAGTTTGCAAAACCGGGGCTCACCGACATAGCGTCACTGAGATTCCTTATTTCGGCAAACACCTATGGCTCGGAGGACGGTTATATAGACCAGACCTCTAATACGGCACCGGTTTATTGGATTGACAACATTTCAATCAAAATGAAACATATCGAGGCGGAAAGCATCGGGTATTCCGACGGTATGTTCAGCGTTGCGTTCAGCGATGAGGTTGCCGACGCGGCGCTGACGGGCGATTGGTTTGAGCTGTACTGTGACGGCACAAAGCTTGACAGCGGCAGCTATAGCATTGCAAAATCGGCAGACAGCGGCAAGACGGTCAATGTGACGATTGACGAAATAAAATATAACGCAGAATATACCCTGAAGGTGAAGGCAGGGCTTGGCGGCGCAAATCCCGCGTTGGGCGCGCTGTTGCAGGGCATAGAGAAAAGCGTCATTACAAAAGCGCCCAACATTATTGCACGGGACGACTTTGAGGACTATGAAGAAGGCGCAAAGCTTTCGGGATTGGGCACCGGCTGGGCTGTGTCGGATTCCAACAACGGTGACGGCGTGACAATCGCGACAGACCCGAAAAACAACACAAAAGCGGTGAAAATCACACAGACAAAGCAGACACCGGCGGTATCCGGAAACGCGTACACAGGATTCAGCATAAAATTTGCAGAGCAGACAAGCGGAATCGTAGAGATGAAATTCAGGATAAGGACAGATAAGCAAACAGCGCTGCTGCCCGAAGGGCTGGTGACAGGTTGGGCGACAACCTCCGGCGGCTGGGATACTGATAAGATAGTCTGGATTTATCAGACAAAAGGTGGGTTGTATTGTGACAGGTCGTGGGCACAGTACATAGGGCCTTCACTGATTTCGGACTCTTACCGTGACTATGATATTGTATTTAATCTTGACGAAAAGACCGCCACGATAAACGGGGTAAAATCAAATTGGTCGGTGACAAAGGTCAGCGCGCTGAACTTTTTGATATCCGCAAACACCGGAGAAGCCGGAGCGATGGAAACTGATGATGCTGACCCGGTTTATTGGGTTGACAACATCTCAATCGAGAAAAAATGTATTGAGCAGGAAAGTATTTCAAACAGCGGAAAAGAATTTTATGTAGATTTCAACACAGAGCCGGACAGCACATATGTCACGGGAGATTATTTTAAGCTTTACCGCGCCGGCGCGGAGGTTTCGGGCATAACCGTTGCAAAGAGCACAGAAAACGCAAACAGGGTTATCCTGACAATGCCGGGGACGGCAGACTATGACACTGTGTATACAGTGAAGGTCAAAAAGGGTGTGAAAGCCGCAAATACTTCTTATCTGCCGACAATATCCGACACGGAAGAAAGCTTTGTCATAAAAGCAAAAACAGAGCTGGCGGCAGAAAACTTTGATAATGTGACGGCAGGGACGGCAATAGAAACACTTTTCCCATCGTGGAGCATCACAAAGACAGACGGCAGCGTCAGTGTCGAAAAGGATACGGCGACGGACAGCAATGCGCTGAAAATCGTCAAGCCCTATAACGCGGCAGGAAACAGCGGAGAAAACGGAATTGAAATCCCGATAGGCAGCCAAAAAACAGGGAAAATCAAGCTGTCATACAGCCTCAGAACCGACAGCAACAGCGCATTGCTCAGCAATTTCACGGTGGCAGACAGCACGGATAATCCGCTTATGACTTATATACAGTACCATAACTCTTTGTTCCTTTACAGTGGAACATGGCAAGATTATTTTGTGACTGATATAAGCGATAAGTATCAAAAATTTGACATAACATTTGACATGGACAACAGGACATATGCGGTTGCAGTGGACGGAAAAGTGAAGCAAAAAGATATCACTTTGAATGACAATGTCACAGACGCGGCGAAAATCAAATTTATTGTTTCGGACAATTTTAACAGATACGGCGCGGATTTCAGGACAGGAGTCACGGGAGACGGCGTATATTGGGTTGACAACATAAAAGTCGAGAGATATACCTATCCGGAGATTGTGGAGTGGTCGGTCGCAAACGGCGCAAAGAATGTGCCCATTGACAAAGCGCTTGAGTATACCTTTGACAGGGCAGTTGAAGGTGTGAACTATGAAAACGTGCATGTATACAAAAACGGTACACTTTTGACACAGGACGAATACACTGTGGGATATAAGGACAAAAAAGCGACCGTAAGCATAAAGGGCGGTCTGGAATATTCGGCGGAATACAGAATTGTTTTTGAAAATAACATTGCCTCTGTCACGGGCGAAAAATGCAGTGATATGTATTTGTTTGAGTTTACAACGGAGGACAACCCCAATGCGGTGATTTCCGCAGAGGCTGTGAATACTGACGGAGTGCCTGTCATGGACCTGAGCGAATATAAGGGACAGACAATCATGGTGAAGGCAAAGATTAACTCCAACACGACGGGATATACCTTTGCCGCGGCAATCAAGGACAGCTCCGGAAGGCTGGAAAAAGCCGCACTGATTGATTCCGAAAAGGTCAGTGACAATGAGCTTGTCATCAAATTAAGCGTACCCGACACTGTCACCTCCGACAGTGTAATAGAAGGATTCATCTGGGACACAAAAACACAGGCCCCATTGGACGAAAAACTGCCTATACTAAAAAAAAACAATGACTTGAAAGCATATGTTTCCGTCGCCGCCCCATCGGGCGGCGACGGCTCTGAGGAGCACCCTTTTGACACCATTGCCTCGGCGAGGGACTACGCAAGGGCAAACAAGACACAGGACAGGGCAACGGAAATAATAATAAGAGAAGGCACATATAACCTCGATGGCGTACTGTCTTTTGTTGACAGTGACAGCAACACATGCATAAGACCGTATGGGAGTGAGAAAGTCATACTGCGCGGAGGAAAAACGCTGCAGATAAGCGATTTTTCGCAAGCGTCGGACAGCCGCATAAAAGCCGGGGCCGCCGGCAAGGTTCTGAAGGTAAATCTAAACGATATGGGGATAGCGGCGCCAAAGCTGTATGTGACAGGGCACAGCACCGCAGAGCTTTCTGCGGCGGGATACAGCGGAATGGGCACCGATTCCACCGTATATGCGTCGGGCGAAATGATGCGTCCTGCAAGGTATCCCAATGAAGGATATATGACAATAAAAAGTGTAACCCAAAACGGCAGTGCCAAGAATAAACTGCCGATGATATTCACGGCTGAGGAGGACATGAGCCGCTGGAGTGCGGCGTCCGACGCAAGGGTTTTCGGATATTGGTATTATGACTGGTCTGACCAGACAACACCCGTTGCCGGGATAACGGACAGCACGATAACCACTGCTTATCCGTCGGGATACGGCGTGAGAGAGGGGCAGAGATTTTATATCTACAATCTTTTGGAAGAGCTTGACGCCCCGGGAGAATGGTTTTATGACAAAGCTGACGGCAATTTTTATTTCTATCCGCCTGAGGGCTGCACAGAGGTTACGCTTTGCACAGATGTGTCGGGCATAATTTCCGTTGACGGTGCGGACAGTGTGGAAATTATGGGATTGGATATCCAAAACAGCGGATATGATGCGGTGGCAATCAGCAAAAGCACCTTTGTGACCGTGAGAAACTGCAAGGTTACAAATGCGGCATCATATGGGATAAAAGCATACGGAAAAAATTTGAGAGTGTTGGAAAACACTGTTTCTTCTGTCGGCAGGAGCGGCATAGGCACAGACGGAGGGGACACAAAAACGCTTGAGGCATGCGGCAATGTCATAAGGGACAATAAAATATATGACACATCAAAGCTTGTGACGCGTTATACGCCGAGTCTGAGGATTGAGGGCGTCGGGGTCAGAGCAGAGGGCAACAAGTTGTATGACGCTCCGCATTGTGCGGTAATATTCGGCGGAAACGACCACGTAATCGCCGGAAATGAGATATATAATGTTGTTACCGATTCTGCCGATTCCGGGGCGATATACGCCGGGCGGAGCGCCGTGTCGCGGGGGACACAGATTTCGGGAAATTATATCCACGATATCGCCACAGCGTCTTCGCATGGTGCAGTATATGGAATTTATCTTGATGACTGCATGTGCGGTGTCAGCATGATCGGCAATCGTTTTGAAAACATATCGGGGACAGGTATTTTTGTAAACGGCGGAAGAAACAATGATGTTGTAAAAAACAGTTTCAGCAATATTGAGGAAAGTGCGGTTGCGCTTTCAACCGCCGGCATGACAAACTGGTACGGCGATGACGACAACTTTAAGACAATGATGGGATTGTCGGAAGGGACATATAAAACGACGCCGTATCTGAAATATGCAAATCTTTATAATATGGCGGAAGATGAGATGAGAATGCCAAAGTATAATGTGATAAGCGCAAATGCATATACGGCATGTAAAAACAAGGTTGCCATACAATTGTTTGGCAGCGCGGCAAGCGAGGCGGCCGTCAGAGATGCAAATACAATAGAGGACTAAGACTTTGGAGTGAAAGGAAGAAACCGATGGTTGACATCAGCAATATGACATTGAGAGAAAAAATATGCCAGACAATAATAATAACGGAGCCGAAAAAAACATTTGAAGAATATGGCGGCTGCGGAGCATTTTTGCAGAGATACCCTGTCGGGGGGATATATCTGGGCGGTTCTATAGTCGGCGGAAAAATGGCGGGCGTCGAAGAGGTTTTTGAGGCGCGCAAAGAGTGGGCGGATTTTTTGAAGGTTCCGCCGTTATACTGTGCCGATTTTGAGATGGGCACTTTTGGCATACACCAGATGGCGCTTGGGGCGGCGGACGATGACGATTTGGTTTACAGAGTATGGAAGGAAAGTGCGGCGAATTTTGCAAAGTCCGGGAGAAACTGGGCTTTTGCGCCGGTGGCGGATTTGGCAATGACGCCATTTGCGCCGATAAACATACGCTCACTCGGCAGCGACCCGGAGAAAGTGTCGGAGCTGCTCTGCAAAACCATAGAAGGCATGGCTTCGGAAAAAGTGATTGCGTGTGCAAAGCATTTCCCGGGCATGGGGAGGGAAAGCATGGACACCCACCTGACAAAAGTGGAGGTGGGGCTGACCCGCGAAGAATGGGACAATACATACAGAAAAATTTATAAAAAAATGATTGACGACGGTTTGCTGTCGGTGATGAGCGCGCACATGTCGCTTCCGTGCCTGCAAAGCGAACGTGACGAATACGGGAGTGCACCAATTGCCACTGTTTCAAAAGAGCTCATCACGGATTTGCTGAAAAATGACCTGGGCTTTGAGGGGATTGTCGTGACCGACGCCCTGAGCATGGGCGGAGCCGGCAGTGCAGGGGTGCAATTTGCCATTGATGCGTTTTTGGCAGGGCACGACATGCTTCTCTGGCCGGATATAAGGTATGCGGACGTTTTGGAAGAAAAGATTCTTTGTGGTGAAATCCCCATGGCGCGCCTTGATGACGCGGTGGAGAGAATCCTGAGGGTCAAGAAGATTATGAACGTGGGAGATGACATAATTCCGCAAGCGAGAGAGACATATGCTGTTCCGTCAGAAATTGCCGAAAAGGCAGTGACCTTGCTGAACAACAGGAAAAATTTAATTCCGCTTGATGCGGACAAGATAAAAAAAGTGTTTCTGGTATGTGTGGCAAAGGACAAGTCCTCGTATGAAAAACTCACATATTTGAAAAAGGTTTTTGAAAACCGCGGAATTGAAGTGAAGATGACGGGGGACATATGGCTAAAAGAGCTTGCGGAAGGAGAAAAAGAAACTGACCTGACGGTATTTGCGTGCTTTGAAGGGCCAAACGCAGTGCCGGGGCCAATCACTTTAAACGGTGAGAACGGGGCAAGCGTCTGGGCATCGCAGAAGGCAAACCCCGAAAGGACCATTGTTGCAAGCTTTGGTTCGCCATATTTGTACAACCAGTATTACAGACATTATTCTACATATATGAATCTGTATTCGCTGGGCGAAGCGATGTGTGAGGCATTTGTAAAAGCAATCTTCGGCGAGATTGAGTGCCGCGGAAAGTCGCCGGTTTAAAAAACAACAGCAAAAAATGTATTTTTCAGATTCCTTTTGAGGGGATAGGAAAAAATGCTTCAGAACGGACAAACCGAACCCGACGGCGTACGTGTGTACTCCGAGAGGTTCGGTTTGTTCGCAGCAAAAAGGCATTTAAATCAAGAAAAATCGAATAGATTTTTACAAATTATAAAGTTTTATTGTTTTTAATGCGTTCTATTACTCACAAAACCACCTTTTTGCGGTCCGGACTTTTTTTACATCCCCTCTTTTTATTCAATCACCGGCATCACAATGTCAACCACCGTTTCATAGGTGTCGGAGAAGATGCTCACGCCGTATTCTTCGCCGAAAATCAGCTTTATGCGCTGGTTGACATTGGAAAGCCCGATGTGTTTTGTTTCCTGTATTTCTTCCGATTCAAGCCTTTTTTCCAGTTCTGCAAGCTTTTCGTCCGATATTTTCGGCCCGTTGTCCGAAACGGAAAGGACAAGCCTGTTGTTCATCACCGCAGAGGTCACCCGTATCACACCGGGCTTGTCGCCAAGGCATTTTATGCCGTGTTCTATAGCGTTTTCGATAATCGGCTGCAAAACAAACTTGACGGTTTTGCAGTCAAGCGTTTCGGGCGAAATGTCATATTTGACAACAAACTTTTCGGGATATTTTATCTGCTCTATTTCCAAATATTTTTTTACATACTCAACCTCGGTTTCCACTGTTACGATGTATTCTTTTGTGTTGAGTGCAATATAAAGTATGTCCGAAATATTGGAGAGCATGGTTGCCGCCTTGCTTTCTCCCCTGCATTCCTCAAGGATAAACCCGTTTACAAGGTTTAAGGAATTGAAAAGAAAATGCGGATTTATCTGTGTTTGCAGGGCTATGGACTGCACCTTTTTCAGTTTGGTTATCTTTTCGACAAGCTCGCTTTCTATTTGCTGGTGGTTTTTGACGGTGTTTAGCAGTGTGTCGCTCAGATACATAAGTTCGTTGTTTTCGCTGCTCATGTTCACGCCGGTGTCCTCGCTTATGGAAGAGGTTTTTATGACTATGTTGACGATGGAGCGGTAAAACGAAAATGCCACAACAAGGGAAAACAAAATAACCAAAAGGACAGTCACGACAAAATATGTAATCATTATATATGCAATGCGTGAATAATTTCTGGTATATGCCGCTGTGGAAAGTGCGGTGGCAAGCTTAAAACTGTGATTTTCCGATGCGATAAAATTGTAGAGGTATGAGGAATTCTTAAGGACGGATTCTTTTTTATAGCTTGTTTCATCAAGCGTGCCGGATATTTCCTTTTCCGACACGGTGTATGACGCGCGGTTGTCGGAGGAATAAAGGAGCAAGTCCTCGTCGTTAAAAATCATCACCGCTTCGTTTTTGCCCACTTCCCCGGTGTACATCTGGTCTGTCAGCAGTGCACCGTCCACAGTATAAATTATAAGCCCCGCATTTCTGTCATTTATCAGGAGATTGCAGCAGATGTTGAACATGCCGGGGGTTTCTATTCCTTTGGGATATGACGGGGCGGAGAAATCCGCATTTCCTCCGCGATACATGTCAAACCAGGAGTTGTCGCGGAATTCGTCAATGTAGTTGCTGCCATAGGTCGACATGACGTACCGTGTCTTTGGGTTGTAGACCGAAACCGAATTTATATAGGGGAGAGCCCTTTTTTCTTTGTTCAGAAAAGCAAAATACTCGTCATACAAATCCTTGCCAAGGGTTTGCGCGGCAATGAAATCTTTTGTCATGCCGGAAGCTGTGATGTGCTCTGCGGAATCATATATCGCGTCATATGCTTTGTCAAACTGCGTCACAGACTTGATTATGTCGTATCTCTGAGAGGTGGCTATGTCAGACTTTATGGAGCTGAGATAGTAATTCAGTATAATTGCGATAAATATTATGGCAGGGATAATGATTACAAAAATCAGCACCTTGAAATATCTGAAAAACATGCTGTTCCATTTGTAGTTGCGTATCAGATTTACAGAGTCTTTGAAAAATCTGTTCATTTTTTATTCCTTTCCGTGGTCTGCCCTGTATTTTGAGGGCGTTGTGCCCGAATACAGCTTGAAAACCCGATGAAAATACTGCGCGTCTTTGTAGCCCACAAGGTTTGCAATTGCGGTTATTTTTATGTTTGAGCCTACAAGCATTTCCATGGCTTTGTTTATCCTCAGTCTGGAGAGATAGTCTATAAACTTTTCGTTTGTATATTGTTTGAAAACAGAACTGAAATAGCCGGGGCTGAGGGCAACGTATTTTGCGGCGTCGGCAAGAGTGATGTTTTCCGTATAATGTTGTTTTATATATTCTATTGCCCTTTCCATTGTGTTGTCTGTGCCGTCCTCGGCGGTGTTTTTCATGTCTGAAATTTTTTCGTTCAAAAAATTAAACATCTCGCTCACGTCATTTTTGGCAAGAAATTCAATGCGCGCCTCGTCGCTGTTTTTCAGCAGAGGCATGATTTCCGAGAAGAGTGTGCGGCAAAACTTTTCTGCCTGTTTTGCATCGGAAGAAAAAATCTTTCGCACAATCTGCACGGTTCTCGCCGCTTCCGCCGGGCTGTCGCTGTGTATGTACGACATGACCATGGCGCACAGATGTGCCGCCGAATTTTTGGAAATGCGGTACTTTTTCAACTCTGCCGGGTTTTGCGCCTGTTGTGTTACATTTATTTCCACGTCCATCTGCAAAATGGTTTTCATGTTTTCTTTCACTGTGCGGAAGTATTCGTCAATGGATTTTTCAAAAACATCATCATCAAAACGCTTTTTGCCCAGGACGATTACTTCTATGGAATCATATACAAATTGTGAAACGGAAAAGAACGCGTAGTCGTTTTCCGGCGTGATAAATTTATTTATTGTGCTGTAAAACCGTTCGCGCTCGTGCGTCCATGTGTTTTCCATAAAGAACTCAAAGTTCTTGATTTTGATGTTGACCTTTGCGCAGGAGCAGTTGTCCTTGTCCACAACAATGCCGATTTGGGAAAGGTGGTATATAAGGGTGTCAAGGTCAATCACGCCGAGGATATAGCTTGAAAGATATTCTTGACGCATAAAGGCTATCTCGTCTTCGATAAAGTCATTTCTTTCCTGAAGTGTGGAGATGTGGTTGTTTTTGTCCACCTCGTTGTAGAGTGCAACCATTGCGTTAAAAAAGTCGTTGTAGGTTATGGGCTTTGTGATATAATCGACAACATTGTATTTTATGGCGCTCCTGGCGTATTCAAAGTTGCGGAAAGCGCTTATGAATACAAATTTTATCCGGGGGTGCTCGCTGTGGCATATTTTTGACAATTCCACACCCGAGATGACAGGCACCCTGATGTCTGTCAGCACCGCGTCCACATGGTTTTTGTTTATGTAGTCCATCGCATCTGCACCGTTCTCAAAGGTGTGCACAATCTCAAACCCAATGTTTTCCCAGTCCAGGATTTTTGTCAGCTGGCGGTTCATCTGCGATTCGTCTTCTACTATTATAAGCTTGTACATCGGTCTTCTCCATTCCGCCGCGCAAAACCGCACGGCAAAGAAACTTATGACAATATTTTACCCTTTTTTTTGTACAAAATCAATAGCATTTGAAAAAATCGCGGCAAAAATAAAAAAAATCCACAAACATCTTTAAAAAATCCACTATTATTTTTGGGGGCGGAATGTTATAATGGAGATAAGAATACATGGTATTGCAGATACCGTAGAACAATTTTTTTTAAAATGGGAGGACGAGAAATGAAATTGAAAAGAATTTTGTCGGCGGTTTTGGGACTGTCGGTTGCGGCAGGGCTGACAGCCGGACTTTCGGGCTGCGGCGGTGACAAAAGCAACACACTTGTGTGGTATATGATTGGTGACAAGCCGGCGGCGCACGACAAGGTGATGGCAAAGGCAAACGAGATTATTGAGCCGGCGATAGGCATGAAGCTTGATATAAAGTACATAGACTCCGCGTCATTCACAGAAAAGATGAAAATGAAGATGGCATCGGGCGAGGCGTATGACCTTACATTTACGGGATATGTAAATCCGTATCAGACGGCCATTGCTCTGGGCGGACTTTATGACATCACAGAGCTCATAAAAGAAACGGGGCTTGACCAGGTTATCCCCGGCTATTACATCGAAGCGGCAGAGGTAAACGGAAAAGTTTACGGCATACCGAATATCCAGGTTATATCCAATCCGCAGGACATGGAAATACCGACGAGCGTTGCGGAAGAATGCGGCGTTGTCGACTTGCTTGCAAAGCTTGAAGAAAAGTCAAACATAAATTCCACATATGACGATTTGCTTGAGGCTGCGGCGATTTATGACGAGATGTTTGCAAAGGTTCACGAAAAAAGACCGGACTTGTACACATTAAATCCAAACAGTTCGCCTTTTTATGTGGCAGTATATGAAACACTCACGGGCGGAGCGGCTCTGAAGAAAAACGGTTCGTCACAGGAATTTGTAAATCTTTACAAAACAGACGAATGGAAGCTCAGCGTGCAGAAGCTGAGAGAATGGTATACAAAGGGTTATATCAGAAATGATATTGCAAGTGCGGGAAACGCTCTTACAAATACGGAAGAACGCATGAAGGTTGCGTTCACCTTCGGCACATGGAAGCCGGGACAGGAAGCGTATCAGAAAATACAGTACGGAGAAGAATTTTTGCATGCAAAGGTGTTCCAGCCATATGTGGGCAGAACAAGCGCGCTTGAAACAATGGTTTCTGTCGGCGCAAATACAAAGCACCCCAAAGAGGCTGTAGAATTGATGAAACTTGTAAACACAGACAAGGATTTGTTTAACATCATCTGCTGGGGAATCGAGGGCGAAACTTATACAAAGAACGCTGACGGAACAGTAACACCTGTAAAAGGCGGCGGATATGAAGGTGTCGGACAAAATGCTTGGAAATTCGGCAACCAGTTCAACGGATTTGTACAGGAAGGTCAGCCGGCAGACGTGTGGGAACAGACAGAAAAGATGAACAACGAAGCGGACAAATCGCCGATGCTGGGCTTTGTGCCTGACACTTCTGCGATTGACACGGAGATTGCAAATATAACCAACATCGAAGCGGAATACAAGGCAAGAAAAGACTTTGGCACCGAGGACATGTCGGTTTGGTATGACGAATTTATGACAAAGCTGGATCAGGCAGGCATAGAAAAGGTTATTGCGGAACTCCAGAAACAGTATGACGAGTGGCTGAAAACAAAATAAAAGCGGATATTGAAAATACTCCAAAACACAAGAAAATAAACAAAACGCACATATTATTGTGAAGTTTGTTGATTTCAAAGCTTTTTTCATATCCTTATAAAAATCAAAAGGAGCTGTAAAAAATATTTTTTACAGCTCCTTTTGAGTGGATAGAAAAAAATGCTTCAGAACGTGCAAACTGAACCCGACGGCGTACGTGTGTACTCCGAGCGGTTCGGTTTGTACGCAGCAAAAAGGTTTTAATTTAACAAAAATTAAATAAAATGTTTTCTTAATTTAACATAAAGTTTTTTTGCTTTTTAATGCGTTCTATTCCTCATAAAATTGCCTTTTTGCGGTCCGGACTTTTTTTACATCCTCTTGTTTTATATCGTGAGAATACCGTCCTCTGATTCTATAAGCATAAGAATTTTTTCTTCGCGCCCGTTTTCTGCATTGATATATATGATGAAGTTGCGGCCGTTGTGGCTGCCGGTAAATTCATAGCACAGCTTTTCGCTTTGTCCGTCCTTGGGGATAAGCGCAACGGAGCTTTTTTCGATGTTCAGGTGCGGATTGATTTTTGCGCGTGCCTCTTCTGCACTCAGGCTCTTCCGGGGGAAGTCGCGGTATTTGTGATTCATGAGATATCCGTGCATTTCCGTCCCGACAATGTCGCCGTTGTCGAGGGCAACTTTCACTTTTATCAGGTCGGAATAGCATATTATTCCGCCTTGCTCGTATGCAAAATTGATTGTCGCAACGCCGCCGCTTTTTTCATAATAGCTGTTTTTAAGCGAGGTATAGCCGTTGTTGTACAAAAATTCCCGTGCTTTTTGTGTTGCCTGTGCGATGTCAAGCGTTTCCTCGCCGATTTCGCGGTTTTCCATAAAATAGACCGGATATCCGCCCTTTTTTGTTATGGCAATGTCCAGTTCCGAATTGTCGGAAACATATGCAAAGGAATATGCGTCAAGCGAATTGTTTTGGCTTTCGCCTTCGTATATAAGGTTGTTTGCCTTTGCGCCCAAAAAGGCTTTTGCCGCCGAAAGCGCTTCTTCGGCAGAAACCTCCTTTGCGTTTTCAAGCATAACGGGGCGAAGCTTTTCTATGTGCTCCGAAAAAGGCCCGTCATAGATGAGCGCCGGATATTCCTGAAATTCTTTTTCCACGCCTTCAAAGTCTGAGAGGACACCGCCCGCGGCGCTTGCAACTGTCCCGAAATGCTCTTTGCTTTCACTTTTTATTGTCCCAAAGCTGATTCTGCCGTCATAGACATCGCTTTGCATGGCAAGCAGTTTTTGGTTCAGCATGCCGGCGTATTGGCTGAGGGAATTAAGGTTGTTGTAGTCGGAGTCGCTGACAGTGCCGCTGTTTATGACGTTTTGCGACAAAGAATAGGTATAGTCCCCCACCTGGGAGAGAAATTTTTCTGTGTTTTCCAGCTGAACCTCCGAAACGGGGAGCTGACCCAGGCATGCTTTTGCGGCAGAGGTCTGGCGGAAGAGTTCCCCCGATATAGACGCCATCTGCGCCGGGCTTGAAACAAGCATGCTTTTTTGCAAAAGTGCGTCTATGTCGTCCACATAGTCGACAAGCTCGTGGAAGGCGCGGTTGTAGTTGTTTTCTATTTTGATTTTCATGGAGCTGACCTTGTTTGTTTCATAAAGCCCCCAGACGGCGAGGGCTGTTATGATTGCCGCAGAGCCCCAGTATATGTGAAATTTTTTCATCATTTGTCCTCCCTATTTGCAAAATCTGTGCTTGCCTATTTGTTTTATAAAGGTTCTCGACCATATCCACGAGCTGGTTGCCGTGTCGGGGTTGAAATAATATATTGCCCCTCCGCTTGGGTCCCAGCCGTTCATGGCGTCCCGGCATGCCTTGTAGACGGTGGAATTTGAGTCTATGGGGACATTTATCTGCCCGTCGGACACGGCTGTGAACGCGCCGGGCTGATATATCACGCCGGACACGGAGTTGGGGAAGGAAGAATGTTTGACGCGGTTCAATATAACCGCGGCGACGGCAACCTGCCCTTCATACGGTTCGCCGCGCGCTTCTCCGTTTACGGCGCGTGCCATTATCTGAATGTCGCCCGAGTTCCTTCCGGTCTGCGCGTCTGCGCTTTTGTTGGTTTTAAAGAGAAACACTGATGCCGCCGCAAATAAAACGACGCAAATGCAGAGTATCCCGGCATTTTTTTTCATTTTTTTATACCTCCTGACAGATGTTTACAAATAATTTTCCCGACAAAGCGGAAATTTATGTATAGCGTAAGAAATTATTGTCAAGAATCTTTTTGACAATTAAATGAGAGAGGGTTTTTATAAAATGAAAAAAATTGCACTGCTTGCGGCATTGGCGCTGTTTATGACGGTGGTATACTATATCGGCGTTTACAGGGATATAGAAAGGAGCGTCATACGTCTGCACGTTATCTCAAACAGCAATTCCGAAGAGGACACAAAAATCAAGCTTATGGTGCGCGACGCGATACTGGACGACGTACGCGGCAGACTGACAAGGGACTCCGGGAGGGAGGACGTCATCGGCGCGATGCCCGAAATGGAACAGAGCGCAAATGATTTTCTGGAAAAAATCGGTGCGGATTATCGCGCACATATAAAATTTGAGCATGCCGACATTCCGCGCAAGGAGTATAACGGCATCGTGCTGCCAAAGGGCAACTATGAGGCGATACGTGTTGTCCTGGGCGAGGGAGGGGGCGAAAATTGGTGGTGTGTGGCATATCCGCCGCTGTGCTTCACAGAACAGACTGTCGGGGGGGTATCCCCCGAGGGCAGCCGTATACTGCAAAATTCGATGAGTGCCGAAAGCTACAGAATGATTACGTCGGACGTGAAATATGAACTGAAAATTGTCGAGGTGGCAGAGAAGCTTTTGCGGGCGGTGGGGCGGCTTTAGAAAAAAAGCTGTTGATTTTTTTTCGCCAAGGCTGTATAATTTAATGTAATAACAGGCACAGAAAAGAGGATTAACAGTGAAATTTATCGGACATTTTATCACAATCACAAGGCACAGACATGCGGTTATACGGCATTGCTTCAAAGCCGGAATAGGATTTCAGGGGCTGTTCCACGATTTGTCGAAGTACAGCCCGACAGAATTCAGAATCGGGGCGAAATACTATACCGGCTATAAAAGCCCGAATGACATGGAACGTATGGAAAACGGATATTCCACAGCATGGCTGCACCACCAGGGGCGGAACAAGCATCATTTTGAGTATTGGCATGACTATGACGTAAACACTCATCTGATTGCACCTGTCCAGATGCCGCTCAGGTACGTAAAGGAGATGTTTTGCGACAGGCTTGCCGCAAGTAAGATATACATGGGCAGCAAGTACACAAGAACACACCCGCTGGAGTATTTCAGAAAAGGGAAGGCGGCGCAGATTGCGCACCCGGAAACGATGCGGCTTTTGGAGGAATGGCTTGTCATGCTTGCCGAAAAGGGTGAGGACGAAACTTTTCGGCATATAAAACAGCTGAATGATAAAAATGTCACAAAAAAGTAATTTGACATTTGCACAATTTTTTGATAAAATATACAATGTAATTTTTTATGAAAAAATATTTGTGTTTTTGAAAGGATGATGGTTTTGGACACGCTCCCGTCGCGAACGTTACTTTGTTTTTGTTTGGTGGTTTTGATTGCTCTTTTTCGGTGTGTGGAAACGGCGGCAGACAATGTCGGCGATGCAAAGCTGAAAAACCGCGCTGACAGCGGAAGCAAGAGGGCAAAAAAGCTGATACATATTTTGAAAGAGCCGGCGAGGCTTTATAATTGTATGCGGTTTGCGGTTGTTTTGTCAGAGTTGGTTCTGGCGGCGCTTGTTTTTGTGAATTTTGCGCCTTTGTGGCAGTTCAGATACGGAATCCTTGATTATGGCGTGAGTATTGTGATACTCTCGGCGATACTTTTGGTCTTTGGGGTATATCTGCCGCGGCGGATATCGGTAAAAGAACCCGAAAAAATTCTGTTTGCCTTTTCATGGCTGATTTTCTTTGTTTATTATGTGTTTATGCCGGCGGCGGCGCTCCTTTCGGGCGCGGCGGATTTGCTTTCGATGCTTTTTGGCATAAACCCCAAGGAGAAGAACGACGAAGTGACGGAGGAAGAAATCCGCTTTATGGTTGATGTCGGCAGTGAAAGCGGCGCGATTGACCCGGAAGAAAAGGAAATGATTCATAACATTTTTGAGCTTGACGACACCCCGGCGGAAAATGTCATGACCCACCGCACCGACGTCATATTCCTGTGGATGGAGGACCTGGCAGAATGGGAACAGACGATTGACGAGAGCAATCATTCCATATACCCGGTATGCGGCGAAACAGTGGACGATATAGTGGGAATCCTCTACAGCAGGGACTTTCTGCGGCTTTTGATAAAGAAAAAGAGTATAACGGAGGCGGACGTAAAAGCCATACTGCGCCAGCCGTATTTTGTGCCCGAGTCCATAAAGGCGAAGGATTTGTTCAGGAAGATGCAGGCAAACAAAACGCATTTTGCCGTTGTCCTTGATGAGTACGGTGGTTTGGGCGGCATTATCTCGATGTCGGATTTGCTGGAGGAAATCGTGGGGAATCTTGACAATGAATATGACGGACAGGAAGAGGAAGAGATAACAAAGCTTGACGAAAACACGTGGAAAATATTAGGTTCTGCCGACATTGACACAGTGTCGGAGGCGCTGGAAACCGACTTGCCGGTGGAGGAATACAACACATTTGCCGGTATGATTCTGGGACAGCTGGGGACAATACCCGAGGACGGAACCACGATAGAATTGGAGGCGTTTGGGCTCGGCATAAAGGTCACGAGGATTGAAGAGCACCGTATTGAAGAGGCGTTGGTCTGCCGCATCGAGCCGAAAAAAGACGATGCCCAAGAGAAATAAGAAAAGCATTATAAAGGCTGTGCCCAAATCGGTCACAGCCTTTTCTAAAAGATGGTGGAATTTTTGGAGAATTGTTTTGTGTGCATAATGTGCCGCAGGCGGAAAGCAATGGCAGAGGCATATTGTGCGGAAAAGTATCTGGGACTTTGCAAAATGTGCAGTGACAAAATCAGCCGTGTGCCGAAGGGTGCGGTATTCCCGGGCACCGGTGCGCTGTCCTCGCTTTTTGCGGCGTGCTTTTATGGGGGAAGCTTCAGAGAAGCGGTGAAAAGATACAAATTCACTGCACAGACACGCTATGCAAAGGTTTTTGCCATAATCATGTATGAACGTTTTGCCGATTTGGGACTGCATAGGGGTTTTGACATGATGACAGCGGTGCCGATTTCGAGGAAACGCCTGTGGGAGAGGGGATTTTCTCAGACAGAGCTTTTGGCACGGCCGTTGGCGGATATGCTTTCAATTCCGTTTGACGGGACATATGTCTTTAAGAAACGGCACAACCAGAGGCAGAGCATGACGAGGGACAGACAGGAACGTCTGGGTAATGTCAAAGACGTGTATATTGCCGATTCCCGGAAGGTCTGCGGTAAGGATATTTTACTTTTTGACGATATTTATACAACAGGGGCGACGATGGAATCGTGTGCGGCGGAGCTTGTGGAAAAGGGCGCACACAGTGTCACCGGGATTGTTTTGGCAAAAACAGGAGAACATAATGTATAAAATAAACCTTTCAGGTAAATAATAGAAATAACTATGGTATGTAAGGGGCTGCCGCAAAATATATGTTTTTTACAAAGCCCTTTATATATTATTTATGGGGTAGCTGCAAAATTTGCATTTTACGATTACCTGATTTATTTACTGAAAGGATTTTTTGTGCTATGAAAAAAATTGTTGCGTTGATTATGGTTGTTGTGACGTTTTTGATGACGCCGTCGGAAATTCTTGCCCTGTCAAAGCGGGGCTCGACGGGGACAGAGGTGAGGAATATCCAGACCAGGCTGATAAAGTGGGGATACTTAAGCGGGACGGCAGACGGGATTTATGGCGCAAAGACCGAGGCGGCTGTGAAGAAGTTCCAGAAAAAGCACGGCCTCACCGCCGACGGCATAGCAGGACCTGCGACGCTTGCCAAAATCGGTTTGCCGACCGGCTCCGCGTCTTCATACAATTCAAATGTGAACCTTTTGGCGCGGGTGATAAGCGGTGAGGCAAGAGGGGAAAAGTATGAAGGACAAGTGGCGATTGCCGCGGTGGTGCTGAACCGTGTCAAGCACGCGTCTTTCCCGAGCACCATTTCGGGCGTGGTGTATCAGAGCGGCGCCTTCACCGCCGTGTCGGACGGGCAGATAAATGTCACGCCCGGCACGTCTTGCTACAGTGCCGCGCGCGACGCCCTGAACGGCTGGGACCCGACAGGCGGCGCCATATATTATTACAACCCGTCGACCGCGACAAATTCGTGGATAAGGTCACGGCCCATTATAAAGCAAATAGGCAAGCATGTATTTTGTATGTAAATAATGGATTTGCGGTTTTAATACCATTACTTCGCTCAAAAATGAGGTTTTATTTTTTGCACGCAAAATATCAAGTACGCTGAAAATATCTTTTACCGCTTCTGTATGCGGTGGCTGCAACGGCTGATTTGCCTCCGCTGATATTTTTTATACTGCAATGATAAATAGCGAGAATAAAACCTCTTTTTGGGCAACAAAAAAGAGCAACCGTTTATAGTTGCTCTGAATGGTAATATTAAATTTTTATTTGGTGATAAAGCAAATATTATTTGCAGCTTTTTTGATTTATAATTCTTAAAATTATCCCCATTAACAATGAACCTACAAACACAGATACAGCCATTGCAAGTGAAAGTGCATATCTTTCACTACCATATGAATTTACGGTTTTCTCAACAACAAATGCCACAACAGTCAAAGCGATAGAAATAGCAGTAACCAGCCACGCTTTGCAATATTTGCGGAATAAAAAGCGAGCAAGTATGCCAACAAGAAACGGAATAACAAAAATAACAAAATTATTGAAAAAAATTTGTTTCATAGTATATGTGCCATCCTTAAATTCGAATGTATTGTTGCAATAATTATATCATACATTGTCAATTAAAACAATGGGCTGATAGATAATTTTCTCACTTTTCACTATTACCTATTACTTTCCAAAAATCGACAAACTTTAGTGAAGAGTGAATAGTGAAGAAGTAATAAGGAAAATCGACAAGCACTAATCGTACTTGTCGATTTTTGGAGGCGCCACCCGGATTTGAACCGGGGAATAAAGGTTTTGCAGACCTCTGCCTTACCTCTTGGCTATGGCGCCGTTTATGAAACAAAAGACGCTGAAATACCAAGCGTCTTTTGTTTTTTTATGGAGCGGAAGACGAGATTCGAACTCGCGACGTTCACCTTGGCAAGGTGACGCTCTACCACTGAGCCACTCCCGCAAATGGTGCCTTCGGGTGGAATCGAACCGCCGACACAGGGATTTTCAGTCCCTTGCTCTACCGACTGAGCTACAAAGGCATCTTGCTTTTCTTGTGTAAAAAAAGCTGGCGACCCGGATGGGGCTCGAACCCACGACCTCTAGCGTGACAGGCTAGCGTTCTAACCAACTGAACTACCGGGCCATACAAGGGAATTTGTGGTGGGAGTTACAGGGCTCGAACCTGTGACATCCTGCTTGTAAGGCAGACGCTCTCCCAGCTGAGCTAAACTCCCGTGGAACAAATTCCCGTGACAACGAAAATAATTATAGCAGAATATTGACCGTTTGTCAATACTTTTTCTGAATTTTTTTTTAAAAATTTTGGAAAAGAAACCCTTATACAAAATATGGTATGTGCGCAATTTATTTATACAACATATGCTATCTTCTGACAAGCTTCAGGATTTTGTTTCCCATGGGGAGCATAAGGATTTCCTCTTCATTCAAAATCCCCAGCAGTGCCACAAGCACAAAATATATAATCGCCGCACCGACAACCGAAACCCCGACGGAAGTGAGATTGCTGCCGATGACATGCATGCACCCGGCATAAATCCCCCACGCGGCGACGCCCATTGCCGCGGCGCATACAACGGGCTTTAAGATATATTTTACAAACCCCAGCCTGACAGACATGTTGCGGCACAGCACGCTGAAGCCATAGGTGAAGGATATCACCTGGCACACAATTGAGCTTATCGGTGCGCCGTAAATGTTGATTGACGGCTGACGTATGAGAATAACATTCAGTATAAACTTTGCGACACAGCCCATCAAAAGCCCGGTCGCCGGCGCATATACTTTGCCGAGCCCCTGCAGAGAACCGGATATCGTTTGGTTCAGGGCAATGAATATCAAGGCTATAGAGCTTAATTGAAGCAGGTCATAGCCATAGCTTGCATTGGGGTATATAAGTCTGTAAATCGGTTTTGCAAGCACGACATATCCCACGGCACACGGAAGTATCAGAAGAATTGATATCAAAAGCGAATATGAAACATGCTTTGAGGCGGCTTTTTTGTCACCGACGGCAAGCGCGCCCGAAATCGAAGGCACAAGCACGGTCGCAAAGGCGATGTTCATGGCGATAGGGAGGTTTAAGAGAGTGTCGCTTTTGGAAAGTATGCCCGAAAGGCGCACAGCCTCTTTGTTGAGCTGTTGCAAGGTCGGGTTTGCGACAACATTGCCGTAAGCGTTTATGCCGTTTCGGAAGGCGATTTCTATCCCCCTGGTGATGGTTGCGGTGTCGACAATCCTGTTGATTGCGGATATAATCGAGCCGAGGGAAATCGGAATTGATATCAGCAGAATACTGATAAACATTTTTTTGAGGGGCATGGTGAGCGTTTCTCCCGTTGATTCTGCAAGCTGATTTTTTATGCCGCGTTTTCTGCGGTTGTAGAATATAATCAGATAAAGACAGCTCATGACCGTGGCAAGGGAGGTTGCAAAGTTTGCCCCCGCCGCCATCATTGCGGAATTGAGGTCCGCATCGTTCGGGAAGAGAACCAGCTGTGCCATTATATAAACAATTGCGACGGTCAGCACGCATTTAAAAATCTGTTCCAGAACCTGCGAGCTGCTTGTCGCCTGCATGTTGCTCATGCCTGTGAAATAACCCCTTATGACAGAGGATATGCAAACAAAGAATATCGAAGGGGAAAGCGCCATGAGGACGTATTTTGCCCGTTCCATTTTGATGACATATTCCGCAATGATGCCGGAGGTGAAGAACAAAAGCGCCGAACAGGCAATGCCGATAATCCCGAAAAGAAGCAGGGCAGAGCGGAATATTTTGTATGCGCCCTTGTAGTCGCCCAGGGCATAGCGCGCCGAAGTCATTTTAGAGATTGCATTTGGAATCCCGACAGAGGATATCGCCAAAAGCAGTGTGTACACCTGGAATCCGGCGTTGTAATAGCCGTTTCCCTGGTCACCAAAGCCGCTGATGTTGGTGATAACCATTCTGTAGACCATTCCCAAAACCTTGACGGCAATCTGTGAAAACAAGATTATCATTACATTCACCATAAATGAATGTTTTTTTTCTGTTTTATTCATATGTAAACCGACTCCCTTCAAAAATCAGAACATTTGCACTATCTTTTTAATTATAGTATCATTTTGAAAGATAATCAATAGTAAATTTCGGAATTTGGCGAATATAACTATAAAATGAATAATTTTTGGCGGATAATGCATGATTTATGCTTGTTTAAAAAAATTTGTCTTGACGTTTTGGGAATATAATGGTACTATATAGAAAAAATAATACTGCCACCGGGCAGAGATGCTTAGAGCATTCATTACGCATCGTTAGGTCTTTGAAGATGAGTAAATGGGTGCTTATTTTTTTGGGTGAGATGGCTTTGCATCTCTTGCCGGGCAAGGCGGCAAAATGGAGAAAAGACAGCTGGAACCGCAGCAATGAAAAATTTATGAACACAAAAAGTAAAAGAGGCTTTAAAAAAATCAATTGATTTTTTTAAAGCCCCTGCTTTTTATCTCAGTTCCGCGTTCACACCTGTGCGGAGTTTGTCTGTGATTTTGTCAAATACAACATTTATTTCTTCATTTGTGAGGTTTCTGTCTGCCGCCCTGAAGGAAATTGCATATGCAACGCTCTTCTTGCCCTCGGGGATTTGAGAGCCTTCGTATACGTCAAACAGCTTTATGCTGTCCAGAAGCTTGCCGGACGCCTTTTTGATAATGTTTTCGATGTCTGCCGCCGCAACCGTTTTGTCGACCAGCATCGCAATGTCACGTGTGACAGCCGGGAATTTGGGGAGCGGAGTGAACTTGATATTGTCGTCCATCGCCTCAAACATCGCCTTCAGGCTGATTTCCGCCACATAGCACCTTGTCCCAATGCCGAATTTTTTGGCAACATCGGGGTGGATTTCGCCGATTGTGCCTGCCTGTTTGCCGTTTATCGTGACAGAGGCGCATCTGCCGGGGTGATATATCGGGTTGTCGGTCACCGGTGCATAGACAACATCTTTGATGTTGAGTGTGTCAAAAAGGACTTCACATGCACCCTTCAGGTCAAAGAAGTCGGCATTGCCGTACATTCCTATCGTGACGATTTCCGGCTCGTCGGGGAGCTCGCCCGGCTTTGTCGGGATAAACACTTTTGCAATTTCAAAAAGCTTTGCGCTTTCTGCGCGTCTGTTGAAGTTGTAAGAAAGTGTGTCAAGCATGGAGCCGACAGAGGTTGTGCGCATAAGCGATGTGTCGTCGCCGAAAGGATTGCTGATTTTTACGCTGTTTCGCAAAGCATGCTCTTTGGGGAGGTTAAGCTTGTCATAAACAAACGGCCCGGTAAAGGTATAGGTATAAATTTCGTACATGCCCTGTGCGGTGAGCAGCTTGCTTATGGTGTCGCGCGTCTGTTGCAGAGGGGTTTTACCGCCGCGGCATGCGTCGCCCGCCATGAGCGATACGGGGATTTTGTCATATCCGTAAATCCTTGCGATTTCTTCCGCTATGTCCGCTTCGCTTTCGATGTCGGGGCGGAAGGAAGGCGAGGTGACCGTCATGTTTTCGCGGTCTGTTTCAAATTCCAGCGCGGTCAGATATTCAATCATTTTGTCTGTGCTGATGTCTGTCCCCAGGAATGCGTTTATCTTGTCGGGGCGCAAAACATGCACACGCTTTTGATAAGGCTTGCCGATGATGTCTATGGTTCCGCCGACAACTTCGCCGCAGCCCAGCTCTTGGACAAGCTGACACGCCCTGTCCACTGCCGGAATTGTGTTGAGCACGTCCAGTCCTTTTTCATATCTTGATGATGCTTCGGTCCTCAGCCCGACCTTTTGCGCCGTGAGGCGGACGCTTGCCGCGTCAAAGGTTGCCGATTCGAATACAACCGTGGTTGTGTCAGGCTTGACTTCCGAGTTGAATCCGCCCATAACGCCGGCTATCGCAACTGCCTTTTCGCCGTCGGCAATCACCAGGTCGTTGTGGTTGAGTGTCCTGTCCTGTTCATCAAGGGTTTTTATAACTTCGTCTTCGGCGGCATTCCTCACGATAATTTTGTTCCCCGACAAGTCACGCAGGTCAAAGGCATGCATCGGCTGGCCGTATTCCAACAGGATATAGTTTGTTATGTCTACAATATTATTTATAGAACGTATTCCGCATGCCTTAAGGCGCGAAACAAGCCATTTTGGCGACGGGCCGATTTTTACATTTTTAATCATTTTTGCGGAATATCGCATACACTTGTCGGGGTTTTTGACTTCAACCGAGAGAAAATCATTGATGTCCTCGGGATTTGAGGTGTATACGGGCTTCGGCACATTAAACGGTTTTTTGAAGGTGACCGCAGTTTCTCTTGCCAGCCCGATGACGCTGAAACAGTCAGGGCGGTTTGAAGTGATTTCAAATTCCACAACATCTTCGTTTATGCCGAAATAGTCCTTTATATCCATGCCGACAGGTGTGTCGTCGGGGAGGATAAGTATGCCGTATTCCGGGATATAGCCCAGGTCGGCGTCGGTCATGCCGAGTTCTTCGTGAGAACAGAGCATGCCGTTGGATTCCACTCCGCGCAGCTTGCCTTTTTTGATTGTGACGCCGCCGGGGAGCTTGGAGCCGTTTAAGGCAACGGGGACAATAATCCCTGCCTTTACGTTTGGCGCACCGCAGACAATCTGCAAGGTTTCGCCCGTCCCGGCGTCAACTGTGCAGACGTGCAGATGGTCGCTGTCGGGGTGCATTTCGCAGGTCAAAACCTTGCCTGTTACGACTTTTTCTATGTCCTTGCCCATATTTTCCACGCCCTCAACCTTAGAACCTGTCATTGTCAGCGCATGGGCATATTCTTTTGGGGATATTCCCGAAATATCGGTATAATCATTGAACCAACTCATTGGGACTTTCATTCTATATCATTCCTTTCTTGATTTGTGACCATAATTAAAATTGTTTCAGGAAACGCAAATCGTTTTCAAAGAACAATCTCAGGTCGTTGATGTCATATCTGCCCATGGCAATTCTTTCGAGGCCTATGCCGAAGGCAAAGCCCGAATAAACCTCGGGGTCGATTCCGCAGTTTTTCAGAACCTTCGGGTGAACCATGCCGCAGCCCAGAATTTCTATCCAGCCTTCGCCCTTGCATACGCTGCAGCCTTTTCCGCCGCAGACAAAGCAGGAAACGTCAACCTCTGCCGAAGGCTCTGTAAACGGGAAGTGGTGCGGTCTGAAACGTACCTTTGTCTTTTCGCCGTAGAGCGCCTTTAAGACTTCTTCCAGGGTACCTTTAAGGTCTGCCATGGTGATGCCTTTGTCAACCACAAGCCCTTCAATCTGGTGGAATATCGGGGAGTGCGTCGCGTCCACCGCGTCACTTCTGTACACTCGTCCCGGTGCGATTATCTTAATCGGCGGCTTTTGTTTTTCCATGACTCTTATCTGCATCGGCGAGGTCTGTGTGCGCAGGACAATGTTGTCCTCAATGTAGAATGTGTCCTGTGTATCTCTTGCCGGGTGGTTTTTGGGGATATTCAGCGCCTCAAAGTTATAGTAATCATATTCTACCTCCGGGCCTTCCGCAATCTCATAGCCCATGCCGATGAATATGTCTTTGAGCTCGTTCATGACGGTGGTCAGAGGGTGGAGCTTGCCGATTTCGGGGGCTTTCCCCGGCATTGTCACATCGATGACCTCTTTTTTCAGCTTAAGGTTTTGCAGGGCTTTTTCAAGCTCTTCTTTTTTTGTGTCCAGTTCGCTGCTCAGGAAATCGCGGATTTCGTTTGCCAGTGCGCCGATGACGGGTCTTTCCTCGGGGGAAAGCTTGCCCATGCCCTTCAAAACAGAGGTCAGCTCGCCTTTTTTGCCCAGATATTTGATTCTTATTTCTTCAAGATTTTCCGGGGTTTTTGCGGCGCTCAGGTGCTTTTCCACAGTTTCCTTGATTTGATTTAACTTTTC
The DNA here is from genome assembly GCA_934454145.1 of uncultured Clostridia bacterium. GTDB lineage: Bacteria > Bacillota > Clostridia > UBA1381 > UBA1381 > CAKSFT01. The sequence continues at coordinate 150,732 of CAKSFT010000007.1, read as the reverse complement.
TTTCATGTTTTTCCTTCCTTTCATATTATGTGAGGGGTATTTTTTTATTTACAAAAAAAACGCCCCTGAAAATACAGGGACGAATAAAATTCGCGGTACCACCCGGTTTCCCCGGCATGCGGGGCACTCAATTTGTGCGCATAACGGCGCGCGTCCGATGCGGACTACACATAAAAACTTCACCCGCACAGCTCCGAAACGAAGGTTCGGCATACGGTCTTACCGCAGGGGCTCACAGCCGATGACTCCTGCTCTCTTTTGGCGAACACGCAGCTTACTGAATTTCATCACAGCTTTTAATATTGACAGAGGTATTATACCACAGTTTTTTTTTGATTGCAAGCATTTTTAAAAAAAATTTTGCTTATTTTGGGTTTACATGCACCATGCAGTGCTTGACTTCGGGGAATGTTTTTTCGATTTTATCATGAATCCGTGCGGCAACGCTGTGCGCATAGCTGAGCGTCACGCCGCCGTCAAGACTGAATTCCACGTCAACAAAAATTTTTGAGCCGAACATTCGTGTTTTCAGCAAATCCAGTGTTATGATTTCTTTGTCTGAGAGGATTATATCGCGGATTTTCTTTGTTGTTTCGGGGTCGCATGCGCGGTCCACCATTTTGTTTACGGCGCCTTTGAAGATGTCAAGCCCGGCTTTCAGGATAAAAGCACAGATGACAACGCTTGCAACGGCGTCAAGCACGGGATAGCCCAGGATTGCACCGCCGATTCCGACAAAGCTGCCGACGGAGGACAACGCGTCAGACCTGTGGTGCCATGCGTCTGCCATGAGCGCGTCGGAATTTTGGCGCTTTGCCGCCGCCCTTGTGTACCAGTACATCCATTCTTTGACGCCTATGGAAACGATGGCCGCGACAAGCGCAAGCACCCCCGGGGGGCTCAGTGCGGAATTGCCGGAGAGTATATGCATAACGCCGCTGTAGCCTATCCCCAGGCCGACAGCCGTGAGCATCACCGAAAGAATTATCGCGGCGACACATTCCATGCGTTCGTGCCCGTATGGGTGTTCGGCATCGTTTGCCTTCCCCGCCATCTTCACGCCGGCTATGACCACAAAGGTGCTGAGCACATCGGAAAAAGAGTGTACGGCGTCGGAAATCATTGCACCCGAGCGCGCAATGATGCCTGCCGCAAATTTGAATGCGGACAGCACGACATTCACTGCAATGCTTACAACAGATACTTTTATGGCTTCATTTTTCATAAAAATCACTTCCTTAATAATAATCAATCCCCATGCAAATCGGGAGTCAAAAAAGGCGGCTGTGGAAATTGTCCCACAGCCGCCTTGTGCTTCTGCTGCGGCTTGCGCCGCCCGACCTCCGGAAAAGGTCTGTTCATTTCAATATATTATATGCCGTTTTCTGCAAAATGTCAATGTTTTTTTAATCAATCGGCACAACATTGTTGTTTTTGTAGAGATTGAAGCTGAACTTGTATCCGTTGTCCTCAAGCACACCGGAGGTGTCCTCAAGGCTCCACCCGGGCATTTGGTCGAAATCCGGGATAAAGCTGTCCGCCTCTTTTGTGCTGTAAACCTTTGTTATATAAGCTGTTTTGCAAAACGGTATAAGCTCACGGTATATCTGTTCTCCGCCGCAGATGAATACATCATCGGTGCTGTGTTTTTTCACCTCCGAAAAAAGCTCTCTCACTGTGCGGCAAACCGTGACCCCTTCGGGGGAGAATGCAGGGTTCCTGCTCAGCACAATGTTGGTGCGCTTGGGGAGGGGCTTTTGGTTGGGGAAGGATTCAAGCGTTTTTCTGCCCATCACCACAACTTTGTTCAGCGTGGTGCTCCTGAAAAATTTCATGTCCTCGGGAATGTGGAACAGCAGGGCGTTGTCCTTGCCGATTCCCCAGTTTTCCGATGCCGCCGCTATGATGTTCATATTCTTGTCCTCCTTCACACCGCAATCGGGATTTTTGTATCGAATTGATGATATTTATAGTTTTCAAGCTTGTAGGTGTCGGGTGTAAATGTGTAGAAATCGGTCACGTCCTCTGTTTTTACAAGCGTTGGCGCTTCATATGGCGTGCGCGAAATCAGCTCTTCCACAATCGGTATGTGGCGGTCGTATATGTGTGCATCGGCGATGACATGCACCAGCTCGCCGACTTTCAGCCCGCTGACCTCGGCAAACATATGCATAAGAATGGAATATTGGCACACGTTCCAGTTGTTTGCGGCAAGCATGTCCTGTGAACGCTGGTTCAGAATGCCGTTGAGCGTGTCGCCCGACACATTGAAGGTCATGCTGTAGGCACAGGGATACAGTCCCATTTCGGAAAGGTCGGCATGATTGTAGATATTGGTCATTATGCGGCGGCTGCCGGGGTTGTGTTTCAGGTCATAGAGCACCCTGTCCACCTGGTCAAATTCGCCTTCCTTGTAGTGGTGCTTAATTCCGAGCTGATAGCCGTATGCCTTCCCGATAGAGCCGTTTTCGTCTGCCCATTCGTCCCAGATGTGACTGGACAGGTCTTTTATGTTGTTTGATTTTTTTTGCCAAATCCACAAAAGCTCGTCAACCGCACTTTTGAGATATGTACGGCGCAGTGTCAGAATGGGGAACTCTTTGCTTAAGTCATATCTGTTTACAATGCCGAATTTTTTTATGGTATGCGCCGGGGTGCCGTCCTCCCACCTGGGGCGCACCTCACGGTCGGAATCCATATAGCCGTTTTTTAATATATCTCTGCAATTTTCTATAAAAATCTTGTCTGCCGCACTCATTTGCTTTCTCCTTTTTGTTTTCTCGGGTTTTATTCTATCCCATTATACTACAAAAAAGGATAAAGTGCAAGACAATTGTTTTGCAAAAAGGTCGTTTTCATTATAACAAAAATGTAACCATGCAATCTGTGCCGATACAGTTTTTCTGAAAAAAAGGAGCGGCTGCCTGAAAAGTCAACCGACTTTTCAGACAGCCACTCCCGAAATCTATATAATCAGCACAAAATCGGCTGTAATTGCCGCAAATCCAGCGCCGCCGCGCATGCCTCGGGGATGAGGCTCATGTCGGCGACAAGAGAATTGGGCTTGTTTTCGCAGTCGTCCTGACCAAAGGGAACAAAATATATATTTTTGCTGTTTAAGAGCACGCCGATGTTTTTGGCGGCGTTGCCCAGCCCGTCGTTTGTGGAAACCGCGATAAGCACGGGGCGGCGGTTGCGCAGATGCGCCTTTGCCGCGAGGGTCACGCACGAATCGCATATCCCGGCGGCAAGCTTTGCGAGGGTGTTGCCCGTGCAGGGGGCAATCACCAGCAAATCCAGAAGGCCTTGCGGCCCGATGGGCTCTGCCGCCGTGATTGTGTGTATAACCGGCTTTTTGCACGCGGTTTCTATGCGGCTTATAAACCCTTGCGCCGTGCCGAAACGGGTGTCTGTAGAATATGCCGCGTCGCTCATGATGGGCGTGATGTCCGCGCCGGTCAGGGCAAGATTTTCAAGCTGGGCAAGGGTTTTCCTGAAGGTGCAGAAAGAACCCGTGATGGCAAATCCTATGCGTTTGTCTGATAAATCCACACTGTTACACCTCCGTTTCACTCAGGATATTTATGACGGTGTCTTTTATGATTTCTCCCGAAGTTATCGGCGCTGTTTTGCCGGGGAGCCCCAAAGACCATATCACCTTCAGCCCCAAGTCCTTTGCCGTGGCAAAGTCCACGCCGCCCGGCTTTGAAGCAAGGTCGATAATGAGTGTGTCGGGGTGCACCTGCATAAGCACGTTTTTGTCAAGAATCATCGCGGGCACTGTGTTGAAAATCGCGTCAAAGCCCGATATTTCGTTTGCCAGGTCGGAATTGTGCACGGGCGTGCAGCCGCGCGCGGCTATCCAGGAAAGGTCAGAGCATTTTCTTGCAGACACTGTGACGTTTGCGCCGAGGTTTCTGAGCATATCGCTCAGTATTTTCCCGATTCTGCCATAGCCCACGACAAGGCAGTTGCTGGAATGTATGGTTATCGGGAGTTCCGAAAAAGCAATTTCCACCGCACCTTCTGCCGTGGGGATTGCGTTTCTTATCATGAGTTCGTCACGTTTTAGATAATCTATGTATTTTGCGCCGATTGAGTCAAAAATGTTTTTGAGCGGCTCGGATATATTTCCGCCGAGAATAAGCTTTGCGTGCGACAGATTATCCGGGTCTATATAAATCGGATTTTCCGAATACGGGGCATTGACACATTTTGCGTCGTGGCTTGCCGGGATTGGGAGGATAATAACCTCGCTTTCCCATATGCCGTCCGGTGTTTCAAAGGTGTTTCCCGGCCCTTTGTCAAAACCGGCGACTTTGACAGGGTATCCGTCTTCTCTCAGGAGCCTTGCAAGGGTAAGCTGGCGCAAATCGCCGCCAACTACAGATATATTCATATTTTTTTACCTCCTTGTCAGATTATATAATCAACCGATTGTAAAACCAAGGCTTTACAATTAAAACGTTTAGTCGGGAATAAAAAGTTCCCCAAGTCTGAAACTTTTTATTCCAGTCAAAAATGGCGCACTTGCCGTCATTTTCGGCAACAAATCAGGGGTTGACATTCCCGATACCTCCACAAAGATGCGGAGAGTAATTCTAAAATCTGAATTTTACAATTACCTGTGATTTATAATATGCGGCGGAAAAATATATGTGAATACCGAAAGCACACTTCGGTGCGCAAATAATGTTGATATACAGCGAAATTTTTTTGAGATATATATTTACTTTTTCTGCATATTGGTATATAATATAAAATGGGTAGGAAATTGGATATAATCCCGGGATTTGGGGTTATTGGCTGCACTGTCGGTGCGCAGAATGGAGAATTTTTTATGGAAATCACAAGGAAGGCTTTGAAAGAGCGTGCCAAAGATATTTTGGTGCGCAGATACTGGACATTTTTCTTTATCGGTCTTTTGCAGTATGTCATTCTCGGCTTTGGGGGGATAAACATAAACTTGCAAAGCTTGCAGAACATAACCAATTATCCGGCGTTTTTCACCGTGATAGGCGGAAGTTTTGTGCTGTCGGTTTTGGTGAACATATTTCTTGCGAATCCCTTCAGGGTGGGATATTGCAGTTTTATACTGCAAAACTCCGGGTCATATCCGGAGGTTGACTACAGTGCGCTGTGGAGGGTGTTTAAGGAAAATTATATAAGCACGGTGAAAACCATGTTTCTGAGAGATTTGTTCACCGCATTGTGGAGCATACCGCTTTATCTTGGAGTTGCGATGTCTTATGCGGCGGCGGTTCTCATTGATGTGCGCGGAAATTACGCAATCGGTGTGGCGATGTACGCCGCGGCGATTTTGCTGATGTTCCCGGGCGCAGTGCTGACGATTTACAAAGATTATTCCTACAGCATGACAGAATATATCATAGCGGAGCACCCCAACACCGCGTGCATGGACGCAATCATAGAAAGCAGGCATCTCATGAGAGGATATACATTCTTTGCATTTGTGCTTGACCTGTCCTTTATCGGGTGGTATCTTTTGGGAATGTTGCTTTGCGGAATCGGGACGCTTTTTGTCAACCCGTACCGCGACACGGTGAAGGCGGAGTTTTACAGGAAACTGAGAGCAAAAAAGCTTTATGACGAAACGGGATATATATTAAGATAAACACAAGCGTTCTGCCGAGCAGAGGGTTTGTTGATTATAAAAAAACAGAGGAATGTAAGCCTGAATAAAATTGTCCGCAGCACAGCTTTTTGCGAGCGATTTTCTTTCAGACATCAGTTTTGTGCCTTGCGGCACGGAAAGGAATGGTTATAAAAATGGAAAAGGAAAAAGTAATCACAAAAATGACAGACGCGGGGCTTGTCGCAGTTGTACGCGCAAACACCGAGGACGAGGCAATAAGGATTGCCGACGCGTGCCTGGAGGGGGGCTGCCCGTCTATTGAGCTGACCTTCACAGTGCCGGGCGCACACAAGGTTATAGAAGCTTTGGCAAAGAAGTATTCAAACGGAGAGATGCTTTTGGGCGCCGGGACGGTGCTGGATTCGGAAACGGCAAGGACGGCAATCCTGTCGGGCGCAAACTATGTTGTAAGTCCCGGATTTAACGCGGAGGCGGCAAAGCTCTGCAATCGCTACAGAGTGCCGTATCTGCCGGGCTGCATGACCATCACAGAGGTGCTTACGGCAATGGAAGCCGGCGCGGACATCATAAAGATTTTCCCGGCAGACCTTTTTGGACCGAGGATAATCAAGGACATCAGAGGGCCGCTGCCGCACGCCAAGATGATGCCGACAGGCGGCGTTGACGTTTCCAATGTTGACCAGTGGATAAAGGCCGGCGCGGTTGCTGTCGGTGCGGGTTCGAGCCTGACAGCCGGCGCAAAGACAGGTGACTACAAGAAGATTACCGAAACCGCAAAAGAATTTATCGCAAAAATCAAGGAAGCAAGAGGTTAATTTTATGATACAGCAGCAACCGTCACTTTTACCAAACAAATATCAGCAAGAGCAGATGGACAGAAAATTCGGCATGTTTATTCATTTTGGGGTAAACACCTTTGGCAATGTGGAATGGTCTGACGGTGGTATCCAAGCGCTTTCGTACAAGCCGGCGGAAATTGACGCCGACCAGTGGGTCAGAACCGCCTATGAGGCAGGCATGAACTATGTCATAATGATTACCAAGCATCATGACGGGTTCTGCCTTTGGGACACGAAGTATACAGAGTATTGTGTGAGAAATTCCGGCAACAAGACCGATGTCATAAAGGAAGTGGCAAAGGCGTGCAAAAAATACGGAATAAAGCTTGGGCTTTATTATTCCTTGTGGGACAGGTCAGAAAAAACCTATAAAACCGACTTTGGCGAATATATAAAGTATATGCACAGCCAGCTTACAGAGCTTTTGGACGGCAGATACGGCGAAATTGTCGAGATTTGGTTTGACGGGGCTTGGGACAAGCCGCGCCGCATGTGGCAGCTTGAAAAAACCTATGACCTTATAAAACGCTTACAGCCCAAATGCCAGGTCGGCATAAATCACACTGTCGGCGACGACTTTAATCAGGCATGTTTCCCGGAAGAACGCTACCTTCCCGAAAATTACCGCGAGAACGACCCCTTGCGGATGTTTCCCAGCGATTTTCGGCTGTGGGATTCGTATATGTGTGCCGAAAATGACCCCAAAATCTATACATATCAAAACAACCGCTATTATCTCCCCTTTGAGATGACAATATGCTCGAGGGAGGGTTTTTCCTGGTTTTATTCCAACATCTATGAGGACAAGCCGCTTTTGGATGTGGACGAAATCTGCAAAAATTGTGAGATTATCTTTAAGAATCAAAACATGGCGGTCATCAATATGCCGCCGAATACCGACGGTAAGCTTGTGGAGGCAGACAGGGAGCACCTTTTTGCAATAGCGGACAAGCTGAAAATAAGAAGAAAATAATGTGGGAGGGGTGCAGGACATGTCGCCCCCGATATCAAAGATAAGGACGAAAGGAATGTTATAATATGGCAAAAGTAATAACGATGGGAGAAATAATGCTTAGGCTTTCTACCCCCGGGAATGAGAAATTTATCCAGGCAGATGAATTTGACGTATGTTATGGCGGCGGAGAGGCAAATGTTGCGGTTTCGCTGGCAAACTACGGTCACGACGCAGAGTTCATCACCAAGGTGCCCGAAAACCCAATCGGCGAATGTGCCGTTGCGGCTTTGAGAAAGCACAATGTCGGGACAGCACACATCGCGCGCGGCGGAGAAAGACTGGGGATATATTTCCTGGAAACGGGCGCGGCGATGAGGGCGTCGAATGTTGTTTATGACAGGGCACATTCTTCAATTTCCACGGCAAAGCCTGAGGATTTCGATTTTGATGAAATTTTTGAGGGCGCGGATTGGTTCCACTTCACCGGCATCACACCGGCGGTGTCCGACGCGGCGGCAGAGCTTTGCGAGGCGGCGCTGAAAGCCGCAAAAACAAAGGGAATCACGGTTTCGTGCGACCTTAATTTCAGAAAAAAGCTTTGGAGCTCGGAAAAAGCACAAAAGATTATGACAAACCTCATGCAGTATGTCGATGTATGCATAGGCAATGAAGAGGACGCCGAGAAGGTGCTGGGCTTCAAGCCGGGAAACACCGACGTCACCAGCGGAGAACTGGAACTTGCCGGATATAAAGACATCTTTGAACAGATGGTTGCAAAGTTTAACTTTAAATATGTGATAAGCTCACTGCGTGAAAGCCATTCGGCATCGGACAACGGCTGGTCTGCATGCATATATGACAGGGATACAAAGGAATTTTATCATTCCAGAAAATACAGAATCACGCCTATCGTTGACCGTGTGGGCGGCGGAGATTCTTTTGCCGGCGGCGTTATATGCGGACTGCTTGACGGCAAAGACTTCAAGTCTGCGCTGGAATTTGGTGTTGCGGCGTCGGCGCTTAAGCACACAATCCCCGGTGACTTCAACCTGGTGAACCGTGCAGACGTGGAGAACCTTGCCGGCGGCGACGGCTCGGGAAGAGTGCAGAGATAAGGAATAGCCGCTATGTCTGTAATAATATCTGCCAGAATAAGGGATTTGCGGAAAAAAAGAGGACTGACACAATCTGATGTCGCAGAAGGGATTGGCGTTTCGCGCAGTGTTGTCGCAAGCTGGGAAACGGGGACAAGAGAGCCGAACGCAAGTGAAATGCGAAATCTCTGCGAATTTTTCAGCGCTTCGTCAGACTATTTTTGCGGCCGCACCGACATATGCACGAGTGTAAATATTCCAAAGGTATATAATATAGATTTAAGCAAACTCAATTCGCTGGGCAAGCGCATGATGTTTGAGTTTTATGAGTTTTTGGTAAACAACGATACATATGGGAGATAAATTTGTGAAGATAAAGGGAATATTACTTGACAAAGACGGGACATTAATTGATTTTTTCAGCCTGTGGGGAGAGGCGGCATGCAAGGTGACAGAGAGGGTCATAGACGAGTATCACCTGGGACAATTGCCGCAGGCACGCGGGTGTCTGCTGGACAGCTTGGGAATAAAGGACGGCCTTGCAGACCCGGAGGGGGCGCTTGCATGGAAGTCATATTCGATGATTGCGGACGATGTATATTGTGCGCTGGAAAATCAGATGAAAAAACACAGCTTTTCGCCGTGCATCAAATTTTGCCGTGAAAACCTGGAGAAAACCCTGGTGAGGGAGTTTACAGAAGAAACCTGCACCAAGGTCACCGAATTTAAGACTTTTACCGATTTGAAAAAGCTTATGTCTGCCCTGGCGGAAAAGGGGATAAAGCTGGGCGTGGCGACGACCGACACGCTTGGCGCCGCAAAGGACTGTTGCCAAAAACTCGGGATTTATGATAAGATTGCGTTTTGGGCGGCAGACGGGGCGGAGTACCCCCTGAAGCCCGATGCGGAAATCATCAACGCCGCCGCAAGGCTTTGGGGGATAACCCCGGCGGAAATCGCCATGGTCGGGGACACACCGAACGACATGAGGTTTGCAAAAAACGGGCATGCCGTGGGGATTGCGGTTTTGTGCGGAACGGGCAAAAGAAAAGACCTGGAGCGGCTTGCCGATTATACAATAGATTCGCTTGATGATTTGGTTCCGTTGCTTTGCAGAGAAAATTATATTTAATGCCGGAGGTTTTTATGTACTATTTATTGCTTGGTTTGACGGTTTTGGCGGATACTGTGGCGACAACGTTTTTGAAATATTCACAAGGGTTTACAAAGCTCTTTCCGACAATTTTGTGTGTACTGTCATATGTTGTCTGCTATATGGCTTTTGCAAAAGCCGTCACAAAAGTAAACCTTGGCATAGCATATGCGACATGGTGCGGTGCGGGGATTGCGCTGAAAACAATCATTTCCGCACTTTTCTTTAAAGAACCGATTTCTGCCACGGGTATTTTTGCAACTGCACTTATTGTAATCGGGTGCGTTGTGCTGAATGTTGGCGGCACAAATTGAGAAAACATAACAGGTAATTGTAAAATGTGAATTTTACAATTATCGGGAGAAAACAAAACTATGGAGGAATCAAAATGACACTGACAAACGAATGGATAAAAAAAGCAGAGCATTGTATGCAGAGCCTGGCGGGTTTGGTGTGCAATGATTTTGCAAAAGCAGAATTTTCCGGTTTTGTGACAACAGAACACCTTTCTATAGATGAAGCGCAAAAAAGGGAGAGAAAGCCGCTTGCGGTTGGCATGAAGTGGGGCTTGAAATGGGAATACCTTTGGCTTTTTACGGAAATCACCGTGCCCAAAGAGTGCAGAGGAAAGAGGATTATATATAGAACCGAAAACGGAGAGGGTTTGATATTTGTAAATAAGGAAGTATATGGTGCGATTGACAAAGAGCATGAGTATATCACCTTGACAGAGTGTGCCGTTGGCGGAGAAAAATACGAGATTGTGTCAGAGGTGTATGCCGGACACGGAGAACCGCTTTGCGCTGTGGGTGAAGTCACACAGGCAAAGGTTGATAAATATTGTGAAAATAAAGAACAGAAGATTTTGCAAGACGGATATGCGGCGGTTTGGGACGAGGATATATTTGGTCTTTTGATGGACATGCGCACACTGTACCAACTCAGAGAAAATCTGGATAGCGATTCTCTCAGGCTTGCACAGATAAACCGCGGACTGAAAAAAATTGTGCTGATTGTTGACTTTGAACTTCCGCATGACAAATTTTTAGACACTGTAAAATCCGCAAGGGAGATAACGGCAGAATTGCTGAGCTGTAAAAATGCAACGGTGGCACCGACAGTGTATTCAATCGGGCACTCACACCTGGATTTGGAATGGCTGTGGACACTCAACGAAACACGGAGAAAAGCGGCAAGAACATTGGGCAATCAGCTGCAGATGATAAAACAGTATGATGACTATAGGTATATACAGACCCAGCCGTGGCTGTTGGATTCGGTAAAAAAAGAATATCCGCAAACTTATAAAGCGGTACAAAAAGCGGTCAGGGACGGAAAGATTATTGTTGAAGGCGGAATGTGGGTCGAGTCGGACGCAAATATACCATCGGGTGAAAGCCTTATACGTCAGCTTATGTATGGAAAAAGGTTTATAAAAGAGGAATTTGGGACAGAAAGCGAGATGGTGTGGCTGCCTGATGTTTTTGGCTGCACAGCCGCTTTGCCGCAGATTATGGTTGGCTGCGGGATAAAGTATTTCTTCAATGCAAAGCTTCCGTGGGCATACAACGGCGGTGAAATATTCCCGTACACAAACTTTATCTGGCGAGGCTTGGACGGCACGGAAATACTTTCGCATATGGTGAGTGGATATGCAAACGAAATGTCGCCGAATACCATTTGTGAAAAGTGGCACAATTGCCGAAACAAAGAAGAATCCCCCTTTGTCTTGAATGCATTTGGACACGGTGACGGCGGCGGCGGTGCCACACGTCTGCATATGGAATATGCAATGAGGGAAAAGGATTTGCAGGGCATGCCGAAGGTGGAGATTATTTCGCCGAATAAGTTTTTTGAAAAGCTTTCGGAATGTGAGATAACGGATAAATATGAGGGAGAACTGTACTTTACTGCGCACAGGGGTACGTTTACATCGCAAGCCAAGACAAAGAAGCTTAACAGAAAAGCGGAATATGCAATGAGAGATGCAGAGATATTCAATGCATGGTTTGGCAAAACATATGATGAGAAATTTGATGAATTGTGGAAAAAACTGCTGTTTAACCATTTTCATGATATTATCCCGGGTTCTTCTATACAGCAGGTGTACGAGAGAGCGGAGGCGGAGCTTGCGGATATCATCTGTAACGCAGATGATATTGCAGAAAAAAATTATGCACGCTTATCAAAGGACAGCAACGAATATGTCACTGTTTTCAACACCTTGTCATGGGACAGAAAGTGTATAGTTGAGCTGCCGGAGCAAGGCATGGGTGCAGAGTACGAAAACGGAGAAAGACTTGCCATACAACAATTTGGCGGAAAGTCTTATGCACTGGCAGAGGTTGGCGCTTTTTCAAAAAAAGTTTTGAAACTTTGCGGCGCTGCCGGCAAGGAAACGCATACCGAGGAATCAATGGTGCTTGAAAATGCCCTTATAAGAGTAGAATTTGATAAGTCGGGAGAAATAACAAGGATTTACGACAAGGAGCGCAAGATGGATTGTCTTGACGGGACGGCAAATAGATTCAGAATGTTTAGGGATATGCCGCTTTCTTTTGACGCATGGGACATTGACAGCAGCTATGAACAATGTGAAGTTGATATAAATGGTGATGCGGAATTTGGCAAGAAAGAGTCGGGAGAATTGTTCTCGTCACTGACAATAAATAAGAAAATAAATAATTCTTACATAACACAGGTTGTTGTGCTGAGGGAAAATGAAAAACAGCTTGACTTCTGCACAACTGTCGAATGGAGAGAAACGCATAATTTGCTGAAGGTTTATTTTGACACCAATGTCCATACAGACAAGCTGGTGTCGGAAACGCAGTTTGGATATATAAAGCGCCCTAACGGCAGAAGCACGGAATATGAGCGTGACAGATATGAAGTATGCCAACATAAATGGTCGGGACTTTTTGAGAACGGCAGAGGTTTTGCGGTTTTAAATGACTCGAAATACGGAATCAGCGCCAATGAAAATACCATAGGGCTGACCTTGCTCAAATCTGCCGCAGCGCCCGATTTGTATGCAGACAAGGGTGAACAGAAATTTGTATATTCGATATTGATTGCCGATGACGCCGAAACGGCGGTTCACAAAGCGTATGAACTCAATGTCCCGGCAAGGGTTTATGCGGGGACAACAGAGGGTATAAGACAGTTGTTTGATATATCGACGGACAATGTGATAATAGACACTGTAAAACCGGCGGCAGACGGCTCTGATGATGTTGTTGTAAGAATGTATGAAGCTGCAAACAGACGGACAAAATGTACTTTGAAATGCGGATTTGACACACAGAGTGCATACCGCACCGATATGTTGGAAAATATAACAGAGAATATAGAATCGGACAACGGCAGTGTGTCGCTTGAACTGCGCGGCTTTGAGGTTGTCACTCTGAGATTTAAGAGAAAGTAAAAATATCCACCCCGTGTGGTGATTTATCCCAAAGGTTCGGACGTTTTGTCCGACCTTTGGGGGTCACTCTCAAAAGGGTGGATATTTTTTATTGTTCTTTTCGTTTTTGTTCTATGTTTTCGGCAATCATCATGTCCTTGACCTTCATAAGTCTTGTGGTGTTGCTGCGCTCGTTTTCGTCAAGTTTCATGGTGATGTATTTGATTGTGTCCTGATAGTTTGGAATCATGACATATTCCAGAGCGTTTACACGGCGGCGCGTTTTTTCGATTTCGCCCGCAAGGAGCTGTGCCGCTTTTTCGCTTTCTGCCAGCTTCAACATGTCGGGGAGCACTTCTGAGAGAAGTGACACCGACTTGTCAAGGTCATACCCCGTGAAAGCGTAGCCGTACGAATAAATATCATCACTGTTTGCCGATTTTGTTTTGGTTTTGAATGTCGGTATGTCCACACTCATTATATTTTTTGTGCCGATTTCAAGCTCCACCCCTTGTTTTGGCATAAGGAGCGCCGACATGAGGACTTCCTTTTTCATCACAGAACCGGCGACAGCCATATATTTGTTTGCCTCGGAAAGCTTTTTTTCCACATTCTCGCGCAGAACTTTGTTTTCACGCACAATGTCCAGAAACTGACGCATCATTTCGTCACGTTTGTCCTTCAGGAGTTTGTGACCGCGCATCGCCGTGGAAAGGCTTTTTTTGAGCCTGGAAAGCTCCATTCTTGTCGGGTTAACATTTAATTGTGCCATATGCGCACCTCACTTACCATAGTACATATCAAGATATTCGTCCTTGATACGCTTAAGCTCGCTCCTCGGCAGGATAGAAAGCAATTTCCAGCCGATGGACAAGGTTTCTTCTATGCTTCTGTCGGTGTTATACCCTTGCGAAACGTACTCTTTTTCAAAAGCGTCGGCAAATTTTGCATAAAGCTTGTCAACCTCCGAAAGCGCCGCATCGCCCAGGATTACCATGAGCTCTTTTGCTTCCTTTCCGCGCGCATATGCGGCAAAAAGCTGGTTCATGGTGTTGGCGTGGTCCTCTCTTGTTTTGCCTTTGCCGATTCCCTTGTCCTTGAGTCGCGAAAGCGACGGGAGGACGTCTATAGGCGGTGCAATGTTTTTCCTGTAAAGCTCTCGGCTCAGAATAATCTGTCCTTCGGTGATATATCCGGTGAGGTCGGGGATTGGGTGGGTTTTGTCATCCTCGGGCATGGTCAGAATCGGGATAAGTGTGATGCTTCCGTCTTTACCCTTCAGACGTCCCGCACGTTCATAAAGCGACGCAAGGTCTGTGTACATATATCCCGGATAGCCGCGCCTTCCCGGCACTTCTTTTCGCGCCGCGGAAACTTCGCGCAGGGCGTCGGCATAGTTTGTGATGTCGGTCATGATGACAAGCACATGCATGCCGCGGTCAAATGCAAGGTATTCCGCCGCGGTCAGCGCCATTCTTGGGGTTGCAATACGCTCTATTGCCGGGTCATTTGCAAGGTTTACAAAAAGCACGGTTCTGTCCATTGCCCCTGTTTTCTTGAAGTCATCAATAAAGAAATTTGCCTCTTCAAAAGTAATGCCCATGGCGGCAAAAACAACGGCAAATTTCTCGTTTTTGCCCAAAACTTTTGCCTGTCGTGCAATCTGCGCCGCAAGATTTGCGTGCGGCAGACCGCTCCCTGAGAAAATGGGGAGCTTTTGCCCCCTGACAAGGGTGTTCAGACCGTCAATTGCACTGACGCCCGTCTGTATAAATTCTTCCGGATAGTTTCTTGCCGCCGGATTCATCGGCACGCCGTTTACGTCTAGGCGCTTTTCGGGTATAATTTCGGCTTTGCCGTCCTTTGGGTGCCCGAGTCCGTCAAAGACTCTCCCCAGCATATCCTCCGAAACGCCAAGCTCAATCCCGTGCCCCAGAAAGCGCACCTTGCTGTCCGAAAGGTTTATTCCCGCGCTGTTTTCAAACAGCTGAACCAAGGCGTCGCTGCCGTTTATTTCCAAAACACGGCAACGCCTTTTTTCTCCGCTTGAGAGCTCTATTTCTCCCAGCTCGTTGTAGGTCACGCCGCTAACGCCCGAAATCAGCATCAGCGGTCCGGCAACCTCTTGTATTGTACGATACTCTTTAGGCATAGCTTATATCTCCTCGTCTGTAGATTTTGTTTGCTCGATTTCTTTTTCCAGTTCTTCTTTTATCGCCGCATATTCTGCCCCGACTTTGTCCTCGGGTACATATTTTATTCTGCCTATGCGTTCCCTGACAGGGAGGGCAATAAGCTTGTTTGCGCTTGCACCGTCGGAAAGCGCCGCGGCGGACATGTCAAAGTATTCAAGCACAAGTTTCATCATGATAAACTGTTTTTCAAGTGACGCATATGTGTCAACCTCGTGGAATGCGTCCTGGTGCAGATAGTCCTCGCGGATTGAACGCGCAACCTCCAGTTTCATGCGGTCGTGGGCGTTGAGGGCGTCCATGCCGACCAGCTTTACGATTTCTTCAAGCTCCGCCTCTTCCTGGAGAATGCTCATCACGCGGTGGCGCAGCGGCATCCAGTCGGGTGATACGTTTTTGCTGTACCAGTCCTCCATCATGTCAAGATAAAGCGAATAACTCTTAAGCCAGTTTATCGCCGGGAAATGGCGGCGGTATGCCAGGGCAGAGTCAAGCCCCCAGAAAACCTTTACTATACGCAGTGTTGCCTGTGACACCGGCTCTGAAATGTCGCCGCCCTGCGGCGACACGGCGCCGATGATGCTGAGCGCGCCTTCTCTCGGCTCGTCGCCCTTGGAGATGACTCGTCCGGCTCTTTCATAAAAGCCTGCAAGGCGGCTGCCGAGATATGCGGGGTATCCTTCTTCGCCGGGCATTTCCTCAAGACGTCCCGACATTTCTCTCAGCGCCTCTGCCCACCTGGAGGTGGAGTCCGCCAAAAGCACAACACTGTACCCCATGTCCCTAAAGTATTCTGCGATTGTTATACCTGTATAAATCGATGCTTCGCGCGCCGCAACCGGCATGTCGGAGGTGTTTGCGATAAGCACTGTTCTTTCCATAAGTGTTTTCCCCGTTCTCGGGTCGCGGATTTCGGGGAATTCGTTCAAAACGTCGGTCATTTCGTTTCCGCGTTCGCCGCAGCCGATGTATACCACAATGTCGGCGTCCGCCCACTTTGCAAGCTGATGCTGCACGACGGTTTTGCCGCTGCCGAAAGGCCCCGGCACTGTCCCGACGCCGCCCTTTGCAATCGGGAAGAGTGTGTCTATGACACGCTGACCCGTAACCAGCGGCACATCGGGGGAAAGCTTTTCCCTATACGGTCTGCCGACACGCACAGGCCATTTTTGCATAAGGGTCAGCTCTTTTGTTTCGCCTTTGTCGGTTTTTATTTTGCCGATTGTGTCGGTCACTGTGTAGGAGCCGGCGTTTAGTTCTATGATTTCACCGCTCATGTTTGGCGGCAGCATGATTTTGTGCAGCACAACCTCGGTTTCCTGCACTGTCCCCAGGACACTTCCGCCCGAAACCTTGTCGCCCGGCTTTGCCGACGGCACAAAATCCCATTTGACTTCACGTTTCAGGGCAGGCACGCTTACTCCGCGCTCCAGGTTTGTCCCGGCTTTTTCCATGATTGCGTCAAGCGGACGCTGGATACCGTCATAAATGCTTTTTATAAGCCCGGGCCCAAGCTCCACGCTCAGCGGTGCGCCTGTGGAGAGGACTTCCTCGCCGGGGCCAAGCCCGGAGGTTTCTTCATAAACCTGGATTGAGGCGAGGTCGCCGTGCATTTCGATTATTTCTCCGATAAGTCCGTGACGGCTGACACGCACAACGTCGTACATGTTTGCGTCGTGCATGCCGGAGGCAATAACCAAAGGCCCGGAAACTTTTTTTATAACACCTTTACTTTCACTCATATGTTCTATCTCCTTATTCTTCATCATTGAATATTATATCGGAACCAACCGCCTGTTCCACATATTTTTTCACCTGTGCAATCCCGAATCCGCTTGTGCCGGAGGCAGAAGGTATCGGGATAACCGCCGGGACGGGGCGTTCCTTGTATTTTTCAAAAAGGCGCGGCATTTTTTCAATATAATTTTCCGTTATATATATGATGCCGTAAAGCCCGTCGGCAAGGCGCCTGAGGGTGTTTTCCGCGTCCTCTGTGCCGTTTACGCCGTATACGTCAAGCCCAAGCGCGGCAAAACCGCAGATGTTTTCGTAGTCGCCTATTACCGCAATCTTATACATACAAATCACGCAGCCTTTCTCTTATGATGTCGGGCGCAATGTCATTTTTGTGCCCCGAAAGAATTATCCTTACGGCCTGTGCCTCTGCCTCTTTGCCCAGGAGAAACGCCATAATCGGCTCAAAACCGAAGAAGGTGTTTTTTGCGGTTTTCAAAAATTCCATCTTTTTGTTGTCGCACCATTTCTCAAAGCTGCCGAAGGATTCCTCCAGGGCTTTTGCGCCGTCCGCAAAGCCCAGCAACGTGATGAAAGCACAGATGGAATCCATACCGCCGTCTGCCGCCGCGACAAGCCTGTCCGGGTCTATGCCGCGGCACGGAATCAGCGCGTTCTTCAAAAATTCACGGCTTTTTCCGGCGGCTCTTGCGGCAATCGAGAGGTCGGCAAATAATATGCATTTGTTTATCCATTCGGATAAAAATTCATTTTTGTCCGCGCGCTCTGCCATTTTTATATAGGTCATTTTGTCTATATAAATCTCGGTTTGCTGTCCGTCATGCTCTTGTGTCACAATCTCGTATGCACCCTTTGCCGTGCCGCGCAAAAATTCGGGCAGTGCCGAAAAGTCTGCCGACCTGACAGCTTCGTATATATCCTCCGGATTGACAACCGACGGGGAAAGCGTGAGAGAGCGCCAATCGCTGTTTGTGACAAACGCTTTCAGGATTGTTTTCAGATTGTGAAAGTCGTTTCTGTATTTTAATATTTCAAGCGGCGCCTCCTTTGGCAGGCAATTCTGCGCCTCGTTCCATATTTTTTTGGTTTCTCCGTCTATGAGCTTTTCGGGGGTGAGTCCGCCATCAATGTTTCCGCCATAGCCTTTGTCGGCAAGAAGTTTCATTGCGGCGGAAAGCCCCGGTGCGGAAATCAATGCCTCAAAGTCGCTTTTCGTGAGCATTTTGTTTTCAAGGGTTTTCATATATGCAACCGCATATGCGTATTCTGTATCTTTCAAGAAATCACCCCTTTTTGGAAAGACTTTGGTTTATGATGTCCGAGAGTGTATTTTTTTTGTCTTCAAAAAGACTGTCAACAGAACAGTTTATGTCCACTTTTCCGTATTTGATTATAAAGCCGGAGTCAATGTCAGCCGCATCGGGGGATATTGTTATCCTGCCCCTTGCGGACATGTTTACTTTTTCTTCAAAATCAGCCGGGAGCCTTGCCAGGTCTTTTTTGCAGAGATACATCACCCCGTCGCCGTCCTCGCAGTTGACGGCGGCAAGCTTGAGGAGGTTTGCAAAATATTCCGCCGCGTCCGCATTTTTCACAGACGCTTTGATATATTCCAGTATTTTGTCAATCGAGTTGTTTTTTGCCTCAAGAATTATACGGCGCGCCTCCGATTCTGCCGAGGCTTCAATCATCTCGGAAAGCTTCATACATTCGTCCTGGGTTTGCTTTGTCATCTGTGCGCGGATATCTGATTTTTTTGTTTCGCCGTCATTTTTGATGCCGGCAATTTTTTCGTTTGCGTCGCTTTCAATCGCGGCGATTTCCGTGTCGGCCTGTGCCGAAATGTCTTGTATTATTTTTTCAAGACCGCCCATCGTATCATTCCTTCCTTCAAAATTACTGTTTTGCAGATAATTATTTGATGTTTATTACCATGAGGAAAGACACAATAAAGCCCAAGAGCGCATAAAGTTCTATCAGTGATGCCGAAACAATTGCCTTTGAGCTTTCTTCGGGTCTTTTTGCTGTCAGGTTGACGCCCACTGCGCAGACTCTTCCCTGTGATACAGCCGAGAAATAGCCGCCGATAGCAATGGGAAGTCCTGCGGCGAGATATTGCAGACCGAGATAAATGTCTGTCACAGGTTCACCGCCGAGGATACCGATGTTTAAGAGAATCATAACACCGACGATAAGTCCGTAAAGACCCTGTGTACCGGGGAGGAGCTGCAAAACAAGCAGCTTACCGAACTTGCTTGGGTCGTCCGCAAGCACGCCGCCTGCCGCCTCGGAAGCAATCCCGACTCCTCTTGAAGAACCCATGCCGGCAAGAATAACTGCAACGGCAGCCCCCAACAATGCAAAAACCATACCTAAATTCATAATAAAACTCCTTCTTTCTTTTTTTGTTTTGGGCAATCTGAAAACCAATGCTTTACAATTGCCTGTTTTTTTTATTTTGTCCGCCCGCGGCGGATAATTACTTTAGCTTTCGTTTGAAAAATTATAATATTTTGTGTCCATTTTGAGCGGCGCAAATTTTCTGCCGCCGCCTTCATAGAACTTTTGATAAAATTCTACATATTGTAAGCGGTTTGTGTGGACATAAGCGCCGAGCATATTTATGGAAAAGTTCAGCGTATGCCCGAAAACCGAGATGATTATATATACTATAAGCCCCGAAACGGTGTTTCCGCCGAGAGAGCCCAGGATATTTATGACCGAGGCGATAACGCCGGTGGCAAGCCCCAGCGCCATAAGCCTGGAGTATGAGAGCACATCGCCCACATAGCTTGTGATGTCATAGAGACTCAGCACACCGCCAAAGAATTTTGCAAAAATATTCTTTTTGTCCCTGCCCTGTGTCAGGACAAGCCCCAGGGCGCCGGCGATTGCCATGACCTCCCCGGCGGTTGTGAGTGCGCCGACAGAAAGCCCCATGCCTGCCGCAAGGATTGATGCGCCCAAAAGCACGGCTATCCAGAAGCCTGTGTCAAACACGGCGTCAAGCTTCTTGCCGTCGCGCCATGTCATGTAGAACTTGATGCACAGCGCAGTCAAAATGTGAATCATGCCAAAGGCTACGCTCATTATCAAAAGTTCCAGCGGTTTTTTTGTCGGGTCCATCAAAACAGGGTTAAACGCAAGCTTTCCCGCCCCGAAGGTGTTTGAAACGGTGGCAATCATGTCACCGAAAAAGCTCCCGTACATTATTCCCCAAAAAGTGGTTGATACACCGCAGAAGAAAAACATTTTGAACATTTTTCTGCTTTTTTTCTCAAGTATTTTCCCAAAGCCCAGTATGCCGCAGACTATCATCATTATAAGCCCATAGCCGGCGTCGGAAAACATCATGCCGAAAAAGAAATAGTAAAACACAGCCATTATCGGGTTTGGGTCAATGTCATGTTTCGACGGCATGCTGTAGTCGCTTGTTATGCCCTCGACGGGCGCGGCGATGGGGTTGTTTGAGAAAGCAACGGGCACGTCATCGGTTTCCTTGGGCTTGTCCGCCGTGATGTAGACGTCAAAACTTTCCTCAAGCGCTTTTTTGATTCCCGGCACGCGTTTTTGGGGGATATATCCGCTCATGACAAAGGTGTTTTTCGTCAGCCCGACCTTTGAGAGCGCGTCGTATTTTTCGCGGCGCATAAGAAGACGGTCATAAAACAGCTTTATTTCGTCCAGATACTGCACACAGTTTATGATGTCTTTTTTGTAGCCTTCGTTTTCGGACAGCAATGCCTGTTTTGCAGTTTCAAGCACCTCTATTTTCTTTTTCGGGGTGTGATGCGAAAGGCTGAAAACAGGTTCTGCAAAGCCGATTTTGCGGAAAACCGCCTGCACGGCAGCGTCACGGTTTTTCGGATAAAGTATCCACAGATATGTTTTTGATTTTGTGGATTTTATGATTTCAATGTGGACGTCCTCGGCGCCCTCTTCCGAAAAAGCGGTCAAAAGACGTTCCATGTTCCATTCCCCGTCAAGAGAGCCCACTTTTGCAAAAGCGGTTTTGGTGGAGGAAATCTGCATTGGTACGTCCAGCCCCAGGTAGGGCTTCAAAACCTCCTGTTTTGCGGTGATTTTGCCTATGCTTTCTTCGTTTGCCCTGATGGAGCGGTGCATGCTCAGTATTCGGCGCACATGCTTGTCCACATCGTTTGCCTCGTCGGTGCCGATGCCATAGCTGTCTGCGCCCAGTGACGGACGTTTCGGGAAAAGTCCGCCCTTCTTTTCGGCATATTCCGAAAGGATTGAAAGCGCCTCTGCGGCAGAGGCAAGGTATGAGTCAAACTGAGATATATACCGTGCCGTGTCCTTGTGCTCCAAGTCCGATTCGGGTATTTCTGAAAATTCCATAATTTCCTGCTGATGGAGGTATTCAAGGATTGATTTGCGGTCTTTGTTCAGACCGTATATTTCAACCTTGTCCATCTTCACAATAGCCAAAATTATCCCTCCTTATCTTTTGGTTAATATAGGTAATTGCAAAATGTAAATTTTACAATTACCTGTTTTGCTGAATTTGGTTTGTGTGTCATTTAAGGATTTCCGCAATGACCGCGTCTTTTGCGAGTTCCTTTTTTTCTTCCGCCATCTGTTCAATTTTCTGCGCGTCGCTTTTTGCGGCGGCTTTCACGGCGTTTGCCTTTTCTTCCGCCAGCGCGCGCGCTGCGGCTTTTGCTTTTTGCTTGTCTTCTGTCAGCTTGCTTTTCAGCATGCTGATTTCCGCATCAACAGCCTCTTGTGCTCTGGCGATGTTCTGCGCCGCCGACGCTTTTGCCTGTTCAATTCGCTCCGCCGCGTCGCTTTCGGCTTTGCGGATGTTTTTCAGTGCTTCTTCAGCCATATGGTTTCCTCCTCGGTTTTTTGTTTTCCTGTTTGTGTTTAAAAAAAGAAGGCATGTCAAAAAGACAGCCCCCTTTAAAGCAATCTCATATTATTTGCATTAATAACAAGTTTCATGCCGAAAAACTCTGCGCTTTTGCGGCACATAAGCATACGGTTCAAAAATATTTCAAAATAGTCCATGACGGAAGAAATATCCGTGTCAATTTCCATATTAAGAAGTATTTTCATATTTTTGTTGTCTATGACAATGTCGGAATGTTTCACCGCAGAATTGACACGGTCGTGGATATCGTAGGACGTCCGGTTTTTACGGCGCACCCTTGTGTTCCTCACGTCAGACTTGTCCGCGAGGATAACAGCGGCAGAAACCGGGTCGACGGCATTCCCCGTGCCCTCGTCATGGTTCCCGACGGCAGACGCAACGGTCACCGCGTCGGGAATCTCCATGCCCATGCGTATAAGAATATTGTACGCAAGAATCGCCCCCGACTGGGCGTGGCCGTTCCTGTTGACCATATTGCCGATATCGTGCACATAACCTGCAATTCTTGCCAATTCAATGTATTTTTCCGAATAGCCCAGGTCTTTCAAAACGGCGGCGGCACGCCCCGACACTACCCCGGCGTGGACAAAGCTGTGCTCGGTATAGCCGCACATCTTCAAAAGCTCGTCGCCGCGGATTATACATGTTTTGATTTCTTCGTTATTTTTGATATCGCCAAATGTAATCATTAAAACGAACCTCCTCTAAATAAAATGCGGATACATTTTATTTTTCACAAAAAAACTCATGCATATTCGGATTTTCGGAGAATTATTTCTCCAATGCTTTTATTGCCTCTATGGCGATTGCACATTCTACGCGTTTTTTCTCAAATTCGCATGCAAGGTCATAGGGTTTGTTGATATCTTTGTTGAAATTGTATGCGTTTGCCGGACAGCCGCCGCTGCAATAGAATTTTGCAAAGCAGTTTTCGCACTTGTCCTTTGTGTATATGTTTGATTTTTCAAACATACTGCGGATATCCGCGTCAAGTGTGCCGTCAAACACATTGCCCATTTTAAAGTCCTCGTTGCCGACAAACTGGTGGCAGGGGTATATGTCCCCCTCCGGCGTCACGGCAAGATATTCGTGCCCCGAGCCGCAGCCCGAAAGGCGCTTTATGACGCACGGACCTTGGTCCAAATCCACCATGAAATGGAAAAAGTTGAAGCCTTTTCCTTCTTTTCTTCTTTTTACGTATTCTTCGGCAAGCTTTTCATATTCTTCAAAAACAACCGGGATGTGCTCTTTTGTCAGGGCATAGTCCTCCGTTTCGGGCGCGACAACAGGTTCTACGCTTGTCTGCTTAAAGCCCAAATCTGCCATGTGCAGGACATCTTCGGCAAAATGCAGATTCTTTGACGTAAATGTACCGCGCACATAATAATTGTCCTGGTTGCGGCTTTGCGCCAAATCAATAAATTTCGGTACTATAGAGTCGTACGAGCCGCTCCCGTCTATGCGGCAGCGCATGCGGTCGTTTGTTTCTTTTGTGCCGTCAAGGCTCAGCACCACGTTGGACATGTTTTTGTTTATGTATTCTTTGACATCTTCGTTTAAGAGAATACCGTTTGTGGTGATTGTAAAGCGGAAGTTTTTGCCGTGCAGTTTTCCCTGCTCTTTGGCATATTCCGTTATCTCTTTGACAACCCCAAAGTTCATAAGCGGTTCTCCGCCGAAATAGTCTATTTCGATATTTTTCCTGGCGCCGGAATTGGCAATCACAAAGTCAATCGCCTTTTTGCCGACGTCGGCGCTCATGAGGCTGCGCTTGCCGTGGAACTCGCCCGTGTCGGCAAAGCAATATTTGCACCGCAGGTTGCAGTCGTGCGCAATGTGCAGGCAAAGCGCCTTGACAACGGATTTTTTGTTCCAGTGTTTCGCGATTTCGGCGTATGTGTCATCGGAGAAAAGCAGACCTTCGTCAAAAAGGCTTGTCATTTCTTCGTGTGCTTCTTTTATCTGAGATTCACTGTACTTGTCCCCAAGTTTTGCGATAAAATAGGGGAGGGTATAGGTTTCTTTTGAAAACGGTTCGTCCGTATAAGACAGCATGTCATAAAAGACATCGTCAACGATGTGCACGCTTCCGCTGTAGACATCAAGCACAATGTTCAGCCCAAGCTGTTTGTATTTGTGTATCAATTTCAAAAACTCCTTAGATTTTGTACGGTTCGGGCTTTACAAAACCGAAAGCAAAATTCGCTTTCGGTTTTGTAAAGAACTTGTTTTATAAAGGCTTATACCCTTTCGCATTTCTGGTTTGCCACCGTGCAGGAAGTTTTGCATGCGGACTGACATGATGTCTGGCATTCGCCGCAGCCGCCGTGCTTTGCACTTTCCTTGAGTGTTGCCTTGTTGAGTGTTGTTACATGCTTCATTGCAGAGCATCCTCCTTATGTTATTTTTCCTTTGGGCAAATGCACAAAACGCTGTTTTTACACTTGCCAATGGTTTTCCTCCGTTTAAAAAGCAGAGTGATACTTTAGCTATTATATCACAAATTATGTCTTTTGCAAAGGCTTTTTTGAAATTTCGGGATAAAAATTTCAAAAATACGGAAAAATCAAAGTCCTTCGCTGCCGTCCTCGGGGATTTCTTCAAGCTCCTCGTCGGCATCTTCCAGAATGATTTCTTCGGTTTCGTCCTTTTCGGCGGCGGCTTTTTTCTTTTCTTTTTCAAAGCTTACGCCGTCCACATGTATGTTTACTTTTTCAATTGTCAGCCCTGTCATGCTCTCCACGCTGTTTTTTACATTTTCCTGTATTTCCCACGCAAGCTCAGGAATCCTTATGCCGTATTCCACAATGATAAACAGGTCTATGACGGCCGAGTCTTCCTTCATGTCAACCTTGACGCCCTTTGCCGGGTTCTTTTTGCTGCCCAGAAATTCCGCGATACCGCCGGCAAGATTGCCGCACATGCCGGCAACGCCTTCTATTTCGTTTGCCGCGATGCCGGCGATTGTCGCCACCACGTCCACGGCAATTTTGATATTGCCCTTTTCGCCGCAGGTTTCGTTTGATATTTCTTCTGTTGAAGTTTCATTTATGAGTTCATCCATGTTTAGTCCTCCTCTTTATCCTTTTGTTTATCAAAAAAATTCATGCATTATCATTTGTGCCGATATCATTATAACATTAATTGTCCCTGTCTTCAACAAGTTTTATTCTAAGTTCACATTTTATTTACAATTTGTAATATTTTCCCTATTTTACCTCCACGATTTTGACTGCAGAGGGGTCGATGCTCAGCTGTGCGGAGGCGATGTCCTTGAGTTTCACCACATCGCTGTCGGAAAAATCTTTTTTCTTCACCATGATGTCAACGCCTTCTTCGCCTATGTATACCGAAATATCGCTGTAACCTTTTGCCTTTGCGGCATTTTCTATTGCTGTTTCATTTTCTACGTTTTTCGCGGTGTCCAGTATCTGCTGCTGTGCCTTTTTGCGTATCTCTTCGTCAAATTCCTGGTTTTTTGCCGTCTGCTCCAGGATTTCAAGCGCCTCGGAACGCGAGTTGTCCTTCTCCATCTTTGCCTGAGTAAAATAGTTTGACGAGGACACAGCCTGTGCGTCATCGGCTTGGGTTTCGTTTACATACTGTGCCTCTCCCAGGCGCTTTGCTTCATCATAACTCTTCCCGTCGGTCACCTTCAGGGTGTCCTGATATGACCAGTTGAGATATCCCGCAACACCAATCAACACAACAAGCGCCGCCGCAATTATTTCCTTTTTCTTCAATACCATCATTATATTCGTCCTTTCCACATTGATTATTTTTAGATAATTGCAAAACTAACATTTTCCAATTTAAAATGCTTGGGTAGAAATAAAAAGTTCAATTTGATTTTAACTTTATGGCAGCTTTTTATTTCAGCCAAAAATGACCCATATGTCATCATTTTTGATTACCAATCAGGGGTTGACACCCCCGATACCCCCGCAAAGATGCGGCGGCTGATTGTAAAATTTACATTTTACAATTACCTGACATTGATTATTTTTCCAAAACACATACCTTGTGCCGGGCAATGCCGAATGCCGTCACAACGGCGTCCTGAATGTCCGTTTTTACTTTTGCGTCAGCCGCACCTTCCGCTATAACAACAACTCCTTTCACTTGGGGGTAAGTTTTGCTCAGGACAACAGGCTCGCCGTCCGACATGACTGCCTGTTTGTCTGTGTTCTCTTCGTACCCCGCACTGCCCCTGTCGCTTTTTCCGCTTTTGGTTTCATAGGCAAGCCTTTTTTCGGAGGTCTGTGCATATGTCACCATCACTTCCACTTTCCCTGCGCCTTTTATGTGGGACAAAATCTGCGTAAGCCTTTCGGAGTCATCGGTTTCCTCTTGCGAAGGCTGTGTTTTTTCGGGTTGTTTTTTCGGCGCGGAGGGGAAGAGCATAAACAGAGTCCCAATTATTAATATTATCAGGATAATTCTATTATTCTTGTTTTTGATAAAATCTAAAATTTTTTTAATCAATCCATACCACCTCTTCCGTTCCGTATACAAATTTCAGCCTTTCTGTTATTTTGCTGTTTTCCTTACCTTTGAGCTCTATGCGTTCCACGCTTTCGATTTTGCCCTCCGGGTCTGTCCTGACCCGTGCGCTTGCCTCCACGTCGGTGCAAAATTCGTCATACACCCTCGTCACAATATCCTCCGATATGTTTTTTTCAAGCTCTGTTTTTATGTTTTGGCTCATAAGCGCCTCCCCTTCCTGCGTGTATGTCTGCGCCGCGGGGAATTCGTCAAAAGCCGGCAGGTGCACATTTTTTGCAAAGGGCGATATGAGCACGCTTATGATGATAAGCCCCGACACGAGTTTCATATATTTCTGCCGGTTTGCCGGGACAAGATATTCCGAAAAGGCGGCAAGCAGCGCCGCGCCCACAATTTTCAAAATGTATGCTTTCATATAATTATGACCTCTTTTTAGGATAAGGTTTTATGTTGCGCCCATTATTATTGCGATGCTTATGATAAAAAGCATTGCCGAGGCAATCACCATCGAAAACACCGTGGTGACGGGGGAGATGATGTCCGATATCATGGAGGATATGCGCTTGTCGCAAAGCGGCTCTGCGGCGGCCGCGGCAAGGCGCAGCATAAGTATTATTGCGGCAAGCTTTATGACCGGGACAAGGCATATCGCAACGACAGAGATTATGCCTGCCGTGCCGACAGCGTTTTTCATGAGCTTTGCACCGCTGAGCACCGTTTCCACGGTGTCTGCCATAAGTCCGCCGACCACCGGCACGCAGCTGCCGACGGTGAATTTGAGCGCTTTGAGGCTGACAGCGTCAAGCACGGGAACACTGAAGCCGTATATCGCCGTGATGCCTGTAAACACTGTGAGCACTGCCGTGAGAATCCATTTTGAAAAGGATTTTATGAGATTGTTCAGGTTTACAAGCTGTACACGAGTGCTGAGGTTGTTCACAATCCCAAGGATTGCACTCAGATATACAAGCGGAATTATGCATTTGTCAATCACGGCGGAAACCGCATAGACAGATGCCGAGAGGATGGGATAAAAGCTCCCTGCCGATGCGGCGGAACCGCTTGACACAAGCAATATTGTTATGACAGGGCATATTTTTGTGATGAAGTCTGTCAGCTCGCCGACTACCTCCGCGCCGTAGCCCACCGCCTCTGCGACAAGCCGCGACACGGCAATGGCGGTGAGTGTGAAGCATGCAAAAAATGCCGCATCGGCACTGCCGTTTTTGCCGAAAGAGGATTGCAGGACATTTAATATCCCCGAGATGGAGGCGATGACCATGATGTTTATGATAATTATGCGGCTTTGCGACACCTCTTTTGTAAGCATGTCGATGCCTTTGTTCAACAGCTCTGCCGGGTCGAGGCGGAAGTTCCCCGATACGATATCTTTCACATTTTGGTTATACTGCGTTTCGCCTTCGATGTACCCCTCGTCCTCCGCGTATGCGCACGGCGCAAGCAGAAGCATGACGAGAAACAATATGTATACTGCACTTTTCATATCATTTTTCAACCTTCCGTTTTCCGCTGTGTTTTTTTACAATGCGGAAAGCATTTTTATTATCAGCTCCAAAAATCCCGAGATGATTGGTATTGTAAGCGCCATGATGCATACCTTGCCGGCGGTGTCAATCTTTGCGGCAATGGCATTTTCGCCGGCATCGCGGCAAAGCTCTGTGCCGAATTGCGAAATGTATGAAATGCCGATAACCTTGAGTGTAATCTTGAAATATGCGGCATCAATGCCTGTTTTGTCTATAATTTCGCGGATTGCGGCAATACTGTCAAAAAGACTTTCGCACATCATAAGCATTATGATGATGCCGGTTGCCGTGCCGGTCAGGATGCCGTATTCGGGGCGGTATGATTTCACGGCGGTGCTCAGAAGGGCGCCCACCACCCCGACGGCGATTATTCTGAAAATGTTCATTTTTCTCCTCCGCATTTCTGCCTTTGCTTTTTTGCGGGGATGGGAAAAAAGCTTTGGAATTAACAAACTGAGCCAAAGTTTTAGCTTTGGGATACCCGACGGCATGCATGGGCACGCCGAGCGGCGTAGTTTGTTGATAGCAAGAAAAGGAAAAATTATACGAAAAATAATATTCTTTGATTTTTTTGCCGTAATAAAACTAAACCGTAACAATTATATTTTCCATAATGTGTGTGCTTTACTTCTTTTCTTGCGCTCCGAAATTTTTTTACATCCCCTTGCCTTTAAAAATTAAATATGTTTTTTATTACGTCAAAAAGATTGCCTATTTCCTGTGTCAGAATCAGAAGCACCACGACAAGCCCGGCGATTGTGGTCAGCAGCGCCTGTTCCTCTCTGCCGGCACGGGTCAGCAGCTGGTTCAGCACGGCGACAATCATGCCGATGCCGGCTATTTTGAAAATCAAATCCACATTCAAGTCAAAATCCCTCCTAAAGAAGAAGTATTGCGGCGGTGAGGCCTGCTCCTGTGCATATGCTGCGGTAAAGCCCCGAGAGTGTGTTGTATTTTTCCTGTGCCTCTTTTTCCGCCGCCCCGAGCAGCGACAATATATAGCGTATATTTTTTATTTGGTTTTCTCTGTCGGTGATGCCCAGCTCTGCCGAGAAGGACAGAAGGATTTCCGCGTCGGAGCCTGTAAGCCCCAGACGGGATTTGTATTCCTCCAGCGCGCTGTTCCACGCCTTTCTGATGCCCAGCCTTGCGGTGTTTTCCGAAACACAGCCGAAAAATCCCGAAAGCGGTATGCTTTTCGAGATATTTTCAAATGCATTGTCAATGCTGTTTTGCGAAAAATTTATCTCACTCTCAAGCATAACCAGCGCGCTGTGGAAGGCGGCAAGGCTGTCTTTGCGGAGCCTCAGCCCGGAGGATATTTTCCGGCCGCAAAGCAGAGAGGCGCCGATGATGGCGCAAGAGCCGAAAAACTTAATCAACACGGTATGCCTCCTCGATTGTGCCGACGCCGAAACGGCGGCTAAGCACTATAAAACAGTCAAAAAAATCCAGAACAGGGGAAATCCTTTCACGGTTTCTCAGCTGTTTTTCGTCTGTGCCGTGGATTGTTGCAATCAGGCTTACACCGGCATTTATGATTTCTTTCACGGCGTCAATGTCTTCTTCGCCGCCCAGTTCGTCGGTTGCAATCACCTGCGGTGACATGCTGCGAAGCATCATAAGCATGCCGCGGTCTTTTGGGACATTGCTCATTGTGTCACAAAAATATCCCAGGTCAAAGGCGGAATATCCGTTTGCCGAAGAGGCAATTTCGCCGCGCTCGTCCACAAGGCTGACCTTTATTCTGCGGTAGGATATGTTTCTTATTATGTCGCGCAGAAGTGTGGTTTTTCCGCACTCGGGCGGAGAGATTATGAGCGTGCTCAGGATTTTGCCGCCGTCTGAGATGATGTCCATCAGTCTGTCCGCACAGCCCGACACCTCGTGCGGAATACGGTAGTTCAGCCCCGATATGTCCTTTATGGAGGTGATTTTGCCGCTGTTTTGCACTCCGTAGCCCGTTATGCCCACGCGGCAGCCGCCGGGGATTGTGATATATCCGTTTTTCAGGTCATTTTCGTGCGCATAAAGCGAGGAATGGCTGATAAGCTCCAGTGCGTCGTTTATGTCCTGTTTTGTCGCTTTGATGAGGTTGTCCCCGAAAAGCACGGTTTTGCCGGCGTCGTTGAGAAAAAATGCGTCGCTGCGGTATTGCAGCACAACGGGGAGCCCCGGGCGCAGCCTTATTTCTTCAAGCTCCTCCGGGTCGGCAAAGTACATATATTTGCGGATTCTTTTCGGAAGATAGTTCAAAACCGGGTTGTTGCCGAAGGTTTGCTCACTGTTTACCACCAACATTTGTAATCATTCCCTTCAAAATTTTTTCTGTCGGATTTTATATGTTTAATCTTATTAAAGACAAGTAAATTTTAGAACCAAAAATCACAATGCCGCGCGTCGCAGAAAATACCGTAAAAAACCCGGTTTTCGGACAGGAAACCGCAGAATATTTTGCTTTTGATATTGACAACAAATAGAGTTGATGTTAAAATATTAACAATGAAAAGTGTTCTGTTTGAAGATAAAATCAATTTAGGGAGGAAATGATTTCATGAAAGTGACAATTTGTATAGGAAGTTCATGTCATCTGAAGGGTTCAAGACAGGTTATAGAGGCCTTGCAGAGCCGTGTCGCAGAAAACAACTTGGGGGACAAGGTTGACCTTTGCGGCGCTTTTTGCATGAAGAACTGCGTAAACGGCGTGAGCGTGACGGTTGATGACGTGCTTTATTCCGTAAAGCCGGACACGGTTGACGATTTTTTTGACAACGAGATCCTGGCAAAGCTGGGCTGACGGAAAAACAGGGAGGAAATTATGGTAGAGTGCCTTGAAACAAAAAAATCAAATTGCAAAAACTGCTATAAATGCATAAGAAACTGCCCCGTGAAGTCCATCAAGTTTTATGACGGTCAGGCGCACATCATACGCGATGAATGTGTATTGTGCGGAGAATGTTATGTGGTCTGTCCCCAGAATGCCAAAAAGATAAGAAACGACGCAGACAGGGTTTTGGCTCTTCTGGACGGACAGCGTGAGGTCTATGTGAGCCTTGCGCCGTCTTATGCCGCGTGGTATGAGGGGCGCAATCTTCATGACATGAGGGCGGCGCTTCTGGGGCTGGGCTTTGCCGGCGCGGAGGAAACTGCTGTCGGTGCGGCGATTGTGAAAAAAGAGTATGAGAAGATGGCGGAGGAAGGCAAAAACATCATTATATCCTCGTGCTGTCACACGGTGAACACGCTTATAGAGCGGCACTATGAAAACGCACTGCCATATCTGGCAAGGGTCGTTTCGCCGATGCAGGCGCATGCAAAACAGCTGAAGGAAGAACACCCCGGCTGTGCCGTTGTTTTTGTGGGGCCGTGCATTTCAAAGAAGGCAGAGGCGGAGAAATATCCCGAATATGTTGATGTTGTGCTGACCTTTGAAGAACTGGACGGACTCTTTGAGCAAAAAGGCACCCTGCCCGAAAAATCGGGGGAGTCTGAGGAAGGGCACAGGACAAACGTTTTCCCGACGACGGGAGGAATTATAAAGAGCATGCACCTGAAGGACAGTATGAATTATGTGGCGATTGACGGCATGGACAGCTGTATGAGTGCGCTGGAGGACATTGACAGCGGAAAAATCCACAACTGCTTTATTGAAATGTCTGCATGCAAGGGGAGCTGTGTGGGCGGACCGCTGATGAAACACAAAGGGCGCAACCCTGTGGCGGACATTATGGCGGTGGAAAAAAGGTTTTCCAAAAAAGACTATGACGTGCCCGAAGAGGCGGACGGCGGTCTTTTGCGGAACTTTGGGTTTGAGGGTGTGCAGAGAGTCATGCCAAACAGCCGCGCAATAGAAGAAGTCCTGAGAAAGATGGGCAAAAATTCACCCGAGAAGGAGCTTAACTGCGGAAGCTGCGGATACAACACGTGCCGTGACAAGGCTGTCGCTGTGCTGAACGGCAAGGCGGACCTCAGCATGTGCATGCCGTATTTGCAGGAAAAAGCGGAAAACTTCTCCGACACCATTGTCAGCAACACGCCAAACGGAATCCTTGTGCTTGACGAAGAGCTGAACGTACAGGTGATAAACACCGCGGCAAGGAAAATCCTGAATCTGGCTTCTGCTTCCGACGTCCTGAACAACCCTGTCGTAAGGATACTTGATCCGTTTGACTATGTCATGGCACTTTCGGAGGGGAAGAATGTGTATGACAAGAGCAAATATCTTGCGGAATATCAGAAATATATAGAAGAAACCATCATTTATGACAAGGAGTACCACATTATTCTTGTCATAATGAAGGACGTCAGCCGTGAAGAGGAAATACGTCTTTCTAAGGAAGAAAAGAGCAAGGCGGCTGTGGAAATAACCGATAAGGTTGTGGAAAAACAGATGAGGGTCGTGCAGGAAATTGCGTCGCTTTTGGGGGAAACCACAGCAGAAACAAAAATCGCATTAACAAAACTAAAGGAGACTCTTTCAAATGAATAATCTGTGCGTTGATGTGGGATACAGAAGCATCAATAAAAAAGATGAGCAATTGTGCGGAGATATGGTTCAGCTTGTGAAGGACGGGGACACCACAATCCTTGTGCTTGCCGACGGGCTTGGCAGCGGCGTCAAGGCAAACATTTTGTCGACGCTTACCTCGACAATCATCGCCACGATGATTTCGGAGCACATGAGCCTGGAGGAATGTGTGAATACAATCATGGCAACCTTGCCGGTGTGCAGTGTCAGGGGGGTGGCATATGCCACGTTTACCATAATAAAGGTGACCGGCAACAGTGTGGCGGAAATTATCCAGTATGACAACCCGGAGGTAATTCTTTTGCGTGACGGCAAAAGCTTTGATTATCCCAAAGAGAAGAGGGTTATCTCGGGAAAAACCATTCTTGAGTCGAAGATAAACCTGGAATGTGATGATATGTTTATCACGATGAGTGACGGCGCGATATACGCCGGCGTCGGGCAGACGCTGAACTATGGCTGGCAGAGGGACAACATTGTGGAATATGCGGAGTCGCGCTACAGCAACAGGCTGTCGGCACAGGCGATGTCCTCGCTGATTGTTGACGCATGCAACGATTTGTACAACAACGAACCCGGCGATGACACAACGGTAGCGACGGTGCGCCTGCGTATGCGCAGGGCGGTAAACCTCATGTTTGGCCCACCGCGCGACCCGAAGGACGCAAATAAGATGATGGCGCTGTTTTTTGCAAAGCAAGGCAAGCACATTGTCAGCGGCGGCACGACCTCCGGCATAACGGCAGAATATCTCGGCAAACCTCTGGAAACCTCGGTGGACTATATAGACCCCGACATTCCGCCGACGGCCAGAATCGAAGGGGTTGACCTTGTGACGGAAGGGGTGCTGACAATCAACAGGGTTGTGGAGTATGCAAGAGATTATGTCGGGGAAAAGGAACTGTGCAACCAATGGAGAGAGAAAAAGGACGGCGCATCCCAGATTGCGCGCATGCTTTTTGACGAAGCCACCGACATAAATTTCTATGTCGGCAGGGCGGTCAACCCGGCACATCAGAACCCGAATCTTCCGATAGGGTTCAACATAAAGATGCAGCTTGTGGAAGAGCTTTCGGAAGCACTGAAAAATATGGATAAGACGGTTAATGTGAGTTATTTTTAGGAATGGAGAAATCAAATGGCAAAGATAAGAAAATTTGATACAAAAGTACAGCACTTGAAGTACAAGGTTTTGAGGGAGGTTGCGCGTGAAGCGTGGGACGATAAGCTGCTTGAGAATATCAATGATATCCCAAAGCGCATAGTGCCGGGCAAAGAGTCGACAATGCGCTGCTGTGTCTACAAAGAACGCGCTATTGTGTTGGAGAGAATCAAGATTGCAATGGGCGGCGACAAGAAGAACCCGAATGTAATTGAGGCAATTGAGATTGCGTGCGATGAATGCCCCGTCAGCGGATATGACGTGACCGAAAGCTGCCGTGGCTGTATTGCGCACCGCTGTGAAGATGTCTGCCCGAGGGGGGCGATTTCCTCCGACGAGCACCAAAAGGCGCACATAGACAAGTCGAAGTGTGTGGAATGCGGAAGGTGTGCCTCCGTATGTCCCTACAGTGCAATCATCAACAGAAGAAGACCGTGCGAGAATGCATGCAAAGTAAATGCAATACGCATGGGCGAAAGCAAGGCGGCAGAGATTGACAACAGCAAATGTATTTCGTGCGGTGCGTGCGTGTATCAGTGTCCTTTCGGGGCGATAATGGACAAGTCTTTTATCCTTGATGTCATAGATATAATAAAAAAGAGTGATGACAACAAAAACTATAAGGTGTTTGCGGTTGTTGCGCCGAGTATATCCAGTCAGTTCAACTATGCAGGGCTGGGACATGTCATTGCAGGTATACACAAGCTTGGGTTTTATCATGTTGTGGAGGCGGCGTTGGGCGCGGACATGGTTGCCGATGCCGAAGCACTGGAGCTTGCGGAAAAGGGATTTTTGACAAGCTCTTGCTGTCCGGCATTTGTGGAATATATAAAAAAGCAATTCCCGGATATGCTGCAGCATGTGTCACACAATCTTTCCCCGATGGCGACGATTGCAAAATATATAAAGCAGACCACGCCGGGAGCAAAGGTTGTGTTTATCGGGCCGTGCACGGCAAAGAAAATGGAATATCAGCTTGAAACCGTGTCGCCGTGGATTGACAGTGTAATCACTTTTGAGGAATTGCAGGCGCTCTTTGACAGCCGCGACCTGGACATCACGACCCTTGAGGAGGAAGTGATGGACAACGCATCATACTACGGCAGAATTTTTGCAAGGAGCGGCGGATTATCCGACGCGGTTGCGGAGGCTTTGAAGGAAAACTTTGTTGAGGATTTTGACCTGAAGGCTGTCGCGTGTGACGGGATTGAGGCGTGCAGAATTGCACTTTTAAAAGCCTCTAAGGGACGTCTTGACGGCAATTTCATCGAAGGTATGGCATGTATGGGCGGCTGTATCGGAGGTGCGGGCTGTCTGACGCATGGTGACAAAAACAAAGCGGAAGTTGACAAATACGGACGCGAAGCATACGAGAAAACAATAAAAGATGCGATAAAAGTATTGAAATAAAGAAAAACGAATATATTTGTTCTGTATTTTTATATTATTTTGAATAAAGGGGCTGTTTAAAAAGTCGATTGATTTTTTAAACAGCCTTTATTTTTACATTCCCTATTAAAAGAAAACAAGGTGTGCCGTTATTTCCTGCGACGGTAGGCTATGCTCATCACAATGCCCACTGCCCCCATGTAGGTGA
Source organism: uncultured Clostridia bacterium (assembly GCA_934454145.1). Lineage (GTDB taxonomy): Bacteria > Bacillota > Clostridia > UBA1381 > UBA1381 > CAKSFT01. Next base: position 115,487 of record CAKSFT010000007.1, on the reverse strand, counting down.
TAAGCGACGTACCACCGTAACTGATGAACGGCAGGGGGATACCGGTGACAGGGGTAAGCCCCAGGCACATGCCGCAGTTTTCGGCAACATGGAAGATAAACATTGCCGCCACGCCCACAGCGATGTATTTGCCGAAACGTGAATTTGAATTTTTTGCCGTGGTTATACAACGCAAAATAAGCAACAAAAGCAAAAGTATAATCACCGTTGCGCCGAAAAGTCCAAATTCTTCGCATATCACACTAAAAATAAAGTCGGTATGCTTTGTCGGCAAAAATTCCATCTGAGTCTGCGTCCCCTTGAGATATCCGCACCCAAAGAACCGCCCGGAACCCACTGCCAGTTTTGACTGTATCACGTTATATCCGCGGTAAAGCGGGTCCGACTCGGGGTTTAGAAAGACCTTTATCCTTGCTTTTTGGAAATCGCCAAGCAAAAACCGATATATAAGCGGCAGTGAAGCAATCCCGGCAACTCCGACCGGGATTATATATTTGTAGGAAATCCCCCCGACAAAAATCATCACTATAAAGATGAAAACAAACACCATTGCACTCCCGGCATCGGGCTGCAAAAGAATCAGCCCCACAGGCACGCCAAGGTGCACAATCAGCCCCAAAATCGTGAGCGGCTTGTTTATGTCATCATGCACTGCGTCCAGGTGATACGCAAATGTCACAATAAACGCCACTTTTGCAAACTCTGCCGGCTGTATGCCCACGGGCCCTATCCTTATCCAGCTTTTTGCGCCCCAGTCGCCTGTCTGCCCGACAATCAGGACGGCAATCAAAAGCAGAATCGCCGTCGCACCGACGTATTTTATCATGCCCTCATATTGTTCATAATCAAAAAATGTAAGCAAAAGCATTATAATCAAGCCAAGCAAAAACGCGCCGCTTTGTGTTATCACATTAGAAAGACTGCCATAAGAATATGTGGCGGAATATATGGCAAATATCCCGGCAACAGACAAAAGGCATACCAAAATAAAAAGCCATTTGTCAAATCCCTTCATTCTGCCCTTGTATTGTCGCATAAAAATCTCCCTCAAAAACAAATTTTACAGGTAATTGTAAAGCATTTACCCAAACCAAAAATTATCATGTTACAATTATTTATTATACTATTATTCCCCAAAATTTTCAATAGATTTGTAAAATTTTTCATTTTCTTCCTGTGTTCCTTGACATGAAGGGTATATAATGATAAAATATATTTATGTTTTTTCGGGGGAATAAACGGGGTGCCGTCAAAGCTTTTGCGCGTCCGCCATGCGGCTTTGGAAACACGGCTTCTGCGGACAGAAAGGTTATGGTGAAAAATATGGGATTAAACAGCACACCGTCATCAGAACGTGTACACATCGGTTTTTTCGGCAGAAGAAATGCCGGCAAATCAAGCGTTGTAAACGCCGTGACAAAACAAAACCTTGCCGTGGTGTCTGAGATAAAAGGAACCACCACCGACCCGGTTTATAAATCAATGGAACTGCTGCCGCTGGGGCCTGTCATGATAATCGACACCCCGGGAATCGACGACGAGGGCGCACTTGGCGAAAAAAGAGTGGAAAAGGCAAGGGACGTCCTGAAAAAAACCGATATAGCAATCCTTGTCATAGATTCGCTTGAAGGGGAAAAGCCCTGTGACCGCGAGCTTGCGGAGCTTTTCAGGGAACGGAATATTGAATTTATCACAGTATACAACAAGCATGACATCAGCCACAAGGACATGACGGGAAAAAACACGATTTCGGTGAGCGCCCAAACGGGGTATCACATCGACGAACTCAAAGAAATGATTGCGCACCTGGTGAAAACCGACGACATGACGCACAAGCTTGTCGGCGACCTTCTCGCCCCAGGCGACATCGCGGTTTTGGTTGTGCCCATTGATTCTGCCGCGCCAAAGGGGCGCCTTATACTCCCCCAGCAGCAGACGATACGCGACATTTTGGAATCGGGAGCAATTTCTGTCGTGACGCGGGAAACGGAGCTTTCACAGACCCTGGCATCGCTGGGCAAAAAGCCAAAGCTTGTCATAACCGACAGCCAGGCATTTTCTGCCGTAAACCGCGACACACCGCCGGATATAAAGCTTACTTCTTTTTCGATTCTTTTTGCGCGCTATAAAGGCAGTCTTGCCGACGCGGTTTTCGGTGCCAGGGCAATAGACTCGCTCTGTGACGGCGACACCGTGCTTATCTCCGAGGGCTGCACGCATCACCGTCAGTGTGACGACATTGGGACTGTCAAGATTCCGCGGTGGCTGAAGGAATACACCGGCAAAAATCTGCGGATAGAAACCACCTCCGGCACAGAATTTCCCAAGGATTTGTCGGGATACAAGCTCTGCATACACTGCGGCGGCTGCATGCTGAACGAACGCGAAATGAAATACAGAATAAAAGCCTGCAAGCTTGGCGGTCTGCCCGTCACAAACTACGGGATTGCCATTGCATACATGAAGGGGATTTTGGAAAGAAGCATAGAAATTTTTCCCGAACTCGGCAAATAAATTTTTACTGTTTTATGTCTATCTCACACCCTCCCCGGCATATAAATAATCGGGGAGGGTAATTTTATGAAAAAATATATTTTTGCGGTATTGTTTGTGGCACTGGTGACGATGGTCCTGCCCGCGGCAGTGGTGAAAATGCCGTCAGAAAAAAAGGAATCCGAAGAAAAAATCACGCAAAACACCCCCGACAAAATAAAGGTTTATATAAAAAACGAGGACAGAGTTGAAGAGATGGACACAAAGCAATATCTCAAAGAAGTGGTTTCGGCAGAAATGCCTGCCGATTTTTATGAAGAGGCGCTTAAGGCACAGGCGGTTGCCGCGCGCACATATATGGTCAACAGGCGCAACACTTATATGGACTCGGGCTATCCCGAAGTGCACAAGGGCGCAGACATCTGCACAGACCCGGCGCACTGCAAGGCATGGATAAGCGAAAGCGCAAGGCGCGAATCCTGGGGGAACAGCGCGGACAAAAACTGGGAAAAGATTTCGGAGGCGGTGGAGTCTACCGACGGAGTTATAATTACATATGAAGGCAAGCCCATAAGCGCAGTGTTCCATTCCACCTCCTCGGGGCACACGGAAAATGCCGTTGATGTCTGGGGCGGCAGTGTGCCGTATCTGGTCAGCGTTGCAAGCGAGGGGGACAGTGAATCGCCAAAATATAATTCTGAGGCAGAATATACTGCCGAAGAATTTAAGAAAATCTGCGAAAAGAACATCAGCGGCATAAACTGGGACAACGGTCTTTTTTCGGATATTTCAAGGAGCGCCGCGGGGGGGATAATTTCCCTGAAAATAGGCGGCGTGACGGTGCGCGGCACAGAGTTTCGCACCATGTTTGCGCTGCGTTCCACAAACATAGACATCACGGCGGAAGGCTCAAAAATCACAATGAAGGTCAGGGGCTACGGTCACGGCGTGGGCTTGAGCCAGTACGGCGCAAACTATCTTGCATCGCAGGGCAAAAATTATGAGGAAATCCTGAAAAACTACTATACCGGTGTTGAGGTGAAAAATGTATACGGCTGACAAAAAAGCGTGGATTATATCCCTTTTTGTCTAAAAAAACAATAATAAAAATATGAAAATATAATTTTTTGTACAAAATATATAATATTTCCTTGACATTTTAAAACTTGTGTGCTATAATGAATTTGTTAAGCGTTTTCACAGGAGGGATTCATATTATGGCGCATGGGAAACCCCTTTGCGAACTTTCCGACGAGGAGGTTGTGCTCCTTGCACAGGGCGGCGACTCCGTGGCTTTGGAGCATATTATAATACGATACCGTAATTTTGTTTATTCGAAAGCGAAAAAGTTTTTTTTGATAGGCTCAGAACAGGACGACCTTATTCAGGAAGGCATGATTGGTCTATACGAAGCTGTAAAAAGCTTTAAAAACGAAAAAGCGTCATTCAGGTCTTTTGCCGGGATTTGCGTGAGGAGGCAGATGATAAGTGCTGTCAAGCGCGCGACAAGAATCAAGCATCAGCCGCTTAATTCTTATATTTCCCTGGACAAAAACGTGTATGACTCGGATAACGATACAGTTTTGATGGATTCTGTTCTGGATAAGAGCCCGCAAAATCCCGAGGCAATTGTGATTGACAAAGAAAGCCTCAGTGGGATAGAGAATAAAATAAACAACACACTCAGCAAGCTGGAACTAAAAGTGCTCATATTTTATCTTGACGGATATTCTTATCAGCAAATAGCCGAAAAAATCGGCAAAGACGCTAAATCAGTGGATAATGCTATCCAGCGCATAAAAAAGAAAATCGAGAGCATTATCTGAAGATATCTGTTCAAGTAGCTTAAAGGAAAGCGGTGCTTATGGCAAAAATATGGGTGCGAGTCCCGTCTGAACAGGAATATATATTTTTAATAATTCAAAGTGAGGGAATTAAACATGTACGAAGACAAAACTCTAATCTGTAAAGATTGCGGCAAAGAATTCATTTTTTCTGCCGGAGAACAGGAATTTTATGCAGAAAAAGGATTCCAAAACGAGCCAATCCGTTGCAAGGATTGCCGTATTGCGAGGAAGAACAGTTCAAGACAAGCAAAGGAAATGTACGAAATTGTCTGTGCTGACTGCGGCAAGGTGGACAAGGTTCCGTTTATGCCGAGAAACGACAAGCCTGTATATTGCAGCGAGTGTTTTGAAAACCACAGATAAGTCCCTTGCTTGAGGCTTAATCGGGAAAGGATTGGGTATGCAGAAAAGCATCGGAGTGCACAGCAAATTCCGTCAAAGCTTTTTCTTGTCCCCGCAAAAATCAAGGGGTTGTATAAAAAAGTCAATTGACTTTTTTATACAACCCCTGTTTTCGTGCTTTTTTATACCTCTTCCTTAAAGCCCTTGCCGCTCACGTCCCCGACATTGTTTATTATAATAAAAGATTTGTCGTCAACAGATTTGACGTAATCTTTTAAAAGCCGCGCCTGACGCGGTGACAGCGCCACCAAAAGCACGCTCTTTTTGTCATGCATATACGCCCCCGTGTACGAATCGGAAACGGTGGCGCTTTTTTTCAGTGTGTTTGTTATGAATCCCTTTATTTTTTCTTCGTGCTCCGGCTGTGTGATGACAGTGCAATATTTTGACATGTTCATGTCCGACAAAATGTTGTTCATCAAAAACACCTTTGCGGAGAAGCCAAGCATGGAATAAAGCCATGTTTCCGTCCCGAAAACAAATGCCGTGAGCATAACTATCAGAAAGTCCGAAATAAAAAGCGCTTTTGAGATATTTATGCGCAAATATTTTTTGATTATCATGGCAACAATGTCGGTGCCGCCTGTCGATGCACCGCAGTTAAACAAAAGAGCACTGCCTGCCGCCGGCATAATTATCGCAAAGACCAGCTCCAGCATCGGCTGTGAGGTGAGCGGGGCGCTCATCGGGAAGAGCTTCTCAAACAAAACAACCATGCATGACATAAGCATACTGCAATACACCGTTTTTGCCCCGAAATCCCTGCCGATGACGGCAAATCCGGCGACAAGCAAAAGCATGTTGATGATAAAAATAAACCCTCCCGGCGAAATCCCGTGAAAAAGTGCGCCGAAAATCACCGATATACCGCTGACGCCGCCGGTTGAAAAATTATTCGGGATTTTGAAAAAGTAAATCCCAGCGGCAATCAAAGTCACCGCAAAGCTCATAACCGCAAATTCTTTTATTCTTTTTGACATATGTGAATCCCCCTCCGAAAACAAGGTATATTATAACCCTTTATCCACATAATGTAAAACACTTTTTCGCAAATGATTGACACAATCATTTGATTGTGATATTATATATAAAACAAAGAAAAAAGGCTGTGAATCTGTGTGGTAAATTTTTTGAATCTCAAATACTTTGTCATGATTGCTGAAGAGGGGAACATCACAAGGGTTGCGGAATCGGAACATGTTTCTCAGCAGTCCCTCAGCAGTCACATAAAAAAGCTTGAAAAAAGCTTTGGCGTCAGGCTTTTTGAAAGAGGAAGCGGAATATCGCTGACCTATGCCGGCGAAAGGGTTTATGAGTATGCCGTGCGCCTGTTGCGGATAAAAAGCGACATGGAAAACGAACTGCTGGACCTGACGGAATCGGGACAGGGGGTTTTGCGCATCGGCATATCGTACACGAGGGGCTGTGCGTTTTTGCCCGAAATTCTCCCGACATTCAGGGCAGAAAACCCATTTGTGAAAACCGACATCACCGAAAACAACTCTCAGGTTTTGGAGGAATATCTCCTGCGCGGACATATAGACCTGTACATAGGTGCAAATCTTCGTCATCAGCGCGAAATTGAAATAACAGATTTATGCTCCGAAAAGCTTTTCCTTGTCATACCAAAAACAACCGCGGAAGAAATCTACGGAACAACCCACGGGCTTTTTCTGCCTGAAAAACCGCTTGAGGTGTTTTTAAAATATGATTTTCTGATGTTGTCAAAAGCCAACAGAATAAGAAAAATGATTGACGAATGTCTTGAAAAAAAGGAACTGTGCGCAAATATACTGATTGAAACCGAAAACATCGAAACACTTTTCGAACTCTCGTGCCGCGGCATGGGCATAACGATATACCCCGAGATGTTTCTGAAAAAACACACAGAATTGCTGAAAAATGAAGACGCATCCATACGGCTTGTGCCGGTTGCGGAAAAAGGGTGCGAAAGTACGCTGTCGGTGGGGTACAACAAAAACCGCTATCTTTCTTCTGCCGCAAAACGTTTTATTGACATTGCGAAATCACTTTTGGGAGAAGAAAACACAACGCAGAGTAAATAAAACCGGGCGAAAGCAAGGAGGAGCCTTGCTTTCGCCCGGTTTTGCTTATGCCCCTCGGCTTATCTTCCGTTTGCCTCCAGCCATATGATGAGCACCGAGATGTCCGCGGGCGACACACCCGAGATTCTGGACGCCTGCCCGAGTGAACGCGGCTTTATTTTGTCCAGTTTTTGACGCGCCTCAATGCGCAGCCCGTGGATTTGGGAATAATCGATATCCGCCGGGATTTTTTTATTTTCAAGCTTTTTAAACTGATTTATCTGAATTTTTTGTTTTTCTATATATCCGTCATATTTCAGCCGTATTTCCGCCTGTTCTGTGACATCGTGCGGCAGTTCGGGGCGGCCGGGGTCGATTTCCGCCAAAATTTCATAGTTCAGCTCCGGACGTTTTATCAGGTCGCACATATGGATACCGGTGGAAATTTCAGAGCTTCTGTGCTCTTTCAAAAACGGGTTTGCATTTTTTGGCGTGACTACAAGCTTTTCAAGGCGCCGTATTTCCGCCGCAATCATTTCCTCTTTTTTGAGAAAATCTTCATATCTTTCGTCAGAAATCAAGCCTATTCTGTGCCCAATCGGCGTCAGGCGTTCGTCGGCATTGTCCTGGCGCAGCATAAGGCGGTATTCCGAGCGCGAAGTCATCATGCGGTATGGCTCATTTGTGCCCTTGGTGATGAGGTCGTCAATCAATGTGCCGATATAAGCCTCGGAACGGTCGATTATCATCGGTTCTTCGCCCTTGATTTTCAGCGCGGCATTTATCCCGGCGACAAGCCCCTGTGCCGCCGCTTCTTCATATCCGCTTGTACCGTTGAACTGCCCGGCACCGTACAGCCCGGGTATATTTTTAAATTCCAGTGTTGCATAAAGCTGTGTCGGGTCGGCACAGTCATATTCTATGGCATATGCCGGGCGCATAATTTCCACATGTTCCAACCCTTTTATGGTTCTCAGCATCTCAATCTGCACGTCCTCCGGCAGGCCGGTGCTTATCCCCTGCGCATAAACCTCGTTTGTATCCAGCCCCATGGGTTCCATAAAAAGCTGATGGCGCTGTTTGTCCCTGAAACGCATGATTTTATCCTCGATTGACGGGCAATAGCGCGGACCGATGCCTTCTACCTTGCCGTTATACATCGGCGCTTTGTCAATGTTGTCCATGATAATTTTGTGTGTTTCGGGGTTGGTATAGGTCAAAAAACACGACACCTTGTTTTCGCCCGGCTCCTTTGTTTCGAAGGAAAACGGTGTGATTTTGTCGTCGCCGAACTCCTCTTCCATTTTGGAATAATCAATTGTCTTGCCGTGAATCCTCGCCGGCGTGCCGGTTTTGAACCGCATAAGCTCCACACCCAGCGCCCTGAGGCTTTTGGAAAGCGCCTTTGCCGGGAAGGTGCCGTCGGGGCCGCTCTCCCTCTCATAATCACCAATCAAAATACGCCCGCGCAGATATGTCCCCGTCGCAACGATAACCGCTTTTGCGGAATATGCCGTCCCCAGGTGCGTCACCACGCCGCAGATTTTGCCGTCCTGTGCAAGTATGTCTGTGATTTCCGCTTGTTTCACTTGTAGGTTCGGCTGATTCTCAAGGCGTTTTTTCATCTCGATGTGATAACGCTTGCGGTCAATCTGACAGCGCAGAGAATGAACCGCAGGGCCTTTGCCGCGGTTCAGCATCTTGGACTGCAAAAAAGTCTTGTCCGCCGCCTTGCCCATTTCGCCACCCAGCGCGTCTATCTCGCGCACAAGGTGTCCTTTTGCCGTGCCGCCGATGCTTGGGTTGCAGGGGAGGTTTGCAAGCGAATCCAGGCTTATGGAAAATATCACTGTCTTCATGCCCAGACGCGCGGCGGCAAGAGCCGCTTCTATCCCGGCGTGTCCGCCGCCTATCACCGCGACATCATAGCTGTCTGTATAATTTGTCATCTTTATCCCTCTTCTGATTTTTTCGTTTTATCAATCAAATTTTTCTGTATATAGCGCGCCGCATAAAATTCCAGAGCAAAGCGCATTACTGCCGTCCAGCAAACCGCCGCCAGAATCAGCGACACAACCGGGGTGAAGGTGAAGAACACCAGGAAATTTATAAAAAGCACAACCGCACTCAGCACAATGTTCCACGGCATATTCATAAGTGCAAGAATAACGGCGTTTTTGTAAAGCTCTATGACAGAGTTTTCGAATGTAATCATAAGCTGATATATGTAAAACCCGGAGCAGGCAAACACAGCCCACACAAGAATCAGCAAAAACATCATCACCGCCCACATCACGGCGCCTGTTGTGAGATACTGCACACCATAGAAAAATATTCCGAAAATCATGGCATATGTAAACAGCGGCTGAAGTATCCCCACAACAATCCCTTGTTTAAAATTCTTTTTGAACTGCTCGAAAAAATCAGCAACCAAGAATATCGGCTCTTCCCTCACTGCCGCGCGGTTGAAATAAGCAAGCGCCGCCGAAGCCGGCCCCGAGCCGATAAATACAAGCGAAACAAACGCCGCATATTGGCATGCCTGCAAGAAGAATACACCGCCGATTTCGGCGCCGAAGATATTTTTAATATAATTTATAAAAAACTGTGACGCCAAAAAGCTCACCGCAACCATGGGAATACTGATTATAAAATACAAAAGATTCACTCCGCAAAAAGAGCCGATTTTTCTTCCCAAAAGTTCAAAAAATAAAAATATACCCTTCTTTCTCGGCCCGTCCTTGGAAACACCGGGGCCGTCTTTTTCAAAATTAAAAAAACCCATCAAAAATCCATTGCCTTTCTGTCCGCAAACTGTCCCCTAAAAAAATCTCACCGCGGACGCTGTAAGAAAATTTTATATACCCTATTGTAACACAAAAAAAAATATGTTACAATAGATAATATAAAATTTTTAAAAAAACGGAAAGATTATTTTATGAAAGAACTTGTAATAAATAAAAATGATGCAGGGCAGAGAATCGATAAATTCCTGACAAAATATATGCCGGACATGCCGCGTGCCATGCTTTACAAAGGCTTGCGCAAAAACTGCGTAAAGGTGAACGGAAAACACATAAAAGAGGGGGGCTTTATGCTGTCGGAGGGGGATATGCTGAAGCTTTATTTTAAGGATGAATTTTTTTGTGTGCCGCACACAGATGATGCTTTTGTCAATATCAAGCCGAATATAGATATAATATACGAGGACGAAAACATTATTCTCACCGACAAAAAGCCGGGCGTAAATGTCCATGCTGACGAAAACGGCAGTACAAACACCCTCATAGACCACATCAAGGCATATCTCTGCCAAAAGGGGGAATATGACCCGCAAAAAGAGCAATCCTTCGCCCCGGCGCTTTGCAACCGCATCGACAGAAACACAGGAGGCATTGTGATTGCCGCCAAAAACGCAGAAGCACTCAGGATTATGAACCAAAAAATCAAAAACAGAGAGATGAAAAAGCTCTATCTTTTGATTGCGGTCGGCATTCTGCCCAAAAAACACGGACAGATAAAAAACTATCTTTTTAAAGATGAAAAAAAGAAAACGGTGTATACATATGACTCGCCGAAAAAGGGCGCCAAAACGGCCATAACCGAATATCGCGTCCTTGCCGAAAAGGACGGAAATTCACTTGTCGAGGCGGAGCTCATCACGGGGAGAACCCATCAGATAAGGGCACAGTTCGCCGCAATCGGCCACCCCCTTCTGGGTGACGGCAAGTATGGCAGCAACAAAACAAACCGCGGTTCGGGATTCCATCATCAGGCACTTTATTCCTACAAGCTGAAGTTTCTTTTTACCACCGATTCCGGTATCCTTTCATACCTGGACAATATGGAGTTTTCGGTTGAGCATGTGCCATTTGCGGACGGCTTCATCGGCTGAGCGCAAAAAATCCCAAAACGACACCCGACACCAGGATTGCAGTGTCGGCAACGGGATTTGAGATACACGGCATAGCCGTGACAATGCTTGACGCCAAAAGCCCGATAACGGTATAATATGCCGCGGCATGATAACGCCTGAAAAGAAAGTCCACCGCCTTTATGAGCATGACTGTGACGGCAAAAAAACCTGCGCCGAACGGAATAAACACTGCCGGTGACGCAATTGACACAAGCAATTCACGATATACCCCCATATTTATGAGGATAAAGGACGCGCTTATCCCGGGAATGACAGAGCCGAAAGAATATGCCGCACCGGCGGCGAAATACCGCAAAAACGGATTTGCAATGTAAAACGAAAAGAGCGGACTTGCCGCTGTCATGAGAAAAAACGCACCGGCGGCGGCAAACATATATCTCAGCTTGAACCCGTCCCTGTTTGCCTCGGCGGCAAGCGACGGAAAGCCGCCGATGACAAGCCCGGCAAAAAGAAACAGCATCTGACGTTCGGCGTGCTCCATAAACAGGCCGATTATGCCCGAAAACACCAGAAACCCCACACCGCCGCCGATGATATACGGCAGTAAAAAAAGTGTGTTTTTCTTTACATCTTTAAAAAATCCCGAAAGTGCCGCCATTATCGGCTCGTACACACCCAGCACTGCGGCAAGCACGCCGCCGCTGACCCCCGGCACAACAGCGCCGACCCCGACCGCCATGCCGCACAATATTTTCCCCCAAAAATCCATAGTTTTTCTCCTAAAAAATAATAATCAATATAGGTAATTGTAAAACTAATGTTTTCCAATTAATATTCTTAGGTAGAAATAAAAAGTTCCGGCTGATTTTAATTTTACGGCAAGTTGAAACTTTTTATTTCAGCCAAAAATGACGCACATGTCGTCATTTTTGATTACCAATCAGGGGTTGGCACCCCCGATACCCCCGCAAAGATGCGGTGGCTAATTGTAAGATTTACATTTTCCAATTACCTAAATAATAATCAATAGGTAATTGGAAAACATTGGTTTTACAATTGCCTAAATAATAATCACTTATATATTCCTATGAATCGGGCGCGGAAAATATAAATATAAATTTAGGTGATGCATAAAAACTCCGAAACATAAAATACACATATTATTGGAAAATACAGTTGTTGCGGTTTGGTTTTGTCAAGGCAAAAAAATCAAAAATTTGACATGCCTATTTACGCCATTGGGGTATCTCAAAGCTTTTTCTGCCCCATAGAAAAGGAGCTGATTAAAAAGTCCCGGGACTTTTTAATCAGCTCCTTTTTGGCTATGCAGGGAAAATCAGTGCAATACCTCTGAAACCTCTGTTATCGTGACAAAGGCAGAGGGGTCGATGGAGTGAATAATGCGCTTCATCTTTGATATCTGGAATCGGTTTATTACAAAATATATCATATGTATATTTTTGGAGGAATAATAGCCTTTTGCATCGATTATCGTGATGCCCGAGCCGAACTCTTCCGAAAGTGCCTTTGTCACACCGCTTGGATTTGCGGTGATTATCATGGCGGATTTTGCCTTGTCTATACCCTCGACAATGAAGTCTATGGTTTTGAGGGCGGCAATATATGTTATAATCGAATAAAGCGGCAAAACCCAGCTTGACATTATTATCCCGGCGGCAAGATAGAGTATGACATTGTATATCATGACAAATGTCCCGACGGTTATGCCAAGCCTTTTTGCAAAGATAACCGAAAGGACTTCGATGCCGTCCAGGGCACCGCCAAAGCGTATCGTGAGCCCGCTGCCTATGCCGGAGAGTATGCCGCCGAAGATGGCGCACAAAAACAGGTCGCTGCCGGCGAAGGGCGAGGCGGTCATGACATCAACCGGGATAATATAGGTGATGACATACGACGTCAGCGAATAGATGATGACGCCGTAAACCGAATATATCGTAAATACTGCCCCTTGCTTCTTGTAGCCGTACAAAAAAAGCGGAATGTTTAAGATGATAAGAAAGAGCGACAGCGAAAAAGCACTCGGTGTGAGCTGTGCCAAAAGCATTGACGTGCCGGAAAAACCGCTGTCATACAGGTCCACCGGCGCCAGAAATGTCGTCACGCCAAAGCCGTTTATAATCCCCGAAAGGGTAAGCAATAAAAAGTTTGTTATCGAAAGTTTTTCACTGTTTTTCTTTTTTTTCATTTATTCCTCTCCTTTTTTGAAAGTTATTTTGTTGAGAAACATTGTCAGCAGGACAATCACGCCGATGACAATGAAAATATTGATCATGCCGTAGAACATATAAGAAAGGTTATCTACAAAGTTCATAAAATTTACAGTCATTTTGTTTCCTCCTTTTTATTTCATAAAGAAATTGAGAATGAGTCCGCCGGCGATTACCGAGGCAATCTGCCCCGAAACGTTTACGCCGATGGAGTGCATAAGCAGGAAGTTATTTGGGTCTTCTTTAAGACCCATTTTGTGAACAATTCTGCCCGACATCGGGAATGCAGAGATGCCGGCGGCGCCAATCATGGGGTTGATTTTCTTTTTCAAAAACAGATTGAGCACTTTTGCAAAAATCACACCGCCTGCTGTGTCAAATATAAATGCAACCAAGCCCAGGCCGAGTATAAGCAGTGTTTCGGGGCGCAGGAATTTTTCCGCAACCATTTGCGAGGCAATTGTTATGCCGAGGAAGATTGTGATGAGGTTTGCCAGCACTTTTTGGGCAGTTTCGGAGAGTGAGTTCAGCACGCCGCACTCGCGAATCAGATTGCCGAACATCAGGAAACCTATCAATGCAACCGAGGACGGCGCGACAAGCCCGGCGATTATCGTTATTATGATCGGAAACAATATTCTTGTAAGCTTGGAAACGTCCTTGTGCACATATTCCATTTTTATCAGGCGCTCTTTTTTTGTGGTGAGAAGCTTGATGATCGGCGGCTGGATAATCGGCACAAGCGCCATATAAGAATATGCCGCAACCATGATGGCGCCTATATATTTTGAGTCCAGCATTTTTGCGACAACGATTGATGTGGGGCCGTCGGCGGCGCCTATTATGGCGATTGCCGCAGCGTCGTTTATGTCAAAAAATACCGATGCGGCGCAAAGCGTGAAAAAGATGCCGAACTGTGCCGCGGCGCCGAAAATCATAAGCTTCGGATTGGACAGCAACGGACCAAAGTCTATCATTGCGCCGATGCCTATGAAGAGTATAAGCGGAAATAACTCGTTTTCAATCCCCGCGCTGTAGAGCGTGGTCAGCACTCCGCCGTCGCCGATTGCACCGGAAAGCGGAAGATTGACCAGAATTGCGCCGAATCCGATTGGCAGCAGAAGTGTCGGCTCCATGTCTTTCTTTATGGCGAGATAGATGAGTATTCCGCCGATTGCCCACATCACAAGGTGCTGCCATTGCAGTTGGGACAGATTTTGTATAATTGTCTGCATTTTTTAAAACCTCCGTTTTTTTGTTATTCGGGTTCGGCTATGCGATAGCCTACGCCGACTTCTGTGAAAATATACCTGGGTTCTGCCGGGTTTTGTTCTATTTTTCTGCGTATATTTGCCATGTTTACGCGCAGTATTCGGTTGTCGTTTTTCTGTGCCGGTCCCCAAAGTGTTTTTATGATGTAATCATATGTCAAAACTCTGCCGGGGTTTTTCCCCAGGAGTGCAACTATTTTAAACTCGCTTTGTGTGAGATTTGCGTCTTTTCCGTTTATATATACGCGGTATTTGTTGTAGTCTATCATCAAATCCCCCACACAGAATTTGCCGTTTTTGGCAACCTCTTCGGCAGAGGCAGAGGTGATTGTGTGGCGCAGGGCGGTGCGTATCCTTGCAAGGAGTTCCGAAGTGCCGAAAGGCTTTGTGAGGTAGTCGTCCGCACCGCAGTCCAGCGCCGTGACCTTGTCGGCTTCGTTGCTCCTGGCAGAAACAACGATGACGGGCATTGATGACCAGGTGCGCAGTTCCTTCAGGATGTCCAGCCCTTCCATGTCGGGAAGCCCGAGGTCGAGCAGAACCAGGTCGGGGCAATGTGACGAAATCATAGAAAGCGCCTCTTTGCCGTTTTCCGCCGTGACAACGTTATAATCATTTGCCGCGAGAATAGTGCGCATAAAATTACATATTCTTTTTTCATCTTCAATAATAAGTATTTTTTTATGGATTTCCATATTTTATTCTCCTTCTTTGCGTGAATCGAGCGGAAGCCAAAATTCAAACGTCGCCCCGCCGTGTGGCTTGTTATATGCATGCATGCTGCCGCCGTGTGCCTTTATTATACTCATACAGACAGAAAGCCCGATGCCCATGCTGCGTTTTTTGTCGCCTGTCTTTTCCTTGTCGGGGGTGAAGGTGCCGTCAAAAAGTACGGGCAGTATATCTTCCCGTATCCCGCAGCCGTTGTCCGACACCGAAAATGCCGCAAATCGGCTATTATATTCGACCGACACCGAAACCTCCGTGATGTTGCCGCCATGGAAAACGGCGTTTTCCATGAGGTTTTTTATCACTTGTTCTATGAGTGTGGCGTCCATCGGCACAAAAAGCAAATCGTCCGGGACGGAGGATTTGACTGTGATGTGCGGAAACTGTTTTTTAAACTTCATGATGACTTCGCCAAGGATTTCCTCGGGGGCTTCGGGATTCTTTTGTATGTATGCCTCTTTCCCCGAAACCTTTGTGACCGACAAAAGATTTTCCACAACACGTATAAGCCACGCCGCCTCTTCGTTTATATCTTTTACCAGCTCCTTTTTTTCGCTGTCCGAGAGCTTTTCGTAATTTTCGGTGAATGCCTCGGAAGAACCCATGATTGATGTGAGCGGTGTGCGGATATCATGCGATATTGCACGCAGAAGATTTGAACGGCTCTTTTCCTTTTCTATTTCCGCGGCGGTCTGTGCCTGTTGCTTGGAGCGTATGGTGAGCGTACACACCAACATCGAAACGGTAAGCAGCACCAGGAACGTGATGGGATACCCGGAAATGGAAAAGTTCAGTGCAAAATAGGGATAAGTAAAGGCATAGTTCACGGCAAGCGTCGAGAACAGTGAGAAAATTATCCCGTAAATATATCTGCCTGTGAAAACAGATACCAGCAATGTTGCAAGAATAAATATAGAAATTGAGTTTGTATTGCCGTCCACAAACCGCTGCAAAACAAGGCATATGCCAAATGCGGCGGCAAGCAAGACTGTGGTCACGGCAATATTTTTCGTGACAGAAAGATACTTTTTCATAGGAACCTCCGTTTAGAATTTTTGACATCGGCAAAAATAATTTGCCGGCGCAATAATCTGTTTTGGATAATTATAACACAAATCCATGTTAAGATGTCGCAAAAAAGTATCATTCCGTATATTTTTGGTATTAATATAAAAGAAGCCGCAGAATATGTGCAGCTTCTTTTATATCAATGGTACAATTAGTTCAATTCAGCAAAATATTTGATTGTTCTTACCATCTGGCTTGTGTATGAGTTTTCGTTGTCATACCAAGATACAACCTGCACTTCGTAGAGGTCATCCGAAATCTTTGAAACCATTGTCTGAGTTGCATCAAAGAGTGAACCGTATCTCATGCCGATAACGTCTGAAGAAACAATCGGGTCTTCGTTATAGCCAAAGCTTGCGGAAGCCTGTGCCTTCATTGCAGCGTTTACACCTTCCGGAGTAACGTCCTTGCCTTTTACGACTGCTGTCAGGATTGTTGTTGAACCTGTCGGAACAGGAACTCTCTGTGCAGAACCGATGAGCTTGCCGTTAAGTTCCGGGATAACAAGGCCGATTGCCTTTGCAGCGCCTGTTGAGTTAGGAACAATGTTTGCAGCGCCTGCTCTTGCACGTCTCAAGTCGCCCTTTCTGTGCGGACCGTCAAGAATCATCTGGTCGCCTGTGTAAGCGTGGATTGTTGACATGATACCCGACTGAATCGGAGCATAGTCATTGAGAGCCTTTGCCATAGGAGCAAGGCAGTTTGTTGTGCAGGAAGCGGCAGAGATGATTTTGTCATCAGCTGTAAGAGTATCTTCGTTTACGCTGAACACGATGGTCTTAAGGTCTTTGCCTGCCGGTGCGGAGATAACAACCTTCTTTGCGCCTGCGTCTATGTGAGCCTGTGATTTTTCTTTTGAGCAATAGAAACCTGTGCATTCCAGAACAACGTCTACGCCGATTTTGCCCCAAGGCAAATCCTTTGCGTCTTTTTCTGCATAGATTGTGATTTTCTTGCCGTCAACAGTGATTGAGTTTTCATCAGCCTCAACCGTGTGTGTGTTTTCGCCGATTCTGCCGCAATAGCCGCCCTGAGCGGTGTCATACTTGAGAAGATTTGCAAGCATCTTCGGGTCTGTAAGATCGTTTATAGCAACAATCTCATATCCTTCTGCGCCGAACATTTGTCTGAATGCAAGACGTCCAATACGTCCGAAACCATTAATCGCAACTTTAACTGCCATGATTAATTCCTCCTGATTTTATAAATTTATTTTTTAAAAGTCTGTAGGGTTCTACAAACCTTATCATTCTATATTTTACCGCAAAAACCTCAATTATACAAGAGCAAATGTTACATTTATAACATTTTTGTGTAATTTTTCACAAAGTACATGAAATAAGAATGTGAATTTGGTTGTTTTTGGGGTATATATTGTGTTTTGGGCGCCGATAATAATTTAATATACAATATAAAGCGTAACATAATGTACAAAAGCCTGCAAGAGAGAAATATACCCCGGCGGCAAAAAAATTGTGTATAAATATTTCAATAAAAATTTCAAAAAAAATACAAAAAAAACTTGACATAAAGAGGGTATGTTTGATATAATAGTGTATGTTTGGCAGAAAATGTGTGTAAGGGAGGGCGAGGAGCTTGCAGTTTGAAAAAGAATTTTTGAAAATCGGATTTAAAGAAGTTCTTAAGGCAATCTCGGACGGCACGGCGGCAAAGCTTTATATCGCCGAGGATTCCCCGGAACACATGAAAAACAAGCTGACAGATGCTGTTTCGGGTTCTGCGTGTGAAGTTATGTATATAGGAAGCATGAAGGACCTGGGCGAGTGCTGCGGGATTGACGTAAAGGCGTCCTGTGCCGCAGAGATAAAACATTAAGGTTATATCGCATTTATGCGTTATAATATAAAATAAAAAAACGAGGAGGTGTAACACGATATGCCAACATTTAATCAATTGGTAAGAAAGGGCAGACAAACATCTGTAAAGAAGTCTACTGCTCCTGCTCTTCAGAAGAGTCTGAACTCACTGAAGAAAAAGGTTAACGATCACAGCTCACCGCAGAAAAGAGGAGTATGCACAGCTGTAAGAACCGCTACCCCTAAGAAGCCTAACTCTGCTTTGCGTAAGATTGCCAGAGTAAGGCTGACAAACGGTATCGAAGTAACAGCGTATATCCCCGGAATAGGTCACAACCTTCAGGAACACAGCGTTGTTCTTATCAGAGGCGGAAGAGTTAAGGACTTGCCTGGTACGAGATACCACATCATAAGAGGTACCTTGGATACACAGGGAGTCGCTAACAGAAACCAGAGCCGTTCCAAGTATGGTGCCAAGAAGGCAAAGGCTCAGAAGAAATAATTCACGGATTATTTCTGTTATATCACAAGATTAGTGCATATCGGGTTATATCATTTATTTTTATAATAAGTATAAATCGTATACGCGCTTGTCGGAGTTTTGAAAAAGTAAACTCAGAGTACCGGTGATATTCATTATTTTTGGCAGAAGGGACAGCCTTTCTGCGAGGATTATTATGAAGGAGGGAAGTAAAGTGCCAAGAAAAGGTTTTATAGCAAAAAGAGAAGTTCTTGCAGACCCGATTTACGGAAGCGTTGTTGTGACAAAGCTTATCAACAACATTATGCTGGACGGCAAAAAGGGTGTTGCACAGAGAATCGTTTATGATGCATTCGATATCATAAAGGAAAAGACCGGCAGAGAACCGCTGGAGGTTTTCAACGACGCGATGGAAAACATCATGCCTGTACTGGAAGTAAAGGCAAGACGTGTCGGTGGTGCCACATATCAGGTTCCTATGGAGGTAAGACCGGAAAGACGCCAGACTTTGGGGCTCAGATGGCTTACACGTTACTCCAGAGAACGTAACGAAAAGACAATGAGAGAAAGACTTGCAAACGAGCTTTTGGACGCATTGAACGGAACAGGCGGAGCTTGCAAGAAGCGTGAAGATACTCACAAGATGGCAGAAGCAAACAGAGCGTTTGCACATTACCGTTGGTAATTTGTGCCTGATTCTGACAACCTTAAGGAAGGAGGAAACATAATATGAGTAGAGCGTATTCATTGGAGAATACAAGAAATATCGGTATCATGGCTCACATAGACGCCGGTAAGACTACTACTACAGAAAGAATATTGTACTACACAGGTATTAACCATAAAATCGGTGAAACTCATGAAGGTGCGGCAACGATGGACTGGATGGCGCAGGAACAGGAAAGAGGAATAACAATCACTTCCGCTGCGACAACCTGTTTTTGGGCAAAGAAAGCAGGCTGGAGATCCGGTATAAAGCACAGAATCAACATCATCGACACACCGGGGCACGTTGACTTCACTGTTGAAGTTCAGCGTTCGCTGAGAGTTTTGGACGGTTCGGTTACAGTAATGTGTGCAAAGGGCGGCGTTGAGCCTCAGTCTGAAACCGTATGGCGCCAGGCAAACGAATACAACGTTCCGCGTATGATATATGTAAACAAGATGGACATTATGGGTGCTGACTTTTACAATGTTGTAAACATGGTTAAAGAACGTCTGCATGCAAACGGTGTCCCGGTTCAGCTTCCTATCGGTGCGGAGGATTCCTTTAAGGGAATCATCGACCTCATGACAATGAAGGCTGAAATTTATTATGATGAAATGGGCAAGGAATACGGCGAGGAGGATATCCCTGCCGACATGAAGGAAAAGGCTGAAGAATACAGGGCTGCAATGGTGGAAGCAATCGCAGAAACCGACGAAGACCTGATGATGGCTTATCTTGAAGGCGAAGAAATCTCTGTTGAAGATTTGAAGAAAGCGCTGAGAAAGGCAACAATCAACAATGAAATTGTTCCTATGCTTTGCGGTACTTCATATAGAAACAAGGGTGTGCAGATGCTTCTTGATGCTATCATAGACTATATGCCTGCCCCGACAGATGTCCCCAACATCAAGGGCGTAAATCCGGACACGGGCGATGAGGACGAAAGACCTTCATCAGATGACGCGCCTTTCTCGGCTCTTGCATTTAAGATTGCGACAGACCCGTTTGTGGGTAAAATCTGCTATTTTAGAGTTTATTCGGGTACTGTTGAAGCAGGTTCTTATGTTTTGAATGCCTGCAAGGGAAACAAAGAGCGTATGGGAAGAATTTTGCAGATGCACGCAAACCACAGAGAAGACCTTTCAATTGTTTATTCCGGTGACATCGCCGCTGCGGTTGGTCTGAAGAATACAACAACTGGTGATACTCTTTGTGATGAAAAACACCCGATTATATTGGAGTCAATGGACTTCCCGGAACCTGTTATCCGTGTTGCGATAGAGCCGAAAACAAAGGCAGGTCAGGAAAAGATGGGTATAGCTTTGGCAAAGCTTGCTGAAGAAGACCCGACTTTCAAGACTTACACAGACGAAGAAACAGGACAAACAATCATTGCCGGAATGGGTGAGCTGCACCTTGAAATCATTGTTGACAGACTTTTGCGTGAATTTAAGGTTGAAGCAAATGTCGGTGAACCTCAGGTTTCTTACAGAGAGGCAATAAGAAAGACAGTTAACATTGAGCATAAGTATGCCCGTCAGTCGGGTGGTAAAGGTCAGTACGGTCACGTTATGCTGAAGCTTGAGCCGCTTGAAGAAGGACAAGGCTACGAATTTGTCAATGCAATTGTCGGCGGTGCTATTCCGAAGGAATATATCCCCGCTGTTGATGCCGGTGTACAGGGCGCTATGCAGTCCGGTGTTCTGGCAGGATATAACGTTGTTGACGTAAAGGTAACACTTTATGACGGTTCTTACCATGAAGTCGATTCATCAGAAATGGCGTTTAAGATTGCCGCATCTATGGCATTCAAAGAAGGTATGAAGAAGGCAGACCCTGTTATCAAGGAGCCTATCATGCTTGTAAACGTTATCATGCCTGACGAATACATGGGTGACGTTATGGGTGACCTGAACTCAAGACGTGGTATGATTAAGGAAATGGAAGCTGTCACAGGTGCACAGAGAATCACTGCATACGTGCCGCTCTCAGAAATGTTCGGTTACGCAACAGAGCTGCGTTCAAGGACACAGGGAAGAGGTCAGTATTCTATGGAGCCTTCACATTATTCTGAAGTTCCGAAGTCAATCCAGGAAAAGATAATGAATGAAAGAGCAAAGAATAACGGCTAATTCATAAAAAGTATTGACATTTTTGCAAAAAAATTGTAAAATAGAAATAAGTTTAAAAAAACTTAATTTAAAAGGAGGAAATATAAAATGGCAAAAGCTAAATTTGAAAGAACTAAGCCACACGTAAACATTGGAACCATCGGTCACGTTGACCACGGTAAGACAACTCTTACAGCTGCTATCACAAAGGTACTGGCTCTCAAGGGACAGGCTCAATTTGAAGCATACGACATGATTGATAAGGCTCCTGAAGAAAGAGAAAGAGGTATCACGATTTCTACAGCTCACGTTGAGTATGAAACTGACAACCGTCACTATGCTCACGTTGACTGCCCAGGGCACGCCGACTATGTAAAGAACATGATTACAGGTGCTGCTCAGATGGACGGCGCTATATTGGTTGTTTCTGCTGCTGACGGTCCTATGCCTCAGACAAGAGAACACATTCTGTTGTCAAGACAGGTTGGCGTTCCTTATATCGTAGTATTCATGAACAAGGCTGACCAGGTTGACGACCCTGAACTCATGGAACTCGTTGAAATGGAAATCAGAGATTTGCTTTCAGAGTATGACTTCCCGGGCGATGATACACCTATCATTTCCGGTTCTGCTTTGCAGGTATTGGAAAGCACATCAACAGATCCTTCAGCTCCCGAATACAAGTGCATTCTGGACCTTATGGATGCTGTTGACAGCTATATCCCGACTCCGGACAGAAAGGCAGACCTGCCGTTCTTGATGCCAATCGAAGATATCTTCTCAATCACAGGCCGTGGTACTGTTGCTACAGGTAGAGTTGAAAGAGGTCAGCTTAAGGTTTCTGAAGAAGTTGAAATTGTTGGTTTGACAGATGAAGCAAGAAAAGTTGTTGTTACAGGTATAGAAATGTTCAGAAAGCTTCTTGACTATGCTGAAGCAGGTGACAACATCGGTGCTCTTCTCCGTGGTGTACAGAGAAACGAAATTGAAAGAGGACAGGTTCTTGCAAAGCCGGGAACAATTCATCCGCACACAAAGTTTAAGGGTGAAGTTTACGTCCTGACAAAAGAAGAAGGCGGACGTCATACACCGTTCTTCAACAACTACAGACCTCAGTTCTATTTCAGAACAACTGACGTTACAGGCGTTATCAAATTGCCGGAAGGTACAGAAATGTGCATGCCCGGTGATAATGTAAAGATGGAAGTTGAACTTATCACACCTATCGCTATCGAAAAGGGATTGCGTTTCGCTATCCGTGAAGGTGGCAGAACAGTTGGTTCAGGTGTCGTATCTGAAATCGAAGCATAATCTTAGTTTATAAAAAGATTACGCGGTTTCCCAAATCGGGAAACCGCGTTTTTGCGTTTGGATTTACAAAAAGAAAGGGCTGTTTAAGAAATCAATTGATTTCTTAAACAGCCCTAACATAATGTTTTAATTTCTTGCCGCCATTTCTGCCGCTTCGTCCAGCTTTTTGTTTCTGAAATAAAGACCAACGTCAATGGATATTTCAATAAAGTTTAGTACATAGAAGAAGAAACTCAGGAAGAACATGAACCCTGAACTTCCGCCAGATAGCTGAATAATTTTCCTTGCAATACCAAACGCATAACCTATAAGGAGAAAAACTTCAAAGAAAAGACTTTTTCCTTTTGCTGTGCGCGAAACAATAGATTTTCTGATTGATATTGGCCACGAAAGTCCAAAGCAAAATATAGTCAACGCTTCGAGTAAATCTGTAATCATTTTTTAAAACCGGCTTTCTTTATATATTTTATTTTCTGCGATAGTCAGGGAGAAGCTTTGGCGATATTGCATCTGTCTTGATTCCCGCCGCCGCACGTTCTTTGTCGAATTTTTCGATATGTCCCAGTGTGAGCTTGCCGACTTTTACGTCCTTTGCGCGTGCAGAGGCGTTTTGACCGGCATTTCTCCCGAATACAATTATGTCAAGCAGGGAATTGCCCATCAGACGGTTGCGGCCGTGGATTCCGCCGACAGCCTCACCGGCTACAAAAAGGTTTTCCACATTTGTCGTCATGCCGTCCACATTGATGTCAAGTCCGCCGTTTTGATAATGAAGTGTAGGATACACCAAAATCGGCTCCTTGCGGATATCTATGCCATAGCTTGCGAACATACGCATCATGGCAGGTATGCGCTTTTCAATGGTGCCTTCGCCGCCGATTTTTTCAATCATCGGTGTGTCAAGCCATACTGCCTTGCCGCTTCCTGTGTCCACACCTTCGTCGCGGTCGGAACATTCACGGATTATGGACGCCGCCGCAACGTCACGGGTTTCAAGCGGATGCATAAAGACTTTGCCGTCGCGATTGACCAGCTTCGCACCCAAAGAACGAACCTTTTCTGTCACCAATGCGCCGAAAATCTGTTGCGGGAATGCCGCACCTGTGGGGTGATATTGCAGGGTTTCCGCATAAAGGAGCTTTGCGCCGACCCTATAGCCCAGGACAAGCCCGTCTGCGGTTGCACCATAGTGATTTGAAGTAGGGAAGCCCTGATAGTGCATACGTCCGGCACCGCCTGTTGCAATGATGACGGTCTTTGCACGCGCAACCATAAGCTCGTGGGTTTCCATGTTCATCAAAACCGCACCGGCGGCTTTGCCGTTTTCGTCAAGTATCAATTCAATCGCGGAGGTGAAGTCAACCACTTCGATGCCGCGGTTTAGGACTTCATCACGCAATGTGCGCATGATTTCTGCGCCGGAATAGTCTTTTGCGGCATGCATACGCTTGCGCGATGTACCGCCGCCATGCGTGGTAATCATGGTTCCGTCTGGTTCTTTGTCAAATTCAACACCCAAATCGTTCAGCCATTCTATGGCCTCGGGTGCATCGCACACAAGCTTCGCCAAAAGCTCACGCTTTGCTGCATAATGTCCGCCGCCAAAGGCGTCAACAAAGTGAATCGCGGGCGAGTCATTCGGCTTGTCTGCCGCCTGGATACCGCCTTCTGCCATCATTGTGTTTGCGTCACCCATGCGCAGCTTTGTGACAATCATGGTTTTTGCGCCGGATTTATCGGCTTCTATTGCCGCAGAGGCGCCTGCGCCGCCGCCGCCGATGATAAGCACATCAACATCATATTTTATGTTGTCAAGGTCTACGTCGTCCGCTTTTATGCGGCTGTGTGCCTGAAGCATTTCACAAAGCTCTGTCGGCACTGCTTCACCCTTGTTTGGCCCGATTTCTAAAGTGGCAAATTCACTTTTTTTATAGTCGGGGTGATATGCCGCAAGCAAGTTATCCTTCTCCTCGGCTGTCATACGTTTCGGCTCATATGCAATATTTTCTTCTCTTGCCGCTTCCACGGCTTTGAGCGATTTCTCAAATTCTTTTGAATACATATTAAAATCCCTCCCTACTTTTCGATTTCTCTGTTGTTATAGAGTTCTTTGATTTCCTCGACAGGCTTGCCCATCAGGTTTTCAATGAGTTCGGTGAAGGTGCCGTCTTTGATTTCCTTCACACGGTTTTCAAGATGTTCGCTTTTCGGGGCGAGATATTTTCCGTTTAATCTTCTGGCAAGCATTGCCACCTGAGGATGTGAAATCCCGGCAGGACAACGCGAAGAACATACGCCGCACATTACGCAGTCAAAGGATTCTTCTGCACATTTGTCAAATTCGCCGCGTTGTGCATATGCAATGTATTGCATAACGTTCAGGCTTTGTGTACAGCTTTTTGTACAGGCATTGCAACCCACGCATGCATAGATTTCGGGATAAAGCTGCATCATAATCTGTTCTGTCGGTTTCACCTTTTCTATGTCGTAAACCTGTTTCACCAGGGGGAAGAAGGGGAGGGTTGCAACATACATGTTTTCTTCCACTTTTGTCTGGCATGCAAGACAGGTTTTGAGTTCTCTGTCGCCTTTTATGCGGTAGATTGTGGCACATGCGCCGCAAAAACCGTTTCGGCAGCCGCAGCCGCGGACAAGCTGATATCCGGCATATTCCATGGCACGCATTATTGTCAGGTTATCGGGCACGCTGTACTGCTTGCCGAACAAGTAAATATTAACCATATTTTCCATATTCCATTTCTCCTTATCAATATTCGTCGGGAAGTTCGTCTATTTCATCACAGCGGAAAACAGGACCGTCTTTGCAGACATATTTTGAGCCGATGTTGCAGCGTCCGCATTTTCCTATACCGCATTTCATACGCAGTTCCATAGTTGTGTAGACCTGGGTTTTGTCAAAGCCGAGTTCCTGCAATCCTGCCAGGGTGAATTTAATCATAATCGGCGGCCCGCACAAAACCGCGGTTTTATCGGTAGAAAAATCCAGTTCTTTCACATAGTTGGGGACAAATCCCACGTGTCCGTCCCACTCGGGCTGTTCGCGGTCAATGGTGAGATATACATTTACGCCCTCATCTTTTGACCATTCTTCAATTATTTCCTTGTAGTCAACCAAGTCCTGCATACTTCTCGAGCCGTATACGATGTCGATTTTGCCATATCTGTCGCGGTAATGGCGGCAGTAGTTTATCACGGAACGCAAGGGCGCAAGACCGATGCCTCCGGCGATAAACAGCATGTCATGCCCGGCAAATTCTGTGTCCACCGGGAATGCATTGCCATAAGGCCCGCGGATTGTGATTTGCTGGCCAACCTCCATGGAGTGGAGCCACTCTGTCACACAGCCGCATTTTTTTATAGAAAATTCCATAAATTCCGTGTTTGTGGGGGAGGAGGTGATGGAGAACATTGCTTCTCCCACGCCCGGCATGGAAAGCATTGCGCACTGACCCGGCTTGTGGTCAAACGCCTTTTTGCCGTCGGGGGTCACCACGCGGAAGGTTTTCACGTCGGGGGTGTCGATTCTGATGTCGGTCACCACGCCCACTGTCGGGATAAGAGGTTCTTTCATATCAAGCATTTTTGCGCCCTCCTAACTTTTTCATAACTTTCACAATATTCATCTGAATCGGACATTTTGCAAGGCATCTGCCGCAGCCGACACAGGAGAACAGACCGTCATTGTTGGTGGGATAATACACCAGCTTGTGCATAAAGCGCTGACGGAACCTTTCAAGCTGAGTAAGACGCGGCTGACCGGCGGACATTTTTGTGAAGTCCGAGTACATGCACGAATCCCAGCAACGGAAACGCTTTACGCCGTTTCCGGTATTGAAGTCTTTGATGTCATAACACTGGCATGTCGGGCACACAAAGGTGCATGTGCCGCAGCCCAGGCATGATTGGGAAAGCTCGCCCCATTCCGGTGCATCAAAAAATTCGGAGGTTTTTCCGCTGCCGAATGAATCAGACGAAAGATTTGAGAGCGGGAGTTTTTCCAGTCTTTCTTTTATCAGTGCTTTTTGTTCCGAAACGGCCTTGCCGTCCGCGTCCTCTGTTATATTTTCCAAAAGCTTGAGGAGCACGCCGCCTTTTTCGGTTTTTGCCTCCATATAGAGCGCATCTTCGGTTTTGTGGCAGACAATGTCGCCTTCCGGGCTTGATGCGTCTATGCCGAAGGTTTGGCAAAAGCATGTTTCGGCAGGCTTTGTGCAAGCCAGCGACATGATGATGCCGTGCTCGCGGCGGTTTTTATAATATGAATCCACCGGCTCTGCCAGGAATACACGGTCCAGAATTTCAAAGCTTTTCACATCGCATGCGCGCACGCCGAATATGACAAAGTCTTCACATTCTTCACGAGTGTCGATAATTTCGATATTTTTTCCTTCAACCTTAAAATCCATAAGATTTTCTGTTTGCGGAAAGAAGAAATCCTTTGCACTCCTGACGGTGTTCAGTGCGCCGGAGAGCGTTTTTCCGCTTTCCCATTTGTCAAACTTTGCGCCCGCCGCCGTGTCCTGAGGAATGTAGAGTGTGTTTTTTTCCGCAATTGCGGAAAAGAGCATGTCTATATTGTCAAGTGAAATTTTACGCATTTTCCGCACCCCTTTCCACAGCCTCGCCCGGCTCAAGGTCATCGGTTTTATAGTCAACAATCGGCGCGCGGCTGCCGACTTCGGCACCTGCCTGATATTCGCCGTAGAAGTTGTCAATATCTTTTATAAATTTACGGTTCAAAAGATGCAGCGGAATGTGCTGCGGACATACGCGCGAGCATTCTCCGCAGTCCGTGCAGCGCCCAACGACATGGAACGCGCGGATTATGTGGAACATCTTTTCTTCGAAAGAGTTTGCCGCCGCTTTGTTTTCAACGCCGGATGACGGGTTGTCAAAAACGCATTTTTCGCAGGTGCATGCAGGACATACGTCGCGGCACGCATTGCAGCGGATGCAGCGTGAAAGCTCGTTCTGCCAAAACGCAAAGCGTTCATCGGGTGACATTTTTTCGATTCTTTCCACTTCGTCAAATCTTTTGGAATCAATGACCTCGCCGTCATCAGCCAAAAGCTCATCATATGCGACATGTTTTTTTGACTTGCAGTTTATGCATCTGTCGGGCAACAAGTCGGATTTTTCAAAGGTCAAAGCCCCGTCATAAAGGGTTTCGACAACGATTTTGCCGGCGTCCTCTTTCACGGCAGCGATGCCCTCGGCATTTTCTTTTATCTTGTTTACATCAATCATACCGCTGCACGGCACGCCCACGGCGTACACCTTTTCGCGGTCAAACCTGTGCTCTGTAAGCAGCTGATTAAAGCTGTATGTGTCACAGGGTTTCAGGAATACAAGCACCTTGCCTTCGCTTTTGGCGGTTTCCTTTATAAGATATTTTGAAAAGTTTGCACCGCAGAAATCGCTCCAGACAAAGGATTTTTCCAATTCGTCCGCGCTCTTGAAAACTGCGGGGGTTATGTCATAGTCAAATTCTCCGGCACTCCAGCCCATCACACGGTCAACCGTGCCGTTTCTGAGCAGTTCACATGCCTTTGATATGAGAATTTCGCGTTTTATTTCCTGCATCGCAAATCCTCCAATCTTTTGTTTTCTCCCAGTGCGGCGACTTTTGCGGCAAAGTCGTTCATTGTTTCGGCAAACTTTGCGCCTTCTGCCGCGCTCA
Organism: uncultured Clostridia bacterium; assembly: GCA_934454145.1. Taxonomy (GTDB): domain Bacteria; phylum Bacillota; class Clostridia; order UBA1381; family UBA1381; genus CAKSFT01. The sequence goes on along the minus strand of CAKSFT010000007.1, from coordinate 87,397 downwards.
CCCATTCCACACGCGTGCGTTCTTTTTCTATACCGAGATAGTCCAGCATGGAAAAGAGCAGCGCCATACGGCGGCGTGTATAATAATTCCCGGAGGTGTAGTGGCAGTCACCGGGGTGACAGCCGCATATGATAACCCCGTCTGCGCCGCGCTGAAATGCGCGCAGGATAAACATGGGATTCACCCTGCACGAACAGGGCACACGTATAATTTTTACATCAGCCGGATAATTCAGTCTGTTGTTTCCTGCCAAGTCGGCGCCGGCATACGAACACCAATTACAGCAGAATGCCACTATCAGGGGTTTGTATTCGTTCATTTGCATATCGCATCTACCTCCGCCATAATCTGTTTGCTTGAGAATCCGCGCAAATCCATAGCGCCCGACATACATGCCACTGTGCATGCGCCGCAGCCCTGGCACACTGCCTCGTTGACAGACGCAACGCGCCTTACCTTTGTCGTGCGGTCGGGCATTCTGAATTCTTTTTCGATATAAGTTATTGCGCCGTATGGGCACACCTTTTCACATGTGGAACAGCCGTTGCACATCATTTCGTCAGAGTGTGCTATGCACGGGTTGCCCAAAAGTTTATCCTTGCACAAAAGCCCAATGACCTTCGACGCCGCGGCGCCTGCCTGTGAAACGGTTTCCGGGATATCCTTCGGCCCCTGGCACGCACCCGAAAGGAATACGCCTGCCGTCGGGCTTTCCACCGGGCGGAGCTTGGGGTGCGCTTCGGTGAAGAAGTCATTTGTGTCCATGCTTGCCGTCAGCATTGTCGCAAGCGGTCTTGCCGATTTGTCCGGCTCTATAGCCGCCGCAAGCACAACAAGGTCTGCGTCTATGTGCAGTTGTTTGCCGTCCAGCAAGTCGGACGCCTGCACCTTCAGCTTCCCGTCCTCGGGGGAAACCTTTCCGACCATACCCTTTATATAATGCACACCGTATTCCTCCACGGCGCGGCGGTAAAATTCGTCAAAGTTCTTGCCCGGCGTACGCACATCTATATAGAAAACATAAACGTCGGTGTCGGGGTATTTGTCGCGTATCAGCATTGCATGTTTTGCAGTGTACATACAGCAGATTTTTGAGCAATATTCTTTTCCTTTTGCGGCGCATGATTCGCATCGCGAACCCACACACTGTACAAAGACAATTGTGTGCGGATGCTCGCCGTCGGAGGGACGCAAAAGCGTTCCGCCCGTCGGGCCCGCCGCGTTCATCAGACGTTCCAGCTCCAGGGAGGTGATGACGTCTTTGGACTGAGAATATGCATATTCGTCAAATTTGTCCATAGATATAGGATTGAAGCCTGTCGCCGCGACAATTGCGCCGTATTTTTCTTCGACAAACTCGTCCTTTGCCTTATAGTCAATCGCACCGGCTGTGCAGACCTTTGAGCACACGCCGCATTTGCCTGTCTTTAACATTGTGCAATAGTTTGCGTCGATTGTTGCAACCTTGGGCACTGCCTGTGCAAAAGGAATGTATATGGCACGCCTTGTGTCCATTCCCATGTTGAATTCGTTCGGCACCTTCTTTTGCGGACATTTTTCTGTGCACGCGCCGCAGCCCGTGCAGATGTCCTCCTTGACATATCTTGCCTTGCGCTTGATTGTCACGTCAAAGTTTCCGACAAATCCTTTTACGTCCACAACCTCAGAATATGAGAATATGCGGATTTTATCGTTTTGTGCAACGTCCACCATTTTCGGCGTCAGTATACATGCCGCGCAGTCAAGCGTCGGGAAGGTTTTGTCAAGCTGTGCCATCTTTCCGCCGATGGTCGGCTTTGTTTCCACTATGTCAACCGGGAAACCTGCGTCGGCGATGTCCAGCGCGGTCTGTATCCCGGCGATGCCGCCGCCGATGACCAGTGCGCGTTTTGTGACGGCACTTTCGCCCGGCGTCAGCGGTGCGTTCAGGTTCACCTTTGCGACAGCCGCTTTTGCCAGGATTATTGCTTTTTCTGTGCCGACCGGCATTTCTTTGTGCACCCACGAGCATTGTTCGCGGATATTTGCAATTTCAACCATATAGGGATTCAGCCCTGCCGCCGCCGCGGTTTTGCGGAAGGTGGCTTCGTGCATACGCGGTGAGCAAGAGCATACGACTATCCCCGTAAGCTTGTTTTCCAAAACAGCATTTTTTATCATGTCCTGCCCTGCCTGGGAGCACATATACTGATAATCGGTGGAGAAAACAACACCCGGTTCGGTCTTAATTGCTTCGGCTACTGCCTTTACGTCTATCGTCCCGGCGATGTTTGTACCGCAGTGACAGACAAAAACTCCAATTCTCTGCATGGTTTTGTTTCTCCTTTCTTATTTTGAATATTTGCGCATTGCGCTCATCAATGCCTGCTGAGGCATGTCATCATCAATCAATTGCGGTATATCATTTGCAGTCAGGTGATTTGCGCCCTTTTGGCGGATAACGCAAAGCCTCAGCGCTTCTATAAGCTTTGCCGGCTCTACCCCTCTCGGACAGCGGTCAACACAGGCAAAACAGGAAAGGCATTTGTAAACCGAATCCGATTTCATCAATGTTTCGATGTCGCCGTTCTCAACCATGGATACAAACTGGTGGGGGTGATATTCCATTGCGTCATAAGAGGGACATGTCCCGGAGCATTTTCCGCATTTCATGCATTTTTTGGGATTGACACCGCTCATGCGGAGAATCTGTTCTTTTAAATTACTGTTTTGCATGAGTATCCTCCTTTATGCCAAGTGCTTCGGCAAGCAATTCCGTAAAATATACCACCGGCACGGGGCTTTCGTTTTTGACAAGGTTGTATTTGCAAAGAGGACATGCCGTGACAATCATTTCGGCGCCTTTTGCCGCCGCGCCCGTGCTTACGGCTGTTGCTTTTTTCTTTGTGAGTTCTTTGTCCTCCAGGGCGACATATGCGCCGCAACATTCGTTCCTCTGCGGATATATCACCGGTTCTGCGCCGAGTGCACGCAGGAAATCTTCCATAATATGCGGATTTTCCACATCATCAAATTCCATCACCTTGCCGGGGCGCAGAAGCATACAGCCGTAATATGCGGCAATTTTGCGCCCGGTGAGCGGATTTTTCACCGCCTCGCGGATTTTGTCAAAGCCGACAAAATCTCTCAGCAATTCAAGATAGTGATATACCTCCGTTTCACCGTGATATGGTGCGGACGGGTTTTTGTCCTGTTCCATATAGAGGTTTACCTTGACGTCAAAGTCCGTGTCGGTTTTGATGGCATGGTTTGTTTGTTTTATTACATTGTGACAGGCAGAACATACCGTCACCAAAGGCTGACCCTCATCTCTTGCCGCGACAAGCGCGCGGACGCTCGGAAGCTTTGACGCCGCCTCGTCCTTTGCGCTTATAAAAACGCCGCCGCAGCATTGCCAGTTTTCGATTTCGCAAAGCTCAATGCCGAGGACTTCGGCACATTTGCGTGCATAAGCGTCAAGTTCTTTTGCCTTTGTTTTCAGTGTGCAGCCCGGGAAATAACTGACTTTCATATTTGGCTCCTTTCCAAAAAATCAACCGGGTAATTGTAAAATGCAAATTTTGCACTTACCCGCCGCAGTATTTTAATTGTAAAAAATCAGTTTTACAATTATCTGCAAGAATCAATCCTCCGCCGTCAGACCATCTGCTCGGGGTGGAATACTTCGTCAAATTTCTCTGCTGTCAAAAAGCCGAGTTCAACACAAGCCTCTTTCAGCGAAATGTTATCCTTAAACGCTTTCTTTGCGGTTTTTGCGGCGTTTTCATACCCGATGTAAGGGTTGAGCGCCGTCACCAGCATGAGAGAGTTGTGGAGGTTGTGATACATCTTATCTTTGTTTGCGGTGATTCCGACAGCACAGTTGTTGTTGAAAGAAACAATGGATTCTGCCAGAAGGCGTGCAGACTGCAAGAAGTTGTACGCCGCAACGGGCATGAATACGTTGAGTTCAAAATTGCCCTGTGAAGCCGCAATCCCAACCGCGGTGTCGTTGCCCATGACTTGCACGGCAACCATCGTGACTGCCTCGCACTGTGTCGGGTTGACCTTGCCCGGCATGATTGAAGAGCCCGGCTCGTTTTCGGGAATGTGTATTTCCCCGAGACCGTCACGCGGACCGGAAGCTAGCCAGCGCACATCGTTTGCAATCTTCATCATGTCGCATGCAGTGGCTTTTATTGCGCCGTGTGCAAAGACAATTTCGTCCTTTGAAGTGAGCGCGTGGAATTTGTTCTGCGCTGTCACAAAAGGTTTGCCGGTGAGTTCCGACGCTTTTTTCGCGACCAGTTCCGAGAAACCTTTCGGCGCATTGAGCCCTGTGCCGACTGCTGTGCCGCCAAGAGCAAGCTCGTAAAGCGGTTTCACTGCCATTTTCAAAAGCTCTGCGTCACGCTCAAGGCTTGCGCGCCAGCCGGATATTTCCTGGCTGAATTTAATCGGTGTTGCGTCCTGGAGGTGAGTACGTCCTGATTTTACAATGCCCTCGTTTTCTTTCTCCAGGCGCTTAAAGGTTTCAATCAAAAGCTCCACTGCCGGCAGAAGTTTGTCTTCAATTGCAAACACTGCCGAAATGTGCATGGCGGTCGGGAAGGTGTCATTTGATGACTGGCTCATGTTTATGTCATCGTTTGGGTGGCACAGCTTTTCGCCTGCGATTTGGTTTGCTCTGTTTGCGATGACTTCATTTGCATTCATGTTGGACTGTGTGCCGGAACCCGTCTGCCACACAACCAGCGGAAAATGACTGTTTAATTCTCCCGATATAACCTCATCGCATGCGGCTTTGATTGCCTCAAGCTTCTTTTGTGTCATTTTTTCGGGTTTCAATTCGGCATTTGCCATGGCGGCTGCCTTTTTCAAAATCCCGAATGCATGGGTGATTTCGCGCGGCATTGTTTCGATGTCTACGCCGATTTTGAAGTTCTCGTAGCTTCTCTGGGTTTGTGCCGCCCAAAGCCTGTCGGCAGGAACCTTCATCTCGCCCATTGAATCATGTTCAATACGATATTCCATTTTATTTTCCGCCTTTCTTATATATCAAGATTTTTTATAACGTCTTTGAGAGTGTCTGCACTGTGGCGCAGTTTCAGCACTTCGTCCTCCGTCAGCGGTACGTTGACCTTTCCGCGTATGCCGTCGCGGCCAATCATATTCAGCGTGCTCAGGCAGACATTGTCAATCCCGTATTCACCGTGCATCATTGTGGAAACCGTCATTGTTGTGTCTATGCCGCTGAGTATGCATTTGCATATGTGACAGACAGAAACCGACACCGCATAGAATGTCGCGCCTTTCCGGGAGATGACGCGTCCGCCGGACTTGCGCACATATTGCTCTATATCCTCAAGGTTAAGCTTGGGGCTTTCGATGCCCGGGGTAGACATAAGATTGTGGCACTCGCCTATCGGCACATTGGAAATGTTTGCGACAGACCACGGAATGAAGGAAGAATCGCCGTGCTCGCCGAATACATATGCGTGGACATTCCCCTGGTTGATTTTGTAATATTCCGAAAGCCTTGCACGCAGACGCGCTGTGTCAAGAATTGTGCCCGAGCCGATGATGTGGGTTTCGGGAAGGCTTGAAAATTTTTGGAATGTATATGTCAAAATATCAACCGGGTTGCTTACTATAATATATATTGCGTCCGGGGCGTATTTTGTTATTTCCGGTATGATGGACTTTGTGATGTTCACATTTGTCTGTGCAAGCTCCAGTCTTGTCTGCCCGGGTTTTCTTGCGATTCCCGACGTCAGGACAACAATGTCGGAGTCGACGGCATCACGGTAGTCCCCGGCATAGATGGAACATGCTCCGCAAAATGGGGTACCTTGCCTGATGTCCAATGCCTCCCCCAGGGCCTTCTCGTTGTTGATGTCAATCATGACAATTTCCGACGCGATGCCCATTACTGTGAGCGTGTAAGCAATTGTCGAACCGACACTGCCTGTTCCGATAATAGATATTTTGTTCATAGTGCACCTCTCAATTTACTTTTTCTTATGTACTGCGCGGCAAAAGCCGCTTATTTATTGTATCACAATCTGACGGGTTTGTGAAATTCCGATTTAAAATAGCCGTATGCATGTTCGGTTATACATGTGGCATAATCGGGCTTCCGAGGTCAGATTTATACACTATAATGATACTACTTTGTGAAAAAAAAGTCAATATGCGTTTTAGACAAATTTCTGCATAATATAACTGTTTTCGGTTCACTTTGCACATTTTGGGCAAACAAAAAAGGGACTTTGAAAAAAAGTCCCTTTTTTGTTTGGTGTCTTATTTTTGAGGTCCTGCCGAAACCAAAGCTTTGCCTGCGGCATTTCCTTCGTATTTGCTGAAGTTTTTGATAAATCTGTCAGCCAAGTCTTTTGCCTTTGTTTCCCATTCTGATGCGTCGGCATATGTGTCGCGCGGGTCAAGGATATTTTTGTCAACACCCGGCAGTTCTGTCGGCACTTCAAAGTTGAAGAACGGAATCTTCTTTGTCGGAGCTTTTGCGATGTCGCCGTTTAAGATTGCGTCAATGATGCCGCGTGTGTCACGGATTGAGATACGCTTGCCTGTTCCGTTCCAGCCGGTGTTTACCAGATAAGCCTTTGCGCCGCTCTTCTGCATTTTCTTCACCAGTTCTTCCGCATACTTTGTCGGGTGCAGTTCCAAAAATGCCTGACCGAAACATGCCGAGAATGTCGGTGTAGGTTCTGTTATGCCGCGTTCTGTGCCGGCAAGCTTTGCCGTGAAACCCGAAAGGAAGTAGTATTGTGTCTGTTCCGGTGTAAGAATCGATACCGGCGGCAATACACCAAATGCATCTGCCGAAAGGAAGATAACATTCTTTGCGTCCGGCGCTGCCGAAACGGGGCGTACAATATTGTTGATGTGGTTAATCGGATAAGAAACACGTGTGTTTTCTGTCACGCTCTTGTCGTCAAAGTCAATTTTGCCGTCTTTGTCCAGTGTCACGTTTTCCAAAAGTGCATCACGCTTGATTGCGTTGTATATGTCAGGCTCGGAATCCTTGTCGAGGTTGATAACCTTTGCATAGCAGCCGCCTTCAAAGTTGAATATGCCGTTGTCATCCCAGCCGTGCTCATCGTCGCCGATAAGCAGACGCTTCGGGTCTGTGGAAAGTGTTGTTTTGCCTGTGCCCGAAAGACCGAAGAAGATGGCTGTGTTTTTGCCGTCCATGTCTGTGTTTGCAGAGCAGTGCATGGAAGCGATTCCCTTAAGCGGCAGATAGTAGTTCATCATTGAGAACATACCTTTTTTCATTTCGCCGCCATACCATGTGTTTACGATAACCTGTTCACGGCTTGTGATGTTGAACATTACGGCAGTTTCGGAATTTAAGCCAAGCTCTTTGTAGTTTTCAACCTTTGCTTTTGAAGCATTGTATACAACAAAGTCAGGTTCAAAGGTTTCAAGCTCTTCCGCCGTGGGCTTTATAAACATGTTTGTAACAAAGTGTGCCTGCCATGCCACTTCAACGATGAAACGGATAGCCATGCGCGTGTCCTTGTTTGTACCGCAGAAAGCATCAACAACAAAAAGTCTTTTGTTTGACAATTCTTTCAAAGCGATATCTTTGACAGCCTTCCATGCTTCCTGTGTTGCCGGGTGGTTGTCGTTTTTGTATTCGTCAGAGGTCCACCATACAGTGTCCTTTGAGTTTTCGTCAACAACGATAAATTTATCCTTCGGCGAACGACCGGTGTATACGCCTGTCATAACGTTCACTGCGCCGAGTTCGCTTACCTGTCCTTTTTCAAAGCCTTCGAGATTCGGTTTGGTTTCTTCTTCAAACAGCATCTCATAAGAAGGGTTATAAACGATTTCTGTGGTTCCGGAAATTCCATACTTGCTCAAATCAATTTTTTTCATTTCACTTTACCTCTTTTCTTGATTTTCTAAACATACCAAACAGATTGTCTGCCGGGTATCCCTTTCCCCTCAGCCTAAATTATAGTCGATTGTCAAAAAAAAATCAATAGTCAAAAAACATTTTCTGTAAATATAACCATAAACCCTGCCCTCAGACGCGGATATTAAGTACATATTTCCATAGCGCCGTGTTCAGCTTTCGCCGAATATGCGGCGGAACTCTGTCGGCGTGTGGTTGCTGTAGCGCCGGAAAACCTGCGAAAAGTACATCGAGTCATAATAGCCCACCGCATTTGAAATTTCATTTATATTCAAATCGGTTTCGATAAGCAGCTTTTGCGCTTCGGAAATCCTATAGCGCGCAAGATAGTCTTTGAGCGTTGCTCCGGCGTATTTTTTGAAGATTTTGCAAAGGTGGTTCGGTGTGACGTTTACAAACTTTGCTATGTCTGCGGTTCTTATGTCGTTTGTATAATTTTCCTTTATGTATCTGAGCGCCATTGACAGATGTGTGTCAGCCCTTTTTATATTGAAGGAGGACGGGTCGGGTATCGTTGCATGGCGGTGCAGTGAAAGAATTTCATATAATATAGAAGTAAATCGCAGATTTATGTCATAATTGTCATAGTCGTCATACACGGCGTCGTGAAGCTTTTGGGCGATAATCGGGACGGCGGGGTGGGAGAATACGTGGTTTTTGTTGAAAAATCCCGATTTTTTCAACAGTTCGCCCGCGCCCTTGCCAGTCACCTGAATCCATGACTGATGCCACGGGTCATTCTCATCTGAAACAAATTTGGAGTATTCCCCGGGAATCATCAGATATCCACACCCGGCGGAAAGCTCTTTGTTCATAAAGTACCCGTGTCCGCTTATGACAAAGTGGATATAATAAGAATCACGCAGAAAAATCTTGCTTTCTCCGTTCGGCGAAAAGGAAGAGCCGATTTCGTGCACGGTGAGGGGGTCGCCGTCGGGGACATCATTGAAAACGATGTCACAATAGTGTATGCCGGAGCCATAGGAAAGATATCTTTTCATGGGTGTGTGCCTCCTTTTGCGGGAAAATTAAGTAATTGTAAAATGTAAATTTTACAATTACTTATGTAAAAAATAATTATCTGCACTTATTTTATCACAAAATGATTGTTTTTTCAATATATAGATTTGTTTTTTTATTAAATTTTTTGTTTAAATGATATAGAATATATATAGTTAATTCGGATAATAAAGAGCCGGGTTTTACGGATATTTTTGGTAAATTGACGGAAATATCTCCGTTTTTGGGGCAAAACATTGCCGATTTCGGCGCCCGGTGATAATCTTTTTGATAAACGCAAAACTATTGAAAAAATAAATATGGAGGAATTTTATGAAAAAGACGGTTTCACTTATTCTTGCGGCAAGTACAGCCTTTGGGTTGTGTTCTTTCGGCGCGCGTGCGGCGGAGGACAAGATTTATCTTTATGTAAAGAGCGGCGCAAAAGACGGCGACGGCAGCATGGCGTCCCCTTTGGGGAGCCTGGAGGAGGCGCGCGACAAGGTGCGTGAAATCAAGAAAAGCGGATATCCCGAAAAGGGAATATGCGTCTATTTCCGCGGCGGTGTATACACCATGGCAAAGGGTGTGGATTTTGGTGCGGAGGACTCGGGAGAAAAGGGCGCGCCTGTTGTTTACCGCGCATACGGAAACGAAGATGTGAGATTTGTCGGCGGTGTGGAGCTGGACATAAGCGAATTTAAGGACGTGACCGACGATTACGGCAAATCCGCGATACCGAAGTCTGTGGCTGCAAAGGTGAAGGCGATAAATCTTTCGGACAAGGGCATAGTTGACGTGGGAGAGCTTTCTTATTTGGGACATGGCATGTACTATATGGCGCAGATTGAAGCCCTGAGCCTGAACCAGACGCCGGCGCCGGAATTGATTTTTGAAAACAACTCCATGACCCTGGCAAGATATCCCAATGACGGATTTATGACTATTGATGACGTTGTTGAAGGCGGCACTGATGTGGCAGAATATCTTAAGGCAGAGGAAAAGCCGGAGATTGTGCCGATGACAATCAGAGGGGGCGGCGACAGGCTGAAAAACTGGGTCGGCGCAAAAGACCCGTGGGTGTTTGGCTATTGGAAGTGGGACTGGTCGGACATGACGATGAGAGTGGCGTCAATCAACGCCGACAGCGGCACCTTCACCACCGATATCCCAAGCGCATATCTCCCCCAAAAAGGACAGAGGTTTTATGCATACAACCTCCTGGAAGAGCTTGACTCACCTGGAGAATATTATATAGACCGCGACACAAGTATACTTTATTTTTATCCCCCAAAGGCAAGCGGAACGGCAATGCTGACAATTATGGACAAGGCATTTCTCAACATGAACGGCGCGGAAAATATCGAGTTTAAGTCGCTGAGCATGAGCGGCTCGAGAGAAAACGGCGTATACATGACAAACTGCAAAAACATAACCATAGAGCACTGCATCATTGACAAAACACAAACCGTGGGGGTTTTCGGGGAGTACGCAAACTATAATGTAAAGCTTTTGAGCAACAATATCCAAAACACAGGAAAATCGGCGATAAACCTGGTGGGCGGAGATTTTGAAAAAGGTCTGCCCTCGGGGAATGTGATTGAGAACAACTGGATACACGGCTTTGGCAGACTGCAAAAAACTTATGCATACGGAGTTATGATAAGAGGGTACAACACAAGGGTTTCGCACAACAAGATACACAACTGCCCCCACGCCGCGCTCGGCTTTTCGGGCAACGACCACATTATAGAATACAATGAAATTTTTGACGCACTGAAGCAAACCGACGACATGGGCGCGATATACACGGGCAGGGCGAAGATTGACCGCGGCACCGTGATAAGGAACAATTATATCCACGACCTTTATACCGATTCTACAAACAGCGCCGGCATATTCGGCATATATCTGGACGACAAGATGGACGGCATTACAATTGAAAGCAACGTTTTTGAAAACATTGCGGGCTCTGCGGTGTTTGTAAACGGCGGGCGTGACAATACCGTGCAGGACAATGTGCTTATAAATGTACAAAACAGCAACTTCAGAATTTCGGCACAAGGCGTTGTCATGGGCGAAACTGTGGAGGGAAACCTCATGCAATATAGCGGCATGCAGGACGGAAAGTACAAGACAGAGCCTTATACAAAATATCCGCACCTTGCCGACATACTGGAGGATGAACCGCTTTATCCCAAGTATAATGTTTTCAACAACAATGTCAGCGTAAACGGCGCGACAGACTTTTTCTATGACCTGTGGGGCAGGGCGGAAAAAACCGTTGTGACCGACAGAAACACAATGAATGACACATATACATACAAAAAAGACCCGGGTTTTGCCGATTATGCAAAGAGAAACTATACCATAAAAGAAGATTCCGAGCTGATGAAAATTGAGGGCTTTAAGGCGCCGGACTTTGCCGGCATGGGGCTTTTTACGGAGTGGCTTTCTTACAAGCTTGCCGACACCGTTTCGATGAAGATAAATTCGCCGATAACGTCAAACGGATTTGACAACGAATATGTAGACAACGACAACATTGCTGTGACGCCGATAATCGTCGACAATTCCACATATGTGCCGATACGCTACCTTGCGGAGGCGCTGGGCGGCGACGCGGAATTTGACAGTGAAAAACGCATAGCCGCGATAAATGTCTCGGGCAAAAAGGCGGAGATAAACCTGACAGAGGGGACGATAAGCGTGGGGGGCACGGCCCTGGAGGGCGCGGCGGCAATCGTGAGAAACAACCGCACGCTTGTGCCTGTCAGGGCGCTGTCGGAGATTCTTTCAAAATATGTGGAATGGCACGACTGCGGAATTGTGATAATAAGCGACAGGGAAACCGTGCTTGACAAAGAGAAGGACGCAGAGCTTGTGAAAGAATTGGACAAAAGACTTTCAAATGAATGATACAAAAGGCAGGGAGTCTTTATAATACAAATTTATTAAACAAAGCGAGGTATGAAAAATGAAAAAACAAAAAATGTCATTGTTTCTGACGGCAGCAATGCTTGCCGCAAGCATCGGCTGCAACACGGCGCTTGCCGCAGAAACCGATTCTCACTCCGTCGCATGGGACGATTTCAGCGCGGCATGCTACAGCGACGGGCAGATAACTCCGGGCGACAACGGAGGCACGGGCTGGGCAACGGGTTTTTGCTCTGACGAGGAATGCACAAAGATTGTAAATTATTATGATAATCCGAAATATTATGAGTATTTCAAGGTGACGGACAGGGGCATGGAATTTCTGCGCCAGGATAACAAGCTTTACCGCAAGCTGTCGGCGCCGATAGACCAAAGCGTGGCGGCAAGATATGTCGCGACTTTTGACATGTACATAAGTGCCGCAAGCATCGCAAAAGACTATGATATAAAGTTTTATCTGGGGAACGAAGCTTTCGGCGGTGTGAAAGCTGTGGAGAAAGACGGCGACTATTCGCTTTATTCACAGGCAATGGGCACAACAGGCGGCACGGACGATATGTGGGTGCAGAACTACTATACCGTTGCAATCATGTTTGACATAGTCCCCGACGGGGACTCTGTCGTGAGGACACAGTATGTGCCGAAGGGCGAGCCGCTGAAGAGCACATGGGACACACAGGCAACGGTGTCTGTCACAGAGCCGATTGAATATATCAAAATGACTGCGGCAGGCTGGGGCGCAACGACATATTATGCAAACTTTGCAATCGACACATATACGGCGGACGAGTGGGATTCGATAATCTCGGGATTCAACACAAAGACAACATATAAGAATATAGAAGAGATTGCAGAATCGGCCAAAATCGGCGGACGTGTTTCGGATTTGCTTGTGTCATACATCAAGGACAGTGTTGTGTATGAGAACTTTGATTCTTATGATGCTTACGGGGCATATTCGGATGACGGCAAGTATGTCAAAAAGTTTGACACAACAGGCGCTTTGAACGGCGCTTTGAACGGCGGATTCGGCTTTGACAGCGCATGGTATTTCACCGGCGGATGTGCAAATGCACAGTTCAATATAAACACTGAAAAACAGGGCGTGCTGTATGACCCGCAGACTGTCATGAGAAGATTTTTGAAAAATGAAATCAGCAACAGCGCCAATGCAGAATATTTTGTAAACTTTGACATGACAAACCAGGACTGGGATTATTCCACGGCAGCAGCATCTCCGGAGCAAAACCCCGTTGTAAACAATCAGATAAAATTCTGGAATGGGGACAAAGCGGCACTGGGGAGTTATACAGAGCTCATGAGCATGGGGCTCAAATATGACGACAGCCAAAAGGGGTATGTGCCGTTTGTCGGCATAAACGGCAAAATAACTCTTGGCAACAAGGTTATCCTGACAAAAACAGCTTATGAAACTTCGCACAAGTACCGCTATCTTGCAAATCTCAGCATCAAAGGCTCGGCTGTGACGGTTAAACTCATGGTTGTCAACAAGACAAAGGGATATGACATACAGGGGGACTGGGACATCGTGGCGACAGGCACCCTTGCAAAGAGCATAAACAGCATCAGCCTCAATGTGCCGGGATATGACAGTATCAAATTTGACAACATAATCATCGAAAAATACACCGCGGACGAAATCGCGGCAACAGAAAACGGAACAGGCGATGTGACAGCGCTCAGGGACGGGCTGGCAAGAGAATACTATACGGCAAAAGAGAGCTTTTGCGACGGCAAAGTTTCTGCGATGGTGGATATTCTTGCAAATACCGAAAACAGATATCTCATCGGCTGGAACTGTGACTATGAGAAGATTAAGGACAAGGGCGTGATGAACGTCATTGAACTGAGAAACGGCACGGGCGCGGACAAGGAAGTGACTGTGATATTTGTCGCACAGGACCGCGTGACAAGACACATCGCGGCTGTCAAGACCCACAAGGTGACCCTGCCGGCGAACAGATACTCGGGAAGAATCAACACAGGGTTCGCTCAGGAGGAGCTGACAAAGTTCTCGGCCGAGGGCACACCAAAGGGTTATGTGTACAGGACATATGTTTTTGACGGACTTGACACAATGGTGCCGATGCTGGAAAAACCGGGCGCGGTTGACATTGCAAAATAAGACAAACGGCTGTCGCGGAGGGTGCGCCCGTCAGGCGCACCCTCCGCAGGTAATTGATTCATACGCCTTTTCATGCTCACGGTGAGGGTGTATCAGAGAGAATTGTGGGCGGAAAGGCTATGGAAATTTATATGAAACGGATTACATCTTTATTGCTGGCTTTAGGCATATTTGTTTCCGCGGTTAATGTGTTTGCGGAGAAAAAGGAGAGCAATATATTCGCAAGCGAGGATTTCAGTGCGGCGTGCTACAGTGACATGCAGATAACGCCGGGCGACAACGGCGGCACGGGCTGGGAAACCGGGTTTGGTTCCAACGAGGCATGCACAAAAACCAAGTATACCGATGGCTACGGCACGCCGGGAAATTATTTTAAGGTGACGGACAGGGGCATGGAATATCTGCGCCAGGACAACAAGCTGTACCGTCGGTTTGCGGTGCCGATAGACCCTGCTGCTGCGGCAAGCTATGTCGCGACTTATGACATGTACATAAGTGCCGCAAGCATCGCGGCGAATTATGACGTAAAGTTTTATCTGGGGAACAAAGCTTTCGGCGGCATAAAGACCGAGGCGCAAGACGGAGAAAACAAAATGTATTCACAGGCAATGGGCAAGACAGACGGCACAGGGGAAATGCAGGTGCAAAAGTATTATACCGTTGCAATCATGTTTGACATAGTCCCCGACGGGGAGTCTGTCGTGAGGACACAGTATGTTCCGAAGGGCGAGCCGCTCAAGAGCACATGGGACACAGAGGCAACAGTGTCAATCACCCAATATGACAAAATCGAATACATATATATGACAGCGGCAGGCTGGGGAGAAATGACATACTATAACAATATTATGATTGAAAAATATGACTCCGCGGCGGCAAAGCGTTTTTCCGACGCACTCTTGAAAATCAACGCCGAAACCCTGGGGGAACAGGAAACAAAAGATGTCATTGCGGATATTTCCGTCTGCGACAGCGCCAGATTCATAAACAGTGTGCTGAAGAGAGTGAACGACTATGGCGAAGCGAAATCCTATAAGCTTTACCCGGCGGAACTGAAGAGCCAAAGCATTGCCGACGGCGATGTAGTGACGGCACAGGATTTGAACAGTGCAGAGTTTGAGTTTACATATGCCCTGAAGAGCGCGGACGTGGAATTTTCGGAAAATTCCGCAAGCGGCGCCGCGGACATAAGCTTTGACGCAAACAAAATAAATGTCGGTTTTGCATTGAAGCCGAACAGTACATATTTGCTGAAACTTTGCAACATGCAGGACTTTGCCGGAAACACACTCCCCGACAGGGAAATCGGCTTTGCGACAGACCTTTTGCCGTATATTAACATAAAAGACGGCGGAGTTTATGGCCAGTACAGCAGTATAAAGTGGGAAGAATATGACGGCGCGGACATAAAGGCATATATACAGTATAAAGGAGAAGAACGCACCGAAATTGAGAACAATTATCAGATTGCCGGCAAGGGAGAATGTGTGGTTGAGCTTGAGGCGGCGGCAGGCGGAAAGACGCAGACGCGCAGTTTCGGCATAACCGTGGAGGAAGCCTTTGCGCCGGCGGCAAGCAATGTCGGGATAACGGGCGACGCCGTGACGGGCGCGGTTTTGACAGGGAACTATACATATGAGGACAAAAACGGGGACAAAGAGAAGGACAGCGTATATAAATGGTTCAGATGCAGGGACATTGACGGGGAGTATGTCGAGATTGAAAACGCAGACAAAGCAGAATATACCCTGACGGCAGATGACGAAAATATGTATCTGAAATTCGGTGTTTTGCCGTGTGCCGATTCCTTTGCGAAAAACCAAGGGGAAAAGATGTATATGAGCGAAGCTTTTGTCGGTGCATTTGCGCCAAAGGCTTTGAATGTAAAGATAGAAGGAACCGTAAAATACGGCGAAAAACTGACGGTAAAGTATGACTTTAAGGACGAAAACACAGCCGACAGCGAGGGTGAGAGTGAAATTTTGTGGTACAGCCAAATCGGCGAAACCGTCACCCAAATCGGCGAAGGGAAAGAAATCACGGTTGACGAAAAGTTTGATAACTGTGACATATATGTGACGGTTGTGCCGGTTTCGGACAAAGAGCCCAAAAAAGGCGAGGCTGTAAAAAGCGACATGGTTGTCGGCACGCAAAAGCCGTATGCGGACAATGTATATGTATATGTAAAAGGAAACACAACAGTCGGACAGACAGTCACGGGATATTATTCATATCACGACAAAAACAGCGACGAAGAGGGCGAAAGCATAAAGGGCTGGTATCAGGACGGGCAGAAGATTGCCGACGGCGACACCCTGAGGCTCACCGCCGCGCATGCCGGGAAAACGATATGTTTTGGTGTGACCCCCATAAGCGTCAACGCTCCTTTTGAGGGCGACACTGTTTACAGCGAAGGCTTTGCGGTGAAAAACACTTCGGGCGGAAGCTCCGGCGGGAAAGGAAACGGCGGCGGAGGCGGCGGATATATCGTGCCGAATTATCCGGCGAAAACAGAGGATACAGACAAGCCCGACGAGGTGAAACCAAGCGATTCGGAAAACAATGATTTGAAAAAGGAAGTATTTTCTGACATTGGCTCGCACTGGGCAAAGGATTATATAAAAGAGCTTTATGCAGAAGGCATTGTAAACGGCGTGGGCGAAAATCGCTTTGAGCCTGACAAAAAGGTGACAAGGGCAGAGTTCCTTGCCATGATTTTCAGAACAAAACAAGGGTTTAAAAAGGAATACGACAACACATTCTCCGATGTTTCGCCGGACGCATGGTATGCGGAATATGTCGCAATGGGGCTGGACTCCGGCAGCATCGCAAAAGGCGGGCTTTTCAGACCGGGGGATTTTGTGACACGACAGGAATGTGCAAAAATAGTAAGCATTGTTTTCTCGCTTGAGGGGACAGGTGCCGTGCCGGAATTTGCCGACAGGGAGCAGATTTCCGCATGGGCGCAGGAGTATGTTTCGGCGGCTTATGAAAACGGAGTGATGAAGGGAAACACGGAATTTTGTTTCAAACCGTCGGCAGGGCTTACAAGAGGGGAATGTGCAAAAATAATATGGTGTCTTATGAAAGGATAATTGCAGTATGAAAAGGACTATAACAGGGATAATTCTTATACTTTCATTGCTTGTGTCAAACACGGTTTTTGCCCTTCCCGACGGATTGTGGGAAGAAAGCGGAAGGATTGAGAACACCTTTGGGGAAAAGCAGGAGGAAACCGCGGCGCAGACCGGCGGTTTTGAAAAAGACCTGATGGAAAATCTGGGTATATTGCGCTTTGAAGACGCGGACGCCGATGTCACGTATGCGGACTTTTTGAAAAGCATCGCGGCGGTAAACAACCATGCGGCACAGCAAAGCGTTGAAAATCTGTTTGAAATCTACAAAAAGAGCGGACTGGTCAGCTCTGATTCCATGCCGCAGAAGGTGAAACAACAGGAGATGATTTATACCGGGACAAAGCTGATAAACACCGCCGACGCGGTGAAAAGCGACAGCGAGATTTACAGTGCGGCAGCGGCGGACGGGCTTCTGGACGGGATTGAATACAGTGCCAAATCTTACATCTCGTACGGCGCATATTGCAGATTTCTCTTCAACCTTGTCACCGCCAAGGCACATAATATTGTGACAATCAAGGATAACAGCGTATATATTGACTATGATACCGATGTGACGATTCTGGAGGACAGGTTTGACGTAAAGGAAATAAAGGGCATATTCAGCGCCTTCGGCGTGACCGATATTTATGGCAAGAGCAATTTGCAGGACGGATTCTGCAAAATTGACAAGGTGCTTTATGAATGCAGGGTAAACAACGCCGAAGAGCTTGTCGGCTGCAATGTGCGCGCATATGTCATTGAAGAGGACAACGTATTGGTGGGGGCGCAAAAGTACAAAAACAGAGAATATGAATTTAATACCCTTGACCTGACCGGTTACGGCACGGATTTTTTGCAGACAGAGGCGGCAAAAAGCGTGAAGGTGAAGGTCGGCACCGGCACAAGAGTGATATACAACAAGGTGTTTGAGGACATGTACAGCGAAAGCTTTGGCAAACGCTTTATGGACAGACCCATGGACATCAAGGCGGTTGACAACGACAATGACGGTGTGTACAACGTTTTGAAAGTGTCGGATTATGCGACATATACCGTAAAGAGCGATGTGGCGCTTTCGGGAAAGATATACTTTGACTACGGCATGACCTTTGACGGGAAGGGGTATATCGAAACAGACATTGAAGAAGAAATAAAAATCCTGAAAGACGGGGAGGAAGTGCCGGCAAGCGAGATAAAAGCGGGCAACATCATTTCAATTTCCGCAAGCAAAAACAAAAGCGGAAGCACGTATACCGAGATTCTTGCCTCGTCGAAGGCTGTGACGGGCACCGTCCGGGGCATCGTCAGGGACGAGTATCCGTTTTATATCAGCATTGATGACGAAGAATACAGGCTGAATTTTGATTTTTCAAAGAATCTGGGCTTTATGGACGACGAGGCAAACAGTGAAGTGGAGCTGCCGAAAAACGGTCTTTATGCAAGCTTCAGATTTGACGCCTTCGGCAATGTTGCGGATTGCGTCAAAACCTCGGAAAGCGAACAGCTGGGTTATCTGATGAGAATAATCCGCATAGACAACGAGGGGACGGAGCATACGGAGGAAACCATCACAAGAGCAAAGATTCTTTCCGAGAGCGGAGAGATTTTGCAGCTTGACTTCAGGGATACCCTTACTGTTTATTCTTCAAACAAGCTTGGGGGAGAAAGGCTTTCGTCATACAATGCGTATGAAGTTATAAAAAGAGAATTTCCGACAGACACAAGATGTCTGGTGCTTTATAAGACAAACAATCTGGGATATATAAGCGAAATAGTCCTGCCTGTCGACAACCTGAACAACAATGTCGGCGACTATCCGCTGACGCTGGACAACAGCGTGGAAAACGGCAAGGAAGTGCGCTATTATATAGGCACACTGGGCGGAATGTATGTCGCAAAGTCGACAACGCCTATGTTTACGGTTCCGTCGGCAGAAAACGCCGCCGATGAGAGGCTTTATAAAAGCACAACAATCGGCTCAAACGGAAATGACTATTATTATAACGGGCTGAAAATGTACAGTCTTGACGAGTTCAGCCAGCCCAGGGCAGTGCTTTATCAGTCGGACTCGGCGGCGGGCGGCAGCGTCGTGAAAACCGCGTCGTTTGCCGTTGTTGACAAGCTGGTGGACACGGTTGACGAAGATGACATGCCGATAAAGACAGTGCAGTATTGGGCAGGGGGAGAATATAAGAAAGCCTATATAAAGGATACGGAAATGAAATCCACATCCAACAACAGTGAGGGCTGGACAAAAGATATTCTTGTAACCGACCTTAAATTCGGCGATGTAGTGCAGTTTAGTGTAACCGACACCAATGAAATATCGGCATTTAAGGTTATGCACATAAAGGATTCGGGCGAGGACTACAGAATCACCGATGAAAACGGCATAAGCTGTAATGCCGGGATAAATTGGGTGCCGATAATTATGCTTGTATACGGCAAGGTCATAAACAACAAGGATAACCTTATAAAAGTTTGGCTTTCGTCGGATTACTCATGGACTTTCTCTGTGGAGGCGTCGGCAAAGGTATATCTTGTCGATACAAAAAAGGGGAAAATAACCCTGAGTTCCGCAAAGGAAGTTGAACAGGGCGACATTGTTGTCGGGAGGCGCAATTATCACACAATTAAAGATTTGGTGATTTACAGGTAGAATCATTGCGGAGTTTTTTTTCTCGTTGACGGAATAAGAAGGACAGCTCCGTTTTGCATAAAGAAGGGAGATGGGAAATATGAAAAAATTTGTCATTGCATGCGGTTTGGCGGCGATGATGCCGGTGTGCCTTGCGGTGTCCGCAAATGCACAAAGAGTTGCCTTTGAGGGGTTTGATTATGCAGACACAGACCTTTCAAAAGAGGTGGAGAAAAATTATGGTCAGACGGTGAATCTTGACAGTTTTGCCGGGGGAGAAGGCTTTGCCGGGGGCTGGGTTCTGAGCGGAGCCGGCAAGTGTGAGGGCGGCAACCCGAAAATCTCGGGCGGAAAGCTGACAAACTGGAGCCAGGACCTGACATTTACACGCAGATTTGCAAACAAGCCGAATCTGACAAACACGGGCGTTGTGTATGCCTCGGCAGAGCTGAAGGAAGGACTGCATTATGACAATCCGGAACAGAAAAGCGACCTTAACGTGAAATTTTTCTTGGGGGACAAGATTTATTTTGGTGTGAAATACAGCGCCGAAGAAAAAGGATATGTGACGCAGTTAAGCGTCGGCGCGGACACATATACCGGCAACACCGTGAAAAGGCTTAAAGACCAGACATATAAGCTTAAGCTTAAAATGGAGATAAATGACGGCGCGGCGGACAGGCTTTATTACAAAGTTTTCAATACCGCCTATGCAGAACCGGCAGGCTGGGATATCGTGCGGGACGCGGAGTTGTCGGCGCTGTCGGCAGATTATATACGCTTCAAAATAGGCGGATATATCCCCTCGGCTGTGGACAATATTCTGGTTGAAAGCTGTGATTATCAGGCATACAGCGCAGCAAAAGCAAAAGGCGCAGATGTGGAACAGACAGACATAGCGGCGCTTGATTCCGAGCTGGCAAGAGATGATTTCGGCGCGGTGAAAAGCTTTGGCGATGAGAGAACAGAGATGATATTTTCCTACTTTACCGACAGATTTTCTTATGAGCTGGACGAGGGGAACTATAAGACCAAAATAAATGCGCAAAACCGCGGACTTTTCGGCGCGGCAGAGGTGCGGAATTCAAGCGCGCAGACGCTTGCCCTGAGGGCGGTTCTTGCGTTTTATGACAAAACCGGCAACCTCTTGGGGACAGGGGTCACAGACATGGAGATTGCCCCGTATTCTTATGGCTTTATACGCGCCGGGTTTGACGGCGAACAGACATTGTTGCCGGCAAACACCCTGGTGGGCAGGCATGCAAAGCTCTTTTTGTGGAAAGGCGACCAGGAGCCGTTTGCGGACGAGGTTGTGCTGGACTATAAGAGCAACGACCTGTCCGGAGGCGTGATGAGTGATATTTATGTCAGCCCGGACAATGTTTACGGTGACGGGAGCGAGGCGCACCCCTTTGCGACAATAGGCGAGGCTTTGGGATATGTCAAAGAAGTGAATCAAGAGGGCATGTACCCTTCAAGCGGAATAACCGTGCATGTGGAGGAAGGTACATACAAGGAAAACCTGAATTTTACAAGTCAGCACAGCGGTCTGCCGGGCGCGGAAGTGAAGCTGGCGGGAGAAGGTAACACAGAGATAACCGGAGGGGAATATATCCCGATTTCACAATTTTCTGCGGTTTCACAGAGCGACGCGGTATACCCGAGGATTGCGGAATCTGCGCGGGGCAGTGTGATGCGTGTCGACCTGAAACAATACGGAATCGAGTGGGACGGAAACAGCGAGTGTGTCGGCCATTCGCTTTCGCAGTATGAAGGCTCGGGCGTGGAGTATGACAAGACACCGATGCCGAGGGTTTATGTCGGCGGCGAGGCAATGACGCTTGCCAGATATCCCGACAGCGGATATCTTGGCATAGACACGGTTGAGAGCGAGGGGACGGTCATTGCAAACGCGGCGGCTATCCCCGAAACCTTGCAGCACAGCCGGTTTTATACACAAGAATTGCAGGACAAGCAGTGGGGCAATGCGCCGTTTATGAAGGTGTTCGGATATTTCAAGTACAACTGGAGCGATTTGTCTGTGGGTGTGAGAAGCTTTGAAAACGGAACGATAGAAACGGAACTTCCGCCGCCTTATGGGACAAAGACCGGGGCAAAATTTTATGTGTACAATCTGCTTGAAGAACTGACCTCGCCGGGAGAATGGTATATAGAGGACAGTGTGCTTTATTTCTATCCGCCCGAGGGCTGCACAGAGGTCATGATTTCATCAAGCCAAAGCCCGGCGGTGCATATGCACGGCTGTGAAAATGTGCGTTTTGAGAACATAGGCATTTCGGGCACAAGGGCAAATGCGGCAGAGGGGTATAGCTGCAAGAATGTTGTGTTTGACAACTGCCGTATGTCGCGTGTGTCGGGCTGGGGCGCATATCTCCAGGGCTGTGACGCGTGTGAGGTAAACAATTCTGTCATAAACACCTGCGGCAAGGGCGGCGTGTTCCTGTCCGGAGGAAACAAAACTACCCTGGCGGCGGCGCAGAGCAAGGCGCAAAACAATGAAATTTATGACTATGGACTAATATCAAAATGTTATTCACCGGGAATACGCCTTGACGGTGTGGGTAATGTTGCCTTTGGAAACAAGATTCATTCGTCGGAGCAATCGGCGGTGACCTTCTCGGGGAATGACCATGTGATAGCATCAAATGAAATATACGACTGTCTGCGTGAAAGCGACGACATGGGCGCGATATATGGCGGAAGGAGCAAAATCGGCAGGGGAAATATAATAAAGGACAATTATATTCATGACCTGAGGCAGAACGACGGATTCTATACATATGGTATTACAGGTGTATTCCTTGACGATTTGCTTGACGGGGAAACGGTTTCGGGGAACACATTTGAAAACATTATCGGTTCCGGCGTGAAGGTAAACGGCGGACGTGACAACAAAATTATAAACAACACCTTTGACAATGTGTCTTATACGGCGGTTGAGTTCCATGCTTTCGGACTTTATATGAACATGACAAAGGAAAATATCTTAAATACATATGAAGGGCTTTCCGACGGGCTTTATAAGACCATCCCGTACAGCAAATATGAGCATCTGTCAAATTTGCTTGAAGATGACGTTGTTGTGCCGAAATATAACGTAATAAAGGACAATACCGTCCTTGACACCCCGGATTGGAAATTCATTGCATATTCGTGCATGACAGACGAAGAATTTGCAGCAGTGAACGATGTCGCGGCGTCAAGCGTTGCGGAATACGGGGACGATGAGCTGGGCGTGATTGCTTATGAGGACTTCAGTGATGCGGTTTATGCGGACAACCGAGTCAACTTTGGCGACAACGGAGGCACGGGCTGGGCGACAGGGTTCTGCTCTGATGCGGCATGTACAAAGATTGTAAATTATTATGATAATCCGAAGTACAACGAGTTTTATAAGCTGACAGGGCATGGCATGGAATTTTTAAGACAAGACAACAAAATCTACAGAAAGCTTGCACAGTCTGTTGATGTCGGCAAGGTAGCGAAATACCTGATTTCCTATGATATTTTCATATCTTCGGTGGATATCCCGAATGTGTATGACACGAAGTTTATGTTTGGGGACGAGATTTTCGGCGGCCTCATCTCTGACGGCGCGGGATATGCTGTTTCGCAGGCAAACGGAATTGTCGGGAATGGCGAGAGAGTGGAAAAAGAACAGAACTACACGATTTATATAAGCCTGGAGGTTGACCCGTATCACGATTCTGTCATAAAGGTGCAGACTGTGAAAAAGGGCGAGGCGCTTTCGGACACCTGGGACGTGACCGACACAAAGAAACTCAGCAAAAATATTGATGGTATCAGCATGAGAGCGGCAGGCTGGGGGACGACAACGTATTATAACAACTTTAAAATTGAGCGCGTAAGCAGAAGATGAAAAGAGGCTGTTTAAAAAGCTAACCGGCTTTTTAAACAGCCTTTTCTTGCCATGTGAAGTTTTTAAACATTTCATTTTTTAATAATATTTATTGCAAAAGCTTACAATAAGTGATATAATAGCATAAAATGGGTTATTTGTTGATTTCGGGAGGGGATTGTTATGTTTCGGCAGGCCAGGAACAACGGCATTTGTTACTATACGGTTGACGCTTTTGAAGGCGCGGCGAAGCATTGCTTCACGACGAGGGAGGGCGGCGTAAGCAAAGATGAATTTGCCGCTATGAACCTGAGGTTTAACTGTGCCGACAAAAGAGAAAATGTTTTGAAAAATTTTGATATAATCTGCACCGAAATAGGGATAGACTATAAAAAGCTTGTGCTGACCAATCAGGTGCATGAGGACAATGTAATCTCTGTGACGTCAAAGGACTGCGGCAACGGGATATTGTATAAAAATAAATTTGAAAGCGCCGATGCGCTTATATGTGCAGAACGCGGAGTGCCGATTGCGGCGTTTTTTGCCGATTGCGTGCCGATTATGTTTCTGGACAAGAAAAACGGCGTGGCGGCGGTTGCGCACTCGGGCTGGAAAGGGACGGTAAAAAACATTGCCGCAAATACGGTTGACGCATTTGTGACGCGTTACAACAGCCGCACACAGGACATTTTCGCCGCCATAGGCCCTTCGATTGGCATGTGCTGTTTTGAAGTGGGCGATGAAGTGGGTGAGATTTTTCGTGAAAAATTTGGCGGCGGTGTTTTGGAAAAGCGCGAAAAATGGCATGTAAATCTGCAAAAGGCGGTTTTTGAAGAACTGACCGGGTGCGGAATTGAGAAGAAAAATATAACCGAGGCAGGGGTGTGCACCTCCTGCAACAGCGGACTGCTGTTTTCGCACAGGGCGTCGGGCGGAAAGCGCGGAAACCTTGCGGCGATTATGCAGCTTGTCTGACGGAAGGGAGTTAGTTATCATAAAAAACATAAGATATACGGCGTTTGCCATGGCAGCGGTGTTTCTTCTGACATTCTTTTCAGGGTGCCGGAGGGACGCGGCACAGGACGACCGCAATGTAAACAAGCTGGAGGACGGCAACCTCATTGTGAGGGAGAACCTTAATGAAATAAATATTTCGGTGAGTTCTTTTGACACCTTCAACCCGATAATGACCAAGTCGCCGTCTGTTGCTGAGTTTATGAAAACGGTGTGTGAGCCTCTTTTTGAATATGACGAGGCGTGTAACCCGATACCGCTGCTCGCACAGAATTATGCACTATCCTCCGATGGGCTCACGGTTTCCTTTGATGTGAAGCCGGTGCAGTTTCACGATTCGTCGGCGCTTTCGGCATCAGATGTGATATACACCATAAATATGATAAAAAACAACGATACTCTTTATGATGATTGTGTAAAATATATAAAGGACGCATTTTCCGACGAAAACGGGAGAGTATATATACGCCTCAGAAAGCCTGTGGTGAATTTTGCCGGGATGCTGAACTTCCCGGTCGTGAAAAACAAAACACCGGCAGAGGTGAGCCCCGACTATATCCCGGTGGGGACAGGCCCGTGCAAATATAACGGGAAAAAGAATGCAAACCAGGTGACCTTTTGCGCAAATGCAGAGTGGCACGGCGGAGAGCCGGGGTTTAAAAACATTATTGTAAATGTACTGAAGGACAGCACGGTGATGCTCCATTCTTTTGATGCCGGGGAAACCGACGTCGCCGCAAGTGTGTTTGCCGGCGGAGGGGAAATAGCGCCCAGGGGGGAGTATAACGTAAATGAATATACTTCGAATGCACTGACATTTTTGGGGATAAACAATACATTGCAAAAGTTTTCGGGGAAATATACAAGAAAAGCCATAGAGCTTTTGTGCGACAAAGAAAAAATTGTCAGGGTGGAGATGTACTCAAAAGCGGAAAAGGTGAAGTTCCCCATAAACCCGTCGGCATGGTTTTATCCCGAAACGGCAGAGGAGACAAGGGACTACGAAACCATCAACGCAAACCTTGCAAAAGACGGCTGGACAAAGACGGAGGACGGGTATTACCGTGACGCGGGGGGGCGTGCGCTGTCGGTGAAGATTTTGGTAAACAAGGACAATGACGAAAAGGTGCGCATTGCCGACAATATAGCAGACGGGCTGAATGAATTTGGCATTGCGGCGACAATTCGGAGCATGGATTTTGAAAGATATAGGGCGGCGGTCAGGGAAAAAGATTATGAACTTTTTGTGGGTGAGATAATCATGGATTCCAGCATGGATCCGTCGATGTTCACCGCGCCGGGGGACAACTATTTCGGATATTCCGGCACGGCGGGCGGCGCCCTGGACGGGGCGGCAAAAACCGCCGATCAGAGCGTAATCAAGGCAAAGCTTGCGGAATATGCGGCGGCGTTTTCGGACGAGATTCCGTTTGTACCGCTGTTCTTCAAAAAAGAGCGTGTGGTGTACAACAAATATCTTTCGGGCGTTTTGCCGCCCAATATGTACGGCATATACCGCGGTATAGACAAGTGGTATATTTCCAAAACAAAATAAAAACGGGAGGAATGGAACTGTGGATTCCGGTGACGTAATTTCACTGATAAAAGGAAATCTTGAAACTTTCAGCAAAAGGCAGAGATTGATTGCCGAATATATCCTTAAAAATTTTGACAAGGCGGCTTTTATGACGGCGGCGGCTTTGGGCAAAGAAATCGGGGTGAGCGAGTCGACCGTGGTGCGTTTTGCATCGGAGCTGGGCTTTGACGGATATCAAAAACTGCAAAAAAGCCTGAGGGAGTTTACCGTCAAAAAGTCTACGGCAGTGCAGCGCATGGAGATTGCCTCGCGCCAGATTGATGAAGAAAATATCCTGAGCAGTGTCCTGAAAGCCGACATCGGCAACATGATTAAGACGCTGGAGGACGTGGACGAGGAGCGCTTCGGCAAGGCGGTGGACGCTGTGATGGAGGCGGAAAATATATATATCATGGGTGTGAGGAGTTCGTCCGCGCTTTCCGCATTTGCCGGGTTTTATTTTAATCTCCTTTTTGAAAACACCCACGTCATACGCTCCAATTCGGCGGCGGATATTTTTGAACAGCTGCTGCGTGTAAAGCGCGGCGATGTTGTCATCGGCATGAGTTTTCCGCGCTATTCGCGCAACATAAAGACGGCAATGGAATATGCAAAAAAACAAGGCGCAACGGTTATCGGCATAACCGACAACATAAATTCACCGGTGGTAAAATGCACCGATTATTATATGATTGCCAGGAGCAGTATGGAATCCTTTGCCGACTCGCTTGTCGCGCCGATGAGCGTGATAAATGCGTTTATCGTGGCACTGGGCATGAGAAAGAAAAACGAAATGAAGCATGTTTTTGAAAGTCTTGAACATATCTGGGACGAATACGAGGTTTATAACAAATAATGGAGAACAGGACAGTGATTGTCGTGGGCGGCGGCGCGGCGGGCATGATGGCATGTGCCGCGGCGGCAAAGCGTGTACGGCAGGTGATATTGGTTGAAAAAAACAACATACTCGGGAAGAAACTGCGCATAACGGGAAAAGGGCGCTGCAACATCACCAATGCCGCGCCGATAGATGAATTCATATCGCATGTGCCGACCAACGGCAAGTTTTTATACAGCGCATTCTACAGTTTTACAAATGATGATGTGGTGCGTATGCTGGAGGATTCGGGTGTGAAAACCAAAACCGAGCGCGGAGGGAGGATTTTTCCCCTGTCCGACTCGGCGCATGATGTTGCCGAGGCGATGAAGAAAAACGCACTGAAACCGAATGTGAAACGGATAAAGGCGGAGGCACAGGGATTGGCAGTCGAGGGCGGGCATGTCGCAGGCATAAAAACCGCCAAGGGCATCATAAAGGGCGACAGCGTGATTCTTGCGACAGGCGGTATGTCATACCCCGGCACGGGTTCTGACGGGCGCGGATACGAAATTGCGGCGGCGGCAGGGCATACCGTTGTCAAACCAAAGCCGTCGCTTATACCTATTGAAACAAAGGAAAAATGGGTTGGGGAGCTTATGGGGCTGTCATTGAAGAATGTACGGCTCAGCGTGACGCACCGAAACGGGAAGGAGATTTTTGAAGATTTTGGGGAAATGCTTTTCACGCATTTCGGGATAAGCGGCCCGATTGTGCTTTCGGCGTCGGCACACATGAAGAATATCGAAAAAGAAGAGTACAAAATATCAATAGATTTGAAACCGGCGCTGGACAACGAACAGCTTGACAAAAGAATATGCCGTGACTTTGAAAAATACACCAATAAACATATACTGAATGCGCTGGACGATTTGCTGCCAAAGGCACTGATACCGATTGTTATACGCTTGTCGGAGATTGACGCACACAAGGCGGTCAATGCCGTGACCAAAGAGGAGCGCAGGAGACTTTTGGAAAACATAAAAAACCTTTGCATGACGGCAAAGGGATTCCGCCCGATTGACGAGGCGATAGTGACCTCGGGGGGGATTAAGATTTCGGAAATAAACCCGTCCACAATGGAGTCAAAGCTGGTGAAGGGGTTGTATTTTGCCGGGGAAATAATTGATGTTGACGCATATACGGGCGGGTTTAATCTGCAAATTGCATTCTCAACGGGGCACCTTGCCGGGGAAAATGCGTAATTTGCATTTTACAATTACTCAAATATTTTGGAAATAAGGAGAAATGACTATGGACACAAGCAGAGAAGCGGCTGTTGCGGCGATACGGATTGCGGTGAGCGAGAGCAGAGGAGAAGAACAAAGGCTTAGGAAAGAATTTGAAAAACGCGGAATAAGGACGGCGGCGGTGGATTTTGGCGGCGCATTTGAGAGTTCTGTTGCAAAGATTCTTGAAAAGGCCGTTGTCGCCGCGAGAAGAGAAGGCGTCATTGCCGGATCTCATGCTGAGGAGGGCGCTGTCGCAGGCGCCGCACATGAGGCAATAAGCCAGATAATAACAAAATCTGCCGGGCTTAACCTCGGCGGAAAAATCGGCATTGCAAGAAACAGCTCGCATGTGGCGGTGTGTGTGTTCTTCGGTGTCGGGCTTTTAAACCTCAATGATGTTGTGATTGGAATAGGCCACAGGGCTGTTTGAGGAAAGGAAGAAAGAAAATGAGAGCGATAAGAGGGGCAATAACGGTTTGCGGCAATACAGAGGAAGAAATTCTTTCGGCATCAAAGGAACTGCTGAGAGAAATCCTGAAAAGAAATGAAGAGGCATGCCGTGACATGGTGAGCATGATTTTCACGCTTACGCCCGACCTTGACGCCGTTTTCCCGGCGAAGGCGGCGCGTCTGATGGGGATAACCGATGTTCCTCTTATGTGCATGAGCGAAATCCCCGTCAAGGGTGCGCTGGAGATGTGCATAAGGGCGTTGGTTTACGTAAACACAGATTTGGGACGCGATGAGATGAATCATGTTTATCTCAGAGATGCGGTTAAACTCAGACCTGATTTGGCAAAATAAGGAGGAATAAAATGTTTAGTGTAGCGGTTGACGGGCCTGCCGGGGCAGGGAAAAGCTCTGTTTCAAAAGAGGCGGCAAGGAGGCTTGGCATTATATATGTGGACACCGGGGCAATGTACCGCGCGGCGGCGCTGTATGCGATAAAAAAGAATATAGAGATAAACGCCGAAAATATGCAAAAGTGCCTGGACGGGATTGACATAGACATAAGATATGACGAGAGAGGGCAGAGAATATATCTGAACGGCGAGGACGTGAGCGAGCGCATCAGAGAGAAGGACGCAAGCAAGGGTGCGTCCGACGTGGCGGTGATTCCTGCCGTGAGGCTGAAGCTTGTGGAGCTGCAGCGCAGACTTGCCGAAAAAAATTCTGTCATAATGGACGGGCGCGACATCGGTACATATGTGCTTCCCGATGCCGAGGTCAAAATTTTCCTCACGGCATCGGCGGAGGAACGCGCCAAAAGGCGATGCAGAGAAATGGAGGAAAAAGGACAAAAACCTGTTTTTGAAGAGGTTAAGCGCGACATTGAATACCGCGACCGCCAGGATTCCGAAAGGGAATTTGCGCCGCTGAGAAAAGCGGACGACGCGGTTTTGGTGGACAGCAGCAACATGAGCTTTGAGCAGGTGACCGATAAAATCGTTTCGCTTATTTCGGACATATGCAAAGTGGAGGAGAAATAACGTGTTTTACAAGGTTTTGAAAGCTATATGCAATGTGCTCTTTCTGCTGATTTTCAGGAGAAGAGTGACGGGAAGAGAAAATATTCCGCCCGAGGGCGGAGCGATTGTTGCGATGAACCACAGGAGCAACTGGGACGTGCCGATTGCGGCACTGGCGACAAAGAGAAAGCTGAGGTTTATGGCAAAAGCCGAGATGTTTAAGAGTAAGCCCGGTGCATGGTTTTTCGGCGCCTTGGGGGCTTTCCCCGTGCACCGCGGAAAGGGCGATATCGGGGCAATAAAGGCGGCACTTGTGCGCCTCAAGGAGGGGCACATAATAGCGATGTTCCCTGAGGGCCGCAGGGTGAGGAAGGGCATGCACGAGGACCCGAAGCCGGGCGTTGTGATGCTTGCGATGAAGGCAAAGGTGCCGGTGGTGCCGGTGCACATAACGGGGGAATACAGATGGTTTGGGAAGATAAATGTCACATTCGGCAAACCGATATATTATGACGACTTTTATGACAAAAAGGTTGTCATGGAACAATTGCAGGATTTGAGCAATGAACTTATGAATACAATAAATTCACTTTAAAAGGGAGTAAAAACTCCGGGACGCAAGAAAAGAAAGCCGCATATTACAGCAAATGCTGCAGTTCTGTCCGGCTGAGTCAAAAATATGATTTTTCGAAAAACTAT
This sequence comes from uncultured Clostridia bacterium, assembly GCA_934454145.1. Taxonomy (GTDB): domain Bacteria; phylum Bacillota; class Clostridia; order UBA1381; family UBA1381; genus CAKSFT01. The sequence goes on along the minus strand of CAKSFT010000007.1, from coordinate 56,884 downwards.
TCCTTTTCTTGCTGATTTCGAAGCCTTTTGCTCACAAATTTACTGCGGAACGGAGAAACGGAATGAGTGTAAAAATTGCGGAAACGGCGGGATTTTGCTATGGGGTAAAGCGCGCTGTGGACAAGGCATACTCTTTGGCAAAGACAAAGGGAAAGTATGTCACGCTGGGGCCGATTATCCACAACAGCTTTGTGGTGGAGGATTTGGAGAAAAAGGGTATAAAAGCGTATGAAAAAACAGAGGATATACCGGACGAAGTGACTGTTATACTGAGGACCCACGGCGTGTCGGAAGAAGTCATACGGGAATTGCGTGACAGGGGATTGGAGTATATAGACCTCACCTGCCCATTTGTGGAAAAAATACACAAGATTGTAAAAGAATATTATGAAAAGGGATATAAAATAATAATTGTGGGTGACGAAAATCACCCCGAGGTGAAGGGCATAAACGGGTGGTGCGGCAACGACGCGCTGATAATTTATGATGAAAACAAGAAAATAGAGGAAAATTTAGCCGATAAAAAGGTATGTATTGTTGCACAAACGACAATAAACAGAAAAAATTTTGGGCAAATAGTACAAAATATTAAAAACACTTGCCAAACCCCTATAGTTTTTGATACAATATGTAATGCGACAAGTGCGCGCCAGAGGGAAGCCGAAGAATTGTCGGCATGTTCTGACGTCATGCTTGTGGTCGGCGGCAGACACAGTTCAAACACAAAAAAGCTGTTTGAAATCTGCAAAGGCAACTGCCACGACACTTATTTAATCGAAACTTCTGAGGATATTCCTCAAAGTCTATATAAAAATAAAAGGATAGGTATTACAGCCGGTGCCTCAACACCCGGGTGTATTATCGAGGAGGTTTTTACAACGATGGATGAAAAAATCAAAAACGAAGAAAATTTTGCCGAGTTATTCGCTCAGTATGAAAACAAGAGCCTGAATAACGGCGACATCATTGAAGGTACTGTTGTGGAAGTACGCGGTAATGAAGTCATAGTTGAGCTTGATGGCTTTAAGTACAACGGACAGCTTGCGGCAGACCAGCTTACAGATGACCCTTATCTTAAGCCGGAAGACATAGTCAAGGAAGGAGATAAGATAAAGGTATATGTTGTGGGTGTAAATGACGCCGAGGGCAAAGTTGTTCTTTCAAGGAAAAAGCTTGTTGCCATGGAAAGCTGGAACAAGATGAAAGAAGCTTATGAAGCAGGCACAATCCTTGACGCAAAGATTATCAAGGCCGTAAGAGGCGGTGTTATTGCTTTGGCGGATTCTTTCCAGATTTTTGTGCCGGCAAGACAGGCATCTTTGAGATTTGTACAGGATTTGGAAACACTTTTGAACATGGAAGTGCGTCTGAAAATCATAGAAATCGACGAGAGAAGAAAGCGTGTGGTTGGTTCTGTCCGCGTTGTACTGGAAGAAGAAAAGAAAGCTTTGGAAGACAAGTTCTGGGCTGACGCAGAAGTCGGCAAGGAATACACCGGCACAGTTAAGTCATTGACAAACTTCGGTGCGTTTGTTGACATCGGCGGTGTTGACGGTCTGATTCATATTTCAGAGCTTAGCTGGAACAAAATCAAGCATCCTTCGGAAATCGTAAAAGAAGGCGATGTTGTAAAGGTTTATATCAAGGATATGAACACCGAAACAAAGAAAATTTCGCTGGGATATAAGAAAGCGGAAGAAAATCCGTGGGTTATTGCACAAAACAACATTCATGTCGGTGATGTAATCACATGTAAAATTGTACGCATGATGCCTTTCGGCGCATTTGCCGAAATCATGCCGAATGTTGATGGTTTGATTCACATTTCGCAGATTGCGGACAAGAGAATCGGCAAGCCGGAAGATGTGCTGACAATCGGCGAAGAAGTGCAGGCAAAGGTGACAGAGGTCAACTGGGAAACAAAGAAAATCAGCCTGAGCATCAGAGCATTGATTGAGCCGCAGGTTGAGGAAAAGGAAGAGGCTGCCCCGGAAGTAAGCGCACCTGTTTTTGAAGAGGACGCACCTGTAGACATCGAAAAGTTTATCGCAGAAGAAGCGGCACAGGAAACTGAAGAAAAAACAGAAGAATAAAAAACTGTACAAAAGATAAAAGGGAGCTGCGGCGATTTTGCCGCAGCTCCTTTAAATTTCCGTGTATTTTTTCTCCGAAATATTGATTTTGTAAAAAAGCTGTGCTATAATAATAGGATAATCTAAGATTTGCAGGTGCTTGCCATGAACATAAATGAAGATATGATAAAGTCAATTGCATCGCCCGGGATTTATAAACGCGGCGTGGAATATTATCACGAAGGACGGGTGCATATACGCGCGATTGATGAAACCTGTGTAAAGGCTGTGGCGGACGACAATGAGGTGTACAACATCAGTGTCAGCGTCAAAGACGGAAAGATTACGGAATATTTTTGCACATGCAGATATTATCACACAATGGGCTGCACGTGCAAGCATATCGTTGCCGCCCTGAAGATGTGCATGAAAGAACTGAGCAAAAGCGGCGGAATGGACAACGACAACGACACGATGGCGCTTGAGCTGTGCCGTGAATATGAAAACATGGCAAAGGAAAAAACAAAGATAAATATCGGTTTTGGACTGAATATCTATACGGGGCTTGACAAGTGCGGATTTTCCGTTTCGGCAAGGCTGGGGGCAGAAAAAAAGGAACAGGTCGGCTCTTTGTCGTCTTTTGTGAATATGCTGATAAATGACGGTGTTGTAAATATTTCAAAGCACTGCAAAATGTCGGTGCAAGAGTGTGCATTTGGCGCAAGTGAGAGTAAGGTTTTGGGGATTCTGGGTGAAATCCTGGAGAACAAACAGGGCGAGAATGCCTCAAGAGAAGAAGTATATGTGGGAGAACAGAGCGCGAGGCGGCTTTTGGAATTTTTGAGAAATACCGAATGTGAATACCGCGTTGACGGGATACCGTATCCTGATTTGCGGATAATTGACGATGACCCTGACATTCTTGTAGATGTCAGCGCGGAAAACGACAAAATAAACATGATTGTAAACGAAAGAGGCACAGCACTCACCGGGGACGGAAGCAGGTTTTTGTATGAAGGTGACATATATTTCACATCAAAAGGGTGGCGTGAATGGTTTATGCCGATTTATAGGGCGGTCATCGCGGCAAAGCGCACACAGATTGATTTTGCCGGCACAAATGCCGTGGATTTTGTCACCGCAGTGCTGCCGCGTCTGAGGGGGAAAAGGGGCGTTGTGCTCAGCGGTTTTGACGAGATGGTTGTCAACACACAGCCGGAGTTTGAAGTTTTTCTGGACAAATATAAAAACGGTCTTTCGGCAGTGGCTTTGGTGCACTATGGCTCCATAACGCTTGTGCCGGACGAAAAAACAGCGGTGAACGAAAAGATACTGGTGAGGAACACGCGGCTGGAGAGTGAGGTTGCGGGATTTTTTGCGGATTTTGACAAAGCGGGAGACAAATATATAACCTCTGATGATGATATCATTTTTGATTTTTTAAACCAAAGACTGCCGAAACTAAAGACATATGCAAGGGTGGTTTATAATGACGGATTCAGGATTGAGGAGGAAGTGCCGCTGAGGGCAAGAGCAGGATATCTGAGCAGTGTAAATTTGTTTGAAGTGGGGTTTGAAAGCGAACTTTCAAATGACGAGGTTTTGGGTATTTTGCGGTCTGTTGCGCTGAGGAAGGAATATTACCGCGCAGACAACGGCGTGTTTTATAAGCTGAATTTCGGCGGAATGTCACTCCCGGATTTGGTCAACAGCCTGGAATTTGACGAGGATGATATAAAAAAGGGAAAAAAACATGTCAAGGAGTACAATGCCTTTTACCTCTCGGGGCTGAGAGATTCGGGAATCATTGAGGGTGACGAAAGCTTTGACGATTTTATAGAAAATATAAAAAATACAAAACCTCAGATTCCGCCGGAGATAGATTCTGTCCTGAGGGGCTATCAGCGTGAGGGTGTGCGGTGGCTTGCACAGCTTGCGGCATATGGCTTTGGGGGGATACTTGCCGACGACATGGGGCTGGGGAAAACCTTGCAGGTGATTGCCTTTGGCATGAGCGTAAAACGCGACAAGCCTGTTTTGGTTGTTGCGCCGAGCAGTTTGACCTATAACTGGCAAAACGAAATAACAAAATTTGCCCCTATGGCAAAAAGCATAATCATAGAGGGCGTAAAAGCGGAGCGTGCCCAAAAACTGGAAAATATTGAAGGCTGTGATTTTGTCATCACTTCATATCCGCTTATGCGGCGCGATATGGAGCTTTACAAGAAGAAAGAGTTTGCTTACTTCTTTATAGACGAGGCACAGTATATAAAAAATCCCGGGACAATAAATGCAAAGAGTGTAAAGAAGATAAAGGCAGGCGGATATTTTGCTCTGACAGGCACGCCGATAGAAAACTCGCTTATGGAACTGTGGTCTGTGTTTGATTTTGTGATGAAGGGGTATCTGTATTCTGCACGTGAATTTACGGCGCGCTTTCAAAACAGCATCATGAAGGAGGAGGATCGCTCCAAAATTGAAGAACTGCGCAGAAGGATTCAGCCGTTTATCCTGCGCCGAATGAAAAAAGAAGTGCTGAAGGAATTGCCCGAAAAGATAGAAAACACTGTTTATGCCGCGCTGGAGCCTGAGCAGAAAAAGCTTTATGAAGCGTTTTTGAAGGCGGCGAAAAACGAAGTTATGTATATGGGTGACCTGAACGGCGAAAACCGCATGAGGGTGCTGGGGCTGCTTATGCGTCTGCGCCAGATTTGCTGCCACCCAAAGCTGTTTGACGCAAGCTATAAAGAGGACAGCGGAAAGCTTTTGCTTTTTGAAGAGCTTGTTTCTTCCGCCGTGGGTGCCGGGCACAGAATTTTGGTATTTTCCCAGTTTACCTCCATGCTTTCCATCATAAAGGAGCGGTTGGAAAAAATGGGGATAACATATTTTTATCTGGACGGTTCGACACACAGCGAGGAGAGAATCGAGATGGCAGAAAGGTTCAACAACGGCGAAAGAGATGTGTTTTTAATATCGCTGAAGGCAGGCGGCACCGGGCTGAACCTTGTCGGGGCGGACATGGTTATACATTATGACCCGTGGTGGAACCCGGCGGTTATGGACCAGGCGTCGGACAGAGCATACCGTATCGGTCAAAAAAAGGCTGTACAGGTGATAAAGCTTGCGGCAAAGGGAACCATAGAAGAACAGATAATAAAACTTCAGGAAAAGAAGAGAGAGTTGGCAGACGATATCATCAGGGAGAATTCAAAATTGCTTTCGGGCTTGAGTAAAGAAGAAATACTGGAGCTTTTTCAACAGGAATAACACCCTGTGAAAAAGGCTGTAAAAAACTCCAAAGTTTTTTACAGCCTTTTTTTAGATTTTGTAAAATTTCTTCCTTGGCACAGGCGGCTGTGCCGCTCTCTTTTATAATGATTTAATATATTCCTTTGCACATTTTATTGCTTTTTTCACCGTTTCTTCTGCCGGGCCGCCGGGGATTGAACGGTCATTGACACAGGTCTGCATGCTTATCGCATCATATATGTCGTCCTCAATCATGGGAGAAAATTCTTTGAATTCCGCCATGGAGAAGTTGTCAAGATTTTTGTCATGTTCAATGGCATAAAAAACCATTCTCCCGACAACGGCGTGTGCCTCGCGGAAGGGCAGTCCTTTTTTTACAAGATAATCAGCCAAATCGGTGGCGTTTGTAAATCCGCCTTTTGCGCCCTTAAGCATGTTGGTTTTGTTCACCTTCATGGTGGCAATCATGTCGCAAAAGACCGGCAGACAAAGCTTTACGGTGTCCACTGCGTCAAAAATCGGCTCTTTGTCCTCCTGCATATCCTTGTTGTATGCAAGCGGTATACCCTTCATTGTGGTCAGTAAGCCCATCAGATGGCCATAAACGCGCCCCGTTTTTCCACGGATAAGCTCTGCGACGTCGGGGTTCTTTTTCTGCGGCATGATGGAAGAGCCTGTGGAAAAAGCGTCGTCCATTTCCACAAACGAAAATTCGTGGCTTGACCAGAGTATAAGCTCTTCGCAGAACCTTGAAAGGTGCATCATGAGGATTGACAGACAGCTTGCCAGTTCAATCACAAAATCCCTGTCTGATACGCCGTCCAGAGAGTTGTTTGTAATGGCAGAGAATCCGAGTTTTTGTGCGACAAATTCGCGGTCCAGCGGATATGTCGTGCCGGCAAGGGCGCCCGAGCCGAGCGGCATGACATTTATGCGCTTGCGGCAGTCGCAAAGGCGCTGATAATCTCTGGAAAACATCTCAAAATACGCCATGAGGTGGTGAGCAAAGGTTATCGGCTGTGCCTTTTGCAGATGTGTATAGCCCGGCATAATCGTGCCGGTGTGTTCTTCGGCAAGGTCGGTGACCGTTTCAAGGGTGTGTACAAGCATTTTTGAGATTTCTTCCGTTTCGTCCATCAGATACATTCTGATGTCAAGCGCAACCTGGTCATTGCGGCTTCTGCCGGTGTGCAGGCGCTTGCCGGCATCGCCTATGCGTTGTGTAAGAAGTTTTTCCACATTCATGTGGATATCTTCTGCGTCTGTTTCAAATTCCACTTTGCTGTTCTCTATGTCCTCCAGAATCCCCTTCAGACCTTCTATGATAAGGCATGAATCCTCTTTGGGGATTATTCCGCACCGCCCAAGCATTTCGGCATGGGCAATGCTCCCCTGTATGTCCTGGCGGTACATTCTTTTGTCAAAACGTATGGAAGAATTGAAATCGTCAACCTTTTTGTCTGTGTTTTTTTGAAACCTTCCGCCCCATAGCTTTGCCATAATCGTTTCAGCAGCCTTTCTGCCCACAGAATCTTTGGGCGCGGCTTACCGTGGGCGGATAAGCCGGCGCTGAATAATGAAAAATCTCTTATCCGGAAAACAGAATGATAAGTGATTTTATGCATAAAGTATGCATAAAATCACATTTTCCGCACCATGGTGCGGAAAATGTGAAATACAGTTTGTTTATTTATCTTCTTCTTTAAGGTTTTCTTTCATCATTGCCCTGACCTTCAGCGGAAGTCCGAAAAGATTTATAAATCCTGCCGAATCCTTGTGGCTGTAAAGCTCGTGGCTGTCGCCGAAACTTGCGATTGATTCGTTGTAGAGTGAGTACGGGCTCTTTGCGCCGGCAGGTGAAATGCTGCCTTTGTAAAGCTTAAGCTTTACTTCTCCGGTTACGGTTTCTTCCATCACGTCAACCATTGCCGAAAGTGCTTCGCGCAGAGGGGTATACCATTTTCCGTCATAGCAAAGCTCAGAAAATTTGATTGCCGCCTGGCGCTTAAAGCTTTGTGTATCGCGGTCAAGGCAGAGATATTCAAGCTCTTCCAAAGCCTTATAAAGAATCGTTCCGCCCGGGGTTTCATATACACCTCTCGACTTCATACCGACAAGTCTGTCCTCCACGATGTCCGCGATGCCGATGCCGTACGCACCGCCGATTTTGTTGAGTTCTTCAACCAAAGGACGCGGCGCCATCTTGACACCGTCAACCGAAACGGGCTCGCCCTTTTCAAATCCGATTGTAACATACTTCGGTTCGTCCGGTGCTTTTTCGGGGGGGACGGTAAGCTTCAGGAGGCTGTCCAGCTGCGGCTCGTTTGCCGGGTCTTCCAGATCCATGCCTTCGTGGCTGATGTGCCAGATGTTCCTGTCACGGGAATACAGGTCTTTTTTGGTCACGGGGATTTCGATTCCGTGCGCCTGTGCATAATCAACGGCGTCTTCACGTGATTTTATGTCCCAGATTCTCCAGGGAGCAATGATTTTCAGATGCGGAGCAAGCGCTTTTATTGTCAGCTCAAAACGTACCTGGTCGTTGCCCTTTCCCGTTGCGCCGTGGCAGATTGCAACAGCGCCTTCTTTTTTTGCAATCTCGACAAGTCTTTTTGCGATAATCGGTCTTGCGTGTGAGGTGCCGAGGAGGTATTTGCCTTCGTATACGGCGCCTGCCTTCAGTGTCGGGAAGATGAAATCTTTTACATATTCATCTCTCAGGTCTTCTATGTAGAGCTTTGATGCGCCTGCTTTCTTTGCGCGCTCTTCAAGTCCCTCTGTTTCTTTTCCCTGTCCCACATCACCGCAGACAGCGATAACCTCATAATCATAGTTTTCCTTAAGCCATGGTATGATAATCGAAGTATCAAGGCCTCCGGAATATGCCAGTACAACTTTTTCTTTTGACATGGTTGCAATTCCTCCTTAAATGGTATAAAATATAGTAGGTAATTGTAAAACTAACGTTTTCCAATGAAAATTCTTGGGTAGAAATAAAAAGTTCCGCCCGATTTTAACTTTACAGTAGGTTTAAACTTTTTATTTCAGCCAAAAATGACGTATATGTCGTCATTTTTGATTACCAATCAGGGGTTGGCACCACCGATACCCCCGCAAAGATGCGGTGGCTGATTGTAAAATTTATATTTTACAATTACCTATACTATAAAATATAGGTGAAATATATTTTGTAGTATATTTTATGTATATTATACAATAAAATTTATAAATATGCAATAGAAAAATGTCATAAATAAAAAGAAAATAAGAGGTGTTTTTTGTGATAATTATCGGAATAGACCCCGGATATGCAATTGTGGGGGTGGGTGTGATTGAATATAAAGGAAACAAATTCCGCCCGATTGAGTACAATGCAATAACGACGCACGCGTCGATGGCGCCCAGCCTGAGGCTGAAGTGGATATATGACGAGATAGGCATGTATATGGACAAATACAAGCCCGACGCAGTTGCGGTGGAGGAATTGTTTTTCAACACAAATGCCAAAACGGCGATTCTTGTCGCACAGGCACGCGGTGTGCTTGTGGTTTCCGCAACAAACAGGGACATACCGGTCTATGAATATACGCCGCTGCAGATAAAGCAGGCGGTGACGGGCTATGGCAGGGCAGATAAGCAGCAGATTCAGCAGATGGTGAAGATGCTTTTGAACCTGAATGCAATCCCGAAGCCCGACGACGCGGCAGACGCCCTGGCGGTGGCGATATGCCATGCCCATTCCGGGAACATAAATGAAAAATTTGGGCTGAACAGGCTGTAGACGGCGATGTTATGCGATTGTAACATAATTTTAAGGTCATGGCGGTTGACACAAAAAGAGATATGATGTATTATAGAATAAGGACGGTATTGTAAAAAGTCGAAAATATGAAAGAGGAAGAACATGTACTATTACATAAAAGGTGAATTTGTAAAAAAAGGTGAAAATTTTGTTGTCGTGGAAGCCGGCGGCATAGGCTACAGGATATATTGCTCCCTTATCGCAATGTCACAGATGCCACAGCCGGGAGAGCATGTCAAAATGTATACGCATTTTTATGTGCGCGAGGACATGCAGGATTTGTACGGATTTCCGCGGGAAGAAGAACTTGCCATGTTTTTGAACCTTATTTCGGTTTCCGGAGTGGGGCCGAAGGCGGCGCTTGCCATTTTGTCGGCGGCGTCCCCGGAGGAGGTTGCCCTTGCGATTATCAAGAAAAACACAAAGGTGATAACGAAAGCCTCGGGAGTGGGGCCAAAGCTTGCGGAACGGATTATCCTGGAATTGAAAAACAAAATCAAAAATATCGACGCCCTCCCCGAGGAATTTTCGGGATTTGAGCCCGACGGCGGCTCTGAGGCAGTGCAGGCGCTTGCGGCGCTGGGCTATTCCGAGCAGGAGGCAAAGAAGGCGGTCGGGCTTTTGGGCGAGGGTCTGAGTGTTGAAGAAACGGTTAAGCAGGCTCTGAAGAATCTTATGAAGTAGGTGTTACGGTTTGATTTTTGAGGAAGATGAAAGAATTGTCACGGGAGAATATACAGGCGACGACGCAGAGATAGAAACGGGCTTGCGGCCGCACAAGCTGACGGAATATATAGGACAGAAAAAAGCAAAGGACAACCTGGAAATTTATATAAAAGCCGCGGCGGACAGGCACGAGGCGCTGGACCATGTTTTGCTTTACGGCCCGCCGGGGCTGGGGAAAACCACCCTTGCCGGGGTGATTGCAAACGAGATGGGCGTGAATATCAGGGTGACAAGCGGCCCTGCCATAGAAAAAGCCGGTGATTTGGCGGCGATACTCACAAATCTTTCACAGCACGATATTCTTTTTATTGACGAAATCCACCGCCTGAGCAGAACGGTGGAGGAAATCCTTTACCCGGCGATGGAGGACTATGCCCTTGACATAATTATAGGAAAGGGCCCGTCGGCAAAGTCGATACGGCTTGATTTGCCGAAATTTACGCTCATCGGTGCGACGACAAGGGCAGGAAACCTGAGCGCGCCTTTGCGCGACCGTTTTGGTGTGCTTCTGCGCCTTGACCTTTACAGCGTTGAAGAATTGATGACGATTATCATGCGTTCTGCAAAGCTGCTTGACGTGGAGGTGGACATAAAGGGTGCGGAAGAAATCGCAAAGCGCTCACGCGGGACTCCGAGAATTGCGAATCGTTTTCTCAAGCGTGTACGTGACTTTGCAGAGGTGAAATATGACGGCGTCATCACAAAAGAGGTTGCCGACGAGGCATTGCGCGCAATGGAGGTTGACCCCAAGGGGCTTGACAGCATTGACCACAAAATGGTGCTGACCATGATAAAGAATTTCAATGGCGGCCCGGTGGGGCTGGACACGCTCGCGGCAACGATAGGCGAAGATTCAAACACCATAGAAGATGTATACGAGCCGTATTTGCTCCAGCTGGGATTCATCGCAAGGACGCCGAAGGGGAGGATTGTGACACGCCCGGGGTATGAGCATTTTAACATACCGTTTGCGGAATGACGGGGCGTTTTGGTGTGGTTTTTTTGAGATGTGCCGGGGGCACGGAAAGGAATGGTTATAAAAATGAAAAGGATTGCGGCATTTTTTATTGCTGCCGTTTTGATTGTGATAAATTTCCCGGCATATGCCGCCGGGATTGAGCTTTTCTACGACGGTCAATATCATACATATACGGGGAGCGTCTACTCTCTTTATATAAACGGTTCAAAAATCACTCCGCCGATGGAGCCGATAATATTCAACAACAGGGCGCTTGTGCCGCTGAGAGAGGTGTTTGAGGCACTGGGGCAGAAGGTGGACTACAATGATTCGACAAAGGAAATAACCGTGAGCGGAAACGGCGTGTCGGTGAAGCTTCAGATTGGGAACAACACGGCATATGTCAACGGCACGGCAAAGTCAATCCCCGACGGGGTTGTGCCGAAATTGATAACAAAGGTGGGAGTGGCGACCAAAACCATGGTCCCGGTCAGATTCATTTCTGAAAGCGTGGGGCTTTATGTCAATTTTGACGCAAATGCCGGGGCGATAAAAATAAGCAGGGAAAAGCCTGCGGCGGCGCTGACAATCGGCGCGCCGAAGGTGACGAAGCAGAGCGACACCGTCACAGTCATCACGGTGAAATTTTCCGCACCGATGCAGAACACGCTCAAAACTGCGGTGACGTCGGGGGACGTGCTTTATTTTGACGTGCAGAATGCGGAATATGACGGTGCGTCAAAAACAGAAGTGAATACATCGGGCGTGAAAGCCGTGCGGCTTGGGCTGCACGAGGGTTATACGAGGGTTGCCGTGGATATGCAAAACTATTCAAAATATGATGTCACCCTTTCGGCGGACAAGATGTCGGCGGTGATAACGGTGACGGCGAAAACCGGCACACAAACCCCAAGCACCGACACCCCGTCGGCTCCGGCAGAGGACGAAAATATCAGTGTTTCTTTTGACGTGAAGAGTATGATGAACTATACCCCCTCAAACGGGGTTAAATATGTGGTGATAGACGCGGGTCACGGCGGAAGCGACCCGGGCACAAACGGCAGCACGGGCGGCGTGACTTATTATGAAAAAAACATTGCGCTTTCTGTTGCAACCCTTGTCAAAGGTAAGCTGGAGGCAAACGGCGTACAGGTTGTCATGACGCGTACGGGGGACACATATCCGCAGCTTACCGAGCGTTCTTCGATTGCCAACAAAAAAGACGCGGCGATGTTTGTGAGTATCCATGTAAATTCGGCGACAAATGCGCCGAAGGCAAACGGAATAGAAGTTTATTTTGCAAATGAAAACAACAGCGATTTTTATGGCTTGACAAGTAAACAGCTGGCAACATCAATTTTGAACAACCTTCTGTCGCAGACAGGGGCGCTGAGCCGCGGGGTCAAGTCGGAAAGGCATGTCGTGACGCGCACAAGTCTCATGCCGGCGACGCTCGTGGAGATTGGCTTTGCAAGCAATGAGGCAGAACTTCAGAAGCTTATCAGCCCAGACTATCAAAACAAGCTTGCGGAGGGAATTGCATGGGGGATTTTGAACAATCTGCAAAAGGTCAGTGTGCCGGACAGGAAAACCCTTGCCGAGAAGATGGCGGCAAAGGAGATAGGCGCCGACAAAGCAAAGGAATATATAAATAAAGTGTGGAAATAATTATGGAAACAATGAACAGAAAAGATTTTTATTATGACCTGCCGGAGGAACTTATAGCGCAGACACCGCTGAAAAACAGAAGTGACTCGAGGCTTATGTGTCTGGACAAAAAAACAGGCGCAATTATGCATAAGCATTTTTATGATTTGCCCGACTTTTTGAGAGAAGGCGACTGCCTTGTGTTGAACGACACAAAGGTCATGCCGGCAAGGCTTTATGGCTGCAAAGAGGATACGCACGGGGCGATTGAATTTTTGCTTTTGAACAAGAGAAGCCTGGACGAGTGGGAGGTTATATTGCGCCCGGGGCGCCGTGCAAAGCCCGGTGCCAGGTTTGTTTTCGGCAACGGGGAGCTGAAGGCAGAGGTGCTGGAGGTTGTCAACGACGGGAACAGAATTGTGAAGTTTTATTATGACGGTTTGTTTGAAAACATACTGGACAAGCTGGGCGAAATGCCTCTGCCGCCATATATTACGCAAAAACTGGAGGACAAAGACCGCTATCAGACAGTGTATGCAAAGCACACCGGTTCTGCCGCGGCGCCGACAGCCGGGCTGCATTTCACCGGCGAGCTTTTGGAAAAGATTAAACAAAAGGGCATAAATGTGGGATATGTGACGCTGCATGTGGGGCTGGGTACATTCCGCCCGGTGAAGGTGGACAATATCCTGGAGCATAAGATGCATTCGGAATTTTATGTCATGCCGGAGGAAACGGCAGAACTTGTGAAAAAGACCAAGAAAAACGGCGGCAGAGTGATATCTGTCGGCACGACGGCGACAAGAGTGCTGGAAACAGTCGGTGCAAAAGGAGAGATTGCGGCAGACAGCGGCTGGACGGATATTTTTATATATCCGGGGAAAGAATTTCATGTTATTGATGCGCTTATCACAAATTTTCATCTGCCGGAGTCGACACTGATTATGCTGGTGAGTGCTTTGGCGGGGCGCGAAAATATCCTGCATGCATATAACGAGGCGGTCAGGGAGCGGTACAGATTTTTCAGCTTTGGTGACGCAATGTTCATCCATTGACAAATAAGATTCAGGTAATTGTAAAACATCAGTTTTACAATTGCCTAAAATACAATTGATAGGGAGAAAGCTATGTTTGAGATTTTACATACAAACGGATGTGCACGGCGCGGAAGGTTCCACACAATCCACGGGACTGTGGAAACGCCCGTGTTTCAGAATGTCGGCACGATTGCGGCGATAAAGGGCGCCGTGTCCACAATGGATTTGAAAAACCTGGGGTGTCAGATTGAGCTGTCAAATACATATCATCTGCATCTGCGCCCGGGGGACAAGGTTGTGAAACAGATGGGCGGTCTGCACAAGTTTATGAACTGGGACAGACCGATTCTGACAGACAGCGGCGGTTTTCAGGTGTTTTCGCTTGCATCGCTGAGGAAGATAACGGAAGAGGGCGTAAGTTTCAATTCTCACATAGACGGAAGAAGGATATTCATGGGCCCCGAAGAGAGCATGCAGATACAGTCCAACCTTGCCTCGACAATTGCCATGGCATTTGACGAGTGTGTGCAGAACCCGGCGCCGTATGAGTATGTCAAAAAGTCGTGCGAGCGGACTTTCCGCTGGCTTTTGCGTTGCCGCGAAGAGATGAAAAGACTCAACTCCCTTCCCGACACAATAAACAAAAGCCAAATGCTTTTTGGGATAAACCAGGGGGGGATTTTTGATGACCTGCGCGCGGAAAACATGAAAAAAATGGCAGAGCTTGAGCTGGACGGATATGCTGTCGGGGGGTTGGCAGTCGGGGAATCGCACGAGGAAATGTACCACATACTTGACGTTGTACTGCCGCTTGCGCCGGAGAATAAACCGCGTTATCTGATGGGTGTCGGCACACCGGCAAATATAATCGAGGGCGTCGCGAGGGGCATTGATTTCTTTGACTGTGTCATGCCTTCCAGAAACGCACGCCATGGATTTATGTTCACCAAAAACGGGACAATGAATCTAATGAACCAAAAGTATGAGCTTGACCCGCTGCCGATTGACCCCGAGTGTGGGTGTGAGGCGTGCAGAAATTATTCGAGAAGTTATATAAGGCATCTGTTCAAGGCAAAGGAGATGCTTGCGATGCGGCTTTGTGTCATACACAATCTGTATTTTTACAATCAGCTTGTTGCAGAAATCCGCAAGGCGATTGAGGAGGACAGATTTGAAGAATACAGGCGTGAAAATGTGGAAAAAATGTCGCGCAGAATATAAGGCGTGCAGTATTTTTCGGACAGGGTGGAATTTATGGCAAACTGTGAAGAATGTATGAATTATGCATATGATGATGAATATGAGTGTTATACCTGTCTTATGGATTTGGACGAGGACGAATGGTATAAATTTATAAACGAGCGGTTTAAAGACTGTCCGTATTTTCGCCGCGGTGACGAATATACGATTGTCAGGAAACAAATATAGAAAGGGGTATTGACATGAACGATTATATCGGACACCCGTCACAGCTTTGCGGAGTTGAAGAACACAGACTCTGCGGAGGAAAAGGGGACGGAATGAGAATCCTGGAGGTAAACAACGGGCGCGGATTGATGTTTACCGTTTCGCAGGACAGATGCGGTGACATATCCAGGCTGTATTTTAAGGGGAAAAACCTTGGTTTTTTTGCCCCGTGCGGATATGTTTCGCCAAAATATTATGACAACCGCGGAAGCGGATTTTTAAAGTCGTTTACGGCAGGTTTTTTGACAACATGCGGCTTTACGGCTGTCGGCAGTCCGTGCTGTGACGGAGGGGAGGAACTGCCGCTGCACGGGACGGCGTCCAACACCCCGGCAGAGAGTGTCAATTTTTGGACAGATGACAAAGCCGTGCATATAAAATTGACGGTGAGGGACGCGTCCCTTTTTGGACACAAAATGCTCATGGAAAGGGAATACGAATGCCCGCTTGACCGCGACGAAATAATCATTTCGGACAAGGTGACCAACATCGGCGGCGAAGAAACACCGTATATGATTTTATATCATTTTAACATGGGTTATCCTCTTTTGTCAGAAAATGCCGTGCTGGACATAAAAAACAAGGGCATAACACCGCGTAATGAAAGGGCGGCAGAGGGGATTTCCGACGCTTTGGTTGTGGAAAAGCCGCAAAGCGGATTTGAGGAACAGTGTTATTATCACAACATGGCAGAAGGCTTTGCAAAAATTTCAAACCCGGACATAAAAACCGAGCTCTCTATAAATTTTGACATAACAGAGCTGCCTTGTTTTACCCAATGGAAGATGATGGGAAAAGGCGAATATGTGATGGGGCTTGAGCCGGGCAACTGCACACCCGACGGGCGCGACGTGATGCGCAGAGAAGGAAAGCTGAAATTTTTGAAACCCGGGGAAACGGCAAGACAGAAAATAACAATCAAAATTGCGGAATTTTAAGAAATACGAAAAGGCTGTTTAAAAAAGTCAACTGACTTTTTTAAACAGCCTTTTTTATTTGTCCTCTTCTTTTATGTCTTCCGAAAGCGCTGACATAATCATGCGGTAAAGTTTTTCGGGGTCGCTTTTGAATTTTCTCAGCATGTCCGCCGCCATCTTCCTGGCGCCGGCATAAACCGAGAGCTGCATAAGCGGTGTGTTGCCCTCGTATATACCGCACTCGGCGAGATATTCGCGTTCATTTATGGGTGTGAGTTCTGCACGTATGCTTTTTTTCAGTTCCTCTTCTTTGAAAAACGGCGCTATGGATTTTTCTATGGGTTCTTTTATGTAAATCGGTATTGCGTCTTGGAAGAATCCGTTTGATTCTATGCCCTTTGGGAGAAGCTCACAATACTGGTTGCCGTCCGAATTAAAGACGCGCACACACTCTATCTGACAGAGGTTGTCCAAAGCGATGCGGAAATCGGCAAAATTGATGTTGCAGTTGTCAAGTATAAGCGATGAGAGCTGACTGTGGGTTACGATTCTGTCAGCCTTTGCCATTGTAAAAAGTATGATATATTGTATCATGACCATGTCGGTTATTTCACGGTTGTATTCCATAAATATCAGCTCCTTAAAAAAATCTTTATATATAGTATAGCATATTTTGAAAAAAAATGATATAATATTTTTAAAATTAAATAAAATTTTTAGGAAGTGATAAATTTGGCTAAGCTGACAAAAGAAGATGAACTGAAAAGGCAAGCGCTGATGTGGAAATATGAGCATGCGGCGGCGGAAGGCTATCGCCTTGTCGCCGGTGTTGACGAGGCAGGCAGAGGGCCGCTGGCAGGGCCGGTTTTTGCCGCGGCGGTGATTCTGAAGGAGGGCGCTGTCATAGACGGGATAAATGACTCCAAAAAGCTTTCGGAAAAAAAGAGAGAAGAGCTTTTTGAAAAAATAAAAGAGAATGCCGTTGCATATTCTGTATACAGTGCGGACGAAAAGACGATTGATGACGTGAATATATTAAACGCTACATATATGGCGATGAACGGCGCGGTCGACGGGCTGGCGGTTATGCCGGATTTTGTGCTTATAGACGGCAACAGCATAAAAAATATGCAGACGCCGCACAGGACAGTGGTCAAAGGCGATGCAAAGAGCATAAGCATCGCCGCGGCGTCGATACTTGCAAAGGTGTCGAGGGACAGATTTATGGCCGAGATGGCAGAAAAATACCCCGAATACGGATTTGAAAAACACAAAGGTTATGGCACGAAGGCGCACAATGAGGCGATTTTAAAATACGGCCCCTCTCCAATCCACAGGAGGACATTTTTAAAAAAGCTTTTGGGGGACAAAATATGAATTCGGGGGAAATGGGAGAAACGCTGGCATGCAGATATCTGAAGAAAAAGGGGTATAAAATTCTTGAGAGGAATTTCCGCAGCCGCTGGGGCGAGGTTGACATAATTGCACAGGACGGTGAATATACCGTGTTTGTCGAAGTGAAAACAAGGAAAAATGCGTTGTTCGGCACGCCTGCCGAGTTTGTGACCCCGGCAAAAATGCGCAAAATCATAAAAACCGCCATGGTATATCTGAAAAATGAGGAACGTTATATGCGTTTTGACGTGGCGGAGGTTTATATGAACAACAATGTGTACAGAATAAATTATATAGAAAATGCTTTTGGAGGGAACTATGAAATATTCTCTGATTGACACACACTGTGACACAGCAAGCGAGGCGCTCGACAAAGGCGTGGGGTTTTGCGGGGGCGGACTGCATGTCGATTTGGACAAGATGCGCGGTGTGCGCTATACCCAGTTTTTTGCGGCATATATTGCCCCGCAATACAGCGGCACAGCCTTGGGCAGGGCGTGCGCGATAATAAACAAGGTAAAAAGCGAGGCGGAGCGCTCCTGTGGGAGAATGGCGCTGTGCAAAAGCTTTGAGGATTATGAGAAAAACATCTCAAAAGTGCGTGCTTTTCTGAGCCTTGAGGGCGGGGAAGCCATAGAGGACATTGATGCGCTCGGGAAGCTTTATGACGAAGGGGTCAGGCTTGCCGCGCTTACTTGGAATTTTTCAAACCGTATTGCGTCGGGCGTCTTGGAACCTGACGAAAAAAGAGGTCTGACCGATTTTGGGAGAGATGTCGTTTCCGAAATGAACAGGCTGGGTATGATTATAGATGTTTCTCATCTGAATGACAAATCTTTTTGGGACATAATTGAAGAGAGCAAAAAGCCTGTGATTGC
This sequence comes from uncultured Clostridia bacterium, assembly GCA_934454145.1. GTDB lineage: Bacteria > Bacillota > Clostridia > UBA1381 > UBA1381 > CAKSFT01. Next base: position 38,733 of record CAKSFT010000007.1, on the reverse strand, counting down.
GTCACATTCAAATGCGCGCGCAGTGTGCAAAAACAAGCGGAATCTGACCGATGAGCAGTTTTTTGCAATAAAAGAAAAGGGCGGATTGGTGGGGATAAATTTTTATCCCGCGTTCCTTTCAGACAAACCGGGGGCAGGGATTGATGATGTAATACGCCACATCGACCATTTTCTGAGCCTGGGGGGAGAGGACAATATCGGAATCGGCGCCGACTTCGACGGGGTGGACTGTCTGCCGCACGGTGTGGCCGGGGTGCATGATGTTTGCAGGGTTTTTGACGAAATGCTCAGGCGCGGATATGGAGAGGAGCTTGTGAATAAAATTTCATATACAAATATGGAACGTATTTTGAAAGAAAATTTATGAAAAAATGCAAAATTTGAGAATTTGGGTTGATTTTTTAGGTAAAAAGGTGTATTATATAAAGGATAGATGAATGATTGACGGTTGAAAACTGTCAAAACATATTTGGAGGTTAAGGCTATGATATCTGTAAAAGCGGCAGGAATAAGCCCTTCGCCCACATTGGCGATTGATTCAAAATTTAAGGAAATGAAGGCAAACGGAGAAGACGTGGTCGGATTCGGCGCCGGTGAGCCGGACTTTGACACTCCGCAGCACATAAAGGACGCGGCTGTTGCCGCAATCAACGCCGGGTTCACAAAATACACGCCGGCGGCAGGGACGCTTGCCCTGAGGAAGGCTGTGGCAGACAAATTTCTGAGAGATAACGGCTTGAGCTATAAGCCGCAGAATATAGTTGTTTCCAACGGTGCAAAACATTCTTTGGTAAACGCGTTCACCGCGATATGCAACCCGGGTGATGAAGTGCTTTTGCCTGCGCCGTGCTGGGTGAGCTATCCCGAGATGATAAAGCTTGCCGACGGTGTGCCGGTGATTATAAATACGGACGAAGAGCATGACTTTAAGGTCACTGTTGCGAATCTGGAGGCGGCGCTGACCCCAAAGACCAAGGCGCTTGTCCTGAACAGCCCTTCAAACCCGACGGGAATGGTTTATACCAAAGAAGAGCTGGAGAGCATTGCCGATTTTGCGGTGAAGCATAACATTTATGTCATATCGGACGAAATATACGAAAAGCTTATATATGAAGGCGAGCATGTGAGCATTGCTTCTTTCAATGATAAAATCAAGGATTTGACGATTGTGATAAATGGCGTTTCAAAGACATATGCGATGACGGGCTGGAGAATAGGCTTTGCCGCCGCAAATGACGCAATTGCAAAGGCAATGGCAAATATCCAGTCGCATGCCGCGTCAAACCCAAATTCCATTGCACAGGCGGCGGCGGTTGCGGCTCTTGACGGGAGTCAGGAGGAAGTGGAAAGAATGAAAAGGCACTTCATGAGAAGGCGTGATTTTATGGTTGAGGAAATCAACAAGATTGACGGTGTTTCATGCAAAATGCCGCACGGCGCCTTTTATATTATGATGAACATTTCCAAGCTCTCGGGCAGAGAGCTTTATGGGAAAACTATAGAAAATGCCGATGATTTTGCAGAGCTGTTTCTGGAAAAAGCGCGCGTTGCCGTTGTACCCGGGACAGGGTTTGGTGCACCGCAGTATGTGAGATGGTCTTATGCGACAAGCATGGACAACATTGTTGAAGGTTTGGAAAGACTGAAGAAATTTCTTGAGGAAAAATATTAAGATAAGGTAATTTTTTGTCCCTTCTGTGAATAGTATTTTATTACTATTACGCAGGAGGGATTTTTTATGGCAAAAAACAAAGGAACAGGCATTTATTTTCTGCTGATGATGGCAATTGTCGCGGCAGGGGTGCTTATCGGGAGTGTATATGCTGTCGGCATGAAGAAGGAGGCGTCCGATGAGGTTTATAAATATTTGTGTGAATTTTTTGATGGCGGCATGCGCAGCAGCGCGGATATTTTTGTTTCGTCGCTTGCTGATAACATAAAAATATTTTTCATAATTTTTGCCTCCGGTTTTTTTAGAATCGGTACAGTACTCACGATGAGCGCCGGCTGTATGGAGGGATTTGTTTCGGGGTTTACAACAGCGTCGCTTATTAAGCTTATGGGGTTGAAGGGATTTTTGATAAATCTTTCAAGCGGTTTGTCGGCAATTGTTTTTATGCTGAACCTTATCTTTTTCGGTGCATGTTCGATGCAGTTTGCGGTGTGCGGAGGGAAAAGGGAACGCGGCATGAAAAAAAAGTATCTTTTTTTGTCGGCGGCAGCACTCACTATATTTTGTATTGCTTCTGTTTTTGACGGTTACATAACCACAATATTTATGAAAATGATTGTAAACAAAATGTAACAAAACGGGCATTGTGTCAAAATTGAAAGAAAAAAATTGTAGAAAATATATAAAAAAGACTATACAAGTGGAGAAATATGTGCTATAATAGATTTGTTTGATATGTTTTTGTGAAATATAATTGTAACAATATTATGTAAATCTGTAATTTGTTGCATATTTTAGGCAGTTGGAAAACATTAGTTTTACAATTATCTATGTTACATATTTTTATGGGAGGAAAGGGAAATGACCGATTATGTGGAGGGATTTGTGTGCTTTATGACGGGCGAAAAGCATAAATCCCGCAATACGATACAATCTTACAGAAGAGATGTGTCGCAGTATATAGATTATCTTAACCTGAACGGAATAACAGACATAACGAGAACCACCAAGACCACGGTGCTTACATATCTTCTGAAACTGCAAAAGGACGGCAAGGCGACATCGACAGTGTCGAGGACGCTTGCGTCGCTGCGCTCGTTTTACAGCTATGTCAACGAAAGCGGCTATCACATGGCAGACCCGACGAATAACCTTGAGGCGCCAAAGGTTGAAAAAAAACTTCCGCGCATACTGACGCCGCACGAGGTGGAGCTTTTGCTTGACCAGCCGGACTCGTCGGACATAAAGGGAAAGCGCGACAAAGCCATGCTGGAGCTTCTTTATGCAACCGGCATAAGAGTTTCGGAACTGATAAATCTTGAGATAAACGACGTGAATACCGGGCTGGGGTTTATAAAATGCATCGGTACAAAAAAGGAGAGAGTTGTGCCGATGGGCAACATTGCCCGCGCGGCGCTGGACGACTACATACTTCATTCACGCGGTGAGATGCTCAAAAATTCCACAGAGCATGCGCTGTTTGTCAACTGCAACGGCACAAAGCTGTCGCGCCAGGGGTTTTGGAAAATTATAAAGCAATATCAGAAGCAGGCGGATATCGCCGTTGACATAACGCCGCACACACTCAGACATTCCTTTGCGGCGCATCTTTTGGAAAACGGCGCGGATTTGAAGTCTATCCAGGAAATGCTGGGGCATGCGGACATTTCTTCAACGCAGATATATTCCCAACTGATGAACAGCAAAATCAAAGATGTATACGAAAGGGCACACCCGAGAGCATAAAAAGGGAATGTAAAAAGGTTCCGACCGCAAAAAGGCGATGTATGAGAAATACATCGCCTTTTTTGTAAATTTAAATAAAGAGCTCCAGCACAAAAACGATGACACAGCTCACCACAGAAACACAGAAAAGGCTTTTGCCGAGCCATGCAAGGACTATTGCCGCGACAAATGCGGCCAGCGCCGAGTACATGTTCTGCGTTGCCGAAAGGATTGACGGAAATGTCATGACGGCAAGCGTGACATAGGGGACGTAGTATAAAAATGAGCGTATAACCTTGTTTTTTATTTCTCTGCGTATCAGTGTCAGCGGCAGGACGCGTATCAAATATGTGACCGCCGCCATGCAGAATATGTAGATATATACATTATATTTCATCTTGATTTTCCTCCGTGTGCGGGAATAATATTGCGGCGGCAAGCGATATAATGACGGTGAGCGCAATGATTCTTATTCCCTCCGGGATAACAGAAAATATCGGGAAGGAGGAAAAGACAAAGCTTGCCAGAAAGCTGATTATCACAAGCCCCAGGACAATGCGGTTTTTGCGTGCCGGGGGGACAAACACCGCGATGAACATGCCGTAGAGTGCAACCCCAAGCGCACTTGTGACACGGGAGGGGAGCACGCCGCCGAGAATTGCCCCGACAAGTGTGCCCAATGCCCAGCCGGGCAGGGCGGTTGTCATTGCGCCGAAGCTGTAAAACGGGTCAAGCTTCCCCGGCACCGCAATGGAAATGCCGAAAATTTCGTCTGTCACGTCATAGCCCATTATAAGGCGTTTTATAAGCGGAGTTTTGGGGTCGATTTTTTGGCTGAGTGCGCACGACATAAGGAAGTAGCGCGCATTTGCCACAGCCTCCATAATCATCACCTCGACAACCCCGGCGCTGTTTGACATCATGGTGAATCCGATGAACTCGCCGGCAGAGGCATTCAGCAAAAAGCTTGTGAGCGAGGCCTGCAATGCAGTCATGCCTGCTTTTGTCGCGGCGATTCCCAGTGTCATGGAAACCGCAAAATAACCCAGACATATGGGTATTGAATCCTTTATACCCTTTAAAAACCAGTATTTGTGTCCCTTCATTTGTATTTCATAACCTTTCCGGAATTTTGTTAGCTATATATTATTTTACTACCGTGCATATCGGTTGTCAATTAACCGATTAGACAAAAAGAAAGGGTCTTTGGGGACTAAATTTGAGTATAAAAACAAAACGGTTCTGTCTTTAGACAGAACCATTTTTGTTTTTCAGTTTTCGTGGGTAGAAATTTTGTCCTTAAACAACATTCCTATTGCCCAAAGCCCGGCGATGCCGACGATTGCGAAGATTATGCGTGCAATCACAGAGCCTTGTCCGCCGAAAAGTGAGCCGACTATATCATATCCGAAAAAGCCGATACTGCCCCAGTTTATGGCGCCTATGATTACAAGCACCAGAGATATGTTATCCAACATTTGTATCATCCCTTCAAACTTTATTGACATTTATAGTTTGTGCCGATTTTTTCAATAAATTCAGGAAAAAAATGTAATTTAAAACAAGCCATTTTGTATTATGTTTCGATTTTTTCATATATTATAGTACCGGGAGGTGATATTTGTGCAAAAGCTGGTGATTTATGTGGCGGCGGTTTTGATGATTTTCCTGATAACGGGCGGTTGTCTGAAACTGGCGTCATGGAAAAACGCGGATAATATAGAATTTTTAAAGAGTTATGGCTGGGAGGTGAAAAAGCACCCTATAGAAAAGGTCGAGGTGACAATCCCGGAAACCTTTGACGCCGTGTATGAAAATTATAATGCTTTGCAGCTTCAGGCAGGGCTGAACCTGAAAAAATACTGCGGAAAAACAGGCATACGCTATACATATGAAGTGACAAACTATCCTATAGACGTGGGGGACACCGTGAGGGCAAACCTGATTGTCATAGACAACACGCCCGTTGCCGGGGATATTATGACAACCGATATCCGCGGATTTATGCATTCTTTATATTATACCGCCGAATGATGTAATTTTTTGTTGCATTTGCCGCGGTGATGAGGTATAATATAACAAATGGGTGCTGCGGCAAAAATGAAACTTTGCCGCGGCTCTGCCGATGCGCCTTATGTTGCCCATGGTAAGAAGCGTATAAATCTTTTTTGGGCAGAAAGGCATGTTGGCTTTATGAACAGTGAATATTTAAAATTGCAAAAGGCAGCAGAATACATAAAGAGTGTTGTGGATTTTAAACCGAAAGTTGCCCTTGTGCTTGGCTCGGGGCTGGGGGGCTTTGCCGACGGCATTGAGGTTGTGTCCTCAATCCCCTACAGTGATATCCCGGATTTCCCGGTTTCTACTGTGCCGGGGCACAAGGGCAGATTTGTTTTAGGGTATGTCGGGGAAGTCCCTGTTGTGATTATGCAGGGGAGGATACATTATTATGAAAGCCGCAAAATGACCGAGACGGTTATGCCGATACGTGTGATGAGGCTTTTGGGGGCACAGATTTTGTTTTTGACATGCGCCGCAGGGGGGATAAACCCCGCTTTTTCTGCCGGGGATATGATGATGATTTGCGACCATATCACAAGTTTTGTGCCGTCGCCGCTGGTGGGCGAAAATATCGACGAATTGGGCAAGCGTTTCTCCGATATGTCGGAGGTGTACAATAAAGAACTGCAAAATATCCTGACAAAAACTGCCGTGGAAGAGGGTATTACGCTTGAGAAAGGTGTGTATATCCAGCTTTCGGGGCCGAATTATGAAACGCCGGCAGAGATAAGAATGTGCAAGACACTGGGGGCGGACGCCGTGGGGATGAGCACGGCGTGTGAGGCGATGACAGCGGTGCACATGGGTATGAAGGTGATGGGTGTGAGCGTTATTTCCAACCTTGCGGCCGGGATAAGCAAAAATCCGCTGACGCACGAAGAGGTTCAGGAAGCGGCGGACAGAACCGCGCCTGTTTTTAAGCGGCTTATATATAAAACCATAGAAAAACTGATGTGAGGAGTAACAAGATGAAAAAAAGTAGATTCTTTTCATTGATATTGTCGGCGATTGTTTTGTCGATACAGATGCCTGCGCGTGCGGAGGAAGTGCTGACGGCGCAGATTGTGCGGGACGCGGGCGGCGTGGTGCCGATGGAAGAACCCACGGTTGAAATCGTGCAGAATGAGGGGGAGCCGGCAAAGCCGCACACCGTGCCCAGAAAGGCAAAAGCCGCAAGGATTCTCCCCGAAAAGTACAGTTCGGAGGACTACGGCTATGTCACAAAGCCGAAAAACCAAGGGAACCTTGGGGTTTGCTGGTCTTTTGCGGCTGTTGCGGCGATGGAAACAAGCATGGTGAAAAATGGCTTTGCCGATGATGCAGATTATTCGGAATATCACCTTGCATATTTTACGCATAAACGCAACGCAAAGACAGGCGACGGTGCGGACATAACAAGCAGTGATGGCGGATATTATACCGGGGGACATTATAGAAGAGCGGCGTATAGGCTTGTCGGCTGGCAAGGGACAGAGCTGGAGGAAAACTATCCGTACGGCACAAAAGCCGAAATGCCCGACATTGATGAAAGCAAAAGATATTCTTCTTATGCACATTTGCAGGACTTTTATGAAATCGGCGCTGACGATGTGAAGGGCGCCATTGTAGAATATGGCGGCGTCATGGCATGCTATTATGACAAAGCAAGCGCAAGAGCCGGCGCGGCATATTACAGCAATGGCACCGATGGCACGGGGCATGCGGTGTTTATTGTGGGCTGGGACGACAATTATGCCGTTTCAAATTTTGACGGTCTTGCCGAAAAACCCGAAAACCCCGGTGCGTGGAGGGTGAAAAACAGTTGGGGAGAAAACTCGGGCGACTGCGGTTATTTTTGGATGTCATATGAAACCGCACCGCTTGAAGATTTTATTGTATTTAGCGCTGAGGACAGCGGCAATTATCAGATTATACATCAGTATGACGGTGCCGACCATTTGGGATATGTAAACTTTCCGTCTGCCGCAAATGTCTTTACGGCGGGGGAAAATCAGGTTCTGAAGGCAGTGGGGTTCTATACCTGGCATAAGGGAGAAGAGAAAACCGCACAGGACGTGACATATACCGCAAAGATATATAAGCTGAACGATTCGCCCCGAAACCCCGAGGACGGCACTCTGATGAGCACCGTTTCGGGCACGGAGCAGTATGACGGCTATCATACGGTGCAGCTCACCGATTTTGTGCCGCTTGACGAGGGCGACAAGTTTTCAGTGGTGCTTTCGCTGAAAGAAGCGTCGGGAGATTGTGCATTCCAGATTTTTGAGGGTTCTGATAATAATGTATATTCTTCAAACCCGGGTGAAAGCTTTTATTATTGGAATGGTGCATGGGCTGATTCGGGCAGTACGCGCAACAATGTCTGCATAAAAGCGTACGCGTCGGCAGAAACGGTGACGGTGAGCTTTGACACCGACGGCGGAACAGGATTGGCGGACATGCCGCAAGTAAAATACAACACCTTGCATGAGGTTGAAACGCCTGTGAAGGACGGCAAGTATTTTGCCGGCTGGTACAGGGATTCGGCTTGTACAAAACTGTGGAACTTGGAATCCGATGTGGTGACGGGGGACATGACACTTTATGCAAAGTGGTCCGATTCACCGGTTGCGGTGGAAAGCATAACCGTCACGGGCGCAAAGAAAGGGATTTTGATTGGGGACAGCATAACGCTGAAAATCACGGCCCGTCCATATTATGCGACCAACAAAGAGTTTTTGCTGAGTGCGTCGGACAGTTGCATAAGCATTTCTGACGAAGGTGTGCTCTCCGGGGTGTCGGAGGGCAGTGCGACAGTGACAGTGACCGCAAAAGACGGTGGTGCATCTGCACAGTTTGACATCGGCGTGTATACCCCGATGGGCGACATTGCGCTGACCACAAGCAAAATTGTATACAAAACAACGGAAAACACAGTGTACGGCATATATGAGCCGAATGCGGAATATTTTGAACTGTACTGGAAAGCGCCGAACGGCTCCACATATACGGGGGGGACACTGACAAATACCAAAAGTATAATCAACATATCTTATCTTCCGTTTACGGTCACGGGAGAATGGAAATGTTATATATATGCATATGACCCGTTGGGAAATGTCAAAATGAGTGACGTTTCGGTGTTTATGGTGAGTGACGAAGCAACACTGGGCGTGAAAAAACAGCAACAAAAGTACATCGCCGCAGGTTATAACGCGGAGGACGGCGGCACTGTTGCTGTGGCATATTATGGCGCGGACGGAAGGCTTTTGAAGGTGAAGAGCGTCAAAAATCTGAACGACAAGGCGATTGTGTTCCCTGAGTTTTCAGGGAATTATGAAAAAGCAAAGTTTTTGTGGTGGGATTCCAAGGACACAATGGCGCCGGTTACACAGACGGCAGAACTGAAAAGCACGGACAGAACAGGGAAGGTAAGCTTTGGGGAAAAATAATATTTTTTTGGGAGAGAAAACATATGAAAAATTTATTGGTGGGGCAATCGGGGGGGCCGACATCGGTCATCAATGCCTCCTTGGCAGGAGTTATAGAAAACGGGATAAAATCCGCCCAAATCGGAGAAGTGTTGGGGACGGTAAACGGTATTGACGGGGTTTTGGGGGACAATATAATTTCTCTCAGCCATTTTGGAGAGAAAAATATACGACTTCTGAAGCAGACGCCGTCGTCATATCTCGGCTCGTGCAGAAAAAAGCTTCCGGATTGCGGCGAAGATGCGGATACATACGAAAAAATCTTCAGTGTTTTTGAAAAGCACAATATCGGATATTTCTTTTACATCGGCGGAAATGACTCTATGGACACCGTGAAAAAGCTTTCGGGGTATGCAAAAATAAAGGACATTGACATAAAAATAATCGGTGTGCCGAAAACCATAGACAATGATTTGTTTTTGACGGACCATACCCCCGGGTTTGGCTCTGCCGCAAAGTTTATCGTAAATGCGATACGCCAGCTTGCGCTTGACACAGATGTTTATGACATGAAGTCGGCAGTGGTGCTGGAGATTATGGGCAGAAATGCCGGCTGGCTGACGGCGGCGGCCGCCCTTGCAAATTCGGACGGATTCAGACCTGTTGACATAATCTGCATGCCGGAGGCTGTGTTTGACCGTGAGAAGTTTCTTGAAAAAGTGAGAGATGTTATCAGCAAAAAAAACACCACCGTCATAGCGGTGTCCGAGGGCATAAGGGGCGCGGACGGAAAATACCTTGCCGAAAGCGAGAGCACAAGAAGTGCAGCGGACGGTTTTTCGCATGCTGCGCTGGGCGGCGCCGGGAGAATTGTTGAGAAAATCATATCCACGGAATTGAAGATAAAGACAAGGAGTATAGAGCTGAGCACTTTGCAGAGATGCTTTTCGATAGCCGGGTCTGAGGCGGACATCAGGGAGGCATTTCTGTCCGGGTATGAGGCGGTTGAAATGGCAAAGCGCGGGCTCACAGCGGTCATGGCGGGATTCAGGCGTGTGTCGGACATGCCCTATAAAATTGAGATATGTCCGTTTGACATAAACGAAGTTGCAAACTATGAAAAGAAGATGCCGCAGAGCATGATTGCCGGGGACGGCATGCATGTGACCGAAGAATTTATAAAATATGCAAGTCCTCTTATCGCGGGGGAAATGCCGATTGTTTACAAAGACGGATTGGTGCAGTTTGAAGTGAGATAATTATTTTTTTTCAATCAACTTCAAAAAAAGAGCTGTTTAAAAATCGACTGATTTTTAAACAGCTCTTTTTTATATACAGTTGACTATTGCTCCCCGGAGTGTTTTATAAGTAAGATTTTTGAGTTTTTAAGGGGAAAGTATTGGGGTTTGGGGAGCAATAAGCAATTGCCGTGTTAAGTTTAGTCGTTGTATGCCGGGAGGAAGTCCGGATATGCACTCGGCAAACCATGCTCGGTTGCGTCAAGACCTTCAAGCTCTTCTTCTTTGCTTGCTCTGAGAATGCCGGCTTTCTTCATGAGTCCGAAGATTATCACACCCATAAGAGCGCCCCATGCAACGATGCAAACAATTGCCAAAAGCTGTACGAGGAATTGATGTACATTGCCGGCGATAAGTCCTGTAAAGCCGTTGTCATTTGCAAATATCCCGACTGACAGCATACCCCACAGACCGCACACACCGTGAACCGAAACAGCACCGACAGGGTCGTCTATGTGGAACTTCTTGTCTATAACTTCTATCGAAACAACAACCAATATGCCGGCTACAACGCCGATGATTGCGGCGGACAGCGGTGAAACAACGTCACACGGAGCGGTTACACCCACAAGTCCTGCCAATATGCCGTTGAGAGTCATCGAAACATCAGGCTTGCCGTATCTGAACCATGTGAAGAACATTGCCGCCAGCGCTGCGGTACATGCGGCGAGATTTGTCGTGATGAACACCTTTGCCGCCAGGAGATAAGGCTGTGAATCCGCAGCGGCCTCTGCGTCAACCAATGCAAGGCTTGAAGCCGGGTTGAAACCAAACCACCCAAACCAGAGAATGAATACGCCCAGGGCGCCGATTACGATGTTGTGGCCGGGGATAGCGTTTGGTGTGCCGTCCTTTTTGTATTTGCCGATACGCGGGCCAAGGATTGCGGCGCCAACCAGTGACAGCGTTCCGCCAAGCATATGTACGATGCCCGAGCCTGCAAAATCGTGAACGCCAAGCTTTGCCAGCCAGCCGTCACTGCTCCATACCCAGTGTCCCGAAACGGGGTAGATGCAGAGTGAAATCAAAGCCGAGTACAAAACGTATGCCTTGAAGTTTGTGCGTTCTGCCATTGCGCCCGAAACGATTGTGGCGGAGGTTGCACAGAAAACTGTCTGGAAGAACAGTGTTGTATAATCCATTGTAGGCTCAAAAGCGCCGCCGTTCATGAAGAACTGACCGAAAGGAATACCAATAACGCCGCCTATGCTTGAGCCGTACATAAGCCCATAACCTATAATCCAATAAATAACAGAGCCGACCAAAAAGTCAACACAGTTTTTCATTACGATATTGCCGGCATTCTTTGCTCTTGTAAAACCTGTTTCAACCAGTGTGAAACCTGCTTGCATAAAGAATACCAAAACCCCCCCGAAAAATAACCAGAATGCGTTTAGTGCACTTGCAAATATAGTGTTGTCCATAACCATTTCCTTCTTTCCTGTTCTGAATTTTCAAATTATGCCCCCGATATGATTTTTAGAGAGCATCTTGGTTCTCTTCGCCTGTTCTTACTTTGATGACTCTCGATATCGGTGAAATAAAGATTTTGCCGTCGCCGATTTCTCCGGTTCTCAGTGTCGCCAGTGCCGTGTCCACAACTTTCTGCACCGGGATTGAACAAACAACCATCTCTACTTTTATCTTTGGGAGCAGGTCAACGCTGTAGTCTACACCCCTGTATTTGTGCTTCTGCCCCTTCTGGATTCCGTACCCCAGTACGTTTGATACTGTCATACCCGTGATGCCGATTTCGTTCAAAGCGGTTTTTAGGTCCTCAAGCTTGCTTTGCCTTGTGATAATTTCGATTTTAGTCATTTCTGGCATAAAATCCTCTCCTTTCATTGTTTGTAAATTCAGGTAATTGGAAAACTAACGCTTTCCAATTACCTATTGTTTGTGGATTCAGAATAAAAAGAAAAAGACGTATTCGGCAGACTTCTCTGCCAAACACGTCTTTGTGCTTTTCGTTCTTAACTTTGACCTCATTATACTCTTCCAGAATACGTTTGTCAACACCATTTTTGGTAAAAAATGAAATTAAGTTGATTTTCAACAACAAAAAATGTTATAATGGGGTATCTTTTTGTTGAATTGCAACATTACACTTGCCTTTTTTTGGATTATAGTGTATAATAACTTCGGAAATTGAAATAAAAAAGAATGTGCCGGCGCATGGCGGCAGAATGGAGATTTTTATGAGTATAAATTCAAAGGAAACAATAAAATGTCCGCAGTGTCATCAGATGAGCGATATGAATGTGTGGCATTCGATAACGGTTTCTGACAGCGAAGATTTGAAGAAGGATTTGCTGGCGGGGAAGGTGAATATGTTTTGTTGTCCGTCATGTTCTTACAGGGCGCTTGTGCCGACTCCGCTTTTGTATCATGATGAAGAAAAGGCACTTATGATATCTTTTTCTCCATGCACCGATGCGCAAACAAAAAAGCGTCTGTTTGAAGATGTGCGCGCCACTTCCAAAAAGTCGGGGGAACTGGACCATCTGCAAAATTACAATTTACGTTTTGTTTATGAATACAACAGTCTGCTTGAGAAAATACTTATATTTGACAACGGATTAAATGACAAGGTGACCGAGGTTTTGAAGGTGCTGATTCTTATGCAGAAGCCCGAGAGTATGGACAACATGACGGCGGTGTTCGGCAAGAAGGAGGGGGATATGCTGGAATTTCTGATAAGAGATACCAAAGAGGGCGCGTGTTATACCTCCAAGGTGCCCATGGAAAGCTACAACACTGTGAAAGAACAGCTCCGCCAAAGCGGAGTGAAGGGCATAAGCTTTGACTGGGAAATTGTGGATTTTGATTATGGGGTGTCATTGCTGAGGGGTGCAAACAACAATCTGTAAAAATAAATGCGGCAGAATGTCTGCATTTTGCCGCATTTGTTGTTTTTGATGTTACCACATCATGTAGGCTAAGCTTTCAACGAGAGCCGCGCCGGCAACCACCCACCAGATGGCAAGGATTATCCAGCCTATCAGCGAAAGCACAAGGCCGACGATGTTCAGTATAAGACCGGCTTTTCTGCCTGTTATCTTGCTTGCCTTTACACCAAAGACAATGCCGATGATGTTGAGTATCGGCATGCAGCAGCTGGAGCACAGCAGACCTACAATACCGAGAACCAGAGATACCGCGGCATAATCCATCGGCGGCTGTGTCTGCACAGTGCCGTCATATGTCTGTGCCGGCTGTGGCTGATTCTGAGCTTGACCGCCGCTGCAATAAGGACAGACGGTTTCGCCGTCAGGTATCTGATTTCCGCAATTTCCGCAAAACATAGTTAAAACCCCCTTAATTTTATTGGTTTAATTTTATCATAAGTGTATATATATGTCAATAAAAACGGTTAATTTTCCAAAGATTTGTGAAATGTGTGATATATAATACTTTATATGTAGATAATTCTAAAACTAACGTTTTCCAATTACCTAATACTTCATACAAAAGGAGAAATTTAAAGTGAATGATTTTCTTATTTTGATTTTTTTGTTTTTTATAGGATGCAGCGCCGGCTGGGTGATGGAGCTGTTTTTCAGAAGATTCACAAAGTCCAACAAATCACGCAAGTGGATGAATCCGGGGTTTTTGGTGGGGCCGTATCTCCCCATATATGGGTTTGGGCTGTGCACGCTTTATCTTCTGGCAGGGATAGAAGTCTTTCTGCCGGAGGGAAATTATATTGTCAATAAAATTGTATTGTTTGTACTTATGGCGGTTGCAATGACATTGATAGAATATATAGCCGGTATCGTCTTTATCAAGGGAATGAAGGTGAAACTGTGGGATTACAGTGACGAGAAGTTCAATTATAAGGGGATAATATGTCTTAAGTTTTCTCTTATGTGGGCGGTGCTCGGTGCGATTTATTATTTCTTTATACACCCGTATATACTGGGCGCGCTCAATTGGTTTTCGGTGAATCTTTCGTTTTCGTTTGTCCTGGGCGTATTTTTTGGTGTGTTTATGATTGACGTGGTGTATTCGTTTAAGATTCTGGCAAAAATCAGAGCATTTGCAAAGGAAAATGAGATACTCATAAAATATGAGGCGCTTAAGCTGCAAATCAGAAAGTATTCCGACAACAAGGCGGAAAAATACCGTTTTATCTTTGCGATGCGCTCCAAAAAACCTCTGCGCGAGCATCTGAATGAATATATAATTAACAGGAAAGCAAAGTCCGAAAAATAAGTAAATTTAAAAGATATGGAAAAGCAAAACGGCTGTTTAAAAGGTCAATTGACCTTTTAAACAGCCGATTGTGTTTTTCACTTGCCGTTTATACCAGGCAGAATTTCCCGTCCGAAACGCCAACGGTGATTTTGTCGCCGTTCTTGATTTTGCCGTCTATTATGTCTTCGGAAAGCATGTCTTCGATGCTGCTTTGTATAGCACGGCGCAATGGTCTTGCACCGTATACCGGGTCAAACCCGTTCTTTGCAATCAAAGCCACAGCGTCGTCGGTGAATTCTGCGGTGATGTCGTTTGCCGCAAGCCTTGCTTTGAGGCTACCCAGCATAAGCGAGGCAATGTTCTTGATGTCGTCCTCTGTCAGACGCTTAAAGACGATAATTTCATCAATTCTGTTGAGAAATTCCGGCTTGAAGGCACGTTTAACCTCTTCCATAACTTTTTCTTTGATTTTCTCGTTTTCTTCGCCGTCTTTTTTGCCATCTGCCGAAGCAAAGCCCAGCTTGGATTCGGTGTTTAAGATGTTCTTTGCGCCCAGGTTTGAGGTCATGATGATGACTGTGTTGCGGAAGTCTACACGCCTTCCCTGTGCATCGGTGAGGATACCGTCGTCAAGGATTTGCAGCATGATGTTGAATACATCGGGGTGTGCCTTTTCGATTTCATCAAAAAGTATTACCGAATACGGGTGTTTTCTTATTTTTTCGGTCAGTTGTCCGCCCTCTTCAAAGCCTACATATCCCGGAGGTGAACCGATGAACTTGGACACTGAGTGTTTCTCCATATATTCTGACATGTCAACCCTTATCATTGCCTCTTCCGAGCCGAACATTGTGTCAGCCAATGCTTTTGAGAGCTCTGTTTTTCCGACACCTGTCGGACCCAAAAACAGGAATGAACCAATCGGACGCTTCGGGTCTTTCAGCCCTGCTCTGCCGCGTCGGATTGCTTTTGCGACAGCGGTTACCGCCTCGTCCTGCCCGATTACCCTGGAGTGCAGTATTTTTTCCAGATTTCTAAGCTTTTCGCTTTCCTCTTCGGCAAGCTTTTTGACAGGGATATTTGTCCAGCTGGAGATAATGTCTGCGATGTCGTCCGCCGTGACGGTCAGTTCGTTTGAAGTCGAAACCTCTTTCCAGCTTTCCTTTGCTTTCTTTGCCTGTTCGTTCAGCTCGCGTTCTTTGTCACGTAGCTGTGCCGCTTTTTCAAAGTCTTGTGCCGTGATTGCTTCTTGTTTGTCTTTGGCAAGCTGTTCAAGCTGTGTTTCAAGGCTCTTGAGAGAATCCGGCTCTGTCAGGGTCGAAAGCTTTTTCTTTGATGCCGCCTCGTCGATAAGGTCTATTGCCTTGTCAGGGAGAAAACGGTCTGTTATATATCTTGCCGAAAGTTTTGCCGCGGCTTCCAGCGCTTCGTCGGTTATCTTGACGCCGTGGTGCGCTTCGTATTTGTCACGTATGCCGGCAAGAATCTGACGTGTTTCGTCAACGCTTGGTTCGCCGACCATGACGGGCTGGAAACGTCTTTCGAGTGCGGCGTCTTTTTCGATATATTTTTTATATTCGTTCAGGGTTGTCGCGCCGATTAGCTGCAACTCGCCCCTTGCCAGCGACGGCTTAAGAATATTTGACGCGTCAATTGCGCCTTCTGCCGAGCCGGCGCCCACAATTGTGTGGATTTCATCAATGAAGAGTATTACGTTGCCGGCGCTGATTACTTCTTCAACGGCTTTTTTCAGCCTTTCTTCAAATTCGCCTCTATATTTTGCCCCGGCGACCATAGAGGATAGGTCGACAGTCACAAGACGCTTGTTTTTCAGGCTTTCGGGGACATCTCCGGAGGCAATTTTCTGCGCCAAACCTTCAACCGCGGCAGTTTTGCCGACGCCCGGTTCACCAATCAGGCACGGGTTGTTTTTGGTTCTTCTCGAAAGAATCTGGATAATCCTCTCGATTTCCTTGTCCCTGCCGATTACGGGGTCAAATTTGCCCTCTCTTGCAATTGCTGTCAAATCCCTGCCGAACTTGTTCAGCGTGGGGGTTTTTGCATCGCCCGACGCCGCTTTTTGCGAGACGGAGTTGGGCGAAAATGACTCGTTGTCAAGCGAGTTTAGCGTATTTGAATAAAACTCACCGAGATTTATGCCGGAGCCGGCAAGAATCTGTGCCGCAACGCCGTCGCCGTCGCGGATTATTGCCATAAGGATATGCTCTGTGCCGATATAATTATGGCCGAGCCTTCTTGCCTCCATGGCGGCAAGCTCCAGGATACGCTTGCTTCTCGGGGTGAGCGACAATTCTGTCTGCATGTTCAGCGGTTCCGAAAAACCGATAATTTCTTTTATTTTATTTTCTACATCTTCGGCTGTGATGCCGGCGTCGGACAATGCCTTTGCCGCAACGCCGCTGCCTTCTCTTATAAGCCCGACAAGCAGGTGTTCGCTTCCGACATAGCCGTGTCCCATTTCGCAGGCGGCGTCATGCGCCCGGCGCAAAGCCTCTCTTGATTTTTCTGTAAAGTTGGAAAACATAACAATCCTTCCTTTCCTTCAATGTTGTTTTTATCTGTGTTTTACATACAAGCTCTCAGCGAATCTGCCCTTGCCTTGTCGCGCTCTTCGGGTGAGAGTTGTTTTTTTGCCTTCGCAATCAGCACGGAAGGCTCTGTTTCAATCATAAGCTGAATGAAATTCACATCATCTTTTTTGATTATACCCATATTTACCCCGAGAATTACATCTGAAATGAGGGATTTTGCTTCGTTTGAAGAAACGGAACGTGCATATTTCAGTGTTCCGTATGACCTCCAGAGTCTGTCCTCAAGGGCATCTTTGTTGTCTTTTTGCAGTTTCTTCCTTGTGTTTTCTTCGTGGTCCTTTATCTGCTCGACAATGTTCTTCAGTTTGTCGATAAGTTCCTGCTCTGTCATTCCCATGGTTATCTGGTTGGATATCTGATAAAGCGAGCCGTATGCCTTTGAGCCTTCTCCGTAAAGCCCCCTTACGGCAATGCCGAGGTTTGATGCGGAGGAGATAATCCTGTTTATGCTGTCGGTCATTGTCAGCGCCGGCAGATGCATCATGACAGATGCGCGCAAGCCCGTGCCCGTGTTTGTGGGGCATGCTGTCAGATAGCCAAAGTCTTTGTGAAAGGCATATTCAATACTTTCTTCCAGGCAATCGTCCACTTTGTCTGCCAGGTCCCATGCCTCGTCCAGACAAAAACCGCTTTTTATTATTTGCAGTCTGATGTGATCCTCCTCCATCAGCATGATGCTCATACATTCGTCATCACTTATCATGACCGAAGCGCGCCTGCTCAAATCGGGGCTTATAAGATGCTTTTCTATAAGTTCCCGGCGCTGTGTTTCGCTCATGTCTGCCAGATGCAGCGTCTTGAATGATTTTGACAGGGTGGAATTTCCGCCTGTGATTGCGTTTTCTATGTCAGAAACCGCGGTTTTTATTTGTGCATCTGTCATGGCATTGGGGAAGGGATACTTCTTTATATTTCTCGCAAGCCTTATCCTGGTGCTGATGACAATGCCGTCATTTTTATCTTTATACCAAATCATAAATCTTCACTCCTTTACATGTCGCCCAAAGCTTTCAGTTCTTTGTGCAGTTTTGCCGCTTTTTCATAATCTTCTGCGGCGACTGCTTTTGAAAGTTCCTTTTTCAGAGTTTCATATCTCTTTTTGCGCTTAAGTTCGTCTGCACAATGTGACGGAATTTTGCCTGTGTGGGTCACATTGCCGTGGATTTGTTTCAGTGTTGAGGCAAGCGGCGAATAAAATGTTTCATAACATTCGGCACAGCCGAGCCGCCCGCTCTTCCTGAAGTCCTGATAGCTTCTGCCGCACTTCGGACAAGTCTTGACCTCTCCGAATGCCGGAAACATATCAAAGTTATTAAAGGTATCAAAAAAATCTGAGAATAAATCATACATAAAAATCATTCCTTTCACATTATCTTTTTCAATATATTCTTTAGGATTTTTGCTCTGACTTTGTCCGGGGTTTTTTCATCTCCCGGGCTGTCGCCGCATGCGGCAAGCATTATGTCTTTTTCGCGTTTTGTGACAGTTCCAGATTCGGCAAGATAATGTATAAGCGATTCCGCCTTTTCGGCGGTTATTTCTTCGCCGATGTTTTTCATTATCTGCTCTTTGTATTCAAAAGGTTCTTTTGCCGCCTTTTTTATCCGTATATATCCGCCGCCGCCTCTTCGCGATTCAACGATGTAGCCTTTGTCGGGGCCAAAACGTGTGGATATCACATAATTTATCTGCGAGGGCACACAATTGAAAATCCCGGCAAGCTCATTTCTGCCGATTTCCAGCCCTTCGGGGCTGTCCTCTTTCAAAAGCTCTGTTATAAATGCTTCTATTTTATCACTCATTGCCATTTTGTGTTTCCTCCTTTTCTGACCTTCCCTGACTTTCAACTGTATTATAACTCTTGAAGGTCAAAAAGTCAATTAAAAAATTGTATATATTTTTTTAACAATTTATGAACTTGCGCAATAGGATTATACACAAAATCAAAGGCAGATTATACCTTGTGTTAATCCATATTACAAAATATTTTATAAATAGTAAAATAAAGGTTGAAAAATTTGTCTGATTATGTTATAAATATATAGTAAGGAAATAAACGTGTGTTCAAAGAGGAGGAGCATTTATAATTATGGAAAAAAAAGAAACCTTCGGCAAGCTGAGCATAATAAGCATGCGCGGCTGTGAAGAAATGACAAGCAAAATTGACATGTATCTGAAGCAGTTCAGACAGGACTATGAAGATGAGGAAAGCTATATCACCCACATCACCTGCCCGCGCTTCGGCACCGGGGAAGCAAAGTGCGTCATAGACGAAACGGTGCGCGGTCACGATTTGTTTATCATTTGCGACATGTTCAACCATGGCGTGACCTACAAAATGTACGAATATGAAAATCACATGAGTCCTGACGACCATTATCAGGATTTGAAGAGAATCATCGCCGCGGCGGGCGGAAAAGCAAGGCGTATCACCGTTGTTATGCCGATGCTTTATGAAGGCAGACAGCACAGAAGAACGGCAAGAGAATCGCTTGACTGCGCGCTTGCCCTGCAGGAGCTTTCGTCTATGGGTGTTGCAAACATCATCACATTTGACGCTCATGACGCAAGGGTTCAGAATGCAATTCCTCTCACAGGCTTTGATGATGTGCAGACTACATATCAGATGCTCAAAGCAATCACAAGGGCAGTGCCGGACATATCCTTTGACAAAGAGGATACAATAATAATATCCCCCGACGAAGGCGGCATGCACAGATGTATGTATTACTCCTCGGTGCTGGGGATTGATTTGGGAATGTTCTATAAGAGAAGAAATTATTCCGTTATCGTAAACGGCAAAAACCCGATTGAAGAACATGTATACCTCGGCAAAAGCGTCAAAGACAAAGACGTAATCGTGGTTGACGACATGATTTCAAGCGGAGAATCCGTGCTTGACATCGGCAAAAAGCTGAAGGAACAGGGCGCAAAGAGAATATTTATATTCACAGCTTTCGGGCTTTTCTGCAACGGGCTTGAAAAGTTTGACGAAGCTTATAAAAACGGCGAAATAAATAAAGTATTTACCACAAATCTCATATACCGCACGCCGGGGCTTTCGGAGCGTGACTGGTATTGGGAGGTTGACATGTCAAAGTATATCTCACTCCTCATAGACACGCTCAACCACGACGAAACAATCAGTCAGCTTCTTGTGCCTGTCACAAGGATAAAGAAACTCATGGAACGCCACAAGGAAAATCAGAACAAAAAATAAACCGGGAGGATTATTGATGGAAAATCTCAGAGGAAAAAAAGGCTTTATATGTGACATGGACGGCGTGATATACCATGGCAACCGCTTGCTTGGCGGGGTTATTCCCTTTGTAAACTGGCTTTTGGAGGAGAATAAGGAATTTATATTCCTGACAAACTCTTCGGAGCGCACACCGCTTGAATTGAGCCAAAAGCTCAAAAGAATGGGACTTGACGTAGATATAAGCCATTTTTATACCAGTGCCCTTGCGACGGCAGAGTTCCTTGCTTCACAAAAGCCGGGGTGCAGCGCCTATGTGATTGGCGAGGCAGGGCTTATGAAT
Source organism: uncultured Clostridia bacterium (assembly GCA_934454145.1). Lineage (GTDB taxonomy): Bacteria > Bacillota > Clostridia > UBA1381 > UBA1381 > CAKSFT01. The sequence continues at coordinate 18,216 of CAKSFT010000007.1, read as the reverse complement.
GCTCTGTATGACCAGGGGATATATATGAATGACGTGAACCCCGACTATGTAGTGGTCGGCGACACGAGGACATACAGCTTTGAGAAAATCGAAAAAGCGGTGTCACTCATAAACGGCGGCGCAAAGCTTATCGGCACAAACCCCGACATAACGGGGCCGACCGAAAAGGGCATAATGCCGGCGACAGGCGCCTTGATTTCCCCGATTGAGATAACAACCGGGAAGAAAGCATATTTTATCGGCAAGCCAAATCCGCTTATGCTGCGCCATGCGACAAAGGCGCTGGGCTGTCATGGGTTTGAAACGGCAATAATCGGCGACAGAATGGACACAGACATTGTCGCAGGGATAGAATCGCTTATAGACACTGTTTTGGTGCTTTCCGGGTGCACAACCGTCCCGATGATAGAACAGTTCCCGTACCGCCCAAAATATGTGCTGAGCGGAGTGGGGGACATTGTGAAGGATATATAGAAACGAAGGGGTGTAAAAAAACTCCGGAACGCAAGAAAAGAAGTAAAGCAACACACAATATAGAAAATACAATTGTTACACTTTAGTTTATTATGGTAGAAAAATCAAAAAATATGATTTTTCATATGATTTTTCCATTTCTTGCTATCAACAAACCTCGCCGCTCGGCGTACCCGTGTACGCCGTCGGGTAACCCAAAGCAAAGGCTTTGGCTCAGTTTGTTAATTCCAAAGCTTTTTTCCTATCCCCTCTAAAAATCAAAGGTTGTATAAAAAGTCAATTGACTTTTTATACAACCTCATTTTTATCTGAATAATTTTGAAAACTCATCGGACAGTGCCGCATATTCCGCAAGACCAAGTTTTTCTCCGCGCACCCCGGGGTCTATGCCGCAGTTTTTTATGTGCACGGACACTTCGTCCTTCGGCATATTCAGGGCAGAGGAAAGACAATTTAACAATGTTTTGCGCCGCTGTGAAAAGGCGGCCTTGATTATGCGGAAAAACATTTTCTCGTCCTCAACGTCGGCGTTTGGTTTTTCGCATACGTCCAGACATATGACGGCAGAGTCCACCTTCGGCGCAGGGTAAAAGCTCTGTGCCGGCACGATGGTGACAATGCGCGGATTTGTATAATATCTGCACAAAAGGCTGATTGCGCCGTAGTCTTTGCTGCCTGCGTCTGCGCAAAGCCTTTTTGCCACTTCTTTCTGCACCATCACAACAATCTTTTTTACGGGGAAATGCCCTTCCAAAAGCATGGTTATTATGGGAGTTGTGATGTAATACGGCAGATTTGCGGCAAAGCTTATCTTTTTGTCCCCAAAGTTTTCTGATAAAACCTTTTTCAGGTCTATTTTCAGGATATCTCCTTCAATCAACGAAACATTGTCAAACTCGGCAAGGGTATATTCCAACACCGGGAACAGGCGCTTGTCCAGCTCCACCGAAACGACCTTTTCGGAATTTTTGGCAAGCTCACGCGTCAGCACACCAAACCCCGGCCCCACTTCAAGTACGCCGTTTTGCGGTTGCGCCGCATCTATTATGTTTTCAAGTACATTTTTATCCAAAAGAAAATTCTGCCCCAGCCCTTTTGAAAAGCTAAAACCAAATTTTGCGGCAGTTTCTTTTATTGTTTTCGGTTGTGTAAGTTCCATTGAAAATATCCTTTCGTGTTGATTTGTCAAACCATAAAATCGGGAGGAGCCGCGGCAAAACCAATGCGTTTTGCCGCAAACCCTCTCCCGATTTTTCGGCTCAGTTCAAGATATATACCGTTGCGCTTCTTCTGCCGAATTGGATACATTCCGATTTTGTGTTGTAGCACAAATCCACTCTGTTTCCTTTTATTGCGCCGCCGGTGTCCCCTGCGATGCAATAGCCGTATACCCATGACGCACCGCCGTCAGACGATTCGATGTAAAGCTTTGTCCCCAGGGGGATAACCCTCGGGTCGACTGCGACAACGCCATATTCCGGCGTAAGCCCAAGCGCCGTTTTGCTGTACCCCGCGTTTGTTTCGGGCGAAGGGTCATAGGCTGTCGCGGTGACATTGAGGACTTTGGAATATGAAAATCCTTTTTGTGATGACGTTGCCTCGATTTCTTCGCCTGCATCGCGGAAACCTCCGTTTGCCGCCGCGAGTGCCTGTTTTTTGTTTATGATGCGCTCGTGCTGTTTTGTGCCGGTCAGGATAATTTCGCTCACGGGTTCTTTTTCCGTGCCGCTCGAAATCAGTTCCCTTGCGGTTTCTTCTCCGTTTATGCGTGTGACTTTGTATACATCACGCTTGACGCCCGGCACACCGTATTGTTTTGCCGCCGATTCCCCAAGATAACGCGTGGGGTCGGGCTCTTTGACCGATTGGTACGGGATTTCCGTGTCAACCGTTTCTTCTTTGATTTCGACACGGTCAACAGTTATCACCATCTCGGGTGTCACATCGGAAGATACCGACGGGGTGACAATATCTGTGTTTGATACTATTATCCCGGCATCTTTGAGTGCTTCGCCCACTGTTTTTTTGACTGCTTTTTTAAAGCTCGTTTGTCCGTCGCAATGAATTTCTATCATTCTCGACTTTTCTACCGTAATAATTTGTTTGGGATATAATTCTTCCGAAAGGTCAGCATTTAATACATCATCTTTTTCAAGGACGATTTCCTGCTCCTCCAGAAATTCTTTTACAGTTGTTTTTCGTGTGACAATGTCACGGTTGTTTTCAATACCTTCAAAGGCATTTCGCGTGATAAGCGTCACGGTCTTTGTTTCCATATCGTATATGGCGCCCATGGAAAGCATGCTTATCATAACAATAAACGCCAAAGCCAATGCCAAACTTTTCTTATTACGGCAGTTATTACGCATTTTTTCCAATAACATAATTTACTACCTCCTAAACATATCTCTTGCATTATACTATAATTTGGGTTTGATTGTCAACCAAATTATTAAGAAGTTGTTACATTCCACCAATTACCCCCTGTTTTTTTCTTTGATATCACCGCCCTTCTATATAAGTTTTACAAAATTTATTCCAGTATATTCCAATAAATGGAAAAATATGCCATATAACAAATGTAAAATTTTCAAAAAATATTGAAAAATGTGAAAAATATCAGTATAAACATTGCAAATTTGGGCAAAATATCCATATGTAACAAACCTGTAATTTGCTACAAAATTGTTAAAAGAAGCTTTGGGGGTATGTCATGAAAAACAAAGAAAAAAAGGTAATCATTCTCGACAAGCTTTCTTCTCCATTTGTCGCACAGGCAATAATTATCCTGAAGGAAGGGGCGGAGGCGGAGGAGGAAAGCATAATAAAAGAAGCGGAAAAGATTGTGGAGGGGTATTTCCCGAGGATAAGAAAAAATCCCTCACCGAAAAAACACAGATTTTTGTCGGAGGGGATTTTTTTGCTGTCGGGAATCATTTTGACCGTGATTTTGATGCGCTTATTTTAGGGCGGCATCTATTGCCGCTTTCAAATCCTCATATTTTCCGTTTTGGAAAAGAAAGTTTGAAATGTCGTTTTTTGTGTTCAGCATGATAAGTGCGGGGGTCTGATTTTCAACAGGAAAGTTTTCAAGCTGTTTCGGGTCGTCGTCCACATTTCTTATGTCAAAGGTGACCCTGTTGCCGTATTCCTTTTTGAGTCGCTCTATAACCTCATTTGTTTTGTCAAAATCGGCGTCTTTTGAGGAAATAAAATACATAAATGTGGGAGTGTATACCTTTTCGGAATCGGCATCGGTATTTTCCTGTTGCTTGTCCGCGCTGTCTGCGGCGTCTTTCTCGTCAGATTCATTTTTTTGTGCATTGTCCCGGATTGTGTCGGTCGCGCCGGTGTTTTGGGAAACTGACGGGCCGCCGGACGGGGTGTTTGTTTTATTTTTGCGCACGGCAAAAGTAACCGCAATTGCCGCAATAATCAGCAGTGCGGCAACGGCAATGATTATAATTTTGGATTTTTTATTCATAACAATTTCTCCTTACATGTTTTGAGTGCCCTTTCGGCAATAAGCTTATATTTTTCGGCTTTGCCGCCGCGCACGCGTTCGGGCCAGCTTTCAATGATGCCGAAATTGGCATTCATGGGTTGTATGAACTCTTTTGAGGAATCTGAGATGTAAAGCGGCAATGAGCCGATGGCGGTCTTTTGGTCGGGCACAAGCATCGGTTTCCCGAGAATCAGCCGTGCCATGTTGAAGCCTGCCAATATGCCCGAGGACGCCGATTCGACATATCCCTCTACGCCTGTTATCTGCCCGGCAAAGAATATTTTCGGATATTTGTTCATCTGATAGAACATATTGAGTACCTTTGGCGAGTTTAAGTAACTGTTGCGGTGCATAACACCATAGCGCACGAATTCCGCATGTTCAAGCCCCGGAATCATGGAAAACACTCTTTTTTGCTCTCCCCATTTCAGATTTGTCTGGAAACCTACTATATTATATAGCGTTGCTTCGCGGTTGTCCTGCCTCAGTTGTACAACGGCGCATGAGTCGTCCTTCCCGGTTTTGGGGTTTTTCAGCCCGACGGGCTTCAGGGGGCCGAAAAGCAGTGTTTCGTATCCGCGTTTTGCCATGACCTCGACAGGCATACAGCCTTCAAAGACCTTTTTGTTTTCAAAGTCCTTGAGGGGCGTTGTTTCGGCGTTTATCAGTTCGCGGTAAAATGCCGAATATTCCGCCTCGGTCATGGGGCAGTTTATATAGTCGGGTGTACCGCGCTCATAACGTGCGGCATAAAAAACCTTGGCCATGTCTATGGAATCTTTCAGCAAAACCGGCGCCGCCGCGTCATAAAAATACATGTTTTCGTTGCCCGTCAGTTTGGCAATTTCTGCCGAAAGCGCCTCTGACACCAGGGGGCCGGCGGCTATGATTGTGTATTCGTCAGGGTCTATTTTTGAAACATCTTCATGTATCACCGTGATTTTTGGGTGTTTTTTTATTTTTTTGGTTATATATGCAGAAAAAATATCTCTGTCCACAGCGAGGGCGCCGCCTGCCGGGACGCGGGAGCGGTTTGCCGCCTCCATCATTACAGAGCCGAAAAGGTGCATTTCTTCCTTTAAAAGTCCGCAGGCGTTTTCGATGCGTTCGGCTTTGAGGGAGTTTGAGCACACCAGTTCCGCAAAGTTTTCGCTTTTGTGCGCGGGGGAGAATTTTTTGGGTTTCATCTCAAAAAGCTCGGTGTCAATCCCCTTTTCGGCAAGCTGCAGCGCCGCCTCACAGCCGGCAAGCCCTGCGCCTATTACTTTTGCTTTCATGCCTTTTTCCCCTTTGTTTCCTTTTTTTCTTCATATCCGCAGCCTTCCGTTGCGCAGAAGATTTTTTTGCCGCGTCCGTTTTTCTGCAACAGGACGCCGCCGCATTTCGGACATGTTCTGCCGGCGACGGGCTTATCCCATGCGATGAAATCGCATTTTGGCATAAATTCGCAGGCATAATATTCTTTGCCTTTTTTTGAGCGCCTTATAAGAATTTCTCCGCCGCATTTCGGACATTTTGCACCCGTTTCATAGCGGATTGTTTTTGTATTCTTACATTCCGGATATCCCGGGCATGCAAGGAATTTGCCGAATTTGCTCAGCTTATAAACCATCATTCTGCCGCATTTTTCACACGGTATGTCAGAAACCTCGTCCTTTATGGTGATTTTTTCTATTCTCTTTTTTGCCTCTTCCAGGTTCTTTTCAAACGGCGGATAAAAGTCCTCCATGAGCTTAACCCAGGAAAGCCTGCCTTCTTCAACTTCGTCCAGCTCGGTTTCCATTTTTGCGGTGAAGTCAATGTCCACGATGTCCTTGAAGTTGGATTTCATGATGTCGGTGGTGACCATGCCGAGTTCTGTAGGGACAAGCTGTTTTTTGCTGCGCACAATATATCCGCGCGCAAGGATTGTGCTGATTGTCGGTGCATAGGTGCTTGGTCTGCCGATGCCGTCCTCCTCCAGCTCGTGCACAAGGCTTGCCTCGGTGAAACGTGCCGGGGGCTGGGTAAAGTGCTGTTTTGCATCGATATCCTTAAGCTTCAGCTCCTGTCCCGCGCTCATCTGCGGGAGCGCCTTGTCCTTTTCCTTTGCCACGTCTGCGCCCTCTGTGTAAACCGCTGTGAAACCTTTGAATTTCACTCTCGAGCCGGTTGATTTGAAGAGATGCCCATCTGCATCGGCAAGCATTGTGGTTGTTTCGTATATGGCGCCGGACATCTGGCTTGCCGTGAAACGCTCCCATATAAGCTTATAAAGCTTGAATTGGTCGTTTGACAGCTTTCCTTTCACAGATTCGGGTGTGATAAACACATTTGTGGGGCGTATTGCTTCGTGCGCGTCCTGAGCGTTTTTCTTTGCCTTATACTGGCGCGGAGAAAGGTATTCCTTGTCATAATTTTGTGAAATATATGCAATTGCTTCCTTTTGTGCCTCGGCAGAAATTCTGAGAGAGTCGGTTCTCATGTATGTGATAAGACCGATTGTGCCGAAATTGCCTCCGATGTTTATACCTTCATACAAGCCCTGTGCGGTCTGCATGGTTTTGGCGGTGTTGAAGTTGAGCTTTCTCGATGCGTCCTGCTGAAGGGTGCTTGTAGTGAAAGGCGGCGGCGGATTTTTTGTGACATCTTTTGATTTTATGTCTTTTACGCTGAAATCCTTGCCGCTTACGGCATTGATAATCTTTTGAGCCTCCTCGCTGCTTTCAAATTCTTTGTCTTTGGCGTCTTTTGCGCAATATTTTGCCGGAAAGCTTTTTCTGCTCTTCGGGTCGATAAGGGTTGCCTCGACGGTCCAGTATTCACGCGGGACAAAGTTCTGTATTTCTTCCTCGCGGTCGCATATCATGCGCGTCGCGACAGACTGCACACGCCCGGCGCTCAGACCTTTTTTCACCTTTTCCCAGAGTATGGGGCTTATTTTATAGCCGACAATTCTGTCCAGTATTCTGCGCGCCTGCTGTGCATTGACCAGGTCCATGTCTATGCTGCGCGGCTGCTTTATTGCCGCCTTGACGGCTGTTTTTGTGATTTCGTTGAAGGTGACGCGGCAGTTTGACGCAGAGTCAAGCTTCAGCGCATTTGCCAGGTGCCAGCTGATTGCCTCTCCTTCGCGGTCGGGGTCGGTTGCAAGATAAACGACATCTGCGGATTTTGCTTCTTTTTTCAGCTGTGTAAGTATGTCGCCCTTGCCGCGTATGGTGATATATTTTGGTGCAAAGTGATTTTCTACATCAACGCCCAGCTGGCTTTTCGGCAAGTCAATGATATGCCCCACCGATGCAAGGACTTTGTAGTCGCTCCCGAGATATTTTTTTATTGTGGAGGCTTTTGAAGGGGACTCCACGATTAAAAGTTTTTTCTTTGCCATGTTTTTCTCCATTCTGCCGCGAAAAGGCGCGGCGCAGTTTGTGTTTTATATGCTTAATTTATAGTTATTCCCCGGCAGTTTGGTTATATGCCCCATCATTTCCAAAACGGGAAGAATTGCGTTGAGGTTCTTTATGTCAATGCCGGTTTCACGTGACAATTCGTCTATATGCATATTCTTTTTCATGAGATGCGATATTATGGATTTTTCGTCTTCGTTCAGCCCCTTGTATCTGTCGTCGTCAATCGAAATGCCGACGGGGGGCTGTGTGTCGGTATGGTCCCGAGAGGGCTGTTTTGGCGCTGATTGTTTTTGCTTTGCCTTGCGCGGATAATCCGGTGTGCTGATGTATACGGGTTTTCCCGAGGCACGCTGTATAATTGACACTTCGTACGGATATCTCTCAAAAATATCGCGCACCGAGGTGGTCAGGAAGGCGCCGCGTTTTATCATAAGATTTGTCCCCTCGGAGGTGTCGCGGAATATGCCGCCCGGGACGGCAAAAATGTCCCTGCCGTAACTGCGTGCATAATCAACTGTGATGAATGTGCCGCTTTTCCTTGAGGCTTCGACAACAAGCAGTCCGCGCGAAAGACCGCTGATTATGCGGTTTCTTTGTGGAAAATTCTGCGGATACGGTCTGGTCGACGGCGGATATTCCGTTATGACCACGCCGTTTTCGGCGATTGCCTGCATAAGCTTTTCGTTTTCGGGCGGATACACAACATCAAGACCACCGCCCAAAACCGCAACGGTTTTGCCGCCTGCGCGGAGCGCCGATGCCGCGGCGAGTGAATCTATGCCGCGTGCCATGCCGCTGACAATCAGCACACCAGTCATCGCCAGCTCATAGCACAGCTTGCGCGCGGCAACTTTGCCGTATTCGGTGCACTGCCTTGAGCCTATCACGCCGATGGCAAGGTTTTCCGACCATTTTATATCTTGTCCCTTCATGTACAAAACATACGGAGGCGGCTGGATTTCCCTCAGACTTTCGGGGTATTCGGGTGAATCTATGGTGACAATTTTTCCGCCAAGCAGATTCATCTTCTCAATTATTTTTTCGGCATTGTCGGTGCTTTTGTTCAAAAGTTCGCGTTTTTCTTTCATTCCGATGCCTTCAATGTCCGGATAAGAGTCGGACTCATATATTGTGCGCACATTCCCGAGATGTTCCAGAAGAGTTGTGATTTTGTGCGGAGTTATATATCTTTTTGATGTGAGCCACACCCAATATATCAAATCTTCCATTTTTACTTTCCACCCTTATTTTTTTGTTTCACTCTTTACATTACTATAAAAATGTCAAAATGTCAAAGGTTTTTTTATTTATTTATAAAATTATAATTTATATTGACAGTTTTTTTGCTTCATATTATAATGTATTCATACAACATTTAAAAAAGGGACGATATTATATGAAGGAAAAAATATACACAATACCGATAAATGAGGCGGTGGACGCCGGCAGGGAATGCCCGTTTTGCATCATTGCAAAGAAACTTGAAGATGAAACGGTGGACTATACGCTGGGCGCGGCAATGATGGAGCCGGACTATCGCGTTTTGTGCAACGAAAAGGGGTTTTGCAGGCATCACTATGCCATGCTTTTCAAAAGGCCAAACAAACTGAGCCTGGCGCTTATACTTGACACGCACATGGAAGAATACAGAAAACGTCTTGCCGCCGCCGAAAAGGGGATACAAAAAAAGGAGCGCGGCATCTTTCGCAAAAATGATACCGCGGCGCCCTTTGCGGAATTGTCCGCCGAAAGCTGCGTTATATGTGAAAAAATCGGCGCGACAATGGAACGCTATGCGGAGGTTTTCTTTTATATGTGGAAAAACGATGCGGATTTCAGCAAGCGCATTGACGAATCGCGCGGATTTTGCATGGAGCATTTTTACTTCCTTGCGGAACGTGCAGGGAAGTATCTGAAAAATCCGTCAGAGTTTATTTCGGCGGCTTATGAAAGGCAGAAAAAGGAGCTTGACCGCATGCAGGAGAACATACATAGGTTTACACTGAAATTTGACTACAGGAACAAGGACATGGAGTGGGGCGAGGCGAAGGACGCACCGCAGAAGGTTATTGAAAAGCTGTCGGGATATATGGAAGAATAAAAAGCAAGGCTGTAAAAAATCAATTGATTTTTTACAGCCTTGCTTTTTATTAATATGTGTATTTTACCTCTTTGGGATTTATTAATACATTCCGCCCATGCCCGGGTCCATAGCCGGAGCGGCCGGTTTTTCGGGTTCGGGTTTGTCTGTGACGATGCTTTCTGTTGTCAAAACCATCGCCGCAACGCTTGCCGCGTTCTGCAATGCACTTCTTGTAACCTTGACAGGGTCTACAATGCCGGCAGAAATCATGTCCACATATTCTTCTGTCAATGCGTTGTAGCCTACGCCCTCTTTGCAGGACTTAACTTTGTCAACGATTACAGAGCCTTCAAGACCGGCATTTTTTGCGATTTGCTTGACGGGCTCTTCCAGTGCTCTCAAAACGATTTGGATACCTGTCTTTTCGTCGCCTTCTGCCTTGTCAAGAAGTTTTTCCACGGCCGGGATAATGTTTATATAGCTTGTTCCGCCGCCGGCAACAATGCCTTCTTCAACGGCAGCCTTTGTTGCCGCAAGTGCGTCTTCAATTCTCAGCTTGATTTCTTTCATTTCTGTTTCTGTCGCCGCGCCGACTTTGATTACGGCAACGCCGCCTGCCATTTTTGCAAGTCTTTCCTGGAGTTTTTCTTTGTCAAACTCGGACGTGGTGTTTTCAATCTCGTTTCTTATCTGCTTAACCCTTGCCTTTATAGCCTCAGAGTCGCCGGCACCGTCAACGATGATGGTGTTCTCTTTCTGGATTTTAACCTGTCTTGCACGGCCAAGCTGTGAAATCTGCGTGTCCTTCAGTTCCAGTCCCAGGTCGCCCGAGATTACCTGACCGCCTGTCAGGATTGCGATATCTTCAAGCATTGCCTTTCTTCTGTCGCCAAAGCCCGGGGCTTTGACAGGAACGCATACAAATGTGCCTCTGAGTTTGTTTACGATAAGTGTAGCCAATGCTTCGCCTTCTACATCTTCGGCGATAATGACAAGCTTTTTGCCCATCTGGACAATCTGCTCCAAAAGCGGAAGGATTTCCTGTATGTTTGAAATTTTCTTGTCTGTGATGAGAATGTACGCGTCGTCAAGGACTGCCTCCATCTTGTCGGTGTCTGTCACCATATAAGGCGAAATATAACCGCGGTCAAACTGCATACCTTCAACGATTTCCGAATATGTTTCGGCAGTCTTTGATTCTTCGACAGTGATAACGCCGTCTGATGTAACCTTTTCCATTGCGTCGGCAATGAGTGCGCCGACTTCGTCGTTTGCCGCAGAAACAGAGGCAACCCTTGCGATGTCGTCTTTGCCGGAAACCTTTCTTGCTTTTTTAAGCAATTCTTCCACAGCCTTGTCGATTGCGGTCTGGATACCTTTTCTCACAATCATGGGGTTTGCACCTGCTGTGACATTCTTTGCGCCTTCTCTGACCAAAGCCTGTGCAAGCAATGTCGCGGTTGTTGTGCCGTCGCCGGCGATATCGTTCGTCTTTGTCGCAACTTCTTTTACAAGCTGTGCACCCATGTTTTCAAACGGGTTTTCAAGCTCAATTTCTTTTGCAATTGTGACACCGTCATTTGTGATTAACGGAGCGCCGAATTTTTTGTCAAGGACAACATTTCTTCCCTTTGGTCCCAATGTAATTTTTACTGTGTCGGCAAGCTGGTCAATACCGCTTTGCAAGGCACGTCTTGCTTCTTCGCCGAATAAAATCTGTTTTGCCATATCTGTCAAATCCTTTCTTATTTTTTTTATCAGTCAACAATGGCGAGTATGTCGCCCTGCTTTAAGATAGTGTATTCTTCACCGTCAAGCTTTACTTCGGTGCCGGCATATTTTGAGATAAGAACTTTATCCCCAACCTTCACTTCCATAACTATTTCTTTGCCGTCGACAACTCCGCCGGGGCCCACCGCAACGATTTCGGCAACCTGCGGTTTTTCCTGTGCGGCGCTTGTCAGTATGATGCCGCTTTTTGTGGTTTCTTCTGCTTCAAGCATTTTTATAACCACTCTGTCTGCCAATGGTTTAATATTCATAAATAATTCCTCCCAAACTAAAATATTAGCACTCGCTCTCGTTGAGTGCTAATTATATTATAGCGCATTTTTTGCTATAGGCAAATGTTGCCGGAAAGCAATATAACGCGTTAAGCAAAAATAGGTTGTAAAATCTCTTTAAATCTCTTTAAATCTTTGTTTTTCTTTGTTTTTTAAACTCAGGTTGTAAAATCTTCAATTATACCTATCCCTTCTTCAAGCGTGTCGGCGGTGATTCCGCGCGTGAGTGCCGTGATGTCGTCTTTCGGGAAAAGGGCGGTATTGATTTGAGATGACTCCAGAAGGATAATGCCGTTTTCGGAATTCAGATAAAAATTCAGCGTGCCGTCCTCAAGCTTTACCGTATAATTCAGCGGCGCTGACGGGGGAGAGGGGGACTCTTCGTGCGTCAGCTGGGGGTGATATATCCCCACACTGTCGGGGGCGGTCTTTGCGGGTTTTTCCTCCGGCGAGGGTTTGACGGGGCGAAGAAAAACGGAGCAGACAATGACAAGCAGACATATAAGAGCTGTTATAAGAATATTTATATGTTTTGAATTTTCTTTCATTACTTTTCCTCCACAATTTTTTTGTTATATTGATTTTTCCCATTTATATTGCACAATATACATTATAAGGAAATATCATTGTAATATTTTGTAATAAAATTGTTGTTGCAAAAATCTTAAAGTTGTACTATAATATAATATGTTAGAATATGTAAACGGTGACGGAAGGTATATTGAAGCCGATTGCAGACTCATATGATATTTTTGGAGCGCCCAAAAGCCAAGGTCTTTTCGGCGCGGAATTTGTGCCGTTCCCTTTTTTGGGCGCGGCGGAACGGAGGATTATTATGTCAGCCAGGAGAGCCAAAAAGACACATAAGGTTGCAAAATCACATGAAGGGATAAAAAGGTTTTTTCTCCTTTCGGTGCTTGTGGTGTGCATGGTGATTGTAGTGGGGATAGGTGTGCTTATAGGCATGTATGCTTCTGCCGTGAAGGAAATACATGCCATGAATGTGCAGAATCTTGCACTTAACTATTCGTCGGTGATTTATTATACCGACGAATCGGGCAATGCACATGAAATGGAAGAAGTGTACAACAACGGCAACAGGATATGGCTTGATTCGGAGGAGATTCCGAAGGTTATGAAGCAGGCGATTGTCGCAATTGAGGACGAGCGTTTTTATGACCACAACGGTGTGGATATCAAAAGAACCGCGGGCGCCTTTATCGGCTGGGTAAAGGCAAAGCTGACGGGCGGCAACACTTCATACGGCGGCAGTACAATCACACAGCAGGTCATAAAAAATATAACGCAGAAAAAGAACAAAACAGCCGGCAGAAAAATCAAAGAGATGCTTTTGGCTGTTGCGCTTGAGAAAGAACTTTCAAAAGATGAAATTCTGACGGTTTATCTGAATCTTATTGCACTTGCAAACAACTGCTACGGCGTGGAGGCGGCGTCAAACATATATTATGACAAGGACGCGGCAGACCTGACGCTGAACGAGGCGGCGACGATTGCCGGCATCACTCAGCGCCCGGAATATTACAATCCGCTGAAGCACCCGGACAATGCGAAATATAAGCGTGATGTTGTCCTGACAAAAATGTGCGAGCTGGGCATGATAAGCGTTGAAGAACGTGACGAAATCATGGCGAAGGATTTGGAATTGAATGACAATTACACCAAAGCGCGCACAAGGATTTATTCATATTTTACCGACACGGTTTTAAACGAGGTTGTGCTTGATTTGCAGAGAGAAAAAGGCTATTCCCAGGACATGGCGGAACAGCTTGTCTACAGCGGAGGATTAAGCATTTATGCAACTGTCGACCCGGCGGTGCAGAAAAAAGTGGAAAGCTTTTATGAAAACAAGGGGAACTTCCCGAGCATAAAGAAAGAGGCACAGTCCGCCATGATTATCCTTGACCCGTATACGGGCGAGATAAAGGGTGTTGCCGGAGGAATCGGCGAAAAGACAACCAACAGAGGGTTGAACCGTGCCACGCAGTCAAAGCTTCAGCCGGGTTCGTCCATAAAACCGCTCTCGGTTTATGCCCCGGCGATTGAGGAGGATCTCATAAACGCCGCGACAAAGGTGCTTGACGCGGAGATAACCATTGGTGACTGGTCGCCAAAAAATTCATATTCGGGATACAAGGGGACGATTTCGGTCAAGCGCGCGGTGCAGATTTCTTCAAACACCGCCGCAGTGCGCGTTTTGCAGAAACTGGGCATTTCCACAAGCTTTAATTATCTGCAAAATAAATTCGGCATAACAACGCTTACCGACCGGGACAAGAACCTGAGTTCTCTTGCATTGGGCGGACTCACAAACGGCGTAACGCCAAAAGAAATGGCGGCGGCGTATGCGGTGTTTGCAAACGGCGGAATGTATTTTGAACCGCACAGCTATTCCAAGGTTGTCGACCATGCAGGGAATGTGCTTTTGGAAACGAAAACACAGGGAAAGAGAGTCCTGAAGGAATCTACGGCGTATGTGATGACCGATATCCTGAGTGATGTCGTAAACACCTCTTCCGGCACGGGAAAACTGGCAAAGCTTGACGAAATGCCGACGTATGGCAAAACGGGGACAACAAACGAAAACCGCGACAAGTGGTTTGTGGGCTATACGCCATATTATGTGGGCGCGGTGTGGTATGGATTTGACCAACCCGATTCAATAAATAAATATGGAGTAAGATACAATATTTCGGCAAAAATATGGGGAGAGGTAATGGAAAAAGTCCATGACGGTTTGAAGGTCAAGGATTTTGAGACGCCGGATTCCGTGGTGAAAAAGGGGAGCGATTATTACAGCTCAGATTCAAAGCTGAAGCATGGTTCCCGGTCATCTATAGATGATAAGACAACTTCATCGGACAGCAAAAAGAGCCATTCTTCCACAAACACGGAGGAAACGGACAACAAAACACCCGAAACAACAGGCGGCACGGAAAACACGGACAACACAGAAAGCACCGGCGGTGAATCCACACCGGGCGGCGGCACACACACTTCCGGCGAACAAAAGCCGGACACGGGGGAAATGGTGACACCGGGCGATGTAAGCACACCGTCCGATGACTATATATCGCTTGACTAAACATCAGGCAGATAAAACGATTCTGAAAGGAAGTGGACAAATGGATACGGGAAGTATCAAACCTGACGGGCGAAGTACGGTTACAGGGAAACCGTGTCTGTTTGCCCTGTAAATCTGTTTTTCCGCCCTATTAAAAAATAGGAGGGAATTGAATTGGAACAGGTAAAAGAAGAAGTAATATTGGGGTTGCTTTTGGAAAAGCGCTACCATGAGCTGAAGGAAATTTTGAATGACATGAACCCGGCAGACGCCGCGGCGCTTTTTGAGGAGCTTCCGCAGGACACATTGCCGCTGCTTTTCCGTATTCTTGCAAAGGAGCTTGCGGCAGAGGTTTTTGTGGAGCTTAATTCCGACACAAAGGAGCTTTTGATTGAGGGGTTCAGCGATACGGAATTGAAAGAAGTTCTTGACGAACTTTATATCGACGACACAGTAGACATTATAGAAGAGATGCCGGCGAATGTGGTTAAGAGAATTTTGAAACATTCCGACAGCGAAACGCGTTCAAGCATAAACCAGATTCTGAAATATCCCAAGGACAGCGCCGGGAGCATAATGACGATAGAGTTTATAGACTTGAAAATGTCTATGACTGTGGAGGATGCGTTTACGAGAATCAGGCGTATCGCCATTGACAAAGAAACAATCTATACCTGCTATGTGATTGACCAAAACAGAAAGCTGATTGGACTTGTTTCGGTCAAAGACCTTTTGCTTGCAGACTATTCGTGTAAAATTGAAGATATCATGGAAACAAATGTGATATGCGTAAACACGATGGACGACAAGGAAAAGGTTGCGCAGATGTTTGGGAAATATGATTTTCTTGCACTTCCGGTTGTGGACACGGAAGGGCGCCTGGTGGGGATTGTGACGGTTGATGACGCCATTGACGTAATCCAGGAGGAGAATACGGAAGATATCGAAATGATGGCGGCAATCACGCCGACAGACAAGCCGTATATGCAGACAGGGATTTGGGCAACATGGAAAAAAAGAATACCATGGCTTTTGCTTTTGATGATATCGGCGACCTTCACAAGCCGTATAATCTCGGGGTATGAGAGTGCGCTGGGGGCATGTGCCGTGCTGACGACATTTATACCGATGTTTATGGACACAGCCGGAAACGCCGGGAGCCAGACTTCTGTGACAATTATCCGCGGACTTTCGCTGAATGAAATTGAGTTTAAGAATATATTTAAAATAATCGGAAAAGAATTTTGTGTTGCGATACTCTGCGGCATAACGCTTGCCGCGGCAAATTTTGCAAAATTGATGATTATAGACCGCGTAACCATGAGCGTTGCGATGGTTGTGTGTGTGACCCTGGTCATCACAGTCGTGTTTGCAAAGTTTGTCGGGTGTGTTTTGCCAATGTTTGCAAAAAAGCTGGGTTTTGATCCGGCGGTGATGGCAAGCCCGTTTATCACGACTATAGTGGACGCGATTTCGCTTATAGTTTATTTCAGGGTTGCGGTGATTATGCTTGGGATATAAGCGGCCGAAAACGGGGGAGCAATTGAAAAAAAGCTAAAAAGCCGCGCGGTGCGGCTGATATAAAAACGGGCGGTTGCAGAGCCGGTGCTTTGCGGTGCTCAAAAAAATAAAATAAAAGGAGAATGGGTTATGTATTGTAGAAATTGTGGTGGAGAAATGGACCCCAATGCGGCGGTATGCGTGAAATGCGGTGTCGCAAAGGGAAATGGGACAAAATACTGTCCAAACTGCGGGGCGGAGGTTGCGCCTATGGCAAGCTTCTGCACAGGCTGCGGGGCAACTTTGCAAACCAAGCCTGTTGTACCGGCAGGGTATGAACAGAGGTCAAAAATGGCGGCAGGGTTGCTGGGTATTTTCCTGGGCGGCTTGGGTATACACAATTTTTATCTGGGATATCAGACCAAGGCGCTTATACAATTGCTGGTTTCCGTGATAGGGGGACTTTTGACATGCGGTATTGCCACGGCAGGTATGTCTATATGGGGGTTGATTGAGGGAATTATGATTCTCACAGGCTCCATAAATGTGGACGGCAAGGGTATTCCGCTTAAGGATTGATTCAAAAAGAGAGTGCCGGCAAAGCGGAGTGATTTTGCCGGCGCTTTTTGAAATTGTTGACAACGGTATTTCTTTGTGATATACTGGAAAAAGCGTTTAGGTAATTGCAAAAAAGTATTTTTAGGGAGGAATTATTATGTATTGTGAAAGATGCGGAAAGGTGTTGCCTGAAGGGAATAATGCATGTCCCGCCTGCGGACATGTACAGGGACAGCCCAATGTGCAGCAGCCACAGTATCAGGCGGCACCGCAGTATGCATATCAGGCGCCGAAAAAGAGAGAACAGATGAGGACGGAAAAAATGTTTGTTTCGATATTTAAAAAGATATCGTGGGTGACGCTGTTGACCTTCATTTTGGGCTGTGCGGCAACATTTTTCTCGTTTATATCAATTATCACATCACTCTTTAACGGATTTTACATGATGAGCTTTATGAGTTGCCTCAAAGATACCGCATTGTGCGGATTGATTACCTTGCTGGCGACAGTTTTGCTTGCAAAAATTGATTATAAAGACGAGTAAAGAGCAAAGGCTGTAAAAAAACTCTGAATTTTTTTACAGCCTTTACTCTTTGCATTCCGGAATTTTTATTTCTCTGATTATTTATTGTTGTGATCTTTGAATGCCCTGTCCATTCTCCTTACAGAATCGCTTTTTGCAATGGCTTCGCGCTTGTCATAAAGCTTTTTGCCCTTCACAACGGCAAGGGAAACTTTTACAAGCGAGCCTTTGAGATATACCGAAAGCGGAATGAGAGAAAAGCCGTTTTGCTTTGTCTGACCGATGAGCTTGATGATTTGCTTTTTGTGCAGCAAAAGCTTGCGGTCGCGCAAAGGGTCGCGGTTGAAGATATTCCCCTGTTCATATGGGCTGATGTTCATGTGTTTGACAAACACTTCCCCGTCGGTCACAGAAGCATATGCATCGGCAAGGCTGACCTTCCCTTGGCGCACCGATTTCACTTCGGTGCCGAAAAGCTCTATGCCGGCCTCTATAGTTTCAATTATGAAATAATCATGTCTTGCTTTTTTGTTTTGAGAGATAATTTTAATATTTTCCGCCGGCATAATTTTCACCTTTCCTGAAAAAATAAAAATAGCAGTCTATTTTTTAATATACCCCAATTTTAAGTATACCATAAATTCTTTGCAAATAAAAGAGAAAACATAAATTTTTCGGAAATTTTTATATGTAATGCTGAAAAATCGCTTTAAAATTTAAAATAAATGCCCTAATTGTAAAATAATGCTTGATTTATATATGAAAATGTATTAAAATATAAGTGTATAATATGAAAAATAAGCGGCGCATATTACCTTTGTTCACCGCTCGGCGTATGAGTATACGCGGTCGCGGCTCAAAAGAGCAATCTGCTTGCTTCTTTTCCATATTTGCAGAATTGCAGAAAAGATGCAGAGAGAGAAAAATAAGCGGAGCGCAATCCGCTTTGTTCACCGCTGGGCGTATGAGTATACGCGGTCGCGGCTCAAAAGAGCAATCTGCTTGCTTCTTTTCCATATTTGCAGAATTGCAGAAA
>CAKSFT010000006.1 GCA_934454145.1 uncultured Clostridia bacterium | reverse complement strand
TTCCTCAATAGCTCAGTTGGCAGAGCATGCGGCTGTTAACCGCAGGGTCGTTGGTTCGAGCCCAACTTGAGGAGCCAGAAAAAGCGGTCAAAATAGATGCAATCTGTTTTGACCGCATTCTTATGCGGTTTTTGAGCATTTTTGAAAAATTCGATTTGACTAAAAAACAGTAGATGCACCCACCGGTTTTACCGGACTTGAACCGGGGACACCGTAAAAATCAAATATAAAATCAATTCAAAAAACGCTAATGTACAAAACAGATGCAATGTATAACATAATGGTTTTGAACCACAACACAACTTAATATGGATAAATTAAGACGATAGTTTCTAAATAGAGATTATCGTCTTTTTTTGTATTTCCAAAAATGAAAGGATGAAAAAAATGAATGAGAAAAAATTTTTACAACAGATGTACGGCAAACTTGAAAACCAATTAGAACAGGAGGTGAAACTTGCAGATGACAGCATTGAAATTTCAGAGGGCGATAAAGTTATTTTCAAAATTGACAGTAAAGGCAGTATCTTTTATGCAGCCGGCAAACAATACTCAAATATCGTTAACAAGCTTCATGGCAAAATAGAGAATGATGTACGCAACACAAAAGAGTTTCTTAAAGTGATGGATAACAGCCCGGAATTAACGGCGGTTGACCTTAATGCACCGTACAAAAAATTGCTGGAGTATAACGATGTTGTTCTTGCCGGAACGGAGCATAGTAACGGCAGCTTTGAAGTTGTGACTTGGGACTGTAAAAACAACAGCTTAGATTACGGACACTACTATGAAGATTACGAAAGAGCAAAAGAGGATTTTGTAAAACGATCAGAGTTATTGCCTGAAAATCAAATGTTCTCTGCTGATGAACGGTTTGAATTATACAGATGTGTTGAAGATGCATTGTCTGCCGGATTTGAATTAAGCAGCGATGTTGAAAATATACTTGCCGATGTGAAGGAAAAACTAAAAGATAGTATTCCCGATTTTGATAAACGGCTGACAACGATTGATGAGCAGGATCAGCAGCAGGAACAAAAAATGTAGCGAAAGGGTGAGTTAAATGTTTACCGTTGATTTTAGATTTGAGGAAAATCAAACAACCATAGAATTCCCTTGCAATGAGGAATATTTGTCGTCAAAGTTTGATGAGTTGGGGGTGAAGGATAAGTTAAAAACGAGTCAGTATGTGGTAGGAACGAACTATGCCGCATTAAAATGGCTTGTAACTGATTTTGCCGATGTCGATGAAATGAACTTTCTTGCGAAATGCCTTGACAGTTTTGATAAGAACGAATTAAATATTTTTGAAGCCGTGTGCGAAACGAGAGAGCCGCGAAGTGTTGTGGAAATGATAAATATTACATATAACACATATAACTACACGCTTGTGCAGGATATGAGCAGTATGGAGAGTATAGGCAGAATACATTTTAAGGCAGTACATATCGGATGGAATCCCGGCGAAATGGATAATGTTAATCTTGCAAAAATCGGAAGGGAGCTTATGAATTCAGGAAAAGGTAAAATGACTGAAAAAGGAATGCTCTTTGAACATGAGGGGGCGAGGTTCATAAATGAATATGACGGTCATACTTTCCCGGAATACCTTTATGACCAATGCAGGATTTTTGCTGAGCTGAAAAAAGAAGACAGAACAGAATATCTGTATTTGCCGACGCATGAACTTACGATAAAAAAAGCGCTGAAAAGACTCGGAGCAACAAATACTGATGAATGCAGTATCAAGTTAGAGGATAAAGAAACGGATAATCTGTGGTTTGAAAGAATACAGGATATTACAGCAACCGAAAATCTGTATGCGGCAAATAATGTGCTTCGCGCAGTTGAAAGGGCAGAAAAAAACAATGAACTTGACAAGCTGGAGGCTGTTATTGATTTTGCGGACAGATACGACAGTGCATCAATCATAAAACTTGAAGATAACATAGACAACTTCCGATATTTTGATAATGTATACGATAAAGAAGGGTTAGGTCGGGCTTTAATAGATGAAAACGATGACTACTATATAGATGAAGATATTGAGGAGTTTTTTATGTTTGAACGGTATGCCGAATCTGTCATGGATGAATGCGACTGTAAATTTTGTGATAACGGCGCTGTTTTGCTTGAAGGCTTGACGCTCGCAGAAATATTGGGCGAGGATAATCAGTCAGAGGAAATGACAATGGGTGGAATGTAGAATGAGGGAGGTGAAAAAATGTCGGAGAGCAGAATTTTAGCCGTTAAAATTGACGGCAAGCTATTTGACAAGCTCGATGAGTTTGTTGAGGAAACAAAGGTTACAAAGCAGAAGTATATCAGTGAAATTTTAAGCCGAGAATTGGGGCAGTGGATGCAGCAGAAGGCAGAGCAGGATAAGAACCTCGACATAAAACACACTGACGGGCAAAAAGTGTGGGACAAGCCGGAGGTTATGGAGGCTATTGACGACTTTATGCTCCGAACCGGTAAGATTCCGAAACAGACAGAATTTAAGAATGAAAACGGTCTTCCGTCATACGGAGCAGCAGGACGGGCGCTTGAAATGTCTCCTGCGGAATATATGCGGGAGCGATACGATGCGCTTGGAATTGAAACAAAACAGGAAAAAATTGAAATGACCATGTAGGCGGTATGTTCTGAAAAAGAATGTACCGTCTTTTTTTGTGGTCAAAAACAGGAGGAAAAGTTATGGTAAGCAATGAAGGGAAAGAAATATTAAGGGATATCGGTCTTTTGGCGGAGCATATAATTTGCACGGCTGACTCTTACGGTGAGGTTGCCGATAAAAGGAAAGTTGTAATTGATATATCGGAAACTGCGGCAAGAGCGAAAAAAGAAGTTAAGCACATTAGTATCAAAGACTTGAAAACGCTGAATGACAAATACGGCATAGCGATTTTCGAGTATGTTGATATGCTTGATGCGGCAGCCCGAAAGGAACCGTACAATAACAATGAAGTGAGGTTCAAAGCCGACGCTGTTGTCAGTATAGTTCTTGATATCATTCACCGTGAGATCAGGAGCAGCGAAATCTACAGGAAAATATCCGAAGGAGTGATAAATGAAAATGTTCAGATTTAACTTTTATTATACGAGGAAAGAAAACTTTTTCAACAATAACAACGCCGAGCAGACAAAGGGCTTGATCGGATATTTAAGAGGCGACTTCGGGAAAAACGGCAATGAATTCTATACATCGTGGTTTAACAAGAACGAAAAGCTGAATAAAGAACCGTTTAAAACAGAGTTTGATGATGTTATGAAATTCTTGCGGGAACGGCTCTTGACGAACAGAGCATATATGCGCAGCTTCGTATACGGAAACGAGCAATTAAAGCTCGATACTTCCGAAAGCAATTCGCACGGAATGTTTGTTGAAAGCGAAAATTATGAGTACGATATCAGGATAATTTCGGATAACGGAAACTACGACTTTTATATCTATTGCTATGACAAACGATTTCAAAAACCGCAGTATCTTAATGCCAAACGATTTCGTGATGAATACGGCAAGCTGACCGAAAAGGTGGCGGAAATTGCAAGAAAAACTTTGCCGGAGGCGCTGAATTACTATACTGACGGCGACAGGTACGAAAACGACGGGAAAATATATACCTTTAAGGTAACAGATGAAAATATGCTGTTTGAGGGAACTGACGGTACGAAATTGTTTGTTGCCCCCGAAATGCTCGGAACCTATTTGCCGGACATTGCATCGCTTGATAACTCATTCACCAAAGTGCCGCTTGAACAAACTCTTTCAAATATTACACTTGGCGATCTGTTAAAGGGGGTAAGCCTTTCAAGTGTTCATCTTGTGCATAACGAGGTTGAACACGATTTGGCGACAATTGAAGATTTGTCATATGACACGCTTACCGATAAGGGCAGAGCAGAGTGGGCAGATGTCCTTGGCGCAAGGGTAGAGCAGATATATGAAGGAAGTTACGGTGTGCAGATTCAGTGCTGCGATGTTGAATATGAACGGTTGGAGGAGTTTTCAAAGGCACTCGCCGGATACTGCCCGGCAGAGGAGTGGAACAAATGGTTTAACGAAAATACTGAAAACGAACAAAATTTGAATATGTGAGGTAAAAATAAAATGAAAAGAAATATTGATATTTTAGTTGAAATACAGAGAAGAATATACAAGTTTAAGTTTACGTCTGATGACATTTCGGTGGCGATAGATGTCAATGATGCGGAATTATTTGACCTAATTAAAGACGGCGACAAAAGAGTTATTGATATTATGAATACGATAGCCGACATTGCCCAAAATCTTGGCTTGCTCACAGAGGATATAAAGGCGTCAATGCTGAATGAAGGATTTGATGTAGATGACTATAACGAATGGACTTCGAGTTTGGCATATAACAAATACAACCTTGAGGGTATGCTCGAAACATTTGAAAATGCTCTCGAAGTATTAGAGGTATATATCCTTGAAACGATTCGGGGGTACAGAATTTTAACACAGTTTGCATACGATAAAGACACACGCCTGCCGGATCACATAGATACGGAGGATGAGGATTGATGTCGGCAAAGTTTATGTCGGGTACAAGGCTTTTCGCCTACGAATGTATGATGCAGCAGATACCCGATATGGGGAGATGCAGTAAAGAAGAAAAAAGACTGAAAGCACAGTATGCCGGAATGTTAAAAGAATATATGCGTGAATACGGATACGGAAGTATTATAAAAAGGGTGCTGAATTCATTGGACAGATTTTTGTTTGATGAATTTATTTTTTGTGATGATGAGCATAGAGATTTGTTTTGGAAAATGTACGGAAAGTGCGTGAAGAACGACAAAAGATTAGATTTCGGCAAAGCTGCTGTTATCTATCTTTTGAGCGCTGACAGAGTATTCGGAACAATCCTTGAAAACTATGTGTCCAATCCGATTTATATTCTGCCGAAAATGTATAACGGCAGTAACGGTGAAGAACAATATAATTTGTATCATGCAGTCAGAATGCTTGCGGGAATGGAAACAGGTCTTGCAGAGGACGATCTGACCGAGGACGGCGTTATAGATGATAAAATTCTTTGTCTGATTATCAATGCCAAATTTATTGAGAAGTACGGCATAAGCGGGTATAACGATAAGCGGAAAAGAAAACAGAGCTATGTGAACAATCCGATGAACCGCAGGCAAAATACATACTCATATAAAGGACAGACAATACGGATTAAGTAAGGATGGTGATATAATGGCAGTTTTATTTTCAAAGGTAACGGTATCGGCAGACAACGGAGCAAAAGAATCATTTTTGTGCGGCGGAATTCCGGAAAGAGAAGACAACCTTAAAAATTGGATAAAATATCAGAATTTTATGAAAGACAACCCGGACACCGGGAAGGTTGAGGTAAATGTTAAAAGCTTTGTTTACGGTGATGGCGAGATATTAGATGCCAACGAATATGAAGTTGCATATTTTACAAAAAGAGGCGAAGATTTTTTGGAAAGGTCAACAGTTAAGCCATACGGTGAGTCAAAGTTTGAAATTACGGCAGATAACGAGGATATGGAAGAAGCAGAAGAACCAATAATAGAAATGCAGAGGTGAATCAAAGTGAGTTATGTGTTAACATTTATAGGCGGAGTAACGCTCGGAGCTGTTTTCGGTGTTGTTACGATGTGCTGCTTTATAGTAAGCGGCAAAGAATCTAAAAGAGAGGAAAAATACTTAAATGGAGAGCAGAATTAAAATTATGGTTTTTGAACCGGGAAAGAAACCGCATATCGAGTGGTTAAAAAATGTTACGGAGGCATATAAAAGCGTTGTCGAAGGCAATGTGAGGACACAGCAGCTTGACAGTAAATCTGTCTTGGTTTCCAACGCTGATAATACATTGCCTTTTCTTAAACCAAACAGGCACTTTGGCGGCGAGATAATATGCGGAACATTTTTTATTGCGTCGGCAGGCGAAAACGGCCATTACGGTTCAATATCCGATGAATGTATGCGGTATTATTACGATATGCACAATAAGCCGGAAAACTTTTCGGAAAAAGAAGTAAAAGAAGACCGTATATACGGATTAAAATTTATCGGAAAAAATGAAGTGTTTATCAATAACCTGAACTTAAAGCTGAGAACTCTTGATGCAAAAAGTATGCGTGACGATAGAGAAATGCTTAAAACAATGCACGAGGTGTTTTGCGGCACATACGGCACGGACTGCGTAGATGATATTGATGCCGGCAATGAGGAGATGTTCTATCTTCCTGCAGTGATCAAATCACGGGAAACAAATGCGCTTTGCGTCGGGCTTGTATTGGTGGATATTGAATCATCAGGTGAACATTGGGGAACACAGTTTATGTTGAACGGCAATTTTTATTGTGATGACAGCGAATGTATGCCGGACGAAGTAAAAACCAAAAGAGAAGAAATCGGTGTTTATGACTATTGGTATACGCCGGAATTTGACGGTGATATTCATATTGATAAGGAAAATGCACCCGAAGATGTCAGAGAACTGCTTGACTATGCAAGCGGACCGGACGGGCAGACACAAGGAATCGGTATGGACGGTATGTAAGAAGAAAAAATAAGAGGCGGTCAGTTTGTGTGATTACACACGAATTGACCGCTTTTTTTGTTTTGCGGAAAGGAAGAAAAATATGAAACCCAAGAGTAAAAGCAACAGAATAAGAGATGTTCCCGAAATCAAGAATATCGTAGAAATGCGGCGGCTGATAAGTCAAAACTGACAACATCAGCCGCTTTTTTAGTTTATGCCAAATCGGAGGTGTTTGAGGTAGTGAAATATCAAAACAGTCCGATTCCGTATATAGGCGGCAAACGTGCAATGAGAGATATAATCCTTTGGTCATTCCCCTTGATTTACGGAAGATATATCGAGGTGTTCGGCGGAGGAGCTTCTGTTCTCTTTGCAAAGATGAAAGAAAGGTTTGAGGTGTATAACGATTTTAACGGCGACCTTGTAAATATGTTCAGATGTGTAAAGGAAAGGCCGCTGGCGTTAATCAAAGCCTTAAATTTTTTGCCGCTTCACAGCAGGCAGGAGTTTAGTATACTGCAAAACTTCTTAAACGGCGATGAGCCGGAATATCCGTATATGCAAGAAGAATTGCAGACGGCAAACGAGTATTTTAACAAACGGGATGCAGAGGAAATCGTAAAGATTTTAACAGAGAAATCGCAGCTTTACGATGTGGAGAGAGCGGCAGCCTTTTACAAGCTCATAAGATACAGCTACGGCAGCGGAGGCAAGAGCTTCGGCGGTCAGCCCGTAAATCTTTTGAGTACACTGGAAACGCTCTCTGCGGCGGCATTCAGGCTGAGAGAAACTGTGATTGAGAATAAAGACTTTGAAAGCCTTATAAAACAGTACGACAGGTACGAGTCGTTTTTCTATCTTGATCCGCCGTATGTTGAAACGGAAGGTCATTATATGGTGGAGTTTCCGAAAGAAGACCATGTCAGATTGTATGACACCTTAAAAGAAATTAAGGGCAAATTTTTATTGTCGTACAATGACTGCGAATTTGTTAAGGAACTGTATAAGGACTATACGATTGTCGAGCATACCCGTGCAAACTCTCTTGCCCACAGATACGATTCAGGTAGCAGATTCAAGGAGCTGCTGATCGCAAACTACGATATAAACGAAAGAAGAAAAAACGAACCGATACAATTAAGTTTATTTGGAGATGGTGATTATGAGTTTAACTATTTACAGGACTACAGGTACAAGAGGCCGAATCACACTACCGTTTTTATTCCGAGAACTATTGAGGAAAATAGGACATAACACATATATCAAAGTTGTGTTTGACGGTGTTCGGCTGATTATCACACCTATGGTGGAAAGCGGAAAATTCCTGCACGAGTACGACGCAGGGGTACGGCTTACTGAAAATGAAGCGAATGAGCTTCTTGAAGGCTACACAAAGGAATCGCTTGAAAATATGCACGCAGCAGTGCAGAAAAGATTAAAAATGTGTGCTGAAAACGAATCGGCTAATATCAACAGCGGAAAGAAGAAATAACGAATCATTAAAATTTAATATCCTCACGAGGTGTCGGCGACGCTTTCAGTTCCCCGATTGGAGCGAGAAAACAGTGATAAGATTTTTTGATATGTTTTCAGGCATTGGGGGCTTCAGAGCAGGGCTTGAAAGAGCAGGCGGATATAAATGCGTCGGACATTGCGAGATTGACGCATTTGCAAACAGGAGCTACAATGCCGTATTTGATACTGAAAATGAGGTGTTTTTTGATGATGCAACAAAAATTAACCCAAAGGACATCCCGGACTTTGATATCCTTTGTGCGGGATTTCCCTGTCAGGCGTTTTCAGTCGCAGGCAGAAGACGCGGCTTTGAAGATGCCAGAGGTACGCTCATCTTTGAAATTGTCAGAGTACTTGGAGAAAAGCGACCTAAATATTTTTTACTTGAAAATGTTCCCGGTCTGCTTAACCATGACGAAGGGCGGACTTTTACGCAAATCCTCATTGCGTTATCAGACCTGGGGTATGGTATCGAATGGCAGGTGCTTAACAGCGCGGATTTCGGTGTTCCCCAAACCCGGAAAAGAGTGTACCTTGTCGGATATCTTGACGAAAGATGTGCCGGAAAAATATTACCTTTCACAGAGTGCAACCCTCAGACTGTTAAACAAATCCTTGGCGGAAATCAGGGACAAAGAGTGTACAATCCCGAAGGACTCGGAATAACGCTTGCGGCAAATGCAGGCGGACAGGGCGGAAAGACAGGTCTTTACGATGTTTCCTGCATTGATATGAACGAGGAGCCTGTATTGACACGGCTTGTTCGATGTATCAAAAGCCGATATAACAGCGGAATCACAAAAAGAAAGGGAGAAAACTCTGCTATTATTGAAGGCGTTATGCCGTGCTTAACACCCGGCAAGCTGTATAAAAGACAAAACGGCCCTCGTTTTCGTGGTGAGGACGGATTGATGTTTACTATAACCGCAACAGACAGACATGGCATTTTAGAAAAACTTCGGATAAGACGGCTTATGCCGCAGGAATGTTTGAGAGCGCAGGGATTCAGTGAGGAACAGGCTCAAAAGATATGCTTGGTAAATTCCGATAATCAGGTGTATAAACAGGCAGGGAATGCCGTTACCGTAAATGTGATACGGGCAATCGGTGAAAGGTTAAAAGAAGTGGATGATGAGTTATATAAAAGAAAGGGGTAGAATTTATGAATTACAAAGCAAGTGTGAACCTTATTAACAAACCCGGAAGCTTAAAGGGAGTTGCCTCGGTTTCCATCAATGACGAGTTTGTTGTAAAAGGTGTGAGGATTTTTGAGGGCAATGACGGTCCGTTTGTGTCAATGCCTTCCCGTAAAGCAGGAGCCAAATATGAGGATATTTGTTTCCCGATTACAAAAGAGGGAAGAGAAAATCTCCACAGTGCGGTGCTTGAAGCATACGAACAGAAATTAACACAGCAGGAGGAGCAGAATCATGAAGAGGGGAAAGAAACAAAAAAGGCAGGGAATAAAAAGTCTCAAAAGCGTTCAGACGGACAAAAAACTGCCGAAAGCAATACCGAATTGCAGGCGGATCAGAATGAACAGACCGAGGCAGCCCCGGTAATGAATATGTGAGGTGAACAGCTATGGCGGTGGAATTTTACCGTTATTCATACAGGACAGCGGAGCATGACGGCGATGTTGAGGAATACCGAGCAAGCCGTGATGAGAACAGACGATGCACGGAATTCATTCAGCATCCGCAAACCGGACTTTATGCAAACGCATATAAAGATAATGTTGTCGATAAAGACGGAACCTATCTTGATAAATGTATAGGCGAATTTGGTATGCAGCGAATGATGTTCGTTATTGCCAACACGGTGAAAATGTCAAAGCACGATGGAAGATGGTCGCCGGAGGTTAAAGAATGGGCAAAGGACTTTATGACATCTCACACGAGCGAGTATGCGGACGGCTATCTGTCGCAAATACATACCGGAGTAGTAAATATTCTTGCAGAAAAAATTATTAAAAAATATAACGGCCTTAATCTTTTCAGCAGAAAACATTGCTTGGACGAGAGTATTGATATGAAAGATAAGGTTATTGTATTAAACCATATGTCAATGAAAGAAGAATATTGGAAACCGGAATATCAGCTTTGTCTTGCGACCGGTGGATTCGGGTGCAGCCCGACAGCGTCAGGCAGAGCCGTGTATGCGACTTGTCTGTATGACGGTGATAAGGCGAGATGGAACAGAGAAAATGTTTTCGGCGTACTAAAGGACGAATACTTGCCGGATTGGGCAAGAGAAAAACTTGAAAAATTACAAAATACCGAGCCGGAAGAAGAACAGACCGGCGGTATAAACTTAAACTAAAATGGAGGTATCAGAAATAATGAAAACAAAACACAGTTTAAAAATGAAATCGCTAATGTCGGCATTTCTTGCAGTTGTAATGATTTTGGGAACACTCCCTGTAATGAATGTCTTTGCGGCACAGAAAAGCGATTACGAAGATCCTGCGGATAATTGGCTCAAAACCAATAACCGCACAAATGAGTTGGATATGAATGCAACCGTAACCTAT
Source organism: uncultured Clostridia bacterium (assembly GCA_934454145.1). Classification (GTDB taxonomy): domain Bacteria; phylum Bacillota; class Clostridia; order UBA1381; family UBA1381; genus CAKSFT01. The sequence goes on along the minus strand of CAKSFT010000006.1, from coordinate 205,406 downwards.
GAAACGCAGTGGTGCCCGGTATGCAATAAGGACACAACGGTTTTAACTTACCGTGTACCCGAATACACCAAATCGGGACAGACCGCTATGAATCACGGTGTAAAATGGTCAGACGGTTACGATATTGACGGGCAGAAAAAAGGTAACACGGACAGCGGTACTCCGGGCGTGGACGTAAGCTATACGGGGTATCATTACACAAAGTCTGTGTGTCAGACTTGCGGCACAATTAACTCCGTTGACGGTTCGGGTGCATATAACTTTAACAACAATGTTTACGGCTTGAACTCCTGCGACCACAACTTTTTTATCGACTTTGATAATACGACTTACGAGTTGTATGACGAACATCAGCACACGACAACATTAAAAAAGGGTGAGTATTGTCAATTCTGTAAAGGAACCTACGCAAAAGCATCAAAGAAAAAAGAGTCACATAATCTTGAAAGTACAATTGATGCACAGGTTGGCAACAACCGTTTTTACTTGCAGGAGGAATGTGAAGACTGCGGATACAAGACAACGGAATATATTTCTGCAAAGGCTGTAATTTCATCATATTACGGTATGGCAGACGGTGATTCACATTCCATATCTGTTTCGGATTTATCGGATAAAGAGGTGCATACGAAAATTCGTTACGGCACAGCGGCAGGCTCGTGTAATATGACATCGGCGCCGCACTACACAAAAGCCGGATACTATCCTGTGTACTATGAGATTGATTATAAGTACGGCACGGAAAATATGACGGAGAACGGTGTATCTTATGTGTGGCTTTTAGCTGATGACAGCAAGAATAACAATTCGGATAATCAGAAGCCTGTTCACGAGCATGATTACAGATACATCGAAACCGTGAAACCGACTTGCACGGAATTGGGATACGAGAGATGGCAGTGCAACACTTGCGGAAGTCTTGAAAAGAAAAACTATGTTCAGACATCTGGGCATACATACAAGACGCAGACAATCCGTGAGGCGACTTGCAGACAGGGCGGCTTGGTGCTTGAAATCTGCACAAAGTGCGGCGATTTTAACGAAAAGACAACACCGACCGCAGGTCATCATTATCACGATACAGTGGTGAACGCTACTTGTATCAATGCCGGATATATTCTGCATTCGTGTGATATTTGCGGCGAAAGCTATATCACAAATACAACACCTTATGCTCCGCATAATTTTAAGGAAATAGTAAAGAATCCGACTTGTACAGACGGAGGATACACAACTCATATCTGCGAAACCTGCCATATGTCATATACGGATAAATATAAGGACGCACTCGGTCATAGCTGGGATAAAGGACACAATGTAACCGACGCAACCTGTGATGGCGAGGGCGTAATCGAATTCAACTGCTTAAACTGTAATGAAAAGATGATTAAGGCAGAAAGCGCAAAAGGACATACTCCGGGCAAATCGGCAACCTGTACAGAGCCGCAGACCTGCGTTGAGTGCGGAGCGATTTTAGAATTGCCGAAAGGACATTCATATAAAACAAAAACCGTAAAGCCTACTTGCACATCAATGGGCTATACAGTATATTCGTGTAAAGACTGTGATAACACCTATGAGGGTGATTATATAGATAAAATGCCGCATAATTATGGCGAAAAGGTTACAGAGCCGACCTGCACGGCAATGGGATATACAACATATACCTGTGCGGATTGCGGTGATGAATATGTGTCCGATTATACAGACAAGATTGCTCATAACTATGCAGAGGATGTAACGGAGCCTACTTGTACGAGTGTAGGATTTACGACATACACTTGCGTGGACTGCGGCGAAACATATAAGGCGGACTACACAGATGTGCTTCCGCATAACTATAACAAAAAGACCGTAGAGCCGACTTGTACGGAACACGGATATGCAGTATTCACTTGCCCGGACTGCGGAAAGTCATATATCGGCGAGTACACAGATGTTAAAAAACATCATTATACAAAGGTTGTAACACCGCCGACATGTACAGAGATGGGCTACACGACATATACTTGTGATGACTGCGGCGATAGCTATAAGGCGGACTATGTTGATAAAGCTGATCACGATTACAATAAGACTGTAACTGCTCCGACTTGCACAACATTAGGATTTACAACATACGAGTGCAAAAACTGTGATTATAAATATATCAGTGATTACACCGATAAAATCAATCATAGCTATATTGCTGATGTATCCAAGAAGTTTTGAAGATGCATTTATAAATGTAAACTTAACAACATTAAAAGAACAACAGGAACAATTGTTAGGGTTAAAAAATAAAGACGAGATTGATGCTAATGATGATATATACAATTTGACTCAAGAGATAATCGATAAAAAGTCCGATTTTGCATCATCCTTACTTTATATTGCATATACTGATAAAAATGTTGAATGGACAACCCCTAAGTATATAGAGGAGGGATTAGAATGGCTACAGAAACAACAATAGCCGCTGTGGAACAGTGTAAAAAATGTATTGATAATAAGAGAAGCTTTGTCCTTCAAGGTGGTGCAGGTAGCGGTAAAACTGAATCTCTAAAAGAACTATTAATATATATTAGTCAAACAAATCCCAAAGCGAAAGTAATGTGTATTACTCATACCAATGTTGCTGTAAATGAAATACAAAGCAGAACAGGAAATGCATTTCCCGTGTCAACAATTCACTCGTTTCTTAATGGTTAATTAAAGACTATAAGAAGAATATACATACGGTTATTGGAGAGTTATTTTTAATCCCGGAATTTGTTGCTTCTGAAAAAAATGAGGATATTTCAGACAAAGAATACAAGAAGTATGAGCATGAGCGCTATAAGCAATTGTATGAAAAATATGCAGATAAACTTTACCAAATAACTCGTGAATCTGCACCCAAAGTAACGGGAAAAAGAGACTACGATAAGGATCCCGAGTCATTTAATAAAATACTTAATGATGGTATCAAAAATATCAATAAAAAGATTGAGGAAAAAATATATTCAAAAGATTATTCTGCAATAGGATATAATGATACCAAATTTGATAGTTTAAAAGATCTAACATTTGGTCATGATGGGCTGCTAAAGATATTTCATTTGTTAATAAACAAATATCCATTGTTGTCAAAAATGATTGCTGATCGTTATGATTATATATTTATTGACGAATATCAAGATACTAATGCCGAGATCGTTTGTGATTTAATACACGTATCGCAGAACAACAAATTAACACTTTGTTTGTTTGGGGATAGTATGCAGTCGATTTATAGTGATGGTGTTGGCAATGTGGATGAATATGTAGGAGATTCTTTAATTGCAATCCCAAAACCCGATAACTATCGTTGTGCTTATGAAGTTATCAATTTTGTCAACCCGCTACGATTGGATGGATTAGAGCAGAAAGTGGCATTTAAAACTAATGCAAAAGGTGAAATCGAAACTGAGGAATCTCGACATGGATTCGCTAAAGTTTTATATTCAACATGCGAGCAAAAACCCAACTCTCATAGTTCTGAAGAAGAAAAAGCGATATATCAATCAAAAATTGATGCACTAATAAGCAAGGCCAAAGAATATTGTCCGACAGCTAAAATATTGATGTTAACAAACAAAGCGATTGCTGAGAAGAACCACTTTCAGCATTTATATAGAGTTTTTAATGATAGATACTACGATGTGAGTGATCGTATGGAAAAGTATTTGGCATCCATCCAAGTGCTGGAACTCTGTGATATTTGTAATGCTTATTCGCGTGGCGAGTACAACACTCTAATAAAATCAGTGCGTTCAAGTGGTTACATTGTTCAAAAGCTTTCTGACAAAAAGGTTATCAGGGATATTATGTCTAGTATAATCGAAGATAAAGATATTTCGATGTGGGAGGCAATTGAATTAGCTGCAGAAAAAAAGATCATCAAGTTATCAGATAGTTGTATAAATAAAATCAAACGTGAAAGAACTTTTGTAGAACAAAACAACAGCGATGAATTTTATAAGGCATTTCGCGAATTGTACCTTGCCGGAAATAACACTTATAATAAAATCAAAGATAAAATCGATATTCCTTCTGAAGAAGTGTTTGATGATTTGGAATCGACATACAAAAAAGAACGTTTTATAATCGAATTATTGTCACATAACTTGAAATTTTCAGAGGCGTTGAATTATTCAAAATATTTGGAAGAAGAGACCGAATATATTACAATGCATAAAACTAAGGGATCAAGCATTCAAAATGTCATTGTAGTTATTGATGAATTCTTTTGGAACGAATATAATTTTTCTTCTTTATATATGCCAGAAAGTGATGCAAATGTTAATCGAATAATAAATTCAAAGAAATTGATTTATGTTGCATGTTCGAGAGCGATGGTTGGTTTAGTTTGCATAAAAGTACTAACCGCTGACGAAGTTGAATCTTTTAAACGTACCTTTCCCTGTGCAGAGCGAATTTAGCATAATGAGTATGCTTTTATTCTATTGTTTATATACTTTTTGAAAGACAAAGCATGTATGATATTTTTGTAAATTAAGAAATATCATAAAATATTTTATAAACAAGCAGTTAAATTAGACGAGAGGGTGAGAGATATTAAAAAAATAGATATGAGTGTTGAGGACTTATCAAATGAGCTAGTTATCGAAATGCGAAAAATTCTGGGACATCAAATTAAAGATGCGACTGCTGAATCAAGACATAAAAAGTGTATGCTGTGTGGTACAACAGGAGGTTTTTGCAATTCACATACAATACCTCAATTTTGCCTTGAAAATATTGCTTGGAATGGGAAATTAAATTCATTTAATACATTGATTAATTCCGACCTGCTTAGCAAAGATTCTGGTGTAAATAATGCAGCTACCTTTCATATTATCTGTAGACCATGTGATAGTAAAGTGTTCCAGGATTATGAGAAAGCGGAGGCGTATGATACGCTTCCAACAGTGGCTGCACTAAATCAAATCGTATTAAAAACTTAGCTGAGAGATATCTATAAGCATGAAACAGAAATTGAACTTTTTGAAGCATCAAAGCGGTTGCTAAAAGAAAAGGAACCCTTGCTGTCATTTATGATTACACCTATAATTGATGCACAGATTAAAGCTAGAACAAGGGATATCGAGGAATGCTACGAGATTTTTAGGAAAGCAAAAGAATATTTAATATCTCCAAAGGACTGGTTAAGAGTTGTTTCCTATGACAAACTGGACTATACTGTGCCGATCGCATATCAAGGAATGGTTGGTTTAGTAACCGGCATGAATGGCGAATTAATCAATGATAATTATAATCATAAAAAAAGCTATAATATTGAATATCTTCACTTGGCAGTTTTCCCTCTTAAAGAGGCTACAGCGGTAATATTGTTTCTTGATTCCAAAAGCAAGCGTTATAAACAGTTTGAAAAATATATGACTGATGCTACACCTGAAAAACGTCTTGAGATAATTAACCGCATTATCATGCTGTATACTGAAGACTATTTCTTATCAAAACAATTAGATGAAGAAACGCTTAAGCACTTGGAAGATTCGGCAAAGACACTGCAAGATTTGCTCACAACTAATCCAAAGAAAAGTTTGAAAAATGCAATAAAAGATTATGATTTGAGAAGAGATATTTGCATTCCAAATCTTTTTTTAAGAGATTACGCAGTTGAATCCAATGAGTAGTGGTACTCTTATTACATATTCACTATTACTATTCCATAATAATCACCCACGTCGATTTTTGGAAAGTAATAGGTAATAGTGAAAATGGAAGAAGTATTGTTCAAACTCGCTTGAGCGAGTTTGTTTGTAAAATTGTCACCGATAATGTCACTGATAAATGTCACCGATGAAACTTGTAAAAAACAACAAAAAATACAGATGCATCTATTATGTACGTGAAAGCCAAATAAGGACAATAGTTTTGATACAAAGACTGTTGTTCTTTTTTTGTGCCTAAAATGGCTTAACCGTTCGGGGTGTCGGCTTTGTGTGTCAAGGGTATGCTTGCAACCTTGCATTTTTGAACGGTGAGCTACCAATTATTAGCATTTTTACGGTTTTTTTCTATACCCTTGACACGGAAACAGGGAAAATGAACAATTCGGTGAATTTATCGCTTTGTGAACACATATTTGGCGCCTTTCGTCCAATATCGATTAATGCAAAAAATCACCTCGCCTAAAATTTGGCGAGGCTGTCTGCTGTTGCTTTATCGGTTTTTCATACGGGTATTTTTGCGCCGTCCTTAAAGCAAAACTCTATTGTTCCGTCTGTATTTACTGTTGCTCTGTCAAGGAAAATTATTGCAGTGATTGATTTCCCGAGCATATACTGCCGGAAGATAGTTCTCACGATTTCCGCCTGTTCCGGCACTATTTTCGGAATTCCGTCCTCGCCTTTTTCATATCCGAGAAAATGCTTGTACGGCAGTGATGCTTTCCCATCGGCAAAGCGCTTTCTCTGTCCCCAGGTTACATTTTGAGAAATACTTCTGCTTTCTTCCTGCGCAAGTGAACTCATTATGGTAAGCAGTAATTCACCCTTGCCATCGAATGTATATATGTTTTCCTTTTCAAAATATACCTCTACATTATGTTCTTTAAGCTTACGGATTGTGACAAGGCTGTCAACGGTATTTCGTGCAAATCTTGATATTGATTTTGTGATAACAAGGTCTATTTTGCCGTTTCTGCAATCGTTGAGCAGCCTTTGAAAATTCTCTCTTGTTTCCTTTGTTCCGGTTATTGCCTCATCGGAATATACACCGACATAATTCCAACCCTTATGGTTTTGAATCATGCTGCTGTAAAAGCTGACCTGCGCCGATAGGGACCGGAGCATAGCGTCCTTACCGCTCGATACCCTGGCATATGCAGCTACATTTAACAGCCTTTCCGGTTTCGGCTGTGATTGCACGGTTTTTATGATTCTTGGCATGGTATCCGCCTCCTTCGTATGATGTATGTTACCTCTGCAGCCGCATAATATCAAGCGTTTGTGCGAATATCCACGACTGTAAACTGCCGTATTTTCGCCGTACCTGTTCCTCTGGATTTAATTTGTACCTTGGCATAAGTAAGACTCTATGGTGGTCTACAAGAACATCCTATTTATTCAAAAATCCGAAAGTTTCGCTATCTTTTTTCGTTGCTTTGTATTCAAGTCCGATATATCCGTTATAATCTGTTTTGTCAATTTCTTTAAATATTTTTACATAGTCAATTTTTCCGGTACCGGGTTCGTGCCTGCCGGGAACATCGGCAACGTGAAAATGACCAATTAAATCTATGTTATTTTTAATTTCCTTAATATCAAAATCACCCATCATATTTTGATGATAAATATCATAGAGTAACTTAATGTTCGGACTTTTTACTTTTTTCAAAAGTTCAAAAATCGGCTTTACATAGGGCATTGAATAATTTTTGTGGTCGATGTCATTGAGTGGTTCAATTACCAGGGTGATATTTTCTTTTTCACAAATTGGTTTTGCGGCATTTAAGCATTGCAATACATTTTTCTCGCAGAACGGTGCATTTTCGCCGACTAAAATTATCATAGCCGATGCGCCAAGTTTTTTATATACCGGTGCACTCTCACATAATGCAGACACAAATTCGTCCGTTTTGCCTAAATTTAGTATTCCGTGTGATAAATCTTGCGAAAGTTTTGTATCTTTGCTGTCAATGTTAAAAACCGAAAGTTTCATTTTGTTTTGTTCGAGCAAATTCTTAATTTTGTCAATGTCCTTTTTCGCCCAATGCCAAAACTCAACTGTGTTAATTCCGCATTTTTTGACCTCACCTATTCTGTCATAAAAATCACAATATGTAAACATCATATCTATGCAGCAGCTTATTTTTGATAACTGATTATGCATCTAAATCTTCCTTTCAACATTTGTATATTTTATCCATTTGTTACACAAACGAAATTGCCCCTTTAATGTAGTTATCAGTATGATTTTTCATGTCATAATTTGCCATATCAAACTCGCTTAAATCATATAAATGTGTTACGGTATCCCTAAATTTCCATATATCTTTGGATATCATATCCAAGGCTTTTTTTACAAGAGTTGCCTCATATGATATTCTTCTCTCGTGACAATTATACATCGTCATAGCCTTCATACCCCAAAGCTTAAAGTCAACAGTACGCAGAGCATAATTATGAAAACCAGCAATGCCAAGATTCCCATGAGCACAAACCATCTCTCCTGCTAAATTCAGCCCCGTTTGGGTACCGGTTATTTCAACCACATTTTGAAATCCAATGTTAAAAATATCTACAAGATGTCCGTCCCGTTTCAAATCTGGACTTTTCCACGTTTCCCAGTTAAGCTTAAATGTGGACGGGAGTTGAGAAGAAAGGTAAACCTCATCCGCACCGTATCGTTTGGCATTTTTAAGAGCAATCTCACGTTCGTCAATCGCGATAACATTTAAATATCCCTTTGCTTTAAACAATGAAATTAATCCTAGTCCCATATATCCGGCACCTACAATGACGATAGTGTCACCGGTGCGATTTGAGTCTACACGCTCGGAAATGCTCATTAAACAACCAAGAGGTTCACCTATGGCATCTTTGTCCGAAATGTTGTCCGGCACAACAAATGTTTTTTCGGGTTCCATAACAATATATTCTTTATGTCCGCCTCCGCCAAGACCTGTAACACGGTCACCAATTTTGAAGTTTTTAACATTTGCCCCTTTGTCGGCAACAACTCCCATGGTTTCGTGTCCGAATGTTTGTCCACATTCGGCAACAGACCACGGATACCATTCGGAGTGACACAACCCGGAATATAAAACTTTAACGAGAAGTTGATTATCTCCGATTTTCGGAATATCAACATCTATAACATGACTCTTTTTCGGACCGTCCATTATCAACTGTTTCATAAATATTCACCTCCGCCGCTTAAATTCCAAGCGATTTAAGATATGCTCTTGCCCTTGCAGCACAATCCATACTATCCTCGTTGTACCACTGGTCTTGCTCTGTTATGATATACTTTGCGCCATTGCTTTCAGATGCCTTAATCAATTCCAGCCAATTTTGGACTCCTTCGCCGACAGGCTTGAATTTAAAGTCATTATTTGTACCTGCCCCTTTGGCAGTTTCTTTACCTTCATTGTCTATCAGGGCATAAACCGGACCGTGCGCATTATTAGAGCACACAAAATCCTTAAAATGCACCACATCAATGTTGTTTCTGAATTTTTTGAGATAATAACGCGGGTCGCATCCTGCATATTTAATCCAGCAAGTATCAAATTCCGGTTTCAGCAAATCCGAAGGTATCGTTTCATATAACCAATCTATGAGATATTTGCCATCATATTTATTGAACTCAAAATCGTGATTATGATACAATAACTGAATTCCGTTATCTTTGAGAAGATTTCCGACATAGGTTATTTCCGACACTGTCTTTTCAAATTTTTCATGTCCTTTATGGTTGCTTATATCCAACCAGGGGATTGCACAATACTTTGCGCCGATTGTTTTGAGATATTCAACATTTTCTTCGGGGTTTTTCAGAAAAACATCATAGCCCTGATGAACTGATATACATTTCAAATTATATTTATCAAGGATTTCTTTTACCTCATCTTTTGTCTTTCCAAAATAACCAGCAAACTCAACGTAATCATATCCGATGGCTTTAACATTCTTTAATGCTTCATCCATATTTTGTTCCATTTTATCACGAATAGAATATAGTTGAAGCCCTACTTTTAAGTTACTCATTATAATAAACGCCCCTCTCACTTTAATCCAAAATTTTTTTAAGTTTTTTAATCATTGCATCTGCCCAGACACGGCAATTCACACTATCTGAGTGTCTGTCGAATTTTGCTCCGTGCAAATTTGTCGTACTTTTAGATGTCAACTCAACAAATTAAGTAATTTCGAAGTCCCTTCCGCAATACTCGTATCCGGCTTAAAAACACTTGAAGTTCCCACAACAAGGACATCAGCCCCGGCACTATACATTTTGGGAACATTTTCAAAACTGCAATTTCCGTCCACTTCTATAAGAACTTTGTCAAGATTCATATCAGAAAGTTTTTTTTTCATACGATATATCTTGTCAATGCTGCCCGGTGTAATCTTTTGCCCGGAAAACCCCGGATTTACAGTCATAATGAGTACCATATCAAGCTGTGGTAAAACTTCATCAAGAACATTTATCGGTGTAGCCGGATTTATTGCCACAGAGGCTTTCGCCCCTTTTTCTTTTATAAGTGATATCGCCCTTTGCAGATGAACTGTACTCTCATAATGAACAGAAACAATGTCGCCGTCGGAAATTTCAAGTTTTTCTATAACACTTTCGGGATTTTCAGCCATAATGTGATAGTCAAACGGCATAGCGGTCCCGCTTTTCAGTTTATTCAAAAATTCTGTCGGGAGCATAAGGTTAGGGACAAAGTGATTATCCATTATATCACAATGCAAATAATTTATCCCGGCTCTTTCTATTTCATCAAGAGCAGACTGCATATTGAGTATATCTGCGCACATAATTGATGCTGACAAGAGTGGCTCTTTCTTATGCTGAATAGGTATATATGCCGCACCGTACAATGGTGCTTTGTCTTTGAGTTCGGCAAGACGTATGTCCGGCAGTCTGCCGGCACTGTAACAATGATTTTTTATGTACTCAATTATTGGTTTTGCATACAAATCAACTTGTTCCGAAAGTCCGCCGCTCAAAAGAACACAGTCCGGCGAAATTGTATTTATTACGGAAACCAGCACATTGCCGAGCAAATGTACTGCATCGTTCACAGCATTAACAGCTTGTTTGTTGCCGTATTTAGCAGCATCGAATAAATCAGCAGCCGTTTTGCCATCGCCGAGAATTTCTGCTGCGGTAATATCCAGTCCGCCTCCCGCGCTGTACTTTTCCACACAACCGCATTTGCCGCAGCCACACTTTCTGCCGTTTTCAGCAACCGGAATATGTCCTATTTCTCCAGCATACCCAAGAGTTCCGTTCAAAATTTTGCCGTTTGCAACAATTCCGCAGCCTATACCGGTACCTATTGTTATGCATACGACGCAGTTTTTTTCTCTGCCGGCTCCAAAGAGATATTCTCCCCACGCTGCCGCTCTTGAATCTTGCACCAGTGAAGTCGGCAAATTTAAAATTCGTTCGACATCAGCACAAAGTGTATCCTTAAGTATATCTATATTTGGCGCTTTGAGAATGGTTCTGCCGTCATCACCGACTGTTCCGGGTATTCCTATTCCGCAGCTTTCCAATTTGCTTGCCGGTACACCGGTGCTTGCACATAAGTTCATCACCGTTTTGGCTAAAACATCAGCCAGATCGTTTATGTCCTTAACCCATATTTTCCGACAGGCAACAATGTTTCCGGCATCATCAAAAATACCCACATTGACCTTTGTGCCGCCAATATCAACACCTACTTTATACATATGTTCTCTCCTTGTTCTATTGCGGAAATCATATCTATCCTCTTTTGATGCCTGCCGCCTTCGTACTCGGCGGTTAAAAATTCATCAACTATCATTTCCGCAACGGCATCTCCGACAACTCTTGCCCCAAACGCTATGATGTTGGCGTTATTATGTTGGCGGGTAAGTCTTGCCGAATACGGTTCCGAGCAAACTGCTGCACGCACACCGTGGATTTTATTTGCTGCCAGAGAAATGCCTATGCCGGTTCCGCAAATAAGAATTCCGTATTCGAACTCGCCGCTTGCAACTTTCCTGCCAACGGTATATCCGTACAGAGGATAATCTGTGCGTTTATGCTCGTTTGTGCCGAAATCAGTTACATCATATCCCTTGTCACGCAGATACTTAACAATGTGCTCTTTTAGTTCTATGGCAGTGTGGTCATTTCCTATTGCTATTTTCATAACTGCCTCCTATTTAATTATGTACGGTTCTATATCAAAATGTTCCCAATCTATCAACGCTTTCATCCATTTTCCGTATTTTGAGGTCAGTTCACTCTGCGCGTTGTCAAATTTTGTCACAGGATATACTTTGGTAGGCACATGTTTGTAGTTCCACATATCATTTGCCATCAAGTTTATTGCATTATGACAAGACGCAAGAAGCAAATCCCATTCTCTCGGATGTGTACTCAGACAGTCAATCGCTTTTACATTCAGCTGCTGAACATCGACAGAACGCTTTTCGCCAGTGTGGTATGCACCTATTGCAAGCTGTCCGCAAGTCGCAGTAATATTTATTGCAAAATCAAGCGATTCATTGTTTTCGCCCCATTCCATAACAAGAGGAAATCCCCCATTACTGCCAAATGTTCCTGTTCCCGTTGCAACAAATCCGCTGTTGTTCTTTTTCAAATATTCCTCGGGAGTATATACCTCACTTGCTCCGTATTTAAGCGCATTTTCGAGGCATTCTTTTCTTATATCAAAACCTATAACACGCGCACCTCTCATTTTCAAGAGAGATATTGCGCCGCAACCCATATATCCGCAACCAACAACGGCTACCGTATCCCCTACTACAGGGATTTTGACTTTGCTGACAGCACTTATCAGACATCCGAGCGGTTCCAAAACAGCTTCTTCATCTTTGATATTGTCGGGAATAACGATAAGATTTCTTTCGTCGGTGCAGCTATATTCTGCACCGCCATAGATAGGTCCACTTACTCTGTCGCCTACTTTTACAGTAGTGACATTTTTGCCTATTTGATGTACAACACCTATCCCTTCATGCCCAAATGTCATTCCATCCTTAGCGTGTTCCCAGTCATAATGCTCAGACATACAAACCCCGCAGTATTTTAGTTTTACTATAACGGAATTTTCGTCTTTGAGTGTCGGCATTTCAACATCAATCAGCCTACTTTGTTTTGGAGCTTTCATAACTAATTTTTTCATATTTTCACTAATCCTTTCTGTACAAAATTTATTGTACAAAATAATTTTAACATATTCCTCCAAAAAATAAATGGAAATATCCGATTAAATCCTTGACAAAAACGACTTTTTATGCTATCGTATGATAAAAAATAGGAGGTAAGCAGGCTTTGAATTTAAGTTGTTGCGTAAAAACAAAATTACCGATAAAGTCTTGTGGAACACACTTTCACAAGGAATGGGAAATAATATATAATATAACAGGAAATAATCGTTCTATGATTGATAAAACGACTTATAATATACAGGCTAATGATATTATGATTATACCTCCGGGAACTATGCATAATGGCTGCTCTGATGGGCTTTATACAGATATGTACATTCAGGCGAAAGAAATGGACTTTCATGAACCGATTGTTATACATGATTATGACAGAAATATATCAAAGCTAATTTTTATACTGCACAAGACTTTTATGCAAAAGGATAGCAATTATGTAAATTTATGCGACAGCCTTCTTGATGCAATATGTCAATACATAAAAAAATATGCTTCTTCGGGGTGTAGTCATGCTTTTGTGTACGATGTTAAGGATTTTATTTACGAGAATGTATCCAACCCCGATTTTAAGATTTCGCAAATATCGGAATATATTGGGTACAATATAGATTATATTCGAAGGAATTTTGTTAAAACGACCGGGAAAACACCGCATGAATATCTTTTTTCATTACGATTTTCTCTTGCCAAAAAACTGCTTTTGCAAGAAACATATATCAGTGTAGAAAATGTTGCAACAAGGTGCGGTTTTGCAGATGCGTTTTATTTTTCAACCACTTTCAAAAAGGAAACCGGTTTAACCCCGACTGCATATAGAAATAAAAACAAACGCTGATTAGAGCATATGCTCTCGGCAATCTTTTACTAAGTGGAAAATAAAAACTTGCGAATAAAAAAAGGTTTAGCACTCTGCAAATTATTTTAAAATTTTCAGAACGATGCAAGTGATAGTGCGCCGGGTATGATATTCGTCATGTATAACAAATAAATAATAAATACATTGTGAAAAGTTACGAAAATAAAAACGGAATGTATTTATTATTGACATGCGATTTTGAATATGATAAAATATATTTGAGAAAAATGCAACCGATTGCGGTTGTCGGAGGAAGATAGAATTTGAAACAAAAGGTTACAATATATAGTCTTGCTAAAGAACTTAATATGAGTCCGTCTATGGTCAGCCGCGCCTTTTCGGACCATGCAATGGTTGCAGAAAACAAAAGAAAATTGGTTTTGCAGACCGCGGAAAAATATGGATATCATCCCAATAGTTTTGCTTCACGATTATCGGGAAAAACCATAAAAATAGGAGTAATCATATACTCCAAATATAAGTCCATCCTTGACGATATGCTTAATGGGATAGAGGAAGCACACAAAAATGTAAAAGATTATAAAATAACATATGATGTGGTTGTTATAAAGGCAGAAGATAAAAAATCGTGGGAGTGCCGTGATGAATTGATGTCAATGGTGGCATACGATGGTGTGATTGTATCTGGGTTTAGTGCTGAGCAATGTGTGCCTATGCTTAATGAATTCTATGAACAAAATAATAATATGGTACAGCTTCAAAGCGATAATTCAAATGTTAAATGTCTATTTTCTTCAAAGCATGATGAAAAAACTGCGGCATGCATAGCAGCTGAATTTTTGGCTGATTGTTTAAGCCGTTCAAAAAGAAAAAATGTTATTTTATTTACAGGTGATATGTCATCAAGTCTTCATAGAACTGCAAAACTTGAATTTGTAGAGGCCGCAAAAAAATTTGATTTAACACTGCTTGACTGTATTGATATGAATGACAAAGAAGAAGTTTTAAGAGAGAAATGTCTGGATGTTTTTTCGAAATATCAAGATGCTATAGATGGGATATACATCACAAGTTCTGTGTGCGAAGAACTATGTCGTGCTGTGTCGTCAAGGAAAAATATTAGTTTGGTAACCTTTGATATATATGGAAACACAAAAGACTATATAGCCAACAAAACAATTTGCGCATCTGTATTTCAAGATGTTAGACATCAATCATATGTGGCATTTGACAAACTCGCCAGACACATCATTTCCGGAGAAAAATGCGATAAAGTGGTGCATACTAATATAAGATTAATATTAAAAAGTAACATTAGTGATTTTTTAACAAGCACATAAAAAACGTAGTTTTTTTGCAATTACTGCAACCGATTGCAGTAATTGCAAAGGTCAAAAAAGAATTATTTGTTGTTATGGATATCTATGTTTATTCAGAACATTATACATAATGGTATTGGTATTCATATGTTAAACATAGAGAGTGTGTATAATATTGTTTTCAGTATTGGCAATCGAGAGCCGCATATCGTTGTTTTGTATGTAATGGGATTAGTCTTTGGCTTTTTTAATTAAGAAAAAGTAAACGAATTTATAGGATACTTTGATTTGGTTAAGGATTTGCCGATTATGCAGATGTGGGAATATAGACATGAGATAGAAAATATTAAAGATTGGGATGTGATGGAAAATTTTTAAAAATATATATGTAAAACTAAAAATATATGGTTTGCAACAAATATTAAAGTTGTTGATTGCATAAATGCATTAAAAAATTTAGCTTTTCTTATGATTGCGATATTGTGTACAATCCGACCAGCAACTAATGCATGGAGTGAATGAAGAATAGCGTATGATTAAGGCAGGCGAAAGGCGTATATTGGAATGATAGTTAAGTTGGAGTTTTGAAAGTTGGCTGAGAAAGGAAGAATAAAATGAATATAAAAGAAGGTTCAAGAGTTTGTTGTCTGGGTGATAGCTTGACAGAAATGGGTTTTTGGATTTATGACATAAACGGTTATTTATCAAAAATAAATAGCAAAACGAGATTTTATAATTGTGGAATAGGTGGAAATGCGGCGTCAAATGCCCCATACTATCTTGAGGAGGAAGTGTTAAAATATAATCCGGATTATGTTTTGGTAATGTTTGGAGCAAATGACTTGGGTGCCGGAATATATGGAACTAAAGAGAGAAACAAAGATTTGACGCCTGACATGAGAAAATGCGAGATTTTAAGAAGAAGAAATGTATATGAATTAAATATAAAAATTATAATACATATGCTTTTACAAAGAAATGTTAAAGTGATATTAATGACGCCTATGCCGTTTGATGATTATGAGCGTCAGGTAGAACGTGAAATTTTGTGTGGCGCAAGTGATGAACTGGAGAGATATGGCGGTATCATAAAAAAGATAGCGGATGAGTTTAATATTAGTGTGATTGATCAGTTTACAAATTTTAGAGCAATTGAGGATACTTTTGAAAAAGAGGGTGTACGATTGTTTTTGGATGATAGAGTTCATCCAAATGAGCAAGGTCAAAGGATAATGGCTGCGACAATATTGAATTATTTTGGGTACGATATAAGTATTCCAAAATCCAAAAAAGATTTGAATGAACTTCCTTTTTATAAAACGAAAAAAAATGATCAACGATTTGAAATTGAGCAGGCACTCAGGTGTATATCATTTTTGGAATATGGAAGATATAATTTTGATCAAAAAAAGAAGTATTATCAATCATGGGAAGAAGTAGCTGCAGATCTTACGAAGAGATGCTTTAATAATGACTTTGAATTTTGGGAAAACATCGATAAATATAAGGAACGTGCATTGAAATATATAATGAACAGACCCAGAAAAGAAGAATTAAGAAGAAATTTGATACAAAAAACAGAATTAATGTAATAAGCGTCGGAGGGAGATGGAACAATTGATGAAGAAGATGTTGCTTATTCTTATAAGTATATTGTTTTTAAACAATGCAATGGTTGCCGTTTATGCAGAGGAATCAGACGGTGTAGGAGAGACTTTAAATGAAGAGTTTAATTATACGGATAAAGCTGTGCCGCCGGGATGGGTTGTTGACGGTTCGGCATTGTGGAACGGATGCTCATATGAAACAATAAACAACTCAATGAAATTTGTCCATACAGGGCAGAAAGGGTTGTCATTAACAATGCAGAAGGACTTAACCAAGTCTTGGACAAACAGAAATATTCTTGTAAGTTATGACATTAAAATCAAATCACCGGCACAAACAAGCTATGCCTTCCCGGTTATATGCGAGAATAAAGGAAATATGAGCAGAGGAACGACGAGAATAATGTTTACCGGAAATAAATTTACCTTTTCCGAATATTCGTATGAAAAACAAAAGGTGGAGCAAATTGACATTCCGATAAAAATTGAAGCGAATACTACATACAGTTTTGGATTTGATATAAATTTACAGGAACATAAGCAAAGTATGTATATATATACTGATACGGGTATTTATTACGAATTGCTTGACAGAAATTTTTATACGCCGGATGTCAGCTCTGTCTCGGGTTTTCATTTCGTAATTGTTTCGGAAGATAATAATCAGGCTGTTTATTATATGGACAATTTAAAGGTCAGAGAAAAAAATGTCGAAACGTATACAGAATTTAAAAATTTATTTTTTGAGGATTTGCAGGTAAAAGTCGATGATTTAAAAGACATAAAATATGTCATGGATAAAAAAGATATATTATTATATGTTAATAGTCCGTACGCAATTACAAAGAAAAGAAGAGTTTTGATAGATGAAAATAATAATGAGGTAACACCTATAATTGTTGAAAATACTACAATGATACCGCTTAGATTCATTGCCGAAAATCTTGGCGCAAGAGTGGGATACGAAGAAAGCGAAAAGAAAGTAACTATAGTTTATAAAAATAAGCAAATTGAACTGTTTGTAAATAATAAAGATTTTTATTGCAATGGTGAAAAAAACAGTTTGTCGGTTGCGCCAATGATTACGGAAGGCAGAACTTTGATTCCTTTGAGGAGCGTTGCCGAAGCATTGGACTGCGATGTCACATGGGATCCGTCGGGACTTATAGGGATTTTGGCAGACCAGGAAAATACACAGCCCAAAATTGAAAACATTAAGGCAAGAATAATTAGTACATTCGGAGTTTTTGTTTCACCTGAGGGAAATGACGGAGGGGCAGGTACAAAGGCATCACCGCTTAAAACCATTGATGCTGCAAAGAAATTTATAAAAAAATTAAAAAGCACAAAAGGAATCCCTGAGGGTGGAATAATTGTATATTTAAGGGGAGGTATATATTTTGTAAATGAAACAATATCCTTTGATAAAAATGATTCGGGAAGTGCCGAAACTCCGATATTATATCGTTCATACAGAGATGAGAAAGTTGAAATATCAGCGGGTCTCTCTCTGTCATCGGCAGATTTTAGAAAAATTACAGATGAGGACATTATAAGCAGAATACATCCGAATGCAAAAGGAAAAGTTGTAGAAATTGATTTAAAAAAAAAGAACATACAAGGAATTGAAAGCCCGCGCTGGACAAGATCCGGCGCTACAGGGGAAAATCGTGAAACAGGAAATCCGACACTGTATATAAATAACACCAGGCAGACATTATCAAGATGGCCAAACGGAACATATACAAAGACAGGAACAATAACTGTGCCGGGATCATGGGAGGGTTCTGCTTTTAAATGTCTGGAGGATGCTCCTATTGAGAGATGGACTAAAGCAGAAGATCCATGGATTTATGGTTCTCTTAAGTGGGGATGGTCTGATGAGTGCGTGCCCGTTAAAATAAAACAAGATTCAAGAGAAATTATAGTACAGCGAAGAATTTATGACGGAATGGAGAGTAATAAATATTATTACTTTATGAATTTACTGGAAGAAATTGATACTCCGGGAGAATATTATATAGATACTAAAGCACTTAAATTATATTATTATCCTCTTCCCGATATTGATTATGGAACTGCTGATATTAGGCTCGCCGGTGGTATGAAAGATAATCTGCTAAAATTAGAAGGCACTCAGTTTGTAAATTTTTTTGGAATTTCATTTGGAGAGGGTGTTAGATATGGAATTGATATTGAAAATTCAAAACAGATAAGATTCACGGATTGTGATGTTAAAAACTTTGGATCTTATGCGGTGTATATAAATAAATCAGAATATATAACTATCGATAATTGTGATTTTTACAGTCTTGATAGAGGCGGTATAAAAATAGAGAACACCGGTGACGATGAAACTTTGCGCCCTGCGGGGATTTTGATTGATAATTGCTATTTTGCAAGTTGGGATTGTGAAGTTAAACTTGCGTATGCAGTATATGTTGGAAAAATTGGTACAACTTTGAGAAATTCAGAGTTTAGCGGAAGCAAGCACCAAGTGTTGGCGGTGCAGGGTAATGAAAATTTAATCGAAAATTGCGAAATTTATGATGCATGTAAGGAAAGTGATGATTCCGGAGCGATATATAGCGGAAGAAGCTGGCGTATAAGAGGTACGACATTACGCAATAACTGTTTCCACTCAAATTACGGAAAGGCAAATTCACATTCTATATACTGGGACGATGGAGAGATTGGGCATTATCACTATAATAACTTGTTTTATGATTTGCGTGATTCGCGTTCAATAAAAGGAGGAGCAGAGGAAGCTGTTTTTGATGGAAACATCTTTATAGGCGGTTTGGGAGGAATATTTAGTCTTACCAGTCCGACGTTGATTAATGATGCCAATGCGCTTCATGGGAGTGCATTGATAAACTCTTTAAACGGTGTTCCGGTGGATAATCCATGGTGGTCTTCAAAATACCCGAATTTACAATATAAGGCAAAATCTGAGTTGCAGGGGATATCCTTAACAACAATTTCAAACAATACAGCTATCAATGGGAAATTGTATGATGTTCCTGAGGAATATGAGCAAAACAACTGGTATCAGGATGATGTTTTTAAGAATACGGTTTATAACAACAATCAATATTCGGATGTGGAAGAAATAAGCACGGGATTAGACCTTGATTTTGATAAATTAAAAACATTTCTTGCTGAAAACAATATAAAAAGTCCGGATTTTGACAAAATGGGCATTCAAGTTAATTCGGTCAGGAAGGAATATCCCAAAATAAAGGAGTTTTCTTTGCTGTATCCTGTGAATGGGCAGAGAAACGTTCAAACCAAGAATATGAGCTTTGTATGGCAAAGACCTGTAGGATCGGTGGTTGCAAAAATTTCTATTGCAAAAGATGAGCAGTTTAACGATATAGTGTTTGAAAAAGAGGTTATTTGTGAAAATGGACTGATTCCAAATATTGAATTTGAGTATGGAAATACAACATATTATTGGAAGGTTGAATCTTTGGGACGCTCGAAAAATCATCCGGAAGTTAAACAGTGTAGTAAAATATTTTCCTTTACAACAGCTTCTGAAGAAAGCTTGGATTATACAAAATATGATGCTGCTGTCACTCGTGCGAGAAATATAATGGAAGAAGCAGGTGTGGGAGATAAAGTGGGACAGGTTACACAGGCAGATTGTGATATGTTAAACTCAATACTTGCTGACTCAGAAAAAGAGATTCGCGGAGATATGTTTGTGAATGGCAATAAAATTGACGAGACGGTTCAAAAAATAGAAGATGCCATATGGGAATTTAAGAAAAAAAGAAAGATTGGAAATGTTGATTTATTGAGTGTGTGCCCGGTATCATCAGCAAACTGGGTAGGTCCGGATCCTAACTATATTATAAGGAAAAATGATACATTGACTTTATTGCCGACGAGACAGGGCGATTTTGGAGTTGTGTTCGGATACAAAGAAGTTTTGCCTAATTATCCAATCTGGACATTTAAGGGAACATTTAATGTTGATAGCACACCCACCGGTTGGCAGGCGATATCTTTACGAGCATCAGGTGCAAACTCAATTGCATGGTCCGGAGGTTATTCGTATATTATTATTGTAAAGCCTGATGTTATAGAACTCCAGCGTTTTGGCGGCAAAGATAAATTATACCTTACTGTGGAAAATACTTTTATTGAGAACGGAAAGGAATACTTAATTGAAGTGGGAGCTGTTGATGTTGAAGACGGCGTGAATGTAATAATGAAAGTTGACGGACAAACAGTTTGGGATTATGTGGATAAAACATCTCCGTTAGAGGTGGAAGGTTTTATTTCGTTTGTAGCGCCAAAGGGGAAAGCACTAATAATTGGTCATTCGGAGTAATTCACGTTTTAGAACAAAGGTTTTGATGTTGAAAATGCAAACTTGAATATGAAATCAAAGGAGGAGAAACTAATATGCTAAAAAGAAATTTTACAATGTTGATGTTATGCATGACGTTATGTGTTATTATTTGTAATATGTTATATGTAAATTCTTATGCAGAGACCGGTAGAGAATATATTTATAATAATGAAACTGGTAAACATTCCGGTGGTTGGTGGGGTATAGAGGAAAAATTAGATGCGGATATTGAAGGAATGAAAAACCTTACGGAAAAGGTTGTTTTTACAGCAAAAAAATATCCTCAAAATGATTCATGGTCGTTTTTTTCAAGCCCGGTAGAAGTGGAGGACGGTACGGCAAAAAGAATGTTTAGTTGTATTTGGAATAAATCGGGAGAAATAAGAAGCCCAGATACAAGTGTATTGTATTTTAAGCCGGAACTAAACAAAAAATATACAATGCTATGTGTTGCTGATTGTGTAGAAAACATTTGTAAGTTAAGGTTTTTTGACGAGGATGGTAATCCTGTCACGGAAACTATTTCTATAGATGTCAAGACTGATGGTCAGAAAATTTTAAAACTTATACAGGTAAGGATGTATGCCGAACAAGGCTCGGATATGGAATTACATTCTTTTCAGATATATGATGGGAGTCTTAAAATTGTAGATTCGTCAATTAAAAATGGCGATGAAAATATAAGAAATGATGAAAAGCCATTTTTAATTTTTAGCGATGTCGTTGATAAGGAATCTTTAAGCGAAATTACTATCAAAAATGAAGACGGAGAACAAATACCTATTGATATTGCACTTGATGAAGATAATGCCAATAGGGTAAATATTGATAGCTTGAGAGGGTTTGAGTACAATAAAAAATACACATTAAACATATCAGAAAAGCTAATGAGTGCATTGGGGATGACAGCAAAGAGTGAGGAAATATCGTTTGTTGTCGAAAAACCCCCTTTCGAACTGAAAATGAAGGCCAATATTGAGCATAATAATATAAATGTGAACATACAAGAAAAGAATATGTCTCCATATGACCGACAAGAAAACTATATTATTTTAGGTTATAACTTAGATGGGTTATTGGTTTTTGCTCAGAAAGAATGTCTGGTTTTGCCGCAAAATACTGAGGAGAGTAAAACTGTACAAATACCGGTTGCCGGGGGACATGAAATATCTTCGGTCAAAGCGGTATTACTGCCTGATTTGTCAGGTGAAAACTATACAAACACACATGAAAATGTTTTGTTTGTTGAAAATGGGATTCTTGACAGACCGTTCGAGGAAAACAGACACGTATATAACATACTTTCAAAAAATGACACACTTATTAAATTTCGTGATGGAGAATTGATTGACGAAAATAATGGTGTAAAAACGTACAAGTACAACAATGATACATATAAAATTATAGTGAATGAGCTTGCAGATAAAATTGATTTTGATGTGGAATTTACAAATGATAAAACTGTTCGGATTGATTTTACCAAACCGCTTGATGATGATACATATGTGATAATAACCAAACCTACTTCAAGGGGAAGTGAAGAATTTTATTCTTTTGAGGATATTAAAGAGTTTGTTTCGCAAGAGCGTATATGTGATGCTGTAATTATTGAAAAGGGAAATAAAGAGGCTGAGTATGTTTTTGCGGACGGCGCAATCAGCGGTATGCATGGGATATATGTATTGAGCGAAAGGACTATGCAAGTTAGCACTGCAAACATATATTATTCTTCGAAATATGATTTAGAGCGGGCGCTGGAACGAGTGTTAGAAATAAAAACAAAATCAGATAATAAGAAAAAGGAACTTGATGAATTTATCTGCGAGTATGCAAATATTTTAAAGCTTAATTTGGAAGAATATCACTTGCTGAATGACAAAAATATTATCTTCGACAGTATAATAAATACAGAGTTTGATAGTTTAGAAAAATTTGTAAATATTTACAATGAGGCATATGCGGTGTCTATGTATAATGAATCGGAAAACCGTATTGATGCGCTTAATAGATATAAAGAGATTTTCAATATCAATGAAGATAATTTAAACTTAGTTAAAAATAAGGAAACTTTAAATGCTTTATTAAAAAAAGATGCATGTGTTGATAAGGAAGGCATAATAAATTCTGTCAATTCAAATGTTGCATTAACCTTAGTTAATGAGTCACAGCCTTTAACTATAATAAAGATAATTGAGGATAATTCTTTTGTGTTAGGGGTATCGGATGAGAATGCTCGTAAATTAAATGCACTAAAGGATAAATCGGTGGTTATAAATGCCATGACAGAGAAAAACTTTTCTGATTTGTACTCATTTAATAAAGCCTTGGGTGAGGCGTTGGAAAAAAAGCCGGACGGGCAAGGCTCAAATCCCTCGAAAGGTAATGATTCGCCAAAAACAAGTATAAAAAACAATGGTTCAAATAATGATAGTAAAGGTTCTTTCCTTCCCGCTACGGCAACAAAGCCGCAGGAACAACAAGACCGGGAAGAGAATAATAATACCGGAGAAACCAAAGAGGAATTATTTACTGACATATATAGTGTTGAGTGGGCAAGAGAAGCAATAGAGAATTTGGCAAAATCAGGAATAGTAAACGGTAAGGAAAATCGAATTTTCAAACCCAACGATTATGTAACAAGAGAAGAATTTTTAAAAATGTTAATTTTATCGCTTAAGATAAGTCATGATAGTGAGACCGGAAAAATCTTTTCTGATGTTTCTGATGAAATGTGGTATGCAACCTATGTTAAAATCGGGTATGAATTAGGCATAGCAAAGGGGATAGGAAACGGAGAGTTTGGAATAGGTAAAAACATTACCAGACAGGATATGGCTGCTATGATGTATAATGCAATAAAGGCAATGTCAATAGAATTGACGGATACGGGAACCCCCAAATCTTTTGCTGATATAGGCGAAGTTTCAGAATATGCACTGGATGCAGTTGATGTGTTATGTAAATCCGGAATAATCAACGGAGTGGATAGTGACAATTTTAATCCGCATGGCATTGCAACCCGTGCACAGGCGGCACAAGTGATATATAATTTGTTAAGCGTGTTAAATAAGGAGGCGGTGCAGTAATGATGAAAAGAATAATAAGCATCCTGTGTATAGCGGCTGTATTATTTTCTTATGGTATGGTATATGCAGAAAGCGAGTCAGAATTAAATTCAGGAGTAGTGGAAAAACTTGCCGCCTTAGGCATAATTGGCGGATACGACAGTGATTTTACGAGTAATGAAGAAGTAACCAGAGCAGATTTTGCGGTAATGATATCAAGATTGATGGGAGTCACGAGCACTTTTGCGGCAGGAGAAACAGACACAACAACCTTTTCGGATGTGAGCCAAGACTACTGGGCTGCATATGAAATTTCATATGTGTCACATAAAAAGCTTTTAGAGGGATATGCTGATGGTAAGTTTTATCCCGATGAAACAGTATCATATTACGATGTTGTCAAAACATTTGTCACGCTTTTAGGATATGACCAAATGGCTAATATGTATGGCGGATATCCGGATGGTTATATTGCTATGGGAGGCGAGTTGGGAATTACAGAAGGAGTGCAATATACAAAGAAAGTCACGCGAAAAAGCGTACTGAGTATATTAAATAATGCTCTTGATGTAAAAATTGCAGAAATAAACATAGATAATGATAAAATTATATATGAAGAAAGCGATGATAAGACAATCTTGTCACAATATCGTGACATATACATGAGAAAAGGAATATTATCTGCAAACAGCGTAACGTCATTGACGAGCGGCAGTGAGATGCTGCCAAAGGAAGGGCATGTAATAATTAATGGTGAAGAGTTGTATGAAGGCGAAACAGATGCAGCAAGCTTTTTAGGAATGAATGTTGAATATTACTATAAAGATGATGTAAGCAGCGGTGAAAAAACAATATTATTCATTTCGGGTATAGAAAGCAAAAATAATGTGATAGAAATAAGCGGAGAGCATATTATACTTGCTGACGGAGATGAAACGAAAAACATCTATGAATATTATGATGACAAATTTAACTTCAAAAAAGCAAGATTATCGGATGAACTTAAAGTGTTCTACAATGGTGTTGCAAAACCGGATTATTCATACAGCCAGATACGCCCCAAAGAGGGAAGCGTTAAGCTTATTGACAACAATAATGATGGCATTTATGAAGTGTTGAGCGTTTTTGAAACAACTATTGTATGTGTTGCTGATGGTATAGGCGAGGATGATGATGCTTTCTATATTAAAAATAAATGCGATAAAACAAATCTGGTTGAATTGCCAAAAAAAAATGAAAGCAATTATTTTACAATCATAAAAAACAAAAAAAATGCAGACATCTCTGCGATAAAAAGCGGAGTAGTGCTTAATATAGGGATAAACCCGGATTATGGATATGCACTTGTATATGCGTCGGATGTGACTATTGATGGGAATATTGTCAGTGTGTCTGATGAAGACGTGACAATAGGGGAAAAGGAATATGCAATTTCCGACTATTATTTAAAAGTAATAGAGAAAGGGGCATCTGCAAGGCCTACTGTGGGGAAAAGAGGAAAGTTTTATATTGATTACTTTGGGTATTTACAGTATTTTGAGGCTGAGGCGGAAACAGTGGCTTATGGAATATTGATTAATACATATAAAACCGATGACGATGAATGTTTAATTAAAATATTTGACCAAGACGGCAATATCGTAAAGTACAAGCTGGCAGACAAGGTAAAGCTTAGCAGTAAGGATAATGTAATGGGCAAAAAAATTACAGATCAGGAAGCTGTAGAAAAAATGCGGGAAACGAATACGGCAGATGGCGCAAGAACGAATAATTCCGGACCTGATTCTGTCGAAAAGCAGTTAATAAGATATAGTATTCAAAATGATGTAATTAATACAATAGATTTGGTTGCAAAAAATGCCGGTGATAAATATGAACCTAACATTCCGTTGACATATGCAGGGAAGTCCGTTGGAACAAATGGAGGTTTTGAATGGTATGAGTATACACTCCAGTGGGGACCAAAAATGATGAGTATAAATAATAAATATTATGCAACCTCGGACACATACTTTTTCGATGTTTATGAAGATGAAAATGATATGGTTGTGAAAAAAGGAGAAATGCCCAAATCAGCAGCTAACTATACCTTGTATCTATATAACATGAATGAAGATCAAACGGTTTCTGTTATTTTAAGAATATTTAGGGGTGCCAATGAGGAACATATTATTCAGGAAAACTCACAGCCGTTTTTTGTCGAAAAGGTGGGCGAAGAATGCGATGAAACAGGTGAAATAAAGAATTGTATTTATGGATTTGAAAATGGCAAAAAAACCAAATTGCTCTTTGTAGAAAATGAAACTAAGGGTTTTATTATGGATGTTGTCCGTAATCTGAAAAGAGGAGACATAATCTTATATAACTTTTCAAATTCGGGAATTCTTAATGGAATAAGAGTAATATGCAGTGCTGAGAAATCTGATGTATTTGGTATTGGCGGAATGAGCAAATTGATAAATGGTTTGACAAATTTTGCACACCAGGAAGGAATGAAATATGTGTACTGTATGTCTGAGAAAAAGGTAGGCAAAATATTGCTTTATAATCTTGGTCCCTCAGATAAGAACGGTTCTCTGGCAATGAACTGCGGAGATTTGTATGAGAACAAACCGGTTTATAAATTATCATTTAAGAAGTCAGGAAAACTATCTGTTGATGACACGCTTACGTTGGATGATATTAAGCCGGGTGAAAAATTGTTTATTGTTTATAAATATACAGGCATCGGCAGCATATGGATAATTGAATAAAATTTACGTGATTAAACAATTGCAGAGAAAAAATAGAGGCCTCAGATTTTTGATGCGATTGTATAATTATAAAAAATTTATCATGTCATAGGACGAAGAAAGGACGGTAAAAGATGAAAAAAATTAGTGGAGCTGTTGCTGCAATAACCACAATTATTATTGCAACAGGAAACATGGCAAGTGCGCAGGGATGGAGCTATAATACTTTCCCTGAAAACAACGTGCAAGGTTGGGTACATAAAAGTCCGTATATGGGAGAAATGACAGTCAAGGCAAAAAATGGCGTTATGGAGTTGTCCGATATCTATGCTGGGCGCAGCGAGCCGACAAAAACATTTAGTGGATCGGTAGGTGTGCGGCATTGGTTGCCGGAACCGAAACAAGATGACAAATATATGGTTTTAGAGTTTGATTTGACTGCATACACAGAAACGCAAACAAAAAACGAGGAAACTTCTGAAACAACTGTAAAATACAGTACATCGGCCCCGGGTTCAAGCATATTGAGGCTTGCACGTGTAGAAAATGACAACCAATTCAATACTTATGATTTTGGGGCGAATACGTTGTTTTCGATGCAAATGAACGCCAGTGCTGCATGGACGGGAAGCGTGTCATGGTTACAGCTTGTGGATTATTCAACCGGTTCGGCAAATACTATTAATAGCGCATTTAAACATCAAACAGCTTCTTCATTTTATAATGCGGACTATACAGAGGAAAAGCCTGTTACGAGTTATAAAATGATAATTGATTTGGAAAAGTATTCTTATAAATTATATGTAAAGTCTACATCAGTAGCGGGGGGTTGGAGTGAAATTTCATGTAAAGACGGTTATACCAATCAGAATCATAGTGAAAAAGGATATTGGTTATCAAGCGACCGGATTCCAAATGTAATTGCTTTGGGAGCTAAAACCCAATATACAAGTAATTCTGGTTTTATAAGCAGTAAGACATGGGCTGAAGTTGATAATTTTAAAGCATATACATTAAAAAAAGAAGAAAGTATTTCAAAGCCGGTTTTATTTGATAACAATGGTGATGAAGTGACGTCAATTGAGAAAGATAAAAAGTACAGGATAGCTACAGCTGTAAACAATAATACCGACTCAAATATTGCATTTTCATTAATAGGGGCGCAGTTTGATAATAATTATAATTATCTTGGAATGACCTATAATAATGTGTCGGCTGCTATTGGAAGTAATATGTATGTTTCTGAAGATTTTACGGTTTCCTCTGAGGCTAATACGGTTGAATCATATGTGTGGAATAGCCTTGATGATATGGTACCGCTTGCCGATTATTCGGATTTTACTGAAGCACAGTAATATTGAGTTGATATAAAGAAGGAGAAAAAATATGAAAAGAATAATGAGCAGTATTCTGGCCTTGTGTTTGACAATATCAATGTTTTGTGTGTCAGTAAGCGCAGAATATGTAGCAGGCACTATAGAATTTGAAGATAGTGTTTCTTTAAAGCTTAAACAGGCTTTGGAGTCTAAATTTAATAATGATGAGATTAATATTGTATTCTTGGGCGGTTCAATAACCGAAGGGATAGGAGCCAGCGTTTTAAGCAGCACTTCATGGGCATCTTTAGTTGGCAATACAATAAAAAATACAATGACGGATAAGGTTGTCAATTGCTATAACTATGGAATTTCTGATACAACTTCCCAATTTGGTATGTATCGTACAACAGGACAAGTCAAGTCCAAAAACCCGGATTTAGTATTTATAGAGTATGCGGTTAACGACAGATATAATACCGAAAGTGCAGTAAATCCATATTATGAATCAATGGTAAGAAATTTGTCAACGCTTGATAATCCGCCTTATATTATATTTGTATATTCTGCAAGCTTGCCGACAGAAAATACCAATTCTGTTCTAAAAGCTCAAAGTATAGCAGAGTATTATAACGTTGCGGAAATAGATTTGTATGATTATTTTTATGCCACAATGCTGCCGCAACAAATAGATAAATATAAGAGTGCTGAAAATTATTGGAATAATGCACAAGGTGTTGACACTGCAAGACGAGATGTTCTGAAAACGAGATATGCAACAGTTGAAGATTGTATTGAATCGATGGCAGATAAATCGAATCTGCAACCAAACAAACTCTCTCTTTACCCTCAAAAAAAATCTTATTATTTATCTGCAGAAGATGAATGGAGCGGCGACGAAAAGTGGACAAAAGAGGATGTTTTTTGGATGAAAACATTGTTGGGAGATGATGTTCATCCGATTGATGCGGGATACTACGGATATGCAAAACATATTATTGAATTATTTGCCAATGAACCGGACAAATACTTGAAGAAGACCGTGGTACCTGATTCTAATTTTAGTGAAACAGTGTATAACAACGCGGATTTGATTCCATATAATTATAATACAATCTATTCTTCGGGATGGCAAACGGCTAATGGAAGTGTGTTAAAGGATATGGAAGCAGATACTTACTTAAAAACAGGAAATCTTGGAGAAACCGCTACAATATACTTTAAAGGAAACACATTCGGATTGGTAGGCTATGTTGGGGGAGCAGGAAGTTCTGTAAACGGAGGAACAGTGTCATGTGTTATTGATGGTGAAAATGTTGGGAATTGCATTGAATATCACCCGGGACATACAAAAAAGACAGACTTGAAGGGATTTGTGCAACTTTCAGATGCCGGATGGCATAAGGCAGTCATAACTACGATTGAGCCAAGAGTTGCAAATGAAGATTTTGAATTCAGTTTTGCATACACAGCAACAAATGCAGACTACGGAACTCCGAAAGTTGAAAAGATATTGGCAGGCGGAACAGAACTGGAAATAGCTAATTCAAGAGTTGAAATGCCGATAGGAACAGAGAGTGTACAGTTGGTTTTTGATGGTTATCCGGATTTGGGAACTGTTAATAAAGATACAGTTTTGGTAAAGATAAACGGTGTACAAACGGAGTGTGTAATTGAATATGATATTGACAGCCGCACTTGTAATATAAAATTGCCTAAAAAGACGGAAGATGAATCGTATGAGTTTATTGTTACTCCGCAGGTTACATATAACGGAAACGGAGCAATGACAAAGATAAATTCATATGCACAGAATTCAATTAATCTGTCAGGATTGAAGTTTAGAACCTTATCGGGTGCCAAGATATCAGCTGTAAACGATGTTGAAGACGGTATCAAAGTATCTGTAGATGTAAAGTCATTGCTTGATAAAAACACAAAGATTTGTCTTATTTCTGTCTTGAAAAATAAAAACGGAATCATAAAGAAAGTAATGAAGAAATCAAATACGATTTCTGATCAAAATACTGAATTTACATTGACTACAGATTTGAAATATGACAATATCGCAGATGGTGATTATCTTGAATCATATGTGTGGCTGGAAGATAATATTTATCCTGTAACAGAGAAAATTACATTTTCTTTTACAGAATTAGAAATGGTCGGTGGGGACAAGAGCATATTATCTTTTTATATAAATGATGTGAAAAAATCCGCTAAGCTTATCGACGTTGTCAGCAACTATAATAATAGCGATACATTGACGATAAAAGGAAAGGCTGATAATGCAGAGTTTGTAACCTTAAAGCTTGTTAATCAGCAAGGTATAATTATTGCTATCGGTCAGACAAAAGTCATTGACGGTGAATTTACTAAAAGCATAAAAACAGCAGATATTGGCGAGGATGGGGTATACACGTTGTTTATTCAAACAAACTAAGACAATTTATAAAAATTATATAAGGTATATCTTATCTGAAATAGGTATTTTGACCAAACCGACAAATATTTTTTGTTTGTCGGTTTGGTCTTACTACCGAAGATAAATGAAGGTAAGGAAAACATATGTGATGATCGCCTAAACTATGGAGGAAATAAATGAAAATAATACGATTTATTGTTGCGTTGCTGATTTTATTTAATATAAAGGTATATGCAGCAAATGAATTGCCTATATATGAGGAATTTAATACGACGGACATGCATAGTTTGACTGGATGGTCAAGAGAACCGTTAGTTCAACCTACGGAAAAACATTATGTAAGAATTGAAAATGGACATCTCGCAATAAGCGTAGGAAAATATGACAATGTTGATTCCTGGCCGTATCTTCAATTAAAGAATCCGATTATAGGAGGGAAAGTTACTGTCGGGTATAAGTTGTATATACAAGAAGGCAGTACAATAATCAGCTATCATGGATTGCCGCTGTTTTGGGATTCTGATAAAAATCGTGCATTCAATATGTCTTTTTCCGGAGGGAAAATAGGTTTGATGGGTAAACACTATATAGATACAGAATTAATTAAGCAAGGTGTATGGACAGATTTTAAATACACGATTGATTTGGACAGAAAAAAGGTGTGCCTTTATATAAATAACGAACAAGTCATTTCTGAAAACGGAGTTAATGAATTTGATTATAAAGGAAATGATTTAACAAGAATTGATTTCTGTATTACTAGCCACACAACTACCGAAGCTAAAGTATATATAGATGATTTATGCATTTATACAGATGATAGGGATATATTTGTGTCCAATGACGGAGATGATAAAAACCCGGGCACATATTTTTCGCCTGTGAAAACTATGAATCGTGCTGTGGAAATATACAACAACGTAACTGCTCCTAACAAAAGGATTGTTTTAAAATCAGGAGAATATGCACTGAGCGGAGATTATAAATATGGAGAAGCAGACATTGTTACAGCGGAAAATAATATCGTTTTATATCCGCAAAATGAAGCAAGCATAAAATTGAGTAATGTAGATTTGTCTTTGTCTTGTATTAATAATATGGATATACACGATGAATATAAAGACAAATTTAACAAGAGATTGGTTTCAGAATTTGTTTCCCAATATAGGGTTGTTCCATACACAATAAAAAACATAACAGGTGCATATGATGAAGAAAAAAATGTAGTAAACACAACGATAACATTTCTTAATAAAGGGGATATAAATTATAATATTACGGTTATTAATGCAGCGTATGAAAACAATAAATTAGTATCAGTGAATACGATACCGTTAACAATTTCAGCACATGGTGAGACCCCGTGTTCAATTAGTCATTCTTTGCAGGATAAGAATATTTCGTACAAAGTATTTTCTTGGGATAATCTTAATAATA
Organism: uncultured Clostridia bacterium; assembly: GCA_934454145.1. Taxonomy (GTDB): domain Bacteria; phylum Bacillota; class Clostridia; order UBA1381; family UBA1381; genus CAKSFT01. The sequence goes on along the minus strand of CAKSFT010000006.1, from coordinate 173,399 downwards.
TGAGAAGTATAAAATCCTTGAATATATTCCGGCATTATTACGATGATTTTGAGGTTATTAATCTAAGTGACAGTGCCATCAATATAAAAAAAGAGGATATTATTTGGAGCAATAGCCAGATAATGATAAATGGAGAAACAGAGCGGGAAGGAATAGTCACGGTAAAAGTTGAGAATGAAAAAAAAGAAGTATGTTATTTAAGACAGTTTAATATTACTTCCGGTGAATTTTCTTTAATATGTAATATGTCAACAATTCCCGAAAAGAGTAAAATTTTTGTTAGGGGGATAGGTATTGATGAGTAGAAAAATAATTTCATTCATGATTGCGTGGAGTATGATATTTTTAACATTTTCAGTGTCGGCCAAACAGGAAATATCAATATATGTATCATGCAAGGACGGAAGCGATTCAAATGATGGAAGCAAGGAGAGACCGTTTAAAAGTATACAGAAAGCTCAAGAGCAAATAAGAAATATAAAACTTCAAAATCATGATAATTCATATATAACCGTGTATCTTTCCGAAGGAATATATAATTTGGACAATGGTCTGGAATTTACAAGTGATGATAGCGGCAATGAAGAGTATAATATTCGATATATAGGCGAGGGTAAAGGGGCAAAGATAACCTGTGGGATAGATATACCATACTGTAAATTTCGACCTCTGTCTGCAAACAGTCAAACGGCAAGAATACGAGAAGGGGTTGCAGAACATATATTAGAGGTTGATTTAAATCAAATGGGAATAAACGATTTTGGAACCGTTTCTAAAAGAGGTGTAAATTCCGGCACAACAAACACTTCACAGGTTGAATTGTTCATTGGCGACGAAGATATTCGACTGGCCAGATGGCCAAATGAGGGATTTGCGCTAAGCGGGTATTGTTCTCCGAATACAGCTTATAATGAGGAAAAGGTATACATGGAGTGCTTGGAAAAACGTACAAAGGATTGGGTTGATTCAGAGGGGAATTTAAAAGAAAAATATGGTCACATTGAAGCTTTTACATCATATCAGTATAGAACAGCAAGTGCGGGATTGCTTGGGATTGAGAAGGATACCGGTTATATGATAACGGACAACCCGAATGATGCGGAGAAAGATTGTAATTTTGGAAGAGATGCAAGATATTATGTGTATAACATCCTGGAAGAATTGGATTCGCCGGGAGAATATTATATTGATAAAGATACCGGATATTTATATCTTTATCCGCCGGAAGGCTTTGATGAAAATAATCAAGCGGTATTGTCATTAAAAGATGCTGACATAATTCATGCAACAGGGTTGAGTCATGTTATATTTGAAAATCTGATTTTTTCAGAAACAAGGAGAAACGGAATAAATCTTGATAATTGCAACCATATTTATATCAAAGACTGCACAATCCGCAATACAGGTAATTATGGACTGGTTATCAATGGAGGAAATAATATTTATGTAACCGGCAGTAAAGTATGCAATATCGCCAAAAACGGACTCAAGATTTCATCGGCAGACTATAGTACACTTGAGAAATCGAATATAGTGTTTGACAGAGGGGCAATATTTAATTGTTCAAGAACAAATGCAACAAGTGTATCAGCAATTTCTTTTTCGGGTGTGGGAATATCTGTTTTGAATAGTGAGATTTATAACGTACCGCATCAGGCAATAAATTTTTCGGGTTTAAAGCATACAATAAGAGGAAATGAAATTTATAATGTTTGTAAAAATGTCAGCGATGCAGGTGCGGTTTATACGGGAAGATCGTGGAGTAATCGCGGAAATATAATTGAAAAAAATTATTTTCACGATATAATAGGATATTATAATTCCGGAGTGACGGCAATATATCTGGATGATTATATGTCCGGGGTGACGGTTAGGGAAAATCTCTTTTCCGATTGTGCATCGGCAGTGTCGGTAAGTGGGGGGAGAGATAATAAAATACTGGATAATGTTGTTTTTAATTGTAAAACTTCTATCGGCTGTTCAACGCATTGGGGTATAGATGATGATAAGTGGTATGCAAAAGAAGGACCAAACAGTACAAATAATGATAATTTATACTATAGACTTTCAAGACTTGATTATCTGGATAAATTATGTGAAGAATTTCCTGAGGTAGACTATATTTATAATGTTGATGAACACCCGGAATATCCTAAAAATAATGTAATAAGAGGTAATATAGTATATAATAGTGGTGATATTTCTGCATCGGACTTGGTAGTTGAATATGGTGATATTAATATTACCCCAACAAGACACATTACAATATATAAATAGTTTTTAAGAAGGATGAGAAAAGGATGTTAAAGATGAATGTTGAGAAAATTATAGAACAAATGTCAATAGACGAAAAGGCGCAGATGCTCACTGGGTTTGAAAGTAAAACTAAGGGGTTTGATTATTTGGGGGTCAGTCCTGTTTCTATGGTTGATGGACCATATGGGGTAAAAAAAAGAAAGAGTAAAGTTGAAGGAGGATGTGTATGTTTTCCGACTCCCAGTGCGCTGGGTGCATCATGGAATAGGGATTTGGCTTTTCAAATGGGTTCGGCAATCGGGTTGGAGTGTCGAAATGAAGGTTATGAAATGTTACTTGGACCGGGTGTAAATATGAAAAGGACACCTTATTGCGGGAGAAACTTTGAATATTATTCTGAGGATCCGATTTTATCAGGATATATGGCGGCAAACTTTATACAAGGCGTGGAAAGCCAAGGTGTTGGTACGAGTATAAAACATTACGCTGCGAACAACCAAGAATATAAAAGGGCTACTATTAACTCCGAAATAGATGAAAGAACATTGAGGGAGTATTATCTTAAACCTTTTGAAATAGCATTAAAAAATTCTAATCCGACATCTGTGATGTGTGCGTACAATAAATTAAATGGTATATGGTGTTCTGAAAATAAATACCTGTTAAGTGATATATTAAGAAATGAATGGAAATATGATGGAATTGTTGTTTCTGATTGGGGAGCTGTTCACGATGCCTGTAAAGCAATAAGAGCCGGTTTGAATCTGGATATGCCCGGCAATAAAAATATTATCAACGATATAAAAAAGGGATTGCAAAATGGCGAGTTGACTTTGGAAGAACTGGACGATGCGGTAAGACGAATACTCTGCTTTGTTTCAAGAGTAAAAGATATGCAAAAAACAGAAAAATTTGTATATTCAAGGGAAAAGCAACACGAAACAGCAAAACAAATAGCGGGGGAATGTATTACATTATTAAAAAATGATGATGATGTTCTTCCTATAACAAATAATAAATATAAAAAAATAGGTGTTTTTGGGGAGGCCGCGCAAAGACCTGCAATAATGGGGGCGGGCAGTTCAGCAATATTGGTAGACAATGATAAAATAGATAAACCTCTTGACTTTATTATAAGTAATGCCGAAAAAGAAGGAATTGAGGTATACTATAGCCCGGTAGCCAAAACCAGTTTCCCAAATGGATTTATGGGAGCAGAAGACGTGGGAGAACTCAACAACTGGAGCCGTGGTAACGATTTTGATGCAATGATTTTGTTTGTAAGTGATAACTATGGTTTGGATGTAGAAACAGAGTATTGGGATAGGGAAAATATTACATTTTCGAATTACCTTAACGGAATGATAGAATCTGCCTGCAATGCTTGTGATAATGTTATAGTTGTTATGCAAACCGGCAGTGCTGTTTTGCCGGGAAGATGGCGTGAAAGAGTTAAGGGCATTGTACATATGTGGTACGCAGGGGAAGCAGGAGGTAGCGCTGTTGCAGATGTATTATTTGGTATAATTAACCCAAGCGGAAAGCTTTCCGAAAGCTTTGCAAATTGTGAAAGAACAGACATGGATGCGGTGGGGGATGGAAATAAGGTTTGGTATAGTGAAGGTATGTTTGCAGGATACAGATATTATGATGCTCATCCGGAACAGGTTTGGTTCCCGTTTGGGCATGGACTTTCATATACCAAATTTAAATACTCCAATTTGACAGTTTCAGATAATGCGGTACATGATAAAAAGTTTGAAGTTACAATTAGTTTTGATGTAAAGAATGTTGGAAAAATTGCAGGAAAAGAAATTGTACAACTATACCTTTCGCATAAAAACAGCGTTGTCTTAAAACCGGAAAAAGAATTGAGGGCTTTTGATAAAATTGAACTTTTACCGGGGGAAGAAAAAAAGATTTCATTTACCTTAACCGAACAAGATTTTTGCTATTATAATATTTGTTTAAGAGATTGGCATGTGGAAAGCGGAAAGTATGAAATTTTAATTGGAGCATCATCTGCAGATATAAGATTACAATCTGAATTTGATGTGGAATATATTTCAGATTATTCTATAAATAAAATTGCTACAGACCTATTGCAGATGCAAGCGGATAGCAAATCGTAATTAAAAAATGCAATATAAGAAAAACTTATGGTATAATTGTGTTGCGATGAATGGGAAGGATTTAGGAAATATCACTGAAAGACTTCTTAAAAAGATTGGAGTGAGAATATATTGGTTGCTGATGCCCTTAGGCGCGGGGAGAGATGATTTTTTGGGGTAAAATTGTGAAGTTTTGAAACCCTTGTGGGATAAAAAATAAAACAGAAAAGGTGATTTACGGATATGGATAAAAAACAGATATATTTATTGTGCAATGCACATCTTGACCCTGTGTGGTTGTGGCAAAAAGGCGAGGGCGTGGCAGAAGCTTTGTCAACCTTCAGGATTGCTGTTGATTTTTGTGAAAAGTATGACGGATTTGTTTTTAATCACAATGAATCGATGCTGTATGAATGGGTAAAAGAATTTGAACCGGAAACTTTTGAAAAAATAAAAAAGCTGATTGAAGAAGGCAGGTGGAACATAATCGGAGGGTGGTATTTGCAGCCGGACGTTTTGATGCCTTGCGGTGAATCAATAATAAGACATATAAAGCTGGGGCATAAATTTTTTACTGATAATTTCGGTACATACACAAAGACAGCGGTAAATTTTGATTCTTTCGGTCATTCCAGAGGATTGGTGCAAATCCTTAAAAAATCGGGATTTGATAACTATATTTATATGCGGCCGAGAGATAAGGAATATGGACCGTTTATATGGAAGGGTTATGATGGTAGCGAGATTAAAACCTTAAAAATCTACGAATGGTATAACACACCAAAAGGCCGCGCCGCAGAACGTATAGAAAAATACATCTCCGAATACCCCGACAATGATATTTCGCTGCTTACATGGGGAATCGGGAATCATGGGGGCGGACCAAGCAAGAAGGATTGGCAGGACATCAGAGTGCTGGAGAAAAAATACAGTGACAGCATCGATTTTATACATTCAAATCCGGATGAGTATTTTGAAAAAATAGATGAGGACTCTCTGAAAACAATAGATACGTCTTTGGTACATTGCATGATTGGTTGCTATACTTCTTTGGCAGAAATAAAAAAAGGGCATCGAGAACTTGAAAACAACCTCGCAAGGTGTGAAACGATGCTTTGCGTAAGCGGTGCCGAATATGATGATAAGAAATTGGAACGTGCGGAAAGGTCGCTATTGTTTTCTGAATTTCATGATTCCCTGCCGGGTACACTTGTCAAAAAAAGTGCAGAGGAAGTCTTGTCAATGATTGGGAACGGCAAAGACATAGTTTCAGAACTTTCTTTAAAGGCATTTTTAAAACTGTGCTCGGGATTGGAGCAGGCAAAGGAAGGAGAAATTCCGGTTTTTATTTTCAATCCGCACCCATATGAGGTTGAGGAAGATTTTGAAGTTGAATTTCAGCTTGCAATGCAAAATCCGAATGAAAATGAGGTGACTGTCATTAAGGTTCGGGACGAGAACGGAGTGATTGTGCCTTGCCAGAACGAAAAAGAAGACTGTTGCATCAATCAGGATTGGCGTAAAAAGGTTGCTTTCAGGGCAAAGGCAAAGCCGCTTGGCATAACACGGTTTGATTGCGAACTTCACCCGACAAAACCTTATCAGAATATTAAGCCTTTTGAGTCGACGGATGAATATATCATTCTGAAAGGGAAACAGTCAGAGGTGCTTATAAACCGCGGGACAGGGCTTATTGACAAACTCTGTGTAAATGGGCAGAATATGCTAAAAAAAGGCGGAATCAAGCTTGCGGTATATAAGGATAATGAGGATCCGTGGAGAATGGATACATCAAGGCTTGATGAATTTGAGGGTGAATTTGAAATTGTGTCCGATGATGAGGCGAGAGAGTTTAGGGGGTATCCGAAAGCGGACACGCGCAATGTTTCGGTTATTGAAAACGGCGAACTAAGAACAAAGGTTCAGGTTATTATGAAATATAAGAAATCTTATGCCGTTATCACTTATATCATTTCCAAAGAAAGTCCGTATCTTGATATTGAAATAAAAATGCTCACAAATGATGTAAACAAGCTTGTTAAGTTATCTTTTGATACGACTCTTGAGAGTAATGCAAAGCCGTATGTTCAGCAGATGTTCGGAAGTGAGGAAGCCCAAAATGACGGAAGTGAATTTACGTTCCAAAAGTGGTGTTTGCTGGACGACGGCCAAAAATCATTGGCTGTTATCAACACAGGGAATCATGGGGGCAGTGCAGAAAACGGGAAATTAAACATATCGCTTTTGAGAACGGCAGTATATTCGGCACATCCTGTTACAATAAACGGTGTATCCCTTAAGATTGCGCCGGACGACAGAGTCCATGAGCATTTGGATATGGGTGAGCGCGAATTTAGGTTCAGAGTGTGTGCAAATGAGCCGTATGTTGATTCCGCGGCAGAAATCTTTAACCGCTCGCCGTATGTGCTGTCGGTTTTCCCGTCGGGGCATGGCAAAGGCAAGACTATGGAAGGTTTCATGAGAATTGACAACAGGCATATTATTCTTTCTGCCTTCAGAAAAGAAAATGAACAGACAACAATCCGGTTATTTAATTCTTCGGATAAAAGTGAAAAATGTACAATGAATTGCAGAGGTGTTGAGGCTGAGATTGAATTTTCGCCGTATGAAGTGAAAACATACTCATTTGACAGTAATTCATACATTGAAACTGATATGCTCGGCAACAAAATATATTAAGATGATTTTTGAATCCGGAGGAGAAAAAATTATGAAGGTTGATATATTTACAGAAAACGGTTGGGTTCAATTGAGGAAAAGGGGAAAAGGCTAGTAATCATGGCAAAAGCCGGCGGCGAGGCTGTATCGGGCAAGAACTATGGACAGTTCCATGATGTGGCGAATGACGTAATGACGGCAATGAAAACTGATGTAAAAAAGCAATGTCGGTTTTGCGGCGAATAAAGGGAGAATATTAAAAATGAAAAACATATTTTATGCAAGTGAGTGCGGAGCAAAATTAAACAGTGATGTGTATCTGGGCGGCGGAGATGATGATACAGCTGCAATTCAGGCGGTTTTGGACAAGGCACCGGAACTTGGAAATGTTCATCTGATAATGGACGGTGCGGCACTTGTGACCGGCCTGAAAATTCACTCAAATACTACAATAGAATGTAAAAATCAGTGCTGTGGATTCTTTTTGAAGAACTATACAAACAAGCCGATACTGATTAACGCAAATCCAGACAAGGATAATGTTAAAGATAGAAATATTACGATACTTGGCGGTACATACAACGGAAACAACATAAACCAAGACAAGTTCAGAAAAGAGGATGACACTTATTTAAAAAAGGTATTTTATGATTGTGAGCGAAGCGGCGTACCCAAAATGGTTATGATAATGCAGCTAATAGGTGTCGAAAATGTTCTAATCCGAGATGTAACCTTAAAAGACCAAAGAAGATGGGCATTTTTATGCTGCAACTTTAAAAATGTTACCATGGAAAACATTATGATTGACCTTGAGCATCATATGCCAAATGAAAATCAGGACGGTTTGCATTTCTGGGGACCGGGACAATATCTGACGCTTAAAAATATTCAAGGCAGAACGGGTGATGATTTTATCGCGCTTGCGCCGGATGAGGGTGATCAAAAATCATCGATTACAGATGTACTGATTGACGGTGTTGTACTTCACGAGGCAGACCAAGGGATAAGACTATTATCAAGAGAAAAAGGACTTTTGGATCGTGTGTATATTAAAAACGTAATTGGAACATACAAAAGTTACGGCTTTTATATAAACAGTTGGTTTGAAGGACCGGGGGGGAATTTTGGCTCGATTATATTTGAGAATATTAATCTTGAACCAAGGCCAGCGAATTATAAGTATCTTACACCGTTACTTTTTCAAATTGGTGGAAATGTGCAACAGTTGATATTAAGAAATATCAATGTAAGCAAGTGTGATAATCGAAATAATTTAAAATTTGGGTATATGTTCTATACAGAGGATAATGATGATCGGAATGATGGACTTAGGTCTGAATGTTCAAAAATGAAAAGCATATTGATTGAGGGCTTGCATATCGAGGAAAGAAGTGCGAACGAACTTCAATTGCCAATTATACAAATTACAAATCCTATCGAAGAGCTTGTTATAAGAAACTGCGAGGTGTCACGGCACAAAGATTCCAACAAGGGCGGTTGCTTTATTGAACTTGACAAGGAAGCAAAAATAGATCGACTGTCGATTAATAATATTAATTTGTATAATATCGAAAAAGATATAGACATAAAAAACGGCGAGATAATTAACAAACATATATCAGAAATTAACAAAATTGACTGAGGTGTCGGCGGAAAATGATATATTACATAATGACCTTATTGGCAGCAATCGGAACGGCAGGAAATTTCGCTGTTACACAGGTATATCAAAAGGAAATGGGCAGTGGTGTGCGTGAGGGTGTCATATTCAACATTTTTGTCGGACTGTTCAGCGGTATAATATTTTTTGTGTCCTCCGGCTTTAAGCTTGAGTTTACGGCATTTTCCCTCATTATGGCAATACTGTTTACATTGTTTGTCGGCTCATATACCATAATCGGATTTAAAATAATGTCGATGGGGAGTATAACGGTATACACGTTGTTTTTGATGCTCGGAGGTGTGGTTGTGCCGTATATTTACGGGATTGTATTTTGGAGAGAGACGGTAAATCTGCAGAAAATCGCCGCACTTCTGCTTGTCATTCTTGGTGTTTGGCTAAACACATCGGGCGGAAAAGAACAAAGGCAGTCGGTAAAATTTTTACTGCTGTGTCTTGCGGTATCCCTCTTGAATGGCGGAACGAGCGTTGTGTCAAAGGTACACCAGATTGAAGAAGTGTATCCAACAATTTCGGCACAGGAATTTGTGGCACTGAAAAACTTTGCAAGGGTTGTTTGTTTCTCACTTTTTTTGCCGTTTTGTAAAAAGAACGAAAAAACACACAGGCTGTCACCGAAAATGTACGCGGTTATGCTTGTTTCCGCAATAGCAAGCGGCGGCGGATATTTTCTGCAGCTTGTGTGTGCGTCATATATGCCGGCAACAATTCTGTACCCGATGGTTACCTGCGGTACGATAGTGGCTGTGGCAGCGTTTGACCGCATATGCTTTGGTGAAAGACTGAATAAAAGAACAGGCTTGAGTATAATTGCCTGCATGGCAGCACTTGCTTTGTTTGTGATTTAAGGAGGATAATATGAACTGTATTACATATAACTATTACCCGGACGGTAAAACAAAAGCTTTAACAATGAGCTTTGACGACGGCAGGGTTTTTGACCATGATTTGATTAAGATGTTTAATAAATACGGAATAAGGGGTACGTTTCATTTAATTTCAAGCCGTCTTGATACTGACGGATATGTTAAGTCGGAGGAAATAAAGGAGCTTTATGCCGGACACGAAATATCCATGCATACACACACACACCCGACAATTGCATATATGCCGAAACGTCAGATTGACTATGAAATAACAGAAAATAAACGTATATTGGAAAGGATAGCCGGACGCGAAATCTGCGGACTGTCTTACCCTATGGGAAGTTTCGGTGATAATGTGAGCGAGATTATGAAAAATGCGGGTGTGATTTACGGGAGAACAACGCTCTCGACGGGTACATTTGCATTGCCGAAAAGCTTTTATGAATGGCACACGACAATCCATTATTCACGCGGAACACAGCGCTGGTCAAAAAAATTAGTCATAAGCCGTACATTGCTTACGGAAAAGGCAAACGAGTTTGCGGAGTATTTTGACTGGCAGCGGAATATGCCGATTATGCAGGTGTGGGGGCACAGCTATGAGCTTGATGATAACGACGACTGGGACGTTATGGAAAGCTTCTGCAAATACATAAGCACAATAGATACCATTTGGTTTGCAACAAATATCGAAGTTGCCGATTATGTCAATGCGTTAAAACAATTGCGGTTCACGCAGGAATGTGATATAGTATACAATCCGACAGCGATTGACGTATGGATTGGTGTAAATGATAAGCCGGTAAAAATACCTGGCGGAAAAAGAATACAATTGGAGGGTTAAAAAATGAACAAATATGAAAGATTGGCAGAAAAATTCAAAAACAGAGAGAAAATCATCGGCACAACAATGATAATTTTCAAGAATCAGATTATTCTTGAATGTATGAATTGCGATGAGCTTGATTATGTGCTTTTTGATGCAGAACACGGTGTATTTGACACGCAGAATACAGTTGAGCTTTTGCAGGTATGCCGACTTATGGGACTTCCTGCATTTGTGCGTGCACAGGACTCAGAATATCATCTGATTGCAAAAGCTATTGATATGGGTGCTGATGGCGTTATGATACCGCGTACCGAAAGTCTTGAACAGCTCAGAACTGCAGTTGACGCACTCCTTTTTTATCCCGAGGGAAGAAAAGGCTCTGGCGGCCACGCACAGTTCAGAAAAGGCGAGGTTTATGCGGATTTTAAGAAAACAAGATTTTTGATGCCACAGATTGAATCACCTAAGGGAATAGAAATGCTGCCGAAAATGCTTGAGGAATACGGCGAGTATATAAGTGCAGTAATGATTGGACCTTATGACCTTTCGATTATGGTCGGCACGCCTAAAGATATAAAAAGTCCCGAAATGATAAGTGCAATTCAGAAGATTTTTGACATCAGCAATTCTTATGGCAAATCCTGCGGAATTTTCTGTGATGATGAGGTTTTGGCACAAAAATACCGTGATATGGGTTGCAATGTTTTATGGACATCAAGTGATAAGGACTTCTATATGCGCGGCTATAACGAAGAAATGAAGGTTTTAAAAAGTATTAGGTAGGTGAAAAAAATGAAAATTGTAATATTGGACTATCCGAGGGAAAACCCCGGCGAGATTGACTGGAGCGATTTTAACAAATACGGCGAGGTCCGCAAATTTGCCGGAACAACAAAGGACGAAGTGGCAGAACGCATAAAGGATGCCGATGTTGTATTTCTGAACAAAACAAATGTCACAAAAGAGGCACTTTCATGTGCAAAAAAACTTAAATTTATATCGGTAATAGCAACGGGTTATAACACTGTTGATGTTGATGCGGCAGCAGAACTTGGCATACCGGTTGCAAATGTTCCGTCATACGGAACGGAGGCAATCGGCCAGCATGCAATCGCATTGCTTTTGGAAATTACAAACCATATTGCCTATGATGACGGTGAGGTGCGAAAAGGCAGACGCAACAACGACCGCGACTGGTGTTTCTGGGATTATTCAAGTATTGAACTTGAGAACAAAACAATCGGTATAATAGGTTTGGGAAGAATCGGGCAGGTAACATCGCGCGTGGCACAGGCATTCGGTATGAAGGTGCTGGCATATGACAGCTACGTAAATGAGGTACTTGAAAATGAGAATTGTCACTATACTGACCTTGATACACTTCTTGCAAATTCCGATGTTATCGCACTGCATTGTCCGCTGTTCCCGGAAACGGAGAATATTATCAACAAGGACACTATTGCAAAAATGAAGGACGGCGTAATTATCATTAATAACAGCCGTGGTGCACTTGTTGTTGAAGAGGATCTGGCAGATGCACTAAACAGCGGAAAGGTGTATGCGGCAGGACTTGACACGGTAAGAAATGAGCCTATTTCGATTGATAATCCGCTTTTGTCGGCTAAAAACTGCTTTATCACGCCACATATCAGTTGGGCGGCAGTGGAGTGTCGTCAAAGGCTTATCGACTATTCGCTCGATAATCTAAAAGCGTATATAGCCGGCAAGCCTACAAACATTGTAAACGGGGTGAAATAATGAAATATTCACACATAGACGGACTTGATAAACCAATATCAAAATTAGTATTCGGCACGGCAACACCGAAGCTGTTTGCAGCGGTTTCGGATAATGCAACCGAAAAGGATAAAGCGGACGCGTTTGCACTTTTGGATGAGGTGTATGCATCGGGAATAAACACATTTGACTGTGCTGCACACTACGGCGAGGAAATTCTGGGAGAATGGATGGAAGTACGCGGTATACGTGAAAAATGCGTTGTCATAACAAAATGTGCACACCCGAACAAATGGCGACACAGAGTTACGGATTTTGATATTCTGTCTGACATACACGACTCTTTAAAAAAACTGCGGACAGATTACATTGACATATATATGATGCACCGCGATAATGAGGAGGTGGCAGTATCTGTTGTTGCGGACGTTTTTAACAGACTGTACTGTGAGGGTAAAATCAAACTGTTCGGCGGCTCAAACTGGACGCATAAGAGGATTGAGGGACTGAACGGCTATACTATGGAGAACAATATGCAGGGTTTTACCGTATCAAGCCCAAACTTCGGACTTGCGGAGCAGATTGCCGATCCATGGCTTTGCGATGCTCATTTCGGCAACGGCTGCGTGACAATATCGGGCAGAGATAATGTCGATGCACGCAAGTGGTATGCAGAAAATAAAATACCGGTGTTTGCATATTCAAGCCTCGCGCGCGGATTTTTCTCCGGCGTGTTTAGAAGCGATGAGCCGGAAAAAGCAAAGGCATTTTTGGACGAGCCGGGCAGAATAGGTTATTTCTGTGAGGATAACTTTGAAAAGCTACGGCGCTGCGAAATCCTTGCCAAAGAAAAGAATATGACAGTTGCACAGATTGCGATTGCATGGATATATAACCAAGATTTTGATGTATATGCTATATCAAGTCCTATAACGAAGGAGCAGCTTGATGCAAATATTGCCGCAATGGATATTGAACTCAGCGAAAATGAGGGTAAGTGGCTTAATCTTGAGAGGAGCGAAGTATGATGATGCCTTGGGACGGATACGTAAAGCCGTTTAAAATGTGGGGAAATTTGTATTTTGTCGGTACAGAGCCTGCCTCGGTACATGTCGTTGATACAGGTGACGGACTGATTATGTTTGATACAGGGTATCAAAGTTCGCTATATCTTGTAATAAATAATATGTATGAGCTGGGACTTTCTCCGAAAAATCTTAAATATATTGTACTTACTCATGGACATATAGACCATATGGGTGGTGCAAGAGCATTAAATGAGCTTACAGGTGCGAAAATATTTCTCGGTGAGGCGGACAGGCAAAGTGCAAACGGCGAGCTTGATTTGAGCTACGCAAAAGAGCTTGGAATGAGCTTTAATGAAACCTTTGAACCGGATGTGCTGATAAATGACGGCGATATAATAAAGCTCGGCAATACTGAAATCAAAGCTGTTGCAACACCGGGACATTCTGCCGGAGCAATGTCATTTTTCTTTGATGTATATGACGGCGAAAGAAAATACCGTGCCGGACTACACGGAGGAATGGGAATAAATACACTTGCAAGCGATTACCTTGATAAATACAATCTGCCGTATAGTCTGCGTGACGATTTTGTAAAATCAATGAAAAGACTTAATGAAGAACACGTTGATATATTCCTCGGAAATCATGTGCAGCATAACGATACGCTCGGCAAGGCTGCACGGCTCGAAAAGGGCGAAAAGGAAGCATTTATAAACTCCGGCGAGTGGCAACCGTATAACGAATGGTGCATAGAAAATCTGAAAAACGTGTTGTAGGAGTGAATTGTATGAAATTTAAGGAAGGTTCAAGAGTTTGATGCCTTGGCGACAGTCCGGCGGAAATGTTTTTTAGATATATGATATTAACGGTTATTTGGTTGATATAGGGAGCAAAACATGCTTTTAGGGGACTACAGCATCTAAATAATTACACCATAGTTCTTGGAGAGGAACTCTAAAAACTACTACATTTATTATACGAGGTAAATTATATGATTTATAAAATTAACAGATATGGTGCAAAAACAGACGGCAGTATTTCCACTTCAGCAATACAAAAGGCGATTGATGATTGTTTTGAAAACGGCGGCGGAACGGTTGTTGTGCCGATGGGTGACTATGTGACCGGCGGACTGCGTATAAGGAGCGGTGTCAGATTGCATTTGGAAAAAAATGCACACTTGATAGGCAGTAGAAATCCCGATGATTACTTAGGGTTTCTTAATGACAAATTAGAGCCTGTTAAGGAAGAAGATAAAACAAATGATGTATGGCGTCCATGCGAAGAAAGATCATCATATAACTTTATGACAAAATGTGCCGGTAAATGGAATAATGCACTGATAAGAGCTATAGATGCCGAAAATATAGCAATAACCGGTGAAAAAGGTTCATATATAGACGGAAAAGACTGTTTCGATGAAAAAGGAGAAGAAAACTACAGAGGTCCTCACGCAATTAACTTTCACCGATGCAAGAATATTAAGCTTTCGGGATATAAAATACAAAACAGTGCAAACTGGGCACACGCTCTTTTTGACTGCGATAATATAAAGATGGATAATGTAATTGTTGAGGCAGGACACGATGGCTGTCATTTTCGTAATTGTAAAAATATAAGGATTTGTAAATGTGAATTTTATACCGGTGATGATGCAGTTGCAGGCTTTGCAAATCTGAATGTTGTTGTGAGAGACTGTATAGTGAATACCGCGTGCAACGGATTCAGATTCGGCGGAACAAATGTATTGATTGAGCGTTGCTGTATTTTCGGCCCCGGAAAATTTTTGCACCGCTTGAGTCTTAGCGATGGTGAAAAACGCGAGGGCAAGAGAAGTGAGAGACGGTTGAATCACAGATTTAATACGCTCTCTGCATTCACTTACTTTGCGTGTTTGTCACACGAAATCGAGGATGAACCAGGAAATATTGTGATTAAAGATTGCAATATTGACAATGTCAAATATTTTATTAATTATAATTTTGACCATGACGTTTTCCAGAACAATAAGCCGACAACAGACATCACGATTAAAAATATTACGGCAAAAAATATCCATCTTCCGATTACGATGTGTGGAAGTAATGACGTACCGGTGAAATTTAAAATAACAGATTCGGATATTGAATTTGCTGTTGACAGAGCAACTGCACAGAACGATAATGAGTCTGTGATTGAGGAAGAGTTTATAAAGGCTGATAATTTTGCCGAAATTCTTTTGGAAAATGTCAATATTGATGGGTTTTTTGGAAATACTTTAATAAAATCGTGGTCAAAAAAAGGGGAAATCGTTTGTGAAAATTTACACTGTAATAATTTTAGCGGTGCTATAAGGACTAATGTGGATGAAAAATATGAATGTGAGACTATTTAATTCCCATTTTAATATTACACTAACTCGGAAACGCATCTTGACGTAAATGCAATATTACAATTTAATTTTGAACGCTCAATATCATCATCCCGGGATTTTATACCTCTTGATTCGGATATGGTTTTGAATCATGATGTAGCATTCATGTGAACAATATTTTTTGTTGCGGTTTCCGTATACATTGATTTCTTTACATAGACAAAACCATATCCGATATTCTTTCCGACATACTTGATAAATGCAGCGGTGGTTATAATTTTGATATGACTCCGAACGGGATACGGATCTATAAATACGATGCGATATATACGTATCCGGAGTTTAGAATTACACCAAATACGCATCTGATTTATTCCCCTACGCTTAAAGGCAATATGTCGCATACTCTTTCAATCGAGGATATGAAAAACAGCGTGAAAGTAATAACCGAAACTGATAAGATGTATACCGTCAAGGCTGTGGCAAAGGATGCCGACAGCATATATAAATACGGTGTTTTGCAGGATATATTCAAGATTGACGAAAAAGACGGAGATGCGAATACCTATGCGAAAAACAAACTGGCGGAACTGAATAAAATCAAGGAGAGCTTTTCAATAGAAATCATAGGGCAAGCTATATGGCTGGCCTTTTGCAACGTCGCAGACGCTCAAATCGCTGATAAATGTTGTGTTGAATTATGGTAAAGACAAATATCGCGGAGCATTTGCATATCACATGAAGAAATATGCAAAAAGCCACTATATGATAAATGAAAAAGGCAAAAGAGTCATGTGGATAGATGAAGTTTTGCACCCATTGAGGCAGGAATGGACGTCACGAAATATTTTGATTGAACAAAAAGACGAGCCCATGGGCAGAGGCAAGGGCTATAACCATTCAACATTTTGCGATTTGGTTATTTTGGGCATCTGAGGAGTAAACATAAAAGACGGCAAGCTTGATGTTCCATTGATAGTTCCCGATGATTGGGATTATTTCAAGCTTTCTCATTTATATATCTGTGGGAAAAAATACAGCATAGAGTATAATAAAGAAACCGGAATTAAAACAATAGTTACGGAAAATAATATGTAAGTATTCGGAAATATAAATTATAATACAATGGAGGAATTGTTATGTGCACTGCTGTAACATATCTTGCGGAGGATTTTTATTTTGGGAGAAACCTGGACTATGAGTTTTCTTATGGCGAAAATGTGGTTGTTTCACCGCGGAAATACCGCTTTCGCATGCGGAAAACAGAAGATTTGGACACACATTTTGCAATCATCGGAATGGCGCATGTGAGCGATGGGTATCCGCTTTATTATGACGCGGTGAATGAACATGGGCTGTGCGTTGCGGGTTTGAATTTTGTGGGGAATGCAGTGCTTGGGCACGAAAACGACAAAAAGGTGAATGTGGCGCAGTTTGAGTTTGTGCCGTGGCTTTTGGGGAAATGTGCCGATGTCGCCGCGGCAAAAAGATTGATTGCAAAGATGAATATGATTGACCTGCCGTTTCGGAAAGAAATACCTTCGGCACAGCTGCACTGGCTGATTGCCGATAAAAATGAATGTATTGTCCTGGAAATAACAGAACAAGGGACAAATATATATGAAAACAGCGCCGGGGTTCTCACCAACAATCCGTCCTTCCCGGCTCAGTTGTTTTCCCTTAATGACTATATGAAACTTTCGCCGAAAGAGCCGACAAATGAATTTTCACAAAAAATCCCGTTAAAAGTCTATAGCCGCGGCATGGGAGCCATCGGCTTGCCGGGGGATTTGTCATCACGGTCGAGATTTGTGCGTGCCGCTTTTGTACAGAAAAACTCCGTTTCGCCAAAAGGGGAGGAGGCAAGCATAAGTCAGGTCTTTCATATTCTTGATTCTGTTGCACAGCCGCGCGGCTGCTGCATGGTAGGAGATGAAAAGTATGAGATTACGATTTATTCAAGCTGTATGAATGCGGACAGGGGGATTTATTATTATACGACCTATGACAACAGGCAGATTTGCGCCGTTGATATGCACAAAGAGGATTTGGATTCGGGGGACTTGATTTGTTATCCGATTTGCACAGAACAGAAATTTTTTTTCCACAATTGAAAAAATAATACCTTGGAATGATGACAAAGGCAAAATATTGTGATAAAATATCAGTATACTATCGGAAGAAAGTGTTTTGCTTTGTGTCAGATTGTTGCCGTCAACCCCGGGATTGCGGAAAAACTTGAGAATTTTATGAAGAACGGGAGATTTTTGCTGGAACTGGCGCCGTTTGAAAAATTTGACACCGAACTGGCAAAAATGGTGAGCGGAGATTTGCATGCCGGGGAGCTTTTGTCACAAATCAGGCAAAACACTTGCATGTTGCAGATAAACGGGCTGGACTAGTTTCATTTCCGACCGATATTCCGTGACTTTTTGATGTGGAAACAAGAAAGCGAATATACTGTCGAACAGCAGAGAGCGTTGTACAGCCGCGGAGGGCTGTATTTTGAACCGCATGAAAATTATGCAAAAGCGCTTGAATATTATTCCAAAAGTTCTGACAGGGCAAAGGTTTCGGAATTGCTTATCAAGACGATAAATATGCACCCCGGTATGGGGCATTATGAGGATTTGGAACAATACTTTTTTTCCTTATCGGACGCATAAGTGTTGTCCGGCCCGGCGCTTATGCAGGGTATGAGCAAGCTGTGCTTGCCGCTTTGGCACAGCTTGAGATGTATTGCACGGTATGCGGACGTCACATTGACATGATACATATTAAGACGCTTTCTGCTGCGGCGCAGTGAGGCAAAGACTGTGGCACAGAAAAAACATCTTTTGTAAAAAATATATTGCAATATATGGTGATTTGTGATAGTATGTATGGGATAAAAACAGAATATCCGTGAAAAAGCTGTCAAATGGGGTATATATGCCGTATTTTGGGTGCTGTTTTTTCGGGGGTATCTGTGATAAAATATATAGGAATATTTTTGAGAGGAAGAAAACGATGCAGAAAATAAAACCAACAAAACAACAGCTTGAATTTTTGGACTGGGAAATGGGTGTGTTTTTTCATTTTGGGATACGCACATTTTATCAGGACCACGAGGACTGGGACGGAGAGGAAATGGATTTGAAGGTGTTTAATCCGCACAAGCTGGACTGCCGCCAATGGATAAGCACCATAAAAGAGGCAGGGGCAAAATATGCCATTCTGACCTGTAAGCACCATGACGGATTTGCAAACTGGCCTTCGGAATACACAGAATATTCTGTGAAAAACACCCCGTGGAAGGACGGAAGAGGCGACGTGGTGAAGGAGTTTACCGACGCATGCCGCGAGTATGGAATGAAAGTGGGGCTTTATTACAGCCCGGCACAGTTCGGCTCGAGAAAAATGCAGGGGAAAGAGTATGATGATTATTTTATAAATCAGATTACGGAACTTCTGACCAATTACGGAAAGATTGACTATTTGTGGTTTGACGGGTGCGGCTCTGAGAATCACGAATATGATAAGGACAGGATTGTGAAGGCTATACGCACACTTCAGCCAGAGATACTTATATTTTCGATGTGGGATCCGGACACGAGATGGGTCGGGAACGAAGAAGGCATAGCGTCGTTTGGTATGCACAATGTCGTCAAAACCGCAAGTACATCTATTTTGGAACAAGAGGCGCAGTGGCTTGACAAAGAGCGTTTTCTGCCGTATGAATGTGATTGCAGAATCAGAAGAAAAAGCTGGTTTTACAAAGAAGATGATGAAAAATATCTGAGAGATGCCGATGACCTGATGGGGCTTTATTATTATTCTGTGGGCCGCGGCGGCAATCTGCTTTTAAACATAGGCCCGGACGGGACGGGACTTCTGCCCGAAAAGGACAGCAGGAATTTTGTTGAGTTCGGAAAGGCTGTCAGAGAACGTTTTGCAAAGCCTGTTGAGTGTTGTTTGGACAGAGAAGGGGACGAATTTATTTTGACTCTCCCGAAAGAACAGCACATAAATCACATGGTTATCGAAGAGGATTTGGCAGACGGGGAGGCAGTGGAAGAATTTGAGATTTGCTATAATTATTACAGGGATATGGTTGTGCACGAAGGAAAGACAATCGGACACAAGAGAATCTGCGAATTTCCGCCTGTTTTCGGTGATAAATTCAAACTGAAAATCACAAAGACCTCGGGTGATTATAAAATAAAGTCGATAAAATTGTACATGATTTAAAATTGAGATGTAAATAAAAACGGGCTGTTTAAAAAGTTAACTGACTTTTTAAACATCCCTTGATTTTTGGGGAGGGATAGGAAAACAGCTTTGGAATTAACCAACCGAACTGCAATATTTACTTTTTCTTCTTTTCTTGCGCTTTTGTTACGGCTCTTTTTTGCTGTTTGTCCCCCTGTATATTTGTTCTGATTTTTGCACTTCAAAGGAGTCCAGCCCCGGATGCCGGTGATTCATGCTTCTCAGGGTGCGGCGGTATTGAAGCGGTGAGAGTCCCGTATATTTTTTGAAGAGCTTTGAATAATATTCCGTTTTTTTGTAGCCCACGGCATTGGCGATTTCCGACACCTGCATATTTGTGCGGTAGAGCATGGAGCTTGACTTGTATATCCGCATCTGGCGCAGATATTCGACAAACGAACAGCCCACGGATTTCCTGAACATGTTTGTTATGTGTGTGCGCAAAAAGTGAAATGTTTCGGACAGTTCCTTCAGCGTTATAACAATATATTTGCAAACTGCAAAACGGCAATCAACGGCACAAGCTGGTGTCTGACAAACGAAGGAAGAACCGACTGGAAGACGGTGGACTATAAAAATGACATATGGAAAGAGGTATATCCGGAGCTTTACAATCTTGACGTATCAAAGATGGGCTATGTCGACCAGACAGATGTGTCGGACGGAAACTATGCTTTCTCTGCATTTGCCGGCAGAAACATTGGCATAAGTGTGCAAATCGGGAAAAGTGATTCTACCTCCGTGATACGGTTTTTCGGAGAAAAAAGAGAGGTGCGCCTATGTGTAGGCATCGGGAAACGATGCCTACGAAGGCACAGCACAAAGACATTTTAAGACTATTGCCCGTGCGGCCGCCGTGGTTTCCGAGGACGCAAAAATTGAATCTGCCGAAAATGAAGGAAGAATTTTTTATACAGACGGCGGAGGAACCGTTTTGGCAGACGGAGGGATAGAAGCATATGATAATCACGTGTTTTCAGTAAACGGCGGAGCATGGGAGAAAGATTGCGAACCGTTGACAAAAAAAGGAGTTTCGGCAAAGTGATTTCACTTTGCCGAAACTCCTTTGGGAATTTGCAGAAAACAGTGTAGGTTATTTCATTGCCCTGATGGAATTCAGAACCGTGATAACCATGGCGCCCACATCGGCAAATATCGCCAGCGCCATGGAGGACATGTTGAGGAACCCGAGGAGCATGACAACTGCCTTGATGCCGAGCGAAAGTATAATATTTTGATATACGATGCGCATGGTTTTGCGTGAAATGTCAATTGATGTTTCAAGGCTTTTCAGGTCGTCATCCAGAAGGATTATGTCCGAATTTGCAATGGCAATGTCGGAGCCGGCGCCGCCCATCGAAATCCCTATGTCGGCAAGGCTCAAAACCGGCGCGTCGTTTATCCCGTCACCTACATATGCAAGGGGACTGTTTTCTTTTAGTTCTTCTGCATAACGGGTTTTGTCCTCGGGCAGAAGTGCACCGTGGTATGAGGTTATGCCGGCGGCAGCGGCTGTTTTTTGCACTGCCTTTTCGGCATCTCCCGAAAGGAGAGTGACCTGTGCGCCGCTTTTTTTCAGTGCCGCGATGACTGCTGAAGAATTTTTCTTCAGCTTATCGGACAGTGTGACATAGCCCTTGTATATTCCGTCCGCGGCAAAATGGATTACGGTGCCGTCGGGCTTTTGGACATTTTCTATGTGGTGCATAGCCATAAGTTTTTCATTCCCGGCAAGCACCTTGGTGCCGTTGATTTCGGCAGAAATCCCCATGCCTTTGATTTCTGTTATGCCGGCGGCGTCTTGGTATGGTTCTTTTGCATACGAAGCAATGACGGCGGCAAGCGGATGATTTGAAAAACGTTCGGTCTGGGCAAGGAGAGCAAAGTCCTCTTCCGAGAGAGTGGTGTTTTCAACCCCGAAGTGTCCGCTTGTGAGGGTGCCTGTTTTGTCAAAAGCAAAATTTTTGATTTTGTAAAGGGATTCAAGAGAGTTGTTGCCCTTAAACAGGATTTTGTTTTTTGCGGCTCTGCCGATCCCGGCAAAAAGTGTAAGCGGTATCGAGATAACCAGCGAACAGGGGCAGGAAATTACCAAAAACATCAGTGCTGTATATATCCCGGATTTTATGTCAAAGCCGGGCAAAAACGGCAGTATGATTGCGGACAGCACCGCTATCAGAACCACTGCGGGCGTATATCTCTTTGCAAAAGCAGTGATAAATTTCTCGGATTTTGACTTGTTTTTTGAGGCTTCCTCCAGCATGCGGACAACCTTTGCGACAGAAGAATTTTTGTATTCTTCCGTGATGCGCACATTTATCGGTGAATCAAGGTTTATGGCACCGCCCAGCACCTTTGCGCCATCGCTGATGTGGACGGGCATGCTTTCGCCGGTCAGCGAAGAGGTGTCTGCGTATGAATCACCCGAATATACAAATCCGTCGCAGGGGATTTTTTCGCCTGCAAAAACGGCAATGCGGTCGTTGACCTTCAGCTCGTCGGGCGACACTGTTTCAAAACCTGTTTCGGTTATGCGCCTTGCCGAATCGGGGGCAAAGTCAAACATGTTTTTGATTGAAGTGCGGCACTTGTCGGCGGTGATGTCGCTTAAGAGTTCTCCTGTCTGGTAAAAGAACATAACGGCACAGGCTTCTGTGTATTTGCTCAGGATAAGCGCACCTATGGTGGCGATGGACATCAGAAATTCTTCGTCAAAAAATTCGCCGTGCAGTATGTTTTTAACCGATGAAAATAAAACATCATATCCCAAAACCGCATATGGTATCAGCAAAAGATATCCCGGAATAGGGAGAACCGCACCGAGAACGGTCAGAACAGCGCCGGCTGCAAGGCGTGCATACATGACATTTCTGTTCCCCTCATGCTCGTGATGATGGCAGCCGCAGCCATGCTCATGTTCATCATGCCTGTGACAACAATGCTCATGCTCATACTCACCGTGGCTGTGACAGCAATTTTCGTGCTCGTGTTCGTGATGATGTTGTGACATAATCAACCTCTCCTTATATATGAATATTTGTTCATATGTTCATTATATGCCATAACGGAGAGAATGTCAATAGTTTTTTTAAAAAAATTTATATAAAAAAATAAGATGATTCAAAAAAAGAGGAGTAAAATGAAGATTTGTGATATGATAAAGGGTAAAAGGCACTTCAAAATAGGATATTTTTGGGGTTCAATAACCGAGGGCGCGGGAGAGGCGACGGATAAAGAAATATGGATTGACGGGGTGCACCCGACCGATTTTGGGTATAATATATTATGAAGAATATCTGGAGAAAACAGTGAAAAATGTGGAGATAAGGACAGAGATGCCGAAAGAGGCGATGACGGACAGATTGTACTCAGAGGCGGATTTGGTTTTCGACATGGGACAGGCATGCGCTGTCTTTTGCAAGGGCGCACAGCTGTATACTTGATGATAAATTGGACGTCGGCAGACACAGGATAGTGATTAAAATTTCGGAAAACAAAGCAGAAAAATCTGAAGGAAGATTTGTGAGAATCGGTGCATTTTTGGTTGGGTGAGCACACAAAATCCGCATTGTATACCTTTTTTGGGGGCAATGAGGATTTTTTTTGAAAAAACTGTTGACAAACGTAAAAAGGTGTGTTAAAATATTTTGGTAAAACAAGCAGAGCTTATCCGCTCTCACCGTACAGCAAAGGTTTTGCGGTAAATACTTAAAAGCAGTAAAACTGTCTTTTTCGTGCGGATGCTTGTCATCCGTTTTTTTATTGCAAGCTTTATTAATTTTAGTTTGGAGGGATTGTCATAGCTAACAAAGATGTGCAAATCAACGAGGAAATACGCGATGCAGAGGTAAGAGTTGTATCTGCCGACGGTCAGCAGCTCGGGGTTATGTCCGCCAGAGAGGCGCTTGCATTGGCAGGCGAAAAGGGTTTGGATTTGGTGAAAATTGCAGCAAACGCCAAGCCGCCTGTGTGCAAGATAATGGACTACGGCAAATATAAGTTTGAAATTGCAAAGCGTGAAAAAGAAAACCGTAAAAATCAGAAAACTATCAATATAAAAGAGATTCAGCTTTCTCCGTCGATTGATACAAATGATTTGAATACCAAGTGCAACCATGCTGTAAGATTTTTGAAGAATGGTGACAAGGTAAAAGTTATGGTTCGTTTCCGCGGCCGTGAGGTAAGCCATTCCGAGATTGGTGAGGCTCTCCTGCTCAGATTTGCAGATACGGTAAAAGAGTTTGGAAACGTTGAAAAACAGCCGAAGCTTGAGGGCAGAAACATGACAATGTTTCTTGCACCGCTTTGCTAAAAACACATATAATTTTGGAAGGAGTGGACAACTATGCCTAAAATAAAGACACACAGAGGTGCCGCAAAGAGATTCAATCTTACAAAAAAAGGTAAGGTAAAGATGAACAAGTCTTTTAGAAGACATATCTTAAACAAGAAGACTACTAAGAGAAAAAGACATTTAAGAAAGCAGGCGTACTGCTCGGCAGCGAACGCAGCTGTAATCAAGAAATTAATTCCTTATAAGTAGGATTGAAAGAGAGGTAGAAACTAATGGCAAGAGTAAAAGGAGCTTTAAATACAAGAAAAAAGCATAAAAAGGTTTTGAAGCTTGCAAAAGGCTTCAGAGGCGGCGAAAGCAGAATTTACAGAACGGCTAACCAGGCTGTTATGCGTTCCATGCAGAATGCATACATCGGAAGAAAACGCAGAAAGCGTGACTTCAGAAGACTGTGGATTTCGAGAATCAGCGCAGCTGCAAAGATGAACGGAATGAACTATTCTACATTTATGAACGGCTTGAAGAAAGCAAACATAGAAATGAACAGAAAAATGATTTCTGAAATTGCAATTGCGGATTCTGCTGCATTTGCAAAGCTTGCAGAAACTGCAAAGGCTGCATTGAACTAAAGAAAGATTATGAAGGGCTGTAAAAAAATCGATTGATTTTTTTACAGCCCTTTTTTGTGCGGAAAATATTTCGGGTATGTTAACAAAGGGTAAACAGTGAAAAATATGCTTGATTGTTTGCGGACGGTATGCTATAATAAATGTATAAATAAATGGGTTTGGGGCGGTTTTTGGCAAAGGGAGATTTGATTATATGGAGAAGTACGGAAAAAAACCGAAAAAATTTACCGTTGAATGGTATGAATATATTTGGGAATATTATAAATTACATATTATAGTGGCGGTTTTGCTGGTTGCGGCGGTGGTCTATACGTGGGTGTCCATTGCTTCGGCACCGCGATATGATTTGGATATATGTTTTTCGCTGAGCCGCAATTTCGGCGACGAGGCAAAAAACAAGCTGATGGAAGAACTGGCGGCAAATGTTGATGACATTGACGGCAACGGCGAGGTTGATGTGAATTTTTTGGATTGTTCGGTTCCGGACGGGTTTGATGACGCGGAGTATGCGTCAAGCATGGATTCAAAATTTTATCTGAAACTCCAGGCAGGGGATTCCTATATATTTGTCGTTTCAAAGGATATGGCAGAACGCCTGACAAAGGATTCTGCGCTCGACGGACTTTTTGAGAAAGCATCGGAGTGGTCGGGGGCTGAGGGCGATTTTGAATATTTTGCGGATGCCGGCAAGAGTAAATTTTTCAGAAATGCCGGGATTCCGGCGGACGGGGTTTATATAGGGATAAGGAACTTTGCGGCAGGCGAAGGCAGTGATAAAGACCTGTTGAAAAGGCAAAACGCCGTTTTGGCGGCAGAATTTATTTTAGGAAATGTGTGAGGAAAGCTTATGGCAACAGCGCTGAAGACTTGCACGGCAGAGAACAAGCTGTTTTATGAATACCGTGCAACGGGTGACAAAAGAATAAGAGATGAACTTGTAAATTCATACATATATATAGCCGAAGTGCTTTCAAAGAAATTTATAAACCGCGGCATAGAATATGACGATATATTCCAGATGGCATGCATGGGGATTATGTATGCCGTAGAGCGTTTTGACCCTGACAGAGGTGTGTGTTTTGCAACTTATGCAACGCCGACGGTTCTGGGGGAGATACGCCACTACTTCAGGGACAGGGGGAATTTTATAAAAGTACCGCGAAAGCTTTATGAAATTTTCTTCCGCGCGGAACAGGTTAAGCGCCACAGCAAAGACAATATATCGGTTGATGAGCTTTCGCGTATACTGGATATCCCGAGGGAGGACATAATCAGGGCATACACCATAGGCGACGCCGCATTTATCAAGTCGCTTGAAGATGAAGCATATGCGGACGGAAACCTTACCCTGTCAAACCTTTTGGGTGTCGATGACAACAACTTTATAATGATTGAAAACCGCGATTTTGTGGAATATTGCGTGGGAAAGCTGACCGAGAGGGAGGCGGAATTTGTCAGACTGAGATATTATGATGAACTGAGCCAGATTCAGATTGCGAAAAAATGGGATAAGTCACAGATGTATGTTTCCAGAATGGAAAGAAAAGTCCTGAAAAAGATAAGAAACATGCTGTTTTCGGCAGAATAAAGGGTGTGCTGAAAACCTGAAATGAAAAAAGCTGTCAGAAAAGTCAATTGACTTTTCTGACAGCTTTTTTTGACATAGCCTTTATACAATGCGCGGTTTAAATTCTTCAAGCCAATAGTTGACTTGGGCAAGGAATCCCAAAAATTGCGGCCCTGCCATAAGCTGACCGAAAAACGGTTTTCCGTAATCCAGGCTTTCGCCGCATAGTTCAAGCACTTTTTGCCTGTCAACAAAAGCAAACAACATACAATCCTTGTCATGGGCAAGGCGTGTCATATATGTTTTTATTGCCTGCTCATAGAAGGGGTTGTGGGTTTTTGGATACGGGCTTTTTTTGCGCATCAGGACATCGTCCGGGAGAAGTCCGCGTGCGGCCTCGCGCAGAATATTTTTGGAAATGTTGCCGCGGTTTTTCATATCCCAGGGGATATTCCACACATATTCCACAAGGCGGTGGTCACAGAAGGGGACACGCACTTCCAGCCCGCTTGCCATGCTCATGCGGTCCTTTCTGTCAAGGAGGTTTGTCATAAACCAGTTTATGTTGAGATATGATATTTCGCGTCTGCGGCGCTCTTCCGCAGAATCGCTGTCACAGCGAGGCGTTTCGGCGATTGACTGCTCGTATCTCATTTCGGAATATTCCTCAAGGCGCAGAGTGTTGCTGACAGCCGGTGTGAGGACATTGTCCCTGATTGAAAGGTCGTATGCCCACGGGAAGGCAGGGGTGTTGAATGCTTTTTCACTGCGGAACCACGGATATCCGCCAAAAATTTCGTCCGAACATTCGCCTGAGAGGACAACCGTATGTTTTTGTTTTATTTGGCGGCAGAAATATAAAAGTGAAGAATCCACATCTGCCATGCCGGGCAAATCCTTGTAGAGTGTTGCATTTTTCAGATACTCGATGAGGTATGTATTCGGACAGCAAAGATAAGTGTGGTTGGTGTCAAATTCCTCGCTCATTCGCTTGACCCATGGCGCGTCCGCGTCGGGCTGAAAAGCAGATGCTTTGAAATATTTGTCATTGTCCTCATAATCAAAGGAATATGTGCAAAGACGCTCGCCCTTTTCTTTCATATGATTTGCCGCGACGGCGGTAATTATGCTTGAATCCAGTCCGCCCGAAAGCAGTGTGCCTATCGGCACGTCGGACACAAGCTGTCGGGTTATGCTGTCCTTTAGGAGTTCGCGGACTCTCTCTATTGTGTCCGCATAACTGTCGGGGTGTTCTTTGCTTTCCAGTCCCCAATAGCGCTTTATTTTCATTCCACTTTCATCTATGGTCATACAATGCCCGGGGCGGAGCTCATAAACCCCCTTGAATACACCGATGCCCGGGGTTCTTGCCGGGGAAATGGCAAATATTTCGCGCAGACTGTCAGAGTCGAGCTCGGGGGATATTGAAGGGTGCCTGAACAAAGCTTTCAGTTCGGAGCCGAACACCATTGTGTCCTCTTTGACGGTATAGAAAAACGGCTTTACGCCAAATCTGTCGCGACAGGCAAAGACTTGACGGCGCAGAGAATCCCAGATGCAGAAGGCATAAATGCCGTTCAGCTTGTCGGCACAGCCGTCGCCATAATGAATGTATGCATACAGAAGCACCTCTGTGTCGGAGGTGGTTGTAAAGCTGTACCCTGCCTTTTTCAATTCGGCGCGGAGTTCATCGGTGTTGTACAGTTCGCCGTTGTATGTTATGACATACTCATGTCCTTGTGATGCCCTTTGCATGGGCTGTTTTCCGCCTTCGGGGTCTATGACGGCAAGCCTGACATGAGAAAACGCCGCGTGCTCGCCGACCCATTCTCCCGAGGCGTCGGGACCGCGGTGTGCGATGGACTGTGCCATTTCGCGCACCAAAAGCTTGTTGTATTGCTTGTATGTAACGAGATTTTTTTTGAAATTAATAATTCCTGCAATTCCGCACATATATATCACTCTCCTGAAAATATATTATTCAGCAGGTGGGGATAAGGTGCAGAAATCGGCGGAAAAAATATTGTTTGTATCACATGCGCTGAAATTTTGACAACCGATTTGACAACCCTATATAGTTATACTTTGTTACAGTTTGTTATATTGAGTTATGAATCAAAACAAACAAAAACCGCATAAACACTATACTTTCGAGCATTTATGCGGTTAAAAAATATGGTCGGGAATACAGGATTTGAACCTGCGGCCTCTTCGTCCCGAACGAAGCGCGCTACCAAACTGCGCTAATTCCCGATTGTCAAACAACGAAATACATTATAACACACAAAAGTACAATATGTCAACCCCAAAAACAAAAAAATATTTTATATTTTATTTTTCCTCACTGCCGGACATAATATTTTTATCCCCAAAAGGTTGACAAATCAAAATTTGCCTTTATAATTAATGTATAATATCAACAGCTTAATTATGAAAGGAAAGAAAAATGTTTAAAAAGATATTTGCATTGATAACTGTTTTTGCACTGACAACGGCAAGCGTATATGCCGATGTATTCACAGATGTTGCCGGCCATTGGGCGGAAAGCGAAATCCAATACGGATATGAAAACAAGATTATAGACGGATATGCCGACGGACTTTTCAGACCGAACGGTGAAATCACAAGAGCAGAATTTACAAAAATGCTTGTGGCGTCGATGTGCCAAAACTTTGGATTTGATATCTCGGAATATGCCGATGAAACACACTGGGCATCAAAATACTACAATTTTGCGGTATTAAGCGGCATGTGGAAACCGCTCAAAGATGTTTCACATGACGGTGTTTACGTATCCGTTTTGGAGGGTGAGAACTATAACTATCCCATCAAACGCTGGGAAATGGCATACATGCTCTATGATTCCATGGTGAATGTTTTTGACATGCAGCCCGGAAAGGCAGACTATGCCGACCGCACGGCAACCCTTGATTTGTACGGCGAAACCATAGACAACGCAATTGCATCGTGTATATCGGAGGGGCTTTTGACGGGCGATGAGAACGGCAATTTCAACGCGTCTTCAAAAGGCACGCGTGCACAGGCATTGACAATTGTAAACCGTGTTGACCGCCTGACAAAGCAAATTTTGCAGGAGATAACCGAGAGGACCGACAATGCCGAAAAACTTGTAAACGAAAAAGTCAAAATATATGACACAATCCCACAGGGACACCCAAGGGTTAAATTTGAAATGGAGGACGGCAAAAGCTTTACACTGGAGCTTTACCCAGAATATGCGCCGCAGACCGTGGCAAATTTCACAGAGCTTGTGAAGTCGGGTTTTTATGACGGACTCAAGTTCCACAGGGTTATAGAGGGATTTATGGCGCAGGGCGGCGACCCGAACGGCGACGGCACGGGCGGCGCGGAACACAACATAATCGGGGAATTTTCGGCAAACGGGTTCACCAAAAACACACTCAAACATGAGCGCGGCGTGATTTCTATGGCGCGTGCAAGTTTCAACAATTCCGCGAGCAGCCAATTCTTTATATGCTTTGCCGATGCGTCGTTCCTGGACGGGAACTATGCCGCTTTCGGCAAGGTCGTTGAGGGTATGGACGTCATTGACGGTTTCCTTGATGCGGGGCTCGGGATGAGCAGTATTGGCGAAATGTCGGTGCCGAAGAAGGATGTTGTAATAAAAAAGGCAACGGTTGTTGAATAACTATAGTATTTGTAAAAAGAGGTATTATAAATGTATGATTTTTTACGTGCGGCAAGCATTGTCCCGAGGCTGTCGGTGGGCGATGTTGAATTTAACACCGCAGAAATAATAAAAAAGGCACACGAGGCTGACAAAAAAGGCTGTGACATTATGCTGTTTCCCGAGCTTTCACTGACGGGTTATACGTGCGGTGATTTGTTCTTTCAGTCGCGCCTTTTGAGCGCGGTGTCGGACACAATCAAAAAGCTTTTGGCGGAAAACATCACAGGCATAATGGTTGTCGGGGCGCCGATTTCCGTCCGCGGCCAACTGTACAACACCGCCGTTGTCATGCACAACGGCAAAATCATCGGTATTGTGCCAAAAACATTTTTGCCGAACTACAATGAATTTTATGAGAAGAGATGGTTTTCGTCCGCCTCTGATTTAAGTGTTGATAAAATCTGCTCTGAAGAGCTTGGGATTGGAGGCGATTATGACATTCCGATTGGCAGGGACATAATATTCGGCATAAATGCGCAGACAAGCTTTGGGGTTGAAATATGTGAAGACCTGTGGACCCCGATTCCGCCGGGCAGTTTTCTTGCCGTAAACGGCGCAGAAATAATTCTTAACCTTTCTGCAAGCAATGAAACAATATCAAAAAGAAAATACCGCCGCGAGCTGATATCTCAGCAATCGGCGCGCTGTGTATGCGGATACGTTTATGCCTCGTCAGGCGCCGGGGAATCAACAACAGACCTTGTTTTTTCGGGGCATGCGCTGATTGCCGAATCGGGCAAAATCATTGCCGAAAATGAAAAAACTGTCGACGGAGATTATATGTTGATTCAGGACATAGATTTCGGCAAGGTCAAGGCAGACAGAATGAAATTTAAAAGCTTTAAGGACAGTGCCGCCCTTTACGGCAGTTCACAGCCGTGCCGGCATGTCGACATAAAGGCGGAACTGCGCGGCGACGGCACACAATATCATATCAAAAAGCTTCCGTTTGTCCCGTCGGCAAAGCAAAGCAGACAGGAAAGGTGTATGGACATCTTCCGTATGCAGACGGCAGGCTTGAAAAAAAGACTGGAAATCACAGGTGCAAAACCTGTCATAGGAGTTTCGGGCGGACTTGATTCCACGCTTGCGCTGCTTGTGGCGACGGCGGCGATGCGTGCGGTGAACCGGCCCGTCACCGATGTTTACGGCATAACAATGCCGGCTTTCGGGACGACAGAACGCACATTTTCAAATTCTCTTGAACTCATGAGAACCCTCGGAATAACCTCCGAAGAAATAAACATCAAAGAAGCATGTATAAAGCACTTTGAGGACATCGGACATGACGGCATAACGCCCGACCTGACATACGAAAACGTGCAGGCGCGCGAGCGCACACAGGTGCTGATGGATTATGCCGGCAAAATCGGCGGATTGGTGGTCGGCACCGGGGATTTGAGCGAGCTTGCGCTTGGGTGGTGCACATATAATGCAGACCACATGAGCATGTACGGAGTCAATGCAGGAATACCCAAAACCCTTGTCCGCTGGCTGATTGACAGTATTGCAGAATGCGGCATATTCCCGGGGAGCACAGAGGTTTTGCGTGATATTGTTGACACGCCGATAAGCCCGGAGCTTTTGCCGCCGGACGAGGACGGCAGGATTTCACAGCAAACTGAGGATATTGTAGGCCCTTATGCATTGCATGACTTCTTCCTATATAATATGATACGATATGGATTTGAACCGCAAAAAATATTTTATATGGCAAAAATCGCTTTCTCGGACGACTTTTCGCCCGAAGTGATATTAAAATGGCTAAAAACCTTTTACCGTCGGTTCTTCTCACAACAATTTAAAAGAAGCTGTCTTCCCGACGGCATCAAAATAGGGAGTATATGCCTTTCTCCGCGCGGCGACTGGCGCATGCCCTCCGACGCCTCGGCGAAAATATGGCTTGATGCGCTTGAGGACATCAAATGATTCAGACTGTTTGAAATGAGTGAAACAGGTGATTGTAAGATTAAAATTTTACAATCACCTGTATGTTTTTTTGAAAAATTTCTTTAATTTTTTCAAAAAAAGCTTGACTTATTACATATGTGATGATATAATGATTGACAGAAGGGTGACTTCTTTTTTTTGTGTGTTAAAAAGTATCACCAAGTAGCTTTATTCTAAACGGAGGTGTAAATCATGAGAGTAAAAATCACATTGGCTTGCTCGGAATGTAAGCAGAGAAACTATAATACTATGAAGAACAAGAAAAACGATCCTGACAGATTGGAAATGAACAAATACTGCAGATTCTGCAGAAAGCACACTCTGCACAAGGAAACAAAATAATCAAGATAAGGGGTTGAAAAAATATGGGAGCATTAAGATTTTTTAAAGAAACAAAATCCGAACTCAAAAAAGTATCCTGGCCCAACAAAAAACAGCTATTGCACAACACTCTTATTATTTTAGTTTTTATCATTATCACATCTGTGATTCTGTCTGTTTTGGACGTCGGGTTTGCTGAATTATTCAAAGCTCTGACAAAAATACTCTGATTTGAAGAAGGGGAGTTTTTATGGCTGAAGAAGCAAAATGGTATGTAGTGCATACGTACTCCGGTTACGAAAACAAGGTCAAGGCAAACATCGAAAAATCGGTTGAAAACCGCGGAATCAGCGATATGATTCAATCTGTTGAGGTGCCGCTTGAAGATGTCATTGAAGAGAAAAACGGAGTAGAAAAAATAGTAAAGCGTAAGGTTTTCCCCGGCTATGTAGTGATAAAAATGGTTATGAACGATGAAAGCTGGTTCGTCGTAAGAAACACGAGAGGGGTCACCGGATTTGTGGGCCCCGGTTCAAAGCCTGTTCCTCTTTCTGACGAAGAGGTTGAAAAAATGGGAGTAGAAAAAGTCCGCATGGCTGAAATGGACGTGAGCGCGGGAGACCATGTAGATGTGAAATCGGGCCCGCTCGAAGGTTTTTCGGGCATTGTCGAGTCTGTCGACGCGGCACGCCGCAAGGTTGTTGTACGGATATCAATGTTCGGCAAGGAAACGCCGACAGAGATAGACTACAACTCGATTTCAAAATCAGTTTAAGCTTATAAGCCGAAAAGGTTTATATAAATCCCTCTGGTAACAGTGGGAGGGCAAGTTTGTCCGTTAATTACCACAAGCGAGTATATCGCAAATTTTAAGGAGGTGGCCATATTATGGCACAAAAAGTCGCAGGTTACATCAAATTACAAATTCCGGCAGGCAAAGCAACACCGGCACCCCCGGTTGGTCCGGCATTGGGACAGCACGGTGTAAACATCATGCAGTTCACCAAGGAATTTAACGAAAAAACAGCAAAAGATGCAGGTCTTATTATCCCTGTAGTTATTACAGTATATGCAGACCGTACATTCTCTTTTGTCACAAAAACTCCGCCGGCAGCGGTATTGCTTAAAAAAGCATGTAAAATCAACAGCGGTTCGGGCGTACCGAACAAGACTAAGGTTGCAACAATAAGCAAAGCCGATTTGCAGGCAATTGCTGAACAGAAAATGCCGGACTTGAACGCGGCAAGCGTTGAAGCGGCTATGAGTATGATTGCCGGTACTGCAAGAAGTATGGGCATAGTTGTCGGTGACTGATACAGCAAATAACAGTGGGAGAGGGACAACCCCTCGATTGACCACATAAGGAGGAAATAATATGTTTAGAGGAAAAAAATATCAGGACAGCGTAAAGCTTATTGATAAATCAAAGCAGTATGACGCTGCGGAAGCTCTGGAATTGGCTGTTAAGACTGCAAAAGCAAAGTTTGACGAAACAGTTGAAATTCATGTTAAGCTGGGCGTTGACTCAAGACACGCAGACCAGCAGGTGAGAGGCGCAATCGTATTGCCTCACGGCACAGGTAAAACCGCAAAGGTTTTGGTTTTTGCAAAGGGTGCAAAAGCTGACGAAGCACAGGCAGCAGGCGCTGACTATGTCGGCGAAATGGAACTTGTCACAAAGATTCAGAACGAAAACTGGTTTGATTTTGACGTTGTTGTTGCCACACCTGACATGATGGGCGTCGTAGGCCGTCTGGGTAAGGTTTTGGGCCCGAAGGGCTTGATGCCTTCACCGAAAGCCGGCACAGTGACAATGGACGTCACAAAAGCAGTCAACGAAATCAAGTCCGGTAAAATTGAATACAGACTTGACAAGACAAATATTATCCACTGCCCGATAGGCAAAGTATCCTTTGGCGCACAAAAGCTTACCGAGAACTTCAACGCTCTCATGGGTGCAATCGTCAAGGCAAAGCCGGCAGCGGCAAAAGGTCAGTATCTGAGAAGTGTTGTTGTAGGTTCCACAATGGGCCCCGGCATCAAAATCAACGGTGCAAAAATTTCAGGCTGATATTAAAAAATATCTTGACAACAGTATACTGCATATGGTATAATATCATGTGTTGATAGTCCGTAGACAGCAGGCATAAAGGTAAGACCTGCCGAGGGTGTTATTTAGTATGAATACTAATGGCTCTTTGCGTGTTCTGCGGCAAAGGGCCTTCATTTTTTTGAGGGCATAACATTCTAACAGGAGGTGAAATGTTAAATGCCAAGTGAGAAAGTCTTAGAAGCGAAAAAAGCCCAGGTTGTCGAAATCATCGAAGCAATCAAAGGTGCAACAACAGGTGTGCTTGTTGATTACAGAGGTTTGACTGTTGAAGAAGACACAAAGCTCAGAAATGATTTGAGAGCAGCAGGAGTTAGATACTTCGTTGTAAAGAACACATTACTTCGTTTAGCAGCAAATGAAACAGGTCTTAGCGAATTGGATTCTATCCTTCACGGGCCTACAGCCATTGCATTGTCAGAGGACGCAGTTGCCCCGGCAAAGGTTATATCTGATTTTGCAAAGGACAATGAAAAATTTGAAATCAAATCAGGTTTCATGGACGGGAAAGTATTGTCAATGGATGAAATAAGCCAGCTGGCAAAGACACCAAACAAGGAAACATTGATTGCAAAGATGATGGGAAGCTTGAATTCTCCTATCTCCGGCCTTGCAAGATTGCTTAGCACAATCGCAGAGGGCGGCGTAGAGATTTCAGATCTTATCGCAAAGAAGGCTGCAGAAGCCGCTCCGGCAGAGGCTCCGGCCGAAACCGCAGAAGCTGCGGAAGCACAGGAAGCTGCTCCGGCAGAAGAAACACCGGCTGAATAATAAAGCCGAAAGAAAATTATTTAATTGAAATTTAGGAGGTCAATCAAAATGGCAGATATTCAGAAAATACTTGATGATATTAAAGAATTAAAATTGTTGGAAGTTGCAGAACTCGTAAAACTTATGGAAGAAGAATTCGGCGTAAGCGCTGCTGCTCCTGTTATGGTTGCAGGTGCTGCTGCTGACGGTGCTGCTGCAGGCGGTGCTGAACAGTCAGAATTTGAAGTTATCCTTGCAGAAGCAGGTGCTTCAAAGCTGAACGTAATCAAAGTTGTAAGAGAAATCACAGGTCTTGGTCTTAAGGAAGCAAAGGCTCTCGTTGACGAAGCTCCTAAGTCTTTGAAGACAGGCGTTGCGAAGGAAGAGGCTGAAGCTATGAAAGCTAAGCTGGAAGAAGCAGGCGCTAAGGTAGAATTGAAATAATTATATGCGGCTCACGTCAAAAGGGAGAATAACATGATTATTGATTTGTCCGATTTGATCCGCAATCCGGACGAGAAAATCGTATTGGATAATGATATTGAAATTGAGAATACTGAATTTATGGGTGAATCATTCACTTTCATAAATCCTCTGCATATCAATGGCGAAATCACCAACAACACAAAGTCGCTGGAGTTTCGTGCACATGTTGAGGGCAAAATGGGCGTGCAGTGCGCGCGTTGCCGCAAAGACATGACGGTCCCCATAAGCTTTGATATATCAGAAGTTATTATGCAGGACACTGTTGCGGATTCTGAGGAAGATGTCATTATCATAGACAATGAAAAGCTTGACATTCATGACATTGTACTGAACAATTTTCTCATGAATGTTGAAGGCCGCTATCTGTGCAGTGATGACTGCAAAGGATTGTGCCCGAAATGCGGCGCAGACCTGAACATGGGCGACTGTGGCTGCGGACAGGAGGACATTGACCCTCGCTGGGCAAAGCTTGCGGAAATTATAAAAAATTCAGCCGATACCAAATAGAAGGAGTGATTGAGATGGCAGTACCTAAGGGTAAAGTATCGAGATCAAGAAGAGATAAAAGACGTGCAAACTGGAAGCTTACTGTTCCCGGAATGGTAGAGTGCCCACAGTGTCACGAATACAAAATGCCTCATACTGTTTGTAAGGCTTGCGGCTATTACAATGGCAAAGAGGTTGTAAAGGTATCTTCAGACAAATAAATTTGATTTTCGATAATTTAAAAGCTGTTTAAAAAGTCAACTGACTTTTTAAACAGCTTTTGTTTTTTATCTCGACAAATAATTATATCTTGCTAAAAAGCGTTCTGAGGGCAATCATTACAATGTTGCTATATCTCATGCCGCAAAGAAACTTGTGCGACTGATTTTTCATTTCAACGCTGGAGCGGCTTTTTGAATTTTGCCAATCCAGGTCTGCATTTGTATACGGCACCTTTGGCACAATTTCCAACAAGTCTGCCCCTGTTGCATTGGCAAGCTTTTCCGCCTCTGCATCGTCAAAGCCGAAGTTGTACAGTGTCATAATCATGCTGATGCTTTCGATGTCTTTGTCGCTATAACTTGTACACTTTTTTTGTCTGCATATTTGTCCAGCAAATCCGGCGGTATATTGTATTTTTGCAAAACTTCCGGCTTTGTCATTTAATTACCACCAAAAAAATATAGGCATCTTAATCAGACACCTATATTATATTATTCTTGCATTGTTATGTCCAATACTTATATTGTATCGACAGAAATGCCTTTTATGTATTTCTTTGAAAAATCAATAAATGCTTCCACGGCGGCGGATTGAATTTGATTTTTCTTCCACACCAAAACCGAGCCGAACTCGAGCCTTGGGGCAAGAGGGACAAATTTCATTTTGTCAAACTTGCTTTCAGACCAATCTTTGACAGCGTCCGCATTTCCGCTGTTGAAATTAAAACGAACGCCGGGGTTTTTGCGGAAAAAGCCAGATATAATATCCGCAAAAAGAGAAAAACTCATAAATTCGTTGCTGCCAATTTCAATTTCTCCCGAAAGCTCTTTTTCTGTTGTCAGCTCTTTCTTTGTTTTTCCACAAGTGACACGATTTCCTGTGCCCGGCGATTCAGGAGTAAGTTGTCGTTTGTGAGGATAATATTATGATTGCTTCTCTCGAACAGTTTTACGCCAAGCTCATCTTCAAGCTGCATAATCTGCATGGAAAGTGTCGGCCGGGTAATGTGCAAAAGCTGTGCCGCCTTTGTTATGTTTTCCTCCCGGGCAACTGTCAAAAAATAGTCGAGAACGCGCAGTTTCATATATATCACTCTCCGTTCAATATATGTATTATATCATGTCAGCGGCGCCTCGTCAAAACAATATTTATTCTTATCTTTTCAGGAGAACATCTTTTTCATATTTTTTTACATCGTCAAGCCATTGCGCGCCGGGTTCAACTCCGCATTCTGTGCAATATTTTGCCCATATGTCGCCAAAGGGATACATCTTGAGCTCTTCCTGAATGACAAGCAGCTCGGTCAGTCTGTTTTCGTCCTGCAAATTTTTCAGTGCCTCGTTTGGCGTGCATAGTGCATATAAAAGTGCTTTTTGCCAACTTCTGAAACCTGTCACCCATGCGGCAATTCTGTTTATGCTTGCGTCAAAAAAGTCCAGTGCCATGTACACTCTGTCAAGGCCGCCGCAGCGCACCACTTCTTTTGCCATTTCGCGCGTTTCGTCATCAAAAAGCACAACATGGTCGCTATCCCAGCGCACCGGGCGTGTGATATGCAGTGCAATCTCGGGATAGAAACACAAAAGTGCCGGGATTTTGTCCGAAACAACTTCTGTGGGGTGATAATGGCCGTTGTCCATAAGCGGCAGACAGCCGTCGTGTGTTGCGGAAAAGCTGAGTGTAAATTCTGCCGAGCCGGCGGTGTAGCTCTCCACACCGACGCCGAATACCTTCGACTCCACACACGGCTTTACAAGCGATTTGTCAAACGGTTCTGCCAGGATTTGTTCTATAGAATCCTTGTATCTCATGCGCGGCCCCATTCTGTCGGAAGGGATATCCTTGAAGCCGTCGCCCGTCCATATGTTCATGACACAGGGGACTCCCGTTTCGCGTGCAAAGTATTCCGAAATCCTGATGCATGCCTTGCCGTGCTCAATCCAGAAATTGCGGATATCTTCGTCAGGGCTTGAGAGAGTAAGGTTGTCCTTGACCTTTTCGTGAGAGAAGAATGTAGGGTTGAAGTCAATGCCCATGTTTCTCTCTTTTGCAAATTCTACCCACTTTGCAAAATGCTTTGGAAGCAGCTTGTCCCTGTCGGCAAACTCACCTTCTTCAAATATAGCATAGCATGCATGCAGATTAAGCTTCTTTTTGCCGGGCATAAGGCTTGCGGCCTTGTGGATGTCCTGCATAAGCTGTTCCGGTGTCCTTGCCTTGCCGGGATAGTTGCCGGTTGCCTGTATTCCGCCGGTGAGCGGGCCGTCGTGGTCAAAGCCCGTCACGTCGTCCCCCTGCCAGCAGTGCAGTGAAACCGGGATTTCCTTCAGCAGTTTTATCGCCGCGTCGGTGTCGACGCCGATTTTTGCGTATTGCTTTTTCGCTTCTTCATAGTTCATTTCAAACAGTCCTTTCTGTCTTATAGTTGCTTATATTATACCTCATTTTCAGAGCGGTTTACAGAGCCTTATTTTACAAAAATAAGGGCTTTATTTTCCGTCACCGCCGGGACAAAGACGCCTGTATTCTTTGGGGGACATGCCGTATTTTTTTCTGAAGGTGCGGTAAAAGTAGCTGCTGCTTTCATAGCCGACGGCATTCATGATTTCTGCGGCAGGCATGACGGTGTCGGTGAGGAAGGAAACCGCTTTGGCAAACCGCTTTCGCTGAAGTATTTCACTGAAGGTGTGCCCCGTGCTTTTTTTTATAATTTTGCTTGTGTTGGGGACGGACTGGTGCATACTTTCGGCAAATTCCGCAAGGTTTGCGGTCTTATAGTTCCTGTCGATATAAGAGAGCGCGGCATCGGCAATTATATCATGATAGTCTTGCATGGAATTTTTGTCTATGGTTTCGATGCTGTTGATGAGATGAAGGAACACAAGCCCCATGGTGATTTGGTTTATATTTTCGCTTCCCTTTTCGCCCGAAAGCACAGAGCTTATGATGTTTTCCATCAGGTTTTCTATGCGGTTGTTTCTGCCGGTTTTGAAAAGAAGGTATTGCGGACGCACGGCATTGACACGGAATGTGCCTATCAAAAAATCGGCAAGCACATTTTCCTTGTCCTCCTTAAGCATCGTCAGCGGAATGTCAAAAAATTCGGGGAGAATTATGAAGTTTATCCCGATGTCATCTCTGCCGGCCTTTTTCACGGCATGGCGGACATGCTGGTTCATAAAAAGTATATCGCCCGTATGCATGCACAACTCCTTGTTGTCTATTGTGTGGACGATTTCTCCGCTTGCGACATACATTATTTCCACAAAGTTGTGGCTGTGCAAGGGGAAGTCGGCAAAACGGGTGTGCGGACGCACCGCGATATATCTGCCTGCCGAAAGAAGCTTGCCGCTGTCTATATAAAAGCCGCTCTTGTCGGTATAGAGCGTTCTGTCCGGTGTGCCGCCCGCCAGAATGTTTTTTTCTTCCTTGGATATTTTCTTCATTTCCAAAAGCAGTTCTTCTCTCGTTTTAATCACCCCGTATAAAAAGTTTTTATACTAATATAATACAAATTTATTTGTGCTTTGTCAACAAACTTTTTTTGATATTGCGTTTTTTGAGCTTTTGTGCTATACTGTTGTTGGAAGATTATGCATGGGAGGGCTGTCACATTGATTGGAGAAATTAAGATAAGGACGGCAAAAAAGGCAGATGCACAAGCACTTTTGGAGATATATGCGCCGTATGTGAGGAACACGGCGATAACCTTTGAGTATGACGTGCCGACACCTGAAGAATTTGAAAAACGAATAGAAAAAACACTGGTGCGGTATCCGTATCTTGTGGCGGAAAATGACGGGGAAATCGTTGGCTATGCGTATGCCGGTTCATTTCATGACCGTGAGGCGTACGACTGGGCGGTTGAAACCTCCATCTATGTGCGCTCCGATGCAAAAGACTGCGGAATCGGCAAAAAGCTGTATTTTGCGCTGGAAGAAATATTGAAAAAACAAAATATTTTAAATGTAAATGCATGCATTGCATACCCTGAAAAAGAGGACGAATATCTCACAAAAAACAGCGAGGAATTCCACAAGCACCTGGGGTATCGGTTTGTCGGGGAATTTTATAAGTGCGGATTCAAGTTTGGGCGGTGGTACAACATGATTTGGATGGAGAAGCACCTGGGGGAGCACACAAGCAATGTCAAACCCGTGATTTGGTTTTCGGATTATGAAAAAGAGGGATTTTAAATTTATACATTGACATCGCAAATGTTTTTGTATATAATTAGAATATATAAATTTTGGAATTGGAGCGTGTGAAGAAATGAAAACCTATAAATTTTTGGCGTTTGATTTCGGGGCGTCAAGCGGACGTGCGATGCTTGCGAGATTTGACGGGGAAAAGCTGACACTGGAGGAAAAGCACAGATTTGCAAATGACCCTGTTTTGGTAAACGGGGGATTTTATTGGGATGCGCTGAGGCTGTTTCACGAAATAAAACAAGGCATCTTAAAGTGCCAAAATTCCGGCGACGGGGACATTGACGGAATCGGCATAGACACATGGGGCGTTGACTACGGCTTGCTTGACAAGGACGACAAGCTTTTGTCAAATCCGTATCACTACAGGGATACAAGGACGGACGGAATGTATGAAAAAGCCTTCAGAATTGTGCCGAAGGAGGAGATATTTAACGCAACCGGCATTGCTTTCAATTGG
This sequence comes from uncultured Clostridia bacterium, assembly GCA_934454145.1. Classification (GTDB taxonomy): domain Bacteria; phylum Bacillota; class Clostridia; order UBA1381; family UBA1381; genus CAKSFT01. The sequence goes on along the minus strand of CAKSFT010000006.1, from coordinate 132,413 downwards.
TTCAATACGCTGTTCCAGCTTTTGTCATCAAGACTGTCGGAGGACACTGCGCTTGCAAATGCAAAGACACTTCTTTTTATGCCGGACTTGTTCAACTTCTTCCTCACGGGTGTGAAAAAAAATGAGTACACAATATCATCGACATCACAGATGTTTGATTCAAGAGAACATAAGTGGGCAACCGGCTTGCTTGATAAGATGGGGATACCGTCGGATATATTTGCCGACACCGTTTATCCGGGCGAACTAATCGGCACATTGAAGCCCGAGCTGGCAGAAGAGCTGGGCGTGGGGGAAATCCCCGTATATGCCGTTGCGTCGCACGACACCGGCTCTGCGGTTGCATCTGTGCCCGTTGCGGACAATGAAGATTTTATATACATTTCAAGCGGAACATGGTCTCTTATGGGTGTGGAGCTGAAGGAGCCGAAAATCACCCCCGAAGCCCTGGAGTATAATTTTACAAACGAGGGCGGTGTAAACAAAACAATACGTTTCCTCCAAAACATAATGGGCTTGTGGTTGATTCAGGAATCCAAGCGCCAGTGGGAAAGAGAAGGCGAGGTTTTAAGCTTTAACGACCTGGAACAGCAGGCAAATGCTGCCGCGCCGTTTGAGAGCTTTATAGACCCGGATTATCCGGCTTTCCAGACTCCGGGCAACATGCCCAAGCGCATAAGGGAATACTGTAAGATGACAGGACAAAAAGTGCCCGAAACAAAGGGCGAAATCATAAGGTGTATAGCACAGAGCCTTGCATTTAAATACCGCCAGACCGTGGAGGGCATGGAAGAAGTGACAGGCAAGAAATACAATGTCATAAACATTGTCGGCGGCGGAATAAAGGACAAGATGATTTGCCGTTTCACCGCAAATGCGACAAAGAGGACTGTCCATGCAGGACCTGTTGAGGCGACAAGCATCGGAAACGTGATTGTGCAGGCGATTGCATGCGGCGCGATAAAGGATTTGCCGGAGGGAAGAAGGGTTGTCAAAAATTCGTTTGACATAGCAGAATATATCCCGGAGGATTCGGCACAATGGGACAAAGCATATGAAGAATGGAAGAGAATTGTTAAATTAAGCTGAAAATAGAATATTTTCCCGAAAGTGTTCATAGTATTTGCTATGAACACTTTTTTATTTGCGGAAAGGAAAGGATGATTTTTATGGAACTTTTGAGGGAGCAGCAGGAAATCGGCGAAGCAAAATTCAGGGACAGGACAATTGCTTATTCTGACGGTGATGTCATAGTCCCCGATGTCAAGCCGGATATCCTGAAAATTTTGCAGGTGGACGCAATGTCGGCAATCAATTCCAAAGAGGTGTCGGACGGACTTATCAAGGTGTCCGGCATCATCAAATATAATATACTCTATATCCCGGACAAAGAAGGAGAAAGCATAAAAAGCATTTCGACACAGATGAATTTTTCTCACAGCATTGACAAGAAAAAGCTTCCCGAAAGCGCTGTTCTGGACATTTGTTCCGAGGTGGAAAGGGTGGATTTTACGCTGCTTAATTCCAGAAAGCTGAACATAAAGACAGCCGTCTGCGTGGAATACAAGGTGTGGGAAAACAAAGAGATTACGGTCAGCGCGGGAATAGATTATGAAGGCGCGCAAACCATATACAGAACAGTGAACACCCAAAGCCCCGAAATCATGGAGGAGTATGCATTTTCCGTGCGCGACAGGCTGGAAATCCCGTCGGGCAGGGCGCCCATTGCAGAAGTGCTTAAAATGGACATCACGGTGTGCGACAGGGAAGTGAAGGCAATAACGGGCAAAGCGGTGGCAAAGGGCAATGTCCGCGTCTGTGCGCTGTATATTGACACGGAGGGGAATATAAATTCTGTGGACGGAGAAATTCCGTTTACCGAAATCGCGGAGATATTTGAACTGGAGGAGGACGCGGCGTGCAGTGTTCAGTACCGCCTGAGCGATTATGCCTTTGAAGTCGGCACTGACGAGGACGGCGACGCAAGGCATGTTGATTTTGACATATCGCTTTTGGCAGTGATAAATTCTTCGCAGAACAGGGAAATAAGGCTTATCGAAGATTGTTTCTGCCCGGGCTGCCGCACAGACATGGTGTATGATAGACAGGAGTTTGAAGAAATTGTGATGACGGCGAGCGGACAGTATACCGTGAAAGAAGCCGCCGCGCCGGACAAGAAATTGCCGCAGATTGCCTCTGTTTACAACGTCATCGCGCGCCCGTGCATCACAAAGGCAGTGCCGCAAAACGGGAAAGTTGTGATTGAAGGGCGCATGGAACTGTATATTTTGTACATAACAGACAATGCGCAGATGCCCATATACAGCATCAAAAAGGACGTTCCGCTGGAATTTGCGGTGGAGGCGGAAAAGGCGGAGGAAGGGCTTGACTGCACGGCGGACGTGAGAGCGGAACACACAAGCTTTAACCTCAACATGGCACAGGAGGCAGAGGTGAGATGTATCCTTTCGGCAGAGGTGAAATTGAGCCGAAGGGTAAGCGTGGATATGGTTTCGGACTGCACCTTGTCCGACAAACCGCATGAGTGCGGCATTGTGATATATTTTGTTCAGCCCGGGGACACACTTTGGAAAATTGCAAAAAGATACTGCGTGTCGGTGGGGGATATTGTAAAATATAACAATATCCAGGACGAAAACGTCATCAATGTCGGTCAGAAGCTGATTATACCGTTTTGCTGAAAATAAAAAGTGACAATAACTGCAAAAGCCGACCCTCAAAAGTTAGACAGATAATCTGACAATTGGGAGGTCGGCTTATCTTGCGGTCATTTTTGTACTTTATCGTATCTTTTATCCTTGTTCTGATACTACATTTGTTCTGTTCTCATTCCCGGTTGTCCGCTTTCTTAATATTTTACTGTTTACGGGGATTTTCAAACCAAATAAAAAGTTAAAAAACCATACCACGAAAACTATTACAATTATCGGTATTGCACAATAAGCAATTATAAAAATAGCTATTGCATCTATAAAGTTGTTTAATTTTTCTTTTGCATAATTGCCTGCGTATGCTGCCCCTTCTTTAAATTTATTGATTATGCCATCCGACCAAGATTCATCTAAGGTTCCTTCCCCTGTGTTTTTTTCTGTGTTTTCTTCAATGGATTCCTCTGTGACTTGTTCAATATAAACCGAATTGCTGTCACAAATCAGGTCGCCGATTTTTACACTTAACGGTATAATTGTAACGATAACCATGGCAAATATAACAAATTTTAGGGCAATTGTTTTTAAAAACTCTTTTCTTATAAATGTATGTATTCCAAAAAGCACACATGCAATAGGCACCAGAATATTAAATGCTAAATATCCCATTACAGTCAATACCGATTTTTCCAATACAAGTACACATACTACTATCATCAAATATGAACTTATTTGCATGATTTGATTTGCAATAGGAGTGGTTACATCACCGGGAAAGGCTGCTAAAATAGTGGATGTTGTTGCGGCTCCTGCAGTAATCCCCATCACTGTTGCTTTTTTATCATCTATTGATTGCATGGTGCCTTTATAATATTCGGGCGAAGTTGCAAATTTAGAAACAATAAATACCGAACAAAGCATAATTGCCAGCATAATCACGGATATACCGATTTTCTTACAGATATCATTGGTTAAAAATTTTTTCATATTTTTCGTTCCTTTCATTGTCTGATAATGGTTTTATAATTTGTTTTGTACGTTTAGTAAATTTTTGTTTTCATGCACATCTCTCCGTTTCTAAAAAATATTTACTCTCTTAAATCATTCGCGAATTTTACATGAGCTGTTATAGGAAAGCATCTTTAAAACAAAAAAAGTGCGTAGCCTCCTTTACACAGAGCCACGCACTTGAAAAACGCATTGACTTCGATGTTAAAGGTTGCTACACACTTATAATCATAATTTCAACTTTTGGGTTGCATGATAATCGAAGTGTACGCTCTTCACATAGAGTGTACCCCAATTGTTGAAATTTGATTATAACTATCCTATTATAGATTATAAGTTTGTAGCATACATATTATAACACATTTTCACACTATTTACAATATTTTTTGACATTTTTCTTTTTGTCCCTTGATTTTTTTACAGCCTTTGCTTTTTTGCTTGTTTTTTCAGAAAATATGAGATATAATAGCAAGTGCCGAACAAAACTTAATATAATACACAAAATATATGCACAGGCATATATTTATTTGCTTTGGCAAAAATATATATGCTCCGAATTTTATGTGCAGGAATTTGTGTATCATAAAGTTTTGTTTGGCAACAGTCGGAGCTGTATATTTTTGGGTGTGCAGGCTTTGATGTGTCTGCACACTTTTTATTTTTACCTCAGCATTTTAATTGTAAAACATCAGTTTTACAATTACTTGAATAAAAATTTATACAAAGGAGAAGTGATGAAAATGAAAGGTGAAAGAGGAAAAAACAGGGGTATTTTTGCGGCGGTGTGTATGCTTTTCGGGGCATTGGCGCTGTCGGCATGCGGAGGTGCAACACTCGGGGAGTTTGACACAAAGCCGACGATTGAGCAGACGGTGCTTTATGACGAAAACGGAGTGAAAATAACGGCAAACGGGCTGACTTATGACAATTTCTCGGCTCAGCTGTCGGTGAGTGTGGAAAACAACAGTGATAAAAATCTGTCATTTGTATGCGGTTCGGCAGGATACAGCGTCAATTCGGTGAACGGATATATGGTTGAAGACGGATATATGAATTGTGAGCTTATGCCGGGCGAGAACAAGACAGAGAATCTTACATATAATTTCAGCACATTGAATGTTTTCGGGATAAACAAAATTGCCGATATGGAAATAGGGTTTTCAATAAAAGATGATGATTATAACTATACTTATACAGGGCCGCTGGCGATAAAAACATCGGCCGCGGATTCGTATAATTATGATAAAAACAGCTATCGTGCGGTTTTGAAGAACGGAGCATTGCAGAAAAGGTTTGACACTGTGCGGAATTATTTTTCGGAAGAGCAGTTGTTTAACCAATATAATGTATGCATTTCATCCTCGGCAGTGTTTACAAATGTTGACGGAGAGCCGTCACTTTTGCTTGAGGTGGAGAACAATTCTTCCGACACGGTTTATGTGTCTTTGAGGGATATGTTTATAAACGGGCATGAGGTGTACGATTCGCTGTGGTCAAGTGACAGCATCAACGCAGGAAAGAAAAATGTGACATATGTTTTTCTTTCAAACCTTGCAGACAGGTATGAAGGGGAATTTGCCGATATAAGTGAAATTTCACAAATTGAATTTACCTTTGGAGTGGGTAAAAATTGGTATGAGCCCGAGGCTTCGCAAAAAATAAGCATTTCATTGCCGGGGATAAAGCTGCCGGAAAAGGAATAAAGAGAATGTAAAAAAACGAAATGAAAGAAAAGCAGAGAGAGCAAGAGCTGTTTAAAAAGTCAGTTGACTTTTTAAACAGCCTCTTTTTTTGACCTCCGCTTGACAAGACAGGGTTTTTGTAATATAATTATCGGGTAAGATTGAGGTGATTTATGTGTATAAACAAGAAAATAAAGCAGGAGTAAAAAGCTTTTTGATTACTGTTGCAATGGCTTTCGGGGCGATTGTGATAAGCGAGTTTTTGGGCGGGCTTTTGGGATTTTTAAGCGGCGGCAAAATCCCGGCAAGGCTTTCGGGGCACATCATGCTTGCGGCGATGTGTGTTCTGATAGTGTTTTGGGTATACAATTATTATGCGTCGGTATACAAATATAAGATAAATTCCGAGCACATCGTGATAGAGAAAAAGACCGGCAGCAGAGTGACGGAATACGATATCCCTATTGATGAAATAAAGAATGTGTATATAAAAAAGACCCCCAAGCTTAAGGGAAAAAAGCTCAGGCTGTGCTCAAGCATATTCAGCCGCAAAAATACCTCGGTGATTGTGTGCGGAAATGAAAAGAACATCATAGTGTTTGAGCCGGACGAGAAGTTTGTCAAGAAGATAAAGGAGTATATGAATGACTAAGATTGTAGGAGTACGCTTTAAGACCGCGGGGAAGGTATATTACTTTGACCCGGCGGATTATGAAATAAAAAAGGGCGGTTTTGTCGTTGTGGAAACGGCACGCGGGACAGAACTGGGCGAGGTTGTCATAGCCCCGTGCGAAATCAATAAGGAAAGAGTTGTGAAACCGCTTAAGAGTGTCATACGTGTCGCAAATGAAAAGGATATGCAGATAAGAAACAACAACAAGCAGAAGGAAAAAAATGCTTTTGCAATCTGCAACGAGCAGATAAAAAAGCATGGGCTTGAAATGAAGCTTGTAGAGGTAGAATATACCTTTGACGGGAGCAAGGTGCTGTTTTACTTCACTGCCGACGGACGTGTGGATTTCCGCGATTTGGTAAAAGATTTGGCGGCAATTTTTAAGATAAGAATAGAGCTGCGCCAGATTGGCGTGAGGGACGAAACCAAAAGCATCGGGAGCATAGGCGTATGCGGAAGGGCGCTTTGCTGCACACAGTTTTTGGGGGAATTTGAGCCGGTGTCGATAAAGATGGCAAAGGAACAGGGGCTGAGCCTGAACCCGGCAAAAATCTCGGGCGCATGCGGCAGGCTGATGTGCTGCCTGAAATATGAACAGGAAAACTATGAAGAGCTTTTGCGCATCACACCGAGGGTGGGCGCTGTTGTGAGGACGCCCGACGGCAAGGGTGAGGTTGAGAGTGTAAACCTTTTGCGCGGCATGGTGAAGGTGAAGATTGACGACAACAAGGAAAAGGCATTGCAGGAATATCCCGTAAAAAAAGTGAAAGTTTTGAAAGGCGGCAGACGCCACGAACAAAAAGGAGAAAAAATTGATGAAGAAATGCTAAAAAAACTTGAATAAATAAAATTAATATGTTATAATGAGGACGAACATAGAAATTATATACTCACATTTGATACGGTCTATGTTTCTGAAAACGTAAAGTTTGCAGTCAAACCAAAGGGTATAATGTATTTTTTTAAGGAGGTGTTCTCGTATGGCATATAAAATCAGTGATGCATGCATCAGCTGCGGAGCTTGTGCAGATGCATGTCCTGTAAGCGCTATTTCAGAAGGTGATGCTGCTTATGTTATTGACGAAGCTACCTGCATCGAATGCGGAGCTTGTGCAGATACTTGCCCTGTAGGCGCGCCGGAACAGGCATAATTTGAAAATAAAGCTTGAAAGAGGCTGTTTAAACAGCCTCTTTGCTTTTTTATAATATGTATTCCATTTCAATTTTCAGTAAAAAAAACTTGACAATACGGTGTGTGTGTGATAATATAATAAAAAATATGGAAGCGGCATAGCATGAAAGTTCCTTTCATGCTATGCCTTTGGCAGAATTTAATTGCCCGTGTGACATTTTCCTCACTACGCCCGGAAACATACATGGGCATAAAATCTCTTATCATTCCTTGCCATACGGATAAGAGAAGATTAGATTACTATTTGTGCCGGTGTATGGCGGCGGAAGGAGTTTTTTATGAAAATAAGGTTTTTGGGGACGGCGGCGGCAGAGGCAATCCCGGCGATGTTTTGTATGTGTGAAAAGTGCAGAGAGGCACACAGACGCGGCGGAAAAAATATAAGGACAAGGACGCAGGCTTTGATTGACGGGAAGCTGCTGATTGACTTTCCTGCCGATACTTTTGTGCACTGTATAAACAACAACATCAATCTTGCGGACATAGAGGACTGTCTGATAACGCACATGCATGCAGACCATTTTTATTCGGGTGATTTGCCCTCGATATTCCCCGGATATTCGCAAACCCCAAAACGTACACCGGTGTTTACATTCCATGGCATGTACGGCGCAATGATAAAAATTCATTCCATTGTCAGCGGCATGAATTTTGAGGCGGAGAAGTATCTGGGTGCAAAGCCGATGGAACTGTACAAACCGGAAAAAATCGGAGAACACACCGTCACGGCGCTGAGAGCAACCCATGATGTGACTTCATATCCGACTATGTATATCATTGAAAACAAAGAGGGAAAGCGATTGCTCTATGCACATGACACAAACTATTTTTGCGAAGAAGTGTGGGAGTTTTTTGAAAAAAGCGGCATAAAGCTGAATTTTGTTTCCCTTGACTGCACACAGGCAAATGACCCGGCGATGACGTATGTGGGGCATATGAATCTGAATGACAATATACGCGTCATGAACCGCCTGAAGGAAATAGGCGCGGCAGATGAAAATACAATCTTTTGTTCAAACCATTTTTCACACAACGGTGCCGATATGTTGTATGAAGAATTTTCGGAAATCGCAAAGAAATCCGGCATCATAACGTCGTATGACGGTATGGAGGTTGAGTTTTAATATCGGCTTGTCAAAAGGGTTGCGGCAGAGCAGATTTTGCCGTGACCCTTTATTTTTGCATAAATAAGTAATTGTAAAACTAACGTTTCCAATTAAAATTCTTGGGTAGAAATAAAAAGTTCCATCCGGTTTTAACTTCACGACAGGTTGAAACTTTTTATTTCAGCCAAAAATGACGCACATGTCGTCATTTTTGATTACCAATCAGGGGTTGGCACCCCCGATACCCCCGCAAAGATGCGGTGGTAATTGTAAAATTTACATTTTACAATTACCTATTTTGCTAAAGGTGAGGAGAATATTTTGAAATAATACTTGTTAAATGTATGGCATTGGTATATAATAGTATAAAGAACCAAAAAAAGAGAGGTATTTTGGATATGTACGATATAGTAATCATAGGCGGCGGCGCGGCCGGGCTGTCCGCCGCGATATATGCATGCCGCGGCGGAATGAAAACCCTTGTGCTGGAGGAGCTGAGCTGCGGCGGTCAGATAAATTACACATATGATGTTGACAATTATCCGGGATTTTATGAGAATCCGAAAGGCGAAGAACTTTCAAACAATTTCAGAAAGCACGCCGAAAAGCTTGGCGCACAGATTGTCACCGAAAAGGTGAGGGAAATTGACGGCTGTGACAAGGAAATAAAGATTGTGAAAACCAGAAGAAACGAATACAGCACAAATACGGTTATTTTTGCCACAGGTGCCGAACCGCGGAAACTCGGCGTGCCCGGCGAGGACACTTTTTCGGGTCTGGGCGTTTCATATTGTGCCACATGTGACGGCGCTTTTTTCAGGGGGCAGACAACGCTTGTGGTCGGGGGCGGAAACACAGCATTTGAAGATGCGCTGTATTTGTCAAGATTTTCGCCGAAGGTGTATCTTGTGCACAGAAGTCAAAAATTCCGTGCAGACCGCAAGCTTGTGGAACAAGCCATGAACAACGGCAGGATAGAGATTGTCACCGACAGCGTGGTGGAGTGTATCCATGGCAAGGACGCCGTTGATTCGGTGACGATTAAGAATGTGCAGACAAAAAGAGAAAGCACAATAGAAACATCGGCGGTTTTTGTGGCAATTGGCAGAGTGCCGAAAAGCGAACTTGCCGGCAAGTATGTTTTTCTCACCCAAGACGGCTTTGTGCGGACAGACCGCGAAATGCAGACCGATGTAAAGGGCATTTTTGCCGCCGGAGATGTGCGTGACACACCGCTGCGGCAGATTGTGACCGCCGCAGCAGACGGCGCGGTTGCCGCTGTTTCTGCAATCCGCTATATAAATCAGTTGGGATAAATTTTGTGATAAGCAGGAAGGAATGATTGCAGAAGTGAAAAAAATAAAGAATGCCATTGTGTACACCATGAGTTGTGAGCCGATAAAAAACGGCATTGTGATATATGACGACAAGATACGTTACGTGGGGGAGGATACGCCGGAATTTGACGTCGGCGAAGTGATTGATGCCGGCGGCAAGTGCCTTTTTCCGGGGCTTATAGACGCGCACAGCCATCTGGGAATGTTTGAGGACTCTCTGGGCTTTGAGGGTGACGACGGAAACGAAGAATCCGATCCGGTGACGCCGCAGATGCGTGCCATAGACGCCGTAAACCCGCAAGACCGCGGTTTTTCCGACGCCGTGAGGGCAGGGGTGACAACGGTTTTGACAGGACCGGGGAGCGCAAACCCGATAAGCGGTCAGTTTGCCGCTATGAAAACCCGGGGTGTGTGCGTGGACGACATGGTGATAAAGGCACCGGCGGCGATGAAGTTTTCCCTGGGGGAAAACCCAAAATCGGTGTATCATTCAAAAGGTCAGATGCCTGTCACAAGAATGGGGGTCATGGCTTTGATAAGGGAAACGCTTTATAAAGCAAAGGAATATATGAGGGATTGGGAGGAATACCGCCATGACCCGGAAGAGGCGGACAAACCCGAATTCGACATCAAGCTTGAGGCTTTGATACCTGTGCTGAAAAAAGAAATACCGGTGAAAATTCATGCGCATAGGGCGGATGATATATGCAGTGCCATAAGGATAAAAAAGGAATTTGACCTGCGGGTGACCGTGGAGCATTGCACAGACGGGAGCACTGTTGCGGATATTCTGAAAAAAGAGGAAATCCCCGTGATGCTGGGACCGACCCTTTGTGACAGAAGCAAGCCGGAGCTTAAAAGCAGCAGCTTTGCTACATATAAAAAGCTTTCGGAAACAGGACTGTCCGTCGCCATCATAACAGACCACCCGGAAATAACAATAGAAAATCTGCCGCTGTGTGCGGCAATGGCAGCGGCAAACGGCATGGAGAAAAAATATGCCCTCACGGGCATCACAATCAATGCCGCAAGAAATTGCGGCATTGATGACCGTGTGGGTTCCATAGAAGTCGGGAAAGACGCTGATTTTGTTTTGTTTGACAAACCGCCGTGCGAGTTTGGCGCAAAGGTGCTGATGACGGTTATAGACGGTGAAACGGTGTATAAAGCATGATGAGGGGGATTTTTTGATGAACATGGCGTTTAAATCCGACAGCGCCGAGGTTCTGCGCAGATATGTCGGGGACAGCGTTTATGCATGGCAGGAGGGTATACGCCATTTGTGCATACCTCTTGAGGAAAAAGCGTACTTGATAATTTTTGACTGGTGCGATATCACGGACACTTCAAAAACCGAAGAGCGCGTGACGGTGTTTTGCAATGAAAAAGATTTTGTTTTGATAAGCGACAACCTGGGACTGCCGGAGACGGAGGGGGAAAGCGAAAAGACAAGCTCTATGCGCATGCTTGAAATGTTTTTCAATATGCTGATTGAAGGGGATATAGATACGCTTGACGCTATGGAGGACGAGTTTGGCGTTTTGGAGGAAGAGCTTATTACCTCAAAAGAACTGAGAAAGGACACAGGGACGCGCATTGTCATATTTAAGCGTATTTTGCTGAAGATGAAGAGGTATTATGAACAGCTGAGCACTGTTGCAGACATGCTTGCCCTGGACGAGGCGGAGGCGATGCCCAAAAAGCTGAGGAACCGTTTTGTGGCACTCAGCCACAGGATTGACCACCTCGAAGCAACGGTTGCGCATCTGAGGGAATATGTGACGCAGATACGGGAAGCATATCAGGCGCAGATTGACATTGAACAGAATCAGATTATGAAAATTTTCACAATAATAACGGCAATATTTCTTCCGCTTTCGCTGATTGTGGGGTGGTATGGAATGAATTTTGCCATGCCGGAATATGGCTGGAAATTCGGATATCTTTTTGTGATAATATTCAGCGTTGTGGTATGTTGTTTTATGTATCGGTTTATAAAAAGGAAAAGATGGTTTTGATAGGGGTAAGCAGTTATGGATAAAAATGAAAAATGGCTGGACTAGGCAGTGGAATTACAAAGCCTTGCACAGGCAGGGCTGGACGTCAGCGCCGACGCGGTTATCGCCGTACAGGACAGGAAAAAACACAACTTGCCGGTTTATGCGTACAAGGTGTGCAAAATATTTGTGATGTGTTCTGTTTTGGGCGGAGGATTCAAAGAAAATATTGAAACCGTGGGGAGTGCGTATTTTTCATATGATGAATTGCCCGTTTTGGCAGAAGAAAAGAACAATAAAGAACAGATAAAAATATGTTTTGATGCGTTTTGCGCCCCGGATTGGAGGACAATTTTTGACTGATAAGAACTTTGTTATGCAATATTTTCAAAAAAACTTAAAAGGAGCTGTAACAAAATCATCACATTTTGTTGCAGCTCCTTTTTTGCACCTTTTCGTTGATTAGTCAAGCGAAATTGTTTCATCATCATTGTCTGATGATTCCGAAGGTTTTGGTGTTTCGGTTTCGGTTGTGGTTTTGTCCTCATGCTTTGGCGTTGTTTCTGTCGCGGAATCAGTTGTGGTGTGCTTTGGTTCCTCGTTGTTCTTGCCGGAGGACGTGGTGTCATTCTTCTTCGGGGCGGATTCGGTTTGGCTTGTTGAAGTGTTCTTGGGAGTATTGCTGTCCTGCGTGTTCTTTGAAGAAGTGCCGGATGAAGATTTTTTGGAAGAACTGCCTTGCGAATCTTTATTTGAAGATGTTTTGCCTGAGTTTGACGTGTCATTCTTTTTTGTTTCCGACGACTGTGTGGTTTTGCCGGAGGTTTTTTTGCCGGTCAGGCTTATCTCATTTGTGAGCTGATTCACAGTCACGGGATAGCCGAATGTTGTGCTGATTAAGTCTGCCGTCGCATTCATATCACAGATATAATACCATGCACCGCTGGTTTTTGCAGACTCGCCGGGCAGGACATAGGTATTCATGTTTTCGCTGGATATGTCTTTTAAGTATCCGGCATATTTGATTACGTCCTTGAGCCCAAAGTTGGTTTTCAGCTGTGTTTTCATTTCCTTAAAAATATCCGGTATTTTTATGATAAGTTCAAGGTTTACCTTTTGGTCAATTATAGCTTTGAGCAATTCCTGCTGGCGTCCGACACGGCTGATATCACTGCCGTCGGTTGTGCCGCGGTTGCTCTTTCTGTAACGCAAAAATTGCTGTATCTGATTGCCCGAAAGCTCTTGCACACCGGGTTTGAGGTGGATATGCAAATCCTGATAACCGTCATCATAGTTCATGCCCTTGCCGCCGCCTTCAATGTCCGGCACGTCAAAGGTGACAGGCCCAAGGATATCCATGACATTGTCAAGTGCGTCAAAAGAAAATTCAAGATAATAGTTTATCGGAATCCCTGTCAGAGAGGTCACCGATTCGGCGACTGCCGCCGCGCCGTACATCTTCCCGGCACTGTTGTGCATGCCATGTACTTCTGTGATTTTGCGCGTCACGTCACGGTCGGTCACGTACATCTTTGTGTCACGCGGGACAGAAAGCAGATTTATCGAATGGTCGTCAAAATCATAGCTTACAAGCATGATTGAGTCGCTTCGCTCGCCGTCTTTGTCCACGCCCAAAAGCAGAATGTTTAGTTTCCCTGTCTGAGTATCGACAGGGGTGGTAAATCCTTCTCCGTCGCCGCCCGAGAAATCAAGCCCCAGAATCACCGTGGCGGTGACAACAAGAAGCAGAAGCACACCTATGCAGACGGTTCTGACTCTTTTGCGTTTTCTTTTTTGTTCAAATTTTTTCTTGTTCATGGCTTTTCTCTTCAAATAATCCTCCGAATGATGAACTTGCTGCGGTTTTTCGGCGCCCGGCTCCTGTTGGATTATATCCCCGGCAAATGCACCGGCGGCAAAGGGGATTTCTTCCTCTGCGGTGTTTTCAAAATCGGACGGTTCCGATGTGATGTCTGCTGCAAAAGCGTTGTCTGTGACCGCGAAATTATCCGGCTCCGTTTCCGATGCGGTGTTTTCAAAGTCTGTATGCACAGGCTCGCCGCCCGCGCCCTGATTGCCCGATGAGAAAACCTCGTCCGGGAGCGCAAAGTCGTTCGGCTCGGAATCGTCGGCGGCGTATGCGGAACTGTCCTCTTGGGCAGTGTATCTTTGCAGTGTTTCTTCTTCAATATTATTTTTTCGGTTAAATCTTTTATTCCTGGCTCTTTTCACAATAATTACCTCTTTAATCTTTTTTTGGTTTGTTGGCAGTTATGTTTTTCGGGTCACAGCCAAAATTTTCCCGTATAAGCGACTTCAGCGCTTCTGTGTCGGGAATCCAGTATGTCACGCCCTGTTCCTCCTGATGCCCGGGGCAGATGTGAAAAGATATGTCACTGCTGTCAAGGGAAAGAAGGAGATTGGCATAGCTTACTGCGTCCTTTGCTGTGAGGTTTGTGTTTATGTCAATGTCCCGGAAAAGCCCGGGAAGCATGCCGATATACTTCGGGTTAAGTTTTTGTGCCGCAAATTCCGCAAAAAATTCCGACTGAAGAGCGGTGCGCCCTTCGGGCCCGTTTTTGTAGGACACAAAGCGTATCAGGTCGCACGCTTTTTTGCCGTTCAGGCGCTGATACCCGTTTTTCAAATCTATGTCAAGATTTTGGAGAGGGTCGGAGTATTTCATGGTTTGCGGTACATCAAATTCTATCCCCCCAAGGGCGTCGGTAAACTTTATAAATGAATCACTTGAAAATTCGATGTAGTAGTTAAGTTCAATTGCGGTCAGGCGGCGTATTGCCTCTACGGTTCCGCCTACTCCGTTTTGCCTGCCGTTTTGGGTGATGGCATGTGCCGCGCTTATTTTTTGATATCTCCCGCCTACATACATACGTGTGTTTTCGGGAATCAAAAGTATGTCGGCTTTCTTTGACGCGGTTTCAAGAGATGAAACCATAATCAGGTCGGTGCGTATCCCGTCTGCGTCAAAGCCTGTTACAAGCAGATTTATCCTTTGTCCGTTGACCGGTTCGGTCTTTGTGCGGGACTCATTTTCCCCCGTCAGCCCGCTCAGAACAATAATAAAGACAAAAGCGGCGATAAACACAAAAAGAGCGCCGAACAGAATCCTGAAGTCAATGATAAATGCTTTTTTTTCGGTTTTCTTTGCTCTTTTCACTCTTTTATCCCCTTTTCTGCCAAAACAGAATTTTTACCAAACAAACACATTATATCACTTTTTTTTGGTACATGTCAACCTTTATGAGGTATTTAATGTAATTTAAGAAAAAATAAACGAAAATTTTGTATATTTTTGACGTATTATGAATGTGGCTTTTCTCTGCGCGCAAGGTATCTTTTAAACCCTTCTTCCCATGCCAGCCTTTCTTTGGGCGTCTGCGGGTCAAGCTGCGGCACGGGCGCCGGGACTTCGTTTTTATCCATCGCAACCATGATGAAAAACGCACGGTTTATCAAAAGCCGCTTGCCGTTGCTCTTTTCGACGTACGATTCCACGCATATCTCCATGGAGGTTTTCCCGGTATAGGTCACTTTTGCGGTCAGGAGTATTATGTCGTTTGCATATGCCGCGGCATGGAATTCCAGCTTGTCAACCATGGCTGTTATGACATTGCACTCGCAATGGCGTCTGGCGCACACCGCGGCGACAATGTCTATCCATTGCATAAGCCTTCCGCCAAAAAGACGTGAAAAACCGTTCAGGTCTGCCTGCGACACAATCTGCACCTGCTCTGTGTATGAATCCGACGGGGGTTTTTTTGTCATAATTTTCACCTCATAATTATACGAAAATAAAACATTTTTATATGCTATTTATTTTACCACAAATTGCCCCAAAAAATCAATTATCATAATTGACAATATGCATAAAAGCAAACGGTGTTTTTGGTGCAAAATGACAGACAAAAAAAACTTGTATTATCTCTTTGTATGATGTATAATATATAGTATAATATGAACTGCAAAAAACAACCGGCATACTATATATTGTATGTCGGTTGTATTGCAACAAGGCAAAATGCCGCGCACACCATGCTGTGGATGGCATATATAGTGCTTTTTATGTAAAATTTTGAGGAAAGACCGATGGAGGAAACAAAAGATGATTTATATTATCAAAAAGGACGGCACAAAAGAAGAATACAATGTACAAAAAGTTGTCACAGCGGTGAAAAAGTCCGCCTTTCGTGCGCTTATTACTTTTACTGATGAAGAAATACAAAAAATATGTATATTTGTGGACAGCCGTGTGTTGAATCTTAAAAAAGATGAGATACATATATCGGAGATGCACAACATTGTTGAGGGTGCGCTTGACATGGTCAACCCTGTGGTTGCAAAAAGCTACAGGGATTACAGAAACTATAAGCAGGACTTTGTGCACATGCTTGACGAAGTGTACCAGAAGAGTCAGGCAATCATGTATATCGGGGACAAGGAAAATTCAAATTCCGATTCTGCACTTGTTTCGACAAAGCGTTCGCTTATTTTTAACCAGCTAAACAAAGAGCTGTACCAAAAGTTTTTCATGACCGTGGAAGAATTGCAGGCATGCAGAGAGGGCTATATCTATGTACATGACATGTCGGCAAGGCGCGATACGATGAATTGCTGTTTGTTTGATGTCAAAACCGTGCTTGAGGGCGGCTTTGAGATGGGCAACCTGTGGTATAACGAGCCAAAGACGCTGGACGTTGCGTTTGACGTCATCGGGGACATTGTGCTTTCTGCGGCGAGTCAGCAATACGGCGGTTTTACTGTGCCGGAGGTGGACAAAATCCTGGCGCCGTATGCGGAAAAGAGCTATAATAAGCAGCTTGAAAAATACAGAGAACTGGGACTCCCCGAGGAAGTGTGCGAAAAAGAGGCGATGAAGGACATTACGCTTGACTTTGAGCAAGGATTCCAGGGCTGGGAATACAAATTTAACACTGTCGCGTCAAGCCGCGGCGATTATCCGTTTATCACGGTGACGGCCGGGCTGGGGACAGGCAGGTTTGAAAAAATGGCATCAATAATCATGCTCAACGTGCGCCGCAAGGGACAGGGGAAGAAATGGTGCAAAAAGCCGGTGCTTTTCCCCAAAATCGTATTTTTGTATGACGAAGAACTGCACGGCCCGGGCAAAGAGCTTGAGGACGTGTTTGAGGCCGGGGTGGAGTGCTCGAGAAAAACGATGTACCCCGACTGGCTGTCGCTTACGGGTGAGGGCTATGTTGCCGGTATTTACAAAAAATATAAAAAGGTTATTTCTCCGATGGGCTGCCGCGCGTTCTTGTCGCCGTGGTATGAAAAAGGCGGCATGGAGCCGGCAGACGAGAATGACATGCCGGTATTTGTGGGGAGGTTCAACATCGGCGCGGTCAGCCTGCATCTGCCGATGATTTATGCAAAGGCGCAAAAAGAGAGCCGCGATTTTTATGAAGTATTGGATTATTATCTGAATCTCATAAGGAACCTTCATCTGAGGACATATGACTATCTGGGCGAGATGCGCGCCTCCACAAATCCGCTTGCCTATTGTGAAGGCGGATTTTATGGCGGACATCTGGGCATACATGACAAGATAAAGCCGCTTCTGAAAACCGCAACGGCATCCTTTGGCATAACAGCCCTGAATGAATTGCAGCAGCTTTATAACAAAAAATCGCTGGTTGAGGACGGAGAATTTGCCATAAAGGTTATGGAGCACATAAATGAAAAGGTAGCAGAATTCAAAAAAGAAGATGGTGTTTTGTACGCAATGTACGGCACCCCTGCCGAGAATCTCTGCGGATTGCAGATTAAGCAATTCAGGAAAAAATATGGCATAATCGAAAATGTGTCGGACAGGGAGTATGTGTCAAACAGCTTCCATTGCCATGTGTCGGAGGACATCACCCCGATTATGAAGCAGGATTTGGAGAACCGTTTCTGGAATTTGATGAACGGCGGCAAAATCCAGTATGTCAAGTATCCGATTGATTATAATGTCGAGGCTGTCAAAACCCTGATACGCCGTGCGATGGACATGGGATTTTATGAGGGTGTAAACCTTTCTCTTGCTTATTGTGACGACTGCGGACACCAGGAGCTGGAGATGGACGTATGCCCCAAGTGCGGCAGCAAAAACCTCACCAAAATAGACCGTATGAACGGATATCTTTCGTATTCCAGGGTGAAAGGCGACACGCGCCTGAACGAGGCCAAGATGGCGGAAATAAAGGATAGGAGAAGTATGTAAAAAATGCGTTATCATAACATAACCAAGGACGACATGTTGAACGGCGACGGTCTGCGTGCTGTTTTATGGGTTGCCGGCTGTACGCACAAATGCAAAAATTGCCACAACCCTGTGACATGGGATATAAACGGCGGCATTGAGTTTGACGAGGCGGCGGAGAGGGAGCTTTTTGAGGCAATAAACAAGCCCTATATCTCGGGTGTCACCTTCAGCGGGGGCGACCCGCTGCACCCCCAAAACAGGGCAGAGGTGGCAAAGCTGATGAAAAAAATAAAAGAAAAGCTTCCGCAAAAGACGATATGGCTTTATACGGGTTTTTCGTGGGACGAGATAAAGGACGAGGATTATATAAAGCTTGCCGACGTGGTGGTTGACGGCGAATTTGTGGAAGAGCTGAAAGACGAAAAGCTTTTTTGGAAAGGAAGCTCCAATCAGCGCGTCATTGATGTAAAAAAGACGCTCGAGTCGGGCGATGTTGTTTTGCACGGAAAGGAACGGGAATAGGGATGAAGAGAATAGCCAAATTTGAAAAGGTTTCGGGTGAGCAGTTTGCACAAGGATTTGAGGATTCTTTTGGCAAAAAGCCGCAGGGGGAATATGAAGCATTGAAGCTCCCCAAAAGGGCAACGTCCGGTTCTGCCGGATATGATTTTTATTCGCCTGTGGATTTTGCGCTCAAGCCCGGGGAAAGCATCAAAATCGCAACCGGGATAAGGGCGAAAATTGACGACGGCTGGGTGCTTAAGATATACCCCAGGAGCGGCTTGGGATTTAAGTATCGCGTGCAGCTGAACAACACTGTCGGGATTATCGACAGTGATTATTACAACTCGGACAACGAGGGGCATATATTTATAAAGATAACAAATGATTCGCGCGAGGGGAAAACCGTGGAGGTGAAAGCCGGTGAAGGCTTTGCCCAGGGGATTTTTTGTGAATACGGCATCACCGTTGATGACGGAGCAACCGAAATAAGGAACGGCGGTTTTGGGAGTACGACAAAAAAATAAGCTGTATAAAACTTGACTGCATTGCATGGTGTAAACTTTTTGCAATGCAGTTTTTTTGTGATTTTCGCAAATTCAGGATAAAATTGTGTCAAACGGAAAATAATAGCTTTGTATATTACAATGCGAAAGGAGCACCTATATGAAAAAAATTGTGGAAATTACAGATGTGTATGCAAGGGAAGTGCTTGACTCGAGAGGAAACCCGACAATTGAGGTGGAGGTCTGCGCGGAAGGCGTGTGGGGTAGGGCAATCGTGCCGTCGGGGGCGTCGACGGGCGTGTTTGAGGCTGTGGAACTGCGCGACGGAGAACAGTCACGCTATAACGGAAAAGGTGTAAGGCGTGCGGTGGAAAATGTCAACGGAGAATTGGGCGATTTGATTATCGGCATGAATGTCTTTGACCAGCGCATGATCGACCTGAAGATGTGCCGGGCAGACGGGGATGCAAACAAAGGAAGAATCGGCGCAAATGCCATATTGGGGATATCTCTTGCAGCGGCGCACGCCGCGGCAAATTACCTGGAAATTCCGCTCTACCAGTATATAGGCGGCGCAAATGCCCACACATTGCCTGTCCCGATGATGAACATATTAAACGGCGGCGCCCATGCCGACAATAATGTGGATATTCAGGAATTTATGATTATGCCGGTCGGGGCAGAAAACTTTGCCGAAGCTTTGCGCATGTGCTGTGAAGTGTATCATACACTTAAGAAAATTCTTGCCAAAACGGGCAGTACCGCAGTCGGCGATGAAGGCGGTTTTGCGCCGAATCTTTCGAGTGACGAAAAGGCATTGGAGCTTATCGTGGAGGCGATTGGCGAGGCCGGATATAAGGAAAAGACCGACTTTGTCATTGCAATTGACGCGGCAAGCAGTGAATGGGTACAGCCCGACGGGACGTACAAGCTGCCAAAGGCGGGCATAGTCAAGACCAATGCAGAGCTTATAGACTATTGGGAGGATTTGTGCAGAAGATACCCGATTGTTTCGATTGAGGACGGACTGGGAGAAGAGGACTGGGAAGGCTGGAAGGAGCTGACAAAAAGGCTTGGTTCCAAAATCCAGCTTGTGGGCGATGACCTTTTTGTCACCAACACGGGACGTCTGCAAAAAGGGATAGAAACATGCGTGGGCAATTCCATATTGGTGAAGGTGAACCAGATAGGCACACTCACCGAAGCGCTTGATGCAGTCGAAACGGCGCACAAGGCAGGCTATACCGCGGTGATTTCCCATAGGAGCGGAGAAACGGAGGACACGACAATCGCGGACATTGCCGCCGCGGTGAATGCCGGGCAGATAAAGACCGGGGCTCCGTGCAGAAGCGAAAGGGTCTGCAAATATAACAGGCTTTTGAGGATTGAAGAAGAATTGGCATATGCGGCGCAATACGGCGGAAGTATAAATAAATATGTAAAACTGCAATAAAATAAGGGAGATGTAAAAACACTCCGGAACACAAGAAAAGAAGAAAAAAGTAAATGTTACTGTTTCTCCTTTTTCCCAAAAGCAAGGGCTGATTAAAAAATCAATTGTTTTTTAATCAGCCCATTTTTTTATTTTGATGTACGCGTTTTTTGCAGATAAAACGTAAGCAAAAGCAATATAACCGGGAAAATGACAGCGGATAAGATTCCGATTTTTAGCGTCGAAAATTCCGAAACCGTTGCGACAAGTTCCGGCCCTGTGAAACAGCCTATGTCGCCGGCAAGCGCCAAAAGCCCAAAGAGGGCAGTGCCGCCTTTTGGGAATTGCTTTGCCGCAAGGCTCATCGTGCCGGGCCACATCAGACCGACAGAAAAACCGCATATGCCGCAGCCGGCAAGGTTTATAAAAGGATGCGGAATTGCAGACGCCGTTATGTAGCCGGTTATGCACAAAAGCGAAGTGAGTGTCAGACTGCGTTTCAGGTTCAGCTTTTCGCCAAATCTGCCGAAGCCCACACGCGCAATTCCCATGAATACAGCAAACATACACGGCCCCAAGAGGTCACCCGTATTTTTTGACACGTGAAGGCTTGTTTCGGCAAACATTGATGACCATTGGCTTATCGCAAGCTCTGACGCACCGGAACAGAGCATCAGAAGAATAAATACCCAAAAGGCACCGGAACGGAAAAATTCCGAAAATTTTGTCCTTTCCCCGTTCTCTTCGCCAAAGACATTTATCGGCACTTTGGCAAACAGCAACGCTGTCATAAAAGGAAGAACCGCCCAGTAGTAGGCGAGGTAGCGCCAGTTTTCGAGCCCGAAAATATTGAAATAAGCCGTCGCGACAAGCACGGTGTATACATGTCCCCAGCAGTAAAAGGAATGAAGCAGGCTCATTGACGACGCCTTTGCGTCGCCGGGGATTGCCTCGACAACGGGGCTGACCATTACCTCGGTAAAGCCGCTGCCTATGGCATAGACTATGACAGAAATGATAAGCCCGGCATATGGGTGCATCACAAAGGGGAGCGTGCCTAAAAGGATCATGCCAAGGGCGGCGGCAAACTGCGACGCAACCAATACGCGCCGATACCCGATTTTTTCGGCATATCTTGCGCCGAAAGTGTCCACGCACATCTGCGTGAAAAAGTTTATTGTTATCAGAGAAGCAAGCTGTGTGATGTTAAGCCCGAAATCGGAAGCGAATATCACGAACAAAAGCGGCGTAAAGTTGTTGATGACCGCCTGGGTGATATATCCGGAATAACAGGCGTATTTTGTTTGTTTAAAGGTGAATTTCATCTTTATTTTCCTTTCAGCAAAAAGGGGCTTTTTTGCAAAGCCCCTTTATAATTGTTATCTTTTTATATATCAAGGTTTGATACGTATTTTGCGTGCTGTTCTATAAATTCACGGCGCGGTTCAACCTTGTCGCCCATCAGGATAGTAAATGTCTGGTCTGCCGCGACGGCGTCCTCAACGCTTACACGGAGCATAGTCCTCGTTTCGGGGTTCATGGTTGTTTCCCAAAGTTCTGATGCGTCCATTTCTCCCAGACCTTTGTAACGCTGAACTTTGCAGCCATTTCCCATTTCTGCAATGAGTGCGTCGCGCTCGTCATCGCTGAAAGCAAATTTTTCAACGAGATTTGCGTTCTTTCCTTTGAAAACCTTAAAGAGAGGCGGCTGAGCACAATAGATGTTGCCGTTGTCGATGAGCGGACGCATATATCTGAAGAAAAATGTCAAAAGCAGGGTTCTTATATGAAGTCCGTCGACATCGGCATCTGCCATAATGATGACTTTGCCGTATTTCAGCTTTTCAATATCAAAGTCGTCGCCGATTCCTGTACCGAGTGCCTGGATTATCGGCAGAAGTTTTTCGTTGCTGTAAACTTTGTCTATGCGTGATTTTTCCACATTAAGCATTTTTCCCCAAAGCGGCAGAATTGCTTGGAAACGCCTGTTTCTGCCCTGCTTTGCACTGCCTCCTGCGGAATCTCCCTCGACGATGTATATTTCCGCATAATCTGCGCCTTCGTCTGTACAGCGCGCAAGCTTGCCGAGCAGTGACGAGTTGGAAACGGCGGAATTTTTTCTGGTGGCTTCTCTTGCGCGTCTTGCCGCTTCCCTTGCACGTGAGGCGGTGAGGGTTTTTTCCACAATGGTTTTTGCGATTCTCGGATTTTCTTCCAGAAACGCCGACAGCTTGTCGTTCAGGGCGTTTTCCACCAGTGTTCTCGCCTCGGAATTGCCGAGTTTTGCTTTTGTCTGTCCCTCAAACTGTGCATCGGTGACCTTGACGCTGATGACGGCGGTCAAGCCTTCTCTCGTGTCGTCACCCGAAAGGTTGTTCTCCTTTTCCTTCAAGAGATTGTTTTTCCTTGCATAGTCATTTATGACACGTGTCAGCCCTGCCTTAAAGCCTGTTTCGTGCGTTCCGCCGTCGACGGTGTGGATATTGTTTGCAAAGCTCAGGAGAATCTCACTGTATGCGTCGGTGTACTGCATTGCGACTTCAACCATCATGTCGTCGCGTGCGGCTTCAAAATATATTATCTCATCATGAAGAGGGTCCTTGTTTTTGTTTATAAATTGAACAAATTCCTTTATGCCGCCTTCTGCATAAAGCTCTTGCGTGACAGGCGGGTCCTGACGCTTGTCGGTGAAGATTATCTTTACGCCCTTGTTTAAGAATGCCTGCTCGCGCAGTCTTTTCAAGAGAACGTCATAGTCAAACTCAAGCACTTCAAAGATTTCCGGGTCGGGCTTAAAGGTGATTTTTGTGCCGGTCTTGTCGGTGTCGCCTATCACTTTCAACTTGCATGTGGGCTTTCCTCTTTCATAGCTTTGATAATAAACATGCTCTCCGTCCGAAACCTCAACTTCAAGACGCTCGGAGAGCGCGTTTACGACAGAGGAACCGACGCCGTGCAGACCGCCAGACACTTTGTATCCGCCGCCGCCGAATTTCCCGCCGGCATGGAGAATGGTGAGCACAACTTCGACTGTCGGGATTCCCTGCTGGGGATGTATGCCGACGGGTATGCCGCGGCCGTTGTCTGTCACCGTCACAGAATTGTCGGGGTTTACATCGACAAGAATTTCTGTACAGTAGCCTGCAAGGGCTTCGTCTATGGAGTTGTCCACAATTTCATACACAAGGTGGTGCAGCCCGGCAGAAGATGTCGACCCGATGTACATGCCCGGGCGCTTTCTTACTGCGTCAAGTCCCTCAAGGATCTGAATTTGGTTCTCGTCATATTTGGTTTCAATCTTTTCATCAATCATTGTTTTTCTCCTGTTTCATATATAATTTTTTTTGATTTCCAACGTTTTTGAAGCGTCTTTGACGATACCGACGATATATACACGCTCACTTTTTTGTTGTGTTCTGTGATGATGTACGACTTTGGGAGGTCGTCGGTTATGTCTATGACAGAGCCGCTGTGCTGTGCATCGGTCAGAAATTTTCTGCTTTGTTTTGAAATTGTGGTGTTGTCCATGTCAAAAATCGCAACAATGTCGCATTTCCTCACAACGGCGTCATTCCCCAGATGAAGATACATACTATGCCCCCTTTTTCAGCGGATGTCGTTTTGGATAGTTCCGCCGGATATTTTAAAGATTCTTGTGTCAGAATCCTTTTTCAGTGAATCAATGTCCGTGCAGGTGATGAGCACCTGTTTTGCACGTATTTTTTCTGCCAGATAGCTTCTTCTTGTGATATCAAGTTCACTCATAATGTCATCAAGGAGAAGCACGGGATACTCGTTTTTTATATTTTTAATATATTCGGTTTCGGCAAGCTTGAGTGTGAGCACACAGGTGCGCTGCTGACCTTGCGAACCGTATATCTTGGCGTCTTTGTCGTTTATTGTGAGCCGGAAGTCATCGCGCTGTACGCCGTATTGCGAAAGCCCGGCGTCAATTTCGCGTTCTTGTGAGGATTCCAGCTTTTTTAAAAAATCCTCCGCCGGGTTGTCCTCGCCGCAATTGATGTTTGGAAGATACGAAAGCCCAAAGCTTTCGGAGGTTATTTCGGCATGCACGGCTTTTGCTTCTTTGCCGAGCACGTCAAGAAAACTGCGGCGGTATTTCAGTATTGCCGCGCCATAGCCGGCAAGCTGTTCGTTCCAGACAGAGAGCGCGGCATCGCGGCGGCTGCCCGAGAGGCGGAGATTTTTCAGAAGTGCGTTTTTCTGCATCAGAGTTTTGTTGTAGTTTATCAGGTTAACCAAATAATTCGGATACAGCTGGCTTATCGCCGCGTCGGCAAACTTTCTGCGCACCGATGGGGAACCCTTTATAAGTTCCAAATCGTCCGGCGAAAACATTACCACATTCAGGTAGCTCATCAGCATGGAAAGCTTTGTTATTGCCACATTGTTGATTTTGATGATTTTTTTTCCCTCGGCGTTTATCCTTATCAGTGCGTTATAATCGCGTGAAGAGTCGGCAAATACTGACTTGAGAGTAAACAGTTTTTCGCCGAACTTTATCATCTCGGAGTCGGATTTTGCCCTGTGGCTTCTGCCGTGGGAAAAAAGATAACATGCCTCCAGGAGATTTGTCTTCCCCTGGGCGTTGTTGCCGAAAAACACATTTGTGCCCGGCGAGAGCGACAATTCCTGATGTGTATAATTCCTGAAGTTTTCCGCCAAAAGCGTTTTTATATACATCTGCCTGCTCCGCTTACTCTACGCATATTTTGTATTTCCCGTCCTCAAAGGTGACGGTGACTTCGTCGCCGGGACGTATTTTTTTGCCGCGCATTGTGCATGGTTCGCCGTTTACGGCCACAATGCCGTCCAAAACCATGTCCTTTGCGTCGCTGCCCGTTTCGGCGATTCCCGAAAATTTCAAAAGCTGGTCAAGCTTGATAAATTCGGTTTTTATCTTGATGTTTTCAGTTTGCATATATATTTCTCCTTAAACTCAGCCGTTTTTGCGGCTTACAGATATGACGCCGGGGATTTGCTTGATTTTGTTCATCGCGCGTTTCATGTCGGACGCGTCGGAAATTTCCAGACCGAAGTTCATTATTGCAATCCCCTTTTTTGTCGCGCGTGAATCGATTGAAGAGCAATTGATTTTGAGGTCTGCAAGGCATGCCGAAACATTCATCATCAGACCGATGCGGTCGTCCGCCTCGATTTGCAGTGTTGCGATGTAAGATGCGTGCTTTTCTTCTGCCCAGCGCACTTCGATAAAGCGGTTTCTGTCCTCTTCCGAAAGCGATGACGGGCGGATATTGGAGCAATCTGCACGGTGCACCGAAACACCTCTGCCTTTTGTTATGAATCCTTTTATCTCATCGCCCGGCACGGGGTTGCAGCAGCCCGCAAGGCGCACAAGGCAATTTTCGATTCCTTCCACTTCGATTCCGTTATAGTTTGTTTTTCTTGCTTTGCCGACAGCCGACCCGGAAGAATTTTCACGGCTGCTCTTTTTGAATTTTGTATATTCTTCACGCAGGCGCAGAAGAACCTTTTGCGCCGACAGTCCGCCATAGCCTATGCTTGCGTACAAATCATCAATTGTCGCAAAGCTGTATTTTTTGCATATCGGCTCCAGCCATTCGTTTTTTAGCAACTCCGAGGCGGGAATCCTGGTGCGCTTGATTTCTTTGTCCATCAGTTCTTTGCCGTGGCTTATGTTTTCGTCGCGGCATTCGCGCTTCAGCCATTGGTTTATCTTGTTGCGCGCCTGGGAGGTTTTTACGATTTTCAGCCAATCGCGGCTGGGGCCTTTCACGCTTGCAGAGGTAAGGATTTCAACTATGTCGCCGTTTTGGAGGACATAGTTGTGCGGGACGATTTTCCCGTTGACCTTGGCGCCGCTCATTTTGTAGCCGACGGCGGTGTGTATCGCAAAGGCAAAGTCTATGACCGTACTGCCGTTTGCAAGGGATATGACCTTGCCGTTCGGCGTCAGGGCAAAAACCTCCTCGCTGAACAGGTCAAATTTTATGGTTTTTAAAAAGTCGTCGGTGTCAATGATGTCGACCTGGTTTTCAAGCAACTGGCGCACCCACGCAAGCTTTGAATCCATGTCGGTTGTACCTGTCACGCCTTCTTTGTACTTCCAGTGCGCCGCGATTCCTTCTTCTGCAACCTTGTGCATTTCCCATGTGCGTATCTGGATTTCAAAGGGCGTGCCGTTGGGACCGACAACTGTGGTGTGCAATGATTGGTACAGATTGGGCTTGGGCATGGCGATGTAATCCTTAAACCTCATCGGTATAGGGGTGTACATCTCGTGCACCATACCGAGCACCGCATAGCAGTCTGCTACGCTGTCCACGATTACACGGACGGCAAAAAGATCATATATCTCGTCAAGTGTTTTGTTTTGCGCATACATTTTGCGGAATATGCTGTAGAAGTGTTTTGCACGCCCCGTGACCTGTGCTTTGATGTTGAGTTTTGCAAGGCGCTCTTCCAGTGCATTTATTATGGTGACGACATATCTTTCGCGTTCTTCCTTTTTTTGGTTTATGCCGTTTCTGATTTCTTCATAAGCCACGGGGTCAAGATATTTGAGCGACAAATCTTCAAGCTCTGTTTTGATTTTTGACATACCCAGACGGTGCGCGAGAGGGGAATATATGTCAAGTGTTTCCTTTGCTTTTTCAAGCTGTTTTTCCCTTGTCTGATAGTCAAGTGTTCGCAGATTGTGCAGGCGGTCGATAAGCTTTATGATAACCACACGGATATCCTTTGCCATGGCAAGGAACATTTTCCTCAGGTTTTCCATCTGTTGCTGTTCTTTTGAAGAATATTGTATTTTTGTAAGTTTTGTGACTCCGTCCACGATTTCTGCCACACTCTTGCCGAAAATTGCCTCTAAGTCCGAGAAGGTATACGGTGTGTCTTCGATGACGTCGTGCAAGAGCGCAGAGGCAATGGTGGTGCAATCCATCTCAAGCTGTGCGGCGATGAATGCCGTCTGGACGGGGTGAATGATATACGGCTCGCCCGAGCGTCTTTTCACGCCCTTGTGGGCGTTTTTTGCAAACCTGTATGCAACATATATCATGTCTGTGTTTGCCTTTGGGCTGTATTTTTTGACCATTTCAATCACTTGGTCTATAATCTCGTCCGTGTCCGCGGCGATGTGCAGTATTTTATCGGGTGATAAAATTGTTGTTTTGTTTTCCTCCATAAACACGGCCTCCTTTTATGATGCGGCGTTTGCCGCCTTTTTTATATCTTTAAGCAAAAGCTGTACATTTCTTGTTCCATTAAATTCGTTTATATCGATGCAGAATGCAATGTCCACCAAATCACCGTCACAGATTGTGTCGGCGGCGTCGCCCATGCCGAAGCCGGCACAGTTTATCTGCCGCCCTCTGTCCGCAATGCGCAGCCGCAGATGTTTGCCGTCCGCGCCCATTTTCCCGACAGATGCCGCGCGTATGCCGCAGACAGAGAATACCGGGCGTTCGTTTGCCTCGCCGAAAGGCTCAAGCGCGCTGAGAGCCGCGGCATAATCCATGCTGATGTCAGCCGGGTTTATGCGGCAGTCGATTTCAATGGTTTTTATCATGTCCTCTTCTGTCAGGACAGAATCGGCATATTTGTTTATTTTCTGCGAAAAAGTCTCAAGGTCCGAAGCGGCCAGGGAAAGCCCTGCCGCCTGAGAATGTCCCCCAAACTTTGTCAGCAGGTCTGAGCAATGCAAAAGCGCATCAAACATGCTAAAAGCCGATATCGACCGTGCCGAACCTTTGCACAGCCCGTTTTCTTCGGAAAGCATTATACACGGTTTGCCGAATTTTTCGCAAAGACGCGAGGCAACTATGCCTATGACTCCGTGGTGCCAGCCTTCTCCCGAGAGCACAATGACTTTCTTTTTCTCAAAGTTGCAGTCCGCCTCTGTCATGGCAAGCGCCTGTGCAAGGATTTTTTGTTCCGTTGCCTGTCTGGTTCTGTTTTGTGTGTCAAGCCACAAAGCTTTTTTGTAGGCATCTTCGCGGTCTTTTGCAAGAATCAGCTCCAGCGCATCTGTCGCACTGCCCATTCTGCCGGCGGCGTTGATGCGTGGCGCAATGCCGAATGCCAGCGAGGTTGACGTCAGAACCTTTGTGTTTATGCCGGCGATTTCCATAAGTGCTTTTATGCCGGGGTTTTCTGTTTTTGCAAGTGCTTTTGTCCCGCGGTCGGCAATGACGCGGTTTTCGTCACAAAGAGGCACGACATCGGCAATTGTGCCAATCGCGGCGATGCCGACATAACGGTTGAAAATATCCGCACTTTTCATGCCGGTCATGATGCCCAGCCCCAGAATCAGCTTGAAGGCGACGCCGGCGCCGGCAAGCGACGAAAAAGGATATTCCGAATCCGCAAGCGCGGGGTGGACAATGATGGTTTCGGGAAGCTTCTCCTGGGGTGTGTGGTGGTCGGTGATGATGACCTCCATGCCCTGTGCTTTTGCAAGCTGAACTTCGCCCGTGGAAACTATTCCGCAGTCCACCGTTATCAAAAGCTTTGTGCCGCTTTTGGAAATTTTGTTCACCGCCATGATGTTCAGCCCGTACCCCTCCGAAAAGCGGTCGGGTATATAAAAGCCGACATCTGCGCCGAGCTCTTTTAAGAATGTGTAAAGTATGGCCGTTGAGGTCACGCCGTCGGCGTCATAGTCACCGTATACCGTTATTTTTTCGTGATTGTCTATGGCGTGCAGTATCCTTTTGCAGGCTTTTTCCATGTTTGGCATAAGCATGGGATTGTATATGCAGTCAAGCGGCTTTTTGAGAAATTTTTTCAATTTTTCGTCAGTGTTGATGCCTCTGTTTAAAAATACAGTTGCCATGACAAGGGACATGCCGTGTGCGGAGGCAAACTCCGAGACGGCTTCGCGATTTAATTTTGCGCATTTATAGACCCATTTTTTCTGCTGCATAAGATTCTCCCAAAATTTAAATTGTTTTAGGTAATTGTAAAATGTAAATTTTACAATTAGCCACCGCATCTTTGCGGGGTATCGGGGGTGCCACCCCCTGATTGGTAATCAAAAATGACGGCATGTGTGTCATTTCCGCTCTAGTCTGTAATTGTAAAACATTGTTTTTATAATCAGTTACATATTAATAATGTAACAATCTTAATTATATCATTTTTATAAGGATTTTTCAAGTAATTTCCT
Organism: uncultured Clostridia bacterium; assembly: GCA_934454145.1. Lineage (GTDB taxonomy): Bacteria > Bacillota > Clostridia > UBA1381 > UBA1381 > CAKSFT01. Next base: position 102,912 of record CAKSFT010000006.1, on the reverse strand, counting down.
CAATTTTTTTGATATATAACCAAAAATATCGGCCGCACGGAAAAAAAGAGCACCAAAGAAAGCAGAGAGCATGGAAAAAATAAAAATTTTGGCATATATTTGTTGACTTTTCGTGCACTGTGTTATATAATCTGAAAAGATAATAATTCCAAAAAAAAACGGTAAAAATCAGACAGGTAATTGCAAAATCTGCATTTTACAATTACCTATGCAAAAATCAGAAAAAAGGAGAAAAAACTATGAATTTCAGACAGGTACATCTGGATTTTCACACCAGTGAAAAAATACCGGGAATAGGCAAAAGATTCAGCAAAGAGCAGTTTCAGGCGGCGCTGAAGGCGGGACATGTAAATTCGATTACGATTTTTTCAAAATGTCACCACGGCTGGGCATATCACCCGTCAGAAAAAAATGAAATGCATCCGCACCTTGATTTTGACCTTTTGGGGGCGCAGATTGAGGCGGCACATGAAATCGGAGTGAAAACACCGGTATATCTCTCGGCAGGGCTGGACGAGAAAATGGCAGTGCGCCACCCCGAGTGGCTTGTCAGATCGCAAGAGGACAACACAACCTGGGCACCGGATTTTATGACAGCGGGATATCACAAGTTCTGCATGAATTCGCCGTATCTGGATTATCTTTTGGCACAGATAAAAGAGGTTTGCCAAAGATATGACGCGGACGGCATATTCCTGGACATAGTCGGCGTGCAGCCGTGCTATTGCCACAATTGCATAAGGACGCTGGAGGAAGAAGGCAAAAGCCGCAAAAAACCTGAAGATGTGCTGGATTTGGCGGAAAGAGTGTATGCAAATTATACAAGACGCGTAAGAGAAACAATTGATTCCGTAAAGCCCGGTCTGCCCGTTTTCCACAACGGCGGACACATAAGAGGCGGAAGGCGCGACATTGCACACATGAACACACACATAGAACTGGAATCACTGCCGACGGGAGGCTGGGGATACGACCATTTCCCGCTTTCTGCCAGATATGTGCAGAACCTTGGCATGGACTTCTTGGGCATGACGGGGAAATTCCACGAAAGCTGGGGCGAATTCGGCGGATTTAAGCATCCCAATGCGTTGAGATATGAAGTGAGCCTTGCGGCGGCAAACGGTGCAAAAAGTTCCATCGGTGATCAGCTTCACCCTTCGGGAGAAATGGACATGGCTACATACAAGCTTATCGGCGCCGCTTATGCGGAACTTGAGGAAAAGGAAGAATGGCTTGACAATGTAAATCAGGTGACAGATATTGCGGTATTTTCTTATGAGTCCTATTCGGGTTGTTTCGGCACGGGACAAATGGGCAAGACCACAGGTATAGACGCAGGCGTTGCAAGAATTCTGCTTGAAGGAAAATATCTTTTTGATGTTGTGGACATGGAGGTTGACTTCAACAAATACAAAGTGATGATATTGCCGGATTTGGTGCGTGTTACACCGGAATTTAAGGCAAAGCTGGATGACTTTATCGCACACGGCGGCAAGATTCTTGCCACAGGCAAGGGCGGCCTCAAGGCTGACGAGGACGAGTTTGCGTTTGATTTCGGCGTGAAGTATGTGGGAGAAAACCCGTATAACCCGGATTATTTCAGACCGGGCTTTGAAATGGAAGGACTTTTTGACACATCATACGTGTTCTATTCGCATGGGGAAAAGGTTGAGCTTTCGGGCGGAAAGGAACTCGGCAGGCGCGAAAATCCGTATTTCAACAGAGATGTAGAGCATTTTTGCTCGCACAGACACACGCCAAATTCCTTTGAATACGGCGGCCCCGGCATGGCACAAGGCAAGGACGGGATTTACATTGCATGGGAAGTATTCGGCGAATATGAACAAAAAGGCTCTTTGATACTCAAGAGAACCATCACACATGCGCTTGACCTGCTTTTGGATGAGAATAAGACCATAAGCACAAACCTTGGCGCACAGGGCGTCGTGACAATCATGGAACAAAAAGCAGAGAAAAGGCTCATCAATCACTTGCTTTATGCTTCTCCGGTGAGAAGGGGCAAGGGTGTGGAAGTCATTGAAGATATTTTGCCGGTTTATGACACAAAGGTGAAAATCAAAACCGACAAAGACATAAAGAAGGTTTATCTTGCACCGCAGAAAACCGAAATTCCGTTCACGGCGGAAAACGGCACGGTAAGCTTTGTTGTAGACAAATTTGAGTGCCACCAGATGGTTGTGCTGGATTATTAAAGCATTATGAATAAGGGGATGTAAAAAACTTCGGAACGCAAGAAAAGAAGTGAAGCGCACACTATAGAAAATACAATTGTTACAGTTTGGTTTTATTATGGCAGAAAAATCAAAAAATGGGTTTCGTATAATTTCTTGTTTCTTGCTGTCAACAAACCTCGCCGCTCGGCGTGCCCGTGTACGCCGTCGGGTAAACCAAAGCAAAGGCTTTGGCTTAGTTTGTTAATTCCAAAGCTTTTTCCTATCTCCTCTGAAAATCAAAGGCTGTAAAAAATCAATTGATTTTTTACAGCCCATTTTTTGTGGTTATATTGTATTCGTTATTTCTTCTGCCCTTTTTTTACCGTTGCTTTTGATTTTTCTGCTGTGGCTTTTATTGTTTCTTTTGCTTTTTTTGCTGTTTCCTGCACGGTTTTTTCTGCTTTTTCCGCTGCTGATTTCACCGTCTGTTCAACCTTTTCGGCGGTTTCCTTCGCGGTTTTCACCGCTTTTTCGGTCACTGACTTTGCGGTTTCTTTTGCGGGTTTCTTCGCTGTTTCTTTTGCGGTCTTTTTTACTGTTGTTTTTTTAGGAGCGGTCTTTTTCGGCGCTTTCTTTTCTGCCGGCGCAAAGCTTATTGCGGACACAAAAGCCTCAAATATGCCGGAGTCGCCCGAAAATGCAATTTTACCCTTTTCTGCCGCGGTTTTAAGGTTCAGCGCCCCCGAAAGAGCCTTGCACAAATCGTTGTAGCTTGCGGTTACGTCCACATTGTGGTCATAATAATTGTATGGCTCAACATTCAGTGTACCGTTTTTGTATTCAATGTAAAAAATACCGCCGCAGTCTTTGTTTGTCATTGTCAGCTGAATGGCAAAGTCACCGCTGAATTTTGACGAATCAAAATTTTTTATGCTTTCCTTGATGCTGTCAAATGCCTGATAAAAGTTCATGATAAACAGACCTCCTTTTATTATTGTATACAGGTGATGCGGAATTTAAAGATTTTTCTTTACAAGGGCAACTACCTATATTATAATAAGTATATAATATTTTATGCATTATGTCAATCACGGTAAATGAATTTTGGACAGATTCTACATATGAACAGGACGCAGCGGGAAAAATACTGTAAATATATATGGCATAAATACACAAAATATCTGCCCAAAACTTATATACTTTTATAATTTAAGATATTGACTTTTATTTGCAAATATGATAATATACTGTCTTAGTAAAACAGATGTACGTTTGTGGCGGACGCGGAGGTGTGTTATGGATTCGATTTATCTTATGGTGGACTCAAGGATTGTGCCGGGGATATATCTCAAGGTGATTGAGGCAAAAACCAAGATAGCCTCGGGAAAATGTAAATCTACAAATGATGCAATCCGCGAGGTGGGGATAAGCAGAAGCACGTTTTATAAATACAGGGATTATGTTTTTGCATGCAGTGAGCTGGAAAAGGACAGAATGGTTTCGCTGGAGTTTACGCTTGATGACATAAAAGGTGTGCTTTCGGCAATTTTGAATATTCTTGCAGAGAACTTTGCAAGTGTACTTACGATAAATCAAAACATACCGATAAACGGAGTGGCAAATGTCACAGTGACTTTTAAGATGGACAATATTGACGCTGATTTGGACAATGTTATAAGCATTTTGAAGAAGCTGGACGGCGTGAATAAAATCAGAATAATAGCAATGAATTAAGAGGAGGAAACAAGATATGGCAAAAATTGCGGTTATGGGATTTGGAACAGTCGGCAGCGGAGTCTGGGAAATCATAAAATCAAAAAACTTCGGGAAAGCGGCGGGAGAAGATATTGAGGTAAAGCGTATCCTTGACATAAGAGATTTTGATGAACCTGAGGTTAAAAAACTGCTCACCAAGGATTTTAACGATATATTGAACGACCCTGAAATTACAGCGGTGGCAGAGGTTATGGGCGGACTGCACCCGGCATATGAATTTACAAAGCAGCTTTTGCAGAAGGGGAAGAGTGTTGTTACTTCAAACAAAGAGCTTGTGGCGACATACGGCACAGAGCTTTTAAACCTCGCCTGTGAAAACGGTGTGCGGTATCTTTTTGAGGCAAGCGTCGGCGGAGGAATACCGGTGATTGCCGCGATGACAAACAACCTGGGTGCCAACAAAATCAAAAAGATTATGGGTATCTTAAACGGCACTACAAATTATATATTGACGGAAATGTTTACAAAGGGCAAAGGCTTTCTGGATGTGCTTGAAAAAGCGCAGGAGCTGGGCTATGCAGAGAGAAACCCGGAGGCTGATGTAGAGGGATATGACGCCTGCCGCAAGATTGCAATTCTTGCCTCTGTTGCGTGGGGAAAGTTTGTTGATTATAATGATATCCACACCGAGGGGATAACAGAAGTGACCCTGGACGATGTGAAATATGCTGAAAAGCTTGACGCGGTTATAAAGCTGATAGGCTATGCCGACATAGACGAAAATGACAAAATCTATGCAAGAGTAAGTCCGATGATAATCCCGAAATCATCACCGATTGCCAATGTGTGTGATGTTTTCAATGCGGTGATGCTCTCGTGCGACATGCTGGGCGACGCGATGTTTTATGGGCGCGGTGCGGGCAAGCTCCCGACGGCAAGTGCAGTGGTTTCGGACATTATAGAATGCCAAAAACATAAAAAAATGCATACTATATTATGGGAAGCCTCCGACGGGGAAACAATTGTCCCGTATGAAGAAAAAGAGGTTTCTTATATTGTCCGCATAGCCGGCGACAGCGGCAAATTCGCCGGCTTTGAGGAAATAACAGGGGTGGCACAGGGTGAGAAGGCTTATATCACCCCAAAAATGACAGAAAAGGCTTTTACCGAATTTATTTCCGGATGCAGCGGAGTTATTTCGAAAATAAGGATGTATGAAGAATGATTGAGGTCAGAGTCCCGGCGACAACCGCCAATATGGGGACAGGATTTGACAGTTTTGGCATGGCTTTGAATTTATATAGCACTGTGTCGGTAAAAGAGATACCGGAGGGTTTAAAGATAAGAAATTTCGGTATGGGAGATTATGTCCCGACAGGGGAAAACAATTTGATTTACCGCGCGATGAAGGAAGTTTTTGATTGCGTGGGATATCACCCCGGGGGACTTTCGATATATCAGTACAGCAGCATACCGCAGACGCGCGGTATGGGCAGCAGCAGTGCATGCATCATTGCCGGTATGACGGCGGCAAATGTGCTGTCAGGCAGAAAGCTGGACTGCCGACAGATATTGAACCTTGCCGCAAATATGGAGGGGCACCCCGACAATGTGGCGCCGGCACTGTACGGAGGGTTTTGCATTTCGATGAAAACCGACAGCGGTGTGATTTGCAAAAGTATAAAGCCCAAGGCGGATTTGCGTTTTGTCGCGATGATACCGGAATATTATGTGGTGACAAAGAAATCGAGAGAGGTTTTGCCGGAGCAGGTTACGCTTGAAGCGGCGGCACATAACCTTGCAAGGGCTTCGGCGTTTGCCGCGGCGATGGTTACCGGAAGATATGATGATTTGAGAGAATTTGCGGACGACAGACTGCACCAGCCTTACAGGGCTTCATATATAAACAGAATGTATGACATTTTTGACAAAGGATATGAGCTGGGCGCGAAGGCAATGTATCTGAGCGGCTCCGGCCCGACAATAATGGCGGTGACGGGGAAAAACACAAGAGAACTTGTCGATGGCATGAAGGGATTTTTCTCAGCAAACGAAATGTCATATCATATACGCATTTTGTCAGCAGACAATGTCGGGACTGTTGTTAAATATAAAAATTGTTAGTATAAAAACGGCGCTTTTGCGCCGTATGGGTAAGAGAGTGAAAGGAATGGTAAAAAAATGGGTTTGATTGTGCAAAAGTACGGCGGAACATCAGTGAAGGACGCAGAGCGCGTCATGAATGTTGCAAACCGCGTTGTGGAAACTTATGACAAGGGAAACGATGTTATTGTGGTCGTTTCGGCGCAGGGCGACACGACAGATGATTTGATTGAAAAGGCACACGAGATAAATGCATCTCCTTCCAAAAGAGAGATGGATATGCTTTTGTCCACGGGTGAGCAGATTTCGATTTCTTTGCTTGCGATGGCGATAGAAAAAATCGGCAGACCGGTTGTTTCGCTGACGGGCTGGCAGGCAGGAATGACGACAGACAGCCATTATTCTGTGGCACGCATCAAAAACATAGACACGGAGCGCCTGAAAAGTGAGATTGACAAAAGGCGTATAGTTATCGTGGCAGGCTTCCAGGGAATCAACAAGTTTGACGACATCACAACCCTCGGGCGCGGCGGCTCCGACACTTCGGCAGTTGCGCTTGCGGCGGCGCTGGGCGCAGATGTGTGCGAAATTTATACAGATGTGGACGGGGTTTATACTGCCGACCCGAGAATTGTGAAGAACGCATATAAACTGGACGACATTTCTTATGATGAAATGCTGGAGCTTGCGTCTTTGGGGGCGAATGTTCTGCACAACCGTTCTGTGGAAATGGCAAAGAAGTATAAGGTGAAGCTGGCAGTGAAGTCGAGCTTGAATAATAATGAAGGTACATATGTTAAGGAGGTAAAACAAGTGGAAAAGATGTTGGTCAGAGGGGTAACAAGGGATAACGATTGTGCAAGAATTGCACTTTGCGGAATAGAGGACACTCCGGGAAAAGCGTTTGAGGTATTTTCTCTGCTTTCAAAGCATGGCATAAGCGTAGACCTGATTATTCAATCCATAGGAAACGGCGTGACAAAGGACATCAGCTTCACTGTCACAGAGGGCGATTGTGACGAGGCACTGAAGATTCTGCAAGGGGAAAACAATACTCTGCACTACAACGATATAAAATGGTCGAAGGATGTTTCAAAGGTATCAATTGTGGGCACAGGCATGATGAGCAGTGTCGGGGTGGCGTCAAAGATGTTTGAGGCGCTTTACGATGCCGACATAAATATAAATATGATATCGACCTCCGAAATCAAGGTGTCGGTTCTGGTGGATCAGAAGGACGCAGAACGTGCGGTTGTGGCTATACACGACAAATTTATGCTTTGAGGCGGAACAGGTTATGGAAGATAAAATTATAGGAAGAAACCCGGTCATGGAAGCGATTCGCGCTGGGCATGAAATAGATAAAATTTTTGTGAAAAAAGGCGCGACAGAAGGCTCGATTGTATCCATAATAAAAAAGGCAAAAGAGCGTGGAATCATCGTGACCGAAACGGAAAAACAAAAGCTTGACGCAATGACGGAGGGCGCAAACCACCAGGGCATTGTTGCCCTTGCGGCGGTGTGCCCCTATGCGTCTGTCGGCGATATACTGAAAAAGGCGGAAGAAAAGGGAAAACCGCCGTTTGTAATCATATGTGACAAAATCACCGATCCGCACAACCTCGGCTCAATCATAAGGACGGCAAACTGCGTCGGCGCAGACGGAATCATAGTCCCGAAGCGGAACAGCGTAGGTCTGAGCGCCGTGGTTTCCAAGACCGCCGCCGGTGCGCTGGAATATACCCCGGTTGCCAAGGTGACAAACATAGCACGCACGATTGATGAACTGAAGGACAAAGGGCTTTGGATTGCCGGGGCGGACATGGACGGCGAAAATATGTATCAATCCAACCTTACGGGTGCGATTGGATTGGTGATAGGCAGCGAAGGGGAGGGAATCAGCCGATTGGTGCGTGAAAAATGCGACTTTTTGGTGAGCATACCCATGTATGGCGAAATAAATTCGCTGAATGCATCTGTTGCCGCTGCTGTGATGATGTATGAAATCTCGCGTCAGAGAGTTAAATAATTAACAAAAATTACTGACATAATTTGTTCAAATTGGACACAATGTAAAAAAAAAGGGGAATGTGTAAAAAAAACATTGTAAAATTTGAGAAAAAGCTTAATATTCCGAGAAAATCAGAGCAATTGTGAGGATTTTGCCGACATATTGCTCTGATTGTGAATTATGATATAAAACGTGTAAAAATCAAACTGGATTTTTGAAAATAAAAGTATTATTATTATGATATTCAAAAACGATGTGCAGTTTTAAAAAGGAAGATGCAAGGGTGCAATCTCTTTATGGGGATTGTGCTTAGTTTTTTGTATAAGAAACTGCGGAAAAAGTGTGGAGGAGGCTTTTTATGAAATCGGTTATAACTGTTGTGGGAAAGGATAAAACGGGCATTATTGCAAGGGTAAGCAATGTTCTTTATGAAAACGGGATAAACATACTGGATATATCGCAGACTATAATGGACGACATGTTTACGATGATTATGATGGTGGACATGTCTAATGTGCTGCACAAGACAATTGCAGAAGAACTTGAGAAAATTGCAGACGAAATGGGGCTTTCCATACATCTGCAAAACGAAGAAGTATTCAGGTCGATGCACCGCATATAAGAGCAGACCTTTTTTTGGAAGGTGCCTGCGGTACGGAAAGGAATGGATAAGGATATGATAAATTCTCCCGAAATCATAGAAACAATACATATGATAGACAAGGAAAATCTTGACATAAGAACCATAACGATGGGGATAAGCCTGAAAAGCTGTGCAGACCCGGACATAGACCGCATGTGTGACAAGATATACAAGAAGATAACAACACTTGCCAAAGATTTGGTGAAGGTGGGGGAAGAAATAGAAGCAAATTATGGAATCCCGATTATAAATAAGCGCATATCGGTCACACCGGTTGCATCGCTTGTTGACTCTCTTGATGACCCGACTGTGGAAAAGTGTGTGCGTATCGCAAAAACACTTGACGCGGCGGCACACACTGTTGGGGTCAATTTTATAGGCGGATACAGTGCGCTGGTGCACAAGGGATATACAAAAGGTGAGGAAATCCTTATAGAATCGATTCCTTATGCTTTGTCGCAGACAGAGCTTGTATGCTCGAGTGTGAATGTTGCATCTACACGCGCCGGGATAAACATGGACGCCGTGGAGCAGATGGGCAGAATCGTAAAAAAGGCGGCGGAACTGACAGCCGAAAGCGGCGGATTTGCGTGCGCAAAGCTTGTGGTGTTCTCCAATGCCGTTGAGGACAATCCCTTTATGGCGGGCGCTTTCCATGGCGAAGGCGAGGGCGAATGTGTAATCAATGTGGGCGTAAGCGGCCCCGGGGTTGTAAAATGTGCGCTTGAGAAGGTCAAGGGAGAACCATTTGGCGTTGTTGCCGAAACCATAAAGAAAACAGCGTTTAAGATAACGCGCATGGGTCAGCTTGTGGCAAGGGAAGCCTCCAGGCGCCTGAATGTGCCGTTTGGTATTGTGGATTTGTCGCTTGCGCCGACGCCGGCAGTGGGCGACAGCGTGGCATATATATTGGAAGAAATGGGATTGGAAAAATGCGGCACGCACGGCACGACGGCGGCGCTGGCGCTTTTGAACGATGCTGTAAAAAAAGGAGGCGTCATGGCTTCTTCATATGTCGGCGGTCTTTCGGGCGCCTTCATACCGGTCAGTGAGGACGCGGGCATGATTGACGCCGCAAGGACGGGTGCCCTGAAGCTTGAAAAGCTTGAGGCGATGACATGTGTATGTTCTGTGGGGCTTGACATGATTGTTCTGCCGGGGGACACCTCCGCGGCGACTGTTTCGGCAATCATTGCAGACGAGGCAGCAATCGGCATGGTCAACAGCAAAACCACGGCGGTGAGGGTTATCCCGGCGCCGGGGAAGAAGATTGGCGACATTGTGGAATTTGGCGGTCTTCTGGGCAGCGGACCGGTCATGGAGGTAAGCAAATACAGCAGTGCGGAGTTTATCGCCAGGAAGGGAAGAATCCCGGCACCGCTCCAGTCATTGAAGAATTAAACATTAAGGAATAAAAGGAAGTGTTTTTAATGGACGAGATTATTGAACGCATTATAAAGATAGAAGAGGAAGCGCAGGAACTCATAAAAAAAGCACGCGAAGAAAAGGAACATCTGGGCGAAACCATAGACGGCGAAGTGAAAAAAATGCAGGAAGAAATCAGCGCCAGGGCTGAAAAAAAGCAGGAAACACTGAAAAATTATGAAGACGATGAGGCTGACAAAAAGATTGAGAAGATTAACACCAAGCTGGAGGCTGATTTGAGGAAGATTGAAGATACGGCAAAGAAGAGCAGAGAAGGCTGGATTGAAAATCTGGTAAATACAGTTGTAAAGTGAGGTTTTTGATATGAACAGCTATATTGCCGCCGCAACCAAGACAAGGGCGATGTATGGCGAGTGTCTTACAGACGCGGATTTTGCGACACTTGTGGGAAAGCGCAGCGTGGGCGAAATATTTGCATATCTGAAAAACAAAAGCTCGTACAGGCGGTTCTTCAGCAATATGAATGAGGCGGACGTGCACCGAGGGGAAATAGAAAATCTTCTCTGGAAGGAAATTTCCGATGAATATAAGCGCATGCTGAACTTTGTGGATTCGTCAAAGTCATCTGTTTTGGAATTTTGGTTTGCACGGCGTGAGGTTGATTATCTGAAGCATTGCATAAGAAATATATACAATCACGAAAGCGGTCTTTACCGATTTGAGAATACCGAAGAGCTGGACGATTTTTTCAGAAAGCACACATCAATCGATGTTGATATGTGCAAGAAGGCGGAAAAGCTTTCAGATTTCACCGAGGCGGCAAAGGGCACGGTATACCATGATGTTTTGGAACGTGCAGAATCTGTGGAGGCGGATTATTTCTCGGTTGCGATGACTTTGGACGGTCTTTATTACAAGCTTTTGTGGAATGCTGCGGAAAAATATCTTTCAAAGGCGGAGCAGACGGATATGAAAAAATATCTGGGAAGCGATGCGGATATGCTTAATATCATATGGATATACCGCGGCAAGAAGTATTTTAAATTTGACAATAAGATTATTTATACGTATCTTTTGCCGGTGAAATACAAATTGTATGACGGGCAGATAGCAATGCTTGTCGAGGCAAAAGATGCCGATTCCATTGCCGATATGCTGAAACACACGCCTTACAGGCATTTGTTTGACAGGCTGGACGAGGGCTATTTTATTGAGGAAAACTACAGAAAAATACGGTATAAAACCGCGAAAACGATTTTCCGCACAAAGCCCGATTCAATTGCGGGGCTTTTCGCATATCTGGGCTTGAAAGAGCTTGAAATATTGAATATCACAAGGATTATAGAAGGGGTAAGGTATGATATTAATCCTGAAATGATAAAAAAACATGTGAGGATTGGTTAAGGAGGTGCAGGTTAAGTGGCTATTGTAAAAATGGTTGCCGTGACCATTGCCGGAAAAATTGATAATTTTGACAATGTCGTAAGCAAATATATCTACAACAGGGACATACATCTTGAAAATGCCATTTCGGTATTGGGAAACAAAGAAAGGCTTTCTGCATTTGACGACAGCGTGCAGTATGACTCAATTGTCAAAAGCGCGGAAGGAATCATGAAGCTTGCCGGGATTTCGGCAGGGAAAACCGATATGCATACGGGCGGAATGAGCATTGATGATATGCGCGGATTCTTAGATAAGCTTAATCTGGAATTTGAAGGGAAAAAGGCGGAAAGGGAGGCACTGTCAAAAGAACAGGCGGAAAACCAAAAAAGTCTGAAGAGCCTGGAGCACATGAAAAATGTAAACTGTGACATTTCAAGACTGGGCGAACTGGAATTTTTGCGGTGCCGTTTTGGGAAGGTGCCAAAAGGCGGATATAAGATGCTTGGCACATATCTTGCGGATTTGGACATTATCTTCTTGAAAACCGACGAAGATGAAAACAATATTTGGGGATTTTATTTTGTTGCACACGAGGATGCAGAACGCGTGGACGATATATTCACCTCGCTGTATTTTGAACGTGTGATGTTCCCGAGAGGAATCGAAGGCAACCCGGCACAGATTGCCGAGGCGCTTAAAAAGCGAAATGATGACATTGCCGTAAAGGCAAAAGAACTTGAAAAAAAGACCTCCGATATACTGGAGGAATATAAGCCGAAATTGATGGATGTCTATAACACCGCAAAAAGACGCCAGAAGTTCTCGGAGGTGCGCGACAAGGCGGCACATTCGGCAGACTATTTCTATATAGTCGGGTGGATGGCGGAAAAAGACGCAAAAAAGATGGAAAAAGAGGCGGACAATGATTCCGACATACTGCTGTTCTATTCGGAAAATCCGGACAATCTGAAGGATATTGTAAAGCCGCCGACAAAACTGAAGAATAATATTCTTTTCAGACCGTTTGAATTTTTTGTAAAAATGTACGGCTATCCGGGCTATAACGAAATTGACCCGACGCCGCTTCTGGCGATAACATATATATTGTTTTTCGGCATGATGTTCGGCGATGTGGGGCAGAGCCTGCTGTTTGTAATCGGCGGATTTCTGATATATAAGTTTACAAAATTTGAACTTGCGCGTATTGTCGGCATTGTCGGCATATCGGGGACGGTGTTCGGCTGGCTTTACGGTTCTGTTTTTGGAAATGAAGAGATAATCCACGGCGTTTTGCCGCCAATGAAAAATATAACAACACTGCTTTTGGGCACGGTGGCAATCGGCGGATTTATAATAATCCTCGGCATGATTTTAAACATCATAAATGCGTGGAAAAACCGGCGAATCGGCGATATGATTTTTGGACACAACGGCATTGCCGGACTGCTTTTTTATGCATCGGCAATTGTGCTTGTGCTGGATTTGTTTGTCGGGGCGATAAACCTGCCGGCGGCAGTGCCCGTGACAGTGATGATTGTGTCGATTTTGGCTGTGTATCTGAACGAGCCGCTGGGAAAGCTTGTCGAAGGCAAAAAGGACTGGCTGCCGAAGGACGGGATATTCTATGTGCAGAGCTTTTTTGAGCTGGTCGAAGTTGTGCTCAGTTATTTTTCAAACACAATTTCATTCCTGAGAATCGGCGCATTTGCCATTGTCCATGTCGGCATGATGATGGCGGTTTCGGTGCTTGCCACCGGCGGAACGGTCAAAATGATTATAGTTTCTGTTTTGGGGAATATTCTGGTTATGGTTTTGGAAGGTATTGTTGTTGCGATTCAGGTATTAAGGCTTGAGTATTATGAAATGTTCTCAAGATATTTCACAGGAAACGGAAAGCCTTTTACATCACTTAAAAATAAATAAAATTGGAGGAATTGAAAATGTTATTAAATGTATTGTTTGTGTTGGTTTTGGTGTCTGTTGCGGCTCCTTTGGCTGTGTATAAGCTTTCGGGCAACAAAAACGGGAAAGAATGTCTTATAATAAATATGGTGACCTTTTTCGGTCTCATGCTTGCCGGGACGGTTTATTCGCTGTACGGCGCAATGCCGGCTTTTGCAGAAACGGCAGCCGCAGGCGCAGGCCTGACGGTAGGTGACGGGCTGAAATACATCGGCGCCGCTCTGGCAACCGGTACTTCGGGCATCGGCGGCGGTATTGCCGTTGCGTCCGCCGCTTCCGCCGCAATCGGCGCGATGAGCGAAAATGAAGGAATTATGGGTAAAACACTTATCTTTGTTGCCCTGGCAGAAGGTATTGCTCTCTACGGCCTGGTTATATCAATCATGATTATAAACGGCTGATATCGGAATTTAAAAGGAATGATAAAGAAATGAAAATGTTTCTTATAAGTGACAACATAGACACTCAGATTGGCATGAGGGTGGCAGGTGTTGAGGGCGTTGTCGTCCATGACGAAGAGGCGCTGAAGTCGGCTGTAAAGTCGGCTGTTGAGGATAAAAGCATAGGCTTGCTTATATTCACCGAAAAGGCGGCGGCAATAGACACAGAATATGTCAGAAACCTGAAAATAACCCTGCATACTCCGCTTATCATTGAGATACCCGACAGACACGGAAGCCGTGATATCGGCAATTCCATAAACAGCATGGTTTCGGAATCTATCGGTTTGAAACTTTGAGAAAGGCGATGAAAATTATGGATTCTTTATTGGAAGCAAAGCTTAACAAGTTTTCCAGCAATGTCATGAACGACGCACAGAAAAAACTGGAAGAGCTGGAGGCAGAAATAAAGTCTGAAAAGGCATCAAAGCTGGAAAGCAAATATGATGAATTTTTGGAAGATGCGTATGAGAGAATACAGGACTGTATTTCGAAAATACGCAAAGAGGACAATGAGAGAGTGAGAATGGCGGAGTTTGACGCCAAAAAGGCGCTCCTGAAAAAACGTGAAGAGATAATTGATGATGTTTTTGGTGAGGCATCAAGGAAACTTTATGAATTTAAAGGGAGCCCGGAATACGGAGAATGGCTGAAAAAACGTTTGAAAAAGGCGGTTCTGGAAGCCGGAGAAGGGAAAAAGCAAGCATATCTTACAGAGGCGGACTGTGCCGCGGTTTCGGGAGAACTCCCCGAGGGTGTGGCTTTGGAGGCAGTGCCCGAGAAGGAATTTTGGGGCGGTGTGCGTGTGAGAAACCTTGAAAAAGGTATCATGGTTGACTATTCGTTTTATGAGCTTTTGCAGGCGCAGAGAGCAGATTTTCTGCAAAACAGCGGATTGGTGATAGACTAAGAACCGGCACACACAAAATGAAGGGATTTGATATATTATGACTAAAGGCAGTATTCACGGAATAAACGGCCCTGTTGTTACGGTGAGCGGTGCGTCGGATTTCTGCATGCAGGAAATGGTGTATGTGGGCAACGAACAGTTAATCGGCGAAGTCATAGGCGTCACCGACAAGGCGGCTGTTATCCAGGTGTATGAGGATACACAGGGGCTTATGATTGGCGAGCCGGTGGTCGGGACGGGCAGTCCGCTTTCGGTTACGCTGGCGCCGGGGATAATTTCAAATATATTTGACGGCATCGAAAGACCGCTTACCGATATACGCGACCGTTTCGGGGCGTTTATAGGAAGAGGCGTAAGCTTCAATTCGCTTGACATTGAAAAGAAATGGAAAACGACATTTGTAAAAAAGGTCGGGGAGCATGTTGCCGCAGGCGACATATTTGCACAAGTCCCCGAAACCTCACTTATCACGCACAAGGTTATGGTTCCGTACGGCATGGAGGGTGAAATCACATGGATTGCCGCTGACGGCGAATATACCATAAATGATGTTGTGATGAAACTTAAAACCGAGGACGGCGAAAAGGAACTCACAATGACGCAGAAGTGGCCGATAAAGACTGAAAGACCGTACAAGCTGCGCCAGCCGATTTCACGTCCGCTTATCACGGGGCAGAGAATCATGGATTCTATGTTTCCGCTGGCAAAAGGCGGCGCGGCGGCGATTCCGGGCGGATTCGGCACGGGGAAAACAATGAACCAGCACCAGATTGCAAAATGGTGCGATGCGGACATCATTGTTTACATAGGCTGCGGAGAACGCGGAAACGAAATGACACAGGTTTTGGAAGAGTTTTCGGAGCTTATCGACCCGAAGTCAAACAAACCGCTTCTGGACAGAACCGTACTTATCGCAAATACGTCAAACATGCCTGTTGCGGCGCGTGAGGCAAGCATATACACTGGTGTGACTTTGGCGGAATATTATCGTGATATGGGATATCATGTTGCGCTTATGGCGGACTCGACCTCGCGTTGGGCAGAGGCTTTGAGGGAAATCTCGGGACGTCTGGAAGAAATGCCGGCGGAAGAAGGATTCCCGGCATATCTGGCGTCAAGGCTGTCGGCGTTTTATGAGCGTGCGGGATATGTGACAAACCTGAACGGGACGGAGGGCTCTGTGACCCTGATTGGTGCGGTGTCGCCGCAGGGCGGAGATTTCTCAGAGCCTGTGACACAGAACACAAAGAGATTTACGAGATGTTTCTGGGCGCTTGACAAGGCGCTTGCGTATGCGCGTCACTATCCGGCGATAAACTGGCTGAACAGCTATTCGGCTTATACAGAGGATTTGGAGGACTGGTATAAGGAAAATGTTTCACCCGACTTTTTCAAAAAGCGCGGCGAGATAATGTCAATTTTGGGCGAAGAGGCAAACCTTATGGAAATAGTAAAGCTGATTGGTTCTGATGTTTTGCCGGATTCGCAAAAAGCAACACTGGAAACCGCAAAGGTTATACGCCAGGGATTTTTGCAGCAGAATGCTTTCCATGCCGAGGACACATATGTTCCGCTGGAAAAACAGGAAAAAATGATGGATGTAATCCTTTATTTCCACGAGAAGCTTCACGAGCTTGTGGAACGCTCCATTCCGGTTTCCAAGGTTGCCGAAACGGGCATAACCGAGGAATTGATAAGGATAAAATATACTGTAAAAAATGATGATATGAGTCCGTTTTTTGTCTTGAAAAGCAAAATTGACGCGGCGATTTCGGGGATTTGTGCCGAATATGATAATTAGCAAAAACTCGGAAAGGAATGAATGTTATGGCAATTGAATATATAGGACTTAAAAATATAGAAGGACCTCTTGTTGCTATAGAAGGGATAAGCGGCGCGGCAAATGAGGAAATGGTGACGATTACCCTGGAGGACGGCTCGAAAAGAATCGGGCGTATCATAGAAATGTCGGGTGACAAAGCTGTTATACAAGTATTTGAGGGGACATCGGGGCTGTCGCTTACAAATACAAAAACAAAGCTCATGGGCAAGCCCATGATGATGCCGCTTTCAATGGAAATCCTGGGGAGAACCCTGGACGGCATCGGACGCCCGATAGACGGTTTGGGCGAGTTTTATGCCGACGAAATGAGAAATGTAAACGGCGAGCCGATAAACCCTGTTTCAAGAGAGTACCCGAACAACTTTATACAGACCGGGATATCTTCGATTGACTGTCTTACAACTTTGATAAGAGGGCAAAAGCTCCCGATTTTTTCGGGGGACGGCCTGCCGCACGATAATCTTGCGGTGCAGATTGCAAGACAGGCAAAGGTTGTTGACGAGTCGGACACAGCCGGCGACAAGTTTGCGATTGTCTTTGCCGCGATGGGCGTAAAGCATGACGTGGCAAATTACTTTAGGAAAGCATTTGAAGAAAGCGGTGTTTTAAGCAAGGTTGTGATGTTTTTGAACCTTTCAAATGACCCTGTTGTGGAAAGAATCATCACGCCGAAGTGTGCGCTCACCGCGGCAGAATATCTTGCGTTTAAGCACGATATGCATGTGCTTGTAATTTTGACGGACATGACCTCTTATGCAGAGGCTTTGCGTGAGATTTCCTCGTCAAAAGGTGAGGTTCCGTCAAGAAAGGGATATCCGGGATATCTTTATTCCGATTTGGCATCGCTGTATGAGCGTGCAGGGATAATAAAAGATGCAAAAGGCTCTGTTACACAGGTGCCGATTCTTTCGATGCCGAATGACGATATCACTCACCCTGTGCCTGACCTGACAGGATATATCACAGAAGGTCAGATTGTTTTGGGGAGAGATTTGACAATTTCGGGTGTTTATCCGCCGGTGTCGGTTTTGCCGTCGCTTTCGCGTCTGATGAAGGACGGAATCGGCGAAGGTTTTACACGTGAGGATCACCCGGCACTTGCAAACCAGCTTTTCTCGGCATATTCCAAGGTAAACGATGCAAAGAGTCTTGCCTCGGTTATCGGTGAGGACGAGCTTTCGCCGATAGACAAGAAATATATAGAATTCGGAAAAGCCTTTGACAGCAGATTTTTGAACCAGGGTCAGGACGAGAACAGAAGCATCACCGAAACGCTTGACCTGGGCTGGGAACTTTTGGGGATTCTTCCGCGCAGTGAGCTTGACCGTGTGCCGGACGAAATATTGGACAAATACTATAAACCGGCAGAATAAAGGTAAAGGAGTGAGGATATATGGCACAGACCGCGCCTACGAAAGGCAACCTTATGGCGGCAAAAAACACCCTGAGGCTCTCGCACCAGGGGTATGAGATGCTTGACAAAAAAAGAAATATCCTTATCCGAGAAATGATGGCGCTTATAGACGAGGCAAAGGATATAGAAGAAAAGATTGAAAAAACATTCGCCGATGCATACCATGCTTTGGAGAGCGCAAACATAATGATGGGCTGTGACACAGTTCAGGATTTGGCGCACTCGGCTGCGGTGGAGGAAAATGTGCAGATAAATCTGCGCAGTGTCATGGGTGTGGAATTGCCGATGACGCATCTTTCCGACACAAATGACAAGCCTTCGTACAGCTTTTATGAAACCACATCTGCATTTGACGAAACCTTTGTCAGGTTTTCTGATGTCAAGAAACTTACGGTTCGGCTGGCGGAAATAGAAAACTCTGTTTACCGTCTTGCCATGGGTATAAAAAAGACTCAGAAAAGGGCAAATGCGCTGAAAAACATAACAATTCCACTTTATGAAAAAATAACAAAGGATATAACAAATGCTCTTGAAGAAAAAGAAAGAGAAGAGCACACAAGAATGAAACTGATAAAGGGAAACAAAAACAATGAATAAAAAAGTTCCGGCAAAACGAATTTCGTTTTGCCGGAACTTTTTTACAACCCCTTTTTTTTCAGTGAATCCAAAAAGGCAACGTCCTCCTTGCTGAGTTGTGCTTTTTGCAGCATGTCGGGACGTTTTTTTAGAGTGTTCCTCAGCGATTCTTCTCTTTTCCAGCGGTTTATATTGGCGTGGTGCCCCGAAATCAGCACTTCGGGGATTTTTTCTCCCATAAATTCCTCGGGGCGTGTATACTGCGGATATTCCAAAAGACCGGAAAAATGGCTTTCGTCAGAATAGGAATTTTCATTTGCAAGCACGCCCGGAATCATTCTGCTCACAGCGTCAATCACTGCCATGGCAGGTATTTCGCCGCCTGTCAGGACAAAGTCACCAATGGACATTTCGCTGTCGACAATCATGTCCAGCACACGCTGGTCAATGCCTTCATAATGTCCGCACAACAGTATAATGTGTTGCAGCTTTGACAGGTCTATGGCTGTCTGCTGGTCAAAGATCTTTCCCTGGGGGGACATATAGATTGTGTATGGCTTATAGTCAAGCCCTTCGGCAATGCTCATATATGCGTCATATATCGGCTGTGGGGTCATAAGCATGCCGCCACCGCCGCTGTATGGATAGTCGTCCACTTTTCGGTGTTTGTTTTTTGTATAGTCGCGTATGTCGGTGAAGTGAAGCTCAACAAGTCCCTTTTCGCATGCGCGCTTTATGATGCTGTCGCCGAGGACGGCGCGGAACATGTCGGGAAAAAGGGTCAAAACATCAAAACGTATCATAACTCGTCCAGTCCTTCCATGAGGCGGACGGTGATTTTTTTGTTTGTCAGGTCAACTTCTTTGACAACGTCATCTATCACCGGCAGGAGAAGGTTCTTTTTGCCCTCGCGCTTTACTTCATAAACATCGTTTGAACCGGTGGAAAACACATCGGAAACCGTGCCGAGCATATTGCCTTCTTCGTCAAAAACCCCCAGCCCGATGAGGTCGGCAATATAATATACGCCCTCCGGCAGTTCGCCAAGCATTTCGCGCGGCGCAAGGACAACCAGGTTTTTCAGGGGCTCGGCGTCCTCAATACGGTTGATTTCCGAAAATTTTACTATAATGTTGTTCTTTTGATATTTTATTCCGGTTATATCAAGTTTTTTCTCCTGATTTTTTTGGTGTATAATTACATATTCCAAATCCTCAAAAACATCGGGCGAGTCTGTCCAAGGCACAATCTTGACTTCGCCTTTCAGCCCGTGTGTGTTGACAATTTTTCCGACTTCAAGCAAATCCATAAAATTTTCCTTTCCTGTAAAAAAATCGCGGTAAAAACAATACCACGATTTTCGTTGCGGGTTATATGATTTCTACAGAAACGTGTTTGTCTTCGCGGCTTGCGGCTGCTTTGACAACAGTGCGTATAGCCTTGGCGATGCGTCCCTGCTTACCTATAACTTTGCCCATGTCACTCTCGGCAACTCTCAGCTCCAGAGTTGTGGAACCGTCACCGTCAATTTCGGTGATGTCTACTTCGTCCGGGTTGTCGACAAGTGATTTTGCGATAACTTCCAAAACCTCTTTCACGTTTTGAACCCTCCTTAGATAATGCCGGATTTCTTGAGAAGAGCTTTTACGGTGTCTGTAGGCTGAGCGCCGTTGCCAATCCATTTCTTTGCCAAATCCGCATCAATTTTGATTTCAGCCGGGTCTGTCAAAGGATTGAATGTACCGATTTCTTCGATAAATCTGCCGTCTCTTGGGTATCTTGAATCTGCAACTACAACTCTATAAAAAGGAGCCTTCTTTGCACCCATTCTCTTCAATCTGATTTTAACTGCCATTTTTGTTTACCTCCGTTAAATTTTTATATATTGTAAGCCGTAAAGCTTTCAATAGCATTATTTTCCGCTCAGTTTCTGCATGCGCTTAAGCATTTTTTGCTGGCGCGGATTTGTGAACTGTTTCATCATCTGTTTCATTTGGTCAAACTGTTTCAGGAGTGCGTTGACGTCCTGTACCTTCGTGCCGCTCCCTTTGGCTATACGTATTTTTCTGTTTGCTCCGATAATCTGCGGCTTTTGCCGTTCTTCGGGCGTCATGGAACGTATGATGGCCTCTATGCGTTTCATGCGGTTTTCTCCGTCCTCAATGTCGATGGAATCCAATGCCTTTTTGTCAATGCCCGGAATCATGCGCATAAGCTGTGACAGAGGCCCCATTTTTTTGATTTGCTGCAATTGTGCAAGAAAATCTTCCAGGTCAAACGACTGCTTTTTGATTTTGTTCTCAAGCGCCGCCGCCTCCTTTTCGTCAAAAGCCTCCTGCGCTTTGTCGATGAGAGTCATCACGTCGCCCATGCCGAGGATTCGGCTTGCCATTCGTTCCGGGTGAAAAACCTCCCAGTCGGAAAGCTTTTCGCCGACCGAAGAAAACTTAATCGGTTTTCCCGTTATTGCCTTGACCGAAATTGCAGCGCCGCCTCTTGTGTCGCCGTCAAGTTTTGAGAGAATGACGCCTGTGATGTCAAGCTGAGAATTAAAGTGCTCCGCAACGTTTACGGCGTCCTGTCCCGTCATCGCATCGACAACAAGGAGTATCTCGGTCGGGTTGGTTTCCTCTTTGATTTTCCGGAGTTCTTCCATCAGGACTTCATCTATATGCAAACGCCCGGCGGTATCTATGATAACCGGGTCATTGCCATGCTTTTTTGCGTGCGCAATTGCCTCTTTTGCAATTTTGACTGGGTCTTTTTCGCCTTCGATTGAAAAGACGGGCACATCAATCTGTGCGCCCAAAACCTGCAATTGCTTTATGGCGGCGGGGCGCTGTACGTCGCATGCTGCCATAAGCGGACGCTTGCCGAAAGCCTTCCTCAGCGAAAGGGCAAGCTTCCCCGAAGCCGTCGTTTTCCCGGCGCCTTGCAGACCGCACATCATGTATACTGTCGGCGGATTTTTGGCATAGGATAACTGCTCATTTTCGCTGCCCATAAGCTCTATAAGCTCGTCACGCACAATTTTTATAAGTTGCTGCGATGGGGTGAGTGATTCGAGTATCTGCTGTCCCAAAGCTTTTTCCGATACAGAAGAAACAAAGTTTTTTACAACTTTGAAGTTTACGTCCGCCTCAAGCAGCGCAAGCTTGACCTCGCGCATGGCATCCTTGATGTCTTTTTCGGTGAGTTTTCCCTTGCCGCGCAGACGCTTGAAAACGCCTTGCAGTTTGTCGCCCAGGTTTTCAAATGCCATATGCTCACCCTCCTTAATTTATAGATATTTCAGGTAGTTGTAAAATTTACGTTTTACCTTACCTATTATAGATATTTTTTTATGTTTTCAAGCTGTTCCGAAAGCTTTTCATTGTCCTTTTTGGGGAGTGCTTTGATGAGTTTTTCCATTTTGAGAACTTCTTTTGTGATACAATCAAAACGCTTTGCCAGACCAAGACATTCTTCAAATTCAAAAAGCTGTTTTTCGCCGCGCTTTATAAAGTCGCGCACACCCTGGCGTGATATGTCCATGTGCTGGGCGATTTCCGCAAGCGAAAAATCATCGTCATAGTAGAGTCCAAGCGCCTCTTGTTGTTTGTCGGTGAGAAGCTCGGCATAAAAATCCATAAGCATATTTACTGACAAATCTTTGCTCATTTTTATATCACTCTCCGTCCTTGTAAAGCCCATAACCTTTACAACGCATTTTATTGTAACAGAAAAAAGTCGAAATGTCAAGTATTTTTTTGAAAAAAATATATTTGGCCATGTTTTTTCGGCACGGCAAAGATAATCTTGAAATTTGCGGTATCATATGTTAGAATATAGTTATAAAATAGGTAATTGTAAAATGTAAATTTTACAATTACCTACCGCATCTTTGCGGGAGTATCGGGGGTGCCAACCCCCCTGATTGGCAATCAAAAATGACGGCATGTGCGTCATTTTTGGCTGAAATAAAAAGTTTCGGCCTGTCGTAAAGTTAAAATCAGATGGAACTTTTTATTTCTACCCAAGAAATTTAATTGAAAAACGTTAGTTTTACAATTACCCATATAGTTATAAAATTTTGGGAGAGGACGAGAGATGGAAATACGCAAAACAGCAAAAAAAGATTTTGAGAGAGTGATGGAGATTTACCGTGCGGCACAGCGGTTCATGGCAGAACATGGGAATCCGTCGCAGTGGGGCACTGTATATCCGCCGGAAGAAATGGTTTTGGGCGACATTGCAGACGGAGCGAGCTATGTTTGCCTTGATGAAGATAAGATTGTCGGCGTATTTTATTTTAAAGTCGGCAGGGACAGTGTGTATAAGCACATTTATGAAGGGGGCTGGGGGGACCACAGTGAATACGGAGTTGTGCACCGCATTGCTTCTGTAAAAAAAGGCACAGGGGGATTTTGCCTTGACTATTGTTTTGGTATGTATCCGCACATAAGGATTGATACGCATGCTGACAATGTCCCGATGCAGAGGCTTATAAAAAAACATGGCTTTAAGTATTGCGGAAAGATTTATATGCCGGACGACGGCACAGAGAGGATTGCTTTTGAAAAAAGCCGTGAATGTTGTATAAAATAACCTAAAAAAAGCCGTACATACCCGGTTTTTCATATTATAGCATTTTTTTTGGCAAAAATGCTTGATATTAATGGGTAAAAAAGGTATAATATTGAAAGTATACATAAATAATGGATAACTATGCTTTGCCGGATTATATGCGGCAGCTTTTTTGAAAAAAAACAAGGAGAGATAAGTTATGGATAATTTGAAGCTGGCAGAACTTTTGTTCCCGGAGGTCACACAAAGCACAGAGGACATTGAGGCGAAATATCCGAAAAGACCCCTCCCCGAAGGCGCGGTTGTTTCGAGGTTTGCGCCAAGCCCGACGGGGTTTTTGCATATAGGCGGGCTGTTTGCGGCGTTTGTTGCGGAGCGCGCCGCACACTCTGCGGGCGGCGTGTTTTATCTGAGGATTGAAGACACCGACAAAAAGCGCGAGGTGGAAAACGGAATCACCGGGATTGTAAAGGGAATAAAAGATTTTGGGATAAAGATTGACGAAGGCATGATGGGGGAAAACAAATCTGTCGGTGATTACGGCCCGTATCAGCAAAGTGCAAGAAAGGATATCTATCATGTGTTCTGCAAAAAGCTTGTGGCAGAGGGGCTTGCGTATCCCTGTTTTTGCACGGCGGAAGAAATTGATGAAATAAGAAAAGACCAGGAGAAGGACAAGCTCCTCCCGGGGTATTACGGCAGTTTTGCAAAGTGCCGCAATCTTTCTTTGGAAGAAATTGAAGAAAAAATCAAAAACGGAGAAAGCTATGTTGTCAGGCTCAGGTCACCCGGGGGAGCGGACAAAAAAGTTGTTTTAAACGACGCAATAAAGGGAAAAATCGAAATGCCGGAGAATATTCTGGACATCGTGCTTTTGAAAACGGACGGAATCCCGACATATCATTTTGCGCATGCGGTGGACGACCACCTCATGGGCACGACGCACGTGATAAGGGGTGAGGAATGGATATCCTCTGCGCCGATTCACATACAGCTTTTTGATTTGCTTGGATTTGCAAAGCCTGTTTATGCACATATTTCACCGATAATGAAGCATGACGAGGAAACGGGCGGAAAGAGAAAACTGTCAAAGCGCAAAGACCCGGAGGCATCTGTGGAATATTATCACGAGAAGGGATACCCTTACGGCGCTGTTTTGGAATATCTTGCGACAATTGCAAATTCCAATTATGAACAATGGCGGACCGAAAATCCGGACGAGCCTTTGGAAAGCT
Organism: uncultured Clostridia bacterium; assembly: GCA_934454145.1. Classification (GTDB taxonomy): domain Bacteria; phylum Bacillota; class Clostridia; order UBA1381; family UBA1381; genus CAKSFT01. The sequence continues at coordinate 78,547 of CAKSFT010000006.1, read as the reverse complement.
TTGACTTCAAACTGAAAAATATGAGCAAAACAGGTGCGCTGTTTGACCTGGCAAAGCTGACAGATATCAGCAAGACTTATATTTCAAGGCTGACGGCGGACGAGGTTTATGAGAGTGCGGTTTTGTGGGCAAAAGAGTATGACAGTGATTTTTATGAAACGCTTGTAAACGATTCTGACTATGCCAAGGCTGTGTTCGGCATAGAAAGAGGAAACCAAAAACCGCGTAAGGATATAGAAAAGTGGGCAGACACTGTGGAATATACAAGATATTTTTATAAAAGACCCACAGAGCGTGAATATCCAGAGGGGCAGAAAAAAGAGGACATAAAGGCGATTTTAGAAAACTATTGTGCACTGTATTCGCCCGAGGACAGCCAGGAGGAATGGTTTGAAAAAATACGCGGCATGAGTGAAGAACTGGGGTACGCAAAGGCGCCGAAGATTTATAAAAAAGACCCCGAAAGCTATAAAGGGCATGTGGGTGATGTCAGCACAATTATCCGTGTTGCCGTGACAGGGAGAAAGAATACCCCCGATATGCACCAGATTTTGAAAGTTTTGGGAAAAGATGAGGTCATAAAAAGACTTGACGAGGCGATAAAAACACTGTAGAAGGGACGGTTTGTTATGGAAGAAAACAGAGAAAATATAGGTACCAATTTTATACATGAGGCGATAAACAAGGATTTGGCGGACGGGGTGTATGACAGAGTGCAGACAAGATTTCCGCCCGAGCCGAACGGGTATCTGCATATAGGACACGCAAAGGCAATCTGCATTGATTTCGGGACAGCGGAAAAATACGGCGGCACCTGCAACCTGCGCCTTGACGATACAAACCCGACAAAAGAAGACGTGGAATATGTCGATGCAATTATGGAGGACATAAAGTGGCTTGGCTTTGAGTGGGACAAGGTGCTTTATGCGTCAGATTATTTTGACGACATCTATGCCGCGGCGATAAAACTTATAAAAAAGGGGAAAGCATTTGTGGACGACCTGAGCGCCGACGAGATAAGGGAATATCGGGGCACGCTCACCTCGCCCGGAAAGGAAAGCCCTTTCAGAAACAGAAGTGCCGAAGAAAACCTGGAATTGTTTGACCGCATGACAAAAGGCGAATTTGAGAACGGGGCAAAGGTTCTGAGGGCAAAGATTGATATGTCATCGCCAAACCTCAATATGCGCGACCCTGTTATATACCGCATAATGCATGCGCATCACCACAGGACGGGCGACAAATGGTGTGTATATCCGATGTATGATTTTGCACACCCGATATCCGACACGGTGGAGGGTGTTACACATTCGTTGTGTTCGCTGGAATTTGAGGATCACAGACCTTTGTATGATTGGGTTTTGAGAGAACTGGAATATGAAAAACCTTCGCGTCAGATTGAATTTGCAAGAATGAATCTGAATTATACCCTGACCAGCAAAAGGAAGTGCCTGAAACTTGTCGCGGACGGGATTGTTTCGGGCTGGGACGACCCGAGAATGGGCACGCTCTGCGGCATGAGAAGAAGAGGATATACCGCCGCGGCAATCCGCGACTTCTGCGAAAGAATCGGCGTCGCAAAGGCAAACAGCGTGATTGAGTTTGGGCTTCTGGAGCATTGCGTGAGAGAGGACTTGAACAAAACAGCGCCGCGCGCTATGGCGGTTTTAGACCCGGTAAAGCTCATTGTGGACAATTACCCGCAAGGTAAGACCGAAGAAATCACGGTTGAGGTCAACCCCGAAAACCCGGAGGCAGGCACCAGGGGTGTCACTTTCTCGAGAGAACTTTATATAGAGCGCGACGACTTTATGGAAGAGCCGCCGAAAAAATATTTCAGAATGTTCCCGGGCAATGAGGTCAGACTCAAGGGCGCATATTATGTCACATGCACTTCTGTCGACAAGGATGAAAACGGCAACATCACGGCAATACACTGCACATATGACCCCGAAAGCCGCGGCGGACAGACCCCCGACGGGAGAAAGGTGCGCGGTACGATTCACTGGGTAAGTGCAGAGCATGCGGCAGATGCGGAGGTGCGCCTGTATGACCGTTTGTTTAATGTGGAAAACCCTTCTGACGAAAGCAAGGTGGGGAGCTTCACCGAAAATCTGAACCCGGACTCTGTGAAGGTTTTGAAAAACTGCAAGCTTGAAAGTAACCTGAAAGACGCAAAAGCGGGGGACTGTTTCCAGTTTATGCGCCTTGGCTATTTCTGCGTGGACAAAGACAGCACAGATGACAAAAAGATATTCAACCGCACTGTTGCGCTGAAGGATTCGTGGGCAAAGGTCAACAAATGACAATGAAAATATCAATGCTGTATATAAAACCGACCGAATGGACAAGGGAAAACGGAGTGTCTTTGACACTGCCCAAAACAAAATGGAGATGAATATTATGAATTATGAAAAATTTTATGCAGACCGCGTGAAACCCATGAAAGGGTCTGCGATAAGAGAAATGTTTAAACGTATGCAGGATCCGGAGATTATTTCGCTTGCGGGGGGAAACCCGGCATCAGAGCTTTTCCCGGGGGAAGAACTTTCAAAAATCGCCGGGAAGATATTGATGACAAACCCCACGGGGGCTTTGCAGTACGGCACAACCGACGGGACACCCGGCATGAAGGACGCGGCGCTTTCGCGTGCGAAAAAGGTCGGTGCGTACAAAGAAGGCGACAGTGTTTTGATTATGACCGGTGCAAACCAGGGGATTGACCTGACCGCAAAAGCACTGATAAACAAGGGTGACAAAATAATTGTGGAAAGCCCGAGCTTTATCGGGAGTCTGAACGCCTTCAGGACATATGAGGCAGAGCTTTTGGGCGTGACTGTCGAAGCGGACGGAATGAACATGGACGAACTGGAAAAAACACTGCAAAATAATGACGGAATCAAGATGCTCTACACGATTCCGACCTTCCAGAACCCGACGGGCACGACAATGTCGCTTGGAAAGAGAAAACGCCTTATAGAACTGGCAAACAAATATGACGTGGTTGTTGTGGAGGACAACCCATACGGGGATTTGAGATTCAAGGGTGACGATGTGCCCACGCTGAAATCTCTTGACACCGAGGACAGGGTTGTTTATGTGGGTTCCTTCTCGAAGATACTCTCGCCCGGCATGCGTCTGGGTTATGTTGTGGGTGCAAAGGCATTGCTGGAAAAGGTGGAGATTCTGAAACAGGTCAATGACGTGCACACACCGGTGCTGACACAGATGATGTGCGTGGAATTTATGAAAAAATACAACATTGACGACTATATAGAGAAAAACAGGCAGCTTTACGGAAAAAAATGTGATGTCATGCTTTCTGCAATGGAAAAATATTTCCCCAAGGGCAAGGTGAAATGGACAGTCCCCGAGGGCGGAATTTTCCTGTGGTGTGAATGTCCGGAGCTGGACGACATCTCCCCGGTTGTGGACAAGGCGCTTGAGAAGAAGGTGGCAATTGTGCCGGGTTCAAACTTTGCGGTTGACATGAGCGCGCCTTCAAATATGTTCAGGCTCAACTATTCGTCTGCCGCGCCGGAAAAGATTGAAGAAGGCATAAGACGGCTGGGAGAGGCACTTTGCGAAGTCCTGGGCTAAAAAATATGCAGATTGCGCGCAGAGGCACATGATTTGCTTTTGCCGCGGCACAGAAAGGAAAAGGTATAAAAAATGGATGATAAAAAAATAATATTTTCGGGGATACAGCCCTCGGGTGTGATAACACTCGGGAATTATCTGGGCGCCCTGAAGAATTGGGTGGATTTGCAGTATGATTATCATTGCTGTTATTCAATTGTTGACATGCATGCGATTACGGTGCGCCAAAACCCGGCAGAACTCCGCAAGCGCTCGCTTGATTTGCTGAAGCTTTATATAGCCTGCGGAATAGACCCGGAGGAAAATCTGCTCTTTATGCAGTCACACGTTTCGGCGCATGCAGAGCTTGCGTGGATTCTGAATTGTTTCACCTATATGGGCGAGCTTTCGAGAATGACGCAGTTTAAGGATAAATCAAAACGCCATGCAGACAATATAAACGCCGGGCTTTTTACATATCCCGTTCTGATGGCGGCGGACATTCTGCTTTACCGTGCGGATTTGGTGCCTGTCGGTAAAGACCAGATGCAGCATCTTGAAATAACAAGGGATATTGCAGAGCGTTTTAATGCAATCTACGGCGATGTGTTTACAATCCCGGAGGGGTTTGTGACCAAGTCGGGCGCAAAGATAATGAGCCTGACAGAGCCGACAAAAAAGATGTCAAAGTCTGACCCGAATCCGAAGGGCTACATCTCTATGCTTGACGATTTTAATGTGATTGCCAAAAAGATAAAAAGTGCAACCACAGACAGTGAGGGTATCATTGAATACAGAGAGAATGACCCGGAAAAAGCAGGCGTAAATAATCTGATAAGTATCATGGCGGCGGTGACCGGGAAAACAATTGAGCAAGTCGCAAAAGAATACAGCGGCAAGGGCTATGGTGAATTTAAGAGCGATATTGCAGAGGCGGTTGTGGAGCATATACGTCCAATACGTGAGAAGTATGATGAACTCTCGAATAACAAAGATTATCTGGAATCGGTTTATAAAAACGGAGCGGAAAAAGCCGCAAAGATGGCGGCAAGGACTCTGAATAAAGTAAAGAAGAAAGTCGGATTTATTGTATAATCCAATAGGAGAATAAAAAATGACAAGTCAACAGATAGTATTTTTGATATTTTCCTTTGTTATCGCTTTTGTGTTTTCGTTTGCCATGACGCCTGTTGTGAAGCGATTTGCGTTTAAAATAAAGGCGGTGGACGTGCCGAAGGATAACAGAAGAATGCACAAGAGGCCGATTCCGCGCCTGGGCGGTCTTGCGATAATTTTTGGGTTTATGGTGTCGGCGATGTGTTTTGGGACGATGACCAAAAGCCTTGCCGCAATTCTGATCGGCGCCATGATAATTGCCGTGATGGGGATTGTGGACGATGTCAAGGCATTGGACGCAAAACCGAAATTTGTGATACAGATAATAGCGGCATTGATTGTTGTGCTGTGGGGCGAAGTGCGTGTGGACGTGTTCACAAATCCCATAGTTTGGTCGGGACAGCCGTATATTGTGCTCCCCATGTGGGCGTCGGTGATTTTTTCTGTTTTGTGGATAGTGCTCATCACAAATGCTGTCAATTTTATTGACGGGCTGGACGGGCTTGCCGCCGGGGTTTCGGCGATAATGACTGTAAGCCTTGTGTTTATCGCGGCGCGCCTTGGCGAATATTCGGTGGCGATTATCGGGACGGCGCTTATGGGTGCGTGTTTTGGGTTTCTTCCTTATAATTTCAACCCTGCAAAGATTTTCATGGGCGACACCGGCTCGACTTTTCTGGGGTTTATCCTTGCGACAATTTCCATACAGGGAGTGTTCAAAAGTTATGCGGTGATATCCTTTGCCGTGCCGTTGCTTATCTTGGGACTGCCGCTTTTTGATGCGTCTTTTGCGATGATTCGGCGGATACTGAAGGGGCAAAGCCCGATGAAAGCAGACCGCGGACATTTGCATCACCGGCTGATAGACATGGGATTTTCACAGAAACAGACGGTGTTTATACTTTATGCAATCAGCGGTGTGTTGGGAATCACGGCGGTGATTCTGGCAGAAAGCGGCGCACTGCGCGCGATATTGCTGCTTATATGTGTGATGGTATTTTTGCTTATACAGAGCGTGATGATGAAAAAGCCGGGCACGGAGGAAGAAGAACAGGAGGAGTACAATGAAAAAGATTAAAGTGATGACGGTTTTCGGGACGCGCCCGGAGGCTGTCAAGATGGCGCCGCTTGCGATTGAAATGGAAAAAAATCCGCAGATTGAGAGTGTTGTCTGCGTTACGGCACAGCACAGGGAAATGCTTGACCAGGTTTTGGAGCTGTTTGGCATAAAGCCCGACTATGACTTGGATATCATGAAACAGCGCCAGAGCCTTTTGGGGATTACGACAAGGGTGCTTGAAGGACTTGACGGAGTTATAAAAGAAGCAAAGCCTGACATTGTTTTGGTGCACGGGGACACAACAACAAGCTTTGCAGGTGCACTTGCGGCTTTTTATAACCAGGTCAGCGTGGGGCATGTCGAGGCAGGGCTCAGGACATATGACAAATATTCACCCTTCCCGGAAGAAATGAATCGCAACCTGACAGGGAGAATTGCAGACATGCATTTTTCGCCGACAGTGCAGAACAAAGAAAATCTGCTGAAAGAAAATATAAATGCAGAAAATATATACATAACGGGAAATACCGTTATTGATGCGCTTAAGACCACCGTGCGCGACGGATATGTTTTTCAGGACAAGGTCATGGGAGAGCTGGACTTTGAGAACAAGCGTGTGATTGTGGTGACCGCACACCGCAGAGAAAATCTTGGCAAGCCGCTTGAGAACATATGCAATGCACTCAAGACCATTGTGAATGAATACAGTGATGTTGAAATTGTGTATCCTGTGCATCTGAACCCGGCTGTGAGAGAAACAGTGTTTGGGATTCTTGACGATGTCCCCGGGGTGCATCTGACAGACCCGGTGACGGTGGACGATTTGCACAATGCTATCCACCGCAGTTTTATGGTGATGACCGATTCGGGCGGAATACAGGAGGAGGCGCCGGCATTGGCGAAGCCTGTGCTTGTTTTGCGCCGTGAAACGGAACGCCCCGAGGCCGTGAAGGCAGGGACGGTGAAACTTGCCGGTGTGGAATATGAAGATATTGTTGCAATGGCAAAGGATTTGCTTGACAATGAAGAAAGCTACAAAAAGATGGCGCATGCGGCAAATCCGTATGGGGACGGAAATGCCTCGGGGAGGATTATCAGTGCGATTCTGAACAGATATGGTCTGGAAGAAGAGCGCCCGGCTGATTATATAGTTTGATAAACACTTGCAAAGCCAAGGGTGTCTTTGCAAATATGCGGAGGGAATGTAAAAAAATTCCGGAACGCAAGAAAAGAAGTAAAGCACACATTATAGAGAATATGATTTTTCGTTTCTTGCTATCAACAAACTTAACCGCTTGGCGTACCCATGTACGCCGTCGGGTAACCCAAAGCTAAAGCTTTGGTTCAGTTTGTTAATTCCAAAGCTTTTTTTCTATCCCCTCCGGGAAGCAGAGGAGGCAAAAACTCCGGGGTTTTGCCTCCTCATATATAACTGAAAAAAGGATTGACGAAATTTGATGGAAAAAGAAAACAAAATGGGTACCATGGGCATAAATAAGCTGCTCATCACAATGTCACTGCCGATGATGATTTCCATGCTTGTGCAGTCTATGTATAACATTGTGGACAGTGTGTTTGTGGCGCGCTACAGTGACAAGGCATTGACGGCGGTGTCGCTGTGCTTCCCGATTCAGACTCTGATGATTGCCTTTGCGGCAGGTACGGGAATCGGTATAAATTCGGTCTTGTCGCGAAAGCTGGGCGAAGGCGACCGCGCGGCGGCAGGGCGCGCGGCGCTGAACGGTGTGTTTTTGGGGGTTGTGACTTCGCTTGTATTTGCTGTCTTCGGCGGAATCACTGCCGATAAAATTTTTGGATTTTTCACACAAGACACAGAAACCGTCAAAATGGCGGCGGAATATATGTGGATATGCACCGTGTTTTCCCTGGGGTGCTTTATGCAGATTGTGGCGGAAAAACTGCTTATATCCACAGGCAAAACGATGTTCAGCATGACATCACAGATTATGGGTGCGGTTATAAATATAATTCTCGACCCGATTTTTATATTTACCCTGAAAATGGGTATTGCCGGCGCGGCGTGGGCGACGGTCATAGGACAGTGGGGCGCAATGATATTTGCGTTTGCTTTGAACACATGGAAAAACAAAGAAATATCCTTGTCCTTAAAGGGATTCCGTCTTGACGGGCAAATGATTAAAGAAATTTATAAAATAGCCGTGCCGTCGATAATCATGCAGTCGATTATATCAATTATGACGGTAGGCATGAACAAGATTTTGGCAAACGACACTGCAATAGCTGTGTTTGGCGTGTATTATAAACTGCACAGCTTCATATTTATGCCGATATTCGGGCTGACGGGCGCCCTGATACCGATTGTGGCATACAATTACGGCGCACTCAAGCATGACAGGATTATAAAAGCCGCAAGGCTTGCGCTTATCATTGCTTTGTCGATTATGGCACTCGGCACGGTGCTGTTTGAGCTGTTCCCTGCCATGTTCCTTGCGATATTCAACGCAAATGCGGAACTTTTGAGAATCGGAGTGCCTGCACTGCGCATCATATGTATAGGCTTTTGCTTTTCCGGGCTTTCAATCGTTTATTCTTCGTGTTTCCAGGCGCTCGGCAGGGCATACCTCAGCATGATAGTTTCAATTTCACGTCAGCTTGTGGTGATATTGCCGCTTGCGTTTATTCTGAAGAATTTGTTTGGCTTGGAATACGTATGGTTCTCGATGTGTATTGCCGAGGTTGTGGGCGCTTTGATGTGCTTGTTTATGTACAGAAACATCAAGAAAAATGTGCTTGACAAAATGGAAAATGAATAAAATAAAAATACAGCCATGAGGCTGTATTTTTATTTTGGGGGGAAATATTTTTTTATATATTGGGAGGGTGTGCAGCCCTCCGATTCTTTAAATTTTTTTGAAAAATACGAAAGGTTTTCAAATCCTGTTTTATCACATACCTCCGATATGCTGAGGGAGGAGGAAAGAAGCAGTTTTTTTGCATTTTCACAGCGCATTTTGTTGATGTATGCCGTCGGGGTGTAGCCGGTTGCGGATTTGAACTCACGCAGAAAGTAGTATTTGCTGAGCCCGGCATGTGAGGCAATCATGTCGAGGGTAAGGGGCTCAGCAGAATGTGAGCGTATAAAGCGCAGAGCGCGGCGTATATTTTCCGTTTTTGCTCCGCCGTGATTTTTCATGCCGGACACGGAATCGGTATAATTTCTGGCTATATAAACCATAAGCCGCAAAACTGCCGATTTTATGCCGGCATTGCGGTACGGGTCGTTTTTTTCATATTCGTTTATCACGTTGCGGTACAGCCCGACAGCTTCGGAATCCTTGATGAGGTTCTTAAATATTGTGCTTTCGCAGTCGATATTGTTTGCAATGCAAAATTCATTGTCGATTATGAGGCAATGATAGCGTATAACGGAATCGGAAAGAATGACATGACTGAGGTTTGAGTTGACTAAGAATATATCTTCCTTCTGCACGCTGTGTTCTTCCGTGTCACATCTGACAGTGCCCTCTCCGTCCACAAAATAAAGAATTTCTATGTTTGGGTGCCAGTTCATCGTGGCAGAGTCAAAGTATTGTTTTGTTATTGTGTCAAGATGGAATATAAATGGGAGCGGTTTGTCATTCAGACGGTGTGTTTCGTAGATTTTTTGCATTGCGGTTTTCCTTTCGTAAAAATTTCCAAAAAGCAATATTTTGTTATTTTTGGGCAATATATATTATTGACTTTTTTATAAGTTGATTATACAATAAAAATACAAAAAAAGCAATATATTTTAAAAGGAAGAGGTGTTGTTTTATGTTTAAATTTCCAATAGGCGTCATGGTGGAATCTTTCAGAAAGGATTTCAGACAGGCGGCGGAATACGCAAGAGAACTGGGGGCAAAAGGATTGCAGATGTATTGCACCAACGGCGAACATGCGCCCGAAAACATGACGAGCGCAAAAATCAAGGAGGTGCTCGACATTGCAAAATCAAACGGATTGGTTTTCTCGGCGATATGCGGTGACCTGGGGAAAGGCTTCGGCAATGTCGCAGAAAACAAAATAAATGTTGAAAAGTCAAAGCGCATAATGGAGCTGGCAAAGGAACTGGGGTGCAATATTGTTACAACGCATATTGGCGTTGTGCCGGGGGACAGCGGCGCCGACAGATACAAAATTATGCAGGAGGCGTGCCGCGAACTGGCGGAATTTGCCGACAGCCTTGGTTCTCACTTTGCTGTCGAAACGGGACCGGAGCGTGCCGAAACGCTTAAGACATTTCTTGATTCGCTCGGCTCGTCGGGTGTCGCGGTGAATCTTGACCCGGCAAACCTTGCAATGGTCACGGGCGACGATCCTGTGAAGGCGGTGTATACTTTGCGTGACTATATTGTGCACACACATGCAAAAGACGGAATCAAGCTGAAGGAGTCAAATCCGGAATTTATTTACGGAGTTGTGCACCCGATACCCGAAGAATATATGCACGGCGGATTTTTTGAAGAAGTTCCCCTGGGAGAGGGCAGTGTGCCGTTTGCAGAATATCTTGCGGCCTTGGAGGACATCGGATACAGAGGATTCTTGACAATAGAAAGAGAATGCGGTGACAACCCGGCGGCAGACATCAGGAAAGCGGCGGAATATCTGACAGAAATCATAAACAAAAACTAAAGTATCGGCTGAACAAAACAGGGGAAGCATGCAGAGTGAAAGGAAAGGGATATAAAAATGAAAAAACTGAGAATAGGTTTGGTTGGCGCGGGGAACATTGCAAACGCGCACCTGAAAGCTTATAAAAAACTTGACAATGTGGAAATTGCCGCAATATGCGACATAAATGCCGACCGCATGAAGGAAACTGCAGATATCTTTGGAATTGAAAAAAGATACGCATCCGAAACCGAGATGCTTGCGGCAGAACAGCTTGACGCGGCGGACGTGTGCGTGTGGAATTGCAACCATGCAAAGTGCACCATGGAGGCGCTTGACGCAGGGCTGCACGTTTTGTGCGAAAAGCCGATGGCGATGAATGTGCAGGAGGCAGAGGACATGCTTGCGGCGGCAAAGCGCAACGACAGACTGCTGATGATTGGATTTGTGCTGAGATTTGACCCGGAAAGCCTTATAACAAAGGATTTTATCGACAATGGATATCTGGGTGACATATATTATTCAAAGGCTACATATTTAAGACGCCACGGCTCTCCGGGCGGCTGGTTTTCAAACAAAAAGCTTTCGGGCGGCGGCCCCGTTATTGATTTGGGTGTGCATGTGATTGACCTGACGCGCTGCCTTATGGGGAATCCCAAGCCGTTGACCGTGACTGCCGTGACTTCTGACAAGCTTAAGGACAGGAAGTATTTAAAGACAGATGTGGGCTGGAAACCGAAGGACGCAAAGCCTGACGATATCTTTAATGTGGAAGATTTTGCAACAGCAATGATAAGATATGAAGGCGGAAAAACAACACTTCTGGAAACAAGCTATAGCCTTAACGGTGAGGAAAAGACCGAAAAACAATTTTTTGGCGACAAGGGCGGCATAAAGATTGACGGGCAGGGCATGAAGATTTTCACCGAGATGAACGGATATTTGGCAGACGTCACACCAAAGACGGAGAATTACAAGTTCTCAACAGATATGTTTGAGGCGGAAATGGCACATTTTGCAGATTGTATCCAAAACGGAACGAAGTGCATTGCGCCGGCAGAGGACGGTGTGGTGATTATGAAAATCCTTGACGCAATTTATGAATCCGCAAAAACGGGGCATGAAGTTGTTGTGAAATAAAACAGAGAGGAATGGTTGTTTTATGAAGATTGGAGTAAGCTCATATTCTTTTGCACAGAAAATCAGAACCGGAGAAATGACAATGAAGGACACCATCAAGGCGGCATCAGACATGGGCTTTGAGTATATAGAGTTTACGGACATTGTGCCGTCCGACGGCAAAACCGTGCAAGAGTGTGCAAAAGAACTGCGCGATGAGGCGGAAAAATGCGGAATAAGGATTTCTGCATATGTTGTCGGTGCGGATTTTTCAAAAAAAGACGCACAAGAAGAAATTGAACGTCTGAAAGAATGCGTTGATGTGGCAGAAATCCTGGGCGTAAAGTTTTTCAGGCATGATATCTCGTTTTCTTACGGGGAGTTCCGTTCTTTTGACGAGATGCTCCCGTATGCGGCGGCAAATGTGAGAAAAGTGACCGAATATGCCGCATCAAAAGGGATAAAGACCATGAGTGAAAACCATGGTTTTATATGCCAGGACAGCGACAGAATGGAGCGGTTTATCAATGCGGTGAACCACCCGAACTATGGCTTGCTTGCCGACATGGGGAATTTTATGTGTGCAGACGAAAACCCGGCAATGGCATTGTCGAGGGTTGCAAATTTTGCTTTTCTGGCACATGCAAAAGATTTTGTGAGGATGGACTTTGCCGATTGCAAAAATCCCGAGGGGCTTTTGCAGACAAGGGGCTGCAATTATCTCAAAGGTGTTTCGGTGGGGTCGGGCGACGTGCCGGTGGCACAATGCGTGGCGATACTCAAAAAAGCAGGATTTGACGGGCATATTGACATTGAATATGAAGGCAGTGAGGACTGTATTGAAGGCATCAGAAAAGGCTTTGAATATCTGAAAAAAATTGTATAAGATGTTGACGGTATGCGCTTTGTGTGGTAAAATAAACATATAATCAGGAGTGTGATGATATGTTTTGGACAGTAGACCGTATTGAAAATGACACGGCGGTTGTTGAAACCGATGGTGGATTTGTGGATATTCCGCTTGCGGCACTCCCCGAAGGGACCGCGGAGGGAAGTGTGATTCACGTGGAAATTTCCCGTGACGAAGAAGAAAAGAGGAAAAAGCGCATAAGGGAAAAGATGAACAGATTGTTTGTCGACTAAAAAAAGGCTGTAAAAAAACTTCAGAGTTTTTTTACAGCCTTTGCTTTTTCGGAGTGGGGTGTGCTTTATTTCTTTTCTTGCCCCTCGGCATGATGTACACCCCCAATTATATAATAATTATATGTTATTATACTAAACCCATATTGGAAAGTCAATGATTTTCATGCATATTTTGCCGTTTTGGCGGGCAGAATAACATATATTTCAAAAAACACAGAAAGCGGGGGGACTTATGGCAGTACGCACAGACCTTGCACTGGAAGCACATGAAATGTGTGCGTCAGAGGCAGAAGAAGAGGAAAAAATCGACGGTGTTTCGGTGGACATAAGAGAAGAAAACGGAATCAGCATAACCAGAATTGACATAACAAACAAAAACGGGGAGGACGCCCTGGGCAAGCCCAAGGGGCGTTATGTCACCATTGAAGCCCCGGACATAAAGTACAGCATCAAGGTGTATGAGGACACATGCCGCTTGCTGGCAGGGGAGATACGGGCAATGGCAAAAAATAAAAGCGGCGCAAAGACGCTTGTCGTCGGGCTGGGAAACCACCGCATAACGCCCGATGCCCTGGGGCCCGATGTGGTGAAAAAGCTTATGGTGACGGGGCATATAAAAGAATACAAGAAGGATTTGCTCAGTGACGAAATTTCTTCGGTGTATGCGATGGCGCCGGGAGTACTGGGAACAACCGGCATCGAGAGCGCGGAGATAATCCGCGGTGTCATAGACCGTATCCACCCCGACCTGATTATCGCCGTGGACGCTTTGGCATCGAGAAGCCTGGACAGAATCAGCACCACAATACAGATTTCCGACACCGGCATAAACCCCGGGGCGGGCGTGGAAAACAACCGCAAGGCGCTGAACGAGCAAAACCTTGGCGTGAAAGTGATTGCAATCGGTGTACCGACGGTGGTTGACGCCGCGACAATCGCCAGCGACAGCATTGACATGGCTGTGGAGGACACAGAGGGGGCAGAGCTTGACGAGCACTGCAAGCATGACATCATAAAGAAGGCGCTCACCAAAAATATCGGCGGACTGATGGTTACGCCAAAGGACATTGACCTGGTGATAGAGAAAACATCAAAAACCGTTGCAAACGGAATAAACATGGCATTGCATGAGAATCTGACCTTTGAGGACATCGAAAGTTATGTCGGATAGTTGACAATATGCAGAATTTGGGGTAAAATAAACTTTGAGGTTTTGCGCGTCCGCGGCAGAACACGTGGATTATGGATTTTTGCGGACGGAAAGGCAGTGGATTTTTTGTGGAAACTTACAAAATAAATGAAAATATCACTCTTCATTATATCCCGATGACAAAACTCAAGACGACGGGCGTGGGCGTGTATGTCGGCAGAAAGCTGTGCCGGGGCGAGGTGTCTTTGAATGCGGTTTTGCCATATGTGCTGATGAAGGGCACAAAAACGGCGGAGAATGCCGCAGAAATGGCAAAATATCTGCAAAATCTTTATGGGGCAAAGCTCTATACCGGTGTAAACAAACGCGGTGACAACCAGTTTATCAATTTTGAGGGCGAGGTCATCTCGGACAGATATGCCCCGGGGGGAGAAAAACTGCTGAGCGGTCTTATAACGCTTATACTTTCGGTTTTGTTTGAACCGGTCACGGAAAACGGGGCGTTTTTGGGTGATGTCACCGAGAGGGAAAAAACAAACTGTATAAACCGAATAAAAGGTCTGATAAATGACAAAACACGTTATGCGGACATGCGGTGCAGGGAAGAAATGTTTCGGGGGGAAACGTACAGCGTATCGGAATACGGATATATCGAAGATATCGAAAAAATCACACCCGAAAGCCTTTATGCGCACTATCGCAAGGTGATTGCCGAGTCGGTGATAAATGTTTTTGTATGCGGAGAACTGAATATAAACGAAGTTAAAAAAGAAATTGAGAGTGCTGTTTTGGGGAGGACATTCCAAAAAACTGAGCTGAACGCACCCGAAATCATAAAATCGGCAAAGGAAATGACAGAAATAAAAGAAAACACAGAGCTTACACAGGGGAAACTCTCAATCGGATTCCGCACAGATGTTTCTTGCGGCGCCCCAGACTTTTGGGCGCTTGTGGTTGCAAACAACATATTCGGCGGCGGTTTGGGCTCAAAGCTTTTCAACAATGTCAGGGAAAAACTGAGCCTTGCATATTATGTGTCCACATCTCTGGACAAATACAAGGGCTTTATGCTCCTCCACGCGGGCATTGCCTTTGACAAATTTGAAGAAGCAAAAAAAGAAATATTTTTCCAGCTGAAGGACATGCAAAACGGCAATGTTTCTGACGATGAAATGGAAAATGCAAAAAGCGAAATTATAAACGGCATAAATTCCTGTTATGATGACCAGCAGATGCTGCAGAGCTATTATATGGGAAATATTATTGCAAAAACCGAGGTTTCTCCTGAACAGTACAAAGAAAATATCAGACGCGTCAGCAAACGGGAGGTAATAGACGTGATAAACAAATTGCAGCCCGACACAATATATTTTCTTGAAAAATAGAAAGGAATGGTGACGAATATGAAATTTCAGATAAAGACAAATGCAAAGACGGGAGAAAACCTTTATTATACAACGCTTGAGTGCGGGCTTTCGGTGTACATCATGCCCAGAAGGGGATATACAAGCACATATGCCGTGTTTGCGACAAAATACGGCTCCGTGGACTCTGATTTTGTTGTGCCGGGGGAGGAGGACATAACACATGTTCCGGACGGAATCGCACATTTTTTGGAGCACAAGATGTTTGAGCAGGAGGACGGGAGCAATGTTTTTGAGAGCTTTGCAAAAACGGGCGCTATGTGCAACGCTTACACAAGCTTCAACATGACCGGGTATCTCTTCAAATCTTCGGAAAATCCGTATGAAGCGCTGCGTATTCTTTTGGATTATGTGCAAAAGCCGTATTTTACCGATGAGAACGTGGAAAAAGAACAAGGGATTATCGGGCAGGAAATTCACATGGGCGACGACAACCCGGGGTGGAAGCTTTTGTTTAATTTTTTGAAAGCGATGTATCACGACAACCCTGTGCGCCTGGAGATTGCCGGCACGGTGGAAAGCATCGCGCAAATCACGCCCGAAGTTTTGTACAGATGCTACAACACATTTTACAATCTTTCAAACATGGCGCTTGTCATCACCGGCGACATAGACGCGGATCGGGCTTTGGAAGTTGTGGAAAAAGGCATAATAAACAACAAGCCGTTTGACGAGGAAATAAGGCGTGTTTATCCGGACGAGGAAAAGAGCGTATGCAAGAAAAAAGAAATTTCCGAAATGAATGTTTCCATGCCCTTGTTTATGCTTGGGTTTAAGGACAACGACATCGGCTATGGCGGCGAAAGGCTTTTGAAAAAGATAATAGAAACAGATATCCTGAACGAGATGATTTTCTCGAAGAGTTCGCCGCTTTATGAAAGACTCTATAACGAGGGCTTGATTAACCAAAAGTTCAGCGCGGAATATGAACCGCAGGTTGACTATGGCTTCACCGCCGCCGACGGGGAATCAAAAAATCCGCAAAGGGTTTATGAAATCATCATGGATTACATTGATTCACTGCACAAAGAGGGGCTTGACAAGGCGGAATATGAGCGAATCAAAAAAGTGATTTGGGGCAGATATATCCGTTCTTACAACGATATCGAAGAATTTGCACATAGGTTTATATCGATGATATTTATGGATATAGACTATACCGACTACTATGACGTCTATAAAAATGTGACCTTTGAAGATGTGAAAAAGAGATTTGAAGAGCATTTTGACAGAGAATACGCGGTTTTGTCGGTTATTGAGCCGATAAATTGAAAAAACATATTGACAAATACCCATAGGGGGTATATAATTAAAATACCCCTTATGGGTATTTTAATTATATTGAAAGGGTGAGAAGATGGACTGCTGTATGCATAAAACAAAAGAACGCGGGGAAAAGGAATATAAAAGCCTGATAAACCGCCTGAACCGTATAGAGGGGCAGATACGCGGCATAAAGGGAATGGTTGAAAAGAATGCGTATTGTGCGGATATCCTGGTGCAATCGGCGGCGGTTTCGGCGGCAGTTTCGGCATTCAACCGCGAATTGCTTGCAAATCATGTAAAAACATGTGTGTGCAGCGATATACGCGCAGGGAAGGACGAAACGGTTGAAGAGCTTTTGGAAATACTGAAAAAACTGATGAAATGACGGCGGTGTATGTTTTGTATCAATGCGTGAAATGACGGAAAGGAGAGGCTTTGATTTATGCAGCAATATAATGTCACGGGTATGACCTGTGCCGCATGCAGTGCGCGTGTGGAAAAGGCGGTAAAAAAGGTTCCGGGCGTCACGGAATGCAGTGTGAGTCTGCTCACAAATTCCATGGCGGTGGAAGGAACAGCACCACAGACAGAGATAATAAAAGCGGTGGAGACGGCAGGATACGGCGCTTCCCTAAAAGGCGCCGAAAAGGAAAAAGCGGACGGGGATGCGCTGGCAGACCGTGAAACGCCGCGCCTTGTCAGGAGGCTGGCGGCGTCACTGATATTTTTGGCACTGCTTATGTATATTTCGATGGGACATATGATGTGGGGGTGGCCGCTGCCTTCGGCTTTGGCACAAAACCATGTGTGGATGGGGCTTATTCAGCTTTTGCTTACGGCGGCGGTTATGGTCATAAACCAGAGTTTTTTTGTCAGCGGATTCAAAAGCCTTTTCGGCGGTTCTCCAAATATGGACAGCCTTGTGGCATTGGGTTCGGGTGCGGCATTTGTCTACAGCACATATGCGCTTTTTGCGATGACCGCCGCAGACAATATCGGCGATTCCGCAAAGATGATGCCTTATATGCACGAGTTTTATTTTGAGTCTGCCGCGATGATTCTTGCGCTGATTACCGTGGGGAAAATGCTTGAGGCGCGGTCGAAAGGAAAAACGACCGACGCGCTGAAAGGGCTGATGAAGCTTGCCCCGAAAACCGCCGTGCTTGTGCGCGACGGCAAAGAGGTCACTGTGCCGGCGGAAGAGGTGAAAAAGGGTGACATTTTTGTCGTGCGCCCGGGCGAGAGCATACCGGTCGACGGTGTAGTGATTGAGGGTGCAAGTGCGGTCAACGAGTCGGCACTCACCGGTGAGAGCATACCTGTGGACAAAGAACCGGGGGACGCGGTTTCTGCCGCAACCATAAACCAATCCGGGTTTATAAAATGCGAGGCGGCAAAGGTGGGCGAGGACACGGCACTTTCGCAGATTATAAAAATGGTGAGCGACGCGGCGGCGACAAAAGCGCCCATTGCAAAGGTTGCAGACCAAGTTTCGGGCGTGTTTGTGCCGGTGGTTATTGTGATTGCGGTCATCACCGCGGCGATATGGCTGTTGGCGGGCAAAGACGTGGGTTTTGCGCTTGCAAGAGGTATATCTGTGCTTGTCATCAGCTGCCCGTGTGCTTTGGGGCTTGCCACGCCTGTTGCCGTCATGGTCGGCAACGGCGTCGGGGCAAAGAACGGAATATTGTTCAAAACGGCGTCGGCGCTGGAACAGACAGGCAAAGCGCAGATTGCGGCACTGGACAAAACCGGGACAATCACCAGGGGCGAGCCCGAGGTGACAGATATCCTTCCGGCAGAGGGCGTAAGTGCCGAGTTTCTTCTCTCGGCGGCGTATTCTTTGGAAAAAAAGAGTGAACATCCGCTTGCAAAGGCAATCCTGAAGTCGGCGGAGGAAAAGGGAATGACTGCCGAAGAGGTTTCGGATTTTGAGGTACTCCCAGGGAATGGCCTGAGGGCTGTCATTCATGGAAAAGCTTTGTCGGGGGGGAATCTTTCCTTTATTGAAGGAAATGTAAAGGTCACAGAGGAAATAAAGAAGAAGGCGGAGGAGCTTTCGGCAAAAGGAAAAACACCGCTTTTCTTTGCACAAGATGAAACACTTTTGGGCATCATTGCCGTGGCGGATGTCATAAAAGAGGACAGCCCCGAGGCAGTGAAACAATTGCAGAGAATGGGCATACATGTGGTTATGCTTACGGGTGACAACGAAAAGACGGCACAGGCGATAGGCGCCCAGGCCGGGGTGAACGAAGTCATCGCAGGCGTCCTTCCCGACGGGAAAGAACGCGTGATAAGTGCATTGAAGAATAAAGGGAAAACCATTATGGTGGGTGACGGAATAAACGACGCGCCGGCACTGACGCGCGCCGACATCGGCGTGGCAATAGGCGCCGGGACGGACATTGCGATGGACGCCGCCGACGTTGTACTGATGAAGAGCAGACTCTCCGATGTGCCGGCGGCGATACGCCTGAGCCGTGCAACCCTCAGGAATATCCATGAGAATCTGTTTTGGGCATTTATATATAATGTCATCGGTATTCCCTTGGCGGCGGGTGTGCTGATTCCGGTGTTCAACCTTCGTCTGAACCCGATGTTTGCGGCCACGGCGATGAGTTTGTCCAGTTTTTGCGTGGTCACAAATGCACTCAGACTGAATTGGGTGAATATAAAAAATCCGAAAAGGGATAAAAAAATGCATCTTAACAAGGAGGAAAATATTATGAAAGTTGAACTGAAAATTGAGGGCATGATGTGCGGACATTGCGAGGCACATGTGAAACAGGCACTTGAGGCTGTGGACGGAGTGAAAGAGGCACTGGTGAGCCACGAAAGAGGCACGGCAGAAGTGACTTTGGAGCACGAGGTGGACATGGCTTTGCTGAAAAATGCTGTTGAAAATGCAGGTTATAAGGTGGTGTAAAAAAATCGGAGTTTTGCTCCGATTTTTTTTGAGAAATGTATTGACAAAATTGTTTTTTTGTGCTATTATATACAAGTGTCATTGATGAGCCGATGTGGTGGAATTGGCAGACGCGCGGGACTCAAAATCCCGTGGTAGCGATACCGTGTGGGTTCGACCCCCACCATCGGCACCAAAGACAGAAACCGTATAAATGCTTGAAAATACAGTGTTTATGCGGTTTTTATTTATTTTTCGATGTGACATATCGGGACGTAACAGGACACAAAAAGACCATATTATGTTGTCAAGCGGTTGTCAAAATTTGAGTGCTTATGATACAGAAAAGATGGGGCGGATTTTCCGCCCCTTTTTCGCTGTATAGGAAATTGCGATTTTTGAAAAAGTATGATATAATAGAAAACAAGTCAAAAAAGGCATAACAAAAAGAGGTAGTGAAAAACCTTGGATAAAGTTATTGAATTTTTGATTTCTCCGTTAAATGAAAGTTGAAGTGTGGTGTATTTAAAGAAATGGTCTGAATTAAGAAGTTTATGAAAATAATCTGAAAAAATGTTTTGTAAAATACTCATATGCATATTCTAACACAGAATTAGAAAAAAGAAAAGCCTACCCCTCAAGATTGAGGGGTAGGGGTGTTGAGGTGCGAATCATCGCACTTTTTTATTTATACAACCCTATACAAATGCTCTTATGCCAAAATATGCAATAACGACTATCCCGAGGATTACTCTGTATAATCCAAATGCCTCAAAGTCGTGTTTCCTGACATAGTTCATAAGGAATTTGACCGCCGCCATGGAAACGAGATATGCCGTAATCATGCCGAGAATCAATATACCCCATTCGGCGCCCGTCATGACATAGTCATTGGTGGCAAGCTTCAAAATGCTGACCCCGAACATAACCGGGATTGCCAAAAAGAAAGAAAATTCTGCAGCAACCTCCCTGGAACACCCAAGAATTATTGCACCGAGGATTGTCGCGCCGGAACGTGACGTGCCGGGGATTATGGAAAGCACCTGAAAAAGCCCTATCATCATTGCTGTCTTGTATGTAAGAGAATCCAGGCTTGTGACGGGCGCAATTTTGTTTCGGCGTTCGATTACAATGAAAAGTATGCCGTATATTATCAATGTGGCGCTTATCACAAAGGGATTTTCAAAATGCTCCATAAAATCGTTAAGCAAAAGACCGATGACCGCGGCAGGTATGCATGCCGCAATGACCTTAAACCACATCTGCCAGGTGTTTTGCTTTTCTGTTTTTGTTTTTGAGGGTGAAAACGGATTCAGTTTTCTGAAATAGAGTGTCACGATTGCCAATATTGCGCCGAGCTGAATCACATACAAAAACACGTCAGAGGCAAGGAAAGATGCCTTTGTGGTGTTTGAAAACTCGTTGAAGAGTATCATATGCCCGGTGCTGGAAATCGGGAGCCATTCCGTTATGCCTTCTATGATTCCCAGGATGAACGCTTTGATAAATTCTATCATATTGAGTCAACCTCCGGTTTGTTGATGAAGGTTATGGCAACATCAACGGCGTCATCAACCGAGATTTTGCTTGTGCTTATGCACAGGTCATAGTTTGCGATATTTCCCCATTCTCTGTTGGAATAATAGTTATAATAAGTTTTTCTGCCTTTTTCGATTTTTTTGATTTTGTCCTTTGCCTTTTCTTTTGTCAGGTCATATTTTTTTGAGATTCTTTCAATTTTGTGCTCCATGGTTGCATATACAAACAAATCTACCGACGGGATTTTTGCATTTTCCAGCACATAGTCGGCGCATCTGCCCACAATGACGCAGTTGCCCTCTTCGGCAAGGGATTTTATGACGTTTGACTGCTCAATAAAAAGCTTGTCATTTATCGGGAGTTCATAATACGGGTTTAAAAACCTCGAGTCCATGCCCGTAACTATAGAGTATAGCAAACTTTTCGTTGCTTTTTCGTCCGCCATGCGGAGTATGTCAGAGCTCATGTTGCTCTTTTCCGCCGCCATATTCACCAATTCTTCATCATAGAACTTGTACCCAAGCTTTTGTGCCAGCTTTTCTCCCAACTCTCTTCCGCCGCTGCCGTACTGTCTGCCGATTGTTATAATCATAATATGTCCTTTCTGCCCGGTTTATTTGCCCAAAACCGAAGGGCGGTCGGTTTCGGTTTTTCAATTTTCGCTTGTGAGATTCTTTTGATATTTGGAAACGGCTGTTTTCACGGTTGTTTCCAAATCATAAAGCTTTCTGTAAGTCTTTGTGTATTCGTTGACTTTTTTCACATAGTTTTTTGTTTCCGAGAAAGGAATCTCCGTGAGGTTTTCCCCGTCGGGAGAATATCGTGAGTCCGAAAGCCATTTTGAAACATTGCCCATGCCGGCGTTGTATGCCGCAAGGGCAACATCGGTGTTGCCGTCATAATAATCCGTAAGATAGCGCAGATAATAGCACCCCATACGTATATTGATTTGCGGGTTTTCGACATCATCGGGCTCAAAATCTAAGCCTATCTTTTCCGAAATCCAGTATGCCGTGTCCTCGGTTATCTGCATAAGCCCGCGCGCCACACCGGAGTGCGCATCATGGATATAATTGCTCTCTGCCTTTATGACGCCCATGACAAGATATTCGTCAAGCCCGTATTCTGCCGAATATTTGTCGATATATTCATAATACCTTACGGGATAGAGGGCATGCATAATTAAATTATATGCGGTTTTTGTCAGCGATATTATCACAAAGACCGCCGCAATAAAACAAAGAAATTTTAATATCTTTCTCAAACCATACTCCTTAATTCATTTATTACCTTCTCCGCCTGTTTTTGCAAGTCATCTCTATCGTTATTATACACTATGTAGTTTGAATTTTCAATATAAAAACTATTATTTTTTTGTGAAGAAATTCTTAAATCCGCATCAGATGCGGAAATGGAGTCCCTTTTCATTATGCGTTTTTTTCGTGTTTCCTCATCGGCAAGCACGCAAAGCACGCGTGTGCAGAGCTTTGATATACCGCTTTCGATAAGCACGGCGCCGTCTATGCCGATGATGTCCCCCTCATAGCTGTTTATCTCTGCCAGCACCTCTTCGGTGATATATTTGTGGGTGATTTTGTTCAGCTTCAGGAGTGCGTCCTTGTCGGAAAAAGCGATTTTTGCAAGGGCTGCGCGGTTGAGTGCGCCGTTTGTCAGTATTTTTTCGCCAAAGCATTCGGCAAGCTCCGAAAGTGCGGGCTTGCCGGGTGCGGTGATTTCTCGTGCCGTGATGTCGGTGTCTATGACTTTTATGCCGTTGTCGGAAAAAATCCGCGACACCGTGGTCTTCCCGGCGCCGGTCGGGCCGGTTATGCCAAGGATAATCATGTTCTTCTCTCCTTTTCTTGTTTTTCGGAGTTTTTTTGCTTTCCCTTATTTTGCGTCATACCAGCTTCTCCCCGATGCCGTGTCGGCAATCAGCGGAACGGAAAAGTCCACGGCATGTTCCATTTCTTCTTTCAAAAGTGCGCGCACCTTTTCTTCTTCCGCAATGGGGGCCTCCACAATCAGTTCGTCGTGCACCTGCAAAATCAGACGCGCCGCCAACCCCTCTTTTTCAAGCCGTCTGTGAACTCTTACCATGGCAAGCTTGATGATGTCTGCCGCTGTCCCCTGGATTGGGGTGTTCAGGGCAACCCTTTCGCCGAAAGAACGGGTGTTGAAATTGGAGGATTTCAACTCCGGGATATAGCGTATGCGGTTCATGAGGGTTTTCACACAGCCGTTGCGCCTTGCCTGTTCTTTGATGTTTTCCATGTATTGGCGGACGCCGCTGTACTTGTCAAGATAACCCGTTATATATTCTTTTGCCTTTTTTACCGATATCCCCAGGTCGCGGGAAAGACTGTATTCGCCGATTCCGTATACTATGCCGAAGTTTACCGCTTTTGCGCTGCTGCGCTCTTCTTTTGTGATTTCGCTTATCGGTTTTGCAAGCACCTGCGAAGCCGTGACGGCGTGTATGTCCTCGTTGCGGCGGAATGCATCAATCATGGTTTTGTCGCCGGATATGTGCGCAAGGACGCGGAGCTCAATCTGAGAATAGTCGGCGTCAATCAGGATTTTGGAGTCGTCGCCCGCGACAAACATTTTTCTCAGCTCTCTGCCAAGCTCGGTTCTCACCGGGATATTCTGCAAGTTCGGCTCTGTGGAGCTTATTCTGCCTGTCACCGTCACAAGCTGTTTAAACTGAGAATGTATTCTGCCGGTGTTTTTGTCAATTACGTTCATGAGCCCGTCGCAGTATGTGCTTTTTAGCTTTGACAGCTGTCGGTATTCAATCAGTTTTTCTATTATGGGGTGTTCGGTTTTCAGCTTTTCAAGTACATCAATGTTTGTGGAATATCCTGTTTTTGTCTTTTTGCCTGTCTTCATGCCAAGCTTTTCAAAGAGGATTACCCCCAGCTGTTTCGGTGAGTTGATGTTAAATTCCTCGCCGGCAAGGTTATAGATTTCGCCGACAAGCACATCTATCCTCTCCGAGAGTGTGTCGGAGAAATGTTTAAGCTGTTCTGTGTCGACCTTAACCCCTTCTGTCTGCATATCCGCAAGCACCGTCACAAGAGGGAGTTCTATGTCATAATAAAGCGCAGTCTGTCCGTTTTCCTCCAGAAGCTTTTTTGTTTCTTCCATAAGCGGCCGTATCGCCAGCACGGACATGCACACTTCGTCAAAAGAATTGTCCTCTTCAAAAAGTGATATTTGCGCACCCGATGTGCTTGTGTCAAGGGTGACGCCCAAAAATTCCTCTGCAATTCCGCCAAGGCTGTAGCCTGCACGTGCAGGGTTTATGAGATATGCCGCAACGGCGCAGTCATAGGCGATGCCGCGCATCTTGAACTTGTCCGCAAGGTTTACAATGGTGTCCTTTATGTCAAAAGTGTATTTTTTTATCTTTTCGTCAGCAAGCATCGGCCAAAGAATCCGCAATGCGTCCTCAATATCATCAAAATCCGCATAATATGCAGTGTCCCCGACAGCAATCCCGACAGAAGAGAGAGAAAGTGCGTTGAACCTGAAAAGACACGAACATTCTCCGGCACGGCAGATTTTGTCCGCAAGCTCTTCAAGCTCCGCGGTGTTTTGTATTCTTACTTTTTTTGTACCCTCAAAGATGTCGCGCACAGGGGCTTTTTTTGCCTCCGAAGGGGAAACGTTCAGCCTTTTTACGATGCTCTCAAGGTTCAGAGAATGGAGGATATCGGCGGCATCGGGTGTGCCCAGCGACTCTGTTGTGCCCTCAAATTCACATTTTGAAAAATCAAAATCAATCGGAACATGGCGGTCGATTGTCGCCAGGGTTTTGCTTAAAAATGCAGAATCCATGCCGTTTTTCATTTTCTGAAGCATTGCGCCTTTTAGTCCTATGTCATCTATATTCTCGTAGATGTATTCTATGCTTTTGTGCTTTTGTATAAGCGAAAGTGCAGTTTTTTCGCCCACCCCGGCGACCCCGGGGATATTGTCGGAAACGTCCCCCATGAGCGCTTTTACGTCGATAAATTCCGCCGGGGTCACGCCGTATTTTTCAAAAACTTCTTTGTCGCTATAGCAGATTGTTTCGTTTACACCGCTTTTTGTGACGGTCAGTATGACCTTTGTCTTGTCAGAGGCAAGCTGAAGGTCATCCTTGTCGCCTGTGGCAATTAGACATTCTATGCCCGATTCTTCGCACAGCTCGGAAACGGTGCCGATTATGTCGTCCGCCTCAAAGCCTTCTTTTTCAAGGATTGTCACACCCATGCGGCAAAGGATATCCTTTGCAATGGGCATTTGCCGCGCAAGGTCGTCGGGCATCGGCTTTCGCTGTGCCTTGTAGGCGTCATACATTTTGTGGCGGAAGGTCGGTGCCTTGAGGTCGAATGCGGCACAGATATAATCGGGGTGGTTTTCGTCTATAAGCTTGAAAAGGGTTTTCAAAAATCCAAACACTGCATTTGTCGGGGTGCCGTCCTTTGCGGAAAGATAGCGCACACCGTAAAACGCGCGGTTTATTATGCTGTTTGAATCTATAATAAGTAATTTTTTCATAATTCCTCCGTAAAATCAGCAGTTTTCAATCTGCCAGTCAATTGGTTCTTTTCCCCAGCTTCTCAAAAGGTCGTTTGCTTTTTTGAAGTGACCGCACCCGAAAAATCCGCGTGAGGCAGACAAGGGGCTGGGGTGCGCCGCGGTGAAAATCACGTGCTGAGGGTTTGTTATAAACTGTTGTTTCTCTTTTGCATTATTCCCCCAAAGCATAAAAATTATCGGGTCGCCGCGTTCGTTCAGTTTTTCCGCAATTTTGCCGGTGAGTATTTCCCAGCCCTTGCCGCGGTGAGAGTTTGCCGCGCCGTCACGCACGGTGAGTGACGCATTAAGCAAAAGTACGCCCTGGCGCGCCCATTTTTCCAGATAGCCGTTGTTGGGGATATAAAGCCCCAGTTCGTTTTGGAGTTCTTTGTAGATATTCACAAGCGAAGGGGGGATTTCCACGCCCTTTTGCACAGAGAATGCAAGCCCGTGTGCCTGGTTTTCGCCGTGGTAGGGGTCCTGCCCGAAAATCACAATTTTTGTGTCTTTATAAGGCGTCCATTTCAGTGCGTTGAATATGTCATACATTCCCGGATGGATTTTGTAGTGTGAATATTCATATTTTAAAAAATTGCGCAGCTGCAGATAATATTCTTTGTCAAATTCGCCGCGGAGGACTTCGTCCCAGTCATTTCCTATATTTACCATATTTTTCACCCTTTTATGCTTTTAAATCAATTAGGTAATTGTAAAATGTAAATTTTACAATTAGCCACAAAGAATTTTAATTGGAAAACATTAGTTTTACAATTATCTATATATAAATCAATTATAACCCAAATGTCCGGATATTTCAATTATTTTATAAAATTTTTTGTCTTGTGCGGAAAATATCTGCGGCGCCAATGTTGAAAAAGACGGGTTTTTGTGGTATGATTGAATGAAAGATAAATATGAAAAATAAAAAGGACAGGTTTTTTTATGAAAAGAATTGTAACGGGCATCATGGCGCATGTGGACTCGGGAAAAACGACATTTTGCGAAGCCCTGTTGTACCACAGCGGCGAGATACACACCCCGGGGAGGGTGGACCACAAAAATGCGTTTTTGGACACGCATCATATAGAACGTCAGCGTGGAATCACCATTTTCTCAAAACAGGCGGTGATCCATTTGCCGGAATGTGAGCTGACACTTCTGGACACGCCGGGGCATGTGGACTTTTCGGCAGAAACCGAGAGAACATTATGTGTCACCGATTGCGCCGTGTTGATAATAAGCGCCTCCGACGGTGTGCAGAGCCATACAGAAACACTGTGGGGGCTTTTGGCACAATACGACATGCCTGTTTTTATATTTGTAAACAAAACAGACCTTGCCGGGTTTGACCGTGCCGGCGTCATGGCAGAGCTGAAGGCAAAGCTGGGGGATTGCTGTGTTGACTTTGAAGGCGATTTTGCGGAGGAAGCCGCGGTGTGCTCCGATACGCTTATGGAGGAATTTTTGTCAAAGGGCGCCCTTTCAGATGCGGAAATAAAAAAGGCTGTATCGCAAAGAAAAATTTTTCCGTGTTATTTTGGCTCTGCGCTGAGGCTGAAGGGCACAAAAGAATTTTTGGAAGGATTTATGCGCTATAGCCCGGAGGCAGGCGCAGACAGTGAATTCGGCGCAAAGGTTTTCAAGACAAGCACCGATGAAAACGGCGCAAAGCTGACCTTTATGAAGATAACGGGCGGAAGCTTGCGGGTCAGGACGCCGCTTCGGTATCACGGCGACGGACACAGCGAAAAGGTGAATCAGATACGCATATATTCGGGGGGAAATTTTGACAATGTAAGCGAGGCTTGTGCCGGAGAAGTGTGTGCTGTCACAGGGCTTTCAAAGGCTGTGCCGGGGACGGGCTTTGGGATTGAAAATGATTTTTCGGGCAGTGTGATTGAACCTGTGCTATCTTACCGTGTCGATTTTCCGCCGGGGACGGACATGCGCGAGGCGCTGAAGAATTTCCGCACACTGGAGGAGGAAGAACCGCAGTTTCACGTGTCGTGGGACGAGCGGCTGTCTGCTCTGCATGTGAGGATTATGGGTGAGATTCAGCTGGAAGTTTTGAAACAGATTGTGAAAGAACGCTTTGGACTCGAGGTGAATTTCAGCAGCGGAGAAATAATCTATAAGGAAACAATTGCTGCGCCGTCGGAAGGCGTGGGTCATTATGAACCGCTGAGGCATTATGCGGAGGTGCACCTTTTGCTTGAACCGGCAGATCGCGGAAGCGGACTGCACTTTGCGTCTGATGTGAGCGAAGATGTCCTTGACCGAAACCGGCAAAGACTGATTCTGACACATCTTGCGGAAAAGGTGCATGTGGGTGTGCTGACAGGCTCGCCCATCACCGACATGAAGATTACGCTTGTGGCAGGGCGCGCACACAAAAAGCACACCGAGGGCGGCGATTTTCGCCAGGCGACATATCGCGCCGTGCGCCAGGGACTCAAATGCGCACAAAGCGTGTTACTGGAGCCGTGGTACAGCTTCAGGCTGTCGGTCCCGCCGGAGAATGTCGGGCGTGCAATGACGGATATAAGCAATATGGGCGGTGAATTTTTGCCCCCCGAAACCCGCGGGGATTTTGCGGTGATTTCGGGCAGTGCGCCTGTGAGTTCGATGCAAAATTATCAGGCAGAGCTCACGGCATATACACGCGGAAAGGGAAAGCTTTCCTGCACGGTGAAGGGATATGAGCCTTGCCACAATGAAAAAGAGGTTATAGAAAAAACAGGCTATGACAGCGACAGTGACATAGAAAACACTGCCGATTCGGTTTTTTGTTCTCATGGTGCAGGGTTTTTGGTGAAATGGGACAAGGTGCGCGAGTATATGCACATACAAAGCGATTTTGATGATGACGGGGAGGACAACGACGGTGAACAGGTGCGCCGATATATAGAGAGTATTGCTGACGACAAAGAACTTATGCAGATTTTTGAGCGCACATACGGTCCTGTCAGACGTGAACCGTATCGTGAGGCGCGCGTGCGCAAACCGGCTTGCGGTGTGCCGCGGAATTTCAAAGCAAAGCCCGTGCCGAAGGGACCGGAATATCTGCTTGTTGACGGCTACAACATCATATTTGCATGGGAGGAGCTGAAAAAGCTTGCGGCTGAAAGCCTTTTTTCGGCGCGCAGCCGTCTGATTGACATACTTGCCGACTATCGCGGTGTGAAACAGTGTGAGCTGATAGTTGTATTTGACGCATACAAGGTGAAAAACAACCCGGGGAGCGTGGAAACGATAAACAACATACATGTGGTTTATACCAAAGAGGCGGAAACGGCAGACATGTATATAGAGAAGGTTACGCACGAGCTGGGCAAAAAACACCGCGTGAGGGTTGCAACCTCTGACGGCACGGAACAGATTATAATTTTGGGAAACGGTGCTTTGCGTGTGAGCGCCGACAGCTTTTTGAAGGAAGTAAACGACGTCAGGGAGGAAATACGCAAATTTATTTCGGGACAAAAAATTTAACCGTTGTTTGTGCAAAATTTATTCCAACCCAAATATATCTGCTTCGTGTACAGAGGCGCGTCCGCAAGTGACTTGAAGCTTCCCGAATCACTTATGCGCCAAATGGTGATGAATGACAGAGCCGGGTTGTATGAATGAGAAAGGGGCGGAAAATCCGCCCCGTCTTTTTTGTATCATAAGCACTCAAATTTTGACAACCGCTTGACAACATTTTTATTTAAAAATGTTTAAAAAACTTAAAAATTTTTAAATCGAAAAAGATAAAAGAAACCGCATAAACACTACATCTTTAAGCGTTTATGCGGTTTTATCAATTGGTGACCCGTAAGGGAATCGAACCCTTGTCGCCGCCGTGAGAGGGCGGAGTCTTAACCGCTTGACCAACGGGCCGAATTACCAATCTATTCTACCACAGCAATGGGATTTTGTCAATACATAAATTTATTTTTTTGGTAAATTTTTTTTGGAATATAAAATACATTCATGCGCAAAATATGAATGTAACCGACAAAAGCGGTTGCAAAAGACAAAAGGGATACAGAAAAATCCCGAAAAATGATGGAGGAGAACGAATATGTCTAAGAGCAAGATTAACGTGCCTGAAGCAAAGAAGGCTATGGAAAACTTTAAGATGGAAGCTGCAAGTGAAGTTGGTGTAACACTCAAGCAGGGTTACAACGGTGACTTGACTGCAAAGCAAGCAGGTTCTATCGGCGGCCAGATGGTTAAAAAGATGATTGAAGACTACGAAAACAAAATTAAATAAGCATTTTCGTAAAGACAATTAAAACCGATGAGATCGATTCTTTGAAAAAAATCATTAAAAGTGTAATTAAACCGCGCTGCGGAAATTATATTTTTAATGTTCCGTATTCATAACAAACCGAATTGGTGTAAAAATTTCTTAAAAGTGGTTATATAATACGGAGTAAAAACAGTCCAAAGCAACCATAAAGCCTTGGACTGTTTTTTTCATTATTTAGCTGCTTGGCTGATGACCGTTTTTTTTATTGGAGCAATACCGAATATTCGGGATTCATATAATTACGGATTTCTTCATAAGGGATTTTTATTTCCACAAAACCCTTTGAATAATATGACAGTTCATACGGAGGAAAAAATATAACCAGCCCATCGGGGGATAAGTAAAATTCACGTTCCGATGTCATTGTGGGTTTTTTCCACAGGTCGCGGAAGTCGGCGGGGGAATGCTCGGCGGTTGTTTCTATGTATGAATTTATGCGGTCTGTATATCCTGAATCGGCAAATAAATTCTCAAGCTTTATTATGCGTTTATTTTTCATGTCAATATTTTTGACGACTCTGCTGAGGTTGCTGTGCGGCCCTCCGGTGAAGGATTCACACTCTCCGACGATGCTCAATATACCGTTTTTGTTGAAAGCCACTTTTTGTGTAAGCTTAAGCGTATCTTTGGGAACGGCGGAACGTTCTGCCTCTTCGGGAAATTTATTCAGGATAGAGTCGCACAACTCTGTATATTGGGCATTTATTTCCCTTGCAAAATCGGCAGGACCGTGAATGACAGGTATTTCCATTGTCATGGAATATCCGTTTCCTTCATATGTTTTTTTTTGCATATCCACTTTTGCACCGTTTGCCGCACACCCTGTGAGAGAAAGGGCAAGCAAAAGCAAAAAGACAGATTTTTTCAAACGATAAACACCTCATATTAAAGAATAATACATATAAGTCCGCCGCTGCCCTCGTTTATGATGCGCTGAAGAGTTTCGCGCAGTTTGAGCCTGGACTCGTCGGGCATGCGCGAGAGCTTATTGTGAAGTCCTTCGTTTACGAGTTCATAAAGCGACTTGCCAAAAATATTTGATTCCCAGATTTTTGACGGGTCTGTTTCAAATTCTTCCAGCAGATAATGCACAAGCTCTTCCGATTGCTTTTCTGTGCCGACAATAGGACTTACTTCGGTTTCAATGTCGGCTTTTATCATATGTATTGTTCGCAGCAAACAGATGTGCTTAATTGAATTTTATTATACTATCTGTATTTTACCGCGAAAACCCCTAATTGTCAATGATGCATATTTAAGCCTACACAATTTTAAAAATAAATTCAACAAAAACTGCTGACAAATTAAACATTGCGTGTTATAATAGAAAACGTAAGGGAGGCGATTATAAAAATGCTTACTGATTTTGGAAGATTTTTAAGAAAAATACGAATTGACTGTGGTGAGATTTTAAAGGACATGGCAGAAAAATTGAATGTGTCTGCCGCATATCTTTCAGCAGTAGAAATGGGAAAAAGAAACATTCCCGAACAATGGGTAAACAGAATATCTGAGCTTTACGGCTTGTCTGAGGAAGAAAAAAGTAATTTGAATGATGCTGCGGACAATTCTGCAAAGAGTATTACTCTTAACTTTGACAACATAAGTAATTCTCGTAAAGAAACCGCTATTCTTTTTGCAAGAGAATTTGAAAATGTTGATACCGAAACATTAGACAAAATAAAAAAACTATTGAGAAATACGGAGGAATAACTATTTGACTTATATTGCAGAACCCATACAGCGTACGGAATTACGCTCTCTTGCAAAAGTAATGCGGGAAATTTTGCAGGTTGAAGACAGACTATATATTCCTGTAATAACAATTTTAGAAAATGTAATGCCGTTATTATTCCCTGATTTTTCTTATGAGTATGTGCCAAGAGAAGAATTTCCAAAGAAAAAACACGGAGAGACCGATATTGTAAACCATATTATACGAATAAGAGAAGATGTTTATTACGGAGCAACAGAGGGTAATGGCAGAGACAGAATGACAGTAATGCACGAAATTGCACATTACTTATTACTTGTAATCTGTGGCGTTAAGTTTGAAAGAAATTTTGAAAACACAAATGTTAGCGCATATGAAGACCCCGAATGGCAGGCAAAAGCACTTGCGGGAGAAATTATGTGCCCACATGAATTAATTCAGACTCTTTCACCGGAAGAAATATCGGAGCAATGCGGTGTTTCACTACCGGCGGCAAGATATAATTTAAGTCATTAAGAAAGGATGATGTGATTTGATTGTAATAAAAATAAAAAACACATTAGAAAAGTTGCTACCAACAACTTAACAATGTGTTTCTCACAGGTATGCTAAAAGCAAACCTCTTTGCTATGGTTATATTTTAGCACACCTGTTAATTAAAATCAAGAGTTTTTTTAAATATTTTAATTTACAGGAGGATTTTGTGCAAAATGCAAAACGAAAAATTTAATAATTACGATGTATTCCATTCGTTTTTGGTTAAAAATTCCGATTATGAAGGATATTTTGAGTTGCCCGTTATAAAGACAAGTAACCTTATCCCCGAAAAATTGGTGCCTTTTTCAAAAGCGATGGCAGGAATGTGGAAAGATTTTGACTGCTGGGTTATGTTTTATGAGCATGATATAAAATTTGAACGCTTATGGCATAATCCCAAACAGTACCTTGCGAAACTCAAAAAGTTTAAGGGCATAATTTCACCGGACTTTAGCCTGTATCGAAATATGCCGCTCTGTATGCAAATGTGGAATACGTACAGAGGAAAAGCTTTGTCGGCTTGGCTTCAAAATAACGGAGTTGAAATTATACCCAATGTGAGGTTCAATGATAAGCGTACATATGAATTTTGCTTTGACGGAATTGAGAAATTCAAAACTGTTGCGGTAGGTACTCACGGTTGTATAAAGCGCAGAATTGATAAAGATTATTTCAAAGATGGTCTTGCGGAAATGGTTAAAAGGTTATCGCCGAGGACAATTATTGTGTACGGCAGTGCACCTGATAATATTTTCAAGAAATATCGGGATATCGGCATAAATATAATGCCTTTTGAAAGTGAATTTTCAAAATCCAGAAAGCAGGTGACTGCTTAATGGGTGCAGGTGCAGGCGGTAATTTTGGCAATACAAAAGGCGGTCGTTCTAATGCTCAAATTCATCAAGGTCGTCAAGACAAGCATATAAAAGGCACAAATAACTATAATCAACAGAGAGCAAATGGTAAAAACCCCAGCATTCTAACTTCAAACCCAAATAAACTTTTAAGGGATGCAGTTGGTAAAGGACAAAGTTATGGTAATAACAAGGTTGTTGTTGATTATGGGAAGAATATAGGGAAATTTTATGATATAAGAACAGGAAAATACTACGATACAACCCGTGCAACAATTCATTATGATAATAAGGGGAATGCACATGTTGTTCCCGCCAAACCTAAATGGTTAAAATAAAATATGAAAGAGGTTATGATTATGGAAGATACATACAAGAATTTACTTTTTGTTATCGACGATTATTTTGAAAAAGATATGTTGATTATTGAATGGGAAAATGGTCTTAAAGTCAAATGCAAATCTTTCACAGGAATATGTGAGACCGATACAGAACCGGGTGATGAAGATTATATTGGCGAGTACAGTATAGGTGTAAATGAGGTTCAGATTTTATCACCTGGACATGATGACTCCGTTGAAATATATGATAATTCAATAGAGATTTCCTTAAAATGTATTCCTAAAAAAGTTTCATTAGAAGATGGTACTGTATTATGGGAAAATAACGACTGAATAAAAATGGTGCACAGGCATTGACCTGTGCACCATTTTTCATTCCAGACAATAGCACAAATCATACCGGAAAGTCAAATCATATGCTTTCAATGACCTTGAATTTCCTCCTCGGGTTTGAATAAGTTGTCCGTTGGCAAAGGTAAGTGTGTGGGAGTTTTCGGTGAAATTCTGAATATCACCGGGCAGAAGTTTCAAGAAAATTTTTAGGTTAATTTCATTCTCGGCATCTCCCTTGAAAACTACAATTTTATCAATAAAACTATCAACAACATTTTTGCTGATATTGTCGGTGAAATCAAGTTCGTTGCTGATTGCGCCCCTCAAGCTCTCGATACTTTCCTTTAAGTCAAGACTTTTTCGCTCCTCTTCGCTGAGTTCGGAAAGTCTTGCTTTCATTTCCTCAATCTGCTCATTAAAAGCATTATTTCTTTGTTCAAATTCTTCATTTGAAATTCTGTCGTCCATAACCAAGTCAAGAAGTTTGTCCTTTTTTGCAAGAATAACATTGATGTCGGACTCGGTTTTTATTTTTTGTTTTACGATTGCCTTTGTACTTCCACTTTCCTTATAAAGCTCTATAAGGTCGTTTATAATGGAGGTTTTCTCGCATATAATCTGAGAATATACCTCTTTCATTACTGCGTCGATTTCGCTCGTATAGACAAGCGGATTTCGGCATTTGTTGCCGTTTCCGTACTCCTTGCAGGTCCATAATTCCTTATCCCCGGATTTATAGCGGTAAACAGTATGGTGATAACAAGTGTTATGCTCGCCGCACATAATCTTGCCCGAATACAGATATTTGTTCTGATAGCTTGTCTTATCGCCGTTTGACATTTTTTCGCTGCGTTCTTTGAGTTTTCGGTTTGCCTTGTCCCAAAGCTGCGCCGACACAATGGGCGGTACTTTTTCGTGGTCTTTGTACATAACCCATTCGCCCTGCGGAACATACGCAATTTCATTACTCAAAAAATTGACCTTATGCGTCTTGTTTCCGCAATAGAACCCCTTGTATTTGGGATTAACCAATATTCCTTTAATTGTTGAAAATGAAAACGGATTGCCGGCGCTGTTGCGAAGTCCGTCATCGGATAAGATTTTTGCAATTTTTCTTATGCCGAAATCTTCGTTTGCGTATAAATCGAATATTCGCCGCACCATATCCGCTTCCTCCGGCACGATAACCAATTTTCCTTTTTCCTTGTGATAACCCCAAATGCTGTCGTTTCCGAGTACAGTACCCTTTTTAATAGATTCACGAAAACCGAATTTAAGTCTTTCAGAGGTTTTGCGTGATTCCTCCTGTGCAAGACTTGCCATAGTGGTAAGTCTGAAATCACAGTCCTCGTCAATGGTATTCAGATTGTCATTCTCAAAATATACGGCAACGCCATAGGTTAAGAGTTCTCTTGTGCAGCTGAGACTGTCAAGTGTGTTTCTCGCAAATCTTGAAACCTCTTTGGTACAGATAAGGTCAAATTTGCCGCGCTTTGCATCACGCATCATCTCTATAAAACTGTCTCTTTTGTCAATCTTTGTTCCGGTCAGTCCCTCATCAACATAGCCGCGTACAAATGTCCAGTTCGGATTTCTTTCCAAAAGATTTTCAAAATAGTTTTTTTGGGCGTCGAGAGAATGTAATTGGTCGTATTTGTCCGTTGAAACTCTTGCATAGTACACAACACGCAAGGGATAGTCGGATACTCGCGTATGGCGCATTCGCATATCCTGTCGCATTTCGTAAATATTCATTTTGCTTTCCTCCTGTCTAAGCCGAAAGAAAGTAATCCTAACCCGCCTGAAAAGGCATAATTTCGGCATATTTCGGCTTGTCCTCTTTGCAAGGCGCGATATTAACGAGTATTTTAACACAGCGAAAGCAGAAATCCGCCACTCAAAATCAGAGTTCGGATTACTTGCCTTCGGTATTAATCAGCCCGCTTTTTTAAGTAAAAGCTCTTTTGCCGTAAAATACATATCTTCTGAAATTATGTGCTTGTCAAATAATTTCTGATTTATGAACATTTTAAGTTCCTGCTCAAATTGCTCACGGTTATTCTTTAATCTGTCGTTTGCTTGTACAGTTTTTGTCATATAGAATTCCACCTTTCGATAAGTTATTTTTGTAATTATGTATTTGTACATAAGTATGAAATTACCTTGTGATTTATGAATAATAAAAACAATATCTGTTTTAGAATATTTAAGGCGGTTCTTTTGACAAAATAATACTTGAGCTGCAAGAGAAGATGACAGTAAATGTATTTGTGAGCACTGTCTTTTTTTCTTTGATTTTGAAACAATAAAATAAAGGGGCAGACAGCGAATCGAAAAAATAATACACCCTTTTTTCGCATCAAAAAAACTGCCCAAATTTTTTTTGAGCAGTTTTTGCGTGTAAATTATTATTTTGTAATATTTACGGTTTGAATTGCATCGTCCCATTTGACATCTGCGCCGAGCTTTTCCGATACAAAGCGTATCGGCAGATATGTGCGGTCATTTTCAATAAATGACGGGGAATCAAGGTCGATTTTCTCGCCGTTTACGGTTGCAAAATTCTTGTCAGTGTATCAACCGTCAAATACAAGTCCGTCCTTTATGCCTGAAAGTTATCCGTGGCTTAATTGTGATGAGATCCCTGCAAATAAATACAGAAAAAATTTGTGGCGAAAAGGTATTTGTTAATCTATCAAATTAAAGATAACACAGTTTATGTCGATTATATTATGGATTGCAGACAAGACTATAAATGGCTATTATAAAAAAATGGGAGCGATTCAGTGTAACAGCTTAGTTGCTTTTTTACGAAGACTAACAATTAAAAGTCAATAGGTAAAATGAAAAATTTTTATCGGATAGAAATGGACATAACAAACAGACCTCCGATTGGAAGTCTTGAAAAAAGTATTACCAAATTAATTATGCAACAGGCACTATGATACAGACACAGTGTTTAGCAAAAGCAATGAATATAGATATTTATTGCTTTTGCTAAAGGATAGCGCCCACACCATGCCTTACAACTCCGGTATATGTCAGGGTTCTTGCAAGGTTATAGGCGGTGGCAAAAATAATTTTTGATGTTAGTATATGGATATAAGAACAGTTGACAAAAATGCAATAGCTGTTGATATAACGTTCTTATACGATATTTTTTCTTTTCTCAGCAGACTTATCATGAGTGACATTATCATGACACCCCCGGTAACTATCGGATACTGAACAGATGCTTGAAGATGTTTTAATGCAATCAATACCATAAGATTGCCGATACTGCAAAATGCGGCAAAATATACACAATACCATATTGCTTTTTTGGGTGTGTTTTTAAAAGCACTGTTTGATTTTACTATAAACGGAATACATATTAAGGTTGAAATGATTCTGGAAATCATCAAAAAGCTAAAACTGTCTGCTGCGTACATAGTATTATTTTGGTGGATTACCGAAATTATGCCGACTGCACCGTTTAAAATAAAGACAGCTATGTAGTATATTTTTCTTCTGCCTTTATGAGAAAAATCAATATTGAAAAACAATGCGCTGATAATCATGAAATAACATAATATTTTTAGCAAATTTACCGGTTCATGTAAAAAGAATATGGCATATACAGAGGGAAGAAGCATTCCGCCGAGCATTGCAAATACAGAGTATGCAGACAGATTTACGTATTCAAACGATTTTACACTAGCGATATTATACAGGATATTTATTGCAGCATACAAAGTCGCAATAAATACAGAAAACCAAGAAAAAGTTAATTTAAAACCGCTTATAATAAGAAGTATAAAAAATCCCGCTGCGGAAGAATACATTGAAAATATCATTGTAGATGTAAAAGATGAGCCGCATTGTTCCTCAAATTTCTGATTAAACAGAAATTGTGAGGAAAACAGAAATGCGGCAAACGTAAGCATTAAGTAGTACATTAGTTATCATTTTCCTTTGAACTTTGATTAAATGCCAGACTTCTGTATCCGTCGTCTGTGCTTTGGTCTTTAATCCATTTTTGCTTTACGGCATTGTAGACATTATCATCAATATCCGGGGTGCCTGTAACGCAAGTGGGAAGAAGCATATCGCCTGCGGTTTTTGCATCTGTACAAGCTGTATCATTTCTCCAGGCATCTCGTTCTGATTTGTTTCTTAAATTCGGGATATCCATTGGTTTTCCGCCGTTTAATATTGAACGATAAGCAAACATACCCGGCAGGAACATATCCATTGCTTCATATACGTCAATAATATCAGCATCATGCCCTAATACTTTTTCGATGAAATTATACATTACATAGTAATCCGATCCGCCGTGACCGAAATCTTTGCATATGTTGTCGTGGTCGCGCACTGGTTTATAGTTTTCTACAGGACGATTTTTATATTCGCCTGAAAAATCGTCGCAATTAACGTATATTCGGGAAATATGTTCAGCATTGGCATCTTCTCTGGGGCATTCCATTCTCCCTTTGC
Source organism: uncultured Clostridia bacterium (assembly GCA_934454145.1). Taxonomy (GTDB): domain Bacteria; phylum Bacillota; class Clostridia; order UBA1381; family UBA1381; genus CAKSFT01. The sequence goes on along the minus strand of CAKSFT010000006.1, from coordinate 40,490 downwards.
TTCCGTACATAGAATACCAGATAGAATCTTTATATAAATCTCCGTGAATACTTTTTATAATACCGCCATTTTCGAGTGTTACCATTTCTATCCCGAAAAGACCGCCTTTTGCACCGTTGCGGAGCTTGCGTTCGGTGAGTGTACTTTCAAATCCAACCACTTTAACCGGACGCAGAGAAGTGGCGTGTATTATGGGACCTAACGAATGAGTGCAATAAAATGTGGAATACATATTGTTGCGCCAGTGATTTTTATCCCCATATGTTATATCGGCCCAAATCGGTTCGCAATTGTGTATATATTCACATTCTCCGTATTCAAATTCGCCTATTTTGTTTAATTCATAGAGTCTTTTCATTTCATATGGAGCCGGCATATAGCAATAATTCTCGCCGTAAGCGTAAATCATTCCGGTTTCTTCTACGGCTTCAATCAATTCAACGGCTTCTTTCATTGTTTGAACGGGCAGAACTTCGGAAAAAACATGTTTGCCGGCGTGCATTGCGGCGATTGCAAAGGGGGCATGTTCATTTGCGTAGTTTGCAAGAACAACAGCGTCCATGTCGTGACGCAAAAAATCTTCAAAATTATCGTAAAAAGTTATATCATAATCCTTACAACGTTTCTTTTGCTCATTAAGGACATCTTCATTATTATCACAAATGGCAACAATATCTGCATTGTCCGCAATCTTGCAATAGTTAATCATACCTGTCCCGCGATAGCCGCCAAGAACGCCGACTTTAATTTTTTTCATAAATAAACAGTTCCTTTCAGTAATAAGTTGATTTGATTATAGCATACCTATAAATTAAAGTAAATGTAAAAATTCCATATAAATATGCAAAAAAGTCATGTGCGGTGTTGACAATAACCGAGTTTTTATTTATAATATAAAAAAGACGCGAAAGGGAGAGGAGGGTGAAATATATTGAAAGAAAACATATGTAAATTTTTACCGAACAACAATAATGTGAATGATATTAATATCTTAAATTTTGTTTATGAAACTAAAGTTCAGGAGTACAAAAAATTAAAGAGTGAGACTGTATATAAAATGCATATTGTACTTGAAGGAAAAGGACTGCTGCACGTTTGCGGTGATGTGTATAATCTGGAGAAGGGAGACGTTTTTTTTACATTTCCTTCAATGACATACGCTATTGAATCGGTTGCGAATTTTAAATATATGTATATAAGCTATATTGGCGTAAGAGCTAATATGATAATGGATAAAATAAATATAAATAAAAATAATTTTTATTTTCCGGGATTGGAACGGCTTATCGAAATATGGAAGGATTCAATAATTGATAATCAAACGATATTGCCGTTAAGATGTGAGGGGATTTTATTATACAGCTTTTCGGTATTGGGAAAACAAATGAAAGAAATTGATAACAGTACCCAAGCGATGCTGACGGTAAAAAAATATATAGATGAGAATTTTTCCGACCAGGAGCTTTCTTTGAATCAAATAAGCAAAAAGTGTTCATACAATAAAAAATATCTTTCAACGGCATATAAAAAGTATTTTAAAATAGGCATATCAAAATATATTTCAATCATACGAATACAGCATGCCTGTACATTGATGAAACAGGGGTTTTCAAGCGTTAAAGACATTGCTTTTTTATGTGGGTTTACGGAACCGTTATATTTCTCAAAAGTTTTTAAAGATAAAATGGGTATATCTCCGCGAGAATATATAAACAACATAAAAAATAATTAAAATAAGTTTCAGTTAAAAAGAGTATCTGTCCGGATACTCTTTTTCTATTCCAATTATTTCATGTAACTTTTTTATATATTTCTATGGAATTTTTACATTTACATTATATGTTGTATATAGTATAATAAAAACAATTCAATGGGCGAATTTCACAATTGAACGCTATATATCATGACCCAATGGTAAAATTTACACAATAAATGAAGATATAGAATATAACAGCGGAGGACTGCGATGACAAATGAGCAAATGAATAAAAATTTAAAAAGCCCAATCGGAAAAATAGATGTCGTACTGGATACCGATGCGTATAATGAAATTGATGATCAATACGCAATAGCATATATGATGAAATCCAAAGGCAAATTAAATGTAAAAGCCATATATGCCGCACGGCTGCCCTTGATACCCGAAATCTCGCCCCATTCTTTTCCCTCAATCGAACTGCGCACCTTTGGAAGAACATCATTATCCATATGTTCCCAAAATGCATTATCCGATTCTTTCACGTCTGCATGAAAGTGCAGCAGTCCCAAGCGAATTTCAGGGTATACTGAAAAAAGATGTTTATCAATCTCTATTTTCAATTTAGACATCTCTTTATAAGTTTCGATTTGTTTTATAAATATTATATCACAAAAGAAAGAAAAAAACAATCGTTTCCGACTGCTTTTTCTGTTTTGCCAAGGTAACAATATCAGCCGTAAGCGAAACCCGAGTTTTACTCAAATCGGGGAGAAGTCACGTAAGACAGTTCCTCATCATATGTAGTTATATTCTCACTCGCAACAATTTTTTTGATTTCATGCGGTGATACAACATTAACCTCATACCCTCCGCCTTTCTTATACCATGAAACCGTTATATTCCCAAAGGGAGAAGGAACGCTACCTTTTGCATATTCAAGATTGCAGAAATGCGGATTTACGGTTATACTTTTAAATGATTCGTCAATCGGCTGAACACCGAGAATTTTTGTCGTAAACTCATAGATTGGTACGCTGCTCCAGCCGTGACAGTCGCTCCTTGAATTGCCGGGCATTTCAAACCAAGTTGTTGCGTCAAGAGCAAGCATGGATTTCCAGTCTTGTAAAAATTTGTCCATATCCAAGCTTATTCCGCATTTATCGTACGCTCTGTTTCTGAAATAGCGGTACGAATATGAGCATTTGCCGACAAATTCTTTTTGGCTGTTCAGTATGCATTGCTTTGCCGTATCTCCGCTTACGGCGCACGACAGCACCGCCCATATCTGACTGTGTTCGCTGTAACCGCCGTCATAAGTATCCTTGTACATACCGGCCTTTTCGTCATAGTAGACTTTGTTTATACAAGCTTTTAAACTTTCGTATTCACGGTGTATATCATCGGCAGTACCGACCTTTTCAAACCGTCTGAACAGACATTCTGCCGACTTCAAGCCGTACAAATACATAAGACTTGCAATCGAAGTCGGTTTTTTATCCGCTGAGTCTATTGTAAACCCGTTTTTCCATGTGTTAACCCAATCGATAAATTTACCGTATTTATAAACACCGACAACTCCGTCTTTGTTTATATATCCTCCGAACCATTCCAAAATTGCATATACTCCGGGAAGCATGGGTTTGACTGTTTCGGCGTCGCCCGTATACAACAGATAGTCCTCAAGCATCATAATCCAGAAAAAGTTAAAGGTTGGGTCTATTTGTTTAAGCTCCATAGGAGCGGCGGCAAGCTGCATACCTTCGTAATTCTGCGATTGCCAAAAATCACATATAACCTTTTTCGGCATACTGTAATCATCGGAAAGCATAAAAGTATACAACATTTCAAGATATGCGTCCTCGCTGTACTGCTGCATTTCGTAATAGGGGCAGTCAACGTATGTGTCAAACATACAGTTTCTGAGAGTATTTATACTTACGTCCCATATTTTGTTATATATTTTATCCGAACACTCAAAATGATTAAGAACTTCAAGGGGATAGCGGTATTCGAGAAAATCGGCACGCTTTATCCCGAAGTCCGATTTTGCTTTGACTTCAACCTTTATATATCTTGCGGCTTTAGTCATGTACGGACGGTAAACAAGTTTTTTGTTTACCGTCAGAATGTCGCAGGCACCGATGATTTCTCCGCTTATATCACTGCGCACCGCTTTTGTACTGCCGTCTGAAAGAGTGTAGCTTTCGGCATATGTCACCGTGACTTCTGCGTCACCCTCAAATTCAAATTCAGGAAATCCGACGCTTAATTTGTCAAGTCCGAATATTATATATCCCTTGCCGCCTTTTTTCACTTCCTTACCGTTTTTAATATCGGTTCGTGAAATCCGCATCGGTATTCCTTTTGAGGGCGCATAAGCTTTGAGCGGATTTTTCTTTAAGACGTGCCACGGCAGAACACCCCATATCTCAGAACCCGAAACGAAGGGCGGAATAACGGCATTCTGCCATATCGGTTCAGCGTACTTGTATATCTCGTTCGGGTATCCGTTTAGGTGAACGTATTCCGACATATAAAATACCGTTGATTTCTCAAGAGTACACTCCCACGATTCGTTGGTTAGAAACAGGGTTTCTCCGTCACAAAATGCCTCCATGATAAAAGCGACTCTGTTTTTACGCTGAATACAGGAAAGTCCCGAACCTCCGGCATACAGAACCGCCGCCTCGATTGTGTTTTCGCCCTCTTTGATATATTTTCCGATATTTATCTCATCATAATATTTGAGTGTGCCTATGCAAGGTCCCTCGCAAACATATTCGTTGTTTATATAAAGCTTGTATCTGCTGTCCGCACTTATATGTGCCGTTATATCCTTCGTTCGGTCAACGTTTACTGTTTTTCTGAAACGGTAAAGCACATTGCCGTTTGCCGCAGCAGGCGAGCTTATCCATTTTGCTTTCATAGATTTCCTTTCATTATCTCTCTTATTGTTTTGCTTGCCAAAACTCCGTCCTTTTGCTTCAGAACATATTCTATTTTGTCGGTATCGGCATTGTCGATTAAGGTTTCAAGGTAATCAAACCACTCTGCACTCTCATTCACCGCATCTCTCGATTCCTCTCTGTACGGGAACTGGTCAAAGGTTATATATCCCTCATAACCGATTTTTCTGAGCCAGTAAATGTACTCGAGATACGCAATTGTATTTACGCTTCCGGCAATCATATCGTCGTCCCATGAACCGTAATTGTCATTCATGTGGACAGCCATTAATTTACCGCCGTACATTTTCAAAACAGCCAAAGCCTCGGCGGGATTTTCTCCGCTGAAATACGAATGTCCGTAATCCATTGCTATGCCGACATTATTAAGACCCGACTTTTCAATCATTAAAAGAGTACCGCTCATCGTGTCGATGTAGCTGTGGTTTCTCGGTTCTTTCGGTTTGTATTCGAGCGCTATATTCATCTCGGGTCTGTATTTTGAAATTTCCTTTAAGCACTCGGCAAACAATTCACGCTCTTTTATGTAATCAGCCTGGAAACGGTAATCGTATCCGTCCTGACCGGGCCATATTGCAAAGGTGTTGCAGTCAAGCTCCTTTGCAAAATCCATTGCCGCTTTTGCGTCCTTTACCGCTTTTTCGCGAACCTTTTCGTCAAGGCTCGAAAATGAACCTTGACGGAACACTCTGTCTGCGGTTGAATCCATCATAACGCAGTTTACCTTCAGTCCCGTTCTCTTTAAACTTTCCTTTATCTCGTCCTTGGCGTCCGTGTAGTCGGGAGTCATGTTTAAATCAACAGCCGATAACAGCGGTATACTCTTTATTCTGTCAAATTTTTCGGATACTGTAAACGTTTTATCCGAATAGCCTGTACAATATCTGTCGCAAAATGTTCCCACATGGTCTGTAAATACCGAATATTTTCTTTTCATATAATTAACCTCCTTTAAGCTTTGTCAGCAGAACCGCACATATCTATTTTGGTTCTGCACATTTTCTTGACTTCTTCTTTTGCCGCTCCCATGTATTTTTTGGGGTCTATAACGGTGCTGTCCTCAAGAACTCTCCGAACCCCGACAGTAGCCGCCGCCCTTAATTCCGTTGCAAAATTAACCTTTGCCATACCTAAAGAAATTGCCTTTTTCACACTCGATTCGGGTATGCCCGAACCGCCGTGGAGGACAAGAGGCTTGTTTGTTATTTTACTTATTTTGTCTATCCTGTCAAAATCAAGCTTTGGTTCACCTTTGTAAAATCCGTGAGCCGTTCCTATTGCTACGGCGAATATATCAACGTCTGTGATTTCGGCAAACCTTTTTGCCTCGTCAATATCCGTGTATATAATTTTATCCGAAAGAACATTATCTTCTTTTCCGCCGACAGTGCCGAGTTCTGCCTCAACGGTAATTCCCATCGGTCTTGCAGCTGCGACAACCTGTTTTGTGATTTGCGCATTTTCATCAAAGGGCAGCTTTGAGCCGTCAAACATAACAGAACTGTATCCGGCTTTTATTGCCGCCATAACTCCGTTAAAATCGGGGCAGTGGTCGAGGTGCAGTGCCACGGGAACAGCCGCCGTGTCAGCCATGGTTTTAACCATTGCAAAAGCCTCCTCGGCGGTAAGGTATTTTACCGTGGGCGGAGTGGTCTGAATTATAACAGGCGAGTTTTCCTCCTCTGCCGTTTCTATAATCGCCTGAACCATTTCAAGGTTTTCTGCATTAAAAGCCGGTACGGCATAACCGTTTTTCCATGCCTTTTGTATCATTTTCAAACTGTTTGTATACATTGCGTATTCTCCTTTATCATTTTCGATATATTACTTTTGCTGATTTTACCCTCCATCGGTCCGAAAGCTGCGGTATTTAAAGCTGCCGCAGCGGTTGCCTGCTTTATAACATCGCAGATTTCCATACCGTCGCACAGTCCGGATATAAAAGCGCCGTCAAAGCTGTCGCCGGCACCCGTTGCGTCAACTGCGCTGACCTTGTAAATTCCCATGCCGTATTCATGCTCTCTCGTAAATACTCTGCTGCCATTTGCGCCGTTTTTGAGGACTATTATTTCAAGAGTATCGTTTTCAAAGCATTTTTTTACGGCGCTTTCAACGCTGCTTTCGCCGCTTATCATAAGCAATTCGGAAACTCCCGGCATAAATACCGAGGTGTTTTCCAAAACCGTATCGACAAGCGCAAAGCTGTCTTTGTTCTTTAACAGCTCCGCTCTTATGTTGGGGTCAAATGAAATTTTTGCTCCTTGTTTTTTAGCCGCTTTCATCGCTTTTATTATTTCACCGCCGAACTCAGTGCTTGCCATAAGCGAGCAACCCATAACGTGGAAATACTTTATTCCCGAGAATACATCGGCGGACGGCGCTTTTGCCTTTGCCGCCGGAGTGTTTCCGATATGGAATATAAATTTTCTCGAACCGTCACGAAAATAGGTAACAAACGCACAGCCGGTGGATAAATTGTCGTCGGTTAAAACCTGAGAACAGTCAACGCCGTCATGCTTAAGACGGTCAAGCAGACATTTTCCGAAATCGTCATTTCCGACTCCGCCGATTATTCCGCACGGTTTACCCATTTTGGCTGCGGTGTCGATAAATATTGCTGGAGCGCCGCTGGGGAACGGACCCACAAACCTGTTCGGTTCGTACAAATGAGTATCCTCATGTTCACGCATAATTTCTACAATCATTTCACCCATTGTCCATATTTCCGCCATCGTTATCACTCCTTTATCTCAAAAGACTTTCTCAGAAACCGTAAAGACTCTCCGATTTGCCTGTCCATTTCATTTTCATCGGCTCCGTTTGATAAATCACGCCATACCTTGATGTCCCTGCCGACCTGTCCGCCGGGCTTTACGAACGGCTCCATAACGACGCCCTTACTATAACCGATTTCGTTGAGTGCCGAACCTATCTCATTCCAGGGAAGATGACCTTGTCCGGGCAGTTTTCTGTTTCCCTCGCCCACATGAACATGACCGAGCAGACTGCCTGCCGTCAAAATAGAATCTCTGAAACTGTCCTCTTCTATGTTCATATGAAATGTGTCAAGCAGCAGCTTTACACTCGGCACATCTACGTCATGACAGAATTTTACGCCCTCTTTTGCAGTATTCAGTATGTTTGTTTCAAATCGGTTTACAACCTCAAGGCACATATCTATACCCAATTCTCCGGCTGTTTTTCCGAGCATCCGAACGCTTTTTACACTGCGATTCCATGCGCCCTCTTTGTCAAGGTCGGAAAAATCGTTCGGCCAGTAGGTGTACATAACTCCGACAATAGCTCTTGAATCAAGTCTGTCCATTCTTTTCATGATATTGCTCAAAAATTTTATTCCGTTATCTCTGACGGATTTATCCCTTGACGCAACATCATAGCATTTAGCCGGCCCGATGTTTGAAGTGATTTCAATTTCGTATTCCTTTGAAAGCGCTTTTAATTCGTCCGTTTCCGCATCACTCATGAGAAGCAAATCTCCGGCGGAAATTTCCAAAATATCAAAACCTATTTCTTTTACTTTTTTCAGAAAAAACTTGTAATCTCCTTTCCATTCGTGAGTCCAATAAGCGTATAAAGTTCCGAATTTCATAACAATCCTCCTAAATTTATTTTTGTATAAAAATTCTATCACACTTTATAAGATACATGAATACACATATGTTGTTATTAACTTGTATAATTGTTGCTTTGATTTTGTTGCAATATTAATATTGAATCCTTAAATGCGGTGTGATATAATAACCGGGAGGTGTTAATTATGCGAAAGGAATATTTCAATAAAATAAAAAGTGATTTTGATATTTCAATGATAAACTGCGGCTATGAGGATTGCTGCATGGGATTCGTATGCCCGCCGCACATAAGGGACTATTATCTGATACATTACATAACGAACGGAAACGGCATATATGAAGTGGGCTCAAAGCGATACAACGTAAAACAGGGAGATATTTTTATCATATACCCTTATCAGACTGTCAGTTATTACTCGCCCGATATAAAGGACCCGTGGTCGTTTTGCTGGCTCGGAATCAACGGAAACTGTGCCGAATCGTATTTAAAATCATGCGGAATAACAAAGCAAAATTATGTTTATAATATCAACCACCGAAAATTCTCCGCAGAAATACTAAAGTGTCTTGACTATATCGAATCAACCGATAACAATCCGTCACAGTTAAAGTTGAATTCCTTTATTATGGAATCTCTTTCCGCACTTGAAATGCAGAATTTACCGAGAAAGAACATTCAGCCTTCGGCATATGTTGACAAATCCATTCAGTATATAGAATACAACTACATGAACGGAATCGCCGTCAAAGATGTTATCGGTTACATAAAACTTGACAGAACATACTTTTACAGAATATTCAAAAAATACACCGGCACATCACCGGAGAACTACATAATAAAGTACAGAATAAAAAAAGCAATGGAATTGATTGAGCAGGATAAGTATACCCTTTCGCAGACAGCGGATTTTGTGGGAATCAGCGAGCTTTCGTATTTTTCGAGATTGTTCAAAAGGGAAGTCGGTATTTCGCCGACGGAATATAGGCAAATGATTTTAAAAAAATGTTGAATAATTGTTGCTTTTTGTTTTAATGATTGTTGTTTTTAAAAATAGCGGTACTTTGTAAAAACAACTCATTTTGTCCCTTTTTGACAAAAATTATTTTTACAAACATTTCAATTTTTCGAAAACCGATGTATAATTAAAAGATAAAAACCGAAGAACCTGAATTTTAGGTTTCAAAAATACGAAAAGAGGGAGAATGATATTTATGTTAAAAGGAAACAAAGCGTTAGTCACGGGTGCGAGCCGTGGGATAGGCTTTGCGATTGCGCAAAAATTAGCTGAAAACGGCTGCCGGGTAGTGATAACGGGCAGAAACGCAGAAAAGCTGAGAGCGGCGGCAGAGAAAATTTCGGGTACTGTATATCCGATGGTATGGGACGCATCTGGAATTGAGCTTGCGGACGAAAAAATCAACGAAGCGGTAGCGCTTTTGGGCGGACTTGACATAGCAGTAAACAATGCCGGAATATTTGCCAAAAGCTGTGAATGGGATAAAGAAGAACTGCTCAAAACCGACATTGAACAATGGACATCTGTCATGAGAACAAACGCAAGCGCAGTTTTCTTTACGATGCAGGCGGCGGTAAAATATATGCTGAAAAACGGCATTGCGGGCAATATCCTGAACGTAACGTCGGTAGCCGGCGAAGAGCCGGTATTCGGCGCATACGGTGCGTCAAAAATCACAGCGACCGCCTTAACACGAGGGTGGGGCAAGATGTTTGCGCCGGACGGCATAACAATTAACGGTATTGCGCCCGGACCTGTCGCAACAGAAATGAACAACTGGCACGAGGGAGACTCAATGCGCCATGACCGCATACCTTTCGGCAGATTTGCGTTGGCAGATGAAATTGCCGCCCTTGCGCTCAATCTGCTCGATGAGAAATCGGTAATGATTTGCGGCGAAACCGTTATAATTGACGGCGCATATTCGATACGGTAAAATTGCCGCAAAAATATCCGATTGAACACAAAACTGTTCTCAATAGTGATAGAAAGTGACAATAATTATATTGAAATAGCAGCTGTCGGATGATATAATCTCATTTAGGCATGAAATCGACAAAACCGTGCCGTACTTCACTATACGGAGAGATGATTATGAGCGAAAGAATAAGAGAACTGCTGAAAAAAATGACTCTTGATGAGAAAATAGGACAGCTGAATCAGGTCAAGCAGAACAATTCCGAGGAACTGAAAGAGGATATAAAAAAAGGGCAAAATAAGCTCTTTTATTTTGGCGAACAGCTCCACTGCCGGAAATGACGAACAAAGCAAAGCAAACAAAAAGCTTTTGGACGAATTGCAGAAAATCGCAGTGGAAGAATCGCCGTCCGGGATACCGATAATATTCGGAAGAGATGTCATTCACGGACACAGCATAGTTATGTCGGTACCTCTTGCAAGTGCGGCAAGTTTCAATCCCGAGTTGATAACGGAGGGTTACCGTTTTGTGGCAAAAGAGGCGGCAAAGGACGGGATACACTGGACATTTTCTCCCATGATGGACATTTCAAGGGACCCGAGGTGGGGAAGATGCGTAGAGGGATTCGGTGAAGATCCTTATCTTTCGTCAAAAATGGCTGTTGCCTCAATAAAAGGATTTCAAGGCGATGATTTGAGCGATAAAAACAGCATTGCCGTCTGTGCAAAGCATTATATCTGCTACGGTGCGGCTGAGGGCGGCAGAGATTACGCAAATGCGGAGGTTTCGGATTATACGTTAAGAAACTTCTATCTCAAGCCGTTTGCGGAATCGGTAAAGTGCGGAGTTGCCACAGTTATGAGTTCGTTTAACGAAATAAGCGGACAGCCGCTTTCGTCAAGCAGGTATCTTTTATACGGTTTGCTTAAAAAGGAACTCGGATTTGACGGATTTATAATAAGCGACTGGGCGGCGGTCGAGCAGCTTGTCTGGCAGGGTGTTGCACAGGATAAAAAGGACGCAGCACGTCTGGCTGCAAACGCACAGCTTGACATGGATATGACGGATAAGTGCTATATAGAAAATCTCCGTGAGCTTTCGGAAGAGGGCAAGGTAAGTGAGGATAAAATCAACGATATGGCATACCGTGTACTGTCGGTAAAGGAAAGGCTCGGACTTTTTGAAAATCCGTACATACAAACGAGAAATATAGATTACGGCGCTTATATAAAAGCGGCAAAAAAATGCTCGGACGAATCTATGGTAAACTTCATTCTCATTCACCTCCGGGCGCATATATAATTTTATCTTAAAACATGTTCCCGTTAAATACTTTCTGTGTGAATGATACATTTTAGCGCGTGAATGATACAAAATTCATTAATTTTTTGTTTTTCAGGCATATCTTCTCTTGTTAAAAGCAGATAAATTAAATGTAAATGCACACAATATATATGTATTATAACATAATTCGCATAAAGATGCAATCATATTGTTTGCATTAAAGAAATTTTTGATTGTCGATAGAGGTATAAATCTACTGTATAATTATATAGAGGTGTAATTGAAATGAAAAATAAAAATTTTGATGTCTGGCTAGGGATAGGACTTAACATACTTCACTACCGTAAGGAACAGGGAATGACGCAGATTCAGCTTGCGGAAAAATGCAATATCAGCAGAACATATATGCAGAAAATCGAGACTGCTGCTTGCTCCTGCACGCTTGACACTTTGATTGAAATTGCACAGGCTCTGAATATTCCGCTTAAAAAATTATTTGAATTCCGGGACTAAAAAACAAGAGCATCGTCATTTTATAAATGATAATGCTCTTGCTATGCTTAAAGCGGGTAATGTTATCAAACAGACACCCCTTAAAGTCATCATATTATTTTTTAGAAAGAAGTGATTTTTTATGTTGAACTACACTAAGAAAGGATATCAAAGTTTCCTTTGATAATTCTATTATACCGCATAGTTTCCAGTTTGTCAGCCTCTTTTTTTGAAAAAATATTGTTAGAGATAGTTTTACTCCGCCCCAAAATTAGGCATTACAAATTCTATATATTACATAAAGAATACCCAATTTAGAACTATTCGTTATATTATTTACTAATAGTGCCTTTTTTTATATAAAAGTCGATATTGTTTTCTTGACAATACTCTTTAACTGAGTTCGCCAAATCATTATAATATTTTTTATAATCTTTATATTGAGATACAAGAGAATTGTAATTTAGTCGTCCAAATATAACTTTATCAACAAATGAAACTGAATCTAATATCTTCGTAATATCTTGTTCTACAATATTAGGCGTCGGGTAAGGTTCAATACTCACCCATGTTTTACAACCTTTTAAATGTAATTGTCTTAGGTTTTCTATTCGTTCGGTATAATTTGCAGAGTAGGGTTCATATTTATTTTTAAATTCATTATTTAATGAAACTAATGTTATTCCGTATTCATTTTCTTTGGATAAATTTGCCAGTTCTATTGGGAGTAGTCCTTTTGTTAATACTGTACATTTAATATTATCTTGATTTAATCTTTTTAATATTTTAATACTCATATCAGACACTTCCTCGTATCCATACATAAATGGATCGGTACTAAAACACAAATGGAGCGATTTTATCTCTTTCTTGTACTTGGGAATTTCCTTTTCTAACAACTCCAAAGCGTTTTCAACTAAGCAAGGAGATATCCAGTCTTCATATGTCTTAACTTTACCAAATCTTTTGCACATCATATATGCATAACAAGGATAAAGGCAACCGTGCGAGCATCCTTGAACATGGTTTAATGTATAATCTCCATACTCTACACCTGTTTTATATATAAGCGTTTTACGTCTAATAAACTTTTTGATTTTCAACTTATTTAAACTCCTTTTTTAAAATGTGATCAGCGACTTTTAATGCTAATCGAATTGCCTTTGGATTATCACTTGCAACAGCAAAACAAAAACAAAATAACGGACTGTTTTTTTGATTGTAAAGTATTCTTGGATTAGATGATACCGCCGGAAATAATGTTTTTAATCTATCACAAATATAGGATTTCAGCTTTTCTGTGTTTGCATCCTTAACATAGTTATCATTATCATTGTCAAATAATGAAAGTTGAGGATTCGGCTTGTAAAGCTCTTTTTCCCAACTATCATCCCCGAATAAGGAATTTAACTTTTTCTTCCATGTATCATCAATTCGCTTGTCTTTTTTCAACATTCTATTTGCTGCACTGAAAGGAAATAAATACCACACATCAATAGCCTTAGTTTTAGCAATTTTCTTTAACGTTTCCCATTCAAGTTCTGCTGCGTATGGATCCAAGAACAAAATAGCTCTATTGTTTCTCCAGTCAATAGTGTCGCATATCTCTTTTAAAGCCTTATTACAGTCGGTGTTATATGTTTTTACTTTTCTCTTATATTGATGATATTCGGTATCAATTAACGAAATCAACTCATTATAAAATTTTTTGTTCTTTTCTATGAATATGTATTTATCAAAATCATTTTTTGCACTTAATGCTAATTTAGAAGAACCATTGATGGTTTCGGTTCCATCTCCAACCTGAATTGTACCAGTTCCGGCAAAAGCATCAATATATATTTTATTGAACTTCTGATTCTTTAATGCGGTTAAATAAAAATCAAGATAATCTGATAGAATATCTAATTTTTCTATTGTCCAATTACCTCCAAATTTTTGCTCTGTCATTCTAACACCTCATAGTCCATTGTTTATTTTCATTATTTAATCAATTATATATTTTATGTGTATTTCTTTGGGTGAAATTCCGCTTATCATTTTACAATTATGTGTAATTTCTTATTGTCAGACGTTTAATAGTAAAATAGATTATTTATAATCACTCTAAATCTTCCGTTTTAAAGGTCGTATAACCCTCATAGTAATAACTTGTATCAATACCTTTCATATACACTTCACGGTCATTTATTTTGTCTGTGAGGGCGTTTTTGAGAATGTGTTTAATCTCAATATCACGAATCGGGCTGCGTTCCATAGCAAGAAGATAATCTTCCTTATCGACATTGCTCCAATCCACAACCTTGCCAATTTCTTTTTTTAATATCAAATCCAGCCAGATGCGTGTTGCCCTGCCGTTGCCTTCACGGAACGGGTGAGCGATATTCATTTCAACATATTTCTCAATAATAGCATCAAAATCTTTCTGTGGCATCTTATCAATGTTGTCAAGTGCCGCCTGTAAATACATAAGAGGAGCAAAGCGGAAACTTCCCTTTGCGATATTTACTTCTCTTATTTTCCCGGCAAATTCATAAATATCCTCAAACAAATACTTATGAACGGCGCAAAGCGTTTTGAATGTACCGGGTGTCAAGGTATCGAGAATACCTGTATCGTATAATTTAAGCGCTTTTTGCTTGCTTATTTTTTCTTCCGCACGGGCAAGTTCTGCAGAATCGGTTATATTTAATTTATTTTCAAGTGCCATTATAAAACCTCCGGTTTTTGATAATTCGGAATGCGGAATGCGTAATTCGGAATTATAGTTTTTGTGTTTTTGTGATTGAAACAAGTATTTTAATGATTGTCTGACAATCTTCATAAATGCTTTCGTAATTTTTGCTTTCTATATATCCGCTTTCGTGCAGAAGTTCAAGCCAATACTCGGTTTCTGATATTTCTTTTAATGCTATATTCATTTTTGCATAAAAATCCGATTTGCTTTGTCCGCGAATTGCCTCTTTGACATTTGCTCCAACGCTTGTTCCGCTTCTTAAAACCTGTTTCGACATCACAAATTCTTTTTTCTCTTCACACAAGTATTTATATAATTTTATTATTCTCAGCGCAAAAGCCTTGCTTTTATCAACTATTACGTTATCTTTCATAATGAATCCTTTCAAATTCCGCATTCCGAATTCTTAATTCCGAATTAATCTATCCCCATTCATAATAAACTCTGTTATTTCTTTTGATTTTACCCGCATACCGACAGACTTAATTACACGCTTAATTAAATCTTCCGAAAGATCGGGAATGTATTTTTTCAGGTTCTCATCATACTCAATCAGTTCATTAAAGAGCTTTATAAGAAGGTCGTTTTTGCGTTTAATATTTTTCGGATAACCTCTTGCTATCAGCGCCATATTGTTATCAAAATTCGGGGCTAAACCCAAAACTTTACCGGTATCCGCATCTCTTAAAATACCGAAGTTAAAAGTGTGTCTGTCGGGATTTGCACAAACTGTATCCAAGAATATCATTTTGACATAATCATCCACTGCCGACGGACAAATCATTTTCAGTATTTCAACCGAGTGAATGTAATCCTCGTCATCTCCCAAAATGTTAAATGCGGGTTCAAAATTCACAAGGGCATTATCTGTGAAATCTTTTGTTTTGATAACACCGTTGCCACGCTCGTATTCTGCCATTCTGAAACCGAGTTCGCAACCCAACCGGTATACAAAAAGTTCAGAAAACATTTCATTATGATTTGCCTTTTTGTACATCCACCAAACGCCGTTTCGGAGCTTCCAACACTTTTCAAAACTTCCAATATTGGTAAGCTCGGGAGTTTTTGTAGTCTCGCTGTTGGCAGCCTTGTTAAAGCTGTCGTAATTTCCTGTCAGTGCAAGATTTGCAAAATAGTCATTATCAAATCTGACATCTGCATAAACCAAATCGGAACCGATTGGTTTTATCCAATAATTATCGGTAATTGTGGCGGCATTAACTGATAAAACGGTTGACTCATCATCTTTTTCAGACAAGCGGAGCGCCTTTTTTAACAGTCTTGAATTTGCCCTATGGCAATCGATTGCCCTCGTTTCAAGCCATTTTGGGACATTGCCGGTATTCTTTAAGTACAAAGGTATTAAATTTTCGTTTATAACTTCAAGATTATTGTCCTGCCATTTGGCAACGGCAATATCTTTTGACATTATATAAAAATTCATAGCGGAACGCCTCCTTATTCCCGAAACATCAGGAAGTTTTTTAAATCCTCGGGGTAAAGTCCCATTACTTCAACCAAAGGCTTCGTATCATCATTCTGTATAAGCAAAAGAATGATGGTAATAAAATTATTCCAGGTCAGTTCTTTTTTATGGTTTTCTATATGGTTGAGCGTTGTTTTTGTTAAACCTACACGCTGTGCAAAGGTGTCCTGCGT
Organism: uncultured Clostridia bacterium; assembly: GCA_934454145.1. Taxonomy (GTDB): domain Bacteria; phylum Bacillota; class Clostridia; order UBA1381; family UBA1381; genus CAKSFT01. The sequence goes on along the minus strand of CAKSFT010000006.1, from coordinate 24,125 downwards.
TGCTCCAAGTTTGGCGCGGAACACAGGTAAGTTTTCAACCAATGTATTTATCAGTTCCAAGCGTTTGCTTTCATTTATTGCTTCACACATACTTATTCCTCCATATTTCAATCAACAACTATATTATACCACAATTACTGCAACAAATCAACAGCTTTGATATAAAAAGTGAAATTACTTCACTTTTGTTATTAAAGTTTTAAGCAATAACAATATTTTATTTACTTCAAAATTGAATATTAGCAGCAAAAATCAATAGTTTTTTTTGAACAGAGAAAAAACTGTTGATTTTTTTAAAGTTTTGTGTTATAATATTTAATAGAAAAGAGGTGCAGCAAATGATTCAGCGAATCGAATATTTAGATAATTTAAAGGCACTTAAAGACAAACAAGTTATTAAGGTAATCGCCGGTGTCAGAAGATGCGGTAAATCTACATTGTTTGAATTATATATTGACTATTTAAGGAAAATGGGAACAGAGGATAGTCAGATTATATCAATTAATCTTGAAGACCTTGAAAATGCTGATTTACTCGATTATAAAGCGTTATATAATTATATAAAAGACAAACTCGTTCCGGACAAAATGAATTATGTTTTTATAGATGAAGTTCAAAAATGTGTCGGTTTTGAAAAAGCGGTTGACAGCCTGTTTATAAAGAAAAACTGTGATGTTTATATTACCGGGTCAAATGCCTATTTGCTGTCAGGTGAACTTGCAACACTTCTTTCGGGCAGATATATTCAGATTGATATGCTCCCGTTTTCTTTTAAGGAGTATTATGAGGCAACAAAGAAAAGCGGCAAAAGCAAACAAGAGTTATTTGATGCCTATTTGAGATATGGCTCATTTCCATATGTGGCATATCTTGAAAATGACGAAAAAATTATAAGCCAGTATATCGAAGGTGTCTATAACACTATTTTAATAAAAGATGTTGCAACAAGAGAAAAAATCAATGATATTACTGTTTTGGAGAATATTTTGAAAACAGTTGCATCAAGCATAGGCAGTCCGATTTCAACAAAGAAAATAAGTGATACACTTGTATCGAGCGGCAGAAAAATTTCTCCGAATACGGTTGAAAGTTATCTGAGGGCATTGACGGATAGTTATATTCTTTATAATGCCGCACGGTATGACATTAAAGGCAGACAATTTTTGAAAACGCTCGGCAAGTATTATTTTGTCGATACCGGAATCAGAAATCATATTATAAGTCAGTCTGCTAAAGACTTGGGACATTTGCTTGAAAATGTGGTTTATCTTGAACTGCTCAGAAGAAAGAACAGAGTAAATATCGGAAAACTGGCGGAAAAAGAGGTTGATTTTGTGGCAACCAATATGAATGAAGTTGAGTATTATCAAGTTTCTGCAAGTGTGCTTGACGAAAAAACTTTGGAGCGAGAACTCGCACCGCTTAAAGAAATAAAAGATAATTACCCCAAAATACTCTTGACGCTTGACGATATAGGCAACGGGGCAAATTATGAGGGAATTCGGCAGATAAATATGATAGATTGGCTTTTGGGGTGATGAAAGGAGAATTTATTATGCCGGAGTTTTATAAATTCAGAGTTAAATTACAAGAAGGTGTACTATGAAAAAATGGATAACGCACATATTTTTATGTATTGTGTTCGCTTTAATTGTCGTTTTGGCTCCTATTATAGTTAATGAATTATACAAATTAAATAATGGTTACCTGACATTATGGGATGCTGGCGATATGCTATCTTATATTGCTACAATTATTTCAGCAGCAGCTACATTTTTTATAAGTTGGATAGCTATCACGCAAAGCAAAAAGGCAAATAAGATAAGTGACAGATTACTTAAACTTGAAGAAATAAACTCGGTTCCAAGTTTATGTATTATTGAAGAAAAAACAACATTTGTTGAATATAATGAAAATTCTGTTCAATTTAAGATTTGCGTAAAAAATATAAGCAATGGAATCATAGATATAAAGAGGGTTTCAGATTTAAACATACATGTTATTACAAGTGATGTATCAGAGGTATTTAGGTTCATAGATAATGGCTTGGAATTTCCGACTTTATTGCCGGGACAGCAAAAACAATTAGACTTTCATATAAATAAGCACGATAAAAAAATTGGCATATGTAATCCTGACTTTATACGAAAATTAAAGTGCAAACTGTATTTTGATGAAGCCTTTGAGATGGTATTAGGATATAAAGATGCATTGACTGAGTACAAAGAAACTGTAAAATTAAACGGATATTGTATATTTTCAATTTCTAACAATATTTCAATTCACGATCAAAAAATAACACGAAGTGATTATAGACTGGAAAAACATGCAAATTGAATTTTAAAATTATACATAAATAGCTTTCAAAGGCACAGAGTTTTTAGCTCTGTGCCTTTAAAAACCCCCATTTTATGCGGCTTTTAAGAACCTCTGTTTGTTACACATCATATGTATACTCGGTGCGGATGCTTTGAGCTTGACGCCGAATCGGCCGCCTTGTTTTACAATTTTCGGCTCGTCAAGGGTGAGTTCGTCCGTGCCGGGGGAAACTATGCCGTAGCCTTTTTCGCGAACTTCGTGTAAGGCATAGGAAACCTTGTCATACTCGGTTTTTATTGCGGCAAGTTCTGACATGAGCGACATAAGGTTTTCTTCATTTTCTATTTCAAAGCCTGTGTTTTCGCCGAGGATGCGGAAGAACAAATTCTCCGGCGCGGTGACGTCAAGCACAACATTTCCGCAGCCGAGGTCCATTCCCTGTATTCGGCAATCTTTTACATATTCACAATTACCCAACCCCTCGGACAATCGTCTGGAATGACGTATTTTTTCCACGCCGGCGGAATATTCGCTTGCGGCATCGCACAGCTCGCGGTTTATGCGGTGTTCCGACCCCAGTTTTCCCATCCAGCCGGGGAGGTTTATTTTTATTTCGCGCACAGGGAATTCAAAGAGTACCGTTTCGATTATGCCGGAGATGTCCGCTGCCTCGAGTTCTGCACAGTTGACTGCGATGACGGGGACGTTGTGTTTCATTTCGAGTTCAGCTTTAAGCTGCTGCGCCTCTTTTGAACGCGGGGCAACCGAGTTCAGCAATATAACAAACGGTTTATCAATTTTTTTCAGCTCGTCAATCACGCGGTTCTCAGCATCGACGTAGTCTTCGCGGTTTATCTCTGTTATGCTTCCGTCGGTTGTCACCACAAGGCCTATTGTGGAGTGCTCGGTTATCACCTTTTTTGTGCCCAGCTCTGCCGCTTCGTAAAACGGAATCGGGTGGTCAAACCATGGGGTGTTAACCATGCGCGGTGCATCCTCTTCGATATAGCCCAGAGAACCGTTTACTATGTACCCCACGCAGTCTATCATGCGCACACGCAGTGCGGCGTTGTCACCCAGATTGATTTCTACGGCTTCGTTGGGGATAAACTTCGGTTCTGTGGTCATTATTGTCCTGCCTGCCGCAGACTGCGGCAATTCATCGCGTGTGCGTTCTGCCTGATAGACATTGCCGATGTTCGGGATAACAAGCAAATCCATAAATTTCTTTATAAAAGTTGATTTCCCGGTCCTCACAGGCCCCACGACCCCGATATAGACATCGCCGCCGGAACGTTCGGCAATGTCACGATATACATTATATCCTTCCATTTAAATTTTCCTCCTTTATTTTGTGTTTGTACAGTTTTATAATATTTATATTGTTTTGAGAAAAAAATTATTCCCTGTGGCAAAAAAAATTAAAAAATATCTTGACAAAGTTGTTCTACAGTTGTAAAATATAGTTGTTCCACAAATGTAAAACAAGGAGGTATATGGTGATGAGAGAAAAGGACAGACTCCCGGACAGCGAATTGGAAATTATGCATGTCATATGGGATTCGGGGAGGAAAGTCACAAGTGATGATATCAGGGCGGTTTTGAAAAACAACTGGGCAAAAACCACACTGCTGAACTTTCTCACGAGGCTTGCACAAAGGGGCTTTGTGGAATGTGAGAAAGAGGGAAGGGTAAACCTTTATTCTCCGCGTGTGGCACGCGAGGAGTATATGAAGAGGGAATCAAAATCCATACTGAAAAAATTCCACAAACACTCAATAACAGACTTGGTGGCGTCGCTTTATGATGTTGACGCAATCACTGATGATGACCTGGAACAACTGGAAAAGTTTATCTCGGAGGTGAAATAGATGGCGCTTTTGAAGGTGAGCTGTACAGTGTCTGCGGTCACGGCGGCGGTGCTTGTTTTTGGCGGTTTGATTGACAAACGCTACAGCATATATTGGAGATACTTTGTCTGGCTGGCGCTTGCGATAAGGCTTTTGGTGCCGTTTGATATAAATTGGTACAGCGCGCCGGTGGTTATACAGACAAAGCCGCATGCCGTTGTGCTGCGCACGCACGGGTCTGTGCCCGTGGCTTTGCAGGAAAAGCGGGACACCGCCGCACAAGGCGGCGCGGCGGCAGGGGAGGACAGTGCGGAATCTGCTGATTATGCCCCGATTGTTGACCTGAGGGATTTGCTGAAAATTGTGTGGGCATGCGGCGCGGTGATTGCGTTAGGCGTCCCTGTGATGCAGTATTTTGTCTTTCTGAGAAGGGTCAGATGCCGGAGGACAGCGTGCAGATTCACAAAAACACCGGTATATTTTTGCCAAGAAGTGGAAACACCTATATTGATAGGGTTTGTCAATCCAAGAATACTGCTCCCGGTGAAGGAGTATGCGGAAGAAGAACTGGAGATGATTATTCTGCATGAGGACGCGCACAAGCGGCGCGGAGATTTGTGGTATAAGCTGATTTTGCTGCTTGCACGCAGTGTGCATTGGTTCAACCCGGCGGTGTGGGTCATGGTGCGCACGGCACAAAGAGATTTGGAATATTCCTGTGATTTTGCCGTGTGCGGAAAGCGCGATATGGAATTTCGTAAAAAATATTCAAGGACGATTTTGAAATCTGTAAAGAAGGAGGAAGGCATATGAAAACACCGTTTTTATCGACGGCATTTTCCGAAAACGGAAAGAAGATGAAAAAAAGATTTGAGAGGATTTTGGAAATTCGGCACAAGAGGATAGGAGTTGTTGTGATTGTGGGAAGTCTTGCGGCGGTTTTGATTTTGAGTACGGTTTTTGCGGTAAACACAAATGTGTCCATAATAGGGGGAGCGGACGGGCCGACAAAGATTTATGTGACAGAAGAAGGAAAGGATTCACAAAAAACAACACTTGACGAGGCAATTTCCGCGTCTGTGCTGAACTCTGCGGAGGGTAATTATCTGGAGGGCGAAACCGTGGGGGAAGGACACATAATTATGGATGTGGACGACGCGCAGAAGAAGGTATATGTTTTGACTACATATGGCGAGTATGGTTTTGAAAACGGGAAAATGATTAAGGTTTCGGGCACGGGCGTTATCCCGACGGTTATGCAGTATGCGGACGGCGACACTGGGGTAACGGTCACTTCTGTTGAAACCCCGGGTGACGGGAGTATGTTTGGGGAGGACGTGAAAAAAATGTTTCCGCGCAGGCTTTGGAACAGGTGCATGGGGAGCGGTTATAACGAAGATTACAAGGCTATGCTTGCACAGGAACATGCATATGTGCGTGACTACCTGAAAAAAATAGGAAGAAGTGCCGAAATCGGTGAATATGAGGGCGGTACATTGCTGACAGACCTGGGTGTCCCCGTTGAGGTTTCAAACGCATTGCTGGACGTAAAGAATATCCCGGGGTTTGAAAAATATCCGATTACGGTGGGTAACCGTGAGTATGTTGAGGACGGTGTGCGTGTACTGTATACGCTTAATTATACAAAAGGCGCGGACAAAATTGTATATGAAAAGACTGAGTATGACACCGGGGACCGATTGGAATATATTGTGATTGACGCAAAAACGGGAGAGGTTTTGACGATGAGCGGACGCCCGGAACATATAAAGAAATAAAGGATAAAAATAGGTAATTGTAAAATGTAAATTTTACAATTAGCCGCCGCATCTTTGCGGGGGCATCGGGGGCGTCAGCCCCTGACTTGTAATCGAAAATGATGACATGTGCTTCATTTTTGGCTGAAATAAAAAGTTTCAACCCGCCGTAAAATTAAAATCGGACGGAACTTTTATTTCTATCCAAGAATTTTAATTGGAAAACGTTAGTTTTACAATTACCTGAAGGATAAAAAAGAAAGGATTCGGTTGTATGAGGGCATTGATAACAGGGGCAAGCTCCGGAATCGGCAGAGAAATCGCTGTTTTGCTGGACAGCATGGGATATGACATAATTGCCGCGGCAAGGCGGAGGGAAAGGCTTGACGAGCTGAAAAGTATTTTGAAAAACAACACAACGGTCTGCACGGTTGATTTGTCAAAAGAGGCGGAGTGCCGCGCGCTTTTTGAGAGATTTCCCGATGTGGATATTCTGGTGAACAATGCCGGTTTCGGCGTGTTTGGCAGCTTTTTGGAAACGGGGCTTGAGAGCGAGCTTTCAATGCTTGATGTGAATGTCTGCGCTCTGCACATTCTTACAAAGCTTTATCTTGCAAGCTTTGCAAAGCGGAACAGCGGATATATCCTGAATGTTTCCTCGAGCGCGGCGTTCTTTCCGGGGCCAATGTTTTCGTCATATTATGCCTCAAAGGCATATGTGTATCGCCTGACAAGTGCAATAAGATATGAACTGAAAAAGAATAAAAGCGCCGTATCGGTGAGTCTGCTCTGCCCGGGCCCTGTGGACACAGAGTTCAGCGAACGCGCCGAGGTGAACTTCGGCATTGGGGCGCTGAGCGCGAAACAGGTTGCACGGGCGGCTGTCGGGGGTATGTTTCGGAAAAAAGCGGTGATTGTCCCGGGGGTTGGTATAAAGTGTACGCGTTTTCTTTCAAAAATCGCGCCGGATTGTATCGCCGAGCGCGTTGTGTACAGGATACAGAAGGCAAAGGAAAAACGCGGACAGTGAAAGTGAAGGGGCTGTTTAAAAGGTCAATCGGCTTTTTAAACGGCCTTTGCTTTTCTTCCGTTTCGGAGTTTTTTAGATTGACATTTAAAATAACATAATATATAATATCTAATTGTAAAACTACATATTTATAATGCCGAAAAGGGCAAAGGAGATGGATTTTGATATGAAGATAAAAACGCCTGTGCACTATGCAGCAAAGCTGGCGGTTGACGTCGTGTTTTATGCCGGGATTGCCGCAATGTTTTTTATTCCTGCCGCGGCAAAATTTATACGTGTGACAATGGGCTATGCGCCGTCGGCGGTGGTGCCGATTGCGGCAACGCTGACTCTTTCGGGCACGTGTGCCATTTATATTTTGCTCAATTTAAAGCTGATGTTTCGGTCATTGCTGGACGGCGACCCGTTTACCGAAGAAAATGTAAACCATTTCAGGAAAATGGCGGCGGCGTCATTTTTGATAGCGTTGATTTACACGGTTAAGTGCATGTGGCTCCCGTCGCTTATGACCGTAGTGCTGATTTTCACCTTTTTGATTGCTTCGCTGTTTTGCCTTACGCTCAAGGATTTGTTTAAGCAGGCGGTGGCTTACAAAGAAGAAAACGACCTGACGGTGTGAGGTGGGGATATGGCTATTGTTGTAAATCTTGACGTCATGATGGCAAAACGCAAAATCGGGCTTATGGAGCTTGCGGAAAAGATGAATATAACGCCGGCAAACCTTTCTGTACTTAAGAACAACAAGGCACGCGCGATTCGTTTTTCCACGCTTGAGGAAATCTGCCGCATTTTGGATTGTCAGCCGGCGGATATCCTGGAATACAGACCCGAATAACACATTATGTAAATATGTACAAAAATACGCATATAATTTCGTGAAAATTCGTAGAAAAATTTTGGTGCATTTTTTTAGAAAAAACTTGCCAAATAATGAATTATCGTGTATAATAGTAGTGTTGTGACACTTGACAAACGATGAAGCGGGAGGTTGCGGGCCGTGTGAGCCCGGTTTTTCCGTGGAGAATGTCCGATTCATGAAACCGGGCGGCAGGTCACGCTTATGGGAATTCTGTGCATTTTTTACATGCTACAGTTATGTCTTGCAAGCGATTTGGACTACCCGGAATGCTTTTAAAATAAGCAATTCGGGTTTTTATTTCGGGTGATGAGGAAACACCCGGAGGTGTGTATCACAAAAACCGAGCTGTCGTGCAGGAAACACAATGGAGAGTGTCCGGAAAAATTTAATGATTTCGAGGATGCTCGAAAAAACTTTTAATAGGAGGGAAAAGTATGGCAGCAAAGCAAAAAATCAGAATCAAGCTTAAGGCTTATGACCACGCGGTTTTGGACCAGTCGGCAGAAAGAATTGTCGAGATTGCGAAAAAGACCGGCGCCAAGGTTTCGGGTCCTATTCCGTTACCGACAGACAAGGAAGTTATCACAATTTTGAGAGCGGTTCATAAGTATAAGGATTCTCGTGAGCAATTTGAAAGAAGAACTCACAAAAGACTGATTGACATAGTTGTTCCGGGTGCAAAAACCATGGAATCACTGGTCAAGATAGACTTACCGGCAGGCGTGTCGATAGACGTAATCCAAAAGTAAGTCTTAAAAATTTTTGCAGTAGCGCGAAAGCGTTATGATGCAGGTCAAGTTCTCCGGTTGGCTTTTTTTCGGAGAACCAATAACTGTTTAGAAAGGATTGAAAAACATGAAGAAAGCGATTTTGGGCACTAAGGTCGGTATGACGCAGATTTTCGGCGAAAACGGCGAATTGATTCCCGTTACCGTAGTTCTCGCGGGGCCTTGTACAGTAGTTCAGAAAAAGACAGCCGAAACGGACGGATATGAAGCTGTTCAGGTTGGTTTCGGGGAAGTTAAGGAAAAGAATCTTAACAAGCCGATGAAGGGTCACTTTGCAAAAGCAGATGTGGCAAACAAAAAGTATCTCAGAGAATTCAGACTCGAAGACTGCTCTGCTTTGAATGTCGGAGATGAAATCAAGGCCGATATATTTGAAGCCGGAGAAAAGATTGATGTAACAGGCATCAGCAAAGGTAAGGGTTTTGCCGGACCTATGAAGAGATGGGGCTTGCACAGAGGTCCTATGGCTCACGGTTCGGGTTATCATAGAGGCTCAGGTTCTATGGGGGCTTGCTCAAACCCGGGAAGAGTTATGAAGGGCAAGAAGCTTCCGGGACACATGGGTGTTGTAAGAGTAACGGTTCAGAATTTGGAAGTTGTTAAGGTTGACACGGAAAACAATCTCATTCTTTTGAGGGGTGCGGTTCCGGGCAACAAAGGCGGACTTGTTACAATAAGAAACAGCGTTAAAGCGTAATAGGGTTTAGGAAAGGAGGAATAACTATGTCTAAAGTTGCTGTATATAACATGGAAGGCGCTAAAATCGGCGACATGGAAGTTAGCGACGCTGTATTTGCGGCTGAAGTGAATAAAGCGGTTTTGCACCAGGTAGTTGTAAACTATCTTGCAAATCAAAGACAGGGCACACAAAGCACAAAGACCCGTACAGAGGTACGCGGCGGCGGAATTAAGCCTTGGAGACAGAAGGGAACAGGCCGTGCAAGACAGGGAAGTATCCGTGCTCCGCAATGGACAGGCGGTGGTGTTGCATTGGGTCCTAAGCCACGCGATTACAGATACAGAATCAACAAGAAGATGAAGAAGATTGCTTTAAAATCTGCTTTGTCTGCAAAATATGCGGCATATGAAATCTTTGTTGTGGAGGATTTGAAGGTTGAAGAAATCAAGACTGCAAAGATTGCTGCTTTGTTAAAGGGACTGGAAATCAACACAAAGGCATTGATTGTCACTGCAGAATGTGATGAAAAGTTCTATAAGTCTGCAAGAAACATAAAGGGTGTTACACCGACATATGTTGATGTTTTGAACACATATGAAGTTTTGAAGCATGACAAATTTATTATAGCTAAAGATGCAATTGCTAAAATTGAGGAGGTGCTTGCATAATGAAATACGCTCATGATATTATCAGGCGTCCCATCATCTCTGAACGCAGCATGGAAGCTGTTTTTGACAGAGAAGGTAATGAAATCAAAAAGTATACATTTGAAGTACCTGTTACCGCAAACAAAATTGAAATTAAAAAAGCGGTTGAAGAAGTTTTCGGAGTTAAGGTTGCCGCAGTAAACACCATGCGTGTTGAGGGCAAAGTAAAGAGAATGGGCAGATACGAAGGCAGACGCGCTTCGTGGAAGAAAGCCATCGTTACTTTGGCAAAGGGCAGCAAGACAATCGAGTTCTTTGAAATGTAATTATTTTTTTGAGGATAAGGAGTGAAATGAAAATGGCTATAAAGAAGTATAAGCCTACCTCTCCTGCAAGAAGATTCATGACAGTTTCGGATTTCGCTGAAATCACAAAGACTACTCCGGAGCGTTCACTTATAGAATCGTTAAAGAAAAATGCAGGCAGAAATTCGTATGGAAGAATTACTGTTCGTCACAGAGGCGGCGGTAACAGAAGAAAATACAGAATTATTGATTTTAAGAGAAATAAGGACGGTATGCCGGCTACTGTTATCGGAATCGAATACGACCCGAACAGAACCGCAAATATTGCACTTATTCAGTATGAAGACGGAACAAAGGCATATATCATTGCTCCTCAGGGACTCACAGACGGCGACGTTGTGGTTTCGGGCGAGGGCGCAGATATCAAGCCGGGAAACGCTTTGTTTTTGAGAGATATTCCGGTTGGTACACTTATTCACAACATTGAGCTTTATCCGGGCAAGGGCGGACAGTTTGTCCGTACAGCGGGCGGATATGCACAGCTCATGGCGAAGGAAGGCGCATATGCGCAGGTAAGACTCCCTTCGGGCGAAGTGAGAATGGTACGTCTGGAATGTAAGGCTACAGTGGGAATGATCGGAAATCAGCAGCATGAAAACATTTCTATCGGTAAGGCCGGAAGAAAACGTCACATGGGCTGGAGACCGACAGTCCGCGGTGTTGTCATGAACCCGAACGACCACCCCCACGGCGGTGGTGAAGGTAAATCACCTATCGGACGTCCCGCACCTGTTACTCCTTGGGGTAAACCGGCGCTTGGCCTTAAGACAAGAAAGCATAAGAACAGAACCGACAAGTTCATTGTTAAGAGAAGAAATGATAAATAATAACTGTTAAGTTTCCGAAAGGAGGAAATACAAGAATGGGTAGATCACTTAAGAAGGGACCTTTCGTTGAAGAGCGTTTGATGAAGAGAATTGACGCAATGAACGCTGCAAATGAGAAAAAGGTAGTGAAAACCTGGTCAAGAGCGTCTACAATATTTCCTGAAATGGTAGGTCATACTATTGCTGTCCACGACGGCAGAAAGCATGTTCCTGTATTTATCAGTGAAGATATGGTCGGACACAGATTGGGTGAGTTTGCTCCCACAAGAACATTTAAGGGTCATGCAGGAGCAAAAACTTCTAAATAATATTTAGACGTATATTGAAAGGAGGAATCCATAAATGGAAGCACGTGCAGTTTTAAAGTATGCCCGTATTTCACCGAGAAAGGTTAAGATTGTTTTGGATTTGATCAGAAACAAGCCTGCCGGGGTTGCGATGGGTATATTGAAAAATACACCGAAATCAGCAAGCGAATATCTGGAAAAGCTTTTGGCTTCTGCCATTGCAAACGCTGCAAACAACCACAATATGGATGTTAATAAATTATATGTATCGGAATGTTTTGCCACACAGGGTCCTACACTCAAGAGAGTAAGACCGAGAGCACAGGGAAGAGCATTCAGAATATTGAAGAGAACAAGTCACATCACTTTGGTGTTGAAAGAAGAAGAATAATCAAAGAAGGAGGTATTCCTAATGGGACAAAAAGTTAATCCTCACGGCCTCAGAGTCGGAGTCATAAAAGACTGGGATTCTAAATGGGTTGCAGGTAAAAAGGATTTCGGAGACCAGTTGGTTGAAGATTACAATATAAGAAAGTTTGTCAAGAAGGCTTGCTATGACGCAGGGGTTGCAAAAATCGTTATCGAAAGAAAGCAGAACAAAGTGTTCATAACAATCCATGCCGCAAAACCCGGAATAATCATCGGACGCGGCGGCGCAGAGATAGACAAGCTTAAGGTTCAGGTTGAAAAGATGACCAAGAAGAGTGTTAATATAAACATCATGGAAGTCAAGCAGCCTGACACAAACGCGCAGTTGGTTGCTGAAAACATAGCTGCTCAGCTTGAAAGAAGAATTTCTTTCAGACGTGCAATGAAGCAGGTTATGGGAAGAGCAATGCGCCTTGGCATAAAGGGTATCAAGACAAGTGTTTCGGGACGTGTTGGCGGCGCCGAAATCGCAAGAACAGAGCAGTATCACGAGGGGACAATCCCGCTGCAGACCTTGAGAGCGGACATCGACTATGGTTTTGCTGAAGCAATGACCACATACGGTATCCTGGGTATCAAAGTATGGATTTATAAGGGTGAAGTTCTCCACGATAACAAAAAGGCTCAGAGCAATAGGCCGAAGGGAGGAAGATAATCATGTTGTTACCTAAGAGAGTAAAATACAGAAAAGTAATGCGCGGAAGAATGAAGGGTAAGGCAACACGCGGCAACGTGGTTTCTAACGGTGAATACGGCTTGCAGGCATTGGAGCCGAGCTGGATTACTTCAAGACAGATTGAAGCAGCCCGTATTGCTATGACAAGATATACAAAAAGAGGCGGTCAGGTTTGGATTAAGATATTCCCTGACAAGCCGATAACACAAAAGCCGGCTGAAACACGAATGGGTTCAGGTAAAGGTAGCCCCGAATACTGGGTAGCTGTTGTAAAGCCGGGCAGAGTTATGTTCGAAATCGGCGGTGTAAGCGAAGATGTGGCACGCGAAGCACTCCGTCTTGCTATGCACAAACTGCCGGTTAAGTGCAAATTTGTAAAACGTGAAGCAGAGGATGGTGAATAAGATGAAAATAAATGAGCTCAGAGAAATGTCAACTGAAGAATTGACAGAGAAGCTTGCTTCCTGCAAGCAGGAATTGTTCCAATTGAGATTTCAAAACGCTATAAACCAGTTGGAAAATCCACAGAAGATTGGTGAGGTCAAGAAAACTGTCGCTCGTATTAAAACCATCATTCATGAAAGAGAATTGGAAGGTTCTGCAATCTGATTACCGGATTTTTCAAGGAGTTTTTGATGTTATACAATTTTAGATTGTATGAAAGGAGGACACTGACGTGGAAGAAAGAAACAGCCGAAAGGTTAAAATCGGTAAGGTTATAAGCGACAAGATGGACAAAACTATCGTTGTTGCTATCGAATACAGCGTTAAGCACCCGCTTTACGGCAAGGTTGTAAAAAAGACTTATAAGCTGAAAGCGCACGACGAAGAAAACATCTGCGCAAAGGGTGATAAGGTAAAGGTAATGGAAACAAGACCTCTGTCTAAGGATAAGAGATGGAGATTGGTGGAAATTGTAGAGAAGGCACAGTAATTTTAGCCGGAAAGGAGAAAAAAGCATGATACAGCAACAAACACGCTTAAAGGTCGCTGACAATACAGGCGCAAAAGAAGTAATGTGTATTCGTGTAATGGGCGGCTCCAAAAAAAGATATGCGGCAGTTGGTGACGAAATCATCTGTTCTGTTAAAAAGGCAACACCGGGCGGAGTTGTTAAAAAGGGTGATGTAGTAAAAGCTGTTGTGGTAAGAACTGTTAAAGAGTCAAGACGTGCTGACGGTTCATATATAAGATTTGACGAAAATGCAGCAGTTATCGTAAGAGATGACAAAAATCCGAGAGGTACACGTATATTTGGGCCTGTAGCAAGAGAGCTCAGAGATAAAGAGTACATGAAGATTTTGTCATTGGCTCCCGAAGTTATTTAAGGAGGTTCCGAAACAATGAAGAAAATGCATGTAAAAAGAGGAGATACCGTGCAGGTAATCTCAGGTAAAGATAAAGGTAAAGAAGGAAAAATCATAACCGCGATTCCTGAAACAGGCAAAGTTGTGGTTGAAGGTGTGGCAATGGTGAAAAAACACCAGAAGGCAAAAGCACAGGGACAGGAAAGCGGAATCATTCACGTTGAAGCTGCAATAGACGCATCGAACGTATTGAGAGTATGCTCAAAGTGCGGCAAGCCTGCAAGAACCGGTGTAAAAATTCTTGAAGACGGTTCTAAGGTAAGATACTGCAAAAAGTGTCAGGAAGTATTCAACGACTAATAATCGAGAGGAGGTAAGTAAATCACGATGGCAAGAATGAAAGATAAATATGTGAAGGAAGTTGCCCCTGCTCTTATGACAAAGTTCGGTTATAAAAGCTCGATGCAGATTCCAAAGATTGAAAAAATCGTTATAAATATCGGTATGGGCGACGCAAAGGACAACCCGAAGGTTATCGAAGCGGCTTGCAACGACCTGGCATTGATAACAGGACAAAGACCTATAGTGACAAAGGCAAGAAAGTCGGTGGCTAACTTTAAACTCAGAGAAGGAATGAACATTGGCTGCAAGGTAACACTGAGAGCAGACAAAATGTACGAATTTTTGGACAGACTCTTTAATGTGGCTTTGCCGCGTGTACGTGACTTCAGAGGAATCAGCGCCAACTCTTTTGACGGAAGAGGAAATTATTCGCTGGGTATCAAAGAACAGCTGATATTCCCTGAAATAGATTACGATAAAATCGATAAAATCAGAGGTATGGACATTATTATTGTTACGACTGCAAATACAGATGAAGAGGCTCGTGAGCTTTTAAGCCTTATGGGCGCTCCGTTTATCCGTGGTTAATAGGTTAAGGAGGAAAAACAATGGCAAAAAAATCTATGGTTATAAAACAACAAAGAAAGCCTAAGCACTCCACTCAAAGCTACACAAGATGTAAAATTTGCGGAAGACCACATGCTTACTTAAGGAAATTCGGTATTTGCCGTATTTGTTTCAGAGAATTGGCATACAAGGGTCAAATCCCGGGAGTTAGAAAGGCTAGCTGGTAATATATATTCAGATTCTTTTAAGAATTTGGAAGGAGGTAAATTTAATGCAAATAACTGATCCAATCGCAGACATGCTTACACGTATAAGAAATGCAAACTCTGCAAAGCACGAAACAGTTGATATCCCTGCGTCAAACATGAAGAAATCTATTGCTGAAATCCTGAACAATGAGGGATATATAAAAGGCTATCAGATTATCGAGGACGGCAAACAGGGTGTTATAAGAGTAACTCTCAAATACGGTAACAACAAAGAAAAGGTTATCAGCGGCTTGAAGAGAGTTTCAAAGCCGGGCTTGAGAATTTATGCAGGCGCCGAAGAACTCCCGAGAGTTTTGAAGGGCTTGGGTATTGCGATTATCTCAACGTCAAAAGGCGTCATGACCGATAAGGAAGCAAGAAAGCAGAACATTGGCGGCGAAGTTTTGGCGTTTGTTTGGTAATAAAAAAACTGAAAACCTACATTATTGTATGTAGAGAAAATTTAAGTTAAGGAGGACATGTAAATGTCAAGAATCGGAAGATTGCCGATAGCGATACCTGCAGGTGTTGACGTGAAAATCGGCAAGGAAAACGAAGTGACGGTCAAGGGCCCGAAGGCAACACTGACAAGAACACTTCACAAAGATATGATTATAAAAAATCAAGACGGACACATTGTTGTCGAAAGACCTTCTGAGGACAAGATGCACAAAGCATTGCACGGACTCACAAGAACTCTTATAAACAACATGGTAATCGGTGTAACCGAAGGCTTCACAAAAGAGCTGGAAATCAACGGTGTTGGTTACAGAGCACAGATGCAAGGAAAGAAGCTGGTGCTGAGCCTTGGTTATTCACATCCTGTTGAATATACTCCTGTTGAAGGAATAACTCTTGAAGTTCCTGCCCCGAACAAAATTATCGTAAAGGGTGCAAACAAGGAAGTTGTCGGCGAAACGGCTGCTAAAATCAGAGAATACAGAATGCCTGAACCGTACAAAGGAAAGGGTATCAAGTATGTCGATGAGGTAATCAGACGTAAAGAAGGAAAAGCGGGAGCTAAGAAGAAATAA
This sequence comes from uncultured Clostridia bacterium, assembly GCA_934454145.1. Lineage (GTDB taxonomy): Bacteria > Bacillota > Clostridia > UBA1381 > UBA1381 > CAKSFT01. The sequence continues at coordinate 8,114 of CAKSFT010000006.1, read as the reverse complement.
GAAAGGAGTGTTCTTAAATGATAAAAAAGAAAAACAGTAATGTTTCAAGAATCAAACGTCATGAAAGAGTAAGAAAGAACATCTCCGGAACGGCGGAGAGACCTCGTCTGAACGTGTACAGAAGTTTGAATCACATCTATGCGCAGATTATTGACGACACAAAGGGTGTTACACTTGTTGCAGCGTCAAGCATGGATAAGGATTTTAAGGATTACGGCGGCAACTGCGAAGCGGCGAAGGCTGTCGGCGAAGCTGTTGCAAAGAAAGCTCTTGAAAAGGGCATTAAAGCTGTAGTATTCGACAGAGGCGGATACTTGTATCACGGAAGAGTTGCTGCTCTTGCAGAAGGTGCAAGAGAGGGCGGCTTAGATTTCTAAGAGTTAGGAGGTAGATTTTGTGGCTGAAAGAATTGATGCATCAACACTGGATATCCAGGAAACATTGGTTGAAATAAATCGTGTTGCTAAGGTTGTAAAAGGCGGTAGAACCTTCAGATTTAGCGCACTTATGGTAGTCGGCGACGGAAACGGTCATGTTGGCTGCGGCACCGGCAAAGCTGCCGAAATCCCCGATGCAATAAGAAAGGGCATTGAGGACGCAAAGAAAAATATGATTAGCGTTCCGTTGGTCGGGACGACAATCCCTCACGAAGTAATCGGTGAGTTTGGGGCAGGAAGAGTTCTTATAAAGCCTGCTAAGCAGGGTACCGGTGTTATCGCCGGCGGCGCTGCCAGAGCTGTTCTCGAAATGGCGGGAGTAAAGGACATAAGAACAAAATGTCTGCGCTCAAACAACAAGAAAAACGTAGTAAGGGCTACAATTCAGGGCTTGTCACAGCTTAAGCAAATCGATGAGGTTGCAAAGCTCAGAGGCAAAGCAATTGAAGAGATTAAAGGTTAAGGAGGCAAGCGATAAATGGCTAAATTAACAGTTAAACAAATAAAGAGCACAATCGGTTGCAAAGACGACCAGATAGCAACAATAAAAGCTCTGGGTCTGAAAAAGATAAGAGATGTTGCGGTGCATAACGATACTCCTCAAATAAGAGGCATGATTAAAAAAGTATCACATCTTGTAGAAGTTGAAGAAAACTAATTTATAATGAACAAGAAGGAGGTGCAGCAAATGAGATTGGACGAACTTCAACCGGCTGAAGGCTCAAAGTTCTCTGCAAAGAGAGTGGGCAGAGGTATAGGTTCCGGAACAGGTAAAACTTCCGGGAAGGGTCATAAGGGTCAGAAGGCGCGTTCGGGCGGCGGTGTAAGACCGGGCTTTGAAGGCGGTCAGATGCCTTTGTACAGACGTCTTCCTAAGAGAGGTTTTAACAATATATTTGCTAAAGAATATGTTACAATAAACGTTGCTGATTTGGAAAAGTTTGAAAACGGCACAGAGGTAACAGCAGAATTGTTGAAAGAAACCGGGGTTGTAAGCAAGATTTTGGACGGGGTGAAAATTCTCGGAAGAGGCGAGCTTACAAAGAAATTAAATGTAAAGGTGGCAAAATATTCTGCCCAGGCTAAAGAGAAAATCGAAAAGGCAGGCGGAAAGGCAGAGGTGATTTAAGTGTTTACTACTATCAAGAATGCATTTAAAATACCTGACTTGAGAAGAAGACTGTTCTTTACAATTTTTATGCTTATCGTATTCAGATTCGGGGCACATATCCCTGTTCCGTATCTGAGTTCTGACGCAATGAAGCAATTCCTGGACCCGACAGGAACGGGAAACGGATTTGCAGACTTGTTTTCGCTGTTTGATGTATTCACCGGCGGTGCGTTTTCAAGTGCAACAGTGATGGCGCTTGGTGTTTCGCCATACATCAATTCATCAATTATTGTGCAGCTTTTGACAGTTGCAATCCCTGCCCTTGAGCGCCTTGCGAAAGAAGGCTATGAGGGCAGAAAGAAAATCAATAAGATTACAAGATATCTCGGTATTGTGCTTGCATTTGTGCAGGGCGCCGGTCTTTATGTAACACTCTGGAACATGGGTGTGGCAAACGGCGACACAACAAGCGTAATCACAAGACCGGACGTTTTGGGATTTTTCGTAATCACACTGACCTTCACAGCCGGCACTGCGTTTATCGTATGGCTGGGTGAAATCATCACCGAAAAGGGTCTTGGAAACGGTGTATCACTGATAATCTTTGCCGGTATCGTATCAAGAATACCTGCCGGGATAGTGACGGTGTACAACCAGTTCCTTGCTGACAACATCACCATCAAAGGCGTGCTGATTTCGGCAGTGATACTGATTGCGGCAATACTTGCCATAACATTTGTTGTTTTGTTTGACTCTGCCGAGAGGAAAATCCCGGTGCAGTACGCAAAGCGTGTTGTGGGAAGAAAAATGTATGGCGGACAAAGCACAAATATCCCGATTAAGGTTGTAATGGCGGGTGTTATGCCGATTATCTTTGCTTCGAGCATTATGGCATTCCCGGCGACAATCGTGAGGCTTGCAACGGGCGGAAATCTCCCGACAGCAGGTTTTGGATATTGGATTTTGGGTTGCCTGAGTGCAGGATACGGACCGGGCTGGACAGACATTGTTTATTCTGCTATCTACTTCCTGCTTATCATATTCTTCACATATTTCTATACCTCAATACAGTTCAATCCGATTGAGATAGCAAATAATATGAAGAAGTCGGGCGGATATATACCGGGCTACAGACCGGGCAAGCCCACAAGCGACTTTATAGCCAAGGTTGCAAACAGACTTAATCTTGCCGGGGCAATATTCCTGGGAATTATAGCAATACTTCCTATTATATTCGGAACAATATTCGGCATGTCACATCTGCAAATCGGCGGTACTTCACTGTTGATTATGGAAGGTGTTGCACTCGAAACGGTAAGACAGATTGAATCACAGATGACAATGCGTCATTATAAAGGTTTCCTTGATTAAGAAACAGATGATAACAACAGAAAGAGAAAGGGTGGCGTAAAAATGAAATTGATTTTATTGGGTCCTCCGGGAGCGGGAAAAGGAACACAGGCAGAAATTCTTTCAAAGAAGTTCGGAATTGACACGATTTCCACCGGAGTCATGCTGAGGACTGCCATCAGAGAAGGCACGGAGCTTGGTAAACTTGCAGAAGGCTATATAAACAAAGGCAAGCTTGTGCCGGACGATGTTGTTGTTGGTATAGTTAAAGAACGACTGAAACAAAAGGACTGCGAGAAGGGTTTCATACTGGACGGTTTCCCGAGGACAACCGCACAGGCGGAAGCTTTGGAAGAAGCCGGTGTTGAAATCGACAAGGTTCTCTCTCTGGAGGTAAGCGATGAAACAATCATACAAAGACTTTCGGGAAGAAGAGAATGCAAGGCTTGTGGCACGCCGTATCATGTTGTGCACAAACCGTCACCGAACGGTGAAAAGTGCCCCTGCGGCGGAGATTTGATTCAGCGTGCGGATGATAATGAAGAAACGGTGAAGAACCGCATTGAGATATATCATGAGCAGACTGAACCTATCAAGGATTTCTATGAGAAAAAAGGTAAATTGGTTATAGCATACGGTCAGGAAGAACTGGAGGACACCACAAAAGAGGTGCTGAAGGCTCTGGGGATTGACAAATAAAGCCAAAGGTTTTTGGAGAGGTAATTAAATGATAACGATAAAGTCAAAATCAGAGATTGAGAAGATGAGGCTTGCGGGAAAAATCACCGGTGATGTGCTGAAAGAAGTTGAAAAACATATAAAACCGGGAATATCCACAAAGCAGCTTGACAAAATCGCATATAATTACATTGTTTCAAGAGGAGCCGCACCATCCTTCTTAAACTACAACGGTTTCCCGGCAAGCATATGTGCTTCCAGAAATGACGAGGTTGTGCACGGAATCCCTTCCAAGGGAATGATTCTTGCGGAAGGCGACATCATAAGCATCGACGTGGGGGCTTATATAAACGGCTACCACGGCGACGCGGCGAGAACCTTTGCGGTCGGAAAAATTTCCGACGAGGCGCAGCGCTTGATTGATGTCACAAAGCAAAGCTTTTTTGAAGGCATAAAATATGCTGTGCATGGGGCAAAGCTGGGCGATGTTTCTGCGGCAATTCAGGAATATGTCGAGTCAAACGGATATTCTGTGGTACGCGATTTGGTGGGACACGGAATAGGCAGGAAGATGCACGAGGATCCGAGTGTGCCGAATTACGGTCACAAGGGCCGCGGCGTTAAGCTTGCCGCGGGCATGACTCTGGCGATTGAACCAATGGTGAACGCCGGAGAATATGACGTGTGCGTGTTGGACGATGACTGGACGGTTGTTACAGAAGACGGGAGCCTGTCGGCACATTACGAAAACACCATTTTGATAACTAAAGATAAGTGCGAAATTCTGACGCTTTAGGAGGAAGAGATGGAAATAAAAATCGGAAGCGTTGTCCGCTCCAAGGCAGGAAGGGACAAAGGAATGTTGTTCCTTGCGGTTGATGTGGCGGACGGTTATGCATATGTTGCTGACGGGAAGCTTAGGAAAAGAGAAAATCCTAAGAAGAAAAAAATAAAGCATCTGCAAGGTACTCATTATGTCACAGACGAGGATTTTTCGGAAAATTACCGTGTGAGGAGTATTTTGGCGGAATATTTAAAAAGAGTTTAAGGGAGGTTGCTTCTTTGGCTAAGGACGATGTTATGGAATTGGAGGGCACTGTTGTGGAAACTCTGCCCAATGCAATGTTTAAGGTTGAGCTTGAAAACGGACACCAGATTTTGGCGCACATTTCAGGCAAATTAAGAATGAACTTCATAAAGATTCTTCCGGGTGATAAGGTGAAGCTTGAAATGTCACCGTATGATTTGACACGAGGCAGAATCACTTGGAGATCTAAATAAGGAGGTAATTATAATGAAAGTACGTCCATCAGTAAAACCTATCTGCGAAAAGTGCAAAATTATAAAAAGAAAAGGCAAGGTTATGGTAATCTGCGAAAACCCTAAGCACAAACAAAAGCAGGGTTGATTGGATAGAATTATGACTTGTTCGGGGGCGGCTGCCGCACATATGCGGACTTGAATGGGTTTTTAATTATTTTAAGGCGGATATTTTCCGCAAATCAGGAGTAGTTGTGAATTTATACATGGAGGTGTAAAAATGGCAAGAATAGCAAGTGTTGACTTACCAAGAGAAAAGAGAATAGAAGTTGCTTTGACATACATCTACGGAATCGGCCTCAGAAGTTCTCAGAAAATTTTAGCTCAAAACGGTGTTAACCCTGATACAAGAGTAAAGGACTTGACAGAAGAAGAAATAAACAAACTCAGAGAAACGATTGATGCAAACTATACTGTTGAGGGTGACCTCAGAAGACAGGTGGCTTTGGACATCAAGAGATTGATGGAAATCGGATGCTACAGAGGAATAAGACATAGAAAAGGGCTTCCTGTAAGAGGACAAAACACAAAGAATAACGCAAGAACAAGAAAAGGCCCGGCAAAGACTATGGCTAATAAGAAGAAATAAGAGAGGAGCTAAACTGACAATGGCAAAGGTAGCGAAGAAAACGACACGCACAAAGCGTCGTGACAGAAAGAATATTGAAAAGGGTGCAGCTCATATCCGTTCAACTTTCAATAACACAATAGTTACTATTACAGATACAGCAGGCAATGCATTGTCTTGGGCGAGTGCCGGCGGTTTAGGCTTCAGAGGTTCAAGAAAGAGCACTCCGTTTGCTGCACAGTCAGCAGCAGAAACAGCAGCAAAGGCTGCTATGGAGCATGGTCTTAAAACTGTTGAAGTATACGTAAAAGGCCCCGGTGCGGGACGTGAAGCCGCAATCAGAGCACTTCAGGCAGCAGGCCTCGAAGTAAGCATGATTAAGGATGTTACCCCGATACCACACAATGGTTGCAGACCGCCGAAGAGAAGACGTGTGTGATTATTGTACTGTTACAGAAAGTTAAAGGAGGTAAAACGCAATGGCTAAAAATATGCAGCCTATTTTAAAAAGATGTAAAACATTGGGCATAGAGCCGGGTGTTATGGGTATTGACAAAAAGTCAAAGAGAAACCCGAAGCAAAGCAGAAAAAAGCAGTCTGAATATGGTCTGCAGCTCACCGAAAAGCAGAAGGTAAAATTCATATACGGTGTGCTTGAGAAGCAGTTCAGAAAATACTATGTAATGGCTACAAAGAAAAACGGAATTACAGGTGAAATGCTTTTGCAAATCCTGGAAACAAGACTTGACAACGTTGTTTTCAGAATGGGACTTGCAAACACAAGACGTGAAGCAAGGCAGATTGTAAACCACGGTCATATCCTTGTAAACGGCAAAAAGGTAAACATTCCTTCATATTTGATTAAGCAGGGCGATGTTATTACCGTAAGAGAAAAATCAAAAAATTCAGACAGAATGAAGGAGATTGTTGAAGTCAATGCTTCACGTCTTGTTCCGAAATGGCTGGATATGGATAAGAACACGCTTACAGGTAAAGTTGTAGCACTGCCGGCAAGAGATGACATTGATTATGAAGTTGAAGAGCATTTGATTGTCGAATTGTATTCTAAGTAATAAATGTTATCACCCTCGGTAAAGTGGAACGGTTACATGAATATGTGAAGGAGGGTTTCGATAAGATGATAGAAATGGAAAAGCCCAATATTGAATGTACACAGCTGACGGGAAACTACGGAAAGTTTACCGTCACTCCGCTGGAGCGCGGTTACGGGACAACACTCGGAAATTCGCTCCGCAGAATTTTGCTGTCATCATTGCCGGGTGCTGCTGTGACTTCAATCAAGATTGAAGGTGTTCAGCACGAATTTTCAACAATTCCCGGGGTTAAAGAAGATGTAACTGAGATTATATTGAATCTTAAAAAGTTATCTCTTAAGCTTCACGCAAATACACAAAAAACGGTATATATTGAGGCAAAGGGGCAGTGCGAGATTACGGCGGCGGATATCAAGACCGATGATGAGGTGGAGATATTCAACCCGGATTTGCACATTGCAACTCTGAATGAAGATGCAAAGCTGTATATGGAAATCACAATTTCCAGAGGCAGAGGCTATGTTTCTGCAGAAAGAAACAAGATGAATATGCAGCCGCCGGTAGGTGTGATTCCCGTTGACTCGATTTATACACCGGTGAAAAAGGTGAATTATACCGTTGAGAATACACGTGTCGGTCAGTATATAGACAGGGAAACCCTGGCTGTTGAAGTGTGGACAGACGGAACAATCAAGCCGGACGAGGCAGTGAGCCTTGCGGCAAAGATAATGAACGATTTGCTCACATTATTTGTAGACTTGTCGGACGAAGGCAAAAATGCCGAAATTATTGTGGAAAAGGAAGAAAGCAAGAAAGAAAAAGTGCTGGAAATGACAATTGAAGAACTGGATTTATCAGTACGTTCTTACAACTGCCTGAAGCGTGCCGCAATAAATACAGTTGAGGACCTTATAGAAAAATCCGAAGAGGATATGATGAAGGTTCGAAATCTCGGAAGAAAGTCGCTTGAAGAAGTAATACACAAGTTAAACGAGTTGGGTCTTGCATTGAGAGAAGAGGAAGACTAAGGCTCTCTTTAATGAAAGGAGGTAATGTTTAATGCCCGGAACAAGAAAATTAAATCTGCCTACAGACCAGAGAATGGCTCTTTTGAGAAACCTGGTGACAAGCTTGCTTGAAAGCGGCAGAATAGAAACAACAGTAACAAGAGCAAAGGAAACAAGAAGTTTAGCAGAAAAGATGATAACTCTTGGAAAAGCTAACACATTACATTCACGCCGTCAGGCTTTAGCGTTTATCACAAAGGAAGATGTAGTCAAAAAATTGTTTGACGAAATTGCACCGAAATACGCTGACAGAAATGGCGGATATACAAGAGTGGTAAAGACAGGCCCGCGCCGCGGTGACGCTGCTCCTATGGCTATTGTTGAGCTAGTATAATTTTATTGAAAAAACGACAAAAAAAGATGTGGTGTCACATCTTTTTTTGTTGCTTAGCAGGCTGATAATGGCCCGAGTGTCAAATGTTTTTCTGGAATTGTATAAAGGTGATTTTGCATATATAGTATACAACGCTCAAAAAGCGATACCACATATGGTGCAACAAAACAGGGACACAAAAAAACGAATTTTTT
>CAKSFT010000005.1 GCA_934454145.1 uncultured Clostridia bacterium | reverse complement strand
AAAAATACAAATACGGTTCGGTAAATATCGGTTATGAAAATTTCGATACCGAAACAGGGATCATTCCGTACTATATTTATTCGGACGAACAAGCCGATACTACGCTTAAGGTCGGAGATAAGCTTGTGTTCAGCCTGGGTTTAACCTGGGTCGACTCCGGCTGGAATGACTGGCTGACCATAGAATCCCCCAAAAAGATAGTGGAGATTTTAGAGGTAAACACCGATGAAAAATATATAAGAATTACAACCGATATAGGAATATCGACAGAGCCGCCGGACGAAACGCACACGATAAGAGATTACCAATACATAAGCACATTTATTCCGCTAATTGATGCATACAAGCTGATTGCGGGCGAGTCGAGCATATCCTTCGGCGGAACATCGGGCGGAGCGTCAAGCTTTTCGGGCCGCTCGGGAAGTGCAGACGGCGCATATTCATTTGCGGCAAACTCGGCAAATGCAAAAGGAAGAAACGCTGCGGCGCTGTGTTCTTCAACCGCCGAAGGAGAATATTCGTTTTCGGCAGGCTCCTCCTGTGCATACGGAGAAAAAACCTCGGCTTTGAATTCAAGCTATGCATATGCGCCGCATTCGTTTTCTGCCGGTAATTATTCAAGAGTTTATGCACGTGCCTTAAAATGCACAAATCTAAACTGGAAAGACAAAACGCTCACTATAGACCCGAAATACAGTCTTGCCGGAATCAAAAGCGGCGATACGATAATTTTAAGATGCTTTAACTGCATTAACACTATCATATTTTCGCAGGTGAAGGTTAAATCAATAAGCGGAAATACGATATATATACCCGATGATACGTATGCCGGAGGCGCCGGTTCGTACATTCAACAGCTTTTCCCGGACGGTATCATATTTGTGCAGAGCAGCAATTCATCGTATGCGACATCGTCCGCTGCCGGCGGATGCTACGGCATGGCAACGGGCAAGTATTCGTTTGCGGACGGTTATCATGTCATTTCAGCCGCCGACAATGCGGTCACCTTCGGAAAATACGGCATAAACACAGACGCCTGCTCCATTGCGCTTGCAAACGGCGCTGCAATCAAAACACCCGGACTTGCGTTTAAGGTGTTATCTGATGGCGGTGTTCATGCGGATAAAGAGTACACCTCTCCATGTGCCGACTATGCGGAGTATTTCGAATGGGCGGACGGTAACCCAAATAATGAGGACAGAGCCGGATATTTTGTAAAGCTGAAAGACGGAAAAATTGTGTTGTGTGAGGATTTTGATACACCGCTCGGCATTGTTTCGTCAACCCCGGCAATCATCGGTGACAGCGGAGAAATGCACTGGCAGGGAAAATATGTGACCGATGATTTCGGAAGAATACAATACCACGATGTAACCGTCCCGGCTGAAACCGATGAGGACGGCAATACAATAACCGAGGAACATATCGAAACACAGCCGATATTAAACCCCGATTGGAATCCGGAACAGGAATATATTCCGAGGAAGGACAGAGCGGAATGGTCGGCTGTCGGTGTACTCGGAAAACTCATCGTATATGATGACGGAACACTCCAAAGCGGTGATATCTGCCGATGCGGAGCAAACGGTAAGGCAGTAAAATCAATTGAAAATGGGTACACTGTTCTCAAGCGTATATCCGATGATAAAGTCCTAATCTGGTTCAAGGGGTGATAATATGCCGAAAGAAACAACAAACCATAAACTAAAAAAGCCACTGTATTCGGATAATGCCGACATTGCGGTTATAAACGAGAATTTTGATGCCATTGATGAATTGCTCACACCGAGCGTTTACGCACAGACAGCGCCCGACAGTTCCGCTGCAAAGGGCAAGCTGTCGGCTGTTCTCGGTTGGCTTGCAAACAGAATAAAAGCAATCACAGGGCAAAACTCGTGGCAGGCAAATCCGCCTGTCACGCTCTCCGAATGTGCAAACCACATCTCAAACGGAACGCATCAAAATGCAACGATAAATTCAAACGGTTTTATGAGTTACACTGATAAACAAAAGCTTGATAACGCAACATCGGAATACACATCAAGCCGTATTATGATGAGAGATAGCAATGGCAGAGCAAAGGTTCAAAATCCGTCCGGCAGTTATGATATTGCCAACAAAACCTATGTCGATACCAATTTTGTAAGGAAATATTCTGATACTGCAATGTCCGCAAAGCTGACGGCACAGTCCAACACAGCTTATACAACCAAACAGGTGCGAAACATCGTACTGTGGACGAGCGGTTCTACTCCTCCGTCCACAAGCTATGGGGATATTGTAATCAAGACTTTCTGAGGTGCGATATGGCAAACATGAATTTTAAGTATGATTATCCGTATGTAGGATACGGCGAAAAAGGAAGATTTCAATACCAGTGGTCGGAGTCAAGAACCACTCTTAACAGATGTTATACATATCCGCTTTTGTTTAACACGGCCGTTCCCGGATGCTTGCATATCACAATGGATATTGAAATTGAGAACACGGGTTCGGGTACGGTTCTCGGACGGTCGTGGGATTTTTATATTTACCGCCAAAATTACGGCTGGTATGAGGTATGCTCGTTCACTCTGCCCGATGACGGAAAATATACGATTGATACCGATGTCCTACTATATAGCAAACGAGGGTTTCTCGATACTCGAAAACTGGGGCGCTATGGGACTGCCGCTGCCGGAACCGGTAAGGAACGCTCTTGCAAAACTCAAAAAGGAGGATTCAACCGATGAAGATAAATAAAAAACAGATTGCATATAACAAAACCGCAAGGACGAAAAAGCCTGTGTATATCGTTATCCACGATACCGGAAACACCGGCAAAGGCGCCAATGCGAATGCACACTTTAACTATTTTAACGGCGGCAACAGAAATGCATCGGCAGACTTCTTTGTTGACGATACGCAGATTCTTCAAGTGAATGATTACAATAAATTCTACACTTGGCACTGTGGTGACGGCAAGGGCAAATACGGAATTACAAACCGTAACTCGGTCGGAATCGAAATCTGCGTAAACGGTGACGGGAATTATGACATTGCATTTTGCAAAGCGGTTGAACTTACAAAATATCTTATGCAAGAACTCAATATTCCGCTTGAGCGTGTGGTTCGCCACTATGACGCAAGCCGCAAAAACTGTCCGGCAAGTATGAGCAAAAACGGCTGGGCATTATGGGATACATTTAAAAAGAGACTGACAATAAACGAGGAGGATTTAACTATGGCACAGTATGATGAACTGAAAAAGGAAATCGGCAATATCAGAACTGATGTAGACAAACTGAAAAACAAGATGGTTTATGCCTGGGTGGACGATAATATGCCCGACTGGGCAAAGCCTACCGTTACCAAGCTTATGCGAAAGGGTTACCTTAAGGGTGATAACGAGGGCAAGCTTATGCTTGATATAATATGCTCCGCATTCTTGTAATCAATGACCGTGCGGGGATTTACGGAGAATAATCGAATATTTATCTATGACCTGTGAGGATCTATTTCCTTGCAGGTCTTATTTTTTTGTTTGTATACCCTATCAAAAGCACTTTTTAATCTCCGTAATGCGAAGGGAGTGTTTTTATGAAGAATAAAGAGATAGATGGTTTGCGATTTCAAGATTACGGTTATAAAAGGATTGCACATATTCTCGGGTTATCTGAAAATACCGTAAAGTCGTATTGCCGAAGACATCCGTTCGACAAAACCAAAAAAGTTTGCCTGCAGTGCGGCAAGCCTATAGAAAACACTCCGCATAAGCGTGAGAAAAAATACTGCTCAGATAAATGCCGGCTTGAATGGTGGAATTCTCATAAGGAACTTGTAAATCGTCGAGCGGTGTACTCTTTTGTCTGCGAAAACTGCGGGTGCGGGTTTGAAAGTTACGGCAATAACCACCGCCGCTATTGCTCACGCAAATGCTTTGCAGAGGCAAGACGAAAGACGGTGATGCGTAGTGAATGAAAGTCTGTATCATTCTGTCCTGCTATATAAAACAACAATGGCGCTTGTTAAAAATATGCTGAAAAAAGGGCATATTTCTGCCGAAGAATATGCCGAAATAGAAACAAAAACCGCAAAAAAATACGGCTTGGAATTGTCAGTTATATATCGATGAAATCTCTTGACTTTATGCTCTTTTAGAGGGAATATGTTTACAAACAAAGTAAGGAGGCAGAAATGGATAGAACAGTACAAAAAGTTCAATTTGAAAGTCCCCGGCCGATTGAGCTGATAAAGGTTGCCGCATACAGCAGAGTATCCAGTGGCAAGGATGCAATGCTTCATTCGCTTTCGGCACAAGTCAGTTACTACTCAGAGTTGATTCAGAACCATGATGGATGGTTATATTGCGGGGTTTATGCAGATGAAGCTGTAACCGGCACAAAAGAGGACAGAACGGAATTTCAAAGAATGATGGACGCATGCCGAGAAGGTAAAATTGACTTGATTATTACCAAGAGCATTTCACGATTTTCAAGAAATACAGTCACCTTGTTGAATACAATCCGAGAACTTAAACTCCTTGGAATCGGAGTTATATTTGAGGAACAAAACATCAATACTCTGTCCGCAGACGGAGAAATTATGCTTACCATTCTTGCATCATATGCTCAGGAAGAAAGTTTATTGGTGTCCGAAAATTTCAAATGGCGGATTCGTTCTGACTTTAAGCAAGGAATTCTCCCGATGTTCGTTCAAAATATTTACGGCTATAAAAGAACAAAAGACGGCGGCTTGGAAATAATACCTGAAGAAGCCGACATCGTAAAACGGGTATTTTCAATGTATCTTGACGGTTTGGGCACTTTGAAAATATCTAAAATTTTAACCGAAAGCGGGGCGCCTGGCAGCAATAACGGTAAATGGTCGGAAAAGAAAGTCCGCTATATTTTATCAAATGAAAAATATGTAGGAGATTTACTCTTGCAAAAATCGTTCAGCACAGACCATTTAACCAAGCACAGAAAAAGAAATCAAGGAGAAAAGCCTCAGTATTATGTTCAAGACAACCACGAGCCCATTATTTCACGACAGACGTTTGATGCGGTTCAGCTTGAGATTGAACGGCGAAGAAAAAGATATTGCAGAATGACAGAAACAAAAAAATATGAATTTACAGGAAAAATCGAATGCGGGATTTGCGGCAAAAACTATAGGCGGAAAGTAACGGCAACAGGTATTGTTTGGATTTGTTCCACTTTTAATAACATGGGCAAAAAAGAATGTGCTTCAAAACAGATTCCGGATGAAACCATTCGCACGGTAACAGCGAAAGTTTTGGGAATAGAAAAATTCAATACCGAGGTTTTTGAAGAAAAAATCGATAAAATCATTGTACCGCAGGCAAACAGGCTGTTATTTTTATTTAGTGACGGACACACGGTCGAGCGAGAATGGAAAGACCGTTCACGAAGCAAAAGCTGGTCGAAAGCAATGAGAGAAAAAGCAAGGCAGAAAGCTTTAGAAAGGAAAACAGACAATGGCAAAAACAGTAACCGTTATACCGGCAACGATTAACCCGCTTACAAGACTCCCCGCATTTTCAATCCAAAAACGGAGAACGGCGGGTTATGCGAGAGTATCGACCGATAAAGATGAACAGTTTACCTCATATGAGGCACAGGTCGATTACTACACAAAATATATAAAAGAAAAGCCCGAATGGGAATTTGTGAAGGTTTATACCGATGAAGGCATATCTGGAACAAATACCAAAAAAAGAGATGGATTCAATTTGATGATTGAGGATGCTCTAAACGGTAAAATTGACCTTATAGTTACAAAGTCGGTCAGCAGATTTGCAAGAAATACCGTTGACAGCTTGGTAACCATTCCGGAATTGAAGTCAAAGGGTGTAGAGGTGTATTTTGAAAAAGAAAATATCTGGACGCTTGACAGCAAAGGTGAACTGCTTCTCACAATCATGTCGTCACTTGCACAGGAAGAAAGCCGTTCAATATCGGAAAATATTACATGGGGCAAAAGGAAAAGTGCCGCAGACGGAAAGGTCAGCCTCGGATACAAAAATTTTCTCGGATATGATAAAGGTGAAAACGGTGGTCTTGCTGTTAATTCCGAACAGGCGGTTTTGGTTAAGCGTATATACAGAGAGTTTATGCACGGAAAAACATCTTGTATGATTGCGCAGGAATTGTCTTCAGAAAACATACCTACCCCTTCGGGGAAATCCACGCGTTGGAGGGTAAGCGTTATTAACAGTATTCTTACCAATGAAAAATATAAAGGTGCGGCGCTTTTGCAAAAGAGTTTCACCGTTGATTACTTAACCAAGAGGATGAAAACCAACGAGGGTGAAGTTCCGCAGTATTATGTAGAGAACAGCCACGAGGCTATTATCCCTCCCGAAGAATGGGAACAGGTTCAAAAGGAATTTGTACGGAGAAAGGCTATGGGGCGAAAATACAGCGGGAACAGTATTTTTGCAACCAAGTTGATTTGCGAAGACTGCGGTGCATTTTTCGGACCTAAGGTTTGGAACTCGACCAGTGAAAAATATCGCAGAACGATTTGGCAATGCAACGATAAATTTAAGGGTAAAGACAGGTGCAAAACTCCCCATGTTACGGAAGAGAGCATAAAAGATGCATTTGTTCAAGCTTTTAATATTCTTTTTGACTGCAAGCCGGTGATTGTCGCAAACTGCCGAACCGTTGCTGAGCATTTGACTGATTGTACCTTAATTGATGAAAAAATCACGAATTTAAAGCAGGAACAAGAAGTCGTTGCAGAGTTAACACGGAAATGTATCAGCGAAAATGCGTCTCTTCCGCAAGACCAGAAAAAGTATTTGAAAAAATACAATGATTATGCAGAGAGGTATGAAAGTATCAGCATAAAACTTGCTGACCTTAACAACGAAAAAATTCTGAAAAAGTCAAGAAGAGATGCTTTCAACAAATTTCTGAAAACCCTTTCTGAAATTGACGGGTGCATTGAAGTATTTGATGATGAACTTTGGCTTGCAACAGTCGATAAGGTTATAATAAAATCAGACGGTGAGTTTAAGTTTATTTTCAGAAACGAGATGGAAATAGAGGTTATGTCTACAAAATAGAACAAACCAAAATATAATCAATTATTTCAAAAATATAGACACCGGTTTAGAAAAACGCCCTGTTTTAGGGAAAAATAACCCCTGCCCTTATTTACAGGAGTTATTTTTATTGATATGTTAATTGGCATCATTTTTGGGGAAAAGTGAGTTTTGAACACCTAAATTGGACTGCATAGCAATTATGTCATCGATATCATCACTCTCATAGGAATCGGTATCAGCAAAATCTTCATCATCTATTACCTTAAAATCTTTTGAATAAAGCTTATTCATAAACAGTTTATTCATGCTGCCCTTCTTTTTGCCGTTATATGCGATAACCATTGCCTCAGCAAGTCCAAGAGAGCCTGTTCTGCGTTCTTTGCCCGTGCGAATCAATGTTTTTGGAGAGACTCGTCCGAGTTTTTCACGGAACATTTTTTCGTCAAGAGCATTGTTATAGGTTACAATTAATTTTGTAACGGCATTAAACATAATTGCACAAAATGAACTGATTTCTCCTTCCCATGTTGCAATGATAAGCCGCAAAGTGCGATTAAGTACATGGTAACCGTATTTTTCATAAATTCCTTCAATTGTTGATATGGCACAAATAATTCCGGGAGCTTTCTTATTACCGATTTTAAGTCCGTAAGACTCCACAAGTTCCTTAATCATAAGCTGGTCATTGTTTCCTGCCTCGATTTTTGCATTAAATTTTTCATAAGGCACGAGATTTTTGACATGCTTCATCTGTTCGGAGAAAATCGATGCTTCTTCTTCATAAGATAAATCGTCATAAATCATACACCAAACAGGACAGTCGCGCGAACCCGAAACCAAAGCAACGATTTCGATTGTATGCTGTCCGTTAAATACATAATTTATTCCATTCCTGCGGCTGACTTTTACCGGGTTGATTTGATAAACATCAAAGTCTTCAGCCGTTCTGTCAATATGCGAATGAGAAAGTATTCTTTGATAATCTTGGTTTGAAACAAGGTTCTTTATCGGAATCAGTTCAAAATGCACATTGGGTATATATTCTTTAAAATTATCCATTATTTTTCCTCCTTAATCAGGGTCAGCATTATATCCACTTCGTCTCGGAGAGATTGCAGCGCAGATTTGAGTTTTTCTCTCGCTGTTTGTGATATGATGCTTAAATCCGCATTGGTTTGAGTGCGTTTTATGGAACTATTCCATGTTGGAATAGTAAGTGTAAGTTCGGTAACTTCCGCATCGGGGTCAAAAGTAGGCATATCTTTTATGCTTGGTCCCGACAGCATTTCACCGTAAGTATTATTCAGTAAATTTCTTGATTGATTATACTTGAAATAAGGATTTCTGCTTCGGTTAAGATGTTTATTAACGGTTTTGAGTTCTTTTTCGGTTAATTCAGACATTTTAATTACATTTTTATGCGCTATTTTGTAATGTCCGGATAAAATCTTAGGGACAAGTTCCGGCTCTTTTGAGCCTATCGCCTCAAGAGCTCTTGTATATTGGGCGTATTTCAGCACCGTTCCGGGAGCAATATGGTTTTCTTCGCTGATACGCCAAGCTGTTTTATGCACAGACCGTTCCGAATATGGCGCAATCTCGGACCGTTCTTGGACATAATCATCTTCATTGCTGTATTGGTTGTTTCCGTTTGCATTTTTTCTTGAATTTATAATTTTCTCGGATTCATACTGCATACCGATAAGAAATTTTCGTGTTTCATCGGAAATATTTCTTCGGCCGAGTTGATTTGCACATATCCAGGCAATAGCATCTTCGTCACTGTCAAACTTCATTTCACAAGTTGCATATTCGATGTTGTGCTTTGTACAGATTTCATATCTGTTATGCCCGTCTATTATAAATCCGTCCCATGTGATTATAGGTTCACGGCAGCCATCCCTTAAAATATTTTCCTCAAGCTGAAGATATTCCTGCCTTCGAAGAGGACGGATTAAATTCTTGAATTCTTTTTTTATCTTTAATTGTCTGTTCATAACACGCCCCCTAAGATTCAACTCTTACAAGAGTTTTTAACGAAAAAACCGCCATGTTATGTGAATTCACAATTATACCGCTTAATTTATATGTGCAGGAGCGGTCAAGACTCCCGATAATATCAAAAAGTTTATTTACAAATGCCTTGCTGTATAATTCGAAACAATTATCTGCCGCCATGTATTGAGGTTTTATACGCTCCGCTTGATTACCGGGAATCGAAACATCGACACCGCGTATTGCGACATGCTTGTTATTGGGATTTACAAGAAGCTGTATGTATTTAGGGTCTCCCATAAGATGAATCATGCTTTTATATATCCGTATTCTGCTTTTTTTCAAATCTACGGAAATAGCAACTGCCGAATTTAAATTCTCTGTCATATGGTTTCTCCTCCTGTTACACTTAATGGACTCTTTTGAATATTTGAACTCGTATCTTTGATGGAATACACTGCGTATCCGTCTACAATATCAATCTGCATTGATTGTTTATGTTCATTAAACGGAAGACCGAATTGATTCTGCCACTCTGTTGGGAAATGCGGTGTTCTTGATGTTTTTTGTTTTCCGTCGTCTGTCAATGTCCTTTGGTATATTTCCGTTGCTGTCAAATCAAATGCAAGCATATATTCTGCATTTGAATGAATAATTTTTCCGAGCAGCTTATATCTGTAATTCGGATTCCATTCCATCATAGAAACTATTTTTGCAAAAAACAACCTGCATGTTATCGGTTTGGGTTTTCGCTTTCCTTTTGACATATAACTCCATTGAAATGAGTCCCTTGCGCTTTCAAGGCATGGTCTTAAAGCCAGTATTTTGTTTTGGCGGTTTATTAAAACCTGGGCATAATCATACTCGGCGAATTTCTTCAAGCAAGCGGTGTTCACATAGAATTTGCAATTGTTAAAAGTAACGGAAGGCTCCTGCATATGTGCAAAAAATTCTCTCCTCACAACTTGAAAACCGTTAAAGTCAAAATCTTCGCCCAATTCGATTATTTCATCATTCTCATTTAATACAGGTGTCGGAATTTCATTTTTAATGCCCGTTAAAATTGACCCTGCGTAAATGTCGTTATTGTTTAATTCATTCATCATAGCAAACCTCCTGTGTGAAAAATTCACCTAATTCCTGCTTTATATATGTGCGAAGTTCATCGAAGTCAGTGACATTAAACTTATTTCCCGTGTCGGTCAACTGCCCTTCAAGACGCAATTTCCAATCCGATTCACTTTGCGAGTTAAGTTCATCCCACGACCTTTCATGCAAGTAATACTGTTTTCCGAAATTATTTGTCCATTCCTCGGGAATAGCCCGTATTCGTTTTCCATACGGTGTCAATGGCTTATATATCGAGTGTTTTCCATCCGCATCTTCGGAATATTTATGAATAAGATGCGGCTTTAAAAATGCTTCCGAGTCTGCGGTATCGAATATATATGCGATTTCTTTGTTTTGTTCGTATACAGTTCCCACAATGCGATAACGATAATCGGTATTCCATCCGAAAAGCGAGTACAGCGTTTCATAAAAAGCAGTAATTGCAATATCCTTTGGTGCGTATGATTTCCCTGCATACTTTGAACAGACGACGCTGTGCTTGTTCTCCTGATTTGTCGATCTGACGGCAAATTCACGTGTTATGGGATTTACAAGAAGTTCAACACGGTTGTTTTTTCCGAATTTTTTTGTGCAGACCGAGTTGATTTTTATTACTTTATCGCCGAATGTTACAGCCGGACAGTTTGCAGTGTTAAACAGTTCTGCCCTTGCTACCTCAAAACCGCGCATATCGAAATCTCCGGCATCTACTTCAACTTCCACTTCACTGCCGGTTTCATTAAACAGAGGATTTTCGCTGCTTTTGTAAGCATGGTGAGAAGCTTTAAGATAATCATCTTCTTTAAATCCCGCCCATCTGGGATTGATAATTACAAATCCCTGCAGTATTCCGCTCTCTATCACACGAAGTTCGGGCAGAAAAGAGCGATGCCCGTATTTTGCATTGTCAAGCAGACGCTGTACGGCAATAAAATCATCACGGGAGATAATTGCTTCATGATGGTTTTTGTATCTGCTTTGAGGTCTCTGTCCGGTGTTCTTTTTTGATTTGTGATCTCGGAAGTTCGGTGTGTAGGTCTTTCTTGTGTAAACATCTCCACAGTGACGCTCATTTCTCAATATCTGAACAATCCCGCCGGATGTCCAGTGAATATTCCCTAAGTATGTTTTACGCCCAAGGGCAGTAAATGCATCTGCAATCTGCTTTGTTGAATAACCGTACAAATACATATAAAAGGCAAGCTTTACAGTAGGAGCTTCATCTTTATTTATAACAAGATTGCCTTCCGAATCATGTGTATATCCCAGCAGTTTCGGTGTAAGAGGTATTCCGTTGTCAAGCCTCATTCGCAGTGATGTTTCCATACTTCTGCTCCTGGTATGCGATTCCTCCTCCGCCATTGTCGCTTGAAATGACAGTGCCATCTGTGAATCATCGTTTAATGAAAATATCGATTCGGATTCAAAGAAAACACCCACCGGAGGGTTGAGTTCGGCAAGTTCGCGAACCATACCGATTGTAATCATAACATTTCTCGCAAAACGCGAAACGCTTTTTGTGACAATGAGATCGATTTTACCTGAGTGACAGTCCGCTATCATATTATTGAACTCATCACGATGTGCCAGAGATGTGCCGCTTATGCCTTCGTCTGCATAAATTTTGACAAGTGTCCAGTTGGGATGGCGGTTTACGAAATCCTCATAGTATATCTGTTGAAGTTCAAATGAGGTTGTCTGTCTTTGATCTCCTGTTGATACGCGAGCATATATTGCAACACGTTGATGAACATCGTTGTCATAGTAATCAGCCTGTTTTTCGGCGGGAATATATTCGTAGTTATCTTCATCGATTGCAGCGTGCATTCTTCGCCTCGTCCGTTCTTTCAAAGCTTCTTTCTGCATTCGTTTGGTTTTATCAATCATTATCCCTGCTCCTTTCCGTAATCAGTGCAACAGCCCGGGTTTCATCATCGGGAAGCGTTTCCCGACCGGGATAAGGCAGAAAGGATTCATCTCTTAAATCTTCTTTGTAATATAATGCAAGTGTGTATATATCCTCCGATATAAAATATATCCCTATCGGAGGTGTTTGCGTGGCCAGCAACCTTGCACAGAATGTTATTTCATACATCTTTTTTGATACATTAGACACTTTCTGAGTTAATATCAAATCTACTTTTCCGTTCATGGCATCATTAAGCAATCGGCTCCATTCCGGTGCGTTTTCCATATTCGGGGCCGACTGCCCTTCATCGATATAAAAATCCACCAATGTCCACTTGGGGCATAATGAGATTGTATCGGCAAATTGTTTTTTATGATAAGAAAGATAATCCTCGTACTTTGTTTGATTGAAATACCGTATGTATATGCCTATCTTAAATGGGGTTGAGGTATTTGGGTGTTCGTGTCGTATGGATTGAAGCCAGGACTTATGCTCGGCTATCTTAATGGCTTGCTCGGAATCATCTCCGAATGTCAGCGCAAACTGCGGTGTGGCAATTGCGGTTAATTTATCGAATACTTCAATTTCATTCATTAGCTGTACCTCCGGTATATAAATATCTATACGGGTATTTTATAGTCAATCGGATAAAATGTAAATAAACCCACGGTCAAGTTCTGACTGCGGGTCTGAAAAATAAAAAATATTTTCAATAAAGGCAAAAAAATAGAGCAAGATAAAAGTATCTCACTCAATAATCCTCATTATTCTTTTGTTGGTGAAGCGTGGTTTTTATTTGCCGGACTATACTCAGTATCGATTCCATTTCGGAAGATGAACAATCCGCAAGCAAATCCTCATATTCCTTTTGATACATTTCGTTTACTGCCGGAACATCCGGTCTTAATATGGTATCGGATGAAACTTGAAGCGCTTCTATAATTTTAATAAATGTTGTAAGCCATATCTTGCTTTTTCCCAATTCTATGTCGCTCACATTGGATGTCGATATATGTGCGGCAAATGCAAGATCATTTTGTGTCATGTTTTTCGATAATCGTATTTCACGGATTCGTTTTCCCACTTCCTGCAATTTTACAGCATCGTCCAAGTTTCTCACCTCACATATCCGATAAGATATATTTCCAAATAATTTTATCATCATTTGACTATGTTGTGAACAGCTAAATGACGATGTTATAGCCATAGAGGTATAATTATAGTGTAAAAATTTTTTAGGAGGAATTATCATGACACTAAATTACACCATTATTGGCAAACGTATCAAGAAGGCTCGGAAAAAGATGAAAATTACGCAGGAAAAACTTGCGGAACGTATCGACAAATGTCCGAGCTACATCAGCTATATCGAAACCGGCAGAAAAAGACTCAGTTTGGAAACTTTGGTTGATATAGCCAATACACTTCAAGTTTCTGCTGATGAATTGCTTTCGTTTAACATCGAATACAAAAACGAAGTCAAAGACGAGTTCAGTTCTATTCTTGAAAATTGCAGTACATACGAGAAAAAGATAATATCAGACACAGCAAGAGCGCTTAAACAATCTTTGAGAGATGAGCGCACATCAAGAACTTATTAATTCTATTATGCTTAATATGAAATTACAATATTCCCGCAGTCGATTTCTGACTTATAGGATAGATATTTTATATTTTGCCGCTGTCTATATTTTCATGAAAATAAACTACATTTTTATCAAAATCAAGACTTTGTGGAATTATTATGGTATAATCTAAACAGGAGGATTGTTTTATGGTTTATTTTACAGGTGATATACACGGTGTTCCGTGGAAAATAACAAGATTTGTTGAAAGAATGAAACTTACCCATAATGACACGATAGTAATTCTCGGCGATGTAGGTGCCAATTATTATTTGGACGAGCGTGATGAAAGAATGAAATCCGCACTTGACAGTTTGGAAGTTGATATTCTCTGTATTCACGACAATCACGAAGTCCGTCCGGCAAATATCCCGTCTTATAAACTGCAAGAGTGGAAAAAAGGACAGGTTTGGTGTGAAGATAAATATCCGAATCTTAAATTTGCAAAAGACGGAGAAATTTATCTTCTTGAGGGCAGGCGTTATATTGCAATAGGCGGTGCATACAGTGTTGATAAGTTTTATAGGCAGGCTCGCGGAATTGGCTGGTGGGAGGATGAACAGCCCTCGAACAAAATTAAAGCGTATGTAGAGAAACAAATATCTGCGAATAATTTTGAAATAATTCTGTCGCATACCTGTCCGCATAAGTATGAACCCACCGATATGTTCCTGCCCGGCATCGACCAATCAAAAGTGGATAAAAGTACAGAAGAATGGCTTGATAAAATAGAAGAGAAATACGATTATCAAAGATGGTTTTGCGGCCATTGGCATATTGACAGACAAGTCGATAAACTTCATTTTTTATACAACACATGGGAAACTTCCGATAACTTAGATTAAAGAAGGTGAAACATATGAGAGAATACGAAAATTTACATCCGGTTAATGAAATGGAGCGAATCAGTCGAAAAGAGCTGTGTGAGCGTTTTGATGAGGTTCTTGATAAGGTTGATAAGGATGATATCGGCTTTGTCATAACAGATGACGGGAAAAAGGATATGGTACTATGTCCCGCAAGATGGTTTTCATTTCAATTGGATGATGATTTCGGATGTGTAATAAACAGTGCTGTGCGTTATGCCATCGGCAGGCATACATATATGCCCGGTGTAGTTTGCAATTTTGTACGAAAATACATGGATGTTCTCGATACGAGGACAATAGATGTAATGATTGAGGATATAACATCCGAGCTGAAATTCGGTATAAACCAAGAAGAATTATGGATTAGTTTAAGAGACGACCTTGTCAAAAGAAAAAATAAAATAAAAAAGGAATTGCCATGAAATTTGAAACCATAACATTAAACATAGAAACAAAATTATATGAAGAAGCTAAAGTGATATTCGAAAGAGAAGGTTATACCGTGGAAGAAGCAATAATAATGTTTTTCAAAGCTTGTGTTGCCTGCGGTGGTTTTCCTTTTCTTGTTTCAAAGGAAGAAGGTGTTAAAAATGACAGAAAAGATATATGCTCCCCAAGTTGATAATTTTATAAGCCGGCTTGGCAACAGAAACCGAGGCGGCTTTAATAATAACTGCACTTTTACGGAAGAGTCTTATAAACTTATTGACAGATTTTTTGACTTGCTCAAAAAAATATCACCTGTTTCCGAAAACGGATGCCGTGAATTATGGTTCTGTATTGACAGAGGTACCATAGAGAATTTCGGTGACTATGAGGAGATGCATGAGATGGGAGAAGTCGAAAGCTTTGATGAATTCAAACAGTTATGGGAAGATTACTATCCGAAAGAAAAGAAATGGTATTATGTCGAAGCTGTACATGATGAAGAAATCGACTATAAAGCAGTAACTGTTAATCATAAATTTGTAATAGTGGTTGATCCCCGTGCCGAAAAAGGGTATGAACACGATATTGCAGTTTTCGTCGAATGGCTGTGTGACGAAACCGAAAAATGTATAAAGCAGATGGAAAAAGGCACATATATGGATTTCGTCCGTGCAAATCTTCCGGTCGAACATAGAACAGGAACAATAACCCAAAACAATTTATGGGATATATATCCGGACTCAAAAAAGGATTTTTTTGAAGGAATATCGGACAAAGATATCAAGGATTTTGTAACTTTCGTAACGAAACAAGAAGAAAACGGCGGCAAAATCTATGACAGACTTCATGCTATGACAGCAAATGATTTTTACAAATACTGTGCTGTCGGTTATACCGCAATGGGATATGATATTGGAGCAATGACTCCCAAAGAACAGTATTACCGTTATGCTGACGGACGAGACGGTAAACTTGCTGAAATTAACGGTAATTCACCGGAAGAATTTGCAGAATGGCTTAATGGCTCCGATTGGCACGGCACACATCCGTGGGAAGTGTGCCGAGGCGGGAATTCAACTCATATCAGCTTGTATGTTTGTTGCGATGACTGTGGATTTTACCTTGGTCTTGCAGGCTCCTCATACGGCAGAAGTACAGAAACAATCAAGTTTTATTTAGCTCTTTGCCGTGCCGGGATTCCCGTTGTTATATCTGACGGAAAGAAGTTGATAGAGCGTGTTATGGGAACAGAAAAAGTCGGTGTGGTCCCTCAAGATATAATTCCCAAATACTGCCACAGCTATTTTCCGAAAGAGAATATTATTTCCTTTATAAACCTGCCGTATGAAAATACAGAAAAGGTTGCTGAAAGGTGCATATGGCAGAATATCCGAGAAATAAAGCTGATTTCAAAGGAGGTATGATACTTATGTCAAAGGTCTTTTTTACGGCGGATATGCATTTCGGACATGAAAATGTTATCCGCTTTGACAAGCGTCCTTTTAGTTCATTGGAAGATATGGACAGAGAAATGATAAGACGCTGGAACAATAAAGTCGATAAAGCCGACCTTGTGTATGTACTCGGTGATATGATATGGAAATCTATGACGAATGATGCCGAGTCGCTTATAAAAAGCCTTAATGGGCAAATTATTCTTATAAGAGGAAATCACGACCGTTTCATCAGCAATGCAAAAGCCAAGAAAGCTCTTGCCGGGGTTAAGGATTATGATGATATTGTGGTAACACTTGCCGACGGGAGCAAGCGTAGATGCATTTTAAGCCATTATTTTATGCCGTTTTACAGTGCTCATCAATACCAAACCATCTTGCTTCACGGGCATTCACATTGCTCCGAAGAATCGATAATAGAGCGGGAAATAGCAAAAAGCCTCAATGAACGCGGGTTCCTTAATGAAATATATAATGTCGGCTGTATGCATTGGAATTATGAGCCGGTTACTCTTGATGAAATACTTTCCGCAAATAAGGAAGGGTAATGAAAATGGGAATATTTACTTCGACCGGATATTCGAAAAGTTACCGTCTCCTGCATCCGTGTGTTGTAATTACACATAAATTCAAGGACATCCGGTGTGCATGGCAAAGAGCAACGAAGGGATATTGTTATCGAGATGTATGGAATATCGATAACTGGTTTTTGAAAACTGTTCCTCAAATGCTTGATGACCTTATTAAAATTCACAGCGGTCATCCTTCCGGCATGACTGATGAAGAATGGGTTGATATGCTAAATAAAATGTCAACGGCATTAAAAAACGCAGATGAAGAAACTACGGAATTTGTAAACCCGTATGCCGAGCCATACATTTCAACTTTGGAGATAAGCTTTGATAACGGAAGATTGTTGTGCCATGCAGACGAAAAATTAGAAGAAAATTATTATACGCTGGAAACGGAAAAGGAAGCATTCATGCAGAAATCTCTTGCTGAAGGGATGACTCTTTTTCAAAAATACTTTAGAGATTTGTGGGACTAAGATGGATCGATATTTTTATATTCTTGAAGAAGAAAACGGGAAACGAGTAATTCATATGCAGGGAAATGTTTATTATAACAATGCAGACGGCTCAAATAAAAAATGTCGGAGTGCTGAATGGACTTCTCTTTATTTTGATATTGACGAGGCACAATTGATGCTTGATACGGATACCTTTTATGAGTTTATAAATGCGAGAGTTGATTATCTCAGAGATTATGCCGAGATAGAAGCTTTCTATCTGTGCAAAAACTACTTTAACGGTCAGCCCGGTGCAGAGCTTCATATTTTGGACATTACCAATAAAACGCCCTGCGGTGAATATTGGTTTGACGAAGAATAGAAAGGAAATGCGGAGTTGAGCAAGAATAAAGAGCTTAAAATTACTTTTCACAATCCCAATAATGAAAAAGACAGCCGGCTCATTGCAGAGAATTTCATTTCCCATGCCGCACAAAAGATTGTATGGGATTGTGTTATTAATCAAAACAAAATTATTGAAAGCGAAGAACACCTAAATGATAGACCGAATGAAGAAAAAAATTAAAATGCTTTTTCCGGAAGTCCAAAGTCAGCTAAATAATTACAGGCCGAGATTGCAACACTCCGATTGTGAAGATGGTGAGTATAATTGCGGCAATTTACAGTTTTTTTGGGGTGTAAAAGCCTGGATGATATATCGGCTCAAGAGGCAGCCTGTTATACGATGAACGATTTGGATATTATTTATGACCGTGAAAGCAATGAATATTTGCTTGGAATAGAAACAATCTATTCTTTTGCCGAGGGTAGTAAAGGCGAGATTAAGTATTTGGAAAATTTGCTGGAAAGATTTACTGAATTTATGGAAGAAAATCGCTATATCTCGACAGAGGATAAATTATGCCTTTATCACATAGAAAGCGGCGAGCCTTGGAGGGCTGAAACAATTTTGGATTTATACATAAGGTTCAAGATTTTTGTTAATGGATATAAATCGGTATTTCGTTCTTGAAAGTATTGCACCCCTTGGAAACAAATGCACCCCCTCAGTCAAGTTCTAACAGCGTTCTATTAAAATATGCGTTTCCTTACAAATAAGAACCTCAAGGTTGATAGAAACCTTGAGGTTTTTGCTTTGTATTTCGGTTTCAAAGAAACCTTTTGCCTGTGCGGTTTTCGGAATACATCGTGTAAAAGTGCTGCTGTGCGATAATGATTTCTCATTGTCGGCAGCACATTTTTTGTGCCAAAATTGCCTAAAATTATCCGTTTCAATCAAAAAATGAAACCGTAAAAATTTACCCCGACCTTTCGTGTCAATTGTTTACCCTTTCGTGTCAACGGTTCGACATTTCGTGTCAAAGGTATGATTATGCACATTAAAATATCAAATATTTCTCAGTGCGAAGTTACAGATATTTTCCCGTTATACTGAGTTTATTTTCACTGATTTCGGTCGGTGTTTCGCTTGCCGCTTCCGTCCGCCCGGTCTTATGTAAATAATATAATCGGCATTGCGAATGGCATTTGATTTTCTGCTGTTTACTCCGGTATCCCAAAAATCATAATAAAGTACTAAGTGAAAATAACGGATAAATATTTTTATACAACAAATTTTTGTATTGTTTTTTTAATTCTGTCGATTTCGGTTTTGTCGTCTGTCCCAATAACAAGCGTCAAGGCTTTGCTTAAATCCACGCTGAAAATTCCCATAATGGACTTTGCATCAACAACAAACCTGTCTGCAACTATCTCAAAATCACAGCCGAAGTCGGTAACATATTCTACGAATTCTTTCACATCATCAACAGTATCCAGTTTTATTTTAATTTCACTTATCTTCGTATCGCCGATAAGAGCCAAAATATCCTCTTTGCTCGGCATTACTTTAAGTGCACCTTTTTTTGTGGTAATAAGTGAAGCTCCCGCATTTGCAAAGTCCAGGATTTTTTTTAGCTTTCTGTTGTCAAACGCAGAAATATCATCGTCTGTCACAAAGCTTAATGCACAGCCGAAAAAAGTATCTCCGGCGCCTGTTTTTTCGATTGATGTAACATTATAAACAGGTGATTTTGCTTTGGCACTTCTTGTATATGCACAACTTCCGTCAGCCCCGAGAGTTATAAATACAAGCTGAATATTCGGATATTTTTCAAAAAGCTGCATTGAAGCTTTATCATAATCATTATGACCGAACATAAATTCAATTTCATTATCTGATATTTTCAGTATATTGCATTTTGAAAATCCGTATTCTATTTCGGCTCGTGCGTCATCAAGGCTTTTCCACAGCGGTTCACGGAGATTTGGGTCAAAAGAAATTAAAGCATCGTTTCTTATTGCTGTCTCAACAGCAAACCTTGTAGCCTTGCGAACATCGCTGTGAGTAGATGAAAGTGTTCCGAAATGGAATATTCTTGACTCTCTTATTAAATCCACATTAACCTCATCTTTCGTCAGCATCATGTCCGCTCCGGGGTTTCTTATAAAGCTGAATTCTCTTTCACCGTTTGCGCCGGTATGAACAAACGCAAGAGTTGTCGGCACTGATTGATCAAAAATAATGCCATCCGTATTTATCCCCTCACTTTTCACCGCATCGGAAAGCTGCCTTCCAAACATATCATTACCCACCTTACCGATAAAGGCAGTTTTTTTGCCGAGCTTTGAAAGCATCGCAAGCACATTGCACGGTGCACCGCCGGGATTTGCCTCGAATAACGGATTTCCCTGTTGACTCGTTCCGTTTTCGGTAAAGTCTATAAGCAATTCTCCGAGAGCTGTCACATCATATTTTTTCATTTCATTTCACCTCACTACGCAGAATATAAGTCATAATTTTTACCTGTAATTTCTTCGGTAAGACCATATACAACATTGCTTATAACATATTCGCCGTTATTGATAAATACTTCAACGAGATGCTCATCAACGTAAATCTCAAGTTCATATCCATCGTTAATAACAGGGGTTTCGGCAATAAGTCTGTAGTTACCCTTTATGTTAAATACTTTTGAACGATCCGTCGCAATCTTATCGTTTTCACGCTTTATTACATATCCGCCGACATTGATGCTTTCTCCGTTTTTTAGTGTTGTTTTCAGCATATACCCTGATTTTTTCGGGGCAGACAGCTTTGTTACAAACGAATTTTTAACATTCGTATGCGGTCTTATATATACATGATTATTCTTTACATCGACAATTCTCGGAATACACATCATACCGCACCATTCGCCTTTTTCGGTGGTAACCGCCTCGGGCATTCTCGCCCAGGCAATAACAACACGGTTTCCGTCCTTATCGGTCGTGCTTTGAGGTGCATAAAGGTCAATTCCGTAATCAAAAAGCTGATAATCCTCGGAAAGCTCCATTTTGCCTGTATTTTCATCAAATGAAGAAAGCATGCAAACCGCAACGGAATCATATCCGTTTCCGTCATTGAAAAATCCCATCGGTGAGAAGATTGTCACTCCCTTTCCGTCAATCTCGAAGAAATCGGGACATTCCCACATCCAGCCGAAACCGTCTTTTTCGCAATAGTTTAGATATTGCCATGTTTTCAAGTCCGAGCTCTTATAGAAAAGCAGTCTGCCGTTTTTATCGACGGTACTTCCGAGAACCATATACCATGCATCTTTGCCGCGCCATACCTTAGGGTCGCGAGTATGATTTTTGTCGCCTATTTTTTTATCTTCTATAGGTGGAATAACGGTTTTTTTGTCCGTTATATTGTCGAATTTCATACCGTCTTCTGAAGTTATCATAAGCTGTGCCGCCGTGAATGTATCATTAATACAGCAGTTTATGTTTTCGGGGTCTTCTTCCGTATAATTCACTCCCGTATAGTAAATATACATTTTGTCTTTATATTCAATCGCACTGCCCGAAAAGCATCCGCTTCTGTCATCTGTCTTGGACGGAAAAAGAGCAATGCCTTTTTCCTCCCAATTGACAAGGTCTTTGCTCACGGCGTGTCCCCAATGCATTCTTCCCCAATGCGCGGAATACGGAAAGCATTGATAAAACAAATGATACCAACCTTTATACCATATAAACCCGTTGGGGTCATTTATCCAGCAGTTTGGAGCCTTAAAATGAATTTTTTGCATAATGTTCTCCTTTCAGAAAAGACTTTTCTCTGTCTGTTTATCAAAAAAATGTATTCTTGACGGAATAAACACAAAATCGATGGTATCGCCCGGCTTGCTTATTTCGTATTTTGAAACTCTTGCAATTGTTTGGGTGTTTGCAAAGTTGAAATAAAGGTTATTCTCATTCCCCATAATTTCGACATTTTCTACAGTTGCAAACATTTTATTCCCTTTGTAAAGATCCATGTTTTGTGCATCAACCTTAATATCCTCGCCTCTGATTCCGATAATAAATTCGCCTTCTTTTCCGGCGAGATGCGACATAACGGAATCCGGAAGATCAATACTGCTTCCGTCAGAGAACACAACAGTGTTTCCCTTAACATTAACGTCATAAAAATTCATTTGAGGCGAACCTATAAATCCTGCCACAAATTTATTTGCAGGGTGTTCATAAAGATCCATCGGTTTTCCGACTTGCTGAATAATGCCGTCTTTCATAATTACAATTCGATCCGCCATCGTCATAGCCTCAACCTGGTCGTGCGTCACATAAATAGTAGTGCTTCCGAGTTCACGATGAAGTCTGCTTATTTCCGTTCTCATGCTGACTCTGAGCTTTGCATCAAGATTCGAAAGAGGTTCGTCCATAAGAAACAATTCTTGATTTTTCACAATCGCACGTCCGAGAGCAACTCTTTGGCGTTGTCCGCCCGAAAGATTTTTCGGCTTTCTGTACCTGTATTCCGAAAGACCCAAAACATCGATTGCCCATTCCACTTTTCTGTTAATTTCATCCTTGGGAACCTTCATGTTTTTAAGACCGTATGAAATATTCTTCTCAACCGTCATATGCGGATAAAGAGCATAGTTTTGAAATACCATTGAAATGCCCCTGTCGCGCGGCAACACCGTGTTCATGCGATTCCCGTTAATATACAAATCGCCGCTTGTTATTTCTTCAAATCCGGCTATCATTCTGAGCGTCGTCGATTTTCCGCATCCCGAAGGTCCTACAAATGCGATAAATTCGCCTTTTTCTATTGAAAGATTAAAATCGGTAACCGAATTCTTTTCTGCACCCGCATATCTTTTGCACACATTTTTCATTTCTATAAAACTCATAGTTTAACCCTCCTTAGAACCTGTTGAAATAACACCTTCCACAATTTGTTTTGAGAAAAGCGAATAGATTATTATAACCGGAATTGTAATAAGCGTGATAACCGCAAGTGTTTGCCCCATTGTCGTATTGTCATTGGATGTAATAGAATTAAGACCGATTTGTGCGGTTAAAAGATTGCTTGATGTAAAAACAAGCGACGGCCAAAGATAGTCATTCCATACATTAAGGAACGTAAAAACACTTACTGTTGCCACAACGGTTTTAGACATTGGCAGAACCATTGTGAAAAAATACTTTACGGGGTTGCAATGGTCAAGCTGTGCCGCTTCCCATACGTCATCCGGCAAACTCACAAAAACTTGCCTGAACAAGAAAATGTTAAACGGATTTACAATCATCGGAAGAATATATCCGAAAACGGTATTAAGAAGACCCATCTTAGAAACAAACATAAAGTTTATTGTGATAATTGTTTCTGTCGGTATAACCATAAGCATCATGATTACCGCAAGCCATCTGTCACGGAAAGGAAACTTGATTTTTGCAAGCGCATACCCCGCAAGCCCGTTTACTATTATACCGGAGACAATCATTATTGCCGCATAGAATAATGTGTTTAGCATATAGCGTATAAAGCTTGTATCAAAAAGAATTGCTTTGTAGTTATCAAAAAAACCTTTTCCCGGTGCGGGTGGTACAAATGCCATTGCCGAATTCATATCCGCCGTGATTGCCGCGTCCGGCTTAAAAGAGTTTGCAAGCATCCAAATCACGGGAAACAGGAAAAACAGTGACATAATAAGCATGATTACCGCAAGAGCTATATTAAATATTTTTTGCTTTTTTCTTTTCATGTCTATCCTCCTTATCCTTGGTCAGAACTGTCTGAATAATTGTAAGTATTACAACGAATACGGTAAACACAATAGCCATAGCGGACGCAAGTCCTATTTCCCAGTTTACGGTGCCCGTTTCGTAAATGTCGTAAACGATTGTATATGTCGAATGTGACGGGCCGCCGCCGGTCATTACCATAGGCTGAACTATCATTCTGAATGCGCCTATTGTAACGGTTATAAAAACAAATACGCAAAGAGGCTTAAGCTCGGGAAGTGTTATATCTTTAAATCTGCTCCATGAACTTGCATGATCCATTTCGGCAGCCTCATAAAGCGCAGGGTTGATAGCCTGCAATCCGCCAAGGAAAATAATCATTTGATAACCCACTCCCTGCCACACACTCATAAATGCAATAGATGGAAGCGCTTGACTTGCACCATATATGAACGGCTGCGGTTCGACTCCAAAATTTGAAAGCATTGTATTGAGTATCCCTTCGGGGCTGTAAATCTGCATCCAAAGATTCGAAACTACCGCAAGCGACATAACTACAGGGATAAAAAACGCCACCTTGAAATACCGTTTGCATACGGTTACTCTGTTAATAAGAAGAGCAAGTCCCAATGCTCCGAGCGTTTGTAAAGGAACGATTATAAGTACGAATTTAACCGTGTTTCCAAACGCTGTTGTAAAAAGGTCATCCTTAAAGATAGAGATGAAGTTCTCAAACCACACAAAGTGCGTCAGTTTGGGATTTAATGCAAAATAATCCGTAAAGCTGTAGATAAGTGTTAATATCATCGGAATAAAGAGAAAAATCGTCATCAGAACAAGTGCAGGTCCGAAAAAAGCCATTCCGAGAATTGAATTTGATTTATTTTTCATATCATCTTGTATAACGCTTGAGTTTAGCGTTTATCCTTTCAACAGATTTATCCATTTCGACTTTAACATCTCTGCCGCTAAGTCCCACATCCTCGAGAACCTGCTGGAAAGAGATGCTTACCTGCGGATAAACAGGTGTTTTCGGTCTTGGATGACCGTAATCTCTTAATTGTTCGTAAAGCGCTTTATAATTCGCATCTTCCTCAAAAATCGTTATGCTGTCATATGCGTCATATGTTGACGGCAAGCTCTTTGTATTTTCATAAAGCAATATTCCGCTTTCTACGCCGCTCATCCATTTTACCAACTCGGTTGCCGCTTCAATATGCTCTGTTTTTGATGTTGCCGCATATGCCCATGAGCCTGTAGGAGTATATCTCCCTCCGTCCCACTTGTCGCTGACTATATACGGTGCAACACCGAGATCAATGTCACCGTAACTCTGATAAATGGTATTAACCTCCCAAGCACCGTCAAATTTAAATGCCGCGCGTCCGCTTTCAAAAAGCTTTTCAACAGGTGTTGCCGACATATATTTGTTTTCCACAAGTTGTCTGAAATACTTAAACACCTCTGCATTTTCTTCGGAATTGAAATACCCATCCACCCGGAGACCGTCGCTGCTTATCAAATCGCCGCCGTTTGACCATATAAACGGTGCATAATAATAGATGCTTGACTCTCCGACCGGGAATGTCATATCGAGCGGATATCCGTTTTTGGTGTCCATTATCGGCTTAAGCTTTTTTAATATATCCGCAAATTCCGAAAATGTCCAAGGATGGTCTTTATCAGGTATATCAATTCCCGCCTCTTTAAGGATTGCCTTATTGTAATACAATCCGACACTCGATTCCATTGCGCCGAGCGCATAAAGCTTACCGTCAATAGTACCTTGTTCAATAATTGATTCCAAATAAGAGGATTTTTCCTCATCGGTCAGAGCGTCGAGTGGTTGGATTATTCCGTTTGCCGCATAAGCCGATACATTCGGTCCGTCCACCGTTATAACATCCGGCAAATCTCCCGACATAACAGATGCGTTGATTTTGTCAGAATATCCGCCGCCGCTGTCATTTCGCGGAATAAACTCAATATCGGCAAAATACTTTCCGTTGTATTTTTCATTGAAGCTTTCCACCGATTTTTTATATGCCGAGCCTTCAGGTGTGTCTTCGATTGTATGCACCCACATACTGATGTACTGCTCTCCGTTGTCGTATCCACGCACATCCCCGGGTTTTACTGTTTTTGCACATCCCGTTAACATTAATGTGCCGGCAACCAGCGAAAGAGCTGCCATAAACAATGATAGCTTTTTCATAGTTATCCCTCCGACTTATTTAAGTAACCAGTTACTTTGCTATCTGTATCATATCACATAACAGGTTACTTGTCAAGTGTTCTTTTATTTTTTGTGATAAACCCCCAATAACAGCTTTCGTGTTTTGTGCGTTTTGACAGAACTGGTTACTTTACCGATTACTTTATTGATTTTATAACTGTTATATGCTATAATAAAACTGAAACGGAGGCAGAGAATATGTCAAAAAAAAATGTTACTTTTGCGGATATCGCCGAGTATACCGGATTTTCAAAAACAACCATATCAAGATATTTCAGTAATCCCGATTCGGTTACACTTGAAAACCAGGATAAGATTGCGCATGCTCTTGAAACGCTTAATTATAAAGAAAACAAGCTTGCCAGGGTTATGGCGAACGGGAAAACTGAAATCATAGGCGTTATCATACCTAACCTTTATATGCATTATTATTCGGATGTTCTTGACCATATCATTTCCACATATGAAAAATACGGTTATAAATTTATTGTATTTGCGGGAAAAGATGATGCCGATGTCGAAAGAAGGTATATCAGCGAGCTGCTTGCTTACAAAACAGAGGGATTGATAGTTCTGAGTCACACACTCCCTTCAAAGGAATTATCTGCATATAATATACCGCTTGTTACAATCGAACGCGAAGATAAATATGTCTGCAGCGTAAATACAGATAATTATATGGGCGGAATTCAGGCTGCTACCATTCTTTCAAAAAGCGGCTGTGATATATTGATTCATGCAAACTCCGATGTCCCTGAGGATGTACCGGCATATGGGAGAATAAAAGGCTTTAAGAATTTTTGCGAAACGAACAAATGCGATTATAATATCTTGATAAGGGATTTCGGAAAAACATACGATGAAAACTATGCCGGAATTAAAAATATGTTTGAAGAAACAGAAGCTAAATATATCAATAAAACTGTTGGTATTTTCATGTCAAATGACACTCATGCAAATATTCTGTTGAATATTATTATAAAAAAATATGGCAAGCTTCCCGACAAATATAAAATAGTCGGATTCGATAATTCGCCGATTTCAAAAGAAGCAATAGTTCCGATAACAACCGTAGGACAGCAGGTCGATAAAATTGCGGATGAAGCAATGCAGATTCTTACTGTTCAGATAAATGCATTTAAGAAACGGAAACCCGAACTGCTTTCAAAACCGATTCATAAGGTTCTTACTCCGATTTTAATACGCAGAGAAACAACACGGTAAATCTTCACAGACCATTCTATTATTTCGGTTTCAAATAAACCTTTTGCCTGTGCGGTTTTCGGAATACATCGTGTAAAAGTGCTGCCAAGCGATAATGTTTTCTCATTGTCGGCAGCACATTTTTTATGCCTAATTTGCCTAAAAATATCCGTTTCAATAAAAAATGAAACCATAAAAATCTACCCCGACCTTTCGTGTCAATTGTATACCCTTTCGTGTCAACGGTTCGACATTTCGTGTCAAAGGTATGATTTATTTTTAGTTAATGGATTTTGAACAGAGCCATTCAGCTTAACAATTGAAAACCCATAATAACAATGCCGAGAACAACGAGAACTACACCTGTTGCACGGTTAAGTGTTTTAGGCTGCGCCTTATTGGCAAATACCGCAGCTATCTGAGCCCACAAAAGCGTAAATACAATGCACAGTACCCATGTTAAAACATCCGGCAATCCGCCTATTGTAAAATGTGACACCGCACCCGTCAACGCGGTAAAGGTCATAATGAATACACTTGTACCTACGGCAGTTTTTAATTCATAACCCATTACGCTCGTTAAAATCAACAGCATCATCATACCGCCGCCCGCACCGATAAATCCACAGATAAAACCAATCATCACACCGCAGATTATCGACTGAATTGCCCGCTTTTTTGCTGAAGTTTTTCCCATACTTTCCTTGGTTGTCATAACGGGGCGCACGATGAATTTAATTCCGAGCAGAAATGTCATAAACACCGAAAAGCCGCCCATCGTTGCCGCCGGCACAAAGCTTGCTATATAACTTCCGACAATGGTAAACGCTAGCACACTGACCATCATAATCAAGCCGTTCTTCACATCCAGATTTTTGTTTTTATGATAGGTGTATGCCGAAACCGCGCTGGCAAGCACATCGGAAGAAAGTGCGATTCCCACCGCCATATAAGGATCCATTCCCAAAAAGGTTATCAGCATCGGACTGATTACGGCAGCGGCGCTCATTCCCGCAAAGCCTGTGCCGAGACCTGCGCCCATACCTGCAAAAAATGTTATCAAAACGGTTAATGCAATACTCATAATTTATTTTCCGCCTCCAAAATCTCATTCAGATTTTTCTCAATAATATCCGTTGCCTCCGAAAACGCTTTACGCAGATTGTCATCCATATTCAAGAACATTCTCTCTGTAAAGGCTTTCTGAAGTTTTCGCCCGCGCTCAATAATCGGCTTTGCTTTATCGGTACATATAAGGCCCGTTTTACGCCGATCTCCTTCCACCTGCTTTCTGAGAAGATACCCTTCTCGGACAAGCCTTTCAACATTTACCGATACAAGATTTGCCTTAATCCGCCGTATTTCCACTATTTCGCCGGCAGTGTTATAGTTCGGGTTGTTGCCGAGAAACATCAGAATGTCAAACGCTGTCTGCGACAGTTCTAACTCTTTGCATAGTGGCTTGCACATCGCATTGTATGTCCGGGAAATCTTTCTTGAAACTTCTATGCTTAAATTCACACTCTGTCACCTCATACTTCATATTTGAATTGTTCATTTTTGAAGTATTGTATCACAATTTATATGAATTGTCAAGAGCGTATCGATAAATGACAATTTTTTAATTTGCGTAATTAAGCTATATTTCTTAATTTCAATGCCGTTATAAGCCGCAATTGCAAGTAAACACCTTTCATAGCGGCAATGTGCAGGCAAAAAAGAACCCCACAGATGCACCGTTTTGGTTCTTCTGTGAGGTTTCTATACAATCGACCACTTGATTTCGGTTCCGCCCTTGAACTTAAAAACGATATGTTCTTTGGAGCATATCGTCATTGTTTCTATCACCGCATTCCAAAGTCCGGTATCAAAATCCGTAATCAAGTGCTCCTGCTTTTCTAATTTTGAAGTGTCCGGTATTTCAGAAATTGCCGTGATGCAGTTGTTGATAATTTCTCTCCGGTTTTTTATGCAGCTGTTAAATGCTCCGATAAATGCTCCTTTAATTTCATCAGCCGTGAGATGCGGGGTTTTGCAGCCAAGACCGTCACCGGAGTGTCTGCCGTGTCTATGATTGCATTGATAAATTTCTCGCCGATACTTGTTATTGGAATCCCATATTTTTGCTCCGTATGTACCGCCGCATTCACCGCAAATCAATCTGCTTGAGAATGGACTTTTTGAACAGTAAGGTGTATTTAGACTCTTTCGGCGATGCAGCTCATATTGAACCAGGTCGAATACCTCGGCTGTCACAATGCCTTCGTGGCTGCCTTCAACATAATACGAAGCAGTTCGTAGTGAAAATGTTTAACAACACGCCAAACAGAGAAGTTACCGGAAGCACCTTCAGAAATGAGCATATGGATATGAGGATTCCATTGAAGAGAGCGACCAAAAGCATGAAGAACGCAAATAAAACCGGGAGTAAAATTCTCGGATTTGTTGAGCTTTTTAAACATAAAGAAGATAGCGTCTGCGGCAGCCCTAAAAAGAAGATTTAGCAGCGAGCGGTCTTTTCTGAAAAATATTCTTAATTCTTCAGGGATAGTAAAAACGCAGTGCCTGAGGGAAGTGCGGACAAGTTTAAAGGACATAGCGGTTGAACGTTTTCGGGAGTAGAGGTTGCCGCAGGAGGTGCAGAAACGGCTTCTGCAGCTAAAAGGAGAAACCATAAATCGGGAACAATGTTCACAAATGTAAAAAGCATACCCCCTTTTGAAGTCACCGCAATGAATCATTTTATCCACATTTTCAATAACAGTATCACGGATTTTAATATTAGAATTAAGAAGTTTATGAAAATAATCTGAAAAAATGTTTTGTAAAATAGTCATATGTATATTTTACCACAGAATTAGAAAAAAGAAAAGCCTACCCCTCAAGATTGAGGGGCAGGGGTGTTGAGGTGCGAGTCATCGCACTTTTTTATCAGTACAGGTGTAAGCAAAAGAAGGGCAAGCATAATTGCCGAAACAACCAGGAACAGCGGTCTGTAGCCGAAGCGTTCTGCAAACAATCCGCCGAGATACGAGCCGACGAGGGGGGCGGCGCCTGAGGTTGTGACGGTCCATACGCCTTGCGCCCATGCGAGGCTCTTTTCGGGTACGGTTTGCTTTATATACGGCGTCGCAGCAGACCACAAAAGTCCGAACCATACCGCACTGAATACGACGGAGACGGAAACAAGCGCAGGGCTTTCAAAAACGAAAATTATGCCGGCGCGCAGAATTCCCGAAAGGGCTATCAGCATAAAAACCGCCACGGGCTTTGCCCTGACCGCTTTTTTGCCGAAAACAAGCATAATAATCCATTCTCCGAAGGTCCCGAGGCTGAGTATAAGGCTCAGCATTCCTATGCTTCCGCCGAGCCCTTCGCTTACGGAACAGTAGTATGCCGAAAAGAAAAAACCGAGTATCCTTGAACATAAAAACAAGCAGAAGGAATAAACCAAAAAGCAAACGAAGCGGCGGTTCATGCATTTTTCGCTTTTATTGTTTTCGGATTTTGAAAGTCGGTTCGGAGCGGAAACCGTCTTTGAAATCACTGCGGACAGTGCGGCAAGCACTGCAATATATATAAAAATATAATCCGTATCGTTCGGCAAAAATGCGAACAACAGCCCCATAACGGCATAGCCGAAGGAAGCAAACGACCGGAACCACCCGAAGGCGTGATTGGTTTTTCCACAGTTTTCGCTCGCAATTGTGTCGATAAGCGGCTGGTGGGTCATATAGCACGAGTAAAACAAAAACACAAACAGATACAGCAGAGGTTTTGTAATACCGCCGATAAGAAAAAGCAGAGAAAATGCCGCCAGAAGAATCAGTGAAACCGAAAGAACGTTGCACTTATCTTTGGCTTTCCCCGCAGCGCCGGTCCAGATAAGCTGCGACACCATCGTCACAACCGCCCCGATTGCCGCAACGTTCCCTACGGTTCCTGCGGTCGCAAAGGGCAGGCGTTCGGTATAAACCGAAATAAAATTATCGGCAAGACACTGTATTCCCCACGGAAAAAGATACAGCGCCGCAAGACTCAACGTTATATTTTTTCGCATGGTTTTTCCACCTTGAACGTTTCTTTGTTATAGTCGACGGTTATTGTTGTGCCGTCGGAATATGTCACTTTGTAAACACCGTCCGATATTTTTTCGTGTCTGAGCATTTTTTCGTACTGCAGCACATACAGCTTTTGATATTCATCGTACATATCTTTGATTTTGTCAAGCGAATCCGAAAGCTGCCCGTCTGTGCCGCAAAGCAAATCCTCTTCGCCCATCCAGTTGCCGCAGCCGCCTTCGTCAACATATTTTGAGTTGAAATATCCGAGCGGCCTGCCGCCGTATTCGATGAATTTCAGATGGCTTTTTTCGTCTTTTGCACAATAATTGACCGTTTCGGTCGAAGGATTGTATAAAATCGAGCCATGGAAAACAAGCTGCCAAAACGGTATTGTTTCATCGCATACGGGGTGCTGCTTTCCGTAAAGGTTATAGGAGGTGTAAAGCACGTAATCAAGAACATCTGCCGCATAGTCAAAGCCGCCCTCGCAGGCAAAGCCTCCGAAAAGCTCTTCCGCCTTTTTGCCGATTGAACAGATTACCTCGGCGGACTGCCGGGCGGTCATCGGATGCTTTTTGCTGTAACAGTTGCGCGGAGGAAAATTTGTGAAAACGTCGATATAATGCAGCCCCTTAAATCCCATCTTTTTAATATCTTCAAGATTTCTGTCATTAAACCTGCCTGTCTGTTTCGGGCAGATGTGATAGGGCTGTCCGCCGCCCCACAGAATTTCGTCTTTTGAATAATCTCCGTCGCGGGTTACGATTAAATCATCCTCGTTCCAGTCGGCGGAAATCCGATACATTTCCGAGCTGTTTGTGTGAACAACCATTTGATAGCCCCTGGACTGACCGTATCTGCATATTTCCTCAAGCTTTTCCTGTCCTCCGATTGATTTTTCTATTGGAAGAAGCTGCGGCCATCTGCCGTCGTGTCCCTTTGTTTCGACGCCCACAAGACAGATTTCGCATTCCTTGACCCCTCTTTCGAAAAGACCGTCTATTATGTCTTTAACACGCTCTAAAGTGCAGCCCACAACAACCGGAGGCTCGTTTTCCTCCGTCTGGCATTTAACGGGCGACGGAACGGGCTTCCACGCAAGCCTTATCCTTACCTCGGGAGCTTTTGCCGCATATTCTACCTCTTTTCGTGCCCTTGCTTTTTGCGAAAGAGGTATCGGCTTTTTCATTTCCCGATAAAATTCCGCCATTTCGTTATAACCGCTTCCGAGCGGCAATGTGTAATAATCAACGCAGATGTCCTCGTAATTTGTCTTCCCGTCAACGAAAAACCTTGGGTAAAGGTAATGTTTTGCGTCCCTCACCCCGACAACGGCCCTATACTCGAACGTCATGCCGGAAACAACCGCAAAAATCGTCTTTTCCGCAGTTTTAAATCCGAAAACCGGCATGGTATTGCTGTCTGCCGTATATTCGCAGTTTTCACGATTTGTAAATCGGCAAAGCATGGTTCCGCCTTCCTTTGTGCCCCTCGGAACAACCGCATAACCTTCGCTGTCTTCTTCACTGATCAAAAAATCGGGCAGAAAATCAATGCAGGCGCAGTCTGCCGGAATGTTTTCTTTTGGTATCACCGCGGACAGCTTTTTATCCGTTTTTTCAATTGCGGCTTCCATGTATCCCGTCGTACCGTTTTTGTATGTAATTTTGCAATTCATTTGTTTATCCTCCAAACAGCTATTGTTTTTTTATTATATATGTGTTATAATGTTTTTGCAATGACAAAAAGGGAACGG
Source organism: uncultured Clostridia bacterium (assembly GCA_934454145.1). Taxonomy (GTDB): domain Bacteria; phylum Bacillota; class Clostridia; order UBA1381; family UBA1381; genus CAKSFT01. The sequence goes on along the minus strand of CAKSFT010000005.1, from coordinate 195,736 downwards.
AATTTGACTTTTTATTCCCTTAATTTTTCGGAGGAGCGATTTTTGTGATAAAATCAGGCGGAAATTATGGCAAAAGCACGGGAGAATTTGAATTTATAAGCCTTCGCAGCGAGGATATGCAGTTTTTGTTCAACAATCTGTCGCTGGAACTGAAGGACCACAACTATTCCGAAATCAGACCGGGATTTGTAAGCCGCACGCTTTGCGATAAGGATTTTCAGCATACGATAAATTCTCTGCATTTCCTGATAGAAGGCAGTGCGGTGCTTGATTTCGGCGGAAAAAGGACGGAGCTTGCCGCAGGCGATGTGTTTGTAATCGGAAATCATGTGAAATGCAGCTGGGAATATACCGAACCTTCAAAGGAAATAACTCTGCTTTTTAATATATATCTCGGCAATTTCAAAGACCTTTTCGGTTCGGTTTCAAAGCCCCTTATCCTGAGCGGAAATCACGAAAGTGCGGCTTATGCCGAGAGGCTTTTTGTTGACGATAATTACTTTTCCACATTTCGTTTCAAGGATCTGTGCATGGAATTTATCGAAGAATTTCTCCGCATGAGCGGAGCCGACCTTGCAAATCATATAACTTTGGCAAAAAAGTATGAAAACGTGTTTAAATATATAACCGAGCATTTGTCTATGAAATTAAGAATCAAGGAGCTTGCCGAAAACACAAATTATTCGACCGGCTTTTTCACCAAAAGCTTTTCGCAGGATAACGGAATTACGGTAAAGCAGTATGTTCACGGAAAAATCATGTCCGAGTTGGAGCAGCTGCTGATTTATTCGGATCTGTCGCTTTCGGAAATTTCGGACCGATTTGAATTTTGCGAGCTTTCGTATTTTTCCAGATGGTTCAAAAAGCAAAAAGGCTGTTCCCCGGAACAATACAGAAAACAATTCAGGCAAATGTATATTCGTCCTCTTTCGGTGGAATAATACCGAAAACCCGATGCAATGCCGTATTTTAAATATTGTGCTGTTTTATGCTGTATAGGAAATTGCGTTTTTTGAAAAAGTATGATATAATAGAAAACAAGTCAAAAAAGGCATAACAAAAAGAGGTAGTGCAAAACCTTGGATAAAGTTATTGAATTTTTGATTTCTCCGTTAAATGAAAGTTGAAGTATGGTGTATTTAAAGAAATGGTCTGAATCAAGAAGAATTAACCCAAGAATTAGATTTTTCAAAAAACGGAGTGCAGTTAAGGCAAAATTGAAAAAGTGTCATTTTATGACCGCACTTGCACAAGAGAGGGTCGAAATGAAATGACAGGGAAACAGACGTTCTCCATGAATTGCGAAGAATATGGAAGCGTCTTTTTTCTTTTGGAATAAATAAACGTAAGCTGTTTTCATGTTTATGATGTTTGGCATAAATGCCGTAATATCGAATCAACTTAAAGTGTTTTTCGGATATATGAATAATTAACTTTTTGATAAAGTCAACAGCAGAAACAGTTTCGGTAATTAATTTGTTATCTTCATGACGATTGTAATGGAAAGTGACAAATTGACCGTCATAATAATCAATTCTTGAAGCAGCGATAACAGGTCTGCCAAGATATCTTCCGATATATTTTAAAACATCCTGATTGTTAGTAAGAGTAGGTTTAGCATATACATAAAAACCGTTAGGGCAATGCTTGTAGAGGTTGCCGCAGGAGGTGCAGAAACGGCTTCTGCACCTAAAAGGAGAAACCATAAATCGGGAACAATGTTCACAAATGTAAAAAGCGTACCCCCTTTTGAAGTCACCGCAATGAATCATTTTATCCACATTTTCAATAACAGTATCACGGATTTTAATGTTAGAATTAAGAAGTTTATGAAAATAATCTGAAAAAATGTTTTGTAAAATACTCATATGTATATTCTACCACAGAATTAGAAAAAAGAAAAGCCTACCCCTCAAGATTGAGGGGCAGGGGTGTTGAGGTGCGAGTCATCGCACTTTTTTAATGTTATATCTGTCTGTACCGTCAATACCGAAATGAGGTATATAAGACAGTGACTGTGTTACTCGACTTGTATGGCAACCTGTTTGCCCGGGTTTGCTTTTATTGCTTTGAAAAGATTTTCGTATATATCACGCCTGATTGTGAAACCCATTCCGGATATGTTTATGGTAAGCGCAGATATATGCGGACTCATGAGAAATTCTTCCAGCTCTGAAAAGCTGAGAATTTTGAGTTCTGCTTTTGACAAAAATTCTTTTGCGGTCGGGTTTTCGTCCATTGTGTTTTGCAATTCCTTTTTGTCCGTAAAGACAGAAAGAAAAGAGGTTTCTCCGCGGCTTAGCGAAGCGGCGATGAATTTTCCGTTCACGGTTTTGCCGGGGCAGATAAACTTGGAGGCAATGATTGCGCTTAGGAGTGCGCCATGTGCATTTTTTGCTTTGTCGTGGTATATTTTGCTTTTGTCAAGTTGTATAAAACGCAGTGACAAAAACTGCACGGCAGGGTTTGCTACTGTTTCAAAAGATGCCCCGAAAATCGGCTGATGATTGATTGTTATTTTTGAAATCCCCGGTTCGATGCCGATGTTCCCGATTCCGAGAGAAAGCAGTTCTTCAAAGTATGTTTTTATCTCACCGCCTTCGAGCGCTTTGACATATACATTGCTCTCATGCTCTTTTGTGTAGGTTTCAGCCCAGTCTTTTGCGCTTGACTCATCAAAGAATATAAGGGCAAATCCCGACGCAACCAGCGGATAAGGATTTTTAAGCACATTGCTGTATATTGTATAAAGTACGGACGCATTTTTGATTTTGGTGGCAATGCCGGCGGCAAGACTATTGAGAAAAGTGGGCGCAAATCCATGCTCACCTTTTTCGTCGCGGGAGGCAAAGGTGTGGGCATAGTCCGCCAAAACCAACAAATCGTGCAATGGCGCCGCGTCAATCGATGCCGCAAGGACATCTGATTTGTACACGGACGGTATCAGATTCAAATCGCCGTTGGAAATTACTGGTATGATGTTGTCTATTGCTTGTGCAACCTCGGGTGAAAGCCCGTAGTCCTCGACAGAAATGTTTGTGACCTCTTGTTTAAGCACTTCTTTTTGCTGTTTTTGTTCATCTATAATTTTATTTTCTTTTTTGTTTTTTCTGAAAAATGCCATTATTATCCTCCAAGTATAAATTTTTGTTAAATCGTTAATTATTATTGTATCATATATTGAAAAACATTTCAACATTTTTTAATGCATAGATGAAATATTAATTTTTCGTAGAGGACAGAGAAAAGGAGATTAAAATTTTTTGGGGAATTAATTATTACATAAAACTCCTTTTTTTGCAGACAATAACTTTGTGAATAAAATATGCACATTTTGTGCAAATGTTCTCTTTATCCGGAAGTGTCAGTTATATTGCAGAAAAGGAGTTTTGATAAATGAAAGCAACAGGAATTGTAAGAAGAATAGATGATTTGGGCAGGGTTGTCATACCAAAGGAAATACGCAGAACCATGCGTATCCGCGAGGGTGATCCGTTGGAAATTTATACAGAAAAAGACGGCGAAGTGATTTTTAAAAAATATTCGCCGATTGGCGAGTTGGGTGATTTTGCCGTAAATTATGCGGAAACACTTTCCAAAACAACGGGAAAAGGGGCATGCATCACCGACCGCGACAGCATAATTGCCGTTTCGGGAATTCCAAAGAAAGAGCTCATGGAAAAGCGTGTAAGCCGTGAAATTGAAAGTATCATGCAGGAAAAATCCACTTTCCAGTCAGGGAACAATGACAGCAAGCTGTCCATCGCAGAGGGAATTGACAAATACAACGCCGGCGTGGTAGTGCCGATTGTTTCGGAAGGCGACACAATCGGTTCTGTAATATTTGTCCTGAACGATGGCGAGAAGGTGAGCGAAGTGGAAAGCAAGCTTGCGGAGTCGGCGGCAGGATTTTTGGGGAAACACATGGAAGGCTGAAAAAGGTTTTGCAGTATTTTGAATACAGAAATCTCAGAGCAGTTCCGATTTGCGGGGCTGCTCCGGTTTTTTATATATATTTTTTGTTTTGTATTGATTTTTTTGGGAAATTGTGATATAATCAATTAAGATATGCATGTGTAGCTCAGTTGGATAGAGCGCAAGATTCCGATTCTTGAGGCCGCAGGTTCAAGTCCTGTCACATGTGCCACATTCTTTAACTGCGACAGAGAAATTTATGTTTTCTTATAAAAACAGACGAGAGGCAAATATACTGCAGAAGCACAGTAACTGTTGCACGTGACTAAAAAATAATGATGTTGACGACATGTGTGTTGAAATTGTTGTTTTTTTGGTGCATTGCACAATGCTCGGGAAGATTATACATTATCAAAAAAAATAATATTTTTTTTGATAATGTATTGACAAACGGCTCTCTTCATGCTATAATAATAAAGATTTTTGTGGTTTGGTAAAAACGTATTATTACGATTTTATATATGAGGGTTAAGTGATATGCTCCTCCTCGCATTTGACTCGTGCGTGTAAAAATTTGAGGGTTAGATTTTAATATTTCCGATATCTTGGTTGTTTCTCCTTTCCGGTCGGACAGTGGAGAAAGTCAGGATTGACATGCGGATATGGCGGAATTGGCAGACGCGCATGGTTCAGGTCCATGTGAAAGCAATTTCATGGAGGTTCAAGTCCTCTTATCCGCACCATACCGAGTGTTCTTACAGAACTTGAAAGGTTTTGTATGACACTCGGTTTTTTTATTGCCTTTTTAACTTGCACAAGCGGCAAAATGAACATCTACGCCCTGTCTTGTATGTACCGAAACATTGTTTTCGGGTAGCTTTTCAAGGTCGGGTATTTCAATATTGCCTATGCAATTATAGTGAATTGTGAGCTGTTGAACGGTTTTACCGTCAATCTTTTCGGACTGGTGCACTTCTATTTTCTCAATCAATTCATTTAACATTCTCGGAGTAAGTTTTCTTGCTCTGGTATATTTACAGACAGAAGCCGTAAACATATCAGCCGTTACAGATTTACTTTTTTCGGTATTATAATAAATTCCCAAAAGCGTAATATCGTGGTCTGCCTTCAACAGACTTTTTCTCTTTATCATCTGGACAAAGCCCATTGCGCCAAACACCATGCAAACAACAAGCGGAACAATGCCAAGCCAATCGGTCGCTGTATAAAGCCCCATATGAACAACTGTCAATGCAAAAAAAAACGGGTGTTGATTGACGCAAAACCGATATTTGTCCCGTTTTATCCGACAGGCTTTACGTCCGCCGTTTGTATAAGTAGTGAGAAAACAACAGTTGCCGGTTGCGTTTTATATATTTTTATGCTATGATAATGGCATAAAATTTTGAAATAACAATTGTTGCGGCGGAGGAGAGTTAAAATGTATTCGTTTTTGCTTGTACTTATTTATATTGCGTTTATCAGTCTGGGGTTGCCGGATTCGCTTTTGGGGGCGGGCTGGCCGGTTATGCATGCCGAATTGGGTGTGCGCCGATTTATCCGTGCATCATACACTCCACGCCCGGCAAGTTTGACACCGAAAATTCGGGCACAATCATAGGGATACAAATGGCAAGTGCCTATGTTGGTTCAACATTTGTCCCGTCGATATTCGGGCTTCCCGGCAACCGTTTCGGCTTTTCGATAATGCCGGTATATCTTCTTGTGTTCTTTGTCCTGATGACGATAATGGTCGAGGCGACATTCCGTGCGGCAAAAAAAAATAATCCGCGGCGCTGACCACATATGCCGAGGCGGGGCATATGTATGAAAAATCAGGTCGCTGCACATTTCAAATTTTGGTGTGTCAAAAACATTTCCTCATTTGGCAATGCCAAATGAGGAAATAGCATTTACTTTTTGGAAAAATCATGATAAAATACATTTATCTGAAAATAACCAAAAAGAAAGGCTGATGATTATGCACGTAAAAAAACTTATTTGTACTGCACTGAGTGCGGCGATGCTGCTGAGTGCGGCATATGTCCCGATGGCGAATGCATGGAGTATTTATGATTGGGATTACGGAGAGGAATGGAACGAACAGAGCAAAACAGCTGTAACCGACGATATGGAGGAGTATCGGCAAAATGATTCGCTCGAATCATTGGTTTATACTATTCGTGATGATGGCTCGGCAATGATTACAAGTTATTCGGCGAAATTCTGGTACGACCCCGATCCGAATTTTACGGTTGAACTTAATATTCCGTCCGAAATAGACGGTCACCCGGTTACGGCGATAGGCGACGGCGCACTGCGTGAAAGTGCAACAAAAATTTCCGGCATCACGCTTCCGCCTACGATAAAAGAAATCGGAAACAGAGCGATTTACGGAAGATACTTAAAATATCTCAAATTAAACGATGGGCTTGAAGTAATAAAGGACGGGGCAATCGACTGCGGCGACGTGCTTGAAACGCTTGTTATCCCGGACAGCGTGAAATATATAGGCACCGAGGCAATAAGCGGTGAGGCACTTAAAAACATAACAATGCCGAATAACCTTGAATATATGGGAAAGAGAATATTCTACGGCTCTGCATATGACAAAGACCCGGCAAACCGTGTGGACGGAATCCAGTATCACGGACAATACCTGGTAGCCGGGATAAGAATAGGCTATGTTGAGATAGATAACCCCGACCCGTCCGCCCCGACAGAAAATAAACAGATTCACGAATGGGAGGCAGTCGGGGACATTGCAATCCGTGAGGGTACAACTCTTATGGGTGTTGACGCCTTCGGCATGTCAAACATTACTTCGGTTAAACTGCCGTCAACATTAAAATCAATTTCAAAGCTTGGTTTTTATTGGTGTAAAAATCTTGACAATGTTGTAATCCCCGGCACGGTGAAGGAAATCGGCGACAACGCCTTTTCGTGGTGTGAAAGCCTTTCAAACCTCACAATATCAGAAGGTGTTGAGCATATCGGCGAGGCAGCATTTTTCCGCTGCAACAACCTGAACGAAGTTACCATTCCACGGAGTGTGACGCAGATTGATATGCACGCTTTCGGCTGGGATTATGTGAATGATTATGATGTGAGAAACGAAAACCTTGTAATCAAGTGCTATAGCGGCACGGCGGCTGAACAGTATGCAAGGGACAACGGGTTTAAATGCGTTCTCATAGACACCGGCGAAATAATCGAAAAAGGCGAACCGACTGCCGCCGCGGACGACAGATATACCTGTGAGGAAAAGGGAAACAATTGTGCCGTCAAGAAATTCAAGGATATCAAGAGCGCGGACGGTGATCCGAATCACAATGGGATTGAATTTTGTCTGGAAAACGGAATCATGACGGGGACAGGTGCCGACACATTCACACCCGACGGCACAATTACCAGGGCGCAGTTTGCGACTATGTTTTACCGCCTTGCCGGGAGCCCGGAAACAAGCGGAGATTCCAAGTTTACCGATTTGACGCAGGACTGGTATAAAAAGCCTGTTGCATGGGCGGCGGCAAACGGTATTCTCAACGGCACCGGTTCGGCGACGTTTTCGCCGAATGCCACTGTGACAAGGGAACAGATTGCCGCTATATTCTACCGTTATGCACAGGCAAAGGGGCTTGATGTATCCAACATTTCCTCAGGGCTTGACAGTTATAACGATTATTCTGAAATTTCGGACTATGCGAAAACTGCAGTTGAATGGTGCTTTGATGAGAATATTATGTTTATTCATTCCGTAAACGGATATGAATATGCAATATATCCGAAGGTTGCTCCGTCGAGGGCAGACACGGCGACAATGTTTTGGAAATTTGCATATGAATTGAACAATAACTAAAATATGAGAGGGGTGCAAAATGAAAAAGAGATTTTTGGTATTTATAGTTTTCATGGCGGTTTTGTGTACGGCTTTTCCGTCATTCGCCGAGGAAACAGAGCTGCCGATTGACGGATCATGCGGTCAATATCTGAGATATGAATATTACCAGAGCACGAAAACACTTACAATAATCGGCAATGGTAATATGCCGAATTACCCTGCAAATAGCAGAGAGGGTTCTATTGCGCCGTGGAGAAATAACAGCAATATTGATAATTATCTTGAAAAGGTTGTGATTTCCGACGGTGTGACAAATATTGGCGAAAATGCATTTTTCTGGTGCGATAAAATAACAAGCGTTACTATTCCAAGCAGCGTAAAAAGTATTGGTATGGGTGCGTTTGAAAATTGCAAAGCTCTGACAAGCGTGAATATCCCGGACGGCGTGGAAAGTATCGGCATGGATGCGTTTGTAAATTGCGAAGCTTTGACAAGCGTGAATATCCCGGGCAGTGTAAAAAGCATCGGCGAGAAGGCTTTTTCCGGCTGTGATGAACTGATAAAAGTTACAATTCAAGACGGTGTAGAATCAATTGATACTTTTGCATTCAGCGGGTGCAAAAAACTAACCGACGTAACGCTTCCCGACAGCGTGACAAGCATAGGAGATAATGCTTTTCAAAACACCGGTCTGTATGATCTTTATGAACATACAGGGTGGGATGTGTGCTATATAGAGAATCACCTTATAGCGGCAAATCAGAGTATATCCGGTACGTGCACTGTAAAACCGAGGACAAAAACCATTGCCGGCAGAGCCTTTGACAGTTGCAGGAACTTAGAAAGCATAACAATTCCGGACAGTGTAGTAAGTATCGGCAATCATGCGTTTTTCGGCTGCAGCAGCTTAAAAAGCATAAGGATTCCAAAAAACGTTACAAGTATCGGTGATGAAGTATTTTATAATTGTTTTGATTTAGCAAGCATAAATGTTGATTCTGATAATCTCGCTTATTGCTCAGAAGGAGGCGTTTTATACAACAAAGAAAAAACAGAGATTATACGTTACCCCAAAGAAAAATCAGGCGCCTTTTTTGCAATCCCGGACGGTGTAACAAGCATTTCTGTCGGAGCGTTTGCGGATTGCGCAAACTTAATAAGCGTAACAATCCCCGACAGTGTGGTGAGTATCGGTGACAGCGCGTTTTCAGAATGCTCAAGCTTAATAAATGTGAGAATTCCGGACGGTGTGATAGAGATTGGTTATCGTACATTTTATAAGTGCTCAAGATTAAGAAGCATAACAATTCCGAACAGTGTGTTGATTATTGGTCAGGAAGCATTTGCAGAATGCACAGGGTTAGAAAATGTTTATTATATCGGAAGCAAAACTGATTGGAAAGATGAGGTAATAGGAGACGGAAAAGATGATTTAAACAATGTGGGTATTACGACCATCAACGGCATAAGCGCAAAACGTTCAGATGACGGCAAAATTGTTGTCAAACCGTGCAATATACCTGCCGGCAAAACCGTTATCCTGGCTATTTATGACGGCGATAAATTTGTTGAGATGCAGCAATCGAGTGAATATAGCGAAACCAACAGAGAAATTACATTCACTCCGACCAAACCCTATACGCGCGCAAAGATTATGATTTGGAACAGCCTTAGAGAAATGTCATCTGTATGTGATTTTAAAATTATAAAATAAAAGCGGATAACAGCGCACCGAAAATTATGAATAACCGCGCAAAAAGGGTAGAAATGAGGAAAAGAATGAGCAGCAACATGAGTTCGTGTTGCTGCTCATTTTTTACAGTTTGGTGATTTCTATAACGGGGCCGGAAAGTATTCCGGTTTCTTTGAGTCTGTATTCATAGCACCATGAGGCGTCCTTTGAATACCAGGCGTTTTCGCCATACCACCACAGACCGCCGTCGGAATTGTGGAGGAATCCAAAGGTGTTGAATCGATTACCGTAAAACGTAAATTCCAGTGTGTGTTCGCCTTCCGTCAAATCGTCGATTGTAATTTTGTATGGCGAGTAAGCAAACAGGCCTTTGTCAACACCGTCCGCAAAAAGGCGTACTGCGGCGCCTTTAAAGTCGGACAGGCGTATCTGTGCACTGCAATGTGGTGTGCGGATTTTGGTTTTATAGGTTATGTTTGCGCCGTAAAACGGCAACTTTTGGTGTGTTATTGAAGTGAAGGAAAGCCTTTCGGGGAGCGCACAGAGAGTTTTGTGGATTCCGCACAAACCCACGCCGAAATTCCCAAGTATATAAAGCGCTTCAATGTGGCTGCGCTCATTTACCGGATAAGAAACAATAAGTTCGTTTTCGCCGATGCAAATCCCCGGCAGACAAACGGTTTTTATTGCGTGGTCGGCAAAATATCCGTCTGTACAATTGGAAACGGGCGCGCCGTTTAATGTTATTTGTGCTGTTTCTGCATTTTCAAGCGCAAGCTTTGCGTCTGATATATTCATGTTGCTTTTGAACCTAAACTTCAGGGAAACCTTGTGTTTAGAAGGATTCTCATGGATTGCCCATGGCTGGGTGTCATCATGTGCAAAGCCGAGCTGTGCTTTTACCTTTGCATCTATACGCAGTATTTCCTCCTGTTTCTCAAATTCGGCATCATCAATTGAAAATTCCGCAATGTCAAGCAGGCACACATTCGGTTCGGAAAGAGTATAATGTGCCGGTTCGGTAAGATAAAGCGTATCTGACACTGTGAGGGGCACAGCAGGCAGAGGACTGCTTTTGCCGGTGTATTTGTCCAGCTTTATCAGCAGACTGTCCTGTTCATAAAGTGTATATTCAATTATCGTGTTGCAGTTCTCGGTTTTGTAGGGGATTGGCTTTGCCGTGCCGGTGATTGTGTCGTACAGGACGGGCGTGTGCTCACCTTTTATGGTAATCAGAACATTGTCCGGGTCGGGGACATTGTATGCACTGCCCCTTGTCCAGTTGTGCGACAATACTTTGCTGTGCGCGATGAAGAGCCATGTACAGTCAAAATCCTTTTTCATGTTGTATAAAAAATTGTCGGCTCTGCTGCCTAATGCGGTGTGTATGCTGACATCTCTGTCCTTTTCCAGCAGGGTCACAATTTGTTCTTTGTCAAACGGGCAGTGTACAGCCATGGAATAAAGCTCCGTGGCAGAACCGCCCGGGATGGCATCGGTAAAGCACGGTGCATTCCCCGCATAGATTACATTGCCGCCTGCATTTATAAATTGCATGAGGATTGACACTGTGGTGCTTCTCAGTGTTTCGCATGCCGGGACAATCACTGTTGAATATTGCATCTCTCCCACAGAAAGCAACCCGGAAATATCGGTGCATTGCTCCGGAAGAAGTGATTCATTTATATAGTCAAAGTCAATCAGCGCCTCCAAAAGCCAGTTTGTGATGTCGGAAAACCGTTTTTCGATTTTCTTTTGTGCCTCACCCGTCAAATCATTTGGACCCAGATGTCCCCAAAGTGATTCCACGGGGTGTATCACACCGACACGGACAACAGGCTTGCCGCGCGTGAGCACGGTGTTCAGCCGTGCGAAATGGTCCTCGACATAACTGTATTCCTTGTACCATGGCGACTGATATGAGATGCTTGCCGGATAGTCGCGTTTTGCGGCGCCGCGCATGGAATACCACGAAAGGTGGGGGACGCGGAGCGTTACGCCGAGGGCCGCCTGCCAGTCGCCGTGGAATTTGTGGCCACGGAAGTCAAAGTCCCAGTTTGTGACCCCGTAAAGCTCGGACATTATGCCGGGCTTGCCGGATTGGCGCGCAACCGATTGCGCCTGTTTTGCCGTGGAAAAGTTTTGGAATGCGCCAAGCATATCAATGCCGGGGATGGAAAAATATTTATAATTGCGCATTGCATCGCCGATGTTGATGCTTTGGTCATAAAGACTGTCCTCCGCCAAAAGGTGCCCTGTCATGGCAATATTGTTTTCGGCACACCATTTGCCGATGGTGCCGCTGTAGTTTTCCGCAAAAAGTTCTGATATAAAATCAATGAAGCAATAACGAACACGCAAACTTTCGCTGTTCTTGCTTTCCCAAAACAGTTCCGGGAGATGCGCGAGGATATCAAAGCCGTATTTTTTCTCAAAATCCATTTCAATATTCGGGCTCCACGGGATTGTGACATCTTCTGTTGATTGTGAAAAACCAAAACGGTTCAGTGTGGAAAAATGCGGTTCGTCGGTGAAAATCGACACTACCGATTTGCCAAATTCATTGCCGAGATGCTTTTTATAGGTTTCATGTGTTATGTTTACAAATTCGGAGATTGCTTCTTTTGAAAGCGTGTCCACATAGGTTTGGTTATTATATCTGGGGCCGGGTTTGTCGGCGGTCAGATAAGCATACCATTTTTTGCCGCAGGCGTCAGAATCTGGGGCGATTTTCGAATAGCTGTCCAGATATCCGTCTTTGTCCAACACAACATCATATGCCGCAAGGAAACACGGCTCTCCCGTTTCAGCGGCGGTTTCAGAGTCGGTACATTCAAGCGGCTTTTGGGTGAGGAGCAATTTTCTGGCACGATAACGCGGATTTTTTGTGACATATCCGCCGGCAAAACCCGACGGCCACCTGTCCTCATCATAAAGGTATGTAAGCATATCACATTCCCCGGCGGTTTTGTTGCAGAGCAAAACCATATCCATAAAATCTTCTTTGAGATATGGGGTGGCAAGCCCGGAACGTGCGTGAATATGAAAACCGCCGAACCCCATTTCCTTGAAGTGTTTTATCTGCTCTTGCAGAGTATCGGGAGAAAGAACATCATTCCATGCCCAAAACGGTGCGGCGCGAAATTCTTTTGGCGGATTTTCAAAAAGTTTCATATCAAGCGTCTTGTTTTGTTTCATAAGAGTTCTCCTTTTTTAGGTAATTGTAAAACTAACGTTTTCCAATTAAAATTCTTGGGGCGAAATAAAAAGTTCCATCTGATTTTAGCTTTACGAAAGGTTGAAACTTTTTGTTTCAGCCAAAAATGACGCACATGTCGTCATTTTTGATTACCAATCAGGGGTTGGCATCCCCAATACTACCGCAAAGATGCGGTGGCTAATTGTAAAATTTACATTGTACAATTACCTATTTTTTGGGGAATAATCATGTCCCAATGTCATATATAAAAAGATTCCCGTCGGTATAATGCCGAACCGGGAATCTTTTTTTTACCGCATCTTACGTATTTTTCCGGGCGGCATAAATATCTTATTCTTGTTCGTTGGGGAGCAAGTCTTTGTGGGAAAGGCTGATTTTGCCTGTCTTGGGGTCGATATCCATGACTTTGACCATAAATCTTTCGCCCACATTCACCACATCTTCAACTTTTTCTATGTGCTTGTTTGCAAGCTTTGAAATATGGCAAAGCCCGTCTTTGCCCGGGAGAATCTCGACAAATGCACCGAAGGCTGTGATTGTCTTTACAAGTCCGTCATATATTTCCCCGACTTCGGGTTCTTTGACTATGAGATCAATTGCTTTTCTTGCATTGTCGCCCGATTCCTGATCCAGTGCAAAAATATGGATTGTGCCGTCGTCCTCAATGTCAATCTTTGCGCCTGTGTCGGCAACGATTTTTTGTATAACCTTGCCGCCCTGGCCGATAACTTCACGAATCTTGTCGGGGTCGATGTGCATTGTGCTCACCTTTGGCGCATAAGGAGAAAGATGGTCGCGCACTGCCGGGATTGTCTTTAAGAGTACGTCATCTATTATGTGATATCTGGCGTCACGTGTTTTTGTCAGAGCTTCCCAGATTACTTCATAAGGCAGACCGTCGTTTTTGATGTCGACCTGGATTGATGTGATGCCTTTCTTTGTGCCGGCAACCTTGAAGTCCATCTCGCCGTAAAAATCTTCCAGTCCTTGTATGTCAACCATGGTTGTAAAGCCTTCGTCTGTGGTGATAAGACCGCACGAAATGCCCGCAACAGGCGCCTTAATCGGCACGCCGGCAGCCATGAGGGCAAGCGTCGAGCCGCACACACTTCCCTGTGATGTCGAGCCGTTTGAGCTTAAAACTTCTGATACGGTTCTTATGGCATACGGAAATTCGTCTTCTGTCGGGAGCACAGGCACAAGCGAACGTTCTGCAAGTGCGCCGTGACCGATTTCACGTCTTCCGGGACCTCTTGACGGCTTTGTTTCGCCGACAGAATATGACGGGAAGTTGTAGTGGTGCATATATCTCTTTGTGACGTCCTCGTCGATGCCGTCAAGTTTCTGCATTTCTGCAAGCGGAGCAAGCGTCGCAACGGTAAGCACCTGCGTCTGACCTCTTGTGAAAAGACCCGAGCCGTGCGTCCTCGGCAGCAAATCAACCTCTGCCGAAAGGGGACGGATTTCGTTCAGCCCTCTGCCGTCCACACGTCTGCCGTTATAGAGCCATGCACGAACGATTTCTTTTTGCATTTTATAAAGGATTTCTCCCAGTTCTTCCGATATTGTCGGGAACTGTTCCGAAAGCTTTTCTGTCAGCTCGTCTGTGATTACGCCCATTCTTTCGTCACGGACATTTTTGTCATCGGTGTCAAGTGCATACTGGATTTTTTCGTATGCGATTTCTTTGACTGCATCCCAAAGTTCTTTGTTTAGGGTGTGGGCTTCGTATTCAAATTTTTCTTTGCCTATTTCTTTTTGTATGCCTTCGATGAATCCGCAGATTTCGATGATTGTCTTGTGGGCAAATTTGATGCCTTCCATCATGACGGATTCTTCAACTTCGTTTGCGCCTGCCTCAATCATGACAACCTTCTGCTTTGTGCCGGCAACGGTGACAAGCATCTGTGATTTTTCACGCTGCGAAACAGTCGGGTTTATGACATATTCGCCGTCAACAAGACCGAGCCATACACCGCCGATTGGGCCGTACCACGGTATGTCGGAAATCGAAAGAGCAATGGAGGTGCCAATCATTGCCGCAACCTCCGGGGGGTTGTCCTGTTCGACAGAAAGCACTGTCGCAACGACAGAAACGTCGTTTCTCAAATCCGAAGGGAAGAGAGGGCGGATTGGTCTGTCGATTACGCGGCTTGTCAGGATTGCTTTTTCGGAAGGCTTGCCTTCGCGCTTTATATAACCGCCCGGGATTTTGCCGACGGAATAAAGTTTTTCTTCATAGTCTACGCTGAGAGGGAAAAAGTCGATGCCTTCCCTGGGCGCGCGCGAGGCTGTCACATTGACCATGACAACGGTGTCGCCATAGCGAACAAGGCAGTGGCCGTTTGCAAGCATTGCCATTTTGCCTGTTTCGATTACCAGCGGCCTTCCCGCCAGTGTTGTTTCAAAAGTTTTAAACATAAAATCTCTCCTTTTTTCTTTTTTGGGAGAAACATTTAAGGTAGCAGATAGACACAAAACCCGACGGCTCGGATTCTCTGTTTATTTGCCACATAAATATTTCTTCCCGAAAATTTTTAAGTATTATACAGGAAATTGCAAAATTAGCATTTTGTAATTTCCCAAAAGTATTATATACATAAAAGCAAGCGAATATCCTGAAAAAGGTATCCGCTTGCCTAATGTATCAATTATTTTCTTAAACCCAGTTTTGCAACCAAAGCACGGTATCTTTCGATATCCTGTGACTTGAGATAGTTCAGCAGATTACGTCTTTTACCGACCATGATTAACAGACCTCTTCTTGAATGGTGGTCTTTTTTGTGGAAATTAAGATGCTCGTCATTCAGATGATTGATTCTCTCTGTCAAAAGAGCAACCTGAACCTCCGGCGAGCCTGTGTCGCCTTCGTGAGTAGCGTATGCAGCGATAATTTCCTGCTTGCGTTCTTTTGTCATGGGTTTCACCTCCTATAATAAATATCCCCGCATGCTGAGATGCCGTTGGTGATTCGCACATCATAGACATGGGTTTACATAAAATTTTAATTGTTTCTTAAGCAAACCAACAAAAATTATTTCCTGTTGAAACGCCTGTTGAACTTTTCAACACGTCCGCCTGTGTCCACAAGCTTCTGCTTGCCTGTGTAGAACGGGTGACATTTTGAACATATTTCGACTTGGATATTCTCTTTTGTCGAGCCTGTTTCAATCACTGCTCCGCAAGCACATTTTATTGTTGTCTGCTTATATTCGGGATGAATTCCTTCTTTCATTCCATATCCCTCCTTATAAGTATTTGGCCCAAACAGAACCATAAAACAGTATAACACATAACAAACAAAAAATCAAGAGTTTTTTTGAAAAAAACAGAAAAAAAACAGATTTTTCTTTTTGAAAAAAACAGATTTTTATCCTTGTTTTTGTTTACTTGCGTTTTTTCAGTTGTTTTGCGCGCATCATCAGATATTCGCGTTTGTTGAGCGACGGGTTTATAAGTACTTCGTCCAAAAGCTGGCGCAGAGTGTCGCCGATTTCTCTGCCTGCGCGGAATCCGATTTTTATCAGGTCGCGTCCGTTGATGACCAAATCCGACGCCATATATGGCTGACGTTCCGAAAGCACCTTTCTGTATATAAGGCGGACTTCGCTGAGTCTGTTCAGCTTGTCGTCAAGATATTTGGGGTTTTTTGCGCGGTTGTCTGCCTCTTGCAGCATAAGCAGTTTCAAAAACAAATCCTCACCCAGACGCGCCATCACGCGCTTGACCGAAACGGGGTTGGGGTCAATCCTTATGTCGTGGTTTTCTATGAGGAGAAGAATGTTTTTGCGCGATTCGTTGTCAAGGCGCAGACGGTGCAGAATATCGTCTGCAAGCCGCACACTCTCGCGGTGATGCCCATAAAAATGTATGATTCCGTTTTGGTCAACGCTTTTGCACAGCGGCTTGCCGATGTCGTGCAGAAGCGCCGCCCAGCGGATTGTGATGTCGTCGGCAGACTCGGCGGTGGCGTGTATGATATGCTCGCCGACATTATATATATGATATTTGTTTTTCTGCGGCACCGAAAAGCAGATGTCCAGCTCCGGAATGATGTATTGCAAAAGCCCGAGCTCGTGCAGTTTTATGATTCCGCCGGGGTTTTCGCTGCGCAGAATTTTTTCGATTTCTTCGCGTATGCGCTCAGCGCTGATTTTTTTGATAAGGATTGCGCATTTTTTTATCGCCGCGGCAGTGTTTTGTTCGATTTCAAAGCCCAAGACAACAGAAAACCGCACCGCGCGCATCATGCGCAGGGCGTCCTCTCTGAAACGCTTTTCCGGGTCGCCCACACAGCGTATGCTTTTGTTTTCAATATCGCGGACGCCGCCCACACAGTCGATGATGCCGCTTTGGTCGTTGTATGCCAGGGCGTTGATTGTGAAGTCGCGCCTGAGCATGTCGGAGCGCAGGTCGCTGACAAACTGCACGTCACAAGGGTGGCGCGAATCCAGATATTCCCCGTCTGTGCGGAAGGTTGTCACTTCGTAGCAGGTGTTGTTGTCCATCACGGCGACGGTGCCGTGCTTTATGCCGATATCCACTGTTTTGGGGAAGGTTTTTTTGATGTCCTGCGGCAGGGCATTTGTCGCGATGTCAAAGTCGTGCGGTGTTTTTTTCATGAAACAATCGCGCACGGCACCGCCGACGACATAGGCTTCAAAGCCCTTGAGGTTCAGTATTTTTATTATACGGCGTGCGCCTTCGCTGATTTCAATTTCCAAAATATCACCTCACTTTTTGTAAAAGTCAACAGGTAATTGCAAAGCATCAATTACTTATATAAATCTACAGGTTATATTTTACCACGCAAAAAAGAGTAAGTCAAGACAGGGCAAGTCTTTATTTTTTGCACCGGCAAAATTTGTGATGCATGCATATAAAAATTTTAAAAATTTTGACGTGCTATAATATGGGTGTAAACAAAATTGAAAGGGAGGATTATATATGAAGAAAAAGGCAGTGATTGTGGACTGTGCCGGCATTGGGGCGGGGGAAATAGTCAGAACATTGAGGATAAACGGGCTGGACTGTGTGGGGTATGACGAAAAGCTTAAGAACTTCTCCGAATCCTGCAACGAACCGCGCGGGACATATTACAGCTCGGCAATCTTTGTGTCGGACAAAACCAACAGAGATATGGTGAATGAAACATATGTAAAAAGCTATAAAAAATACATGCCGGTGCTGAGCATTGACAAAGAAGAGTTTACTTATATAAAAATCGGCAGTTTTCTGAGGCTCAACCAGTGCGCGGAATGGGATATTGCAGAGGAAATAAAGAGGCGTATCGGTTTTCTGAGGGAAAGAATAGGCGAGAGGATACCTGTCATAGACATCTCGGGGAGGGTTGACGGGCTATATGTCGGCGCAATCATGAACGAGGTTATGCAGGGGCGTGAAAAACGCTTTGTATACTTTGAGAAAAACGGGCAAAAAAGCGGAAGAATACAAAAGTTTATCGACGAATTTGAACAGTATACCGGTGAGAAGGTGATGTATGCTGACATCACAAACCAACTGAAAAGATTGGAGAAGGAACCACCGGAATTTGCAGAGGAATTTTTGCTGAAAAGGGAAGAAATATTTGCACAAAAGCTTTTTGAAATATTTGGGGAAAAAATCTATGGCAACGGCCATGCCTCCGGGCAGAGAGAGCCATTTGACGGCACGGACAGTCCGCTCATCTATATGCCGTATTCCGCACACAGACACCCATGGGGTTATCTGCCGAAAATCACCCCCACGGCAGGGCTGTTTGAAAATGAACTGAAAGAAGGCGGCAAGATTTTGGGTGTATCGCAGACGCTTGCCGATGCGTGGGAAAGTCTGAAAAAGATATTATAGGTAATTATAAAACTAATATTTTCCATTTACCTAATAAAAAGATATTATACAAGGAGGAATTTTTATGAAAAAATTGTTATTATCCGCGGCGGCAGTTGTGATGTCGGTGTTTTGTATCGGCGCGTCTGTCGGAGCTTATGAGGTGCATGACGATGGGGGATATGCTGATATCCACCTGATGAGAACTGCAAATGAGAACACTTATAATATCTGCGTTACATACACGTTCTTTGACACAGAAAGCTTTTATGCAGACTGCATCAGCGAGGCCTTGGAGGAGGTTGGGGAATATGACAGGGTAAGAACAGACCTACAATGTATGCTGACCATTGATTCGGGCGAAATGGTGAAAACCGTATGGCTTGACGGATTCGCCGATAACTATTTTTATATGAGCGGCACAGTCATGTTCGAAACCGAAATCACACTCCCGACAGGGGACAGCACAGTGTATGCAGACATCTGGCACGAAGATGAGTGGTTTGACAGTGAGTGCCTATTTGAGGGCGAAACCGACGTTCACGTTTATCCCGGTGAATTTGTGGACAACGGCGGCGATGTGCTTGTCAACGAAGGGCTGGGGTATGAACTTTTGAGAAGAATAAATCTCTATCGAACCAAAATCGGCGGCCAGGAACTGAGAACCAACTGTGACATCACAGACCTTGCACGTGACAGGCTCTGCACAGCCGTGGAAATGGACAATTTTTCGCATGACGGTCTGTCGGGAAATTATTCTGATTATGGAATAAGAACTGAAAAGAAATCAGAATATTTTATCGTCGGTTCCTCTTCTTGTGACGAACTGATGTGTTATCTCATCGGCGACGACAGCTTTGCCGATAAGGTGTTTGAGGGGGATTTTCGCAAAATCGGCATTGCGGCGCTGACGGAACAGGACAGCAATATCGGATATTGGGCGATTGAATTGTACAGATAAAAAAAGGAGGAATTTTTATGAAATTGAAAATGAAAGCGGCGGCAGTGATGATGGCGGTTTTGGCGGCGGCAGTGCCTGCATCTGCGGAGGTATCGAACAATATTAATGTTTCAAATACATGCGTGGGTGAAAACCTGAACATCTACATTTCGGGAAAAGACTACGAAACAATAAAGAACAACATTTTGATTCTGCAAAGTTACATCGGCGGCAATGTCAATATCCGCATTGTTTCGGGGACTGAAAAAACTGCCGAAAAAGGCGATTTCCGAGGAATATATTCACCGAAAATCTATTGATGCATATAAAAATTTGAAAAAATGTTTTGTGGTATGATATATACATAAAGTCGAAAGGAAGTGGTTATCATGTTTCTCTCTCACGAGAAGGAGACGCCCGAGTGCAGCATGCCGCCGTAGGGGGTTCCCAAACCTCAAAATGTCAAATCAAGTAAAAAAAATAAAAATGTCAATGCCATAAATGGCGGAAAGGAATTTTATTATGAAAAAGAATACTATAAAAAGAACAATAGCAATGGTCAGTGCTGTATCAGCAATTTTTGTTATAAATCTCACCTCATATGCCGGAGGGATGGAGTGCCCGATTGGCTCGTCTGCCAATATCAATATTACGAATGCTATCTCTGATTCAATTATAAACGGCAATCTGAATGTCAAAAACAAAGTGGGTGCAGCAGCGTTCGATACGAATGCGGCAATTACTAATATCCTCAATGGCAGTCTTGTCAACGGCAATGTCAACTTCACTAATAAGGCAAATATCGCCGGATATAATGTCACAAATGCCATGTCCAATGTCATGAATAATTCAATAGTGAACGGCAATTTGAGTATTGACAATGTTGCCAAATTAAGCGGAAAGAACATAACTGCGGCGCAAGCCAATATCATAACCAATTATCTTGGCAATGGCACTATTGACATAAACAATATTATGTTAACCTTTGGGAGTTACGCCGACTTCAACGCAGCCATCCAAAATGTACTCCAAAATGCAGTGTCACAAGATGTTTCGATAAGCAATTTTGCGAAATAATAAAGGAGGGATTTTCATGAAAAAAATTATATCAGGACTTTTGATTTCGACAATGCTTTTCACAGCGGCAAGTGCGTTTGCCGCTGAAGAAAAAACACCTGGTGCATGCGGTGGTGGAAAAATCAAAATCGAAACCAGCATAAACGGGACAACGGTCACAACCTCTACCGATGCGAACGGAAAACTGATTACAACCACAGATGAGAAAAAAGACGAGGTAAAAGAAGTGAAGGACGAAACAGAGAAAACTTTTTTTGAGAAATATTTTAAGGAGTATGTGATAAATCTTGTTTTGAACTACATCAGAGAAAACCCAAAAGAAGTGCGCCGTCTGCTTGAAAACGAAACAGCAAATCCGACTGTGGAATCGGCAGAAACCGTGAAATAAAAAAAGGAGGAAAAGACAATGAAAAAAATGAAAAAAATGTTATCTTTGACATTGTCAGCATTCATGATATGCAGTTCGGTTTGCTCTGTATCGGCAACCGAAATAAGCCCTGCGAATGTTATCAACAACAGTGATATCAAAAATTTAAATATTGAAAACATTATCAAGTCCTTCGACTATGGGACGGGTACAAACGGCACCGTGATTGCCCCCACAAACATAGTCTCAAATTTCCAGGGAACTTTATTAAATATTATTAATAATTCTATCGGAGTTGATATTACAGTTGATAAGAACCTTGTGCATAATATACTCAATGGCGACACAAGCTTGTTTGACAACCTGACAACGACATTATTCACCGATTTGCCGGCTGTGCCGGCAATCGGGAATACCACAGGTACCACAAAAACTTCTGAGGAAAATACGTTTTCCGCAGAAGCAGAGGAAATGCTGGCCCTTGTGAATGCGGAGAGGCAAAAAAACGGTGTGGGAAAACTGACCTTGGACGACAAGCTTTGTGCAGCGGCACAGTACAAAGCCCAAGACATGACCGTTTCAACATACGGATTTTCTCACGAGAGCAGCAACTATGATGGGTTAAGCGGTTTGTATAAAAAATTTGAAATTCAGTATACCAAATGCGGCGAAAACATTGCCTATTCGTCGCCAAGACAAACCGGAAACTTTATTTTTAATGAGTGGATGAATAGCCCCGGACACAAAGCGAACATTCTGGACAAGGAGTTCACAAGGTTCGGATATGCTACATTTACTGCAAGTGACGGAAAGACATACTATGTGCAGGAATTTGCAAAATAAAAATAATTAGTTATACGGCACACCTTTCGGTGTGCCGTATAACTAACCCGGGAGGAAAGAAGTATGAAAAAAGGCGTTAATATTTTTTTGATGACTGTAGCTATAACCAATATCGGTGTCGGTATATTATACAATATATTTGTCGCGGGCGCATTGAATGACTATCTTTTGTATTTATGTCTTGCCACAGTTATCGCCGCCCCGTGCATGCGTGTTTTACTGGAAACAAAAAATGAATCTGATGCTGTTATGTTTGTGGGGGCGATTATCCCACTCGTTCTGCTTTATATCATAACAGGCGAAAAAAATCCTGTTTTTGAAGTGTTTGCGTATACATTCCTGAATTTATTATGCATACGCAAATGCATGAAAGATATGTCGAGCGCGAAACAACCGGTTCTTTCCGGGGCGATGATACTGACGGCACTTGCTGCAGAATACTATACTTGCGGTTTAACATGCTGTGTTCTCTCCGCTTTGACACTCTGCGCCGCGTATGCATATGCCGTCCGCGCGGCAAAGCCGGCAAACGGAAAAATATGGAAATTATATTGGATATCAATATTTGCTACGGCGTCTATGGGATTGTTTTTGATAGCACACAGGCAAATTGTGAAGTTTGTCGGACTGTGGCGCGGCGGAAGTTTTACAGAGGGGACATACCGTTCTATGTCGGCGGCATGGGGTTATATACCGGTGATTGGACTCATTGTACTTCAGCTTGCGGCGGTGCTGTGTATTTTTCATCGCGCGAGTGAGCAAAAAGAACCGATTCGCCGTGTGGCGCAAGTCTGCGCCGGGGCGGCGCTGACTTTGCAGCTTGCCATATCGGTGTTTGCATCATTGGCAAAATTGCCATATGTCGGCGCGCCGCTTGTCACGGCCCAGGGCATGGCAATGACTGTTTCTGCGATATGTGCATACATATTCTGCGAGTTTTGGCAAAACGAAAATATAAGCGATGAAGAGGAGTTTGACAATGATATATGCGATGAGTGATATCCACGGGAATTATGCAAAGTACAAAAAAATGTTGGAAAAAATAGATTTTACGGAAAAGGATACCATGTTTCTCCTGGGCGATGTGATTGACCGAGGCGCAGATGGCATACAGATACTCCTTGACATGATGGCGAGGAAAAATATCATACCACTGCTGGGAAATCATGAAAAAATAATGCTCGACAGCTTGTTTTGCGATGATGATTCATACAAAAATTTGGATTTATGGCTGCAAAACGGCGGAGCGCCCACATATCAGGCATTTTTCCAATTGTCGGTTTTCGAGCAGAAAAGGATTTTCCGATACCTCACATCATTTTCGCGTTATGCTGAATGCCAAATAGAAAATAAAAAATCAGAAAATAAAAAATTTGTGCTTGTCCACGGGGGCCCGGGAAATTATCAAACGGGGAGAAAATTATCCGACTATTCACTTGATGAGCTCCTGTGGACCAGGATTGATATGAAGAAGAAATATTTTGATGACAACACATATCTTGTGGTGGGGCACACGCCGACTTTCATGATAAACCCGGGTTGTACCGGGATTCTGAAAATCGGGAATAATATCAACATTGACTGCGGTTGCGGGAGACTGGGGTGTATTGAATTGACAAGCATGAAAGAATATTATGTATAATATTCTCATAGTCTTTCATGAGGTGATTATTATGAAAAATCTGAAAAGATATACGCTGATTGCGATAATCGTCGTTTCCGTTGTCGGGAGCTTGTGGCACTTTATTTATGATTTCAGCGCTCAAAATTTATTGGTCGGATTTTTTGCCCCCGTGAACGAATCGACATGGGAGCATATGAAACTGATTTTCTTCCCGATGTTAATTTTTGTTCTCATGACCTACAAAGGACTTTCAAAAGAATACGAGTGCATACTCCCATCAATGCTTCTCGGTAATATATGCGCAACATGGCTGATACCTGTTGTTTTTTACACATACAGCGGTATCATCGGAAAAAACACACTGATTCTTGATATCCTTACCTTTGTATTATGCGTCATTTACGGATTTCTGACGGGGTATAAGCTGACCGTTTCGTGCGGGGGGGAAAAATATAAAACAGCTATTTTTATATTTACGGTATTGATGTGTGCATGTTTTTTCGTGTTCACGCTCTATCCGCCTCACATCGGGCTTTTTGTATCCCCGTGACGTTTTTTTTGCCATTGCGGGGATATCAATCCGTACATAAAAATTATCCCTCTTGCAAAATTTACCGCTTTATGATACAATACAATACAGAAAATGTCAAAAAATGTTCGTTATGTTTGCAAACGAACATTTTTGTTAACAGATGATATAATCAATCTGGAAAATTAAAATGAGGAGGTTTTGAGCTTGTATACAAAAGTAAAAAATACGGCAAGGCGCTTTTTTGACAAAAGTCTTGATTTCCGCGTCAGGCTTTTCAATATATTGGCAACAGGTGGCGTTGCGATAAGCGTTGCGACGCTTGTGCTGAATCTTGTCACGGGCATGCTGACCGGGGCGGTGCTGAGTGGTTTGCTTGCCGTATTGTCGGTGACTCTTTTGGTTTTTACATACAGGACGCGCAAATATAAGATAGCTTATATACTCACAATTGTGACGATTTTCATGGTTGTTTTTCCCATATTGTTTTTTGCCTCGGGGGCGTACAAAGGCGGCATGCCGTCGATGTTCATTTTTGCCGTTCTGTTTACGGTGCTGATGCTGGAGGGAAAAACTGCGATTTTTGTGTCTGCCGCGGAAATTGCGGAATATCTGGCGGTTTCTGTTTTCACATACTTCGCACCGCAATATGTCACATGGTTCCCGGGCGAGGCGGAAATGCTGACAGATATCCTTGTCACGACTGTGGCGGTCAGTGTGTCCTGCGGTATAGTTTTGTTTTTGCATCTCAAGGAATACGAACGACAGCGCGTACAACTTGCAGAACAAAACGAACAACTGAAACGCCATGACGAGGCAAAGTCGGTTTTCCTGACAACTGTTGCACACGAGATAAAAAACCCGCTGAATGCAATCAATCTGCATGCGCGCGACACATATGAATTGCTTGATGAAGAGAGCAAAGAAATTGATATCATGAAAGAAAACCAAATGACTATTGAGAAAATGGTTATTCGAATCGACAAAATTGTCGTGGATCTAATGGATACAGTGGCTATTGAACAGGGAAGGCTGTCCCTGGATTTGGCGCCGGTGCGCCTGTCGCGCCTCCTGGGAGAAACGGCAAAGACGTATTTCGGCAAAAATTATACGGGCAACAACAGGCTGATATTTGACATGGAAGAAGATTTACCGCCGATTTTGGCAGACTACGCAAGGATTGTTCAGGTGGTTACGAATCTGCTTTCAAACAGCCTGCGCCATACCCAGAACGGCACAATTACGGTTTCGCTGAAAGCCGGTGACGGATATCAGTTTATTTCTGTTGCCGACAACGGCGAGGGCATGGACGAAGAAATAAAAGAAAAAGCGCTTGAAGGGTATGTTTCGGTCAGCGGGGACTATTGGCGCCACGGAATAGGGCTCTATGTGTGCCACAGGATTGTTGAGGCACACGGCGGAAAAATATGGATTGAAAGCGAAAAGGGCAACGGGACGACCGTATCGTTCACATTGCCTGTCAAGAAAGGATAAGCTGATATGACACAACCTACAATACTTATTGTGGAAGATGAACCCGAGGTTTTGCAAATCAATGTGCGAATGATGAAGAGGCGCGGATATTGCGTCATGGCGGCGGACACGGCAAAGGCGGCGTATCGGTGCATGGAGAAAACCACGCCCGATTTGCTTATACTGGACATTATGCTGCCCGACGGCAGCGGCTATGAGATATGCGAAAAATTCCGCCTTAAAAGCGACAACCCTGTGATATTCCTGACAGGAAAAGACGAAGTGCATGACAAGGTTGAGGGGCTGGAAAGAGGCGGAGATTATTATATCACAAAGCCATACAGCTTTGATGAACTTGTCGCCGCGGCAGAGCGGCTTTTGGCGAGGCATTTAAGCGCACATGCACAGCGAATTACAAGAGGCTCTCTGTTGCTGGATTTGTCACAAAGCAAAGCATTTGTGGGCACAATGGACGCCGGGCTGACCGCGAAAGAATTTGCGATACTTCTGCTACTGGTGAAAAATGAGGATAAGGTAATCTCGCCGGAAAAACTTTATGAGGAAATTTGGGACGCGCCATCTGCCGATGACACGAGGACGATACGGTTCCACATGGGGAACCTGAAGAAAAAAATCGGCGCCCAAAACGCAGAAGATTATGATATAGTTTCGGTTTACGGAAAAGGTTATTATTTCACCACAAAATGAATTGTGAGTTTTTGCTAACAATTTAAGAAAAGGGTTTTTTTCTGTTATAATTTATATAGCGGAAAAAATTGTCACTCCGGACGGTTATACCGCCGGAGTTTTTGCTTTTTGGGGGGTGTTCATTTGTGAAAATACTGATTGTCGGGCACGATGCGGAGATTACCGCCATTGTCGGCAAGATTCTGCGGCGCAGCGGTTATGAAATAACATGCTGCACGGATAAAGACGGGGCGGCAGAGCTGATTGAAAAACAAAATATCCGCCTTGTGATTGCAGACCTGGAGGCTGACGAAAAAGAACGGATATGTTTTTGCAAAACGATAAAAAACATGGCAAAGCCGCCAAAACTGCTGTTTATAGGAAACAGCGATGAGGAAGAAAGTAAAATATTAAATGCCGGGGCTGATGACTGGATAAAAAAGCCGTACAAAACAGCGGTGTTTCTGGCGCGGACGTCGGCGTTGATGCGCGGATGCATAAATGAGTAAAAAAAGGGGGATTTATTATCATGAAAAAGAGATTTACAGCCTTTATCCTGGTGTCGGGAATGATTATGGGTATACTGTCTGACACGGGCATTGCGGCACATGCCGCGGCGTGGAAAAACCCTTACGGACATACTGTTGTTTACGAACCGATTACACAGCTGTATACAGACGGTGAGGCTCTGAGGCTGTTTGACTCCGGCGTCACGGAGTGGGGAAAGCTGAGCGACACGGTGACACAGAGCGAGAGTGAATCAATCAAGTGGCTGCGCGAAAATAACTATCTCCTGAATCATTTCGGACGCAAACTGAGCGGCGACATGCCCGACTGTTTCAATGCCAAAGGGGAGTGGCAGACAAAGATGACGGGGCCGCACAACGTGCGAAAATGGTATGCCAATGTCCGTTTTGACGCGCTTTCCGATAAGGACAAAAGAAAAAACGGCAACATTTCGAGCATGTTTGACAAAGGTGACATACAATATTTTTTCTCATGGAAGGTCAAAACCGTGCAGACAAGGTGGGGCATCAGCGGAAAGAGCAACGACACCGGCATGACATATGCCCTGGAAGAGTCGGTAAACTCAAGCGGCGGAGGCTGGAAAAAATATAACACCATCGGTGACGGACCAAATCTCGGTTTGTTTTCGGAGTGGAAAAATGCCGAAAAGCTTAACATTATCTCTTTTGTGGCGAGCAGTGACAAAGACGCGAGGGTGGATTCTTATCTGTCCGGCGCGATGCTTGTCGGCAGGGACATAAAAGGGCCGAGGATAAGCTGTGTAAAAGTGACAGCAGACCCGGAGGGACTGTACGAAATCGAAAACGGAGCAGTCACTCTGGACACGCTTGAAAAGCTTGACAACCGCACGGTATATTTCAGGGCAGAGTGGGACGAACCGGTTTTATTTAAGGGACTTTCCGAAAGTGATTTGGCTAAGCTCAGCCTGAACGTGGAAACAATCGGCATTGACGGCACAAGCGGTATGATTGCACAGGCACCGTTCCTGAAATTTGCGCCCTCAAAGACTGACGCAAAGCCTGTGATGATTTTTGAGTACCAAATTGCAGACCCTTATAACGACAGCAGTGCTGTTACACAAGAGAGGGGATATTTTTACAAATTCAACAAGGTAACTGTTTCACAAAACGAAAACAAAATCTTGTGGAACAATATATATGATATATCGGGAAACAAATTTGCATCTGACCAAAACGGTCAGCAGCCGGCAGGCAAAGCGGCGGCAATGATAAGCGGTTCGCCGTTTGTTGACCTGACGCCATTTGGGATTGAAAATATCCGCCTTGACAAAAAGACGGACGCGGCAAATGCATATATTCTCCCGGGCGAGCTGCTTTGTGTTACGCTGGAACTCAACAAGCCGCTTGCGAATGGGACGGCTCTTAAAGATTTGCCGCAGATAAAGCTGAACATCAAAGATGAAACGGGCAGTGATTTGACAATAGTCCCCGGCGGGGAACGGCTGGAAAAGAAGTTCTGTTATGACGGCAGATGGCTTAAGGGGGGATATTTTTGGGACGGAAACGGATATATACCCCCTGTCAGGGTGGCAGAGGACAAAAAAGCGATTACATATTATGCTCAATTATACCCCGGGTATACAATGGACGGGGATTCGGTCAAAGTAATTTCCGTTTCCGGCGACATGACAAAGGTGAAGGACGAGTCGGGATACTCTATGATGCATTATTCCGCTGATGCGGACGGAATGCTTGCCCCCGATGACCTGCCGAGTGACGCAGAAAAAAAGGCGTCAATGTATACTGTTGCGCCCGACAAGAAATATAAGCTGGATTTTGAGGCACCGCTTGCGGACATAACGGTGACGGACGAAGGAGAAGGTATAATCCTGATAAAGGCATTGATTGATGACGTATCTGTGGAGGGGTGCGAGGCTGCATTTTCCGTGAAAATAAACGGGAATTTGGCAAATGAAAGCATAAGCGTCCAGGCGGCGTCCTCCGAAAGCTATCGTGAATCGGAGTGGAAGAAAGGCTCTGCCGGCGCGGCGGCGGTAAGCTTCAGCGCGCCGGTGGTTTGCAGGGACGGCACTGCAAAGGCTTACGGATTTATAAAATTGCCGGAAAAGAGCGAGGCTGACAAAATAGACATCAGCGTCAGCATTGCGGACGAGGCGGGGAATGCGGCAAGCTTTGAAAAGAGCTTTGCGGCGCCCGCGTGGGAAGGCTTTGATACATTGGCGCCGTCTGTTGCGGTGACAGTAAAACAAGAGGAAATCTATGTTGACATCTCTGACATTGATGACGAAGTGGAATATATGTACGGCTATTCCGACAGCAGTGAAGAAGAGCCGTCATATGTAAAAGCAAGCGGCAAGAAGGGCATAATCTCTGCCCCCGACATACCTCAGGACGGCATGATACACGAGAAAACGGTTTGGATAAAAGCAAGTGATTCCGGGCAGAACATGAGTGAAGTCCTGAAAATTCCGATGAAATTTGACAGGACATATACATCGGTGAGCTGCAAGGCGGACACTGACAAAACATACCTTGCGGGGGATTATCCGTCTGCCGCGGTACATGTTGACAATGCAAAGCGTTATTGGTATATGTGGGCTGAAAAACCGGCAAATACCGCAAATATGGATTCTTATATCTCGGGGGGAGTCCTTGAGGATTTGAAATCACGCGCAGATGCTTTGGGGAATATTGTCGAGCCGGGCGATGACGACCCGGATACGGAGCAGAGCAACAACAGCTCAGATTTTTCTGCCGTGTCGGGCGCGGACACAGCAGTGGCGTCCATAGACCAAAAGGACGAGAGTTATGCGGAAAATGTACGTGCAGACCAAACTTCGCGTCCGCTGATGCTTGTCGTGGCGGCGGAAAAAGACGACGGAAGCACACTGGTGAAAACGCTGGAATTCAACACCGTTTATGCGGCGCCGAAAATCACTATACGGCAAAACCGCTTTTCCACAAATGACAGTGCAGGGAAAAGAGTTGATTATGTAAGAAATGACGGCAAAGCCGGGTTGCTGTGGGCGGTTGACGGGGGGAACACGATGCTGCTCAACACGCCGAATCTTTATGGCTTTGCGCAAGCGGAGTTTTATATCGCCGCCGACCCGGTGACAGGGCTTGAGCGTGCAGATTTGCAAAACAGCCGCATCAGACTGGAGAAAGTTGTTTATGAAGGTGCGGACGCGCATGGCGGCACAAGCAAGCGCAGTGTTGTCGGAGAATGGAAATTGAGCGACATAGGTCTTACAAAAATTTCGGGCGGTACGCAAAAAGAGCATGAACAGGGTATCGGCACGGCAAACGGCGAGGTTGTGGGCGGAAATTTCAGCCCGGTATACAGTGCCGTGATTGACATTGACCCCAACAGCATTGAACAGAAATATTATGAATATGACGAGGACGGAAACTGTTGCAGTGTACGCTACGAATTTGTGAGCAGCCTGAATTATATCGGCGGAATCGGGGGGAACAGTGAGGATATATCATATTTTGCCTTTAATAACATGCCCTCAGGATTTGTGTATAACACGGTGTATGAGTCGGGCGACTGGCTGATGACGCTCAGAACTTTTGGGAACACCCAAAACATTGAGGCAGTGTTTGACCAAAAGGGTAATGATGTAACGCAGAATGTCCCGGTATATACGGTGTCAACGGAATATCCGGAAGGACAGGGGTATCATCAGTATATCCGATTCTCCGCACCGGGAGGATATGAGGGATATAACAGCAACAAGGCATATTATGGCGCTCCGCTGCAAAATGTGGTTGACCAAGACAACACCTCAAAGCTTAATGTACAAGTCGGGGTGAACCCGAAGGCTCTTTTAGAAACTCTGTCTTTCAGCGTGGACTATTATGATGTCCTGTCAGAACCGTATGACGTCGGGAGATATCTCTTCGGGGAGGCAGATGAGCTGAAGGAAGTCAAACTGTATTATCGGTTTGAGCACCCCGAAAGAGGCACTGTTTCGCCGATTTATGTGATGATTGTCCGCAGAGACAATGTTGAACCGGTGATGGACATTTCTGTTTCCGAAACCGAGAAAATGACAAATGAAGTGCTCGTAAAGTTCAACGGGGTTTATGACATACAGCTTGCGGCAGACGGCACAAAGGTTGTGGATACACCCGAATCGGAACTGATGAACTCCATGTACAGCGGTATGTATCAGTTGTATGCGTGGCGAAAGGCTGTGCCGGGTGATGACCTTGAAAGCATACCGGATTGGCAGCAGCGGAGAGTTGAAGTGGACTATAACCAAGAAACCGGGGAATTTATCTATGAAACATACATAATGGTTGTCCCAGATGAAAACGGAATCTATCACTTTGTAAGCAACGGATATTTTATCACCGACCTGATTGACACAGCCGGAAACAGAAATTCATCAATTCTTGTAAACGGTGAGCTTGTTGAAGTGAAAAGCGAAGGTATGGACTTTGGGTGTTATTATATAGAGAATGTAGACACGGAACCGCCCGAATTTGCCGGGGAACCCGTATTCACCGTAAACGAGGAAAACGGAAGCTTCAAAATAAGCGCCAAGACCGATTCTACGGCACAGCATGTATATCTGAAATTTGACGATGCATACTCTGCCGAAATTTCCGGCAGTGACGAGGCAGGCACAGGGGTATATGAAATAAATAATGTGCCGGGGCTTGTGTCGGGCGGACATGACATTCAAAACGGAGAAATCAGTGCAGAAATATATGTGAAATATTCCGAAGATGTCCCGGTTTCATCTGTGACGCTTGTTGTTGCGGACAGCGCCGGCAACAATGCGGAATATAAATATACATTCAAAAAAGCCCTTTATGGCAAAAAAGCCGAGGTTCTGAATCCTGAAAATGAAAACGGGTATCCTGTTTACTCTTATGGAGGAGCGCTGGAATTTACGGTGCCCGTTCGGCTTGACGGATTTGAAAATGACTTTGCATGCGCGCACAGCGGTTTGCCGATATATGCGGACGGGATAACAAGAGTCAGCTTTACAGATTTGTTTGGCGAAAGCGGATATCGGGACATATATGCGGACATTTTCGGCGCCGCGTTTGCACACACCTTGGTGTTTAGCGTGGACGGCAAAGAAATCACCCCGGACACAGCGGTGTCGGCAGACGTGACGGTGAAAATCGACACAAGCAAAACAAAATGGCTGACCGCAGACGGGGGAAAAGATGAATTTACTTTTGATAAAAACGGTGTTTTGGCATATTCACTGACGAATACGGAGCTTTCACAGACAAAGAGCTTTGAACTCCCGATTGTAAACATCGACAAGACCCTGCCCGAGGCGATTGTCAGCATTGACATGGACACCGAAACAGACTCCGACAGCGGCAGAGTATATGTTTATTCTGTGACATATACCGTTGAAGGGTTCAGTGAGGACGGTGTGAGCTTGGTGTCGGCGGATGGCGCGGCGGCGCGGTTTGTGACCTTTGACGCGCAAACGGAGAACAAGACGCATACCTTCCGTTTCCGTGACAAAGCAGGCAACGAAAACACCTATACGGCAGATGTTTCGGATATTGAGTTTTCGGGAAGAGCCGACAATAAAATAACAGATTATCGGCTTGTATACTCTGTGGCAGATGAAAACGGCTTCCGCACATTGGGCAGATTCGGCATCGGCGAAAAGCCGGAGCAATGGCTGGTCAACAAGCCTGTTTCCGTGAAAGTGGAGGCTTTTAACAAAAACGGCGAGCCGGTGGCGGCAAGGGTGAGCGCGGACGGAAAGCTGCCGAAGGGGACGGCAGTGTATGAAAAAGAAAGACTTGTGACCTTTGCCGCGGAAAGCAATGAAGAAAGAATTGTAAACCTGATACTTTCGGGAATTGGCAGTGATAATTCTTTGGATGTCCCCGTTGCACTTCCGGCAGACACAATTGACCTCACAGCGCCGAAGGGTACGGTTTACTATAAGCCCGAAGGAAACAGCGTTAAGGCTTATCTTGTCACAGAGGACACAGATTTGGCGGAAAACGGCGTGTATGTGACAGGCACAAAAAATGACGGGACGGCATTTGTGCTGAAGTCTGACGAAAACGGGTATTATACCGAATTTGACATAAACGGGACAGGAAAATTTGTCATGACCGACAAGGCGGGCAATGTGGGGACGGTTGCCATTGCGGTTTTGAGCATTGACAAAACACCGCCGAAAATCGAGGCGGAGGGCTGGCAAAGCATAATTGAGGCAAGGGCAAAGGAAGAAATAGAAAAACTCCTCGCATCACCGACAAACAATACAATCAAATTGTTTATGACTTTTGATGAGCTGTTGAGCGGCGCGGCGGTAAAGGCTTTTGAAAACAGTGAAGAGAAGAAAGAACTTTTGCCGACAGGCGAATATGTGACTGCCGCCGCAAACGGCAAGACGCTTACCGTTGAGTTTAAGCAGAATTGTCAGGCAAAGATTACGGTTTATGACCTCCGCGGCAATGCGCTGACGATTTGGCGCCCGGAGGACGGACCTGTAAGGGTTATTGACCGTGACGCACCAAAGCTTTCAGCAGGATATCCGAGGCAGACTTTTGAAAATAATACAGTTACGCTTGAGTATGCCTTTGCGGACGGCGAAGAAGTTATGCTGCTGCAAGAGCATGACAAGGGGTATCAAAACATACATTCAATAACATTTTCGGAAAACGGACAGCAAATCCTGAATTTTGCGGACAGAGCGGGAAATGTGTTTAGTGATTACCCTGTCATATCGGGAATTGACCGCCTTGCGCCAAAGGTGAAGATGAGCGTAGACTTTGTCGGGGACGGCATGGAATTGTCGGCAGAGGACAGCTATAAGGCGGGGAATTTATATACAAGCAAAAATGTAAGGATTCTCCTGAATGTCGCCGATGACACCGCAGACGGCATTTCGGTTGCGGCAAAGGCAAAATCGGGCGCAGACCTTGAAGTGAAAAAGGAAAACATCACGGCAAATGAAAAACCGTATAACTATTACTTTGTTGTAACCGAAAACGGCGCCTATAATGTGAGCGTGACCGACAAGTGGGGAAATGAAAATTTTGTTGAAACAAGTGTTTCTGTCATCGACAGAACCGCCCCGGTGATAAATTTTGCGGACAGGGGGGTTGTGATTGTCAAAAAAGGGACAGATAAAAACAGCGTGAGTGATTTGCTCCTGACCGGTGTCACGGCAGTGGATTTGCAGTCCGGCGCAAATGCACCGATGGGTGACAAAGCAGGGGAAGCCAATGACGGTGTGCGGATAAACGTTGACATGAGCGATGTTAATCTTGACAAAACAGGGACATATAACGCAAAGATAACAGCATCGGACAGACTGGGAAATACAGCAGAAAAACTCCGTACTGTCACGGTTTTGGAGGACATGTATTCGTTTACCGTAAACGGTGTGTCAATTTATGCAAACGATGTGTTTATAACTTCTGCAAAAAAGGTGCGGCTGGCAGACACGGGCAAGACCGCAAAATTCTATTATGCAAAAGGATACAAAACTGCAGCACAGATGAAATATGCAAAAGCCTTTGACGCCGCCGAGGGGTTTGAAACACAGCAAAAGGGTTATTATACAATCCTTGCACAGGAAAGCAACAGAAAGATGTATTTGCTTTATGTGTATGTAAACTGATAAACGGAGGTGTAATGATATGTTAAAACGTGTTGTATCCATGGTGCTGGCATCTTCCGTTGCGTTTGCCGCGGCGGCAGAGGCGACTTTGGCAGAAAAGGCGGC
Source organism: uncultured Clostridia bacterium (assembly GCA_934454145.1). GTDB lineage: Bacteria > Bacillota > Clostridia > UBA1381 > UBA1381 > CAKSFT01. The sequence goes on along the minus strand of CAKSFT010000005.1, from coordinate 161,459 downwards.
GGAAACGCTTGAAATATCGAATCGGTATATAAAGGTTGTCGTGAACAGGAAAAACGGCGGATATGTCATATCCACCGTTGACGGCGACATATTGAAAAAGAGCGATGACAATGCGGCGCTGACGCACAGAGGGGAAAACTTTGACACTTCTTTTACATCGTTTAAGATTGATTCTGACGAGTATGTTTTCGGAACCGAATATGGTTTTTTCGGTTCCGAAACCTCCGATGTTGTCACGGAGGTGACGCCGGACGGCAACTGCATAAGAAGTACATGGAGCATTGGCGACATTTGTGCAGAGCAAAAGATTTCTCTTGTAAACAATGATGCATCGGAACAGCTTGGGACGGCAATGCTCAGCTATACGGTGAAAAACAACGGCAGCAGCGCAAAAAACATCAAAAGCCGAATCCTTATAGACAATCAACTGGGGACAAAGGACTATGGATATTATGAGGTGCCAAAGCAAAATCTGGGGCAGGGTTATGAGTATTTTGAGTTTGAAAGGACATGGGACTCATATGCCGACCCGTCGATAAGAATGCCGTCGGATTATTTTGTGAGAGATAACCCATATTCGTCAGACATTGTCGGCTTTGGCGTAAACAGTGTTTTTACGGAGCAAAAACCATATAAGATGACATTTGCCCACTGGGCAAACATCGCGTCTGCGGTGTTTGATTATACACCGGACGAAAAGCTGAACTTTACAAATAATCTTAACGAGAAAAAGACAGCAGACAGTGCGGCGGCGCTGTACTATGACCTGGGGAATGTTGCGCCGGGTGCGGAAAAGACATTTTCCACATATTACGGTGTCACGGCAAACCTGAAAAATAAGGATAACAGAATTATTATCAACACGACCGCGCCGTCGCGGCTGGAGTTTAAGGACGATGCACATACGGCTTATGCCGGCTCGGAAGGGGAGGACAATGTTGTGCGCATAAACACAACCCTGACAAACCCCCAATATGCAAAAAAGGATTATGGGCATCTGGCGGTTGCGGTATATGCGCTGGGCTTTGAAACACAAAGGCAGACGGACAGCGGAGAATGGATAGTCTATGACAATGCCGACCCGGTTTATACAGATATCATTGATTTTAAGACAGGGGAAAACCGTGTCACATATTTCGACTTCAAGTTTGCCCCCAAAAACCGTGCACAGCTCGGTACATTTGTTGTCAAGGTTTTTGACATGGACGAGAGTGTGAATGAACTGGGGTCTTATGCGGAGGAATTTTGCCTGGGGACGAGTGAAAACCACATCATTCTCCCGGGAAGGGACGCAGACCTCCCGATGATTACGCTGTCGGGGCTTTCGCCCGATATCATTTATAACCATGACATACGATATATCACGGTTACCGGCAGGGGCATGGAGTTTTTCAAGAGCGATTTGCTTAACAAAATAGAGCTGCGCGGCGACAACGGCAAAAACTATGAGATACCGATTGAAAACCTGGTTTATGAGCAAGGCACAAACCCGACAAGCATCAGCATGATGCTGGAGGAATACATGGAGCCGGGGAGATATCAGCTGCACTTTATCTGGAAGTCTGACACCGGGGAACAGGCGCTTGACGGCGTGCCGCCGGATTTCACGTCGGACGGTATGGTTGTACAGGTGTCGGGCGATATCAGATATTACAATGCATGTTATGGCATTGTCACGGTACAGCGTGCAGAAAAGAACAAATACACTGTTGTTCCTTACAGAAGCGAGGCAGAGTTTGAGAATGCAAAAATATCGGAGGAAAAGCTTCTGCTCACCTTCAGGGGCGACATATTGCAGGACAGAAATAACAAGAAGTTTTACCGTTTGTATGGGAAGGATAAGGACATAAACATCAATTATATCCTGAACTATCACGGTGATGACCTGACAATAGAGGAAAAAAGCGACGGTACGGCAGAAATACTGATGGACGGCAAGATAACGACCGTGGGCGCAAACACCACTGTGCGAAACGGCACGGCGGCTTTTCGGCTGAAGGGGGGTATAGAGTATATCGTCCCCGAATACAGCGCCGACGGCGAGGTGGAGAAAAATGGGGACCTTTCAGCCGGTCAGGACTATATCATGCTCAAGTGGGACAATGCATTTGATGTTTTGACAACAGTGGGCGGATTTTTGATTGACATGAAATACGGAGTCCTCGGGAAAATCAAGAATGATGATGAAACAATGTCTGACATCATATCCTTTGGCGGAAGTCTTGACCTGGGATTTATGACCCCGGGCGGCGCGGCAACGGCAAGGAAAAACACTGCCGCAGGCGCAAAGTGGACAACAAAGGGAACCGAGCTGAATTATGGCGATGATGATGACGGGTATTCTTTTGGGCTGACGTTTGACGAAAATGAGGGGATTTTCAAGTCGCAGGTTGCTGAAAAAGATATCGAGCCGGCAAACAAAGATATGAGCCGTGTGGAGGCCGGCGCCGCGATTCATGATATATTGTACGGCGGAAAGAACCCGGGATATATAGGAATAAACATGGACGCGCATGTTTCGTTCCCACAGCTTGTGAAGTTCCTGCCAAATCAGATTGAAGGCGATTTGAGCATAAACACAATCGGCGGATACAAGGTCGGCGCAAATGCAGAGGTGGAAACCGCATCGATTTCGATGGCGTTGTCTTTTGTTGTCAAGGCATCGCCGTCGGGCGCGCCGATTCCCGACAAGCTGTATTTTACAATCGGCGGATTTGAGCCGGGCATCAATGTGGACGGACTGGGAGTTCTCTGGGTGACAGGCGGAGGCGGAGGCTTTGACAACCTTTATGACACTATATACGGCAAGGACGGTGTTCCGCCGATGACATTGCTGCTGCATGTGGAATTTGACATAACAAAAATCCTGACAGGGAATGCAGATTTGGAACTTTCACTGCGTTCTCTCAAGATATCATTTGATGATTTGAGCCTGAAAATGCTGAAGGACGCAAAATTTGTTGACGGCGGAGAGGTGGCGGTTGGCTGGTATCCGAATTTCAATATGAATCTGTCCGCCGGGGTGAATTTTGCGCAGATTATGCAGGGGAGATTCACAATAACAGCCGCCGCGGGCAAGGATACGGCAGATTTTGTCCAGTTTGTCCTTTATGTGGCGATAGGCTTGCCGAAATATATCCCAATCGTGGGCGGCATGGAGCTTGCGTCGGCAGAGCTTGGCGGCGGAAGCCAAAAGATGTGGGGAAGCGTCGAGGTGCTGAGCTTGATAAAGGTAGGATTTACGTACTATTGGGGAGGGGATATAGAATTTACGCATGGTTCTTCGGGCGGAGGACAGAGCTTTGCGGCTTTGTCGGCAGAAGATGACGAAGGCGTGAGAAGAGCAAAGCAGGTATACAATGCCATGCGTGCACCTGTGCAGGTGGGTACAGACCCGATTGACGCAGAGGCACAGTTTGCGTCGGTGGGCGGAAATCTGTCGTACAGCGCCGGGAGCACGGCTGTTGCAGATTTTGAACAAAAAGCGCTGCGTGCGATGAACCCAACGGTGCAACTGCTGAGCCTGAACGGCACGGAAACGGAGATATTTACAAACAACGAAAGAACAAGTCATCTTGTAAGCTTTGGGGAGGCTTGTGATTATATACTCGCGGTAAGCCGTGCGGACGGAAAAGAAATTTCCGAAACGGACATCAAAACCGGAATGAAGATAAGGCAAGGCGGGCGTGAGTACGGGCTGAATTTTTATCAGGCACCGGCGCATAATGCTGATGACAGCCAAAAGAGAGAGGCACTCAAAAAAGCAAATGTGAATATCACAAACAATACGCTTTATATCGCAATCCCAAAGGCAGATTGCGCAAAGGATTTGCTGATTGAATTTGGTGACGGCAATGCATATGATGTCAGTGCGATAAAGGTGAATCCGCTTCCGGAAATCACTTCGTGCAATGCCGTTGCAGAGGGCGGCGTGATAAAGGTGAACTGGGACGGAAAAAACATTTCCGACACTGCAAAGATTATTGTTTCGGCAAGCGACGGCAGTGATGAAGGCGGTGTTGTGCTGAATGAAACCGAAATATCGGCAAAGACGAAGAACGCCAAAGTTGCAATCCCGGACAAAATGGCAAGCGGAGAATACAGCATAAAGCTGACCCTGAGCGACGAGGATATTTGCTTTGAGGAATATGACGCCGGTAAGGTGACGATTGTGAATCCCAAAGCGCCCGGCTCTGCCGAGGAGGTCGTGATGGAAAACTGCGGAGATGACAAGCTGAAAATATCTGTCAAAACAAAAACCGATGATTTTGACGGATTTATGGTTGAAGTGCTTGAAGACGGGAAACCGGCGGAAGTTGGCTTGTATTTCGGCAAAGACGAAGAAATTGTTGTCGGAGGGCGTTATGATGTGCCGGTCATGGACGAAAACGGACAGCCGACAGGCAAAAGTATAACAACGGGATATACCCCGGGCAGGCAATATTCCGCAAAGGTGAGATTATGCAGGATTGAAGACCCGAATCCCGACACTGACGGCGATGAAATTTATCATTGCAGTGCATACCGGGTGTCACAAAATGTGCAGCTGATTGAAGCAACAAAACCGAAGATTGCCATTGCTTATGACAAAAACAAGAAGGCTGTCAAAATCGTGTCAGATGTGGCGGTGTGCGGTGAATTGTATATCAATTCCGGTACGGAAAACGGGGGATGGTATAATTTTGCGGACAAATCCACAGAATTTTTGCAGACTGTCAGCTTGCCCGACGGTGAGTATACGCTGGAATTTTATGCAGAGGACAGTGAGGGCGACCATGCGGCTGTACAGGAAATAATCAGCATTGACACAATACCTCCGGTGCTGATGCTTGCCGCCCCGATGAGCGGCGGCGGATTTGGGGGCGAAAGCATAGCAGTGAACGCTTATGCGGACGCTGATGCAGAATATTCGTTTAAGATAAACGGAAATATTGTTTTGCCGAAGGAGAGCAATATTTTTGACGGCGCAATGATGAAATGTACACTTCCGCTTGAAAATGAAAAAGATGCCGCAAAAATCAACATGGAAATCACAGCGACAGACAAAGCCGGAAACGAAACGGTAAAGAATATTTTGCTGTGGAACAATAATCTTTCCAAGATAAAATCAATATATATATCAAACACAGAAGAAAAACCGATTGACGGGAAAATTGTGCTTGATGAAGGAAACACGGCAGAACTCAAAGTGTATGGGGTTTTGGAAAACGGCAAAAAAATGGACATTACACAAAACCAAGGCGTATCACTTGATGTGCAGGGCGGAACCTCGGCAAAGCTTGACGGGACGAATGTGACGGCAGACTTTGTCGGAAGGACGCTTGTCAGTGCAAGGTTTGACCTGGGCGGAAATGACGCTTTGCATGACGGTGTTGTCATAGAAACTGCGGATAAGACCTTGATTTATTCTGCGCTGGAGGAGACGCTCGCGGCTGCAGAAAAGATGCAGAAAGAAGGATATACCGAAGAAAGCCGGCAAAAGCTTGAGAATGCAATTGACGGGGCAAGACAAATTTTGTCTGCACAGGGCGTGACTCAAGATGATATCGACAGCGCCCAAACAGCACTTGCCGAAGCAATGGCAGGGTTGACGGTCAGAGATTCCGCGGCGTCACGAGGCAATGCGGCACAGTACACCGTTTTGTTCAACACAAACGGGGGGAGCACCATTGCAAGCCAAAAGGTGAAATCGGGCATGAAGGTGACAGCGCCCGAAGAACCGACAAAGGACGGATACATTTTTGACGGGTGGTATATCGACAAAAAACTGACTCAAAAATATGATTTTGATGACAGTGTGACGCGAAGCTTTACTTTGTTTACAAAATGGGTTAAAAATGATGCAAATGAATGGATAAATCCGTTTGACGATGTGAAGGCGGACGATTGGTTCTATGACTATGTGAGGTATAGCGTGGAAAACGGCTTGTTCAACGGTGTGACCGAAACAACCTTTGCACCGGGCGGACTTCTCACGCGTGCAATGCTGATGACTGTTTTGTGGAGATGTGAAGGAAAGCCCATGACGGATTATATCATGCCTTTTGCAGATGTCGGTGCAGATAGTTATTATGCGGAGGCTTTGCGCTGGGCGGCTTCGGAAAACATTGTAAACGGTGTGTCGGAAAGTGAATTTGCGCCGAATAAAAACATAACGAGAGAACAAATCGCGGCGATTATGTACAGATATGCATCATATAAAGGATATGACGTATCTGTCGCGGAAAGCACCGATATTCTTTCTTATTCCGATTATGAGCAGATTTCGGAATATGCCGTTGCGGCAATGTGTTATGCTGTGGGCAGCGGATTGATGAAGGGGAGAACGGACAGTACAATCAACCCAAAAGACAATGCAACAAGGGCAGAAACGGCGGCTGTCATGAAACGGTTTTTGGAAATAAACAGATAGAAAAAAACATAACCATCGGGTTTCCCGATGGTTATGTTTTTTTTGTGATGACAACAGAATAATTATACTATTCCGTAAGCGAGCATTGATTCTGCAACCTTCAGGAAACCGGCAATGTTTGCGCCGGCAACAAGGTTGTCTTCCATGCCATACTTTTTCGCAGCTTCGGAAGAGTTTTTGTAGATGTTGACCATGATGTCCTTAAGCTTTGCATCTACTTCTTCAAATGTCCACGAATATCTCATGGAGTTTTGGCTCATCTCAAGCGCTGATGTGGCAACACCGCCGGCATTTGCAGCCTTTGCAGGGCCAAACAGTATGCCGTTTGACTGAAATGCTTCGATTGCTTCCGGTGTGGAAGGCATGTTTGCACCTTCCGCAACTGCTGTACAGCCGTTTTTGATGAGTATTTTTGCAGACTCTTCATCAATCTCGTTCTGGGTTGCACAAGGAAGTGCAATGTCGCACTTGATTGTCCAGATTCCCTTGCAGCCTTCGTGATATTCTGCTGACGGGTGAGTCTTGATATATTCTTTTATACGCTTGCGTTCAACTTCCTTGATTTGCTTTACTGCATCAAGGTCGATGCCGTCTTTGTCATATATATATCCGTTTGAATCAGAAAGTGCAACAACCTTTGCGCCGAGCTGTGTGGCTTTTTCGGTTGCATAGATTGCAACATTTCCCGAACCGGAAACAACAACTGTTGAACCCTTGAATGATTTGCCTTTTGCCTTAAGCATTTCGTCCGCAAAGTAGCAAAGACCATAGCCTGTTGCCTGTGTACGCACGAGGCTGCCGCCGTATGTAAGACCTTTTCCTGTCAGGACACCGGTAAACTCATTGCGGAGTCTTTTGTACTGACCGTAAAGATATCCGATTTCTCTTGCGCCCACACCGATATCGCCGGCAGGAACGTCTGTGTCGGCGCCGATGTGCTTGGAAAGCTCTGTCATGAAGCTTTGGCAGAAACGCATAACTTCCATGTCTGATTTGCCCTTGGGGTCAAAGTCAGAACCGCCCTTGCCGCCGCCTATGGGAAGACCTGTGAGCGAATTTTTGAAGATTTGTTCAAAGCCCAGGAATTTTATGATTCCTTCGTATACTGACGGGTGGAAACGGAGTCCGCCCTTGTAAGGCCCGATTGCACTGTTAAACTGCACTCTGAAACCGCGGTTTACCTGGACTTTGCCGTTGTCGTCAACCCACGGAACTCTGAATTTAATAATTCTTTCAGGTTCGACAAGACTGTCGATTACTCCTTTTTCTATAAACTCCGGGCGGCTTTCGATTACGGGTTCCAAAGATTCCAGAACCTCTCTTACAGCCTGATGGAATTCCGGCTCAGCAGGGTTACGTGCAATAACCTTCTCCATAACTCCGGAAAGATAAGCATTTTTAATACTCATATGTGTTTTACCTCCTTGAAAATGGTGTATGCTGTTGGTGCAACAGCTAACAAAAATAATATATCACTAATCGGGGCTGAGGTCAATAGTTTTTTTGCATAAAATTTTCATTTTTTATAATTAATTATACATATAATATACTTGTAAAATGTAAATTTTACAGGCAGCCACCGCATCTTTGGGGGATATCGGGGGTACCAACCCCTGATTGGTAATCAAAAATGACGGCATGTGCGTCATTTTTGACTGAAATAAAAAGTTTCAACATGCCGTAAAGTTAAAATCAGATGGAGTTTTTTATTTCTGCCCAAGAATTTTAATTGGAAAACGTTAGTTTTACAATTACATGATATAATTGTCTATAAAAAGAATAATAAGGCTGCGTCAAAATGAATAAAGTTTGACGCAGCCTGTTTTAATGTTATTTTGATGTGTTGTTTTGTCTTCTTTCTTGTATCAGGTTGACAAACCATTCCACGGTTTGCGGGTCTGTGTGCGAGAAGAACGCACTTTCGTTTTTGTCCATGGCACAAATTACATTCATATCCTCGTCCGACAAAGAAAAATCAAAAACGTCAAAATTTTCTGCCATGCGCTCTGCATGCGTGGATTTTGGGATAACGACAACTCCGCGCTGAATGTTCCGGCGGAGCATGACCTGTGCCAGTGTTTTAGCGTATTTTTTGGCAATCTGCATGACGGCGGGGTCTTCAAAAATCCCCGGCAGCCTTCGCCGAACGGTTCCCATGCCTCCGGGCGTATGTCATATTTATCTGCCCATGCCTTCGGTCAGCCTGCGTAAAATGCGGCATGGGTCAGGATTTCTGCGATTTCTTCCTTTGTCACGCCGTGTTTTTTTGCGTTGGAAAGGTGATATTGCAGTGAGCTGTCAAGTATTCCGCCTGCCATGAGGGGGCGGTCACCGTGACAATGCTCCTGTCGCATGCGGAAAGCTTGTCTTCTCTTGACCATACTTTTCCAAAGAGAACGTCATCATTGAACTGTGCAAATTTTGGGGCAAAATCACCGAGGGCATCTCTGCCGGCTGTTACTTTTTCCATAAACAATTCCTCCTTTTGCGTTTTGCATTCATTTATATTTTTTATATTCTTCATCTGTCACGGGTTCACACCACTCGGTGGAGCAGTCCTCGCCAGGGATTTCTGTTGCCGGGTGCTGAAACCACTCAGTCGCCGAGGCACCGTGCCAGTGTTTCACATTCGGCGGAATGTGAACAACATCACCGGGCTTCAGTTTCAGGGGCGGTTTGCCCTCTTCCTGATACAGACCGCTGCCGGCGGTCACAATCAGCATCTGACCGCCTCCGCTTTTTGCTTTGTGGATATGCCAGTTGTTTCGGCAGCCCGGCTCAAAGGTCACGTTGCCTATCACCACCTGCTCTGTCGAGAGCATGTTGAGATAGCTTTTGACAGAGAATATCCGATATGTTATCATTGCATTAACCAAAAGTTTATGCAACGGAGGGGAGTTTTATGTATAACTACATGCTGAATACTTTTATCACGGCGGCGGACTGCGGCAGTTTCGCCAAAGCCGCACAGAGGCTTTTTATATCGCCCACTGCGGTGATGAAACAGATAAACACGCTTGAAGAAGAGCTGGGAGTGAAACTTGCCGAACGCACATCTGCGGGCATTGGGCTGAGCGCTGCCGGAGAAGTGGTTTATCAGGGTGCAAAATTCATGATTGACTATACGGAAAAAACACTTGCACGGGCAAAGGCGGCGGAAAAAGCAGCCGAGAAACTGTTTTGTGTGGGTACGTCGCTTTTGAACCCGGCAAAGCCCTTTATGGATTTGTGGAACAGGGTGAACGGGGATTTCCCGGATTATAAGCTGCATCTTGTGCCGTTTGAGGATAACCACGAAGGGATTTTGGGGGAAATAGAAAAGCTTGGTGAAAAATTTGATTTTTTGATTGGGGTCTGTGACTCAAAGGCATGGCAGTCTTTGTGTAAGTTTTTGCCGTTGGGGCGGTACAAAAAAATGATTGCCGTGGCGCCGGGGCATCGTCTGGCGGCAAAGCAATGCATTGAAATTGAAGATTTGTACGGAGAAACTCTTATGATGGTGAAAAAAGGCGATTCCGGAATAAACGACTTTATCAGAAATGATATCCTGACGAATCACCCGCAGATAAAGATTGTGGACACACCGCATTTTTATGATATCTCGGTGTTTAACCGCTGTGCAGAGCCCGGAAGTGTTCTGCTGACCATAGAATGTTGGAGTGAGGTGCACCCGGGGGTGGTGACCGTTCCGGTGAACTGGGATTACAGTATTCCTTATGGGCCTTTGTACAGTAATTCCGCACCGCCGGACGTTGTGCGTTTTGCCAAAACCGCCGCGGCGGAATGCCAAAGGCAAAAGCAACATGAATAGGCAAAAAAACCTATCGGATTTGGTGCTGTTTTTCTTGACATAATAAAGATAAAAATGGTATAATTCAGGATAAGACGTACAGGTGTTTTGCCGAGGAATTTTAGGAGATGATTATATTGAACATAATAAAGTGCGATTTAACTGTTGCCGGCGGAGGAATTGCCGGCATGTGTGCGGCAGTTGCCGCTGCGCGTAAAGGTATGAACGTTGTGCTGATAAATGACCGTTCTGTGCTGGGGGGAAATGCGTCGAGTGAAATCGGTGTCAGGATTTCGGGCGCAAGCCACCACACGCTGAACCCTGCCATATATGCAAAGGAATGCGGGCTGATTGAGGAACTGCGCCTTGACATGGACAGCACATGCGCCGGAGAAGGGTATGGATATCTTGCAATGCTTGACGCAGTGTTTTTTGATTTTATATATAAAGAAAAGAACATAAAGCTTATGCTGAATATGCTTGTCGAGGACTGCAAAACGGAAAACGGGAAGATAACGGCATGCATCGCAAGACATTCGGTAAACAATGAAACGGTTGAGATTGTGTCCGACATATATATCGACGCGACGGGAAACGGCACCCTGGCATATTGCGCCGGGGCGGAATATATGATTGGACGCGAAGGCAAGGACAAATTCGGAGAATATTGGGCGCCGGAAACCTCCGACGAGTACACCATGGGTAATTCGATATATTTTGAAACAGAGGACATGAGACATGAGGTCAGCTTCAAGGCGCCGGCGTATGCATATGACATCACCAAGATGGATTTCCTGAAGGATATAGACAATCCGGAAAATTTCAGAGGATTTTCTGTAAACGGTCCGCACTGGGCATATGAATTTGGCGGCCAGGTGGATATCCTGAAGGATTATAACGACACAGAGGACGAATTGCGCAAGCTTATATACGGAATCTGGGACTATGTCAAAAACAGCGGAAAATATCCGCAGGCAAAAAATATGCAGCTGAAGAGAGTCTATGCAAGGGCTGGAATGAGAGAATCGAGAAGATTTGCCGGCGACTATGTCCTGAACGAAAACGACATTGAAAACAAGATAAATTTTGAAGATTCGGTTGCAATCGGCGGTTGGCCGATGGATATACATGCACCGCTGGGGATTTATGACAAGCTTCCGGCATCAAACTTTGTGTCGGTGACAGGGACATATAATATTCCGTTCAGATGCCTGTATTCCAAAAATATCCCGAATCTGATGATGGCAGGCAGAAACATAAGCGCATCACACATTGCACTGGGGTCGACAAGAGTCATGGCAACCTGCGGTGCACTGGGGCAGGCTGTGGGGACGGCGGCATTTTTGTGCAAAAAATACGGCGAAACCCCAAGGGAACTTTTGAAAAACCACATACACGACCTTCAGCAGCAGCTTTTGGAGGACGACCAGACAATTCTGCATCTGAAAGATTGTGTGTCGGGCGGATTTGCGGCTTCGGCGACAAGCGAAAAAGTATACGAAAACACACATGCCGATGATTTTATGCCGCTTGAACGTGACTATGCGCTTATGCTGATGTGTGAAACGGAGAAGGTTGAGTCTGTCGATGTCTATGTCAAGGGAAGAGGAAAGCTGAGCTATAAGGTTTTGACAGGGACACACCCGGAAACATATCTGCCCGAAACAGTTGTTTCAAAGGGGTGCAAAGAAATCACAGAGGACGGCTGGTCTACACTGGATATAAACAGCATGACCGGGGCGGATAAAAAGCTGTACATAGTTTTTGAACAGAACGACAATCTGTCGTTGGGGATTGCCGAAAAGAGGACAATGGGCGCGGTGACCGCGAGAATGCACACCGAGGAAAACCACGACAGGAAAAACCATGACAGTGTTCCGCTGAAACCTCAGACGGGGTATACGCACTTTGACCATGCATATGAAAAGACAAGGAATATATTGTTTAAGAACATTGTGCCGCAACAGCATGTGTTCGGGGCAGAAGGCGTGATAAACGGTTATTCGCGTCCTTATGGCTGTCAAAACATATGGATTCCGGGTGAATTGCCCGCAACGCTTGTCTTGAAACACAAAGACGGAGGCGTGACTGCCGACAGGATTGACATAATATTTGACGACAAGCTGGATTCTGACGAAGGCAAGCCGGATTATTTTGACACAATGGCAAAAAAATACAAGATGAAGGTTTATACCGACAAAGGCATAAAGGAATATTCGGCAGACAACAACTTCAGACGTGTCGCGCATCACCAAACAGACGGCGCAAAAATCGAAAAGATTGAAATAACGATTGAAGAAAGCTATGGAGAAACAGCCGGAATATACGGCATAAGACTGATATAAAAAGCAAGCGGCTTTTGCCGCTTGCTTTTTATATCTGAATCTGATTATTTGCTTCGATTGATGCAATCTTTGTGATGCATTTTTTGCAGACACACTTGTTTTCTACGGTTTCAAGCTGTTCTTCGGAACCGCAGATTGTGCACACGGTTTCGGGCTTTTTCAAGATTATGCTGTCGCCCTCGATAAAAATTTCAAGCATATCCTTGGGGTTGAGCTTAAAGCTTCGGCGTATTTCTTTTGGTATCACAACTCTCCCGAATTCATCTAAAGGTCTTGACATTCCTGTGGCTCTCATGATACTCTTCCTTTCCGTTTTTTTATTTTATTATCGCACAGTTTTTGCAGAAAGTCAATGAGTTTATATCACAAAATTCAAGGGAAAAATTTATTTTAGCTATTGAAAAAAACAAAGGGATATGATATACTTTCCTCGTATGCAAATACTTACATTTTTTGCGGAAAGGAATGGTTATAAAAATGAAAAAAATAACTTTGGGAACCCCGGAGGATATTGTTCCTTCAAATTTTTGTAAAAATTTTAGTTATACCGAAACAGCGGTGAAGTATGACTGCGACAAGATAAGTTTTAAGACAACCAAAAGGGGATGCCTTATAGAACTGCCTCTGGAATATGGAGAAGAGGTTTACGGATTTGGACTTCAGCTTAAGGGCTTTGACCATAAAAACCATAATCTTCAGCTCAGGGTTAATTCCGACCCGGTGGCATATACCGGGGATTCCCATGCGCCGGTTCCGTTTTTTGTGACGACAAAAGGATACGGCATATATATTGACACGGCGAGATATATAGAGGTCAGTTGCGGCTATGGGAAAAACAAAAACAGGCCGCCGGTTGAAAACAACACAATAATATCCACGGCAGAGGATTTGTACAAAAAATGCGGACTGCGCGAAACTACAACAATGGCAATTGAGATTCCGTCCGCAAAGGGTGCGGATATATACATATTTGATGGCGACAGCATAACGGACATTGTAAGTCAGTACAACATGCTTTCGGGCGGCGGCTGTGATGTGCCGGAGTGGGGGCTTGGCGTTTTGTACCGTTGCTATGTGAGGTATACGGGGGACGAGGTTGTCAGACAGGCAGAATATTTCAGACAGCACGACATTCCGTGTGATATAATCGGTCTTGAGCCGGGCTGGCAGTCAAGCAGTTATTCCTGCTCATATTTGTGGGACAAGGAACGCTTCCCGAATTATAAAGAGGTTGTAAAAAAACTTATCGATATGGGATATCATATCAATCTTTGGGAACATGCATTTGTAAATTCCACTTCGCCCATATACAAGCCTCTGGAAAACCTGAGCGGAGACTATGAGGTGTGGAAGGGACTTATACCTGATTTTGGAATGGAAGAGGCAAGAGAAATCTTTGCAAAGCACCATCACGACGAACTGATAGAACTCGGCATAGACGGCTTTAAGCTGGACGAATGTGACAGCAGTGACTTTGTAAGCGACTGGAGCTTCCCGAACTGTACGGAGTTCCCGTCAGGCATGGACGGAGAACAGTATCATTCGATGTTTGGCGTATTGTATATGCAGACAATTATGAAGGCACTCGGGGAAAAGAAAACGCTTTCGGAAGTGAGAAACGCAGGTGCGCTTTCTGCAAGCTATCCGTTTGTTTTGTACAGTGATTTGTATGACCACAAGGATTTTATACGCGGTGTTGTAAACTCGGGATTCTCGGGGATATTGTGGACGCCGGAGCTTAGACACGCAGAAAGCAAAAAGGATTTGATAAGAAGACTGCAAAGCACGGTATTCTCTGTTCAGTGCCTTATAAATGCATGGTATTGCGAGAAAGCACCGTGGATTGATTTTGACTGTGAAGACGAAGTGAGAGAACTGCTTAAAGTCAGAGAAACACTTGTGCCGATGCTGAAAAAGGCTTTTGACGAATATAAAGCAACAGGTAAACCGCCGGTTCGCGCCCTTGTTATGGATTATACCGGGGACTCGGAAACTTACGGCATAGACGACGAATACATTTTCTGTGACAACCTGATTGTTGCACCGATGACAGCAGAAGAGGACTCGAGGAAAGTATATCTGCCGGAGGGGAATTGGGTGGACTATTGGACAAAGAAACCTGTAAAGAGCGGTTGGTTTGAAGTGGAAACGGATAACATACCGGTATACGAAAGGGTGTAAATTTTGAAATATTTGATTGAAGAGGCTGTTGTATATGTTGCCGGGGATTATTATAACATAATCTGGAACACAACGGAAAAGGGACTTGCGTGGGTTGAAATCTGCGGCGAAAAGTATTATGACGCGGACAACGGAAACATCAAGTCGGAGGAATTTGTGCACAAGGTGAAGGTGCCGCAGCATGTGCTGGACGAAGCAAAGGAATATACAATATTTTTTGCTGTCTGTGTGGCAAGGCTGCCATATTTTCCCCAGAGCCTTGAGCCCGTTTCAAAGACATACAAATTTTATCCCGTTGTGAAAAAGGACAGGATAAATGCATATGTGATTGCGGATACACACTCTGAGGACAGATATGCTGTTATGGCGGCAAATCACCACGACTTGGATTTTCTTATCCTTGCCGGGGACATTGCCGACAAGAGCATGAATCTCGACTATATCCTCACGACCTTCAGGGTTGCGGCGGGCATTACACATGGTGAAAAGCCTGTTGTTTTTGCACGCGGAAACCATGACACCAGGGGGCTGATGGCACCGGATTTGTACAAATATATCGGCACGGACAGGGGACACACATATTTTACCTTTAAGCTTGCAAATATATTTGGTTTTGTGTTGGATTGCGGAGAGGACAAGCCGGATTCCAACAAAGAATACGGCGGTATGGCGGCGTTTGAGCCGTTCCGCAGAGAGCAGGTTGCTTTCCTTGATGAAATTATCGAAAAGGGCGAATATAAAAATTATGACCATGTCATCATGGTGTGCCACATGAGGCTGAACCAGGGGGGGTGCGAAAAGTTTAAGGATGTTTATGCCGAGTGGCTGAAGAGAATAAACATTATAAACCCGGAGATTATTCTTTCGGGGCATGAACACACATATTTCAATCAGCCGGCAGGGGAGGAGCTTTTTGACACCGGAGTGAAATTCAACGCGCCTGTCGTTGTCGGCTCGATGTGCAGCGGAAATTATCACACAGACCATGCCGAAGAAGAGCCGGATTTTGTGGGGACGCTTGTCACAATAAAGGACAGCGGAACAGAAACATCATTCACCAACAGCAAGGGCGAAGTGTTGAAAGGAAAGGAAGTAGAATAAAATGATTATCGAAAAATTTGCTTCGGAAGATACATTTGACGTGAAGCCTGCGTGCCATATATTCCCAAGCATTTCGGAGCGCGGCTTTTGGGAAGAATCGCTGAAAAATCAGATTGATTTTTATGAGAAAAACAAAGCGGAATATGACAGGGAACCGAAAAAGTTTTTGACGGCAAGCCTATATCGTGAGTATCAGTTGAACGGCAACAGGTCAAATTATGAAGATGTATACTTTCTGCGCCGTGCGGAACTGGTGACCAACGTTGTTTTGGAATGTTATTACAATGACGGGCGCTTTATGAATGATATCATGGATTTGACATGGATTATTTTGGAGGAAACCACATGGACTTTGCCGGCACATAACCGCGAGGTTGATTGTGCGGACACTCTGCCGGACTACAACCGTCATTCACTGGATTTGTTCTTGGCGGAAACTGCGTGTGTGATGTGCTTTGTATATCAGACAGTGGGGGACAAGCTTGACGAGATGAGCAAGGTTGTCACAAGGCGCATCAAAGAGCGCATACGCCACGACGTTATAGACGATTATCTGGCGAGGACAGATTATTGGTGGATGGGATTTTCGGAGGCTATACCGAACAACTGGAATCCCTGGATAAATTCAAATGTGCTCGTTTCGGCGATGACGGTTGTGGACGATGAAAAACTTCTGAAAAAAGTTGTTTTCAAGGTTATGCGTACGCTTGACAAATACCTTTTGCATTATCCGCAGGACGGTGCATGTGACGAGGGACCAAGCTATTGGAACCAGGCAGGGCTTTGCATGCTTGAATGTATGTGGCTTTTGAAAACAGTGACAGACGGGAAAGCGGACTTCTTTGGCGAAGAGAAGGTCATAAACACCTCTGAATATCTGATGAAGGTGTATACCGGTAAGGGTGAATGTGTAAACTTTGCGGATTCCGGGGTGAAACTGCCGATATATTATGGAAGTATATACAAATTCGGGAAAATAATGAACAACCAAAAGCTGATATCTTTTGCAAAGCATTTGTATGACACGCGCGGAGAATATGAGATTGTCAAGAAGAGAGAGATAACCGCAAAAACCATACGTGTCATGGACATGATACGATATTCGGCAGAGATGGAAAAAATCGGCGATATGGAGTTCAAGACCGATTCTGACTATTATTTTGAAAGCACGGGAGTGATGACCGCGCGTGCGGAGTGTGACCCGCAAAAGGGGCTGTTTTTGGCGGCAAAGGGCGGACACAACGACGAGAGCCACAACCACAATGACGTAGGAAATTTTGTTGTGTACAAAAATGGCACAAAGTTTATTGTGGATTCGGGGAACATGACTTACAGCAGGATTACTTTCAGCCCGGAGAGATACACGCTGTGGACGACGCGCTCGGGATATCACAATCTGCCGATTATTGACGGAATGGAACAAAAAGCGGGAAGAGAGTATTCCGCAAAGAATACCAAATTTGAAAGTGACGGCAAAAAGCTTCTGTTCAGCCTGGACATAAAGGACGCATATCCAAACAGGGAAAAAATCGGGAAATGGGAAAGGACACTGTGCTATGACAAGGCGGCGCAGGAAATCTCCGTCACGGAGGACTTTGCTTTTGCCGATAAGTATGGATATGAGCTTTGCTTTTTGACACCGCAAAAGACCACACTGCAAGCGGACGGGATATTGTTTGAAGCGGAAAACGGAGAAACGCTGAAAATGCTTGCAGATATGACAAAGTTTGAATTTGAAAAAGAAGAAATAAAGGTTGAAGATGCATTGCTTCTGAAAAACTGGGGTTCGGTTTTGTACAGAATCAGGCTGAAGGCAAGGGCAAAAGAAGATAAGTTGACATATGTTTTGAAATAGGAGGAATTTTTCATGGATAACAAAGCATGGGCAGAACAAATGTGGGACAAATGTGTGAGGAAAGCGACGAAAACCGCAGAGCGCATAAAAGGCGAAATACCATACACCACAAAAGACGGATTGTATCAGATAAAGCCGGAAATTGACTGGTGGACAAACTCGTTTTGGTCGGGAATATTGTGGATGATGTATGAGGAAACAAAGGATTCGCGATTCAAAGAATGGGCTGAACAGGTTGAGGAAACATTGAACAAGAATTTTGATGACATGGAAAAGCTTCACCACGATGTGGGATTTATGTGGCTTTTGTCAAGTGTCAGGAATTATGAACTGACAGGAAATAAAAAATCCAGGAGCTATGGCTTGCTTGCGGCACATGTGCTTGCCGGACGATACAACATCAAGGGCGGATTTATAAGAGCATGGAACAAGTGGAGCGAAGATGACCCTGACGACAAGACAGGCTGGGCAATCATCGACTGCATGATGAATATTCCGCTTTTGTACTGGGCGACGGAAATGACGGGTGATGACCGTTTTAAGGCTATCGCAATGAGTCATGCCGACAAGGTGATAGAAAACTTTATCCGCCCCGATGGGAGTGTAAATCACATTGTGGAATTTAACCCCGTAAACGGTGAATTTGTGCAGAGCTTTGCCGGACAGGGCTATGCGGTCGGCTCATCATGGTCGAGAGGACAGTCCTGGGCGGTGAACGGTTTTGCGCAAAGCTATTTCAAAACGGGCGAAAAGAGGTATCTTGACGCAGCAAAGAGGGTGGCAAATTATTTTATTGCCGCGTGCGCAGAGGACGCTGTGCCCAGATGTGATTTCCGCCAGCCGACAGATGTGGTAGCATATGACAGCAGTGCGGCGGCAATTGCGGCGTGCGGGCTGATTGACATTGCAAAAGCGACGCAAGGCGCGGAGAGCGAAATGTACATGAATGCCGCAATACGCTTTTTGAAAGCGCTTGACGAGCGTTGCTGCCCGTGGGACAATGAGAAGGACGAAGCAATCCTGAATTATGGCATGGAACGTTTCAACTCCGGACATCAGGCGCTTATCTATGGCGATTATTATTTTATGGAAGCAATCCAAAAAATTAAAAATATGTAATCTTGATTAAGGGGCTGTATAAAAAGTCGATTGACTTTTTATACAGCCCTTATTTTTTTGGGGAAAAAGATAAATTCTATGACAAATCATAATTTTTGATTTTTCCGTATCAGCCGGTAATATTTATATTTACTATAATGGTATTTTTCTCTCTTTTTATATCCGGTAATTGCAAAACTAACGTTTTCAGATTAAAATCCTCGGGTAGAAATAAAAAGTTCCTTTTGAGTTTAATTTTACGGCAGGTTGAAACTTTTTATATGTTTTGGAGTTTTTTTACCTTCCATTTGCTGTAAAAAAGTATCGTTTGTGCAATAAATTCGGTGAATTTGTGCAAGAAAAACACTGAATGAAATGGTATAATATTTACAGTATAATGTATCAGACAAAATAGATTCCGGATTTGAAGGATTGTAAATAATTTGTCCAAAAGGGAGGAAAATTGTATGAAAAAATATGATGTGGCAGTTGTCGGAGGGGGCCCGGCAGGGGTGGCGGCGGCTGTTTCCGCGGCACGCGGCGGCGCACAGGTCATTTTGATTGAAAAATCAAATTGTCTTGGCGGAGCGGCATGCAATGCGTTTGTTCAGCCGTTTATGCCCTACACAGCAAAAATTGACGGCAAAAAGGTGAGCCTTTGCCGCGGAATTTTTGAGGAAATAACAACAGAACTTGAAAAAATGCAGACAGAAATTGACGGCATAGAATCGGAGGAAAAGCCGCTGCAATTCTTCAATGAAGAATACCTGAAAATACTGCTTAACCGTATGACAATAAGTGCCGGGGTGGATTTGCTTTTCCATACGTACCTTATAGACGTTGATGCAGAGGACGGCAGAGTGAAAAGCATAACGGTGTCAAACAAATCGGGACAGGAAAAAATCTTTGCAGACTATTTTATCGACGCAACAGGAGATGCCGACCTTGCATATAAAGCCGGGTTTAGCTGCCGGCTCGGGCGCGAAGAAGACGGATTGTGCCAGCCGATGACACTCTGTTTCCGCTTGGGGAATGTTGATGAGTCAAAATTTGCCGAAATGGAGCCGGGGTATATCAATAAACTTTACAAACAATTCCAAAAAGAGGGTAAAATCAAGAACATAAGAGAAGATGTGTTGATGTTCAGAAGTTTGATTGACCATGTGATTCATTTTAATTCCACAAGGATAGTAAAGCTGAACCCTATTGATGCGATTGATTTGACAAAAGCGGAAATAGAGGCAAGGGAGCAGATGATGGAATTGTTTTTGTTCCTGAAGAATAATATTCCGGCATTTAAGGATTCTCGTCTTATGTCGAGTGCGCCCGAAATAGGCATACGCGAAAGCCGTATGATTGACGGTGAATATATCCTTACCGGTGAAGACCTGAAGGCATGCACAAAGTTTGAAGATGCAATTGCTTTGGGGAATTATGATATAGACATACACAACCCCGAAGGGAGCGGCACGAGCCATTATTTCTTTGGCGACGGAGAATATTATTCAATCCCGTACAGAAGCTTGGTGCCGAGGGGCGCAGAGAACTTGCTTGCGGCAGGGAGATGTATTTCGGTGAATCATGACGCCCAGGCATCGATTCGCATAATGCCGATAGTTTATTGCATCGGTGAGGCGGCGGGGACGGCATGCGCAATTGCCAAAAGAGAAAAAGTCCCTGTTTTGGGCGTGGACACAGATATGCTCAGAAAAACATTGACTGAAAACGGCGGGGCGGTATGAGATAAATAAAAAATGTAATTTGCTTGTGTTTGACCGACTTTTTCGGCAGTCTGAAAAAAGTCATGGCTTTTGCCATGACTTTTTATAGGTTGTCAATGTATTCACAAGCCGAAACCGCGGCGTGAGTCCCGTCTGAAACAGCGGTTGTGAGTTGGCGTATATTTTTTTTGCGGCAATCGCCTGCGGCGAAAATACCGTCTTTCCCGGTGCGGCAAAGCTCGTCTGTGACGATAAAACCGTCATTGTCCAAGACCGCAACATTTTCAAATGCAGAATTTTCCGGTGTTTGCCCGATGGATATAAAAAGTGCGTCCAAGTCGATATCGCAGATTGCACCGCCGTTGGAGAGAATTTCTATTCTTTTGAGTTCTTTTTCTCCGTAGACACCCGAAACTGTGGAGTTTAATATAAGCTTTATGTTATCCTTTTGTTTCACCTTGTCAACCAGTGCATTTTCCGCGCGAAAATGCTCGCGGCGGTGGACAAGAAACACGGTTTTGCATATTCCGCAGAGATACAGTGCACTTGTCAGGGCAGAACTACCGCCGCCGACAACGGCTACGGTTTTGTCTTTATAAAAAGCACCGTCGCATATCGCACAGTATGAAATCCCGCGGCCTATAAAATCCGATTCGTTTGGCAGCCCGAGGGGGCGGTGATTCACGCCTGCGGCAATGATGACCGCTTTGGACTCATAATTCTCATCTTCTGTGACAACGGTTTTTATTTTCCCGTCAATTATTCCGCTTGCGGAGGCAAATTCTGCCTCGCCGCCCAGCTCTGTCACTTGTTTCATGAGTGTGTCGGCAAAGTCCGCACCGCTGATTTTGCCGGTGCCCGGATAATTTTCAATCGCCGGGGAAAGCGTTATCTGTCCGCCAAAGGATTCGCCCTCTAGAACCAGCACACTTTTGCCGGAACGCAGAGCATACAGGGCGGCGGTGAGCCCCGCCGGCCCCGCACCTATAACTATTATATCATACATGCCCTAAGCTCCTTTTTTTACAGCAGAAATAAATTGTTTTACTTTTGAAATTCCGCTGTATACTTTGTTGTCACAAATCAGGGTCGGAGCCTGATGAATGTCAAATCGTTTCACGATGTCGGGGTTTTCCTCCGCAAGCAGGACAATATATGAAATGCCGGCTTTGTTAAGCATTTGTTCCGCCGCCTTGCAGTTTGGGCAGCTGGCGGTGGTGAGAAGCATTATCTCACTGCTTGAAGGAATTGTGATTTCTGTATCCTCAAGGGTCCCTTCCGGCTTGTTTGCACTCTTTTTCATCACAGAGGTTTCTATGTTGTAGACTTTTCTTTCTTTGTACTCCTGTGTTTTTCCGTCATTCCAGTTGCGCACAGGTCTGTAATAGCCGGTGATTCGGCTGTATACCTCGGTTGCATGGCCGCATATCGGGCATGCCTTTTGTTCTCCGCTCAGATATCCGTGAGTTTTGCAGACGGAGTATGTCGGGGAAAGCGTATAGTACGGAAGCTTGTAGTTTTCCGCAATCTTGCGCACAAGGTTTGCCGCCGCTTTCCAGTCGGGGAGTTTCTCGCCCAGAAAGGCATGGAACACTGTGCCCGAGGTGTAGAGTGTCTGCAAGTCGTCCTGTATATCAAGCGCATCAAAGATATCTTCGGTATAACCGACAGGCAGGTGAGAACTGTTTGTATAGTACGGTGTTCCGCCCGGCTCTGCCGCTGTGATTATTTCGGGATACTTTTTCACGTCATGCTTTGCCAGTCTGTAGGTTGTCGATTCTGCCGGGGTCGCCTCCAGGTTGTACAAATCGCCGTATTTTTCCTGGTAATCGGAAAGACGCTCACGCATATGGTTCAGGACTTCTTTGGTAAATTCCTGTGTTTCGGGGTGAGACATGTCTTTTCTGAGCCATTTTGCGTTTAATCCGACTTCGTTCATGCCGATAAGCCCGATTGTCGAAAAATGGTTTGTAAATGTGCCAAGATAACGTTTTGTATAGGGATAGAGCCCTTCGTCAAGCAGCTTAGTTATGACATTTCTCTTGATTTTCAGCGAACGCGCGGAAATGTCCATAAGGCGGTCCAAACGTTTGTAAAAATCGTCTTTGTCTGCGGCAAGATATGCAATGCGCGGCATGTTTATCGTCACCACACCGACAGAGCCGGTGCTTTCGCCGCTGCCGAAGAAACCGCCGGATTTCTTCCTCAGTTCCCTCAGGTCAAGGCGCAGACGGCAACACATGCTTCTGACGTCGCTGGGTTCCATTTCGCTGTTTATATAGTTTGAAAAATACGGTGTGCCGTATTTTGAGGTCATTTCAAAAAGCAAACGGTTGTTTTCTGTGTCGGACCAGTCAAAGTTGCTTGTGATGGAATATGTCGGTATCGGGTATTGGAAACCTCTGCCGTTTGCGTCGCCTTCAATCATGGTTTCGATGAATGCTTTGTTAATCATGTCCATCTCTTTTTTGCAGTCGCCGTATGTGAAGTCCATCTCTTCGCCGCCGACTATGGCCGGGAGGTCTTTCAGATCCGCCGGGACTGTCCAGTCAAGCGTAATGTTTGAGAACGGCGCCTGTGTGCCCCATCTGCTTGGCGTGTTGACACCGTAGATAAATGATTCTATGCATTTTTTAACCGTTTCATACGGGAGGTTATCCGTCTTTACAAAAGGAGCAAGATATGTGTCAAATGAGGAAAATGCCTGAGCACCCGCCCATTCGTTTTGCATTATGCCGAGGAAGTTGACCATCTGGTTGCAGAGCGTGGAAAGATGTTTTGCCGGTGCAGAGGTGATTTTTCCTTCGACACCGCCAAGTCCCTCCTGAATCAGCTGCTTGAGCGACCAGCCGGCACAATAGCCGGTAAGCATGGAAAGGTCGTGGATATGAATGTCGGCACTACGGTGCGCATTTGAAATTTCGTCATCATAAATTTCCGACAGCCAGTAATTGGCTGTTATGGCGCCGGAATTGCTCAGAATAAGTCCGCCGACCGAATATGTAACAGTGGAGTTTTCCTTGACTCTCCAGTCATTTATTTTGACATAGTTGTCCACGACTTCTTTATAATCCAGGATTGTGGACTTGATGTTACGCATCTTTTCGTGCATTCTTCTGTACAGAATATATGCTTTTGCAACCTCTGCATATCCTGCCTGAACCAGAACTTCTTCCACGCTGTCCTGGATATCTTCGACAGAAATTATGGAGTCGTGTATTTTTGATTCAAAATCTGCCGTAACCTTGAGCGCAAGGAAATCAATGACACTCGGGTGATACTGGGTGTCCTGTGCCTCAAAGGCCTGTGTTATTGCGGCAGTGATTTTTCCGATATCAAATTCCGTGATGCTGCCGTCACGCTTTTTTACTTGATACATTTTTCAATCTTCCTTTCTTATTCCCCTCGTATCTGAACAAAATCCACATAGTTTTCAAAAAGCTTTTGCCAGTCTGCAAGCTGTTTTGGCGGAACACTGCTGAGCCCTTTTGACAAAACGCTGTCCGAGTCGCGATAGTTCTGTATAAAATAACGCTTTGCGCCTGCAATCATCTGTGCAATGCCCTTCATTGATTCGTCGGAGTGAAGCTCTTTTGTGACGGTGGTGCGAAATTCGCAGTCGATGTCTGCCGTCATCAAAAACTCTATACTGCGGCGAATCGGTGTAATGTCAAAATTATTTATGCCTATGGTCTGCCCATATTTTTCGGGAGAATTTTTTATATCCATTGCGACATAGTCGACAAGCTTTTCCGACACAAGTTTTTCCAAAAGTGTCGGGTTGCTGCCGTTTGTGTCAAGCTTTATGAGATAACCGAGCCGGCGTATTTTTTTGATAAATTCTCCAATGTCGCTGTTTAAAAGCGGTTCGCCGCCTGTTATGCATACTCCGTCAAGCAACCCGGCACGTTTTGTCAGAAACCGAAACAGCTCCTCCTCGTCAAGCGGTTCTCCGAACCGCCCGAGCACCAGGTCGGAATTGTGGCAAAACGGGCATCTGAAATTGCAGCCCCCGCAAAAAATTGTGCAGGCGGTTTTTTGAGGATAATCTAAAAGCGTAAGCTTTTGCAGACCGTATATTTTCACTCTAAATTCACTCCGGACGTAGATTTCGGTAAAAAAAGCCGATCAAACGACATTTTTGCAAACACAAGATATAGTTGATTTTTTGAGGTATGATTAGATTATACACCATATATATAGAGGTGTCAAGTGTTATTTTAAAATTATTTAAAAAATGTTTCCCAAAAGAGATGAAAATGTAAGACAAGGCAAACAAAATGCCCTGCTTTGCCGGTGCCCGGCGGATAAACCGGGCATCGGCAAGGGACGCGGAATCAAAATTTTTTAAAACAGAAGTTCATTTGAAGAAGACAAGATTTTGCCTTCGGTTTTTTGCTTGACAGATACGGCAGCGCCGCGCAAAATGTTTTTCTTTTCGGTAAGCAAAAGGGAGGGCGAAACATATACTGTGTCACATTCGCGCCCGTCAGCCCACACAACGCTGTATTTTGTAAAGCCTGAGCCGGTTATTCGGGCATATTCGCCGGAAATGCTTATGTCGCTGACAGTGATGTCCGATGTGCCGAGTTTCATTTGGGAAGGCTCGATTTTTTCTATGATATTCAGATATCTGTTGCCGTAGAGCATGTCATATGCAAGCATTTTTGCATATGATGCGCATGTTTCGCGTGAAATGTCTGTATTTTGGTTCAGCTGCGTAAAGACACCGGTGTGGATATCGGTCATTCCCAAAACCTTTGATGTCAGCTTATATGCCGGGATATCCTCGCTTTTGCCGTTCAGGTCAAAATTGCTCCATATAACGTATTCGGTTGAATATCGGTCACAGGAGGTTGGGTAATAGCCAAGGTCTGAGTTATTTATTTCGCCAAGCTTCAGACAGGGGAGATGGTCGCCGTAGAACACAACAATTGTGTCTTCGGGATATTGCGAGATTGCGTCTGTAAGCTCTGCAATAAAAGCGTCCATTTCGTGTATCTGTTTCAGATAATATTCCAGATTGGTTTTTATCTCGTTGTCGTCAATGCCCGAAACCGTTATCGGCAAATCACCATAAAATTCCGAGGGGTATTGTCCGTGCCCCTGGACAGAAACCGCAAAAATAAAATCTTTTTCGGCAGTGGAGGAAAGCGCTTTGCGAATCTCGCCGGTGAGTACCGAGTCCTTTGCCCAGCCAAGGTCATTTGTCTGCAAGTCCGTCATGTACTCCACAGGCGTAAAAGTGTCAAAGCCGAGGCTGCGGTAAACCAGATTGCGGTCATAAAAGGTTGCGGTGTGATTGTGCATTGCGTGGGTTTTGTAGCCGTCCTTTTTGAGATATTGCGCGGCGGATTCAAAGGCGTTGTTTTTAAGCACCGTTGTGTACGGATATTCCCCAAGACCGAATGTGTTGATGTTGATTTGTGTCAGTACCTCAAATTCGGTGTTGGCAGTGCCGCCGCCGAAGACAGGGACTTTTAAAAATCCATGCGGATATGAGTTTTTGAGATTTTTGAAGTTCGGCACAGGCTCTTCCGAAAATTTGAGTCCGCGCACATCAAGATATGACGGGTCAAAAAATGATTCCAATTGAACCATTATGATGTTGGGGTTGCCTTGGGTTTTATACTTTTCGGCATAATTTATCGAGGTCAGGATTTTGTCTATGGATTCTTTTGAATAAGAATCGGGCGTGTTGATTCCGTGACCTATCAAACTGTAGGAAAAACAGCACGCAAAACCGTATTTTGAGTATGTTTTTGAAATATCTTTTTCCGAGGCGGACACCGTTTCTGATGTCAGCAGTTTTTCTGAGGTGAAAAATATCATGAATGCAGACAGTATTGTCAGCAGTATTGCTTTTATATATGTCGGTTTCACCTTGGGAACCTTTATGAAAAGGAACACAATCGCCGCGATTGCCGCGGCGGCGGCAAGAATAAGCGCCAGGAGAAACGGCACGCTTATATAAAGGCTTATGAGTGCATATGCACTTTTGAATATGGTGAAATCAACTGCCGAAAGCGGCGTGCCGCGTATCCCCATAAGCACACTGTTGACCACCCCGAGCACAATCCACGCAAAACACACAATCGTAAGCACGGAATATCTTTTTGAGAAATACAGTGCAACAGAAAGCGTAAAAAGAACTATAATGCAGTTGTATGCAGTGATGAAAGGATTTTCTATAATATATGCAACGGTGCCGAAGAAGGAGCGCCGCGCCAGAATTTCGATAAGGGTGTTTAAAACGGCAGATATAACTATCAGACACATAACCGGTTTTTCATCTAAAAAATGTATAAGCTTTTTCAAAAAAATACACCGCCTTTTGCTGATTTCGCGCCGTGAACGTACACGGTGCGGATTTTTTATATCATCTATTATAATACAATTATCCGAAATAGTCAATATGACATAAATATGTAAATTTTTTTATAAAATAAATTTGATAAAAGTCTTTTCAAATTGCGGAAAGTATAGTATAATAAAGATATCAATTATGATGGGAGAGAGTTTGATGACGGCAATGTTTACATATATAACCCGATTTATTCAGCTGATGAAAATATCGGACGTGATAGATATTCTGATAATAATACTGCTTGTATATCAGGTTATGAAGATGATAAGAGAAACCCGTGCCGTTCAGCTCCTGAAGGGTTTGGCGATAATTTTTCTGACATTGCCGATAAGCGCATGGCTGCACTTGACGGCGGTGAACTATATTTTGAGAAACACAATGCAGATTGGTGCATTTGCCGTTGTGGTTATATTTCAGCCGGAACTGCGAAACATGCTTGAGCATGTGGGGCGT
The DNA here is from genome assembly GCA_934454145.1 of uncultured Clostridia bacterium. GTDB lineage: Bacteria > Bacillota > Clostridia > UBA1381 > UBA1381 > CAKSFT01. Next base: position 134,136 of record CAKSFT010000005.1, on the reverse strand, counting down.
TCAAAGGTGGGAAAAATTCTGGACTTTACCGGCGCACAGGGCGAGGAAACGGGAGAAGAGGTCATTTCTGAAATCACCGAGGCGGCGGTTAATATGTCAAAAACCAAAACCGGCGCGCTGATTGTGCTGGAGCGCGACACGGCCCTCGGCGATTTTTCAAACAAAGGAATACGGGTTGATTCGCAGATAAGCGCGGCGCTTTTGGAAAATATTTTTGTGCCCAACACCCCTCTGCATGACGGCGCGGTGATAATCCGCAAGGGCAGGATATATTCTGCGGCATGTGTACTGCCGCTTACAAACAACCCCAACCTTTCAAGGGAGCTGGGGACGAGGCACAGGGCGGCACTGGGTATGTCAGAGGTGTCTGACGCCGTCATAATTGTTGTGAGCGAGGAAACGGGGAAAATATCCATTGCGATAAACGGGACGCTGACGAGGAATCTTGACGCAGTGTCACTCCAGAAAGCGATAAAGAGAGCGCTTACTCCAAAAGATGCCGCGGACAGCGGAAAAATCAAGTTCTGGGGGAGGAGTGCAAAATGAAGATAAAAAACATTGAAAGAAGGTTTTTGATTCAGCTTGTTTCTGTTGTCATAGGGCTGATATTGTGGGCAATAATAATATATATCGAAGACGCAAACTTTGAGGCAACGATAAAGTCAATACCTATACAAATAAGCGGTGAATCTGTCCTGGTTGAGAATAATCTGATTGTTTCAAACAGGAACGAAATAGACGAAGCGGTGATTGCCGTGCGCGGAAAGAGGAGTGACATAATAAACTCTATGGGAAATGTTTCGGCAATTGTCGATGTTTCAAAGATAGAGGCGCCGGGACGTTATAATGTCAAAATTTCTTATGAACTGGCAACCAATGCGCTTTATATTACGCAAAGGAGAAACTCAAACGTAGAAATCGTTGTTGAAAAGGCAGAAACAAAAGAGTTTGATGTGGAGGTCATACACCAGGGCACGAACCCGAACAGCGGAATAATTGTGCAGTCAGAGGCAGAAAAGAAAAAGGTGAGCGTCAAGGGGACAAAGGCCGATGTTGCAAACATCAAGCATATCGCGGCTTTTGTTGATATAAGCGAAATGATTGCCGACACGGTTTCAAACTATCCGCTCAGCGCGGTTGACGAGCAGTATAAAGAGGTCAAACCCGTAAATGAAATTTATCTTGAATATGACGGGCTGGAAATCACAAGCACACTGCACAAAAAGCGGACTCTGCCGGTTGAGATTGAATTTCCGCCGGAGCTGGAGTCGAAATATGCATTTGAGATAGAGTCGGTTTCGCACAGCGAAATAGATGTCGGCGTGGACACAGATGTAAACATAACGTCACTTAAGGCAATGCTTGATTATAATGAAGAAACAAAGGCAGAAGAATATGTCGTGCCGATTGAGGCACCTGACGGGGTGTATATCCCGGAGAAGTCGAAAAGGGTTACTGTGAGACTTAAGGTGTATCCGATGGCAGAACAGTATGTGACGGTGCCGCTGACGGTGAAGGCGGCAACAGGGACGAGCTATACCGCACCGTCGGAGATAAGCTTTCGCGTGAGGGGGGCACAGCAGTATATCCTTGCGCAGAACATCACGGCAGAAGCGGACATCATGGGCTACGGCCCCGGCACACACACGGTTGAGGTGAATATACAGTTTTCCAAAACGGCGTTATACCTCACGGAAAAACAGTATGTCAGCGTGACAATACAATAAGAAAGGATTTGTGTTTAATTGTCAGATATATTATTAAGAGGAAACAGCATTGACGGAACAGTGAGGGTATTTGTCGCAATCACAACCGAGCTTGCAGACAGGGCGTTCCGGATACACAAGACTTACCCGACAGCAACGGCGGCACTGGGCAGAACGCTTACCGCCGCAGCAATCATGGGCGCAACGCTCAAAAACGACAGTGATTCTGTTACAATCCAGTTTAAGGGCGACGGCCCTCTCGGCAGCATCGTTGCCGTGACCGACAGCAGGTCGCATGTGAGGGGATATGTGGTGAATCCGTATGTGGACATTCCGCTGAACAGCAAAGGAAAGCTGGACGTAGGCGGAGCAGTCGGCAAGGGATATCTCAATGTGATTAAAGATTTGGGGCTGAAGGAGCCGTATGCCGGACAGGTGCCGATTGTCACGGGCGAAATTGCGGAGGATTTGACATATTATTTTGCACGGAGCGAACAAATCCCGACGGCAATAGCGCTCGGGGTTTTGGTGGACACCGACCACAGCGTGAAGGCCTCGGGCGGATTTATGATACAGCTGATGCCGGAGGCAACGGAGGAAACCGCGGCACAGCTGGAGGAAAAAATGAAACACATAGAGCCTGTCACAAAGATGATTGAGGACGGAATGAGTGCCGAGGACATATTCTTTCACATCACGGAAGGTTTTGACATGCTTATGGAAAACAAGGGTGTTGTGCCGGAGTATGAGTGCAAGTGCTCGAGAGAAAGAATGGAAAAGGCGCTCATATCAATCGGGAAAAAAGAATTGCAGGACATCATAGACGAACAGGGCGAGGCAGAGCTGACCTGTCAGTTTTGCGACAACAAATATAAATTTTCAAAAGAAGAACTGACCGAATTGCTGAAGAACGCAAAATGACAGCACGGGAAAGTGCCCACGGCACAGGGGAAAATTGAAAAAAATGAAAAAAATACTTGACAACCGGGGAAAAAACAGATATAATAAATCCGATGTCTAATTTTCAGAATTAGCGAACAGATATTTTTGTTTTAAGGAGGTGCCGTGATGTTAAGAACATACCAGCCTAAAAAGCGTCAGAGAAAGAAAGAACATGGCTTCAGAAAGAGAATGAGAACCGCTTCGGGAAGAAAGGTTTTGTCAAACAGAAGACGAAAGGGCAGAAAGAAACTGTCAGCATAAGAATGAGGCGAGAAGTAATTGGGCGGATATGCCTTATGCTTTTTGCCTTTTTTAACTTTATGCCGGTTTGCGGCAGAAAATTAAAGCGGTTATGTATATCGGAGCGGTAGAATGAAACATACAAAAACTTTGAAGCTTAACAAAGAATTCAGAAGGCTTTACTATAGGGGCGAAAGCTGTGTATGCCGGAATATTGTCGTGTATTGCATGAAAAACAGGACAGAAAAAAACAGAATAGGCATAACCTGCGGCAAAAACATAGGAAAGGCCGTGGTGAGAAACCGGCTTAAGCGTCTGGTGAGGGAATCTTACCGCCTTATGGAAATTGACTGTGCCGTGGGGTTTGACTTTGTTTTTGTTGTGAGGGCAAGGGCAGTGGGCAAAAGCTTTAAAGAAATAAGCGGTGACATGCAATACGCCATGCGCAAGCTGTCAGTGCTTTGAAATATCGGAAAATACCGCAAAATGCTTTGTAGAAGAGATAAAAAGATGAAAAAGATTTTTACTGCATTCATAACATTTTATCAAAGGTACATTTCTCCGTACAAGGGTCAGCCTTGCTGTAGGTTTTATCCGACATGCTCGGAATATTCAAAGCAGGCAATCGAAAAATACGGAGTGATAAAAGGCGGCGCCAAGGCATGCCGGAGGATTTTGAGATGCCAGCCGTTTTGCCGAGGAGGATATGACCCGCTGAAATGACAGACGGGCAAAAAAAGATTGCCCGGAACAGAACAACAGAAAGGATAATGGAATGTTTGAATTTGTAATTTACCGCCCTTTGGGATTTATAATTGAGCAGATTTACAGCTTGGTGCAGAATTACGGTTGGGCGATTATAATTTTTACGATTATTGTTAAGCTGATTTTGCTGCCGCTTAATATCAAATCACAGAAAGCGATGAAAAAACAGCAGAAGATACAGCCGATACTTATGGAGCTGCAGAAGAAGTATGCAAATGATAAAGAAAAACTCCAGACAGAAACGATGAAGGTGTACAAGGAGAACAATATAAGCATGATGGGCGGATGCCTGCCACTTCTTATACAGTTCCCGATACTGATAGGTCTTTACAGGGTTATCCAGTCGCCGATAAAATATCTTTTGGGTGTGGACTTCAATCTGACAGAAACGATGGACAAGGTGTCGACGCTTTTTGAAGCGATGAAAACTCAGTTCCCCGATGCGGTCAGCAATCTTTTGAAGCTTTCGCCCGAGCAGATTGCGAAAAGCTATCAGATGCAGCTGTCAAACTGGAGCGCAAAGGTCGGCAATGGAGAATGGGCGATAGACTTTGGATTTTTTGGACTTGACTTGTCAAGAAATCCTGGGGAAGCGATAAGTGCAATCATGAAGGGTAATTTTGCCGATTTGGCGACAGTGTTGCTTATATTGATACCGATATTGGCTATGCTTACAACATGGCTTTCTATGTGGCAAAGCCAAAAAATGGCTCCGCAGCAGTCGGGGGACGCGTCTGCGGCACAGATGTCCAAGGGTATGAATGCGGTTATGCCGCTTATGACAGGATTTTTTGCGATTTCTCTCCCGGCGGGACTGGGGATTTACTGGATTGCGGCAAACCTGTTCCAGATGGCACAGCAGTATTTTTTAAATTTATATTTTAACAAGAAGGAGGACGATTTCGTTGTTAGAGTTCCTGAAAAAAACAGAAAAAAAGGCAAAAAGCGTAAATGAGGCAAAGGAGGCTGCTTTGGCAGAGCTCGGAGTGCCGGAAGAGGACGTTGTTATAGAGGTTATAGATGAGGGGTCAAAAGGCTTTTTGGGGCTGGGTTCAAAAGAGGCTGTTGTTGCGGCAACACTGAAAAACCCGGAGGTCACTGCGGCGAAGAAGTTTTTGAGCAGTGTCTTTGAAAGCATGAAACTTGATGTGCAGATTGACGCAAAAATGACCGATGAGGGTGATATTTCTGTCGCGCTTGAAGGGGAAAATATGGGGATTATCATAGGCAAGAGGGGCGATACTCTTGACAGTTTGCAGTATCTCACTTCTCTTATAGTAAACAGAGAATCGGACAGATACATAAAGGTGACTGTTGATGCCGAAAATTACAGAGAAAAGCGTTACAATGCACTTATTGCACTTTCAAACAGACTTGCGGACAAGGTTGCAAGGACAGGCAGACGCCATACTTTGGAACCGATGAATCCGTATGAGAGAAGAATTATTCATTCCAATCTTCAGAACAACGAAAGCGTGACCACACGCTCGGTTGGCGAAGACCCGTACAGAAAGATTATAATAGAATCGAAGAATGCAAAACCATATTATAGAAAGCCATATGCAAAACATTCCGGTTTTGAAAGCTATATTCAGGCAGAAGACGAAGAATAATTGTAAAATGCAAATTTTGCAATTACTCTCCGCATCTTTGCGGGAATGTCGGGGGTGCAAAACCCTTGATTTGTAATTAAAAAATGACGCCGGGTGCGTCATTTTTGTCTTAGCACTTTAATTGTAAAACATTAGTTTTACAATTACCTAATAATATATTTTAATTAAGGAGAGAAACGGAATGTCAGGACATTCAAAATGGAGTACAATTAAAAGAAAAAAAGGTGCCAATGATGCACAAAGGGCAAAAATATTCACAAAGATTGCACGTGAAATTATTGTTGCGGTCAAAGCCGGAGGCCCGGACCCCGACAATAACTCAAGCCTTAAGGACGCCATTGCAAAGGGGCGCGCGGCGAATATGCCCAACGACAATATAAGCCGTACAATCAAAAAAGCGGCGGGAAGCACCGACGGTGACAATTATGAAAACATCAATTATGAAGGCTATGGGCCGAACGGTGTTGCCGTTATCGTGGAAACGCTGACCGACAACAGAAACCGTACGGCGGCGGATATACGGCACTTTTTCGACAAGTTCGGCGGAAACATGGGTCAGACCGGCTGTGTGGGATTTATGTTTGACAAAAAAGGCGTTATTGTGATTGAGAAAGAAGACATTGACGAGGACGAAATCACTATGGACGCACTGGACGCGGGCGCAGAGGACATTGAGGTGAACGAGGACTATTATGAAATAACCACTCTTCCCGATGATTTCCACACAGTGCGTGATGCGTTGGAGGCGAAGTATACTCTTATGTCGGCAGAAATAAGCATGGTTCCGCAGACAACCGTCACGCTGACAGACGAAAAACAAATCACCATGATGTCAAAGATGCTTGAGAACATGGAAGATGACGATGATGTCCAAAATGTATATCACAACTGGGATATGCCTGAGGATATGGAATAAACAAAAGGAGCCACGGCAAAATGAATTCGTTTTGCCGCGGCTCCTTTTATCTTGCTTTTCTTCTTTCGAAAAATTCAAATATCTTTATTATAACTGCACTCAGCAGGAACCATAAAAATGAGTACAGAAGCGAAATCTGACCGTCTATATTGAATGGAAGGTTTGAGTAATCCCACACATTCATGTGCATGCCGATGTTGACCGTGACGCCGATGATGAGCTCTACCGCGGTGATTGCCGCGGCGCCGAGCAAACTTTTTTTGAAAATCGAAAGTCTACGGAAATATACAGAGATGCCGTATATCAGCAAAAGGCATATACCGCCGGCAAAAAGCATTGTAGGGTGGGTATATCCGCGCCATATGATTTCCAAAAAGCCGTATCCGAATGCGCCTGTCAAAAAGATTTTCAGTAGTTTCATAATTTTCACCATTGATATTTTCAGAGTCGGGATTATTATTTGCCGCCCGAGAAAAATTATACTTTCCGCATGTGAATTTTTGGCATAAAAGAGGTAATTTTGTGATATTTGTATTGTGAAAAAGTATTGACATTGGGGCGGTGATTTTGTATAATATAAATTATGGTAGAATAGGAGTTGTATGTGTTGGCGAAAATATTGTCTGTGTATGATGTCTCTTTTTACAGCTCCGCGGTTGTGTATTTTTTGAAAGGAATGATATATAATGGAAAAAATGGGACTCAACGAAATAAGAGAAAAGTTTCTCTCTTTTTTTGAAAGCAAGGGTTGCCTGAGATTGGGAAGTTTTCCGCTTGTTCCGCATAATGATGCAAGCTTGTTGCTTATCAATTCGGGAATGGCACCGATGAAAAAATGGTTTACGGGGGCGGAAATTCCGCCGAGAAAGCGTGTGACCACATGTCAGAAGTGCATAAGAACCCCGGACATTGAACGTGTGGGGAAAACGGCACGTCACGGCACGTTTTTTGAGATGCTCGGTAATTTTTCTTTTGGGGATTATTTCAAGAGGGAAGCAATCACATGGGCGTGGGAATTTTTGACACAGGTGATTGGGTTTGACCCGGAATCACTGTGGATAACGATATATGAGGACGACGACGAGGCACGCGACATATGGGTGAACGAAGTCGGCGTCAACCCCGAGAGAGTTGTCAAAATGGGTAAGGAAGATAATTTCTGGGAGCATGGCACAGGTCCGTGCGGACCCTGTTCCGAGATTCATGTCGACCGCGGCGAACACCTGAGCTGCGGACCGGATTGCAAAATCGGCTGTGACTGCGACCGTTTTATGGAAGTGTGGAACCTGGTGTTTACGCAGTTTGACAAAGATGAGGACGGAAATTATAACAGGCTTAAGAACCCGAACATAGACACGGGCATGGGGCTGGAAAGACTGGCGGCAATTGTGCAGGGAGTGGACAATCTTTTTGAGGTTGACACTGTGAGAAATGTCATGGAGCATATCAGCATAATCGCCGGGGCGAAGTATAAAGAAAACGAGAAAACAGATGTTTCTCTGCGCGTTATTACAGACCACATACGTTCCACTGTTATGATGGTATCCGACGGCGTTATCCCGTCAAATGAAGGCAGAGGATATGTCCTGAGAAGGCTTTTGCGCCGTGCGGCACGCCATGGCAAACTGCTTAACATCAGAGGAGAATTTCTGAACGAAGTGGCGGACACTGTTATTGACGAGTCAAAGGCGGCATATCCGGAGCTGGAAGAAAAGAGAGATTATATAAAGAAGATAATCAAGATTGAGGAAGAGCGTTTTGACGCAACAATTGATAACGGATTGAATGTTTTGAACGATTATATAAAGCTTGCAAAGCAGAACAAACAGGACAAGCTGACAGGAGAGGAAACATTTAAGCTTCATGACACATACGGATTTCCGCTTGACCTGACAATTGAAATTGCCGGAGAAAACGGGCTGGGCGTTGATGTAGATCGTTTCAATGAGTGCATGCAGGAGCAGAAGGATATCGCACGCAAGGCAAGGAAGGAAGGCTCTTCTTGGGAAGGGACGCAAAGCTATAATTTTGACATAAAAACTCCGACAGAGTTTGTCGGCTACGATTCGCTTGAGGCTGAGGCAGAGATTGTTGCCATTGCGGCAGAAGGGGAAGTGAGCGAAACTATAGCTGAGGGTGAAACCGGTATAATCGTCACCGACAAAACCCCGTTTTATGCAGAAATGGGCGGACAGGTCGGTGACACTGGCATGATTTTTGCCGATGAAGTTGAAATAAAAGTTGAAAACACAACAAAAGACGGAAACGGACTGTATCATCATTGGGTGAGCGTGGAAAAGGGCGAAGTGTCTGTCGGGACGCTTGTAACCATGAGCGTATGCAAAGAACGCAGAATGGACATTTCGAGAAACCACTCGGCAACCCACCTTTTGCATAAAGCTTTGAAGGAAACCCTGGGCACACACGTTGCACAGGCAGGTTCGCTTGTCACACCGGAAAGACTGAGATTTGACTTTTCGCATTTTGAGGCGATGACAAAAGAGCAACTGCAAGAAACGGAAGAAAGAGTGAACAAAGCAATCCTTGCGGGGCTTGACATCAATATGCAGGAACTCAAGATTGACGAGGCAAAGAAACTCGGCGCCGAGGCACAGTTTGGCGAAAAATACGGCGAGGTTGTGCGCGTTGTTTCCATGGGAGATTATTCCGTTGAATTTTGCGGCGGGTGCCATTTAGGGAATACGGCACAGGCGGGACTCTTCAAGATTGTTTACGAAGGCGGTGTTGCCGCGGGCGTAAGGCGTATCGAGGCGGTGACCGGCAAGGGTGTGCTGGAATATATTGCCCAAAAGGAAAATGCAATTGCCGGTGCGGCAAAGGCGCTGAAAACAACCGAACACAACCTGGTGCAGAGGGCGGAAAATGTCATGGAGGAATACAGAACCATACAGAAGGAAGTCGAGGCAATGAAGACAAAGCTTGCTTCTGCAAAGGCAAATGACATCATGGCATCGCTGAAACACTGTGACGGTGTTGAATTGCTGACAGCACAGCTGGACGGCACAGCACCGGACAGCCTGAAAACCATGGCGGACGATATAAAAGCAAAGGTTGAAAACGCAGTCATTGTGTTGGCGGCAAATACAGACGGGAAAATCACCTTTGTCGCAATGGCGTCAAAGGGCGCTGTGGCAAAAGGTGTGCATGCCGGCAAGATTATCAAAGAAATCACAGCCGTTTGCGGCGGCTCCGGCGGCGGAAAGCCCGACATGGCACAGGGCGGCGGAAAAGACGCAATGAAGATTGATGACGCTCTGGCAAAGGTTGACGAAATTGTGAAGGCACAGATAAATTGATTATGGACGGAATTATTGTTATAGACAAGCCACCGGGAAAGACATCACATGACATGGTGTATTTTGTGCGCAGACTGACCGGCATAAAAAAAGTGGGACACACGGGGACGCTTGACCCGGCGGCAACCGGTGTCCTGCCGGTTTGCATCGGGAGGGCGACAAAGGTTTGCGACATGCTTACCAATGCGGACAAAGCATACCGTGTGAGTTTTGTCCTGGGAATGACCACAGACACACTCGACGCGGAGGGTGAGGTGCTGACAGACCAGCCGGTGACGGCAACCCGTGAAGAAATCGCCCAAGCGGTGCAAAGTTTTTTGGGAGAAATTGTACAGATTCCGCCGATGTATTCCGCAGTCAAAGTCAATGGCAAAAAGCTTTATGAACTGGCGCGAAGCGGCATATCAGTGGAGAGAAAAGAACGCCGTGTGACGATTAAGGATATTGATATTTTGGACATTGACATGGAGAGTTTCACTGTGATTATAGATGTGGAATGTTCAAAAGGGACATATATCAGAACACTGTGCGACGACATCGGCATGAAACTGGGATGCGGCGCATTTGTCAGCAAATTGCAGCGCAGAAAAAGCGGAATATTTGATATAAAAAACAGTTATACTATTGAAGAACTGATGAGAATAAAAGAAGAAAACAGACTTTCCGAATGCATTATGCCCGTGGACAGCCTGTTTTTGGAGTATCCGGAAGTTGTCGTTGACGAAAAAGATGAAAAAAAGGTCCGAAACGGAATGAGAGTGCCGTGCAACCATTTGTGCGACGGCAAAATGTATAGAATTTATTCCGAAAAAGGTGAATTTTTGGCATTGTCCAAGGCACAGGGCGGACAGCTTGTTTTGGAAAAAGCTTTTTGGAACAGATGAGGAGGAAATATGCGGATAATTGAAAATTGTGCGGAGAATTGTGCGGTGGCATTGGGTAACTTTGACGGACTGCACAAGGCACATATGAAAATCATCGATTCGTGTGTTGAATATTCAAAAAAGAGCGGAATCCTGAGCGGTGTTGTGTTGTTTGACCGCCACACCTCCGAAATTTTCGGAGAAGAAACCGCACTTTTGACGACTATGGAAGAAAAGCTTGCCGTTTTGGAAAAATCGGGCGTGGACTTTGTGCACATAATGCATTTTGACAAGGCGCTTGCCGAAACGAACGGCGAGACATTTATAAAACGCATATTGTCATCTTTTTCGGCTGAGGCTTTTTTTGCCGGCTATGACTACAGCTTTGGCAAAAACGCCGCGTGCAGGGCAGATGATTTGAAAAAAATGGGAGAAATCCTGAATTTTAAAACATTTATCACCGAATGTGTGACGGAAAACGGTGAAACGGTATCGAGCACACTTGTGAGAAATTATGTGAAAAACGGGGACATGCAAGGGGCGGCGAGGCTTTTGGGTAGACCGTATTTTCTGGTCGGGGAGGTTGTGCGCGGCTTTGGAAACGGCGCCAGGTCGCTTTTTCCCACAGCAAATGTGCGCCCCGGAGAGAAAAAACTTCTCCCGCCCGACGGGGTATACAAAGCGGCGGCAAAGCTTGAAACAGGGACTTATAAATGTGCCGTAAACATAGGCAAAAATCCTACGTTTGGGGCAAAAGAGCGCACTGTCGAAGGATTTGTACTTGACTTTGAAGGTGAACTTTATGGGAAAAAAATATGTATTGAATTTGAAGAACGCATACGTGGCGACAGGAAATTTGAAAGTGTTGAAGAATTGAAAAAGCAGATTGAAAGCGACATTGAAAAGGTACGCGGAGTATAAATTTTTTTTGAGGAGAGAGGAATATGAGCAAATTAACGGCGGTAATTTTGGCGGCAGGAATGGGGACAAGAATGAAATCCGAAACCCCGAAGGTTCTGCATAAGGTGTGCGGCAAGGCTTTGGCGGCGTGGGTTGCAGAGGCGGCGAAGGGCGCCGGTGCGGAAGAGGTTGTCGCGGTTGTGGGGCACAAGGCGGACATGGTGGAGGCGGCTTTGGGCACTAGCCTGAAATATGTACTGCAAAAGGAACAAAAAGGGACCGGGCATGCGGTTATGCAGGCAAAACAATATATCAATGACGGGATTGTGATTGTATTAAACGGCGATTTGCCGCTTATCACGGCGGAATCGGTGAAAAAGTGCAAGGAATTCCATGAAAAATCGGGAAACAGCGCAACTGTGATAACGGCAGTTCTCCCCGATGCGTCGGGATATGGCAGAATTGTGAGGGACTCTGCCGGGAATGTTGTCAAGATTGTCGAGGACAAGGATGCCGCCGAAAAAGAAAAGGAAATCCGCGAGATAAACTCGGGCATGTATGTATTCACGGCGGAGGCACTTGCAGATGCTTTGGGAAAGCTTACCCCGAACAATGCACAGGGTGAATATTACCTTACCGACACGCTGGAGATTCTTTTGACCGAAGGAAAAAAGATTGGGGCATATGTGATAAAAGATGAAGATGAAATCCGCGGCATAAACGACCGTGTTCAGCTTTCTGAGGCAGAGCATATCATGCAGGGGAGAATCAACAAGGCTCACATGAAAAACGGCGTCACATTTATTTTGCCGGAGTCGACGATAATAGAAAGCAATGTCGAGATTGGCAAGGATACGGTGATTTATCCGGGGGCTATAATCAAAAGCGGAACAAAGATTGGGGAACGCTGCACAATTGGCATGAACACACAAATCGATAATTCTGAAATTGCAGATGATGTGAATATATTGAGCTCTGTTATTATTGATTCCAAGGTCGGCGCCGGGACGAGTGTGGGACCTTTTGCATACCTGAGGCCAAACAGCAATGTCGGGAAAAATGTCAGGGTCGGGGATTTTGTGGAAATAAAAAATTCAAACGTGGACGACGGAACCAAGATTTCCCACCTTACATATGTCGGTGATTCTGACGTGGGCAAACGTGTAAACTTTGGCTGCGGCACGGTGACGGTCAACTATGACGGGAAGAAAAAATACAGGACAACAATCGGCGACGATTGCTTCATCGGCTGCAACACAAACCTGGTGGCGCCGGTGACGGTGGAAAACGGCGGTTATACCGCGGCAGGCTCTACAATAACAGACACAGTGCCGGAGGAAAGCCTTGCAATTGCAAGGGCAAGGCAGGTTGTGAAAAAAGAATGGAAGGACAGAAGAAAATAAAATGTATGTAGTTGTAGGTTTGGGAAACCCGGGGAATGAATATCGCATGACCCGTCATAATATCGGTTTTGAAGTAATAGATTATATGGCGGCAAGCATGAGCGTGAAGATAAACAAAATAAAGTTCAAGGCTGTATACGGCGAATGTAACATTGCCGGTGAAAAGGTTGTGTTGCTGAAACCGCAGACGTATATGAATCTTTCGGGAAACAGTGTGAGAGAAATCTGCGAATATTATAAAATAATGCCCGAGAATGTAATTGTGATATGCGATGACATTGCGCTGGAAACAGGCAAAATCCGCATAAGGGCAAAGGGCGGCGCCGGAGGGCACAACGGCTTGAAGTCGATAATATACAATCTGCGTTCCGAAGAATTTGTCAGGATAAGAATGGGTGTCGGCGCGCCGAAAACCGATGAATGGGATTTGGCGGATTTTGTGTTGGGCAAATTCGGCAAGAATGACATTCCGGTTATGGAAACCGCGATAACAAGGGCAATGAGTGCTGTTTCTGACATTATAAAGGAAGATGCCGGTTATGCGATGAATAAGTATAACGGACTTAAATGACAAAAGCCGAAAGGCAAATAGAGTTGTTTAAACCGACTGCCCGAAAAACACCCCCGGTGTTTTTCGGGGGTCGGTTTTGGTGCTGTACAGGATTTTTTGGGGAGAGATGAGCAATGAATTTTACAAATCTTTTGGACGGATATGACGAATACAGACAGCTCCGGACAGCAGTGGAAAAAGGCGCGGTTTCTGCCACGGGGCTTGTCGGGGCGGCACAGGCGCAGTTTGTATATCAATTGTCGCACGGTAAGCGCGCGATTGTGGCTGCTTACAGTGACATGGAGGCAAGGGCGGTTTATTCCGACATAAAATTCTTTGACGGCAATGCGGTGTATTTTCCGCCGAAGGACTATGTTTTTTATAATATAGACGCAACGGCAAGGGATGCTGAGCGGGAACGCCTGTCTGCGGTTGATAAGCTTTGGCGTGAGGAGTGTGTGACAGTTGTCACGTCCATAGAAGCTTTGCTGTCATACACAATCCCAAAAGAAAGATATGAAAAGTGCAGTTTTTCTGTCTGCACCGGGGAGGAGGCGGAAATTTCACAAATTTCTCAGCGGCTTCTGGACATGGGTTATTTCAAGGAGGACATGGTGGAAGGAATAGGGCAATTCTCTGTAAGAGGGGGGATTGTGGATATATTTTCGCCAAACTATCAAAACCCTGTCAGGATAGAATTTTTTGACACTGAGATAGATTCTGTGAGAATGTTTGACGCAATGTCGCAGAGGACACTGGAAAATGTCGAAAGAGCAGAGATAATCCCGTGTCGTGAGGCGGTGATGAATGAAGAAGACCGCAAAAAGCTTGTTGCTGCACTGAGGGGCGAGGCGAAGAAGCTTGCCAAAAAAGGTGCGGAATATGAAAAACTTGTCGAAAACATAGAGGCGGACACAGAACTCATATTGCAGAACGGGACGATTACGGCTATTGACAGATATGTTCCGCTTGTCTACGGCGGAGTGCCGACTTTGGCAGAATATTTGCGTGAAGGGGATTTTGTTTTTCTGGCAGAACCGAAAAGAATTGCGGAACGCGTCAAGTCGCTGGGCTGGGAAGAAGGGGAACAGCTTTCGGCGCTGAGGGAAAACGGAATACCGCTTATAAGCAAATACGGATATTATGGCGATTATACAAAAATAAAAAAGATTTTTGCGTCGTGCAGATTTGTTGCCATAAATCCGCTTGTGCACAGCAACATTGACTATAAATACAGTGCTGTGTTCAATTTCAAATCGGGAACAACGGTGAGCTTTCACGGCAAAATTGATTATCTTTATGAAGATTTGAAAAGGTGGGCAGAGGAAAAATATACGGTTTTGCTGCCGGCAGGAAACAGAAGCCGCGGCGAAAACCTTGCAGGGAGCATAAATGACAAGGGAATAAAATGCAGATATATAGGCGATGGCACAGAGTTTTGTGAGGGCGAAGTGACGGTGCTGAAGGGTGAGCTGAAAAAAGGGTTTGAATATCCCACTCTGAAGATTGTTGTCATCTCGGACAAGGAAATTTTTGAGGCAAAATCGTCGAGAAAAAGGCGCAAAAAAGAAAACACACAAAGGATAAAATCTTATACAGACATAAACCCGGGCGACTATGTTGTGCACCAAAGCCATGGAATCGGGCAGTATATGGGCATGCACAAAATGCATGTAAACGGAATAACAAAGGATTATCTGAAAATTCAGTATCATGGCACCGATGTTTTGTATGTCCCTGTTGAACAGATGGATTTCCTCTATAAATATATCGGCAGCACGGACAAGAAGGTGAAAGTAAATTCACTGGGCGGCACGGACTGGTCCAAGACAAAGGCAAAGGTGAAAAAGTCAACCGACGACATGGCAAAACAGCTTGTTGCACTTTATGCCGAACGCCAAAACGGAAAAGGCTATGCCTTCTCGGGCGACACTCCGTGGCAAAGGGATTTTGAAGACAAGTTTTTGTACACCGAAACGGAGGACCAGCTGAGAAGCATAGAAGAGGTTAAACAGGACATGGAAAAACCGCACCCCATGGACAGGCTGCTGTGCGGCGACGTGGGATACGGCAAGACAGAAGTGGCGCTTAGGGCGGCATTCAAGGCGGCGGCAGATTCAAAACAGGTGGCATATCTGTGCCCAACCACGATTCTGGCGATGCAGCACTATGACACATTTTGCAGGCGCATGGAGGATTTTCCAATAAAGGTGGAGATGCTGTCAAGATTCCGCACACCAAAGCAACAGGAAGAAATTTTGAAAAAACTGAAAAGCGGAGAGATTGACATAATTATCGGCACGCACAGGCTTATACAAAAAGATGTGAAGTTCCGTGACCTGGGGCTGCTGATCATTGACGAAGAACAGCGTTTCGGTGTTTCGGACAAGGAACGCCTGAAGGAACTGAAAAAAGACATAGATGTGCTGTCCATGACGGCAACGCCGATACCGAGGACTCTGCATATGTCGATGATAAATGTCAGGGACATGAGCCTTTTGGAAGAACCGCCCGAAAACAGATATCCCGTGCAGACATATGTTTTGGAGCATGATGATGAAGTGATACACGACGCAATAAGACGTGAAGTCGCAAGAGGGGGACAGGTGTTTTATCTGTATAACCGTGTGAGGGGAATATACCGTGTGGCGGAAGGGCTGAAAAAGGCAATCCCCGAGGCAAACATTCTTGTGGGTCACGGGAAAATGAATGAAGAAGAGCTTGAGGACATAATGTATGACATGGTGGAGGGGCGCTGTGATGTGCTTGTGTGCACCACAATCATAGAAACAGGGCTTGACATACCCAATGCAAATACAATCATCATCGAGAATGCGGACAGAATGGGACTTGCCCAGCTTTATCAGCTGAGGGGCAGAGTCGGGCGCTCAAACAGAAGCGCATATGCATATCTGACTTATCGCAAAGACGGGACACTCACAGACGTGGCACAAAAGAGATTGCGCGCAATCAGCGAGTTTACCGAATTTGGCTCCGGGTTTAAGATTGCGATGCGTGATTTGGAAATAAGGGGCGCGGGCAATATCCTTGGTGCACAGCAGCACGGGCACATGGACGCCGTGGGGTATGACATGTACTGCAAAATTCTGAAGGAAAGCGTGAACACCTTGCAGGGCAGAAAAGAAAAAGAGCAGGAGCCCGCGGTGATTGATGTGCAGATTGATGCGTATATTCCGGAAGGATATATAAAAAATGTCAACCACAGGATTGATGTTTATAAGAAAATATCGGTGATAGAAACGGAGGAGGACAAGGCGGAAATGCTTGACGAGCTTATCGACCGCTTTGGGGAGCCGTCGAAGAGTGTGATAAACCTCATGGATATTGCGCTGCTGAAAGCATGGGCAACAGAACTGGGATTTTCCGAGGTTTCGGCAAAAGAGGGGATTGTGCGCCTGAAACCGGGCGAAGGCTTTGACGATGCCGGGATTGTGATGGGTTTGATAAAGACCATGCCGGGGGAAATCACCGTATCGCCTTCGGCACAAAACCCAATCATAACTTACCGCCCAAAGGCTAAAAACAAAGCAACAGACAATATTAAATTTTTATTACATCATATATTTTCATTGAAGAATGACAAAAAATGATGTATAATAATAAGACAGAATTTTTAATATGCTAAATTTTATGAGGAGTGTTTTTGATATGAAAAAAACTATACTGTCTGCATTGATAGTGTGTATGGTGTTTATGTCAGCGTGTACAAAGCCCGAAAAGGGGAATGACGAGGCTGTGGATTTGGGAGAGGGGATTGTGCTCAAGGTGGGCGGCACGGAGATGACGTCAAGCCAGTTCAGTTTCTTTTTGGACGACATAAAGAATCAGATGCAGGGGACGGAGCTTTCAGAAGATGCCAGCTGGGAAACAACGGAAATTGAGGGCAAGAAAGCGATTGACATTGCCAAAGAGAGAGCATACAAGAGTGCGGTGCAGTATTTGTCCAGTATAGAAATCGCAAAAAAGATGGGTCTTTCTTATACCGATGATGAGATGAAAAATCTCAAATCACAGATAAAGGCGGCATATTTTGACCAGTATGAGGACAGTGAGGATTTGATGAACCTTGTTTGTGAATCAATGCTTTATATGAATAAGCTGCAAAAGAAAATGGTTGAGGAAGAGTCTGTAAGCGACAGCGATATAAAGGCGTATTTTGACGAGCATAAAGAGGAACTGGAAAGTCAGTATATGAGGGCAAAGCACGTGTTGTTCCTGACACAGGACCCAAACACAAAGAAGCCGCTTTCGGCTGAAGAAATTGCACAGAAAAAGAAGAGTGCAGACGATGTCCTTGCGCGTGCAAAGAACGGCGAAGATTTTGACACATTGGTTTCGACCTATTCGGAGGACCCGGGCTCAAAATCAAACCCGGACGGATATGTATTCACCTCGGGCGAGATGGTGAAGGATTTTGAAGATTGCGTCAAGTCATTGAAACCCGGAGAAATCGGGTTTGTGGAATCAAGCTATGGATATCACATCATAAAGAGGCTTGAGCTTGACGCGGATTCGTGCAAGAGCGTCATATCAAATGCACTGTATACTGAAAAATTTAAAAAATATATAGAAGGATTGACAGAAAAATATAAAATTACTGTCACCAAGAATACAGAAGAATACAATAAAATTAAATAATAAAAAATGGGACTGTAAAAAAATGATTTTTTACAGTCCCATTTTTTAAAAGCTTTTTTATACCATAACAGGAAGTCTGTTTTCGGAATGTATGGCGTCTGATATGTAATCTTCCAGAATCCCCGACAACGTCATGGGCGTCACACGTGCGGCGGCAATTTTCTTCAGGAAGTCCGTTGCTTCTTTGTGGTTGAAAAACACGTTTTGGATTTGTTTCACTTCGGACAATTCCAAAGAACCGCAAAACGAGGTTTTCTTTATTTCAAATCCATAGCATTTTAAAAAACACGAATCAATTTCGATTTCGTCTTCCAGCAGGAAATACTGTAGTCTGATGCGTTCGTCATCTTCGATGGTTTGTACTGTTGCTTTGTCATACAAGAATTTTTTCATTATTTTCACCCTTCATATTTTTTATTGCATAAAAAATTATAATATAAATACGGGCAAAAGTCCATAAAAAGCGTTTTACCATATACGACAAAACATACTGTAATTCTTTGTAAAATCGTAAAATATTTTGTAGATAAAAAGGAAAAACAAAAAAATTTAAACTGTTGTGTCGTCTTTTTGCGCATTGTTTTTGTCGGCAATGTCATGTGCGTCGGGGTGCGCCTGTCCCGACAGTTCAATTTGTTTTTTCAGGTCCGCAATTTCTTTTTTTTGCATTTCAATCATGATTTTCAGACGTGTAACCATGTTCGGGTCAGCAATCGAATCGGATATGGATTGCGCGGCTTGGTGCGGCTCGGGGTCCGGTTCAAAAATATCGTTTTTGCCGTATATGTGCAAATCTGTTCCGGAATGTGTGCCAAAATAGAGGTACAGACGGCTGTTGTTTATAACATTATAAATCTGGGCGCTTTTGCCGGAATTTACATATTGCATAATGCCGCTCCATTTTGTGCCGCCGTCTGTGCTGACGATATATCGCACAAAGTCCCCGTTTTGCCACATCAGCAAAAGCTGATTGTGATTGCCGGCAAGAATTGGGTTTTTGGCATATTCGTCATCAATGACAGGGCGGTTCTGGAAGTATATACCACTTCCCTTTTTGTACACAATCATATCCGTGCCTTGGCGGGTGTAAAGATACGGCATTGTGCCGCCGGGAACAAGGCGGTTGAAGTTGTCGGCTTTGCCGTCGCTTATGTCGCGGTAGCCCAAAACCCCCGAAGTGTTGGTGTAATATACGCGTCCGCGGAAAAAGAAAAACTCCGGCGAGGAAAGACGGTCAAGCGTATCGGGGAGGGCATTGTCGCCGAGAACGCAATGAATAAGAAGGGTTTCGCCGAGATATACGGCAGTGTAAAGCAGATTCAGACCTATTTGCGTTTCAAAGATGTTTATGTCAAGGACTTTCATGTCTTCTTTTAATCGGGTTATTGCACAGCTTTGCCAGGTGCCGTGGCGGTGAGAAAGGTAGATAAGCTCGTTTTGCGGATTGGTGCATATGGCGTGCAGGGCGCCGTTCGGGTCAGTAAATACAGAAAAAACACCGTTGCAGTCACGGTATACGGGTTTGTGGTTTTGCCATATGCTGTGGCTTTTGCTGCGCACACACAGTCCCTGGTTCGGAATGTAAAAATAATGTTGGGTAATGTCGTTATATTTGACAATATAGTTTGACATGCATATGCCTCCATTCATAATTACTGCTTTAAATATATGAAATTTGCAGTCCGCAAATTACAGTGATATTTTGAAAATATGCAGAATATGTTTTTAGTAAGACTTTTTAAGGGGAAGTGGAGAAATGTATCAAAAGAAGAGGATTCGCACAGTGGTGATAACCGGGACGGGAATAAAAAAGGCTGCCGCGGTGCTGGTGTTTTTTTGTGTGCTTGCGGCGGTTTTTGCACTGGCATGTGCGGTTTCAAAATTGCCGGCGCCGGGCACAGAATACGGGAAAAGCATGGTTTCGCACCGGTTTCATGCCGGAAAGCTTGATTTGAAGAGTATGTGTGATAAAATCTGGGGTTTTGATTTTGACGACAAAAAAACAATCCTGTACAGATATCATGCACTGTATAGCGCAGAGGCGGCGCCGCTCAGCAGCGAATCGGCAGTGCCGGAAAGCGAGCCGCAACAGACTGCGTCACCGCAACACAACATAAATGAAGTGAATGCGGCACGCGGTATGGAAATTTCAAACCTTGCCGGCATTGCGGTTGACCCTCAGGCGCTTTTGGCAGAACCGCTGAAAATAAAACCGGAGGGAGAAGGCCCGCAAGTGCTGGTAATCCACACCCACACAACCGAAAGTTTCACTGATGCGGGGAAAACAAAATATTCCGCAAGCGACAGTGACAGAAGCACCGACGCATCACGCAATGTGACGGCGGTGGGTGATGTTTTTTGCAGTGTTTTGGAGGAAAAAGGGATAAAAACAATACATGACACCACGGTGCATGATTACCCGTCCTTCAACGGAGCTTATACGCGCTCTATGAGCACTGTCAAAAACAATCTGCAAAAATACCCTTCGATAAAGGTTGTCCTTGACTTGCACCGTGACGGAATTGTACGCGCTGACGGGACAAAAATAAAGGTTGCGGCAGAGGTCTGCGGAGAAAAGTCGGCGCAGTGCATGTTTGTCGTGGGGACAAATGCAAAGCTTACGCATGACAACTGGCAGGAAAACATGCGCCTTGCGTGCAAATTGCAAGATTACGCAAACAAAAATTATCCGGGGCTTATGCGCCCGATAATAATGAGAAAGGAAAGATTTAACCAGCAAGTGTCGAAGGGTGCGCTGATAGTTGAAATCGGTTCAAACGGAAACACACTTGACGAAGCAAAAACCGGGGCAAAGTATATGGCAGCGACCCTGGCAGAGGTGCTGATATCAGGTTAAATATAAAAAAATCAAAAAAAATATATTTTTCTTTGAAAAAACTATTGCAGTTTTTTGAAATTTGTATTATAATATATAGGCAAGTGAGATTGACTCCTTAAAACTGAATATTTTGGCGATGATGGCCGAACCCGTGCGATTTGAACCCGTGAACCTTGTCAGATGGGGAACCAAGCAGCAATAAGCGGTTTTTCAGATGTGTTATGGACAATTCGGCCGGAGCCTTTTTTGAAAAAATACCCCTACCAAAATAGGGGTTTTTGAGATTTATAACCTTTGTGAGGGGGGATTTTGTGGCATACAGGGCGATTTACCGCAAGTGGCGGCCGTTGGTTTTTGAAGACATTGTCGGTCAGGGACATGTCACAAAAACTCTTAAAAATCAGATTTTAAACAACAGAATATCTCACGCATATCTTTTCTGCGGTACGCGCGGCACAGGCAAGACAACGGCGGCGAAGGTTTTTTCCAGAGCAGTGAACTGCCTGAACAACCAAAACGGCTCGCCGTGCAACGAATGTGCCGTATGCAAAGGGATACTTGACGGGAGCATTATGGACGTTTCCGAAATAGACGCGGCGTCAAACAACCGTGTGGAAAACGTGAGGGAAATTCTTGAAGATGTAAATTATGTGGCGGCACAGACGACATACCGCGTCTATATCATAGACGAGGTGCACATGTTGTCACAAGGGGCATTCAACGCACTCTTAAAGACGCTTGAAGAACCGCCGGCACATGTCATATTTATCCTTGCAACGACAGAGGCGCACAAGGTGCCGGAGACGATTCTTTCGCGCTGTCAGCGGTTTGATTTCAAGCGGATAAGGCCGTCGGACATAGTTTTGCGCATGAAAGAAATAGCCCACGGCGACGGACTGAAGATTTCCGACGATGCATATTCGCTGATTGCACAGTTGGCGGAAGGCTCTATGAGGGACGGCTTAAGCATTTTGGAACGCTGTGTTTCCGCGGTCGGGACTGAGATCTCGGGTGATGATGTTATTTCCGTTCTGGGTATTTCGGGAAACGAGCTGAACTGTAAGGTGATACAGGCTGTGTCGGAGGGCGATTCTGCCGGGGTGCTGGACATTGTCGCAAAACTTATGGAGGACGGCAAGGATCTGAATGTTTTTATTGATTTTTTGATAACCTATGTGAGAAACCTTTTGGTGTGCAAGGTGAGTTCTGCTCCGAAAAAGGTCTTGGACGCGTCGGAGGAGGATATCGTAAAGATAAAATCCCAGGCGCAAATGCTTTCTTTTGAAAAGATTAACAATATCATAACCGTGCTTTCCAAGGCGAAGGCGGACGCAAAGTGGGAAAAATCCCCGAGGGTGATATATGAGCTTGCTTTGGTGAAATTGACAAGACCAGAGCTGGACAACAGCAACGAGGCACTGATGGACAGGCTTTCTGCCATGGAAGAAAAATTGAAAAACGGTGTTGCGGTGACTGTTTCGCAGACAAAAAAGGAAGAGGAACCAAAGGAGGAATCTAAAAAAAAAGAGGTTTCTAAAAAGCTTTATGTACCCTTGGACGTGTCTTCGCTGACAAGCACCACGCCTGTCGTCGCGGCGGCGAGAAAATGGGACAGGCTTGCCGCAGGGATAATGAAGCAATGCCCGTTTGTGGCGGCGTCGGTGGTCAACAGGAAAATCACCATAGACGGAGAAGGGATTTTGCTTTTGTATGCCAAAAACGAGGTTATGCTGAAGAAAATTATGTCCACTTACCTGAAACAGGCAGAGCGTGTTTTCCAAAAAAACAGCGGCACGGAGCTGAAGCTGAAGGTTGCTTTTGAAGATGACATCGGGGACAACATGGTGGACTTTTGGAGTGTGCCGGAAGGCGCGCCCGAAACGGCAAAGGAACAGCCCGAGGCGGCGTTTGAAACAGGAAACGACGATCCGCTTGTGAAAATCGGAGAGAAATTCCCTGAAATTGTGGAATATACAGATGAGAGTGAATTTGTGGAATACAACAACGAGGAAAACGATTTTTCACAAGAGGCGCTTGATGAGGATGAGAGCGAAGAATTTCTTGACGAAAATGAAATTAAGAGTGAAAACAATGAAGAATAGCCAAAATGATTGCCAAAACGGCAGTTTATAATAAAAAATGGGTAATTGTAAAACTAACGTTTTCCAATTAAAATTCTTGGGTAGGAATAAAAAGTTCCATCAGATTTTAACTTTACAACAGGTTGAAACTTTTTATTTGAGCCAAAAATGACGCACATGTCGTCATTTTTGATTACCAATCAGGGGTTGTCACTCACGCTACCCCCGCAAAGATACGGTGTCTAATTGTAAAATTTACATTTTGTAATTACCTATATAATAAAAAAAAGAATGGAGAGTAAAAAATGGGAAAATACAAAGGATTTCACGGCGCAGGTATGAACACCAACAAAAATATGAACAGTGTCATAAAGCAGGCACAGAAGATGCAGGAAGAAATGGAGAAGGTTCAGGAAGAGCTTGAGCAGAAAACTGTGGAGGCATCTGCCGGCGGCGGAATGATTGAAGTGAAGGCAAACGGCAAAAAAGAGATTTTGTCGGTAAAAATCAAGCCGGAGGCCGTAGACCCCGAAGATGTGGAAACACTGGAGGACTTGGTGATGGTTGCCGTAAATGAGGCGCTCAAAAAAGCCGACGACATGATGGCTGAGGGTATGAGCGCTGTGACCGGAGGAATAAACATACCGGGATTGTTTTGATTGAAATGACCTTAAAGCCGTTTTGAGCATTGTGCCGGACGGCTTTTTTGGCAGTTTGAAAAACTGTTTTTTGAGGAGTGAAAATATGCATTCTGCAACTATTGAAAAACTGATAGAAAGCTTTGCGCAGCTGCCGGGAATCGGCAGAAAAAGTGCCGAGAGGATTGCATTCTATATTTTGGATTCCATGGACGCGGAGGCGGCAAAAAGTATGGCTGACAGCATAACCGAGGCAAAAAGCAAGGTTTGCTTTTGCCCGGTGTGCCAAAATCTGACAGACACGGTTCCGTGCCCGATATGCGCCGATCAAAGCCGTGACAAGTCGCTTATATGTGTTGTTGAAGATGCGCGCGATGTTGCGGCAATAGAAAAAACAAATGAGTACAGGGGACTTTATCATGTTTTGCACGGGACGCTTTCGCCGATGGACGGAGTCACTCCCGACGACATAAAAATCAAGGAATTACTGCTCCGCATTTCCGACAATTCCGTGAAGGAAGTTATAATGGCGACAAACCCGACGGTAAGCGGCACGGCGACGGCTGTATATATATCAAAGCTTTTGCAGCCGATGGGCATCAGGGTGACAAGGATTGCACACGGGATACCTGTCGGGGGCGACCTGGAGTATGCGGACGAAGTGACGCTTATCAAGGCGCTGGAAGGACGCCGCGAAATGAACTGAACCGGCAAGGCAGTGTGCCGGGTGTTGGAAATTGAATTTTTATGGATGCGGCGGATTGGAGATTGTTATGAAAGTAAAAACAATGTATATATGCAATGAGTGCGGATATCAGACCCCAAAATGGCTGGGGAAATGCCCGGGGTGTAATGCATGGGGAAGCCTGACGGAAACCGTTGTGGAAGAAAAAAAGACTGTATCGGCAAAGAAACCGGAGGGAACATCGGCACTCAGGCGCCCGAAGAAAATAAAGGATATAGAATTTGACAATGAAGTACGATATTCAACCGGAAACGGAGAACTGGACCGTGTTTTGGGCGGCGGAATCGTGAGAGGGTCGCTTATACTTGTGGGCGGTGACCCGGGCATAGGCAAATCCACGCTTTTGCTGCAAATCTGCAAATATGTGGGGAAAAGCAGAAAAATCCTCTATGTTTCGGGGGAAGAATCGGAAAGGCAGATAAAGCTCCGTGCCGAAAGGCTTGGCGTGGAGAGCGATAATCTGTATCTTATCTCGGAAAATGATGTTGCAAGTATTGTCGAGTGCATACGGGAAGTTTCGCCGGAAATTGTGATTATCGACTCTATACAGACCATGCACCGCGAGGAAATTTCTTCCGCATCGGGCAGTGTGCCGCAGGTGAGAGAGGCGACAAATACATTTATGTCCATCGCAAAACAGGAAAATATTTCTATGTTCATCGTGGGGCATGTGACAAAGGACGGTTCTCTGGCAGGGCCGCGTGTGCTGGAACATATGGTTGATTGTGTACTTTATTTCGAGGGGAACCGTCAGCTGAGCTTCAGAATCCTAAGGGCGGTCAAGAACCGATTCGGTTCGACAAACGAAATCGGCGTATTCCAAATGGATAATGACGGCTTGAAGGAAGTGGAAAACCCGTCTGCAATGTTGCTTGAAGGACGCCCCGAAAATGCCTCGGGCAGCAGTGTTGTATGTGTCATGGAGGGCAGCCGCGGCGTTTTGGCAGAAGTCCAGGCACTTGTGACCCCGACGGGATTTGGAAATCCGCGGAGAATGTCATCGGGCATAGACTTAAACCGTGTTATTTTGATGATTGCGGTTTTGGAAAAACGGGCAAGGATAAACCTTTCAAACTTTGACGTGTACATAAATGTTGCGGGAGGTTTGAAAATTGACGAAACGGCAATAGATTTGGGGCTGTGCGCCGCTATTGTCACGGGAAGGGCGGACAACCCGATTCCTTCCGATATGATTTTTATCGGCGAAGTGGGTCTGGGCGGAGAACTGCGCAGTGTTTCACAGTTGGAAAAAAGGCTGAACGAGGCAAAAAAGCTGGGATTTAACACGGCAATAGTGCCCAAAAATTCCCTGCGCGGTATAAAAAAACCTGAGGGAATGGCGGTTTTGGGAGTGCTTTCCCTGGCCGAAGCCATGAACCTGATAAAAAAGTAAAAGAGTATAGAAAAAAACATATATGGGAATCCTTATCAAAGGATTCCCTTTTTACATTAATTTAACATATAATTGCAGTTTTAACATGCAAAAATATTTTTTTACAAAAGTTTAATCATAACGCGGTGGTTGATTTTACACATGAGGAGTATCATTTATATTGTCGAAAGAAAATATAAAAAAGTAAAAAGCAGTTCAAAAGGAATTGCGAAGAAAAGGAGAAGTTATTATGAAAAAAATGAAAATGGTATCAGTAATCACCGGAGCAGCGCTTTTGCTGTCACTTGCGGCATGCGGCGGCAGTGATGGGAAGCAGACCGATTCGGCACTCTCGGGCAAGATAACAATGGTGGGCAGCACATCAATGGAAAAGCTTGCCAATGCGTTGGCAGAAACATATATGGAACAAAACAGCAGCGTCAGTGTCACTGCAGAATTTGTGGGCTCTTCGGCAGGTATAGAAGCGCTTTGCGCCGGCACGGCGGATATCGGCAATTCGTCAAGAAACCTGAAGGACAGCGAAAAGGAAAAAGGCGCGGTTGAAAATATTGTTGCAATTGACGGCATTGCGGTCGTGGTTGACCCGGCAAACACCGTGCAGAACCTGACAAAGGACGAGCTGATAGGGATATACAAGGGTGACATAACAAACTGGTCACAGCTTGAGGCAAATGACGGCGCGATTGTGGTGATTGGACGTGAGGCAGGCTCGGGAACCAGGGGTGCATTTGAGGAAATTCTGGAGGTTACCGACGCATGCAAATATTCCAATGAACTGGACAGCACGGGGGCTGTGATGGCGAAGGTTGCCGCAACACCGGGTGCAATCGGCTATGTTTCGCTTGACGCAGTAAATGATTCTGTGAAGAAACTGGAGCTTGAGGGGACAGAGGCAACCCCGGAAAATGTCAAGGCAGGCGCATATTTCCTTTCAAGACCGTTTGTCATGGCGACAAAGGGAGAGATTTCGGAACAGAACGAGCTTGTAAAATCATGGTTTGAGTACATTGATTCCGATGAAGGACAAAAGGTAATCGAACAGGTGGGACTGATATCGGCAAAATAATGTGCCAATCATATGAAGAAGGGACAAAATAATATGTCTGACAAAAATTCTACAGTATATACCGCAAAGAACCGCTCAATCAAGGGTGCAAACCGCACATGGTCTTTTTCGGAAATTGCCGCTTTGATAATCTTTGCAGTCTGTGCAATGGCGGCGGTGGCGGCAGTGATTGCGATTACGGTGTATATGTTTATAAAAGGAACGCCTGCTTTTTTCAAGGCGGGCGTGGGAGAGATACTGTTTGGAAGAGTGTGGGAGCCGGCGGCGCAAAATCCGCAGTTTGGTATATTTTATGTTATCTTAACCTCCATTGTCGGCACTGCGCTTGCAATCCTGATTGGCGTGCCGCCGGCAATACTCACCGCCGTTTTTCTGGCAGAGGTGGCGCCCAAAAAACTGGCGGCGGCGGTCAAACCGGCAATTGATTTGCTTGCCGGGATACCTTCGGTTGTGTACGGTCTTTTGGGAATCATGATTTTGAATCCGCTGATGTATAAACTGGAGCTTGCTATATTCAAGGACAGCCCGACCCACACATTCACCGGCGGCGCAAATCTGATATCCGCGGTTTTGGTTTTGGCGGTGATGATTTTGCCGACCGTTATAAACATAAGCCAGTCTTCACTCAAAGCGGTGGAGCCGCAGCTGAAAGCGGCATCGCTTGGGCTTGGCGCGTCGAAGATTCAGACGATATTCAGAGTGCAGATACCGGCGGCAAAGTCGGGGATTATCACAGCAGTTGTGCTGGGAATCGGGAGGGCGCTGGGCGAGGCAATGGCGATAAGCTTTGTTTCGGGAAACAGCGTAAATATCCCTCTGCCATTCAATTCGGTGCGTTTCTTGACAACGGCAATCGTGAGCGAAATGGGATATTCCGAAGGCTTGCACAGGCAAGTGCTGTTCAGCATAGGATTGGTGCTTTTTATCTTCATCATGATTGTGAACACGGTGCTCTCGCGCCTTCTGAAAAAGGAGGAGAAAAATGTATAAGAGTATTGTGAAGAAGCATGCACGTATATCTGACATGCTTATGTATATCCTGATATATGCGTCGGCAGGGCTGGCGATGCTGATGCTTGCCGGGATTATTGCATATGTGTTTTTTAAGGGTATCGGCACAGTGACGCCGTCCTTTATCTTTGGGGTCACAAGCGTCCTGAAGGGGACTGTTGGTATTTTGGGAAATATCGTAAACACACTTTACATCATTGTCATAACTGTGCTTATTTCTGCGCCGATAGGCATTGGCGCCGCGGTTTACCTCGATGAATATGCAAAAAATGAACATTTGGTGAAAATAATTGAGTTTACGACAGAAACTCTTGCCGGCATACCGTCAATAATATTCGGACTTTTTGGATATGTGTTTTTCGGCGGTACGCTGGGCTTGGGATATTCAATCCTGACAGGAGCGCTGACGCTGAGCATTATGGTTTTGCCGCTGATAACGCGGAACGCACAGGAGGCACTGAAAACTGTGCCGGCAGGGTATCGCAGCGGCGCCCTGGGCATGGGTGCGACAAAATGGCATATGATAAGGACAATTCTGCTGCCTTCTGCCATGCCGGGGATAATAAGCGGGATAATTCTCTCTGTCGGGAGAATCGTCGGGGAATCGGCGGCACTGCTTTTTACTGCCGGAAGCGGATTTTTGCTGCCAAAGTCATTTTTCAAAAAAATATTTCAGCCGGGCGGCACGCTTACAATACAGCTGTATCTCAGCATGCAAAAGGGAGAATATAAGGCAGCATTCGGGATTGCATGTGTACTGTTGGTGATTGTATTGGCGATAAACATACTCACGGGATATCTGGCGGAAAAATTTGATGTAAACCGTGAAAAAAGATAATATTACTGAAAGGAATTGTTTAAGATTTGAGTAATAACATAAAAATAGTAACAAAAAATCTGAACTTATATTATGGCGAAAACCATGCTCTGCACGACATAAATATGGATATAAAAGAGCATGCGATAACGGCGCTTATAGGGCCGTCGGGATGCGGAAAATCCACTTTTTTGAAGACCCTCAACAGAATGAACGACCTGGTGGACTGTGTGAAGATAACGGGCAACGTGCTTTTGGACGGTGAAGACATATATGCAAAGAATGTTGACACTACGCTTTTGAGAAAAAAAGTGGGAATGGTTTTTCAACAGCCGAATCCTTTCCCGATGAGCATATATGACAATGTGGCATATGGCCCGAGGATTCACGGAATAAAAAACAAGGCACAGCTGGACGTGATTGTTGAAGAGAGCTTACGCGGTGCGGCAATTTTTGACGAAGTGAAGGATAGACTGAAAAAATCCGCACTGGGGCTTTCGGGCGGTCAGCAACAGAGAATATGCATCGCAAGGGCGCTGGCGGTTTCTCCCGATGTGCTTTTGATGGACGAGCCGACGTCGGCGCTGGACCCCATATCCACTTCAAAGATTGAGGATCTCATGGAAAACCTCAAGGAAAAATATACTGTTGTCATCGTCACGCACAACATGCAACAAGCGGCGCGTGTGTCGGACGACACGGCATTTTTCCTTGTGGGAGATTTGGTGGAATTTGACAACACCGACAATATTTTTTCCCGCCCGAAGGACAAGCGCACCGAGGATTATATATCGGGAAGATTCGGATAAGAAAGAGAGGTTAACATGAGATATAAATTTGAAGAACAGCTGAAGATTCTTAATGACGAGTTGACGGAAATGGGGAATCTTATCGAGAGTGCCATTGCAAATGCGGTAAAGGCGCTTGAAAAGAAGGATTTGGACTGTGCAAAAAAAGCAATCGCCTTTGACGAAGAGGTTGACCGCAAGGAAAAGGACATAGAAAGCATATGCCTGAAACTTATTTTGCACCAACAGCCCGTGGCGACCGACCTGAGAATGATATCGGCGGCACTGAAAATGATTACCGACATGGAAAGAATCGGCGACATGGCATCTGACATTGCAGAGATTGCCCAAACCCTGGGCGACAACAAATATATGGAGGGCATCACGCCGATTCATGACATGGCAGAGGCAACAATAAATATGGTAAATAAGAGTGTTGACGCGTATATCAACAAAGACACGGAACTGGCAAAGCGCGTTGTGCAAAGCGATGACATTGTGGACGGGCTTTTTGACACTGTGAAAAATGACCTGGTGGCACTTATCGGAGCAGACCCAAAGGCGGGGGGAGCCGCTTTGGATTTCCTTATGGTTGCAAAGTATTTTGAAAGAATCGGCGACCATGCCACAAATATTGCCGAATGGGTGATGTTTTCGATAACAGGCGGAAAAGAACCGGAATAATAAAAAAACAATTATTAGGATTATAATTTAACAGCAAAAAGAACAGGCGAGTCAAGGGTGAGTACATGAGTTACGCTCGCCTTACGACAAACCTGTTCTTTTTTTACATCTCTATTTGCCGGTCTGTTGATGTTACTGTTTTATCAGTGAGCGAAAGAAGGCAGACATTTTTTATTATTTATATTCTTTCATGAATCCTGCGGCATGGTGGGCCTCAATCAGTTCGTCACACATTGCGACAATGTCGTCGATTGAAAGTTCTGCGGCTGTGTGCGGGTCAAGCATTGCAGCACGGTAGATGTCCTCTCTTTTCTTTGTCACTGCGGCTTCGATTGCCATGAGCTGTGCATTGATGTTTGTGTTGTTCATGCCAGCAAGCTGTATGGGGAGATCGCCGATGTATGTCGGGTTGATGCCTGTGGAATCAACCATACACGGCACCTCGACGCATGCGTCTTTGGGCAGATTTGTTATAAGCCCTTTGTTTAGCACATTTCCGCCGATTCTGTACGGCACATTGGTGAGCATAGCTTCAATGATGCGTGAAGCATATTCTTTGCTTCTTTCGTGAGAAATTTTGCCATCTTTAAAGATTTCTTCTTTTTGTTCTTTCCACTTCTGGATTTGTTCCACACAACGTCTTGGGTATTCGTCAAGCGGAATGTTGTAGCGGTCAATCAATTCCGGGTATTTTGACTTGATGAAGAACGGGTTGTATTCTGCGTTGTGTTCACTGCTTTCGGTGCAGTAATATCCAAGGCGCTTTATGTATTCAAAACGTGTTTTGTCCTTAAATTCGGGGTCTGCAAGTTTTTCGTCGATTTTGGACTTTATAAGAGGATAAAGGTCATTGCCTTCGGCGTCATATATTTCCAAAAGCCAGCCCATATGGTTTATGCCGGCAATCTTGTCAAAATACTTGTCCACCTTGATGTCAAGCTCATTCAGCAGCCATTCCGAGCACGTCTGCACACTGTGGCAAAGACCGATTGTTTTGACATTTGTGTATCTCTGCATATAGCCGGTGAGCATTGCCATGGGGTTTGTGTAATTCAAAAACCATGCATTTGGGCATACTTCTTCGATATCCTTGGCAAAATCGTCCATCACGGGGATTGTGCGGAGAGCACGGAATATGCCGCCGATTCCCATGGTGTCGGCGATTGTCTGTCTTAAGCCGTACTTTTTTGGTATCTCAAAGTCAATGACGGTGCATGGCTCATATCCGCCGACCTGGATTGCATTCACGACAAAATCCGCACCGCGCAGAGCCTCTTTTCTGTTTTCCACGCCGACATACCCCTTGACAGAGGCGCGTTCTTCATTTATGTTTTTGTTGAGTGCCCGGATAAGCAAAAGGCTTTCCTCCAGGCGTTCCCTGTCGATGTCATAGAGTGCGATTTCGCAGTTGTGCATTGGTTCTGCAAGCATACAGTCACCGAGTACGTTTTTTGCAAACACTGTACTTCCGGCTCCCAAAAATGTAATTTTCATAAAAATTCCTCCCTTTTTACTGTTAAGCAATTGCTTAATTTTTAATTATATTATACATTGTTTTTTCTGAAATTAAATGCTGAAATGTTTGCAATATATGTTAAAATGTGATATAATATTTACATCAATTACAAATGCCGGTGCGTGTATAATCATTGTATCGGTGTGAGGTAACAAATTTTAGCGTTGATAAAATGACAAAAATAAACGGGGTGGTGAAGATATGAAATATAAAGATTTCCGTACGTTTGAAGGGCTGAGGTGTGTGGACGCAAAAATAGAGGCAGTGCACTGCGGCTGTGAAACATGCAGCCCCGGGCATGCCTTCGGCCCGTATATGCGCGACCATTATCTTGTTCACTATGTGGAGTCGGGAAAGGGGATTTTTTGTGTAAACAATAAGGTGTACAATGTCGGGGCAGGGGAGATTTTCTTTATTGTGCCGCATGTGATAACATATTATGAAGCCGACATGAGGGAACCGTGGAAGTATAAATGGATTGGCATACGTGCAGAGGCGGCGGGGGAGATATTTTCGCTTGCCGGGATTTCACAGAAAAATCCTGTTGTGAGAGTGGGAAAAAATGTATCGGAGGCTATTGATCATATGCTTGATGCGGCGCAAAACGGAAAAAACAACGAAATTGAATTTGTGGCATGTGCGTATAGCTTTTTTTCAGAATTGCTGAAAAACAAAAAAGATGAGCAGCATCATTTGGAAAATTCTCAGATTTATGTGGAAAAGGCCGTGGGATTTATAAGACAATATATATACAGAAAGATAACTGTTTCGGAGCTTGCCGCATTTGTAAATGTGGACAGGAGTTATCTCAGCGGTATATTCAAGAAATATACAGGTTTGCCGCCGCAGAAGTACATCATGGAAATGAAGATGAAAACGGCATGCGAATACCTTGAGTCTACGGATTATGATATCGGCAAAATTGCAAACTCGGTGGGATATGAAGATTTGTTTGTGTTTTCGCATGCGTTTAAGAGCGTCATGGGTATGAGCCCGAAGAAGTACCGCACGGCGATATGCGGCAGATAGGGAAATAAAAAACCGTGCAAAAAGTCAATCGGCTTTTTGCACGGTCTTTTTATTTTGCGATTTCTGCTTTGCCGGACGGTATATTTTTTGTTTTTTGCGGCAACTGGGAAATGATTATCGCCAAGAACATCACTCCGCAACCAAGCCACTCGCGCGGCGATGGGATTTGGTGCAGAATAATTATACCCGAGAGGACGGCAAAAACCGATTCCAGACTCATCAAAAGTGAGGCAACGGTGGGCTCGGTATATTTTTGCCCGACTATTTGCAGAGTGTACCCGATGCCGGAGGACATGATGCCGGCATAGCATATCGGCAGCCATGCGTCTTTCAGGCTTTGCGCGGTTGGGGTTTCGGAAACCATGGTCACAATGCCGGAGAGGACAAACACGGTGAAGAACTGTATGCACGAGAGTTTGACGCCGTCGGTTTTCGGCGAAAAATAATCCACTGTAAGAATGTGCCCCGAAAAAGCCACGGCGCAGAGAAGTACATATATATCTCCGCGTTCCAGCTTAAAACCGGGCTTCATGCACAAAAGATACAGCCCTATGATGCCGAGAAGAACGCAGAACCATGTCAGCGGACGCACCTTTTTTTTGAAAAAAAGGCTAAGGACGGGGACAAGAAGTATGTACATGGCAGTTATGAAACCCGCTTTGCCGGCTTCGCAGTCCTGCATGCCTATTTGCTGAAGTGCGGACGCAATTGTGAGTGCAATTCCGCAGCATATGCCGCCAAGGACAAGAAATTTTTTCTCCTTTTGGGAGGTTTTCTTGTATGTACCGTTTTTCTTTTTGCTCATATCCATGACAAGAATGACCGGTAGCAAAAATACACAGCCCAGTATGGAACGGGTGGCGAGAAATGTCCATGGCCCGACATAATCCATGCCGGAACTCTGCGCAACGAAGGCGCTGCCCCAAATCAGCGCGGTCATAAGAAGGGTAAGATTGCCGAAAAGCTTTTTTGTGTTCATAAGTTTCACCTCATCTGAATGTTGAAAATATTATAACACAGCAAAATCAAAAAATAAACAGCAACGCCCCATAAATGACATCATGATATATTTTTCGCGGTTTTTTAAAAATAAAGTTGGAAATTGTGCATAAACCGGAGTTTGAAAAAAGTGTTATAAAAAAACAGTTGAAAATTATTTAAAAGTATTATATAATATAATATGGATATGTGTAATGTGGGAAGGAATGTAAATATGAAAGGAATGGACATAAATTTGAACAATAAATATATGCTGCCGGCAATGGCTCTGAGAGGAATTGTCGTGTTTCCTCATTCTGCCGTGGGTTTTGACGTTGTGCGCGAAAAATCGGTAAAGGCGCTTGAGTATGCCATGGAAAAGGACAGGATTGTGTTTTTGGTGACACAGAGAAGTATGGAAACCGAAAACCCGACAGAGTTGGATTTGTACAGAATCGGCGTTGTCGCAAAAGTGAAAAGAATTATGAAACTCCCCGGGGGAGTGGTGCATGCTGTGGTTGAAGGGATTGAACGTGCAAGGCTGCTTGGCGTGGAAATGTGGAATCCTTATATGCTTGCGGCAGTGGAAAACAGGGAAGAAAAAGAAGAAAGCTTTGAGGAAGAAAATGTGAACAGGGCATATGCGAGAGCATTGCTTTCAAGCATTGAGAAATATATGGAGTTTAACCGCCGTTTCCCGATTGACCTGGCGATTGAGCCGGCAGAACGCGCAAATGTAAAAGAACTGACCGACATAATCGCTGCAAATATCACGTGTGAATATTATGCAAAGCAGGAGCTTTTGGAAATATATGATGTTTATGAGCGCGCGGAAAAGGTGCTTATGCTTTTGCAGAACGAAATTGACATTCTGCGCTTTAAAAAGGATATCAATGACAAGGTGAAACAAAACATTGATGACAACCAAAGAGAATACTATCTGCGTGAAGAATTGAAGGTTATAGAACAGGAGCTTGGCGACAAGGATGGGTTTTCTGAAGAAATCGCAAAATACAGAGAGAGTATCAAGAATCTCGGCATGAATGAAAAAGACGAGGAAAAACTTTTGAAGGAAACGGAAAAGCTTTCAAAAATGCCGTATTCTTCGCCGGACAGCGCCGTGCTGCGCAATTATCTGGACAATGTCATTGCACTGCCGTGGAACAAAAAAACGGAAGAAACAAACGATGTCACCTATGTCGAGGAGGTTTTGCAACAAGACCACTATGGCATGGAAAATGTGGAAAAAAGAGTTGTGGAACACTTGGCGGTGCACAAGCTGACAGGCGGCAAAAACGGCACCGTGCTTTGCCTTGCCGGCCCTCCGGGAACCGGCAAAACATCGGTTGCAAAGTCGATTGCAAAGGCACTGGGGCGCGAATATGTGCGCATCTCTTTGGGGGGCATACATGACGAGGCAGACATAAGGGGACACAGAAAAACGTATATCGGCTCTATGCCGGGACGCATAATGAACGCCATGGCACAGGCAGGTGTGAAGAATCCGCTTATTCTTCTTGACGAGCTGGACAAAATGGGTGCGGACTATAAAGGTGACCCGTCGTCGGCACTCTTGGAGGTACTTGACATTGAGCAGAATCACAGCTTCCGCGACCATTATATAGAAATCCCCTTTGATTTGTCAGAGGTCATGTTTGTGGCAACGGCAAACAATCTTGGCACTGTCCCGGCTCCGCTTCTGGACAGGATTGAAGTGATTGAGCTTTCGGGGTATACGGAGGAAGAAAAACTGAACATTGCAAAAAAATATCTGATTCCGAAACAACAGGAAAGAAACGGGCTTTCGGAATTGAAAATAACCTTTGATGACACTGCAATAAGGGTGGTTATCAACCAATACACAAGGGAATCGGGCGTGAGAAATCTTGAGAGAAGGATTTCCGAAGTGATGAGAAAGCTTGCAAGAGAAGTTGAAGAAACGGGGAAAAAGTCTGTAAAAATAGGAAAGAGAAATATCGTAAAATATCTTGGCAAGCCTGTTTATGACTTTGACATGATGAACAAAAAGGATGAAGTGGGAATCGTGAGGGGGCTTGCGTGGACAAGCGCAGGCGGCGACACGCTTTCGATTGAAGTCAATGTCATGGAGGGCAGCGGAAAGGTGGAGTTGACGGGAAACCTTGGCGACGTCATGAAAGAATCAGCAATGACAGCAATAAGCTATGTGCGTTCCGCATCTAAAAAGCTGAACATCAGTGACAGTTTTTATAAAACAAAGGATATACATATACATGTGCCGCAGGGCGCTGTTCCGAAGGATGGGCCGTCTGCCGGGATAACGATTGCGACGGCGGTTGCGTCGGCGCTCTCCGAAACGCCGGTACGCCGCGATGTAGCGATGACCGGCGAGATAACGCTGAGGGGGAGGGTGCTGCCAATCGGCGGACTGAAGGAAAAATCACTGGCGGCATACAGAGCCGGGATAAAAACCGTGATAATCCCCGAAGAAAACAGAAAAGATGTGGAGGATATCCCGGAAGAAGTGAGAAATGACATGAACTTTGTGCCGGCGGTGAATATGGAATCTGTGCTGAAAACAGCATTTACAAGACACTAAGCGAGGAATTTTGATATGAATATACACAACGTATCTCTGACGGTTTCTGCCGTGAGAAAGAACCAGTATCCGACGGGTGGGCTGCCGGAATTTGCTTTTGCGGGGCGCTCCAATGTCGGGAAGTCATCACTCATCAATAAAATCCTGAACAGAAAATCGCTGGCAAGGGTGAGTTCTACCCCGGGCAAGACTGCAACCATAAATTTTTACAACATAGATGACACCATACACCTTGTGGACTTGCCGGGCTATGGATATGCCGTCAGGTCGCAGTCGGAGATTGCCAAATGGGGCAGTATGATTGAAGATTATCTGAGAAACCGTGAAGAGCTTGTCCAGACAATACTCCTTGTCGACAGCAGGCACAAGCCGACAAAGGACGACATTATGATGCTTGATTGGATAAGGCAGTATCATGAGCAGGCAATTGTGATTGCGACAAAGGAGGACAAGCTCAAAAAAAGCGAAATCGAGAAAAATCTGGAGCTTATATGGAATACTCTTGAACTGGGAGAAGACGACATTCTGGTGCCGTTCTCAATCAAAAATGATGAGGGAAAATTCACCGTGTGGGATATTATCCAAATGATGCTTGCAGGAGAAAAAGACGAGTAAAAATCGGCGCGAAATGGGGAATAAATATATGAAAAAAAGTGTTGCTGTCGTGATTGCGGCGGCGGTGGCGGCTGTGGTGTTTTATGGTGTGCGGTATGTCCGCATGCCTGTCGAAACGCTGACCGCAAAGGCGGAAACAAAGGAAAGCAGGATTGAGGCAAACGGTGTGATTGTCTACAACGAAAGTGTGTATACGGCCTCGGACACCGGGACTTTTTACAGCTATACCGGAGAGGGCGAGCGCGTGGGGAAAAACAGGCGCGTCGCAACAGTCTACAACGGCATTGTTGACAAAGAAGTTTTGCAGTCGCTTAATAACATAGACAAAAAAATAGCGGACGCGGAGGAGGAAATCCGAAAAAGCGGAATTTATGTATCGGACAAATCTTCGGAACAGGCGGTCATAGAAAATGTTAAGAATGAGATAATCGACGCTGTCATAGAAGAAGATGTTTCCAAAATCGCCGAATATAAAAATAAGCTGAAAGCCGCGGCCGGGTCGGAGGACGCCAATGACGCGGCACAGACCCTGGCAGGGCTGAAGAGCGAAAAATCACGGGTTGAGGCGCTTATCACACAATCCCACAGGGACATTTATTCCGACATCTCGGGGATATACACAACAGCGCTCGACGGGCTGGAAGGAAAGATAAAGCCGGCAGATTTGTCATGGTATATGGCGGCGGATTTCCGCGCCTTGGCAGAGCCGCAGGAAAACGTGATGGGGAACCGAACCGTAAAAAAAGGCGACGCGGTCTGCAAGGTTGTGGACAACCACGAATGGTATGTCATAGCTGTTGTGCCGAAGGAAGAGGCGGCACAGCTCAAGGCGGGCGACGCGGTGAAACTGCGCGTTGCGGAATTGCCGGGCGAAAGTGTTGATGCAAAAATCGACTATATTTCGCCGGAACCCGAAGGCGCCGGGGAATATCTTGTGTCGGTGCGCTGTGAAAGGTATCTGGAGGGCGTATTCAACATAAGAAAGAGCGATATCGAAATAATAATGAACAGCTATTATGGGTTTGAAATACCCGTTTATGCGATTCATGTGCAGGACGGGAAGAACGGCGTTATGGTGCAAAGCGGAAGAAGCCAGGGTTTCCGCGAGTGCAAAATCCTTTACAGAAATGATGAAACGGGCATGGTTATTGTTGAACCCTCGGGTGACGGGAAACAATTGGAGCAGGGGGATAAAATCGTCCTGGGCGAGAAATAGTGATTTTGCAGTGTTGAAAGGAATGAGAAGTGTGCCGGAACTGGAAAAACGACTGGAAAATGTCAGAGAAAGAATAAAAAAAAGTGCGTTGGAATCGGGCAGAAACCCCGAGGATATAACACTTGTCGCAGTGACAAAAACATATGAACCCGACGTGATGAACCGCGCGATAGACCTGGGGGTCACAGATATCGGTGAAAACAAGGTACAGGAAATTGTGAGAAAATACGATGCGGTAAAGCCGGTGAGGTGGCACTTAATCGGTCATTTGCAGAGCAATAAGGTGAAGTATATAATAGATAAGGTGTGTATGATTCATTCGGTTGATTCCGTGCATCTGATGGACGAGATTGAACGTCAGGCGGAAAAACATAATGTTTGTATGAAAATCCTTATCCAGGTGAACATCTCGGGGGAGGAAACAAAATTTGGAATAAGACCGGAGGAACTTGACGGACTTTTGTGCCATGCGGCAGAACTGAAGCATGTAAAAGTGTGCGGATTGATGACAATATTACCCAAAAATGACAATACCGTGAAGAATAGATTACATTTTGTTAACATAAAACGTTTATATCTTGACATATCGCGCAAAAAATACGATAATGTATGTATGCAATACCTTTCTATGGGAATGAGCGGCGATTTTGAAGAAGCCGTCAGGGAAGGTTCCAATATGGTGCGTATCGGCAGCGCCATATTTGGGGAAAGAAAATATGTATAGATAAAAGTGTAGGAGGATTTTAATATGGGTTTGGTTGATAAAATCAAAGATTTGACAGGTTTTGGCGAAGTGGATTATGACGAGGATTTTGAAGAAGAATATGAAGAACAGGCAGAAACAAAACCTGTACATAAGATGTCTGTGACAAAGAGAAACAAGGTTGTCCCGATTGGGAATCAGGAGCCGCAGAACAGGATTGTTGTGCTGAAACCGAAATGTTTCAACAATTCTACAGAGGTTGCCGACGAACTGAAACAAAGGCGCCCGGTTATCATTGACGTCGGTGCGCTTGACCCTGACGAGGCAAGAAGAGTTGTTGACTTTATTGCCGGCACGGTCTATGGTGTTGACGGCAATATGCAGAAGGTTTCGGGAGGGATATTCCTTGCGACGCCTAATCACGTGGACATAATGGGCGAAGTTCTCAAGGACGGCAAAGGAAATTTTGAATGGAGCATGTTTTAATTTGAACGTGTGAAAAGGCGGAGTGCTGCTTTTTTAGTAATACTCCGCCTTTTATGCATATTTGAGGTGACGTTTTGGACAGGGACAAAAAACAAATTGAGGCAAAAATAAACGATTGCACGCGTCTTTGCGAAAAATATGCCTGTGCAAGGTTTACCGCTTTTTTGACAGAGGAAGAACAGACGGAATTTGCATATGCTGCCAACGGGGTGAGCACCCTGTTCTTCGGCGGCTATGATGATGCGAAAAGGAAAGTTTTCGGCGCCTTCCCGGAGTGGCAGGAGATTGACCGCGGGGAATATCCGATATCGGTTATATCTGTCGAAAAGAAATACCCCAAAGAATTGACACACAGGGAATACCTGGGGACAATACTATCTCTGGGACTGGAAAGAGATACAATCGGGGATATTTTGGTGCATGAGGGCGGTGCATATGTGTTTTGTCTGAAGAGTGTGGAGGATACGCTGCGGCTGGGGATTGATAAGATTTCAAACTGCGGCGTGAAGGTGAAAAGCGTTAGTGTCGGCGAAATTGAAATTCCGCAGCAGGAGTATGACGATTTGTTTTGTGTGGCGGCGTCCATGAGGCTTGATGCGCTTGTTTCCGCGGTGACAAAGCTGTCACGCGCAAAAGCGGCAGAGCTGATAAGGGCGTCAAAGGTTTCGCTTAATCATAAAGAAACAGAAGACGTTTCAAAAGGTGTGGAAACGGGAGATACGCTGTCGGTGAGAGGATTCGGGAGATATGTGGTATTTTCGGAGGACGGCAAAACCGGAAGCGGAAGGCTTCATGTTCATATAAAAAAATTCAGGTAAGGGAGATAAAAACAATGTTAACACCGTTAGATATTCAAAAACAGGAGTTTGACGTCAAGTTTAGAGGCTACAATGCCGATGAAGTGGACAGTTTTCTTGATATTGTCGGGGGAGATTATGAAAAGCTTTACAAAGAAAATGCAGAATTGAAACAGCAGATAAAGGCTTTGCGCGCAGATGTGGAGAAGTACAAGACAATGGAAAGCACACTGAAGGAATCCATTCTTCTGGCACAGTCCACAGCTGACGATGTGAAGCAAAACGCAAACCAAAAGGCATCAAACATAATTGCCGAAGCAAACAACAAAGCGGCGGAAATTGTGAAGAATGCGGAATGTGAACTGGCAGGAAGAAATTCCGAATTGTCACAGATGAAGCTGGAAATCGGAAAATATCAGGCAAATATCAGAGGAATTTGCAACGGAATACTTGAAATTTTGGACAAAATGGAGTAAAATAATAACGTTGTTAATTAAACCCGAAACAGGTAATTGTAAAATGTAAATTTTACAATTAGCCACCGCATCTTTGCGGGGGTATCGGGGGTGCCAACCCCTGATTGGTAATCAAAAATGACGACATGTGCGTCATTTTTGGCTGAAATAAAAAGTTTCAACCTGCCGTAAAATTAAAAGCGGATGGAACTTTTTATTTCTACCCAAGAATTTTGATTGGAAAACATTAGTTTTACAATTACCTAAATTAAACCCGAAAAGAAAGGACGAAACAAATATGTGCGACAAGTGTCAAGACTACACAAAATCGGTTAATCTTCCGCATACCGATTTTCCGATGCGTGGAAATCTTCCGCAGAGGGAGCCTGAAACTTTAAAGTATTGGGAGGACATTGATTTATATAATCAGCTTAAAAAGAGAAACAAAGGCAAAAAGCCGTTTATTCTTCACGACGGACCTCCGTATGCAAACGGCGATATCCATATGGGTCATGCGCTGAATAAGATTTTGAAGGATATAATTATACGCTATAAAAACCTGAGGGGATATTATGCGCCGTATGTCCCGGGCTGGGACACTCACGGCTTGCCGATTGAACAGCAGGCAATCAAAAAACTGGGCATAAACCGCCATGAGGTCGGCGCCGTAAAATTCAGGGAAGCATGCCGCGATTTTGCTTTGTCGCATGTTGAAAATCAGAAAAAGCAGTTTAAGAGATTGGGAGTCCTGGGGGACTGGGACAATCCGTATCTGACATTGACCAATGACTTTGTTGCAAAACAGATTGAAGTTTTTGGCGAGATGGCAAAAAAAGGCTTGATTTATAAAGGCTTAAAGCCTGTTTATTGGTGCCCTTCGTGCGAAACTGCATTGGCTGAGGCAGAAATCGAGTATGCAGAGGACAAGACAAATTCTATATACGTAAAGTTTGCCGTGAAGGACGACAAGGGGATTTTTGAAGGGATTCAGAATGTATATTTTGTTATCTGGACAACCACGACATGGACATTGCCGGGGAATGTTGCAATATGCCTGAATCCTGATTTTGAGTATTCGCTTGTAAAGTTTAAAAACGGCGAAGTTTATGTCTTGGCGACAGAATTGATTGACAGTGTTATCAAAGCGGCAAAGCTTGACGCTGACTATGAAATCGTAAAGAAATTTAAGGGACAGGAGCTTGAACTGATAACATGCAGACACCCGTTTATAGACAGGGAATCGCTTGTCATTGTGGGCGACCATGTGACGCTTGACGCAGGAACCGGCTGTGTCCACACTGCACCGGGACACGGCGTTGAGGACTATATTGTATGCACAAAATATCCGCAGCTGGACATTGTTGTGCCTGTGGACACAAAGGGACATCTGAACGAACTTGCCGGTGAGTTTGAAGGCTTGTTCTACGAAAAGGCAAATCCGAAAATTATAGAAAAACTGACCGAAACCGGGAACCTGCTTGCGGTTGAGGAAATAATCCACCAATATCCGCATTGTTGGAGATGTGACAACCCGATAATATTCCGTGCGGCAGACCAGTGGTTTGCTTCTGTCGACGCGTTGAAAAAGGATGCCGGCGAAGCAATAAAGGGTGTCAAATGGATTCCGCAATGGGGCGAGGACAGAATCACCAGCATGGTTATGGACAGGAGCGACTGGTGTATATCACGCCAGAGGACATGGGGTGTGCCGATTCCGATGTTCTATTGCAAGGATTGCGGCAAGGAATTGATAAATGACGAAACAATAAAGACTGTCAGCAAGCTATTCCGTGAACAAGGACCGAATAAATGGTGGGAACTGGACGCAAACGACATTCTCCCCAAAGGCACAAAGTGCCCCGAGTGTGGCTCGGAAAGCTTCACCAAAGAAAAGGATATCATGGACGTATGGTTCGATTCCGGTTCGTCACACGCGGCTGTGTGCGAGCAGAGGGAGGATTTGGTGTATCCTGCGGATATTTACCTGGAAGGAAACGACCAATACAGAGGCTGGTTCCAGTCTTCTCTGCTGACAAGCATAGCGACAAAGGGCATTGCGCCTTATAAAACCGTCATCACGCACGGTATGATTCAGGACGGCGAGGGAAAGAAGATGTCAAAGTCCAAGGGCAATGCAATTATGCCAGCGGAAATTGTGGACAAGTTTGGCGCTGACGTTTTGAGGCTGTGGGTGGTTTCCGCGGACTACAGGACGGACATGAGAATGTCACAGGACGCACTTAAGCAGCTTTCTGAGGGCTATAGAAAAATAAGAAACACGGCAAGATATATTTTGAGCAATGTAAATGACTTTGACCCGAACAAGGACATGGTTGAATATAAAGACATGCTTGAAATAGACAAGTGGGCGCTGATGAAACTTAATCAGCTTATTGCACGTGTGATAAATTCATATGAAGAATATGAGTTCCACACCCTGTATAACGCAACACTGAATTTCTGCATTGTGGACATGAGTAATTTCTATCTTGATATATTAAAATCAAGACTTTATACAGAAAAGCCGGATTCTTATGAAAGAAGAAGCGCACAGACCGCAATGTACATGATTCTGAGCGCAATGGTCCGCTTGCTTGCGCCTGTTTTGGCATATACCTGTGAGGAAATCTGGAAGTTTATGCCTCATGCCGACGGCGAGGACAAGGAGAGCGTTATGTTCTCTGAAATGCCGCAGATTTGTGCAGAGTATGAGGATAGGGCTCTGGAAGAAAAGTGGAAAAAAATCATTGAGGTCAGGAACGACGTAAACAAAGCACTTGAACTGGCAAGAAATGAAAAAACAATCGGAAAATCGCTTGACGCGGAAGTCACGGTATATGCCGGCGGTGAAATCCTTGATTTGCTCAAAAAAATTGAGCCGGAACTGGCTGAAATTTTTATAACATCAAAAGCTGTGGCGGACGACATCAAAAATGCCGGTGAAACTGCAATTGTCGGTGAGTTTGTAAAGGTCAAAGTGGAAGCAAGCAAGTATGAAAAATGCGGCAGATGCTGGGTTCATTCCGAAACCGTCGGGACAATAGAAGGCTTTGACGGCATATGTGCAGATTGCGTGAGAAAATTGACAAAATGAAGAATATGTAATTTTTTAAGAGGAATTGTGGTAAAAAATAATCATTTTTTGCCGCAATTCCTTTTTTCTCTTGACAGAATACTGATAATATTCTATAATGTACAGAGATTTTGGGAAAGAGAATGCTTCGGGAGGAATTTTTATGAATAAAAACGCAAAATGGAT
Organism: uncultured Clostridia bacterium; assembly: GCA_934454145.1. GTDB lineage: Bacteria > Bacillota > Clostridia > UBA1381 > UBA1381 > CAKSFT01. The sequence goes on along the minus strand of CAKSFT010000005.1, from coordinate 90,568 downwards.
ATGGCTTGACGAGGAAATTTATCCGCAGTGCCAAAAAAGCGAACTGACTTTTTTTGATGAAGAGAGAAAAGAGTATGCGTATACTGTTGCGGAGTTCAAGATTCTGAAAAAATATGAAAAAAAGATTGTACGGGCAGAGATTGACATAAGCGCTGATGTGAAATTTTGGTTGTATGCAAACGGCGGATATGTCGGGACGGGCCCCGTGTGTGCCGGCGGAGATTATGCAAATGTGAAGCCGATGCCAAAGCAGTATTATAATTCTTATATTGTAGAAATGGACTCGCAAAGTGCGGAATTTTATGTGATTGTCCAGAAAAACATCACTGTGCAGTGCGACATGTCACAGGGCAGACCCGGCATGATTTTTTGCGCAAAGCTTTGCTTTGAGGACGGCACGGAGGAATTTGTACAAAGCGGCAGGGATTGGATGGCAAGACGGGACAGGAGGCGCTATGCCGTCGGCAGAACAGATTATACGGTATGCCGGGACAAGTGGGCGGCGGCACAAGAAGTGACGGGCGTGTGGAATCTTGTCAAGGCGCCGATTGAAATGTTGGCAGAGGAAGAAGTGTTCCCGGCGGATTTTTCGCCAATTACGGTTATGCCCGGGGAAACAAAAACGATTAATGTTGATTTTGACAAAATATATTCGTGCTATTACCACTTGGTTGTGAATGCGGAGGATAACTATGTCATACAGATTGCAGATTATGAAAAAGATGAGTCGAAGGCAGAAGTTGTCGACACTGTGATTGCAAAGGGGACTGTCGATTTCCGCAGTTTGCAGATGACAAGTGTGGGGAGTGCAAAGCTTTACATAACAAACGGCGGCAAAAAGCCTCTTACAATTGACCGGTTTTCACTTTATTTTGATTATTATCCGATATCTGACGAGGGCAGTTTTGAGTGCTCGGACGATATTTTAAACAAAGCTTATGATATGGGGAAGTGGGCGTTGAAAATCTGCCGGCAGACCATAGAACTCGACAGCCCGAAGCACCAGGAAAATCTGGGTTGCACGGGGGATTATATGATTGCAAGCCTTATGAACTATTATGTGTATGGGGATACAAAACTGACAAGACTTGACATTGTGAGAACTGCGGATTATTTGCAGATGACCGGAGGCTTTATGTTCCACACAAGCTACAGCATGATGTGGATAATGATGCTTTATGATTACTATATGTTCACGGCGGACAAGGAAATCCTTGCTGAAACAAAAGATGCTTTGATAATACTTCTGGAGCGCTTTCACACTTATACCGACGGGCGCGGGATAATTGTAAGTCCGCCGAGTTATATGTTTATCGATTGGCTTGAAGTTGACGGCATAAGCCTGCATCATCCGCCGGCGGCGCTGGGACAGGCATCATTGAACGCCTTTTATGCCGGAGGACTGGATAAGGCATCAAAGCTTTTTGAGTTGATGGGCGATGACGCACTTTGCAAAAAATATGCTCAGCGTGCGGAGATTTTGAAAAGAGCATTTAATGAGTTGTTTTTTGATTCGGAAAAAGGACTTTATTTTGACGGTCTGAATGAAAAATATGCCATTGCAAAATGGATTCCGGAAAACCCTGAGAAAAGATATTTCAGCTGGCACACAAACTCTTTGGCGGTGTTGTTTGACATTGCGCCGAAGAATGTGCAAAAGGGTCTGATAGAGCGGATTTTAAATGATATGACCCTCATAAATCCACAGCCATACTTTATGCACTTTGTGTTTGAGGCAATTTATAAAGCCGGCCTTTTTAAAGAATACGGGATTGCACAGCTGAGGCGTTGGAAAGAGATGACCGAGTTTGGGAAAGGCTTGCAGGAGGGCTGGTATGATATGTCGGGATATGGGTTTGACTACAGCCATGTCTGGGGAGGAACACCGACATATCAGCTTCCGTCAAAACTGATGGGATTTGAGATGAGAGAAGCCGGGTTCAAGAAAATATCGCTGAACCCGGAACTGTTCGGGCTGGAATATGCCGAGATAAAGATGCCGACACCATATGGGTATATAACCGTCAGCATGAAGAGCGGTGCAGAGCCTATTGTTGATGTGCCAAAAGAAATTGAGGTTGTGTTATAAAAAAAGCCGATTGCGGCTCTGTTAAAAAAGTGATGCAAAAATCGCGGAGTTCTCAAAATACAATGCTTTTGGGAAGTTGTTTTTTTGCATCACTTTTTATGTATCTTATTTTGTTATTATTTTTTTAACAGCTGCGCCGTCAATCTGGTTGACGGTCACAAATTTTCCGCCATAGAATACTGCCCAATTGTTGAAAACACAGGGGAGTTTTTTTGCCTGCACAAGGGAGGTGACATGAACAAAATTCGCCGTGATTTTGTTTTGTGCGCAATATTCCCTCAATTTTTGGATACGTTGCAAGGTGTATGGACATTGGTCATCATAGTAAACAGTTAGATTGTTGTTGTCAATGGTCTGTGTTTTTGCACTTGGTGCAAAATGGGGATTTGTTCCGTCAAAGCTGAGTGAAAGCAGTTCGTACTCGTCTGCGGTTGTGTCGACAGTTTCAAATCCATATTTTTTTGCAAAGCTTTGGTCGGAAAGCCAAGCTTTTTGCTTTGCGGCGCCAAGCATGCAAATGCCGGAGTTGTCGTGTTCTTTTGCGTCGTTTATGCAGTATTCCATAAGCTGCTTTCCATATCCGTGCCCCTTTGGCGCGCCGATAACCCAAAGGCAATAAATATAATAGAAATTATTACCCAAAACGGGCACCCACGCCGTTTCGAGCGGTGCATATTCGATAAATACACAGCCTTTGACGTTTAATTTTCGGAATGTGTGCCCCTCCGCCAATCGTTCTGCAAGCCAGGCGCGTTTTGCCTCCACGCCGGGGTGGGGCTTTTTTGTGCGGATTATACAGCACAGGTGTTCGTCTGCAATATTCTCAGGTGTCAGATTTAAAAATTCTGCTTCCATAGTTTTTCCTCCCCCGAAACGTTGTGCCTCGGCAAAAGACCGAGATGCGATATTCCGCATTGACACAATATTTGTATTGATATGTTTAGCATTAAAACTTAACAGTCTGATTATATCATATTGATTTGCATGAGTCAATGCAAAATATTGCATTGGTTGTCACGGGTGTTAAAAACCTATAACAGTTTTTTTTAATAAAATTATAAAAATGTATTGACAAACAATGCCGGTTGTGTTATAATGAGATACGTTGTTAAGATACATCGCGGGATAGAGCAGTCTGGTAGCTCGTCGGGCTCATAACCCGAAGGTCGTTGGTTCAAATCCGGCTCCCGCAACCAAGCAGAAACCGCTTAAACACTATGTTTAGGCGGTTTTAATTTTTTGCTGAAATTGTCCTATAAAACCGTTTTGTCCTTTATTTGTCCTTTATTGGGTATTTTTTGCACAAAAAAAGAACGGTTAAAATCGTCCTTAATTTGCATTTCTTTTCATGGGATTTAGTATGTCTGCCAATTTTTCGGCTGCCATTTCATCAGCCGATTTGATAGCATGTGCATAAATATTTGTGGTTGTGGATGCGGTTGCATGCCCTAATCGTTTTGCCACTGTTCGGATATCTGTCCCGGCGGCAATCAATAAAGTCGCGTTCGTGTGCCGGAGGGAGTGAAGATGTATGTCCGGCAAATCATTTCTTTTGATGAAACTTTTAAACCAACCTGTTATGCTGTCGGGGTGTATCGGCTTTCCGTTTTGCGTTGTAAACACTTTTTGTGTCCCTTGCCACAAGTCACCCATTGTAAGTTGTAATTGATTTTGTGAACGTCTGTACTCTTTCAACAAAGTTGTCATATCCTCGGGGATTCTTATAACACGCTCTGATGTCCTGTTTTTTGTTGTATCGTCAAATATACCTATTTGCGAAATGTACAAGCTTGATTTGCTTATATTTATAATGCCGTGTTTCAAATCAATGTCAGACCATTCAAGACCACACAGTTCACCGCGCCGCATACCCGAATACAGTAATAACATTATCATAGGGCAATGCTTGTAGAGGTTGCCGCAGGAGGTGCAGAAACGGCTTCTGCACCTAAAAGGAGAAACCATAAATCGGGAACAATGTTCACAAATGTAAAAAGCGTACCCCCTTTTGAAGTCACCGCAATGAATCATTTTATCCACATTTTCAATAACAGTATCACGGATTTTAATGTTAGAATTAAGAAGTTTATGAAAATGATCTGAAAAAATGTTTTGTAAAATACTCATATGTATATTCTACCACAGAATTAGAAAAAAGAAAAGACTACCCCTCAAGATTGAGGGGCAGAGGTGTTGAGGTGCGAGTCATCGCACTTTTTTATTCTTTTTCAGGCGTATTTTTTTGCGGAATATGATTGCCGCGGCAAGAATAACCGCAACAATGGGCAGCAACCAAAGCGGATTGAATGAAATTTTGTCATATTTCAGGCATATTTCGCTTTCTGCACCGGTTGTTTTCAGCAAAACATACTTTCCTCTTGTTTTGGTGCTGACTTTTTCCCAGCCGCCGTCAGTCATTTGCCATGCCGAAACTTTTTTGCGGCTTTCGTTCAAAACATGAAGTGTGACCTCATCATCGGCCGAAATGTCGGTATTTTCCAATTTGACGGAGTATGTCTTTAGATGACCGATTTCATGCTTTGGCTTTTGGAGTGAGTTTTCTTCAAAATTCAGCGTGGCATCGTCTGTAAACTTGCCCTCGGCAAGGCAGAGTGCAAGTTTGCCGTTGTCATTCTTTTCTTCACTGGATAAAACAGTGATGTAAGGTTTGTATTCACATTCTATTTTGAAGTCCTTGGTCACTGTTTTTTCCTTGATTTCGGGCCATACGCCAAATTCGTCATCTTTGGAGGGGGGTGTCGGCATTTTGATTCTGTCGGTGCTTTCGCCGTATTTTATCGTTTGCGTGTCAACTATTTCATCATCGGCGATAAAGGTGACGGTAAAGCCGGCAAAACGTTTTGGGATATTTTGCCGAGCGGTAAGTGTGTCATATGTGATTGCTTCGGCTTTGCCGGAATAGCTGACCGAATCTATGGCACCAATGTCGTTTTGGATATAATAATTGTCGGCAATGGCGTTGAATCCCGAAACGGTGCCTGCGACAGAACCCACATTTTCGTCGCCCGAAGGGGCGGAAATGGCATACGAGGCGGAAAGGGTTTTTGCTTTGCCGGCAATGCCGCCGACATAGCGCTTTCCTTCGACATCTGATTTGGAAAAGCTTCTGCGGATTGCAGAGTCGCTTTTGCCGGCAATGCCGCCGACATAATTGCCGTTTGTGCTTTTGACAGAGTCGTAGTTTTCACATTCATAGATTGTGCCCAGCTCTGCCAAACCGGCAACACCTCCGGTGCAGTCTTTCTTGCCTGTTATTTCGCCGTCGTTTATGCATTGATAAAGTATTGTCTTGGTGCGGTATGTAAAGTTGATTGATTTTGGCTTTTCTATGTCATCTTCCGGGTCTTTTGAATATTCGATAGACATAGACCCCGCAATTCCGCCGGTGTTCCTGTCGCCTTCAATTTCGGCGTGATTTACACACCCCGAAACCTTGCCTTGCTTTGTGCTTATAATGTTGTCGTCGGAGGTGTCGACAAAGACGTCGCCGAGGCTGTCGTCAAAGTTTTGAAAATCTTCAATTTCGCCGAACAGAAGATTTATAACCAGGTTGAATTGTTTGCTTATAGAACGGAGGTGGTTGCTGAGTTTTGTTCTTCCGTCAGAAACAACAGATTTCAGCGACTCAATATCGTCCGAGATATCCTTTGCGGAATCGAACAAATCGTCACTTGCGTTTTTAAAATCATCACTTATATTCACCAGTTTAAACGGTTCTTCCTTCGAAAGGTCTGAAACAATGTCCCTCAAGTCGCCGAGAGAATCGGAAAAGTCATCAGCAGCATAAGAAAGCGATTTAAACGCTTTGCTGAGCTTATCTTTGGCGTCCTTGAGTTGGTCATTGGTGTCTTGGGCAAAATCGTTTATTTTATCAAGCAGATTCGACAATGTGTCGCTTACGCCTTCAAGCCCTGTGCGCAGATAATACATTGTGTCAAGCAGATAATCCGCCGCGCGCTGTGCCTGACGTGCCGCATCTCTCAGAGAAGAAAGGTCAATTTTTGTGTATTTGCGCAGGGTGTCAAGGCTTGTTTTTATGGTGGAAATGGCGGTGATATCTCCGGACAATCTGTTTTTGATTGTCTGGACATGTTTTTGAATTTCCTGATAATTTTTTATCACGTCGTCCATGTTGGAGGGTGGCATTTTTAATATTTGGTCTATACTGTCAAGTGCGGCATAGATTTGCTCTTTGTTGGTCTTTATGTCTGAGATGGCAGAATAAAGATTGTTCAGCGCTTTCTTTGTGGCGGAGGGATTATCTGATGAAATCACGTCCTTCAGGCTGTTTATTGCCATTTTTGCCCTGGAAATTGCCTTGCCGAGGCTTTTTTCAGCATTTGAAATATTAAGTAGCGCCTCGTCCATTGCGTCAATGTCTGCCTCTATGTCAGGCACATTGATGTCGATAGAGTCAAGAGCATTGCGGATTTCATCAAGAGCATCGCCGATTTCGTCGGTTCCGCTTTGCAAGCTGTCCATGACAGGAACAAGCTTGTCAATGGTGTCGGAGATGATTGCCGCTTCAGAATTTATTTCGTTTATGTTGTCCTCTGCAAAGTCACGTGCACTGTCGGACATTATTTCTATGCTGTCGCGTGCGGCAGCGGAGTGTTTTGAAAGCGCGTTCAGCTGTGTCTGCATGTCATCGCCTGTGGAATCGGTGTCGTTGATAAAGCGTTCCACCATTGAGTTTAGGTTGTTCAGCTCGGTATTGACAGAAGAAAATGCCGGGGAAGAGGCGTCCAGAAGCATATATGGCTCTGCCTGGCCGACAATGCCGCCAATGTCCTTTCTGCCGCGGATAAATCCGTTGTTTTCACAGCCAAGCATATAGCCCGATTGTCTGCCGGCAATGCCGCCGACATTGTAGCCGATGTGCGGATATCCGACGTCGGCATTGTTGGTGCATCCCTGGATAATACCGCCCGAATGTCCGGCAATGCCGCCCGTGTCGGTGTGCCCCAGTATGCTTTCTTCTTCGTTTTCTTCTTTTGTGGTCTTGAGGTTTTCCACTATCGCACCGACGTCTGTGTCGGCATTGACAATGTCACGCTTTTTTTCTTCATAGCTTGTGTTTACTTCGGCGTTGTTTGTGCAATTGGAAACAAGACCGATATTTTCTCCGACAATGCCGCCGGTACTGTTTTCGCCGATAATGCTCCCTTTGGAGGTGCAGGAGATGATTTGTCCCGAGTCGGTGTTTTTTCCGGCAATGCAGCCGATACTGTTTTCGCCCTTTATTGTGCCGTCAAAGCTGCACGAGATGATTGTGCCGTTGTTTTCGCCGGCAATGCCGCCGATTACGGATTTTGAACCGATTGGCGAAAGAGTCGCCTTGACGGTCAGGTTTTCAACTCTGCCGCTTTTTTGGATATATCGAAACAGCCCGATGTCAGAACCGCTGCCCTTGAAGGCAAGCCCGGAAATCGTATATCCGTTGCCGTTGAACCGCCCCCCGAATGTGGGTATCGGGGTGAATCTTGCGGTTTTGATGTTTATGTCCGACACAAGATTGACGGTTTTGCCGACAGACCAGCTGTCAAGAATACAGTTTTTTGCAAGCTCTGCAAGCTCTTCCTGTGTGGAAATATTTATGATGTTGTCGTCTGCCGAAACCGAAAGTATCGGAGAGAATATGTTTGCCAGGATAAAGCACAGCAAAAGCATGGAATGTATTTTTTTATTCATCTTTGTCAGCCTCACTTTCCGATTGAGTGTTTTCGGTCACACTGCCGTTTAGGACACTTGCGTTGAATTCTCCGTTGATGTTTCCTGTGAATATGCCGTCAACTCTGCCGTTTACATACCCGTGTATGCGTCCGTCAACCAAGAGATTTCCGCTTTGTGTTTCTTTTTTCAGCGGCACTTTCATGGTGAACGCGGTCTTTTCGATGATTATGTCACCCAAAACAAGCAATTGCGGCAAGATGCCCATAACAAGCAAAATCGAGAGCAATGTGCCCCTCCCGAGGCAGACGCCGATAGATGCAATTGCGGGGTCTGACGAGAACAGCCCTATGGCGATGCCGGCAGAGGCAAGGATGCTTCCCGATGTGAATATGGTTGGGAAAGCAAGGTCAAGCGAAGCTTTGACTGCCTCAAGCTTTGGCATTTGCTTGCGCAGCTCGGTATAACGGTTTGTGATGACTATGGCATAGTCTATGTTTGCGCCCATCTGGATTGAACTTACCACCAGATAACTCATAAAGTAAAGGGGTGAGTTCATTATTGTCGGGAAGGAGAAGTTTATCCATACACTTCCCTGGATAACAAGTATAAGTATAATCGGTATACCGGCCGACTGGAAGGTGAAGAGCAACACTATGATGACAAAAAGCACGGAAAGTATGCTGATAAGGATATTGTCCTGCCCGAAGGTGGACGCAAGGTCGCGGTCGTTTGTCGAGTTGCCGGCAAGGACAACGTCGTTGCCATAGTATTTCTTTGCGGTGTTCTTTACGGTATTCAGAAATTCAAATGTTTCATCACTTTCCTCCGGAATGTTCAGGTCAAGAACAAGACGGCTGTGCGTGCTGCTTTCCAGTTGTTTTTTACCGTCCGAGAGCTGTTCGTTCAGGTCATCAAGCTTTTCGGTCATTTCGTAGTCAAGTGTGAAGGCACCTTTTTGAATTTCATCATATACAAAGTCAAACATATCAATCAGCGGTATTTTGTACGAATCTATTCCGCCTATGATTTTTTCGTATTCATCATTTTTTGCGGCATAAACAGAGTATAAAAGCATAATTTTTTCTATGTCTATGTCTGTAAGCTCCGAAAACTGCCTGGGGGTCAGCATGTCGCCGACTGTGTAGTTGTCAAGGGCATCGACAGAGGCAAGGTTTGTGACAGAGCTTACTTCGTCAAACGCTTCCAAATCATCGGAAAGCGCCTGTTCTTTTTCATAATCCCCGGAGGGGACGATGACGGCAAGAATGTTGGAACTGCTGAAGGTGTCATGAATCATGTTTTCCGCTATCTGTGATTCACTTTTTGTTATGGTGCTCAGATTGGTATAGCTATATGCGTATGGGCAATTGTTGGCAAAAAAGAATGCGCCCACGACCAAAACGCCGAATATACACGGTGTTATAAATCTGAGTTTAACAACGATATTGTCCCATGCCGTAATTTTGGGGACAAAGCTTTTGTGATGTGTTTTGTCAATCAGCTTGCTGAAAGACATAAGCAGACCGGGCATAAGCGTAAACACAACAAGAATACTGCATATTATCGCCTTTATCAGAACCATACTCATGTCCAGTCCGATTTTGAAGTGCATAAACGCCATTGCGCCAAGCCCTGAAAGGGTGGTGAGGCAACTGCCGGAGATTTCTGGGATTGCTTTGCACAGCGCTGTGACAACTGCCTCGCGCGCGTCCTTTGTTTCTCTTTCTTCGGTGTAGCGGTGACAGAGAATGATTGCATAGTCTATGGCAAGCGCAAGCTGAAGAACGACTGCAATTGAGTTTGATATAAAAGATATCGTGCCGAACATGAAGTTTGTTCCTTTGTTGAGCAGTGCGGCTGTGCCGAATGTGAGTATAAGGACAGGCACTTCCATATATGTGCGCGAGGTGAAAAGCAGCACAGAAAGGATAATTACACAGGCGATGAGCATAATAAGGTTCATTTCCTTGGCGATTGTGTCGGCTTTTGTGTTGCCAAGCTCGGCAGAAACATATATGTCATAAGAATCCAGCTCTTTTTCTATCTGCGCCAGTGCGTCGGACGAAACCGGGTCATCGGAATCGCCGTCGAAGGTGACGGAAAAAAGTGCGGAAGCGCCGACATAATGATTTGTACTGTTGTCAAATTCAATATCCTTTACTCCGTTTATGTTTTTGAGCGAAAAACAAAGGTCCTCCGCGTCGGCATAAGAAATATTATCAATCATAATGCTTGCCGTGGCATAAGTGATAAATTCGTCCTCCATTATGGTAAGCCCTTTTCTTGTTTCTGTTTCTTCGTCAAGGTAATCGGTGATGTTGTTGTTCACATTGACCCACCCCGAAGAAAACATGCAGAAAATTGCAATGATTATGTAAACCAAATAAAATCCTTTTCTTTTGTCAACAATAAATCCGGCAATTTTTTCCAATGCTGACGGACCTTTTTTTGATTTTGAACTCATATATATTCTCCTTTTTTAAATATGATTTAGGTAATTGTAAAATGTAAATTTTACAATTAGCCACCGCATCTTTGCGGGGGTATCGGGGGCGCCAACCCCTGACAGGTAATCAAAAATGACGGCATGTGCGTCATTTTTTTGCTGAAATAAAAAGTTTCAACCTGCCGTACAACTAAAATCGGCCGGAACTTTTTATTTCTACCCAAGAATTTTAATTGGAAAACGTTAGTTTTACAATTACCTAAAATATGATTGACAAATGTTGATTAAACGATTATAATGTTATTATAACAATATTTTTTCGATATTACAATATACAAATGCAATAAAAAATGTTGAGTAAAAAACACCTTGTTGCGCATGTGTTTTATTGAAAAAAAGAATCTGTAAACAAGTGGTTAATTTAGGGATTTTGAAAGGATTTAAGAATATGAAACCTAATGAAGACAGGCGTGTGCGCAAGACAAAAAAGCTTATGAATGACGCTCTGGCGGAGTTGCTTTTGGAAAAACCGCTCAACAACATCACGGTGCGTGAGATTGCGGAACGTGCCGACATAAACCGCGGCACATTTTATCTTCATTACAGAGATGTGTATGACATGGCAGAGCAAATCCAGAACGGGATTTTTGAAAAATTCAATGAAATAGTGAATAATTATGTGCCGGCAAAAAGCACAGACTCGCTTTTTCCTTTTATGGTGGAGATTTTTAAGCTTTTGGCGGAAAATGCGGATTTGGCACAGAGCTTTATTGGGAAAAACGGCGATGCCGCTTTTGTGGACAAGCTGAAAAATGTCATGAGAGAAAAATGCTTTACAGATGTGTGCAATCAGCTTAAGGTGAAGAACAGACTGAAATTCGGGTATTTTTATCATTATATAGAGTCGGGCTGCATTGGTTTGTTTGACGCATGGCTCAAAGGCGGAATGAAGGAAACGCCGGAAGAAATGGCAGAGTTTGCCGAAAAACTGATATTAAACGGTGTAAAAGCACTGGAGTAGCAAATGGGGAAATACCTTGTCCGTTTTGAACTGTTTTTATATAAAGCGGCTGTTTAAAAAGTCGATTGACTTTTTAAACAGCCGCTTGTCTTTATATTCTCTATTTTACATACTTGTCAGAAAAATCCATAAAGAAATTCCAGTCGCGTTTTGTAAGTGAATGTTCGCCGGTTTTTATGTGGTAGCCGATTGTTCCTTCGTGATACGGTGTGTTCAGCTCTGCGCCGCTTTCGGGGACAATAACTCCTTTCAAACCGTACAGCCCGTATGCCTCTCCGGCAAGTCTGCACGACAGCAATTCGTGAGCGGGGTCTGCCCAGTCGTCCTCCGAAGAACTTGCGACATACAGCGGACGCGGGGCAATCAGTGCCAAAAGCATATGCTGGTCAACCGGCAGCATGTCCTCGTCATCGTTGTAATTCTCATAATTTTCGCAGAACCAGTGTGTGACATCATTTATGTCCTTTACATGCTCGCCCTGCTTGCCGCGCGTGAAGGCGGCGCCGGTGCAGCCCGAGTCGTTGGAAACAGCCATTTTGAAACGTTTGTCACATGCTGCTGTCCAGAGGGCTGTTTTGCCGCTTCTGGAATGTCCCGCAACTATAACTTTGTCTTTGTCTATATCCTTGTCGGTTTCCAGATAGTCCATAACACGGCTTGCGCCCCATGCCCATGCCGCGATGATGGACCATGAGTTGGGGCGGTGGGTATATTCCATGGCTGTGAAGATTCCGTCACAATAGCGTTTTTCCGAATTGAGCTTGTTTTGGAACAAATCGGGACATATCCCGTTTAAGTAAAATGTCACGGCGGCATAACCGCGTTTTATTATGTCTTTAATCGGTATAATGTCAAAATCAAGGTTTTTGTCGACATCACACAGATTTTGCTGATATTCGTGCATCAGAAGAAGGTATGCCGGCAGTTTTTCTTTGTTGTCTTTGGGCACAAATACATTTGCCGAAAAGCTGAGCGCAGAAAAGCTGATAGTCACCTTTTTTTGAATAATGTTGTCTTCACGTTCAATTTCTTTGATTGAAAAGCTTAAGTCCCCGGGTCTGTCTATCGGCGCAACGCCATAGACAAAATTTTGGAAAAGTGTAAGGATTTCATTTCTTCTGTGCTTTTCCCATGTTGCTGCGGAAGTCACGGGATTTCCGCTCAGTGTGGTTAAAATTTGCGGATAACTCATTTTTTTCTCCTTTTCTCAAAACGGCAGTTTTTGCAGTGCCTTTATTTTTTCTTTGTATTCTTCAAAATTTTCCAACTGTCCCGTTGTAAGGACAGTAAAATAATTTTTCATGACCTCGCGGTGGCTCTCGCACGAAAAGGCATTTTTTATGAAGAGCATATATTCGCCGTTGAAGGTCCTGTCATCTTTGACAGAATCGATAAAGCCCGACATATCCTCCATATACATAATGCTCCATGCATACATGAGATTTTGGTATTCTTCCTCATCGGCAATTTCCGCCGCTTTTGAAAGGGTGTCCAGATATTTTAGGAAAAGCTCTTTCCTTTCGCCCTCCATAAACGAAAATGAGGAGCAGTCTGAAGCAAATTCGTAGGGGACAGGGACGGCAGTGACAGAAGAGTCATCGTTGATTGTGATGTCTGCCATGTAGCCCGTGTTCCAGCGTGAAAATCCTTCATCGCGGTCGGACATGAAGAAATTGCCCATGCTGTAAACTATTGGTTTTTCTTTGTAGTACGAAATCCCCTGGGGGCAGTGTGGGTGCGAAATGATTACGCCGTCGGCGCCGGCGTCAATCAGCGCGCGGCAAAAATCCTTTACGCCATTGCGCGGAATCGGGCAGTTTTCGTTCCCGGCATGCAGCATAACAAACACAAAATCTGAGGTTGCTTTTTCTTCGCGCACCTGCACGGCGTTTTCATAAAAATTTATCGGTGCAAATCCCGGTTTTGACGGGGTTGCGGCGGTAAATTCGTTTTCGGCATAATTCAAAAAAGAAATTTTTATACCCTTTTTTTCAATCCTTATCGGCTGTTTCGCCTCACACAGGTTTTTGCCATATCCCATTGTAAGCATACCGCAGTCCTGCACCGACTGTTTTGACAAAAGCCCCTTTTCATACCCTTGGTCGCATACATGGTTGTTTGCCATGGCGCCTATCGTAAAGCCGTAGCTTTTGAGATAATCAAGCGCAGACAGCGGTGAAGAAAGCGTGGGCCCGGATTTTTCCACAGGGGAGAGTACATCGGTGAAAACCGTTTCGACATTTACCACGGAAATGTCGCGGTTTGACGTGGCTGTGCGCACGGGTGCCGAATTTTTTTCGATTGTTTCTTTGTCCAGGTTTTCTACGGCATTGCCGCGTATACAAAAGTCACCGGCAAAGAGAATTTTTAATTTTTCCATAATATAACTCCAATCCTTTTTTTAGCTAAATTATAATATGTTTATACCATGCTGCACAATAGCCATAATGGCGGCATAATATAAAATTGTTGCTGTTATTTTTGCGGATAATGCCGATGTTTTCAACATCAATCGGCTTGAATCCGATTTGGCAGCCGCGGAAGATGAAGAGCTTGTCATTCATCGGGGCGTATGCCATTATGTTTTCCGGTGTCTTATAGTACATTTTTGCATTTCACTGTCGTCCCCGGATTTTGGGAAACACAGAGTGTGGATATGCTATATGTATTTATAAGAATATATCGGCCGTTTCCGTAAAAAATAAACGTGAAAGTTTGCAGATGGAAAACTCCTGCAAACACACAGGGAAATAATAACACTATTAGAATTAAAAGTCAATAGCAAAAGAAAAAAAATATGTTTTTTCAAAAAATATATATTATTTTTCAAAAAAAATCCTGTCGAAAAATCAACCAAGAAAGATTTTCCGACAGGAATGTGTTTACATTTTTTTCTTGAATTTTTCGTATGCTTTTCTGAGCTCTTCTGCCTTTTCTTCGGGTGCGGTCGGATTGCAGTGCGCCCAGGCGCCCGTTTCGGAAGAAGCATTGTATTTTATCTTGTCGGCAGAACGCATCGGCGGATAAAAGGCAATGTGGAAGTGGTGGAAGTCGGTGTTGCCGCTGTTGACAGGGTTTTGGTACATACACATCATGTACGGGAAGGTATAGTCAAACAGGCTGTCCAGCGTACCGGCTGTTTCCTTCAGGATTTTTGCAAGGTTAAGTTTTTCTTGTTCCGTCATCTCGGTGAGGTTCTGTATGTGGCGCTTTGCCGCTATGTACATACCGTAAGGATATGCCGAGAAGAAGGGGAGGAAGGCAACAAAGTCGTCATTTTCGATTATCACGCGTCTGCCGTCCGCGGTTTCGTCGCGGAGCATGTCACACATGAGGCATCTGCCTGTCTTTTCCCTGTGTTCCTTGAATGAATCAATTTCCAGTTCAATTTTTTTGGGGATTACGGAATAACCGTAGATTTGCCCGTGCGGATGGGGCATTGTTACGCCGACAGCCGCGCCGCGGTTTTCAAATATAAAGACATATTTGATTTTTTCGTCCTTGCTTATCTCCACAAATCTTTCTTCCCACAGCCCGACAAGTTCTCTTATGTGGTCAACGGGGAGCTCGGGGAGGGTGATTGTGTGCTCGGGTGAATACAATATTACTTCACATTTGCCATAAGACGGTTTTGTTTTGTACAGTTCCGTCGCGACATCGTCGGGAACCGGCGGATTTTGGGAAAGCGCCGGGAAGTCGTTGTCATATTTATATACCGTAAATTTGTCCGGGACTTTTCCCGAACCGGGACAGAACGGACACCAATCTTTCGGCATCTGCGGTCTGTTTTGTCTGTTTGATGCAATCATAACCCAGTCTTTTATGAGTGGGTTCCAACGTAATTCTGCCATTTTAAATCAAATCCTTTCGAGTTTATATCCCATATTATACCCCTGCGGCGCCGAAAAATCAATAGAAATAATTATGATAGTTCGAGTGTAAAGGTAAATTTGGTAAATTTTGAGTTTTTGCCTGTGTCAATGCTCTCTGCCCATATTTCCTGTTTGTGCAGATTGATAATGTTTTTCACCATGGAAAGCCCCAGCCCGGCGCCGGATTTGTCGCGGGTGCGTGACTTGTCTGTTTTGTAGAATCTGTCAAAAATACTGCCGAGCTCCTTTTCTTCAATGCCGATGCCGAGGTTGCCTATTGAAACATATGCCTTTTTACCCTGTTTTTTTGCGGAAATTGTGATTGTGGTGTCTTCAAAGCTGAATTTTACCGCATTGTCAAGAATGTTTATTATGACGCGCTGTATTGCTTCTTTGTCGGCGAGAACCATAAGTTTTTCGTCCGGGAGAGTGACATCAAGTTCAAGATGCTTATCACTGATTTTTTGCTCAAGCTGAATTATGCAAAGGCGTATAAGCTCGGCTATGTCAAACTTTACGACATCAAGTTTGTATTCTGAGGAATTCATTTTGCTCATTTCAAGCATGTCGTTGGTGAGCTTTGCAAGCCGTTTTGACTCATCGTACACGATTTTCAAGTATTCTTTTTCTTTTTCGGGCGGAATTGTCCCGTCGAGAATACCGCTGACAAAACCGGAGATTGAAGTCATCGGCGTGCGCAGTTCGTGCGAAACGTCCGAAATAAATTCGGAGCGCGAATTTTCTATCCGTTCCAAAGACGACGCCATATAATTGAAGCTTGAGGAAAGCTGACCGATTTCGTCCTTGCCGGGCGGCAGGCGCTTGCTGAAATTGCCGGAGGCAATCTCAAGCACCGCTTTGTTCAGCTCGCGAAGCGGCATGGCGGTTCTTTTTGCATGGATAAATATCAGGACACATGCGATTGCCAAGGCAATTATGCATGCGATAAGCACCATAAGCAGGAGGCTGTAAACATTGTCTTTCATTTTCGGCAGTTCGGTGTTGAAAAACACACCGCCGACAACCCTGTTGTTGTATTTCAGCGGTACACCGATTATATACACCCTTTCCGAAAATACACCGCCGAATGCGCCGCTCTCCGATATGGTTTTGCCGGAAAGCACGGGGGTGATGTAGTCTGGTGAAACTTTTTTTGTCTGATTTGTGGAGGCAAAAACCTCGCCGGTATCGTTTATCACCGTTATGTCAGAGTCAAGTATGTGCGATATGGTGACGAGGGAATTGTTGTAAAAGTATACCGAACGTGAATCGTAGTTTTCAAGCGCCAGTGTCACGGTCAGCCCTTCGATGGTTTTTGACGCATTTATCGCGGCGTCGTATTTTGAGCCTTTTACATATTTGTTTAAAAGCAGCGACATCGCACCGGTGATAAGGACAATGACCACAAGGATTATGGCACAGCTTGTCCACATCATCCGCTGAAAGACGGATTTAAACATTTTATCTCACCTCAAATTTATAACCTACGCCCCACACGGTTTTAAGCTGCCAGTTTTCGTTGATGTTTTCAAGCTTTTCGCGCAGGCGCTTTATATGTACGTCAACCGTACGCGAATCACCGAAGTAGTCAAACCCCCAAACTTCTTCGAGAAGCTGTTCTCTTGTAAAGACTCTGTTGGGATTTGAGGCAAGGAAGTATAAAAGTTCCAGTTCTTTTGGCGGAACCTCCATTATTTTGCCGTTTATCTTCAATTCATAGTTTGTCAGGTTTACGGAAAGCCCGGGATAAGAAACTTCCTCTGTTGTGTTTTTGGGTTTCGTTTCCGCACGGCGAAGCACTGCCTTGATTCTGGCGATAAGTTCCTTTGTTTCAAAGGGCTTTACCATATAGTCGTCCGCGCCCAGCTCAAGCCCCAGCACCTTGTCAAAGGTTTCGCCCTTGGCGGTAAGCATGATAATCGGGACATTGGAGCTTTTTCTTATTTCGCGGCATACCTGCCAGCCGTCGACCTCGGGCATCATGATATCCAGTATGATAAGGTCGGGAGTGTCTGTTTCAAATTTTTTCAAGGCAATTTTCCCGTTTTCGGCGGTTATGCATGTATAGCCTTCTTTTTCCAGATAAAGGCGCATCAGCTCAACTATGCTTTTGTCGTCGTCTGCTATTAAAATCTTGTTTGGCATTGAAAAAACCTTCTTTCCTTTTATATGATTATAGGTAATTGTAAAACATCGGTTTTACAATTACCCGGTTTATATGATTATGTCATCAAGAGAAAGCTTTGGCACATTCAGGACACCGTTTTCGTCATAAAAATATTTGGGGTTGTTTTTGTAGGGACATTCCTTGCTTTCCTGTGCCGGATATCCCAGGGCAATCATGTACAAAAGTGAGTGCTTTGGCTCAAGCCCCAAAAATTCCGAAATGTTTTTGCGCCGTATCGCCCCAAGCCAGCATGCCCCCAAGCCGTAGTCCAGTGCGCCGAGAATGATTGACATGACAGCCGCGCCGGCGTCTGTTTCAAAGCTGTCTTTGACAGATGTGTCGCCGATTACGGCGATATACGCCGGGGGGCGTTCATCGGTGGCGGGGGTGCCCTTTGGGAGATAGCCCGCCCATTTGATGTTGTTGAATATCTTGTCGCCGAGTTCGCGGTCTGTGATGATTTTATATCTGAGCCCCTGCACATTTGCCGCAAACGGGGCAAGCCGTGCATAATTGACAAGTGATTTCAATTGCTTTGTACTCACCGGAATCTGACTAAATTTGCGTATTGTCCGCCTTTTAAGCAAGGCTTCTGAAACTTCCATGCTTCTTAATCTCCTTTTTAATTAGGTAATTTAGGTAATTGTAAAATGCAGATTTTGCAAATATCCAACAGGTAATTACCCGAACAGATAACTGATATATTATGGGTTATGCATCAAAAAAACGAGCATAAAAACCCTATGATAAACTTATTGTAACATAATTCTCTGAAATATGCAACATTTTTAAAAAACAGAAATGTAAAATAATTGTGAACACAAAAACGTTTGTTCTTTACATATGCTTCTTTTTATGGTAAAATATCATACAGAATGAAAATGCACGGAAAGGAAAACGGTTATGAAAGGTAAAATCGCTGACATGCTTTTAAAATATTCGGCACTTGGGAGGATTTCTTTTTCCATGCCTGGACATAAGCAGAGGGGGATAAACCCGTGGGGAACATATGATGTCACGGAACTCCCCGACACAGACAGCCTGCACCACCCGTCCGGTGCGGTGGAAAAGGCGGAAAATCGGATTGCACAAATCTTTTCGTGCGATAGGAGTCTTATCATGGTAAACGGTTCCACCGGCGGAATTTTTGCTATGCTTGCCGCTGCATGCAGACGCGGTGAAAAGGTGCTTGTGAGCAGGATATCCCATATATCGGTAATCAATGCTTGTGTGGCGCTGGGTCTGGAGCCGATTTTTTTTGAACATATATTATATGAAAAATATTCAATATACGGCGATGCGGATTTGGGGGACATCAAGAAAAAGCTGGAGGAAAATGATGTTTCGGCAATTTTGGTGACTTCACCGAATTATTATGGTATTGTTTCCGACATAAAGTCAATCAGGAGCATGGCAAAGGATATTCCGCTTCTGGTTGACGAAGCGCACGGCGCACATTTTTTTGCCGGGGATTTTCTCCCGCAAAGTGCGGTTAGATATTGCGATATGGCGGTGCAGAGCGCGCATAAAACCCTTGACGGACTGAATCAGTCGGCTTTTTTGCACATAAACGGAGGGGACGCCCTGCAAGAGCGCGCCCGGGCGGTTTCCTGTTTTTTTCAGACTTCAAGTCCTTCTTATATAATAGCGGCATCTGCCGAATCGGCGGCGGAAAGCGTGGCAAAAGACCCGTCCGGCTGGGAGAATACATACAGGGCTTGTGTGGAATTGAAAAACAGGCTGAGGAAAAACACAGAACTCTTAATCCCTGACCGTTCCGATGGTTTTTTTGACATTGATGAAACACGGCCGGTGTTTAATTTTTCACGGTATGACATCACGGGACACGGGGCAGGAGATTTTTTGCGCGAAGAGTGCGGCATTGATATTGAGATGTCCGACACTGAAAATATTGTGCTGATAGCGACGCCGTCAAACAGTGTGCACGATTTTGAGGCCCTGGGGGCGGCGCTTGAAAAGTTGTGTAAGGATTTAAAAAAATCTTCCGCCGGGGCAAAAAGGTATATTGTTCCGCCGCTTGAGAAAACAGAGATTATGCCTTCGGAGGCATTTTATTCAGCAAGTGAATATATCCCCTTTAGATGTGCGGAAGGGAAAATATCCGCGGCTGTCGTAACCGTATATCCCCCCGGGGTGCCGCTGTGCGTGCCGGGGAGCAGAATCACACAGGAATGTGTGAAATATCTGGAAAACTGCGGCGGAGAAATCGTTGGTATGAAAGATGGCATGGCAAAGGTGCTTAAGGGGGAATTTTAGTTGGACGGATTTGAGCGTGTTGAGGGAAATGTGGTGGAAATTGTCTACACAAATCCTGAGAACGGATATACAGTATGCGAGATTGACAGCCGTGAAGAAGGCATGTTTACCGCCACCGGGTATATGCCGTATCTGAGCGAAGGCGAACGGGTTGTGATAACCGGGATGTGGGTGACTCATCCTGAATACGGTGAGCAATTCAAGGCGGAATTTTATGAAAGTGTTTTGCCGACAGAGGACGACGCGGTGGTGAGATATCTTTCGTCGGGCATTGTGCCGGGCATACGCGAGGCGACAGCCATAAAACTTGTTGAGCATTTTGGCGGCGAGGTTTTGAATATTATGCTTACCGACCCTGTAAGGCTGAGCGAAATAAAGGGAATTTCGAGGAAGAAAGCGGAAAAGATTGGGGAAGATTTTGCAAATCTGCAATCGGTGCAGGGGATTGTGATGTTTTTGCAGCAATACAAGGTGTCGGCAAACAAGGCGATAAAGGTGCATCAGGTTTTGGGGACGAATGCTGTGGAACTTATCAAAAAGAATCCGTATATCCTTTCGGACATGGTTGACGGGATAAGCTTTAAGACTGCGGACAACATTGCATATCTGATGAATATACCAAAAAACAATCCCGAAAGGGTACGTTCGGGGCTGAGATATTTCCTTTCTCAGGCGGCGTATGCGTCGGGACATACATATCTGCCGGAGGATATGCTGAAAGAACACGGAGCATATCATCTTTCGATAAGCGCGGACGAGGCGGAAAACGGACTGAACTCCCTTGTGCTTGACAAGAGTATATATTTTGACACAATAGACGGAAAACGCGTCTGTTACCTTTCGGGATTGGCAAATGCGGAGAACTATGTGACGCTTCGCCTTGCGTCCTTGGCGTCAAACGGCCCGCAGTGCAGTATGGACGACAAGGCGCTGGATGAGAAAATATCGGAGCTGACGGAAAGCGACGGCATCACCCTTGCGCCGGAGCAATTCCTGGCGGTGCAGACGGCGGCACATTCCGGCTGTATGGTTTTGACCGGAGGCCCGGGCACGGGGAAAACGACAACAATCAATATGATTATACGGCTTTTGCAGAGCATGCGCCTCAACATTGCGCTTACGGCGCCGACGGGGAGGGCGGCAAAACGCATGAGCGAGGTGTGCGGCATGGAGGCGATGACGATTCACAGGCTTTTGGGCGTGCAGCGCACCGACGGCGAAAACGGGCATGTGTTTATACATAATGAAGAAAATCCGCTTGCCGCGGATGTGATTATTGTTGACGAAATGAGCATGATTGACATTTCGCTTATGGATGCGTTTTTGAAGGCGGTAAAGCGCGGCGCACGCGTGATTATGTCCGGTGATGCGGACCAGCTGCCATCTGTCGGGCCGGGGAATGTTTTGCGTGACATCATTTCGTCGGGCTCGGTGCCGGTTATACGGCTTGCAAGGATTTTCCGGCAGGCACAGGAAAGTCTGATTGTGGTGAATGCGCACAGAATCAACCACGGTGAACTGCCGGATTTGAGCCGTACCGACAGCGATTTTTTCTTTCTGTCGCGCGGCTCTTCAGAGCTGACAATCCAGACGATTGCAGATTTGTACCGTTTCAGACTGCCAAAGAGCTATGGATTGAATCCGCTGACCGATATACAGATTTTGTCGCCTTCAAAAAAAGGCATTGCCGGAGTTGTTTCTATTAATAATCTTATCCAAAAGGAAATAAATCCGCCGGATATCATGAAACAGGAGATAAGCTATGGAAAAACGGTGTTCCGTGTCGGGGACAAGGTTATGCAGACAAAAAACAACTATGACATAACATGGATACGGGAAAACGGCGAGGAAGGAAACGGCATTTTCAACGGCGACATGGGAAAAATCGCCGGGATTTCAACGGCAGACAAATGCATGAGCGTTGTTTTTGACGAGGACAAGCTGGTGCAGATTGATTTTAGCTGCCTTGATGAGCTGGAACTGGCGTATGCGGTCACGGTTCACAAAAGCCAGGGGAGC
The DNA here is from genome assembly GCA_934454145.1 of uncultured Clostridia bacterium. Lineage (GTDB taxonomy): Bacteria > Bacillota > Clostridia > UBA1381 > UBA1381 > CAKSFT01. The sequence goes on along the minus strand of CAKSFT010000005.1, from coordinate 68,983 downwards.
GAGTTCCCGGTTGTCATCATACCGATGTGCCGGTTTTCACCCATGCTGATGTGCAGAAATCTGTTGTATACTGCTGTGACAAGGGCAAAGAAAATTGTTGTGCTTGTGGGGAATGCTGAGGCTGCGGCACGAATGGTTTTGAATGACAAAGAAAGTGTACGCTATACAGGACTTGAAGAAAAACTGAAAAACACGCTGAAAAAAGATACACTGCTTGAAGAAATGTAAAATTGTACAAATTTTTGAGAAAATAATCGATTTTTTTGGAAAAATATATGTACATCGCGATAATTATATGTTATAATGGACAAAGAAGGTTTTTATGTGTTTTTCGGGCATCGGCCGAAAAACAAAACGTGATGTTTGCTTTTTCTGTTGATTATGTCTTTTTGCATGAAAGGGACATATAACTTGCGGTAATTTTGATTTAAATCACTTTACAAACAAAGAAATATGGTATATAATCAAAGAGAAACCAAAGAAAACCAAAAAAACCAAAAAAATAAAAGACACACAGGAGGTAACAATTATGTACAAATCGGATTATGAAATCAAAAAAGAAATCTGCGAAATAGGCAGACGTATCTACATGGACGGATTTGTTGCGGCAAATGACGGCAATATTTCCGTAAAAGTAGATGAAAACACCTATTTTGCCACACCTACGGGCGTGAGCAAGGGTTATATGACCCCGGAGATGATTTGTAAAGTTGACGGAGAAGGAAAGCTTAAAGAGCCAAATAAATGGAAACCTTCTTCCGAATTTAAGATGCACCTGAGAGTTTATCAGGAAAGAAAGGATGTAAATGCTGTTGTCCATGCACATCCGCCGATTGCTACATCTTTTGCAATCGCAGGTATTCCGCTGGATAAGCTCATCATGCCGGAGGCTGTTATATTCCTGGGTGCGGTGCCGATTGCTGAATACGGCACACCTTCAACAATGGAAATCCCGGATTCTCTTATGCCGTACATACAGGACTACGATGCAATTTTGCTTGCAAACCACGGTGCACTCAGCTTTGGCTGTGACCTGAACACTGCATTCTTCAGAATGGAATCAACAGAATTTTATGCAAAACTTCTGTTCCACGCAAGAATGCTCGGCGGAGAAAAGGAAATCCCGTGCGGCGAAGTCAAGAAGCTTATAGATTTGAGAAAGAGCTTTAATGTAACAGGACACCATCCTCTGGAAAAGCTTTGCCCAGAGTGCTATACAGGCGGCGATGCGGCAAGGGACATGACACCGACAGAAGCGCATGAGAAATTCGGAAAATCTTCATGCGGTGCGGCAAAAGAAGCAAATATAGAGGATATTGTTGCGGAAGTGACAAGAAGAGTGTTGGAACAGTATAAAAAGTAATAAGGAATTGATATAAATGAGTAATTCCGGATTATATACGGGTTTTGGCGATAAAGGCTATACACAGACTTTGAAAAATAAGCATATTTCAAAATCGGATGATTTGATTAACCTTTTGGGCACGATTGACGAGTTCAGCGCGGCGCTCGGCGTTGCGAAGGCGGAAACATATGATGAAAAGCTGAAGAACGACATCGAGGCAGTGCAGAAAAAGATGATTGAAGTCATGGGAGAGTTGGCAGGCACAAAGCCTTCTGTCACGGAGGAATGTGTTAAAACCGTTGAAAAAATGACCGACGCTTACAGCGAAAACGGTTTTTCGGGGTTTACGCTGTCAGGGGACAATGCGGTTTCGGCAAATCTGAATCTTGCAAGGACTGTCATAAGGCGTGCAGAGAGGATTGCCGTAAAGCTCAGCATGAGCGGCCGGGTGAGAAGCATAACACTGGTATATATAAACCGTTTGTCAGACTTGATTTATGCTATGTCCGAATATGCAAAAAAGGATATTTCAAATAAAGAATTTGACGCACATTCCCAAACTGTCACAGAGCTGACTCTGGAACTTGCAAAGGAGATTTCTCTTGCGGTGGAAAGACGCGCCGAAAGCATGGGGAAGAAAGTGGTTGTCGCAATACTTGACGCCGGTGCAAACCTGATGCTTCTGCACGCGATGAAGGATTCGTATATCGCCAGTGTGCAGATTGCGCAGGACAAGGCATATACGGCGGTTGCACTCAAGATGCCGTCGCATGCGGCACTGAAGGAATCAAGGGGCGGTACGCTTGACGGACTGACCCCGACAGACAGCAACAGACTGCTTCTCTTGGGCGGCGGCATGCCGCTTAAGATAAACGGAAGAGTTGTCGGCGCCGTGGGAGTGTCGGGAGGCACTGCCGATGAAGACATTGCATTTTCCGAGTTTGGGGCGATGTATTTGGAAAGGAGGCTGGAATTATGATAGATGAAAAGCAGATAAGCGACATTGTGAAAAAGGTTATTTCCGATATGAATATAGAAGAAAAGCCGAAGAGAAAGCAATTGGGCGTATTTGACACCATGGAGGAAGCCATAGATGCGTGCAATAAGGCTTATACCGTTTTCAGAAACTATAATAAAGAACAGCGCGAAAATATAATAAAACAGATAAGAAAACTTACTCATGAAGAAGCCGAAATAATGGCAAAGCTTGCTGTTGAGGATACCAAAATGGGTAATGTTTATCATAAGACATTGAAGCACCATCTTGTTGCCGACAAGACACCGGGCACTGAGGACCTGGAGGTGAGGGCACTTTCGGGCGACAGAGGTTTGACCCTGGTTGAGATGGCGCCTTATGGAATAATCGGTGCAATCACGCCGAGCACAAATCCAAGCTGTACCGTCATATGCAACAGCATTGGCATGCTTGCGGCGGGAAACGGGATTTTGTTTAATCCGCATCCGCATGCAAAAAGGATTTCCGCATATGCAGTTGATTTGGTTAACCGTGCGGTTTTGGCGGCAGGCGGCCCGGAAAATATCGTGGCAACCGTTGCAAATCCGACTATGGAAACATCAAAGCTTATGGTGAACCACCCATCGGTGAGAATGCTTGTTGCAACAGGCGGCCCGGGGGTTGTCAAGATGCTTTTGTCATCGGGAAAGAAAGCAATAGGCGCCGGAGCCGGAAATCCGCCGGTTGTTGTCGATGACACAGCAGACATAAAGAAGGCGGCAAAGGATATCATTGACGGTTGTACTTTTGACAACAATCTGCCGTGTATTGCCGAAAAAGAATGTTTTGTAATGGACAATGTTGCCGATGAATTGATTGAAAATATGCAAAAGCATGGCGCATATCTGATAAATGCGACACAGGTGAAGGCTTTGGAGGATGTCGTTTTGGTTGATGTTCCGCCGAAGAGTCCGTCGGACAAGCCAAAAAGAGTTATCAATAAAGACTGGGTTGGACGTGATGCAAAGAAAATCCTGGCACAAATCGGCATAAACGCAAGTGACGACATACGCTGCATCATCTGCGAAACAGAGTTCAGCCAGGCATTTGTCCAGACAGAGCTTATGATGCCGATATTGGCAATTGTGAGGTGCGGAAGCTTTGAAGAAGCCATGGAAATGGCGGTAAAGGCTGAGCACGGAAACAGACATTCGGCACATTTACATTCAAAGAATGTTGACCATATGACAGCTTATGCAAAAGCAATCTGCACAACAATTTTTGTAAAGAACGCACCGAGTTATGCCGGGATAGGTTTCAACAGCGAAGGCCACACGACCTTCACGATTGCCGGTCCGACAGGCGAGGGAATAACTTCGGCGAGAAGCTTTACAAGACAAAGAAGATGCGTGCTTGTTGACAGTCTGTCAATAATATAAGGAGGAAAGCCAAATGGATATAAATGAAAAGGATATTGCCCAATTGGTTCAGGCAGTTCTTGACGAAATGAACGGCAAACCGGCACAAAAAACAGCCTCAAAGCCGGCAGGAGATATCCCCAAAACCGCAAAGGTTGCAATGCTTACATCTTTGGAGCACTTTGACATCAAAGAATATCCGATACCCGAAGTCGGCGATGATGATATCCTGGTAAGAGTTGAGGGCTGTGGAGTGTGCGGAACAGATGCACACGAATTTAAGCGTGACCCGTTCTCACTGATTCCTGTGGCCCTCGGACACGAAGGCACCGGCGAAATCGTGAAGATGGGCAAGAATGTGAAAAAAGACAGCGCGGGCAAGCCGCTTAAGGTGGGCGACAAGGTTGTTACATGTATGATATTCAAGGACAACCCGGACATCACAATGTTTGATTTGAACAAACAGAATGTCGGCGGTGCAGATGTTTACGGACTTCTTCCCGATGACGATTACCACCTGAACGGTTGGTTCAGCAATTACATATTTATCAGGGGCGGTTCTACAGTGTTCAACGTAAGCGACCTTGATTTGGATTCACGAATCCTGATTGAGCCGTGCGCGGTTTTGGTGCATGCCGTAGAACGTGCAAAGCTTACAAATATTTTGAGATTCAATTCGAGAGTCGTTGTGCAGGGATGCGGCCCGATTGGCCTTATCTGCATTGCGGTTCTGCGCACTATGGGTGTAGAAAATATTGTTGCGGTTGACGGAAACGAACAAAGACTTGAATTTGCAAAGAAAATGGGTGCCGGTAAGACAGTGAACTTTATGAATTATAAAGGCATTGAGGCGCTTTCGGGTGCAGTGAAGGATGCTTTCGGCGGTTATCTTGCGGATTTTGCGTTCCAGTGCACGGGTTCGCCTGTGGCACACAGCAATATATATAAATTTATCAGAAACGGCGGCGGACTTTGCGAACTCGGGTTCTTCATAAACGGCGGTGACGCACAGATAAATCCGCATTTTGACCTGTGTTCAAAGGAAATCACGCTTGTCGGTTCGTGGGTATATACTCTGAGAGATTATGCAACGACATTTGATTTCTTGAAGAGAGCAAAGGCAATCGGACTGCCGATGAATGATTTGATAACACACAAGTTCGGTTTGGAAGAAATGAATGAAGCATTGCAGACGAACCTTTCGCAGAAGGGTCTTAAAATCGCTTATGTGAATAAGGAGATATAACCTATGGACGCAATCGGTATAGTTGAGATGTTCGGTTATGTATGCGCTATCAAGGCGGCCGATGCGGCGGCAAAGGCGGCTGATGTCAAAATCATAGCCATAGATTCAAACAAACCGGCAAATGCCGACACTGTTGAAGTACCGCTTATCATGTGCATAAAAATGCAGGGAAGCGTTTCGGCGGTTGAGGCAGGGGTCGAGGCGGCGGCGAGAGCGGCCGAAGAATGTACCGGACTTATACAAAAGCACATAATTGCGCGTCCGACAGCGGATTCTGAAAAGATGGCGCTGAGGACAAGCGTGGGAAGAGACAGAATAGGGCATATAAAAAACAATGCGTAAGTTTTTGAAAGGAGAAAATATCATGGAAGCTTTGGGAATGATTGAAACAAGAGGCCTTACGGCTTCAATCGAGGCGGCAGATGCAATGACAAAGGCTGCAAATGTCACATTGGTAGGAACTGAAAAAATCGGTTCCGGCTTGGTAAGCGTTATCGTAAGAGGTGACGTCGGCGCTGTCAAGGCGGCTGTTGAGGCAGGCGCAAGTGCCGCATCAAAACTCGGGGAACTTGTTGCACAGCATGTTATACCGCGTCCGCATCAGGATGTTGAAAAGATATTGCCTTCCATCTGAATAAAAAAATAAGAAAGGTTGGTATCGCAAATGGACTTTTCATTAGGTCTTATCGAGATACAGGCTTTGGGGCATGCAATTTTAGTTTTGGATACCATGACAAAAGCGGCGGACGTTGAGTTTGCGGCAGTTGAAAGAAAGCTTGGGGGCAGATTGGTGACACTGGTTGTACGCGGCAGACTTTCGGCGGTCAGGGCGGCGATTGACGCCGGACGCGAAGTGGCGCAAAATATAGGATGCCTCAAGGCGGCAGAGGTTATCGCAAGACCGCACCCTGAAATTCTGAAGTTTCTGCATCTTGACGAAAAACAGGATGCGGCGGTAAATTCAGAGTCGGCGGCGACTCATGTCGGGCCTGTGGCAACAGAGGCAAAAGAAGAAAAACCTGTTGCCGAAAAGAAAAAGACAACCGCGAAAAAGACGGTTGCAAAAGAAAGTTCTAAGCCTGTTGCGGCAGGTTCAGATATACCCGCTCCGAAAAAGAGAGGGAGAAAAAAATCACAATAAGTCAAACAGCGCTCAAAAAGAGCGCAAATAAAGAAACAGGAGGATATTAAAAATGGCTGTAGAAGCATTAGGAATGGTTGAAACAAGAGGTTTGGTGGCTGCTATCGAGGCGGCAGATGCTATGGTTAAGGCTGCAAACGTAACACTTATCGGAACAGAAAGAATCGGTTCAGGTTTGGTAACTGTTATGGTAAGAGGCGACGTAGGTGCGGTTCAGGCTGCAACAGATGCAGGTGCGGCTGCCGGTTCAAGACTTGGCGAACTCGTATCTGTACATGTAATTCCAAGACCTCACGGCGATGTGGAAAAGATTTTGCCTGCATTGAAATAAGAAAATTTGAGAGGGTAAATTTATTCGGTGCAGAATCACATCTGCACCGAAGGATTTCCTGCCTCTGTAATTAGCCGGGTGATAAACGCCCGCATTATTCAGAAAATTTTGTGGCCGGAAAACAGCTTAAATACCATAATTCGGAGGTTTTGGAAAATGAACAGTGAAAATTTGGTTGATATCGTTACGAAAACGGTAATGGAAGTTTTGAAGGATAAAGATGACGGAATAAGAGTAGGTGTTTCGGCACGTCATGTGCATCTTTCACAGAAAGATTTGGAAACTTTGTTCGGAAAAGGTCACGAACTGACACCGAAAAAAATGCTTATGGGTGACCAGTTTGCAGCAGAAGAATGTGTAACATTGGTAAGCCCGTCTTTGAGAACTATAGAAGGCGTAAGAGTGTTAGGCCCTGTTCGTTCACACTCACAGATTGAAATATCAAGAACAGATACATTTAAGCTTAAGGTCAGTCCGCCGGTTCGCCCCTCGGGTGAAATCAAGGGGAGTGCGCCTATGGCATTGGTCGGTCCCAAAGGGAGTGTTTTCTTAAACGAAGGTTGTATTATTGCAAACCGTCATATACATATGACCCCTGAGGACGCTGAAAAATACGGAGTAAAAGACAATGACATCGTTGATGTTGAGATACAAAACTCAAAGCCGACAAGGTATTATAACGTACAGGTAAGGGTGCGCGGAGATTTCAATACCGAGATGCACATTGACACTGATGATGCAAATGCGGCGGCGATAAAAACAGGTGACCGTGTAGAAATACTTACAAAATAATTCACATTCCCAATGTTTTGGAAAGGAATGAAAACATGATTTTAGCACAGGTTGTGGGAAGCGTTGTTTCCACGAGTAAAAATGACAAGCTTATAGGCTATAAATTTATGATTGTACAGCCTATTGAAAAAGATATTTTAAAAGACAAATATTTTATTGCAGTGGACGGAGTCGGAGCAGGAATCGGCGAAAAGGTTCTCGTTGCCACCGGCAGTGCCGCAAGGCTGGGTATACAAAACCCTGAGGCACCGGTTGATGCGACGATAGTCGGCATCGTCGACGAAAAACAAGGTTGATTTTTGACTTGAAGGAGGAAAGCCTTTATGACATCGGAAGAATTACAAAAAATTATATTTGATGCGGGGATAGTCGGCGCCGGCGGGGCGGGCTTTCCTACACACAAAAAAATTGCGCCGGGGATTGAGCAAATCGTGATAAATGCGGCGGAATGTGAGCCGCTTATGATGGTTGACCATCACATATTCAGAAAGCATTTCAGGGCGATTGTCGAAACGATGAACCTTATGATTGATGCAATAGGGGCAAAAGAGGCAATCATGGGCATAAAAGGAAAGAACATGAGTCTTTTGGATCCGGAAATCGTCAAAGAGCTTGAGGGGACAAGAATTAAAATTCATGAAATCCCCGATGTGTACCCGGCAGGAGATGAAGTTGTACTGGTTTATGAAACGACCGGCAAAATTATCCCGGAGGGCGCAATCCCGATTATGGTGGGTGTTATGGTGATAAACACCGAGACTCTCTATAATATAAAAAAAGCAATTTTTGACAAAGAACCGGTGTGCGACAAATATGTTACTATTGCCGGGGATACAAAAGAGGATATTACGGTAAAAGTACCTGTAGGAATGAAGATAAAGGAACTTTTCAGGGAAGTGGGTTACCCGAATCTCTCAGGGAAGGCTGTCATAAACGGCGGACCCATGATGGGAAAACTCGTTGACATAGAAAATGATGTTGTCACCAAGACCACAAAAGGGTTGCTGGTTTTCCCGGAAGAGCACAGCGTTATACAAAGGAAGCGCGCATCACTTTCCATGTCGCTGAAACGTGCGTCGGCGGCATGTTGTGATTGCACAATGTGTACAGACATGTGCCCGAGGCATCTGCTGGGATATTCTTTGCAGGTGCACAAAGTGATATACACAGCATCGCACGGTACGGTGAATGACAGCGAAAGCTTTTTGCAAAGCACGCTTTGCTGCGGCTGTGGTGTTTGTACAGTGATGGCATGTCAGCAGATGCTTGACCCACAGTCGATTGCGATGGCGGCAAAGGGCGCACTGGCAAAGAAAGGGTATAGGAGAAAAGGCGGCTTTGCGCCAAAGGCTCCGCGCCCGGAAAGACGAAGCAGACTGGTTCCTTCGGAAAAGCTGATTGACAGACTGGGGATAAGGCAGTATGTCAAAGATGAGGTACAGAGGCGATATATGGATTTTTACCCGGATACGGTGTATATCCCGATGTCACAGCATGTCGGCAAGCCGGCAGACCCGCTTGTGAAGAAGGGTGACATTGTCAAAAGGGGTGATGTCATTGCAAGGACATCAGCAGATGCCTTGGGGACAACGATGCATGCAAGTGTAAACGGGACAATCAGAGAGGTAAATGAAAAGTTTATCGTTATAGATAGAGAAAAATAATAAAATTGGCATACAGGAAAGGATACTGACTTATGAATTCGATAGGTTTGGTTGAAGTGAAAAATGTAAGCAGAGGCATAAGAGTCACCGATGAAATGCTCAAAAGCGCGGGGATAAGCCTGTTGCAGTCAGGGGCTGTTTGTCCCGGTAAGTTTGTGTCTATTGTGGGCGGAGATTTGTCGTCTATAAAAGCGGCGGTTGACCGCGGGGCAATGGTTGCGGAGGACGCTTTGATTGACAGCTTTGTCATAGGAAACCTCGGCGAAAAGGTCTTTGAGGCAATGTGCGGTGTTGTGGACGTAAAGGAAAAAAAGGCACTGGGTGTTGTCGAAACTTTCACTGCGGCGACCGCAATTTTGGCGGCAGATGCGGCTGTGAAGGCGGCTGTGGTGCAGTTGGTTGAAGTGCGCATAGCACGCGGCATGGGCGGAAAGTGCTTCGTGACGATGACGGGGAATGTTGCCGATGTGCGCGCGGCTGTCGAGTCAGGCGCTGCCATTGCAGAACGCGAAGGCGTTTTGATAAACAAAGAAGTGATTGCAAATCCGCACCCTGAATTGTGGCAAGCGATAATGTGATAACATTAAGATGTATATTTTGAGAAAAGATAGCTTTTTGACAGGTATGTCTGTTATGGAGATATCTTTTTTCTTCTTTTAATAAAATGCCGATATGCGGCGGAACGGAGATTGTTTATGTTGGCTGTCGAAAGACGTGCAAAAATCGAGCAAATGATAATAAAAAACAAAAGTGTATTGGTCCCGGAACTGGCAAAGCAATTTGATGTCACAACGGAAACAATACGCAGTGACCTTGAAAAACTTGAAAAACAAGGGGTTTTGGTGAGGACATACGGCGGTGCAACACTTGTGGAAAGCGTAGAACCGGACATGGAAATCCACAGGCGTGACACCGTGAACTTTGAAGGCAAGCAGAGCATAGGCAGATGTGCCGCAGGAATGATAAAGGAAGGCGAAACCGTTTTTTTGGATGCGAGCACATCAAGTCTGCACCTTGCCAGAAATATAAAGGACAAGCGCGGCATAACGGTTATCACAAATGCCGAAAAGATTATCACCGAGCTTGCGGAATGTCCTGACATAAGGGTTATCTGTGTCGGCGGCATGCTAAACAAAAAAAATATGTCCTATACAGGCAGAATTGTGGAGGAAACAATCAGAAAAAATTATTATGCAAACAAAGTGTTTTTCTCGTGCCGCGGTGTTACTCTGCAAAGGGGGCTGATGGAATCCTCTGAGGCGGAGGCAGAAATAAAAAAAGCCATGATTGATTGCTCGGAATCGGCGATATTTTTGTGTGACAGAAAAAAGCTTGGCAGGCTTGGCGTGCCGGTGATTTCGGGGTTGGAGAGGATAGATTGTTTCATAACCGATATAATGCTTGATGAGCAATGGAATGAAGCCCTGGCAGAGAATGACATTCGATTGATAAATGTAGAATGAAGGTGTGCACGTGATATATACGATAACATTTAATCCTTCGCTTGACTATGTGATGAAAGTTGCGGATTACCGTGAAGGGCGCGTAAACAGAAGTAATGAGGAAATGATTTTCCCGGGCGGAAAGGGCATAAATGTTTCGGCTGTTTTGGGAAATCTGGGAAAAGACAATGTTGCTCTGGGCTTTTGTGCCGGCCAGGTCGGGGAAATGATTGAGGATATGCTGAAAAAAGACGGAATACGCAGTGATTTTGTACATCTTCGTACAGGCAATTCGCGGATAAATGTAAAACTCAAAATCGGAAATGAAACCGAAATCAATGCCGTCGGACCTAAAATCTCGGAGGAGGATTTGCAGGCTTTGTACAAAAAGCTTGATGTGCTGAAAAGCGGTGATTTTGTTGTTCTTGCCGGGGCAGTGCCGGGCGGAGTGTCGAAGACGGTATATGCCGACATAATGGAGCGATTTATGGATGTCGGAGTGCATTTTGTTATAGATGCAACAGGGGAATTGTTGACAAACACTTTGAAACTTCGTCCATTTTTGGTAAAACCAAACAAAGATGAGCTGGAAGAAATTTTTGGCGAATCCGCAAAATGTGTTGACGATGTTGTGGAACTTGCAAAAAGACTCCGGGAAATGGGCTCGCTGAATGTTTTGGTGTCGCTTGGCGAAGAGGGCGCCGTGCTGGTCACGGAAAAAGGGGAAGTGTTGACACAAAAAGCGCCTGAAGGCAGTGTCAGGAACACAACAGGCGCCGGAGATTCCATGGTGGCTGGTTTTCTTGCCGGTTATATCGGGAACGGAGATTATCGGCGTGCGCTTATGCTCGGCATTGCTGCCGGGAGCGCAACCGCTTTTTCGGAAGGGCTTGCGGAACGCGAGATGATAATAGAACGGTATTCCAAAATAAAAACCGACTGTTGAGGTGAACAGTCGGTTTTTATTTTAGAATTTATTTTATTGCTTCAAATGCACCATCAAGTGCGTCTATAAGATCATTTATGTTTTCTATGCCTATGGAAAGTCGTATAGTGTTGGGTTTGATTCCCTGTTCTGCAAGCTCTGACGCAGAAAGCTGTGAATGTGTGGTGGAGGCAGGGTGTATAACCAGGGACTTCACATCGGCGACATTTGCAAGCAAGGAGAAAATACTGAGATTATCTATAAATTTCTGTGCCGTTTTGTCATCGCCTTTTACTTCAAAAGTAAAGATTGAACCGCCGCCGTTTGGAAAATATTTTTTGTAAAGGTTGTGGCTGGGTTCTGTTTCAAGCGAAGGATGGTGCACAGCCTCGACCAATGGGTGATTGTTCAGGTACTCGACAATTTTCAATGCGTTTGACACATGGCGCTCTACACGCAGAGAAAGTGTCTCAAGCCCTTGCAAAAATAAAAATGCATGGAACGGGGAAATTGTCGAGCCGGTGTCGCGCAGAAGTATTGCGCGGATATAGGTGGCAAATGCGGCAGAGCCGGCGGCTTCGGCAAAGCTTACGCCATGATATGACGGGTTAGGATCTGATATCCAGGGGTATTTTCCCGATGCTTTCCAGTCAAAGGTGCCGCCGTCAACGATGACGCCGCCTATTGCTGTGCCGTGACCGCCTATGAATTTTGTGGCGCTGTGTACAACAATGTCTGCGCCGTATTCAATCGGGCGCACAAGGTATGGCGTGGCAAATGTGGAGTCAACAACCAGGGGGATACCGTGGCGGTGGGCAATTTGTGCGACTGCCTCTATATCAATGATGTTGGAATTGGGATTGCCCAGGGTTTCTATGTAGAGTGCTTTTGTGTTGGGCCGGATTGCTTTTTCAAAAGCGTCTTCCTCGTCGGGGTCGACAAAAGTTGCACTGATTCCGTTTGTCAGCGGAAGAGTGTGTGCCAAAAGGTTGTATGTACCGCCATAGATGGTTTGTGAAGCGACGATATGCTCACCGGATTTTGCAAGTGCGGAGATGGTGTAGTTGATTGCCGCGGCACCTGAGGACACTGCCAGTGCCGCTGTGCCGCCTTCCAGGGCGGCAATGCGCTCTTCAAAAACGCTTTGTGTGGGGTTGGTGAGTCTGCCGTATATGTTCCCGGCGTCGCGCAGACCGAAGCGGTCGGCGGCGTGCTGAGAATCATGGAATACAAATGATGTTGATGCATAAATGGGCACTGCCCTTGCGTCTGTTGCCGGGTCGGGGTTTTCCTGACCGGAGTGTACCTGCAATGTTTCAAACCTATAATTCTTTTCTGACATGATGTTATCCTCCTTTTAAATGTAAAATCAGCAGTTAATTGCCTATACATAACCTATCTGTTTTGTAGGTTTATAATAACACGTAAAAAGCGGATTGTCCAATACATCTTAATTATTGAAAGTTATAGATAAAATTTATATGTCATGAGGTGCAGCTCTTTAGATATTTGGTTACTTCATCAATATAAATTTCACCCAGCTCGCTTAAATGACTGTTTTTTTTCACGATATAGCCGATTTGCATTGTCGGGTTTGGGTTGCTGTCATCAGAACGGAAAGGGACGGCGATAAAATCACTGCCGTTGAGTTCTTCGCAGATGATGCCCGAGCAAAGTGTGTAGCCGTTCAGCCCGACCATAAGGTTAAGCATGGTTGAACGGTCGGTTGCCTTGATTGTCCTGGGATATTCGTTTGTGCTCAATATTTCTTCCGAAAAATAAAATGAGCCTTTTTCGCCTTGTTCAAAAGAAAGACAGGGATATGGTTCAAGCTCGGAAAAATTTATGGACTCATTTTTTGCGAGGGGGTGGTTTTTCCAGATATAGACATATGCCTTGCATGTGATAAGATTGTGAAATTCCAAGTCATTGTCGCGTAACATCTTCGTTATTATTTTTTGGTTGAAGTCGTTTATATAAAGCAGCCCGATTTCACTTTTCAGATTGCTGACATCTGTTATGACATCTATGGTTTTTTCTTCGCGCATTGCAAATTCATATTTTTGCATGTCAAACTGTTTCACGGTTTCGACAAATGCCTTGACTGCAAAGGAGTAATGCTGTGACGATACACCGAATTTTCGTTTGATGCCGGCGGGGTCGGAATATTTTTCGCTTATCAGCTCATATTGCTGATAAAGCTGGCGGGCATAAACCAGAAATTCCTCACCCTCAAGCGTGGGGACCGTGCCCTTGCCGGTCCTTTGAAATATGCTGATGCCAATCTCGTTTTCAAGCTCTTTGACGGCGCTTGTAAGCGTGGGCTGAGAGATAAACAGCACTTCGGCGGCCTTGTTCATAGAGCCGCAGTCGGATATTGTAATCACATAAAAAAGCTGTTGGAGTGTCATGGCGGTTCTCCTTATAAAAATTTATTTTCCGCAAATTGTAAAATTGATTGTATATTATTAAACTGTTTGCGGTATATATTTTACAAGGGACCATAGCAACGTGGAATCATTTGCTGCAGTCCCTTTGGGCGTTGCATAATGGCAACGGTTTGCTGTTTGCTTATTTGCCGACGCAGAAATTGTGAAAAATCTCTGACACTATGTCCTCGGACACAACGGCACCCGTTATTTCGCCAAGAGCATCTATGGCATTGTTTAAATCAATCGAGAGAATATCGGAGGGAAGTCCGCTCTGTGCGCCTGTGACGATGTTTTGCAAAAACTCTTTTGCCCTGCACAGCGCGGCGGTGTGGCGCATGTTGGTGACAATCGGCTCGTCATTCTGCTCCAATTCTCCCAGCTCATACATTGCTTTGATTTTGTCCGCAAGTGTGTCAAGCCCAAAACCGGTCTTTGCGGAGAAAGAAATCCCGTCAAGGGGGAAGCCCGCGGATATGTCCGTTTTGTTTATTATGATAATCCGTTTTTTGCCTTTTGTTTTTTCCAGAATCTCGCTGTCCTCGGGGGTGAGTTGCCCGGAAGAGTCAAACACTGCCAAAACCAAATCGGCACGCCCGATGGCGTCAAGGCTTCGCTCTACACCAAGCTTTTCCACACGGTCGTCCGTGTCGTGTATCCCTGCCGTGTCCACAAGGCGCAGCATGACGCCGTTGAGATTCACCGTTTCTTCAATTATGTCACGCGTCGTGCCGGCAATGTCGGTCACAATGGCACGTTCTTCGCCGGAAAGGAGATTCAAAAGAGAGGATTTGCCGACGTTCGGGCGCCCGACAATGGCGGTCAGAATACCGTCGGTGATAATCTTTCCGCGTTTTGATGATTCTATAAGCTTTTCGATTGCCTGTTTTTGTGCGGCAGAAATGTTTTCTATGTCTTTTGTGGTGATGTCCTCCAGCTCTTCGTCGGGATAGTCTATTATCACCTGCATGGACGCCGCAAGCTTGACAAGCTCACTTCTGATTTTTTCTATTCTTGATGACAGCTTGCCGGCAAGCTGTCCCACAGCGTTTCTTTCGGCAATTTCGTTTTTGGAATTGATAATGTCAATCACACCTTCCGCCTCGGAAAGGTCGATTTTCCCGTTTAAAAAGGCACGCTTTGTAAATTCCCCGGGTTCCGCCGGATATGCCCCTGCCTCAATCAGACGCTTGAGGACCATTTTTGAGGCTGTGATTCCGCCGTGGGTGCCGATTTCTGCCACATTTTCTCCGGTGAAACTCTTGGGCGCTTTCATGACAGTGACCAAAACTTCGTCTATCGGCAAGCCGTTTTTGTCAATGATATGCCCATAATGCACGGTATGCGACGGGGCTGTTGCAGGGTTCTCTTTGCCGCTGTAGATTTTGCTGACTATATTGAATGCGTCGCTTCCGCTGACGCGTATCACGGCAATCCCGCCCGTGCCCGGGGGGGTGGAGATTGCGGCGATTGTTTTTCCGTTCATCAAACCATCCTTTTTATTTGTTTTTTCTGAGTTTTTGCAGTTCCGCCATAAATGTTTCGATATCCGAGAAATGCTTGTGCACGGACGCAAAGCGCACATATGCCACTTCGTCAAGCTCTTTGAGGTGGTACATTACCTTTTCGCCTATTTCCGTGCTGCTTACCTCCTTGACCATTGACTGGTACAAGTCCCCCTCGATTTCGTCGGCAATGGCTTCCATTTGAGAAAGCGATATGGGTCTTTTTTCGCATGCGCGTATTATTCCGCGCAAAACCTTTTCGCGGTCATACTGCTGTCTGGAATTGTCCTGTTTCACCACGGCAAGAGAAACGGTTTCAAGTTTTTCATACGTAGTAAATCTTTTTTGACATTTCAGACATTCTCTTCTTCTTCTTATTGCATTGCCGTCCTCTGTCGGGCGTGAGTCTATAACCTTGCATTCTCCGAATCCGCAATACGGACATTTCATAAAAAACATTCCTTTCAAACAATCGGCAAAATGCCGATTATCCCATATTTTAACAATATATATTATACATTATTTAATATTAATATTCAATATCCGTTTCATTACAATTCTCTTACAACTTTTGGGGCTGTTTTGCGGTGTGTGGCATAACAGAAAATATGTTTTCAGCTTTTCTGCTGTTCCGATTCCGTTTGGCGGTAAGTGCGCGGCGTTGTGTCCAGCAGGTGCTTGAAGCATCTGTTAAATGTTGCCTGTGAATTGAAACCGCAGGCATATTGTATTTCTGTTATGGTCATATTTGAGAATTTCAAGAGCTTGCATGCCTGTTCTATTCGCTGTGAATTGATAAATTCGACAAAAGTCATGCCGATTTTGTCTGAAAACAGATGAGATACATATGTCTTTGAAAGATGAAAATGTTTGCCGACCTTGCCGAGCGAAATGTCCGTATTGCAGGCATTTTCGATGCAATAATTGATTATGTTCTTTATGGATATTCCCTGGGGAATGTCCAATGTCTTTGTCAGCTTGTCATTGAGGCAGGAAAGAGAATAGCCCGCAATGGCGGACAGTGTTGAAATCAGTTCTTCGTAAACAAAAGGGGGTTTTGACGAATAAATTTCCCATGCGTGTTTCATAAGCACATGAAGATAATCCGACTGCGGTTTGTGAATAATCGGCTCGTTGCAGGTGTAATTCAGGAATGTATTGCTGAAAAGGTCGAGAAGGTCTAAGTTGAAAACGGTGCTGTAAATCATGCCGGTGCTGTGTTTTGTGTTATGTATCTGGTAAGGGAAAATAATGACCATATCGTCCTTTTTAACTTTAAACCATTTGGTGCTTAAAAAAATATCAAGTTCACCGTCGGCGACATAGTGCATTTCCAGGTGACGGTGCGCATGACAAAAATAATTCAGACAGGAATCGTATGCAAAGTTTATATCTTTTGAAACATTTTCATATTTATATCTGTTCACCACATTCAACTCCCACATTTTTTCATTATTTTATCATACATATTTTTCAAAGTCAATACAACACAATATGATTGGTAATTTTTTACAATTTAAACTAAATTATGGAAAAATATTATACTTTTGTTGTGGGCAATTTTAAATATCGCAAAATATGATTGATTTTTGAGATTTTTTTGAATGGACACGGCTCTAGGTATGGTGATATAATTATTATGATGTCGGTTCGGATATAAAAAATGGCAGGATTAAAAAGCAAGATAAAATAATCGTTGGTGCTTTGAATATTCGTCGGTTTTGGGGGTAATTGGATATGCAATTTCAGCACAGCAAAATCTGATTGGAATTTATTGCTATTTGAATAGACACCATGTGAGGCGAAATGTTATACTGATATTGCAGACAGAATTGTATATGCTGTAGATAAAAAAGCAATCAACCGTAGAAAAGAAAGGAATCGGAATATGAAAAATCAGAAAAAAATTATTGCCGGAATATGTTCGATTTGTATATGCTTCTCAATGTCGGCGATGCCGATAAGCGCAGAAGATAAAACTCATCTCGACTTATTTGTTCAAAACGGTGCGAAGGGCGGCAACGGAACAAAAGATGCACCTTTTGCGACAATTGAAGAGGCAAGAGATTACATAAGGCAGATAAAAAAAGACGGAAAATATCCCGCTCACGGCGTGACGGTGAATCTGCGCGGCGGAGTTTATTTCATTGACAATACTGTTGAATTGACCGAGGAGGATTCGGGAACTGCGGACGGGGAAATCACTTACAGAGCATATGCAAATGAAGATGTCACCTTAAACGGTGGAATCGATATAAGCCTGAATCAATTTAAGAATGTAGATGACAGTGAAGTTTTGGCTCGTGTTCCGTCCAATGCAAAAAAAGGAATAAAACAATATGACTTGTTTAAAAACGGAATCACAAAAGAAATGATTGGCGAGATTCATTATGTAAGTTCGTATGCATATACGGGGATATACGAAAAATATTTTGGCATGAAGAGCGGAAATAATGTAACCGCATATTTTGACGGTGAAATGCTTGATTTGGCGCGCTGGCCAAACGGCGAATATGCCGAAATCAGCAATGTTATCGACCCGGGGTCTATTTCACATGACTGGCAGGAAGATAAAAAAGGAACTGCGAATTATGTGGAAGAGGCAGATCGTGTCCCGAAAGGAATGAAAATTTCAATCCCGAGCGAAAAGGCAAAGCTCTGGAGCGGTATAAAGGACTTGTGGGCATATGGGCAATGGGCATACACATGGGCATTCCAGTCCACGCCGGTGAAGTCGATTGACGCGGAAAATGCGGTGATGGAAACTGTCACAGACTGTCTTATGGGTGCAAGACAGGGGCAACCGTACTATGTATTCAATCTTTTGGAAGAACTTGACGCCCCGGGGGAATACTATATTGACCGCGACAGCGGAATATTGTATTTTTATCCGCCAAAGGCAAGCGGCACATTTGAGCTGGCATTGCTTCAGAATGACATGTTTTCTCTGAACGGTACAAAAAATGTGAAGTTTAAGGGACTTCGGATAAAAAACTGCCTGAACAAGGGAATCGCGGCAACTGATGTTGACAATGTGGGTGTAGAGCATTGCGTATTGACCAACATAAATGTTGAGGCGATAAATATGACAGGAAATACATATAACAGCTATGTGACCGGGTCGCTTTTGTATAACCTGGGCGGAACGGGGATAAAAATCGGCGGCGGTGACGCAAAGGAAATTGTTTCGGACAACTGCTATGTGGAAAATTGCTGGATACACGATTTTGGAAAGATTTATACGACATATAATCCGGGGGTTTATTTGACAGGGGTAGGGACAAGAGTGTCGCATTGCCGGATAAACAATGCGCCGCACTCGGCTATCCTTACTACGCCAAGGCCAAATCAGAAAATAGAGTATTGCGAGATATATAACGCATTGCAGGAAACCTCGGACTCGGGTGCGATTTATACCGGAAAAACATGGATTGGCAGAAACCTGGAGATAAGCAACAACTATATCCATGACATAGCGGTCGGAATGGAGGATGGTCACGGAGTGTATCTGGATGACTTTTACTGCGGCGGCGTTGTAAAGAGCAATATATTTGAAAATATTTCGGGCGAGAAAAGCTGTGCGATTGCCGGCGGCGGAAGAGATTCGCAGTATACCGATAATATTTTTATAAACTGCTATGGTACATACCGAGCCCTGGCAAGTAAAACAGGCGGTTGGTGGGGAAATGACGTTGCCGGTTCATGGGTTTCCAACAAAGGATTCGGGCTGAACACCGGAATAAATATAGAAAAATATAGTGAACAGTTCCCGCACTTTACCGATTATAAACAAGACAATGCAACAGGAAGTCTTTCGGAAGAAGATGCAAATTATAATATGACCTACAAATATTCCGTTTATGACAGAAATTACAGTATCCACTCGAAATACGATCCGTACTGGAATAATGACGGTGGATATGCTGCAGAAGAAGATAGGTTTGCAAGCATAAAATGGGAAACGAAGGACTACGTGAAAGCTGTGACTGGCACAGACCCGGGTTTTGAAAACATAGACAAAAAGGACTACAGAATGAAAAAGGACGCCGAGATTTACAAAAAGATTCCGGGGTTTGAGTCATGTGATTTTGAAAATGTCGGGGTTTATACCAAAACCCTGAGGGATATGCTGGGAGATACGGTAAGCCTCAAGATTGATTCACCGATTATCTATAATGGATTCGAGGAAATGCTGATAGATAAGAATAATCTTGATGTACGGCCGGTAATTGTCGGCGGAAGAACAATGCTCCCTGTACGCGTTCTGGCTGAGATTTTCGGCGGCAGTGCGGACTGGGACGAAGAGAGCAGAACAGCGACATTAAAAATCGGCAGTAACGAAATAGTTCTTGACATTGCAAACAGCACAATCACCAAAAACGGCGAAAAGATAGAAAGCGATGCTGCACCGATGATATATGAGGGCAGAACGATTGCTCCTCTGAGGACTGTCGGCGAGCTGATGGACAAAAACATAGATTGGTATGACGGCGGTTATGACAACAGGCTTATATTTATAAGTGAAGCACAAGTATTCAATCACGAGAATGACATTATGTATATAAACGAAATGTCAAGACGTTTGGGAGTGAAATAAGTGGCAATCATAAAAAGAACTCTAAGCCTTATTTTATCATTGACGGCGGTGTGCGGCTTGTATGTGCCGGCACACGCCGCCGAAACCGAGGGCAGAATATATGAGCTGTACAATGCCGATTGGGATAATGTCCGAGAGGGGACAACTTTGACGGGCACAAGCGGACTGCCGTCGGTGAAATATTGGGGCGGACTTTTGCAGGCACAGAACTGGTATGCGGACAACAATACCACCTTCGTGAAAGACCCCGACACGTCAAGAACGGGAGTAAGCGTGAAAACGACGGTTACACCGAGCGACAGCTTTTCCACGCACTTTGATATAATAAGCCAAGCGGTTAAGGATAAGATAACGTCAACTGATGAGAAAATATATTTCGGAACGGATATTTATATCCCCGAGGGTTTTGACGGAAAATGCAATTTGGTCTGGGAGGGAGAGGCGAACAAGACAAGTATTGCGAGATATTCAATCAATGAAAATAAAGGAATCTGCACCCCGGACGGAAATGTTGTTATCGGGACAGACGATATTTATAACAAATGGCACACTTTGGGCACTTTGGCAGACAAGAAGAACCAAACGGTAAGCTATTATGTAGACGGCAAAAAGATGTACAAAACATCAATGGGCGATTGGAACGGGAATGCGAAGAAATTCGGGCATTTTATGTATCTGCAATATGTTTCGGGTGTGGAAAACAGCTACGATATATACTTTGACAATGTGTGCGCGTATATTTTGCCGAATTTTGAGGTGAGCGCGGAAGTTGGAAGTGAGGTGCACATTCCCAATTATGCCGAATTTGACAGCAGTATTGACGGCAAAGCGTTAAGGGAGAATATAACCTGGGAACAGAGTAATCTTTCAAGTTTGGCGGAATATGAAAGAACCGTACACGGTATGTTCGGTGCGAATGTCCCCATTATGGCAAATGTAGAAATATATAAGCTCCTGAAGGTGCAGGAGGCGGCAAATGTTGATTTTGAGGACAGCACGCCGGGAAAAAGCGCCGCCGATGCGGCTTACGGTAACACAATTTCAATCAGCGATTGGGAAAAAAACAACACAAATGTACAATATACCGAAAACCCGACAGGAGGGGGCGGAATTTGCATAAAAAGCGCACTGGTAAAGAATTTTTCGGCAAGTATCATTCCGAAAAAGGACTTAAAAACAATTTTGGCAGACAAAAATAATAACTGCCTGTATTTTTCGGCAGATGTGTATTTGCCGGACGCATTTGCAGGTAGCGCTTATGCGGATTGGTTTGCGAGGGCGAATCATGTAAAAATCGGAGAGTTTTGTTTCAATGCTGACAAGGGCATAACATGCGGCGGAGAAACAGTGGCAGATTATAATAATATCAAAAACAGATGGCATACCTTAGGTGTTCTGGCGGACAAATTAAACAAAACCGTTACATATTTTTATAACGGCAAACCCGTAAAAAAAACGGTAGATTCTGAAGGAGAATGGGACGGGGCAGACACAACATTTGACAGGCTTTTCTATATGACAAAGTATACTCAAGACCAAGACTATGACGTGTATTTTGATAATTTCAAGGTTTATGCGCTTGATAATTATATAAAGAATGAAAAGCCGGGGGAGGAATATGTACTCTCCAAAAAAGCAGAGCTGACGCACTCGGACGGAACGGTTGAGTCGGCGACGGTTTTGTGGGATGGTTATTCACCCTTTATATTCGGCAAAAACAAAGTGTTCGGCTCAATTTTGGGTGACATCCCGATAAAAGCGGACGTAAACATATCGCGTATAAATTCGCGCTATACCGACTCCGACGGCGATGAGATAACGGGCACAATCGAAAACGGGATTTATCTTGAGGCAGAGGATACGGACAGCGCGTCTTTGGGCGTGATTGCGATATATGACGGAGCAAGGCTAATAAAGGCAAAAACCGCAACACCCGAAAACGGGTTGATAAGAGTGGGGTTTTCAAAAGAGGAACTTCCCGACAACATAAACGATTGCATAGTTAAAGGATTTTTGTGGGATAATCTCGGCAGCCTGACGCCCCTCGACACCTTGTATCCGTTCGGGAAAATACAAGTGTATGTGGACAGCACAAATTTGCACATGGGTAACGGAACGGTGGAAAATCCGTTTTCCGATTTGGGCACGGCGGTAAAATATGTGAATCATCTGAAATATAAAGGCGTCGGAGTGGATATAAAGCTTTCTTCGGGGACGTATTATATCGATGAGCCGATAAGCTTTGAAAATGCGGAAAATATCAGTATAACAGGCTGCGAAAATGTTGTTGTAAGCGGAGGAAAAAGCTTTAAAGTTTCGGATATGGAAAAGGCGGACGGAGGAGATGTGTTTGAGCGGATTCCCGAGAGCGCGAGGGAGCATATAGTAAAAATTCCGCTTGCCGATATAGGAATCGAAAATATAGGAAAACAGGAACTGTGGGGAGCATACAGAAATGATGTTTTGCGGTTTTATCCGCAGGCAACCGTAAATGCCTCGGCGAGCTTTGAATGTGACGGACTGCTTCTTTCCCCTGCACGCTGGCCGAATGACGATTTTGCACATATAGAGTCGGTGATTGATGAGGGGACAATATTGGGTTCGGCAGAGAGCAACGATGAATTACACGGTGCGACATTTAAAATTCCGGCTGAAAAAGCGATGCTTTGGGAAAACGCAAAAGATGCATGGCTTATGGGATTGTGGAAATATGATTGGGCAGAACATAATACACCCGTGGCGTCGGTGGATACGGAAAATGCAAGCATAACGACCGAATATGCATTTTCAAGCGGAGTTTTGGCATACGGCGGCCTGGAGGGCGGAAAATATTATATTTTCAATCTGCCCGAGGAGCTTGAAGCACCGGGAGAGTATTATGTGGACAGGGCAGAAAATGTATTCTATCTGTATCCGCCCGAAAATGCGGAGAAGATTAGTGTTTCAGCGATGACAGAGCCGCTTGTGAAACTCAGCGCTTGCAAAAACATAAGCATTGAAAACATAAAATTTGCCGATTCGCGCGACATGGGGATCTATGCCGATTCATGCGAGAAAATTGAAATCAGCAACTGTGTTTTTTCAAATATTTCGCAAGAGGGAATAAATCTGGATAATTGCACGAATAGCAGCGTAAAAGCTTGCGAGATTTATAACATGGGAGGCTGTGCTGTGCGGTTATCCAATGTGTATACAGGGAGCTTGGTCAGTGAAAATAATGTCGTTGCTGATTGTGTCATTCATGACTACGCAACGAGGAATATGATGTACTCGCCGGGGATTTATGTAAGCGGCACAGGTGCGAAAATCACGCATAATGAGATATTTAACGCACCGCACAATGCTATAATCTTTGTCGGGAACAACAATACAATTGAGTATAACAATATCCACAATGTTGTGAACAATACGAATGATGCAGGGGCGATATACAGCGGGAAAAGCTGGATTCAGCGCGGAAACGTTATAAAGAACAATTATTTCCACGACCTGAAAGGTTCTGACACCTGCGGTGCGGTACACGCGGTTTATCTGGACGATTTCTTCTGCGGAACGCTCATAAAAAGCAACATTTTTGAAAATATAACCGGCGAAAGTTCATCTGCTATAGCCGGTTGCGGACGCGACACCGTCATTTCGGACAATATATTCATAGATTGTCTGAACATGATTAGGGTAAACGGATTTTCGGGATTCGATAAAAACTATGACAGTATCTTAAAAGACTGGACAGATACACAGGCGAGAGGAATACTCTCAAATGTATTCCAAAATAACATTGCTCTTTATAAAGACCGGTACGGGGATAGTATCTGCGACTATAAAGAAGTCGGCGCAGACTCGCCGAGAGAGAATCTCAAATATAACTTTACGCATAAAGGGAGCGTTATGAAAAATAACGTTTTGTACAGAACGGATAAGTTTTTCTACAGCTTCACCAATCCGAGATTTGCAAAAATCGATACGTCATCGCACGCATCGGGCGAAGAGCCGGCGGCAACGCTTGCCGACCTTTTGTGGACTTACGAGGTGCCGATTCTGATAAAGGACAAAAACGGCATCGGATTTACCGATGAGGCGGTAAAAGATTATACTTTAAATGCAAATTCAACGGTATATAAAACATATCCGGATTTTTCGGCGCCGGATTTTGTGAATATAAAAAAATAAAAAAGAGGAGGAATTTTTAATGGGAAAAAGTTTGAAAAAATTATTAAGCGTGTTTTTGGCGGCATCGTGCGGCGTTGCCGGCGGTGTTGTGCCTGTCGCGCACGCGGAAGGTACGGCAGCTGCCGTAAAGGAATTTTATCATGCAACGTGGGACGATGCTGAAGAAAACAGAGTTCTCACAGGGACATCGGGTCTTGAAGCAACACAGTTTTGGAAAGGAAATCTGCAATTTCAAAATTGGTATGATGAAAATAAAACCACATTTGTAAAAGACCCGGACAGCACGAGGGAAGGAATAAGCATTAAAACAACAGTAACATCGACAATGTCGTTTTCGGCAAAGCTTGATGTGATAAGTTCTGCCTTGAAAACGGCTCTTAAAGATTCGGACAAAAAAATATATTTCTCAACAGACATATATATCCCGACGGGATTTGACGGCGAGTGCAAGCTGACGTGGTATTCGGCTCCGAATAATCATGCTAAGAGAATAGGCGAATTTAATCTGGACGAAACAAGCGGAATCACGGCGGCAGGGAACACAGTGCTTTCGGCTGACGAAATGCTTAATAAATGGGTGACGCTTGGGTTTGTCGCAGACAAAACGGATAATACCGTAAGCTATTACTTAAACGCAGAACCGGTTCCCGGTGCGCAGAATGTGACAGGCTGGGACGGGAGTTTTGACAGCTTATCTCCGTTTATGTATCTTAACACATTTAAAAATAACAAGGAATCATATGATGTGTACTTTGACAATATGATTGCATGTGAGGTGCCCGATGTTGCGGTTGATGCAGATTTGGGCGGAAGTGCCGCATTGCCGGAAACGATTGCGGTAATCTCCGAGGGCGAGAGCGTGGCAGTGGAGATGACAGCGGCATGGGGCACGGCGGACACTTCTGCCGAGGGCATAAAAACCGTGTATGGAAAGCTCGGCGGATATCTCCCGTTGGTTGCTGATGTGAATGTAGAGGACAGCACGCCGGAAGAATACAAATATCATGCAACCAGGATAATTGATGCAAACTTCGACTCTTATACAGAGGGCGAGGACGCAAATAAAAAGCCTGATGGGAATGTGAGTATCGTAAACTGGGACGAGAGTGCGGATAAATATAAGCAAAATCCCGTATTTGCAAAGGACAGCCGCGGCGGCGTGAGCGTCAAGACAACGAGGATTGAGGATTACACTTCCTTCGGCGCTGTTGTAAAGCCGTCAGATAGCGCTTTGACAGCACTGCGTGACGAAAACAATTCAAGGCTCTATCTTTCCTGTGATGTCAAGGTTTCAAGCAAGGATATTGTTGATTATATAGCTTTTTATAATGAGATAAATAAATCAAAGATAGCAGAATTTGAACTTCACAGATATTGCGGAATAAGAATACCCGAGGCAAATTATGCAACTCCGGTATCGGTAAATGCATTCAAGGCGGATACATGGTATAATCTCGGTGTTCTGGTTGATACCCAAAAGAAAACTGTAAGCTATTATGTCGACGGCAAGCCCGTGACAGGCGCACAGGAGATACAAAAGAGCGATACCTTTATGAGCACAAGAGATATGAGTAGACTCATATACGAACGCAACACAATCAAAGAACATTCTGTATGGCCGTTTGACATGTATTATGACAACATAAAGGCATACAATCTGCCGAAAATCGAAAAGACTGTTGAAGCAGGGACAGAAAATGCACTGCCGACAGTGTTCTGCGGCGAAAGTGCAGACGGGACTGTGACAAGAAAAACAATCACCTGGAATAATTACAGCACCGATGTCGGCGGTACTTTTGAGATTGCCGGTATGACAGAGGACAAAATCCCCGTGACGGCAACACTGACCGTCACCGACACCACGCCGGAGAATATGATAATCAATGCAAAAGAAGGATTTTTTGCGGACTTTGAAGAATTTGCGGACGGGACTACTGCGGAGAGTACAAGCGTCAGCAATGCAAGGCTTACAGTGCGCGATTGGGAAACGCAAAATAATAACGGTACGTATGTAAATAACCCGAACGGTGATGGATTTGTTTTAAAGAGTACGATGCAAAGCGGCATGTATTTCTCGGATTGGTTTGCACCGAGCAGCGATTTGAAGAGTATTTTGGGTGATGCTGCAAATAACAAACTGTATTTCTCGGCAGATTTCTATTTGGCACAGAAGCCCGAAAAGCAGTTTGACCTGACATGGTGGGCAGAAGCAAACAAAACAGACATAGGCATGTTTATCGTTGACCCGACAGAAGGGCTGAAAACCAAAAATGGTGTTGTTTTGGCAAGCATAGACGAAATTGCCGGCAAATGGCACAGAATTGGGATTATTGCGGATAAAACCAATAAAAGCGTAAGCTATTTCTATAACGACCAGCCGATTGAGGGCGCACAGGATATATCGAACGGCTGGGACGGCAGTGTTTGTACTTTTGACAGACTTTTCTATGCAAGAGCGGAGAAAACCGCCGACGGCAAGGATATTTATTTTGACAATATGGCGGCATATACCGTGCCGACAGTCACAAAGACAGTTAAAGAAAATGAAACCGTCGGGGATTTGCCGAATGTTTTGAAGATTGAAAAATCCGACGGTGTATACACGAGAAAATTGATAGACTGGGGAACAATCGGCACGCAGAATGCAGGGAAAGAAACAATCTATAAAAAGACCGGAAATGCATATGCCGCTGCCAAAATCATGGTGACGGGAATCACATTGCCGTATGTTATTTCGGACAATATGATAATCCAACAGCAAAAGCCGATAAAGCTTTGGGGATACAACTCTCAAGGCACGGTTTCAGCAAAAATCAAGAACGGCGACACCGTTTTGTCCGAGGGAACAACACAAGCCGCGAATAACGGTGAATGGAGCATGGAGCTTTCGGCACTTACGGCAGGCGGCCCGTATACAATCGAGTTTGCATCGGACGGTATAACAAAAACTATTAATAACGTGATGATTGGTGAACTGTGGGCACTGGACGGACAAAGCAACATGGCACAGCGCATTGCACACACCGATTGGTGGTATGACTCGGACAACAAATGCGCACCAAAGGAAAGAAAAGAAAATGTACGTTTCTTCATATTGGACAAATCGGAGGACGATATATACGGAAAGCATATAAAGACCGCATATAATGACTCGCTGAAATATGAAAATGTAAAGGGAAAATGGCTTTCGATAGACCCGAATGACCAAGAATCACTAATGGTATCTTCTGTCGGTGCAACCGCCGTCATGAAGATGTATGATGAGCTGGGCGTTGCCTGCGGCGGGATAGATATTTCTTGCGGCGGAACGCAAATAAGCGACTTTTATGCAGACACAGGCTGTGTTTTCAGAGCGTCACACATGGACGCAATCAGGCAGAGCATGAGGGGTGTATTGTGGTATCAGGGAGAATATAACCAGAACTCGGATTATGATGAATATAAAAATAATATGTTGCAATTGGTTGCCGATTTCAGAGGTGAAAAGGCATGGAACGACAGCGAACTGTACTTTATCTATGTTCAGCTCCCGGCATATGTGATGGACACCGAAAATGAGAACGGGGAGAAGTATACGGAAGATGAACTTTTGACAAAAATAGGTAACTGGTCTATGGTGAGGACATCGCAGTTGAATGCACTCTATGAACTTGAAAATGCCGGCATGATTGCAACAACGGATATTCTGCCGCTGACAGAAACTAACACTGTCCACAGAACAAATAAAAAGACAATCGGCGAGCGTCTGGGAAATGAGACTTTGAGAGTTGCATATAAGAAAAATAACATATTTGCGGCACCGATGTTCGGCTCTGTTGAATTTAGCGGCAATAAGGCAACAGTTACCTTCACAAATGTTGCGGGCGGTTTAAAGACAACGGACGGCAATGCGCCGAGAGAATTTGAAATTTCGGGAGAGGACGGAGTATGGTATGGCGCAGATGCTGAAATTGTCGGAATGGACAAGATTGTCCTCACAAGCAGCAATGTTGCAGAGCCTAAAAAGGTGAGATATCTTGACATATGCGACAGAGCGGCAGATGATGAAACAGTTTTGAAAGAACTGATTGCGAAGGGTAAGCCGAATGTGAATCTGGTAAACTCAGAGGGACTTCCGACTGCAAGTTTTTCGGAAAAGGAAAACGGATATGTGAGAGCCAACCTTGCAACTCAGACAACGATTTCCTATAACGTGAATGCCTTGTCCGATATAAGCGGTGATGTCAAGATTACAATCAATAACATTGACGATGCCGACAGCATATATCTGGCGCTCTATAATGGCAGCAGATTGGTTGATGTGAAAAAAGCGGTTGTAACAAACGGTTCGGCAGAGACATCAATTTCGGCAGGACTGCTGAGTGATGCGCAGGCTGAATATAGTGTACGCGCATTTGTATGGAGCGCTATGCTGCCGATAATGACAATCAACAGTATAAAATAATAATTTAAACTTGTTACGGGTAATGACATTACTCTTTTGGAGTAATGTCATTACTGCATAAAGGAAATGAGAGGAAATAATGAAAAACAGGGACAACATAGTAAATATCATAAATTTTGTAAGAGGCTGGACACCGAAAAAGGAAGATGACCGGCAATTGCTCAACACTGTGAAAGAGGAAATGGGACTGATGAAGAAGTTTAATTTCCCCGGGACTTTTCTCTTGCAATATGATGCGCTGAAAAGAGATGAATATATAGATTACTTCAAAAAAGAAGCATATGACAGTATCGAGCTTGGCATCTGGATAGAAGTGGTTCAGCCGCTTGTCAAGGCATGCGGATTAAAGTGGCGCGGAAAAAATGATGTTGTTTGGGATTGGCACGTAAACCCCGGATTTTTGATGTCTTATACGCAAAAAGAGCGTGAGCTTTTGTGTGATGAACAGATGCGGTACTTTAAAGACCGTTTCGGATATTATCCCGAAACGGTCGGGTCGTGGCTTTTGGACAGCTATTCTATGGAATATCTTTCCAATAAATACGATATAAAGGCGTTTTGCATATGTAGAGAACAGCTGGGAGTTGACGCATATACGCTATGGGGCGGATATTATAATCAAGGGTACTATCCGTCAAAATACAACATGCTTTGTCCGGCGCAGACAGAGGAAAATATGATAAAAACGCCGGTGTTCAGAATGCTTGGGGTTGACCCGATTTATGAATATGACAACAGGCGGTATAAAACTCAGTACAACTGGGAAACGGAGAGCTACCCCATATATACGTTTGAGCCCGATTGGAATATCGGGAAGGATAAAGACACGGCAAAGATTTATCTGCAAAATTACTTCAATGACAAAACCCTCGGCTTTGCATATCTGCAAGCGGGTCAGGAAAACAGCTTTTGGTGGAAGGGTATAGAAAAAGGCTGGCTCAATGAGGCAGAGCTTTTGCAGAATCTGAAAAGCCGGGGAGATATCAGAATGGAAAAGCTTTCGGAAACGGGCGAATGGTTTAAAAAGACGTACAGTATGACGCCGGCTACAAGCATATGTGCTCAAAATGACTGGGGCGGCAATGATTTGGAGGCTTTCTGGTATAACTGCAAAAATTATCGCTGCGGTGTGATTATTGAAAAAGATAAACTCATAATCCGTGATATATATAAATTTGATGAGAGGTACAAAGAGGCCCACTACAGCATGCCGGAAACCGGAATCGCAACGGTGTATGACAATCTGCCGGTGCTTGATTCTGTCTTGCAAAGTGATGACTTGAAAGACGGAGAAACACGGTGCGGTATGTTTTTTAACGGATTTGTGAGTGACTTGGAAATTTCGGGAGAAGGCGAGGAAATGACAATTTCGGCAATGCTTGACAATGAAAAAATCCGCATAAAGTTTTCGCCGCAAAGAATCAATATATGCGGAAATGTCAAAATACTTTATAAATACCGCGAGCTTGAAAACACCAAAATAAAGCCTGAAAAAGACGGCTTTTCGTTTGTACATAACGGATTTGAGTATTTTGTGCCGATTGGTGCGGAGATTGAAGAAATAACGGGCGGTGTTATTCTAAAAAGCCGAAACGATAAGATTTTTATTGATATGGAGGTGATTAGGAAATGAAAAACATAAAAAAAATTGCGGCATTTCTCTTGAGCGGTGTCATGTTGCCGATAGGAATTGTACCGGCGACGGCAGAGGAAAATGATATAACCGTTAAAGAAGTGTATAACGCTACATTTGACAGTTTTACGAGCGGTACGGCGGCGTACGATAAATTTGACAGCGGACTTTTAAAGATAGGCAACTGGGAAAATTCTGTGGCAGAATATGCCGATGCGGCATATTTTGCGGATAATCCGTCGGAAGCCGCCGATGCGGAAGATGTAGTTGTGAGGGGGCTGTGCAGGAAAAATACATATTTTTCCATTATATTCGACGCTGATAAAAAGGAAGTTAAGGAAGAACTTCAGAATGCGGAAAAGTTATATCTTACAACAGATGTATATTTTGATGATGATTTTGACAAACGGGTGGATTTGTCGTGGTGGACAACTCCGTTTAACGAGCAAAAGGGCTTAATCGGAATGTTTCAGTTTGATTTTGCCAAAAAGGAGATACGTGCAAACGGTTTGGGCGTATATAGCGGTGAAATTCGCGGCAAGTGGCATACTGTCGGGCTTTTGGTTGACAATGTAACAAAGCAGGTAAGCTACTTTTTTGACAATGCAGCGGTTGAGGGCGCACAGAATATCAGAAATTCGTGGAACGGCACTCTGAACGGTATGGGCAGATTTTTGTATGCACAACTAAACGGTCAGACAAAGGATTGCTATATGTATTTTAACAATGTTGCGGCATATGCGCTGCCTGATATTTCGATTGAGTCGGATTTGGGCAGAGAGGCAGAGCTTCCCGGGGAGGTAACGTTAAAAAAACAGGAAGAAAGCGAAACAGTAAAGGTTTCTTGGGATATTTCCGGCATCAATGCCGACAAAGAGGGAGAATATACCGTAAGGGGCACGGTTTTGGGCACTCCGCTTACATTTGACGCAAAACTGAACATTGTTGATTTCATAAAAAGGGAAATGAGCGCACTTTCGGAAAAGATAGACTCAAAGTCTGTGACACAAGAGGAATGTCTGGCGCTTTATGATAAGATTTCAGAAAAAGAGGGATATTCCAACCGCGACAGCTATATGGCGAAGATAAATGAGTATATAAACGGATTTTCAAAAGACACGGTTTCGCAGGTGCCTACTCTGGCAGAAAAAGTTGATGCGGCATCAAAGAGCATTACCATTAACTTTGACAGGTTATTGCAGCCGTGGGCGGAAATTACTCTTTCTGATGACGCGGGCGAGAGCATTCCTTTGACAACAGAATTTACGGATAAAAGTGTTATTTTAAAGCCGCAGCAAAAGCTTGCGACAAACGAAGAATATACGCTCTCGATAAGAGGACTTTCCGACAAGTTCGGAAATGTTCTTCAGCAATCCCCGATAAGCTTTAAAACCAAAATAATCAGCGTGAACATAAAAGACGGCGAAAAGTATGGCTACGGCAAAAAGCTTTTGTGGGAAGAAAACGGCAAAAATGTTGTCACCGCAAAAATTATAGGCGAGGACGGCAAAGAGGAAAATGCCGAGAACGGATATACGTTTACCCAAACAGGGGCTTATGAAGTTGTTTTATCTGCCGATAACGGCGCCGAAGTTGAAAAAATTAAAATAACAATACTCGAAGCGTTTGCCCCTGTTGCAAGCAATGTGAAAATTACGGGAAAAGCCGAAACGGGCGAAACGTTAACTGCAAGTTACACCTTTTTCGATGAGAACAACGACGAAGAAAAGGACAGCCTATATCAGTGGTACAGGGACAATGATGTGATTGACGGTGCGACAGAACTTACATACACGCTGACCGAGGCAGACGAGGACAAGACAATAGCGTTTGAGGTTACGCTGAGAGCCGATTCGGAATATGAGAGCACAGGCAAGAGCGTGAGAACGGAATTTTTGGGCGCGTGCAGACCGGTTGTCGAAAATGTCAAGGTAAGCGGAAAAATTGAGTTCGGCGCGGAACTTTCGGCAAACTATGAAATTCATGACAGAAACGGAGATGAGGAAACGGACGGCGCCGAGGGTAAATGGATATTTGAAAACGAAAAAGGCGAGAAAAAAATGGTCGGCGAAGGCGACAAATACACGATCACCGAAGATGAACAGGACGGAGTTTTGTGGTTTGAAATCACGCCAAAAAGCAGGGTTAAGCCGTACAGCGGAGAAACCGTTAAAACAAAAAAAATCACACCGTCACGCCCAAAAGCGGAAAATGTTGAGGTCAAGGGCGAGGCAAAAGTCGGCAGTATTTTGACGGGGACATATAAATGGACTGATGCGAATTATGCAGACGGTGACAGAGAGGGCTTGAGCGAAGAACACTGGGTGAGCGCGTCAACCGGGAAAATTATAGCCGAGGGCGCGGCTATAGAGCTTAGCTCATCATTAAAGGGCGAAAGCATATATTATGAAGTTATCCCGAAAAGCGTTAATGCGCCCGCAGTGGGAGAGGCGGTAAGGAGCAAAACATTCGTTGTTTCGGGCGGCTCGTCATCGGGCGGCAGCGGCGGAGGAGGTTCATCAAGCGGCGGGCCGAGCGTGTATATTCCGCCGAAAACAACCGAGGATGATGGTGGAAAAAATCAGCCCAAAAGTGATAATTTCAAAGACATCGAAAATCATTGGGCAAAGGACTATATCAATGAATTGTATGTAAAAGGGACAGTAAAAGGGATAGACTCCGAGCATTTTGCACCGGACAGGGCAATTTCGAGAGCCGAGTTTGTCACGCTGATTATGCGCGCACGCGGCATCAGCGAGGCACAGTATCACGATGACTTCTCAGATGTTGCAAGTGATTTCTGGGGCGCAGGATATATAGCCGCGGCGCTGGAGAGCGGCTTTATCGAGAGTGCTCAACAGTTCAGACCGAATGATGCAATAAAGCGCGAGGAGGCGGCAAAGCTAGTTTCTCTTATGACGCAGGATTTGCCGCGCGAATCGGGCGAAATATCCTTTGCCGACAGTGAAAAAATCTCGGATTGGTCAGCAGACTATATAAAAGACTGTGCGCAAAAGGGACTGATAAAGGGAGATAACGGAGGGAATGTGAACCCTCAATCGAAAATGACAAGAGCGGAAGCGGTGACAGTGATTTGGAGGATAATACAAAATGAAAATACAAAATAAAATAACTGCATTGATTTTGTGCTTGCTGATGCTGTGCCAAACGGTGTATGCACTCCCGAAAGAAGTTAATTTTTTTGATGATGAACAGATTAGTGAGTCGAAAATCACCCTGATACAAAATCTGCTTGTAAAAACAGGTGTGATGAGCATGGTGAGCGACAATGACTTTGAGGAGCGAGCGGCGGCGGAGTACACAGATTTAATCGGCTGCACCGCCGCACTGCTCGGGAAGAGCGTTACCGATTATGATGTCGCATATAAGGAACTTTATGACAGAGGGTGTTTTTACTGGGAAAAGATGCCGAATTATGTGTCCCTTGATGACGCTTTGTATACTTTTGTGAGAGTGACAGGATATGCCGGCGAGGCAGAATACAGCGGTGGATATCCGACAGGATATATGAGCGCCGCACAAAATCATGATTTACTGAAAAATTTTCAGGCGAAAGATGTCGATAAAATTACACGTGGAGAACTGGCAATTTTGGCATTTAATGCTTTGAATGCCACGACAAATGCAATTTCGGGACAGGAAAACGGCAAATTTGTCTTTAAAGAGGGCGATTCTATTCTTTTATCAAGATTTAATATCGAGAAAAAGCGCGGAATTGTTACGGCATCGGGAATTACGACCCTATACGGCAGTTCTGACCTTAACGAAGGATATGTTGAAGTGGACAGATTTAGGTACGAAACATCGGACGAAAGCATTGCGGATTATCTGGGATATAATGTAGAAATGTATCTTGAATCAGATGACGGCATAAACAGAATTATATGCTTTGAACCGTATAAAAACAATGTGTACGAGGGAGATACATCTTCCGACCCTGACTTTGGAGACACTCTCCTGACATATGCTGATGAAAACGGAAAAGAGAAGAGGGTCAAGGTTTCCGAGGCAAAGGTGATATACAACAACATGCTTTTGGGCGACTATGAAGCTGTCGATAAATCACTTTTGGATAATGTTTCTACATTTAAGGCGGTTGACAACGACAATGACTCATATGCCGAAGTGATATGCGTGTGGGATTATGAGTATCTGAGAGTCGGGACAATCGGAGAAGATGCCATGACTTTTGCGCATCTTATGAAATATAAGGATAAGGATTCCATAAGGCTCGATGATGACAATATCGCGATAACAGTAATAAAAGACGGAGCAAAAGCAAGCGTTTCGGTGCTTGAATACGGAGACGTAGTTGCTGTTGCCGAGAGTGCGGCTGAAAACGCATTCGGGCGAAAGTGCATTACTTTTGTGGTTTCAAAAGACAGCGCAAGCGGTAAGATAGACTCGGTCATCAGTGATGACAATGGATATATTGTACAGGTGAACGGCAAGGATTACCGCATATCAAAAAATTATGAAAAAATCTGCGGACTTGACGGAGTAAGCGTATCAAGAAAAGATATTATAAAGCCGACAATCGGACAGACTGTGACTCTGTATCTTGCGCATGACGTAACAGTCGCGGATATTTCGGAAAACAGCATGGCGAATATCGCATATCTTGTCAAGACATATACCGATGAGGACGGCGAAAAATGCTATGTAAAGCTTTTTAAAACCGACGGCACATTTGAACTGTTTACATTGGCGGATAAAGTGCGCTATTTCGGGAAATCCACAAATTATACCGACGGGAAAAAAGCAGAAGACACAGCGGTTGTGGAATATATAAAAAGCGAGGCAAAGCAGAACGGCGATTACCGCGTGGTGGTATTCTATGAAAAGAATGACGCCGGTGAACTGACAAAGCTTTATATGCCGTATAACCGCATAGGGGAAAATCCGGGGACAGTAAATTATCCGAATACTTTTGACTATACATCGGACGATGGTTCTTCAAAATATTACTATATTGGGTTGATTGGCCCACAGGGAAGCACAAAGCGTTACTATTCAGCATGGACAACGCCGATGTTTATTGTTCCGTCTTTTGAAAACAAGGATAAAGATGATGAATATGTCATGAGGACACAGGATTATTTCGGAAGATCGGATCTTAATCTTCCGCAGATAGAGCTCTATAACGTGAATCAGTTTTATGAGGCATCGTTTGCTCTTTCAATGGCTAATGCCGAGGATGCGCCAGAAGCAAACACATATCCTTTTATAGTTTCCAAGGCGGCGGTTGAATATGATGACAAATCGGCAGAGGAAAGAATCAAACTTGTCGGATATCTGGCAGGAAAGGAAAAAACATTCTATATTCCGCAAAAGATAGAAAATACTTCTTCGGACAACTTGAAGGTGTTGACGAAAAATCTGAAATGCGGTGATGTGTGCCAGATTGACGCAAGCGGGGAAAACGTTAATTCCATAAGACTTTTGGCAAGGATGGCAGACTTTGGCGGAGAATACGGTTCTCAATGGAAACCCACAAGATTACAGGATGACGCATCGTGCGGAACAATGTATGCACAATGGGTGGAAGGAAATCTTGATGAGAGCAGCTCCAACATGCTTGCGGCGGTTGTGAAGAACGGACTTGGTGAGAATATGCCGGTGATGTTCGGTTTGTCGGAAAATAAATCAAATCCGTATTGCGTGTATATTTATGAAAAAGGCAAAGTCAGAAAAGGCGAGATTTCGGAACTTAGAAAAGGCGATTCGGTATGGATTTATCAGAATTACGGCTTTGCATATGCCGTGTGTGCAATAAGGTAAGGAGGGGTTGGCTTGAAAAAATTTTTTGCGATGATTTTTACGGTGTCTATTCTCTTTTACAATACCTCGTATGCAAAGACACAAAAGTTTGAGATTAATGATTTGACAGGTGCATTTTCGGATAAAGATGCGTGGGAAAATAAAAATGAGAATGTCAAAATCGGCGATATGCTGATTTCGTCATCCTCGTCACAGGCATATATATGCAACAGAAAATATGAAAACTCAGATGAGCTAATCTGTTTTGACTTGAAGGTGAACGATTACAAAGACTCATGGATTGGGCTTTTGCTGCGTGCCGACGAAACAGATAAAGCACCGTGGACAGGAAATGCCTGTGTGCTTTTTGTTATAAAGGAGGATCAGATAGAGCTGCAATATTATGATGGACTGACAGGCGGAGTGATGACAGATGTTGTAAAAAATCCGATTGAAGCCGGGAAAACCGCACACATTGCCTGCGGCGTTCTGAAAAATGGGGACGCAGAACAGACGGTTCTGTTTATTGACGGAAAAAATGTCATAAGCAGATATGGAGCGGCGAGCAGAAAAAGTGGATATTTTTCGATGCTTTGCGGAAAAGTCGACTTTTCCTTTGCGCCGACAACAGAAAAACGTGATTATGCGGTTATATGCAATTCAGAGATTTCGGGTGATGCGAAAAATGGCGGAGAGCTTTGTGTAAGCTATGATGTTTTGTCGTCAAACGGCAGTGATGAATGCAGTGTTAAATGGTATTCGTCGGACAGCGCCGAAGTTGTCGGCAAGGAAGTGAGCGGTGATGCACGGTACAAATTGGGCGAGTCGGATTTGGACAAATACATAACGGCGGGTGTTGAATGTAATGAATGTGAGTTTTTCGCTGCTCCGGTATTTTTCGATTCTGCCAAAAGCTATCTCGAAGAAAACATCGTAATGAGAGAAAATTGGTTTATATCCTATGCAAAGGGTGCGCAGCAGCAGATCGACAATGATTTTTCAGTTGCACCGATTCAAAAAGATGATAAGCTCTATATCCCGATAAGGTATGTCCTGGAAAATTCGGGGTATGAGGTGGAATGGAACGACATGGAGAAAAAAGCAATAGCCAAAAAGGATAATTCCGTTATTGACATTGCGCCGGATTTGATGTACAAAAACAGGAGCTTTGCAGAGTTGAAGAACCTTGAAGGAGCTTTATCCTGTAATTGTGTATATGACGAGGCAACCGGGATTATAATAATCGGAGCAGGAAACAAAGAAATTGAGGATTCTGTATACAAAAGAGTTTTGAATTATATGATTTACGGTATTTAAATATCGGAAACAAAGCAAAAAGGGGCATGAGAAGTATTTTTTTACTTCTCATGCCCCTTTTTGCTTTGCTGCTATTTTTTTCGGAATTGTGAGGGCGTGATTTTATGGAAAAATTTAAATCGCTCGGAAAAGTAATTGCTGTCATTGAAACCACAGCGAAAAGCAATTTCGGAAACGGACATTTTTTTGTCTGCCAACAGCAATTCCTCCGCTTTGTGCATGCGGACTGTGGTCAGATATTCGATAAAATTAAAGCCCGTTTCTTTTTTCAATATACGCGATATATGTTCTGCACTGAGCATAAATTCTTGTGACAAGCTTTTCAGAGTTATGTTTTGCGAATAATTTTTTTGGATATATTGAAGGATTTCTTCTACATGCATGTTATTTGCCCGTACGGGTATGGTTGTGTCCAGATTCCTCACAAGCAGGAAAAAGAGCATGTGTATGTACAAAAGTATTTCATCGTTTGAAAAATTGTCCGGGGATTTGAATTCCTTTTCTATAGAGTTCAGAATATGTTTTACTTCCCCGATGATTCGGGGATTTCTGTAAAGATAAGGCATATTTTTCAGATATGGAATCACGGAATATGGAATATGGCGTTTCTGACAGTACATTATTATATAAGCATGGTCGGCGCTTGCAGTATTTATCTTGTGAAGAATCCCTTTTGGGATAATTATTATGTCATCTTTTTCAATGTCATAAGATTTCTCGTTGATAAAATAGTTGCAGCTCCCGTTGGTTATAAAGTAGAACTCCATAACATCGTGATAATGAAGCTGCAGACGCGATGATGCAGGTGCGGTTCTGTGATGGCTGTATACAAATTCATACTTATCGGAAAATTTAACATAATCCATAATTATTCCTCCGTTTTTGATGTGAATTTATACAATAATTATAATTGCTTATATCAAAAAAGTCAAGAAATTTATATAAAAACAGCAAATATGTCAAGGAAATAAAGATTTTTGAGTGATATAATAAATATATAATATCGGACAATAGCAAAACTGACATTTTGCAATTGTCTAAATATATAAATCGGATAAGAAAGGTAAAAAAATGGACATAACAAATATAATTGAAAAGATTAAGAGGACAATTGACACGCACAATCTGGGCGAAGAGGGGGCGTATGCAAGGTTTTTGCGGCAAAACAAGAACAACGACCGCAAAATG
This sequence comes from uncultured Clostridia bacterium, assembly GCA_934454145.1. Lineage (GTDB taxonomy): Bacteria > Bacillota > Clostridia > UBA1381 > UBA1381 > CAKSFT01. The sequence continues at coordinate 30,660 of CAKSFT010000005.1, read as the reverse complement.
GGGATAAACGAATATGGGTGTGCAGATGCCGCAAATATTTTGTACACAATCAACGAATTTATAAGAGAGCCTGAGAAAAGGGAACAATGGATAGAAAAATTGAGGTCATTCCAAAACAAGGAAACAGGGATATTTGAAGAACCGACACATCATTTTATACATACGACGGCGCACTGCATAGCGGCGCTGGAGCTGTTTGACGCATATCCGGAATATCCCGTGACAGCCTTGGAAAAATACAAACGCAAGGAAGAACTGTATGGCTTGCTGGACAATCTTGACTGGGAAAACTTTCCGTGGCCGCAGTCACACCAGGGGGCGGGCATATATGCCGTTATGACTCTGACGGGGGCGACAGACGCGGAGTGGAGAAAATGGTATTTTGACTGGCTTTGGGAAAACGCAGACCCGCAAACCGGCTTTTGGAAAAAGGGGATAGAGAAAAAAGCGCCGCTGTATACGTATATGGGCGGTGGGTTTCACTATTTCTTCAACCTTGAAAACGGTAAAATGCCGGTGAGATATCCAGAAAAAATCATTGATTCGTGTATAGAAATGTACGAGAATAACGAAATATGCAGTCGCTTTGGGAAGATGATTGGTTTTCTGGAGGTTGACTGGGCATATTGCATCAACCGTGCAAGCAGGCAGACGGAATATAAATTCCGTGAATGCAAGGAAATTTTGAGAAAATTTTCAAAAGGATTTATAGAGTATTTAAATGATGTAAATGAGAAAGAAGATGACGAGTTTAATGATTTGCACATGCTGTTCGGGGCGGTTTGCGCTTTGGCAGAGCTTCAGACAGCATTGCCGGGAGAAATTCTTTCTCCCAAACCTCTGAGATTGGTGCTTGACAGAAGACCCTTTATTTAAACTTGTTTAAGTCAAGGTTTGATTGAAAGGATGGTAAAAATGAGAAAGATATTTTTGTTTGCTTTGGCAATGTCGTTTGCAATGTGCCCAATGCCTGTTATGGCACAAAGCGAAAATGTAAGGTTTTTTGTTTCCAACAATGCGAAAACGGAAGGTGACGGGAGTTTGACAAAGCCGTTTGCATCTCTTGAAAGCGCAAAGCTTGCGATAAGAAAGCTGAAGGAAGAAAACAAATACCCCTCAGGTGGCGTGACAGTCATGATACGGGGCGGAAATTATTATCTTTCCGATGGTTTTTCGCTTTCGGCTGAGGACGGCGGAGAGGACGGAGCGCCGGTTGTGTGGCGCGCATACCCGGGAGAAAATGTGAAATTCATCGGGGGAGCAGAACTGCGCTTCAGCGATTTTGAACCATTAACCGACGAGAAGGTGTTGTCCAAAACAGACCCGCAAGCAAAAGGAAAGATATATCAGGTAAATCTGAACGAAAAAGGCATTACGCCTTATGACAAGCTGAATGTCACGGGGCATGCTTCATATTATACAATAAAATTCGGTATAACAGAAGGAACGCTCCCTGTGCCGGAACTGTATTTTAACGGTGAGGTTATGCCCATTGCGCGCTATCCCGACAACGGGGAATACATGAAGGTGGGCGAAGTGACCGACCCCGGTGATGACATGGGAGATTGGTATTATGAAAACACCGACCCGAACAAACCCAAGGCGCCAAAGCCGGGGACCTTTAAGGTTGACGACGAGCGGATTGCGCGATGGGTAAATGCAGACCAGGCATGGGTGTTTGGATACTGGAAATGGGACTGGTCCGACCAGACAATGCCGGTTTCGAAGATTGATGTTGATGAAAAAACCATTACACCGTATTATCAGAGTTACTATGCAATAACAAAAGGGCAAAGATTTTACATATATAACCTTCTTGAAGAGTTAACCTCGCCGGGGGAATGGTTTCTGGACAAATCAACCAACATTCTGTATGTATATCCATATGACACAAATCCGCAAAGCACGGTGCTTCTGGGCTTTTCCTCAAATCCTGTTATAGACATTTCCGGTGCGGAAAACATAAAGATAAAAGACATTGAGGTGACCGGGACAAGAAACTGCGGTATAAATATTTCCAAATCAAAAAATATAAACTTAAGCTATTTGTCGGTAAACAAGATATCGGGAGAAGGCATAATCATGAGCGGTGAAAATCTCACTGTTGAAGGGTGTCATATTTATACCATCGGGAAAAAGGGAATAGATTCATTTGGCGGCGACTTTGACACTCTTAAACCTTCGGGCAACAAGATGATAAACAATCATATTCATGATTTTGGAAGAATCATAACGACTTATGAAGGCGCGATAAGGTGCAATGATGTGGGTGCACTGATAAAAAATAACCTTATATATGACGGTACACATTTGGGGCTTAACATCAAGGGCAACGATAACATTGTAGAATATAATGATATACATGATGTTTTAAAAACATCATCGGACATGGGGGCGATATATTCGGGGCAGCTTATGACGCAGAGAGGAAATGTATACAGATACAATGCAATTCATGACCTTGTGACGGACTCTGCCCAGACAAGTCATTCTATAATCGGTATATATCTTGACGACATGTATTGCGGAACGGACATTTATTCAAATTTGTTTTACAACATATCCGGCAACGGCGTGTTTATAAACGGAGGAAGAGATAATACGGTAAAACATAATATATTTGCCAACTGTACCCATGCGCTTACCCTTTCGCCGGCAGGCATTTCGTGGGGACGCAAGGAATACTGGGAAAACGGGAGCAGCACATATGGTCTGAGAGGCTCAAATGCAGTGCCGTTTAAGAGCGAGGCATATTCAAAATATCCCAACCTGGCAAATATTTTGGAGGACGAACCGCTTTTGCCGAAATATAACGTATATGATGAAAATATATGTTATGATGTAGACAAAGAATTTGACATCAGAGTCAATGACACGGGGTTAACCGTTGAAAAAGTGCGTGCGCTGGGTGTCATAAATGACAGCTATACCGTCACGGGCGGTGCGGAATTTAAGAATGCGGCGGAGGACGATTACAGCCTTGATGCCAATTCGGAAATTTACGAAAAATATCCCGATTTTGAAAAAATCGATACAAGCAGAATCGGACTTATCTCAAGTCAGCTAAAAGGCGTGCTCGGCAAGGATTGCGTTGCGGTTGCGATAGGCAAGCCGGTTTCTTATGTCAACTGGAAAAGAGAAGTTATAGACCCCGGAAACATTGATGTTGTTCCGTTTATCGAAAACAACAAAACATATGTCCCCCTAAGGTTTTTGTGCGACAAGCTGAAGGCGGAGGTTGAATGGAAAAATGATGCGGCATATGTCAATTATAACGGGTGTGAATATGTGTTTAAAAACGGTGACAAAACAGTGACGGCAGACGGAAAAGAAATTGAACTTGAGGCGGAAATGGTTATAAAAAACAGCCGGATATTCCTTCCGCTCAGGGCTGTGAGCGAGCTTTTTGAGAAACAGGTTTTCTGGGACGACTGCGGCTTGGTTGTAGTAAGCGGAAAGAATATAGAAAAATATATGAATGAGGACAGAGTAAACGATTTGTTTAACAGAATGTAGAGGAGGGAGAAAATGAGGGTTTGCATAAAAACATGGATAGGTTGCTGCTTATGCAGCGGCGCGCTGATGTGCCCGGCGGCAGTTGGTGTATCTGCAAAAAGCACTGATGTGTTAAATGTCGATTTTGAGAATATAAGCTATGAAGAATTTTCAAAATCGGACGCTGTGACAATAAGACCGGGAATAGCAAGCGACGTGTTGTCTGTCGAGGAGGAAAGCACGGGAAACAGGGCGTTTCGGATATACAGAGAGGCGGCTGAAGTAGATGACAACACTGCGCCGCTGGGCTTTAATTATAAATTGCCCCAAACATTCACTTCGGGAAAAGTGAATGTGAGCTTTAAGATAAAAGCAGAAAAAACATACCGCTCACGATGGAGAGATTTGGGCAGTGCAATGACTTCACAGGGCGGCAGAAATCTGTTTTTGTTTACACATTCCATGTGGGCATGGGCAGGCTCGACAGGCGCGGGGTTTTGGAACAGCAACATCAGCACTCCCGATGTATGGTATGAAGTAAAATACGAGCTGGACATTGACAACAAGTCTGTGGCGGTGGGCGCAGGGATATCGGGGAGTACCATTGCAGTCAAGAACAAAACATGCACGGGCGGCGACTTTGCATCGCTTGAATTTACGATAGGCAAGCAGCATGCGTCGTGGACAGCCAACAATTCGGGCGACCTTGTATATTGGATTGACGACATAAAGGTTTCTGCCGACAGCATGAATATATTGTCGGCGAGCGTAGCGGACAATGCGGAAAATGTCGGGATAAACAATCCCATAGAGATTGTTTTTGATGAAAAAATAAAAGATGAAAGTGTTTCCAAAGATAAATTTATATTATCATGCGGCGGAGAGGATATTGATGTATCTTTGCAAAAGATAAGCGACACTGTCGTAGCTGTTTTCCCTCAAAACGGCTTTGATTACAACAAAAAATATACGCTTATTGTCAAGAAAGATGTGATGTCGCAAAACGGCATAATTATGACAAAAGATTATGTATTGTCTTTTAAGACTGCGTCATTGATTGACTGTGACATTGAAAACGGGAAAAGATATAACGAAGGATTTTTGCCGGATTTGAAAAGGGTCAAAGATGCAGTATATACCGCGGAGCTTTCGGTAAATGGGGCAGAATTTTCGGCTTATGATTTTTCGGGAGGATTTACAGAATCGGGAAGCTATAGGCTGAGAATCAAAGCAGAGGACGAAAACGGAAAAACACAGACCGAAGAGTATAACTTTGAGATTATAAGCGCGGTGGTACCGATAATTATCGGAAAAGTAAAGATAGAGGGTGCACCGATTGTGGGCGGAAAATTGTCGGCAGTATATCTGTTTAAAGATGAAAACGGCGATGAACAGGATATGGAAAAAACCGTGTATAAATGGTATCGTGTTAAATCTGGAAAGGAAGAAATGCTTGATGAGAGCAGCCGGGAATATATTTTGCAGTCCGAGGACGAAGATTGCTATATAAAACTGTCTGTGACGCCGTTTTCAAAAGCCGAGCCATGCGAGGGGGAAACATATTGGAGCGATTTGTTTGTCGGCCCGATGAATCCTGTTGTTTCGGAAATCAAGAAAACGGGGGAAGTGAAAGAAGGAGCAGAACTGGGCGTTGTCTACAATTATTTTGACGAAAACGGAGATGAGGAAATCCGAACCGGGGACACAAAAACGGTGATAACGTGGTATTCTTCCGCGGAAAAGGACGGAGAATTTGTAAAAATCGGCGAGGGCGAAAGCTATACTCTTGAGGAAAAGGATAACGACCATTGGCTGAAGATAGGAGTTATACCAAAAAATGCGGGAAACGGAAGTCAGACAAAGGAATTTTATTCTGATATATTTGAAGGACCTTTTGCGCCGTGCGCGGAAGATGTGAAGATAACAGGGACAGTAAAAGTTGGGAATGTTGTGGGAGTAAGTTATCGCTTTTTTGACAACAACAATGATGAGGAAAAGGACAGTATAGTTGAGTGGTATGTGGGCGATATGCATGTTTCAAAGAACGATTCATATAAAATCAGCGGCAGCGACGCGGGGAAAAAACTTTATGCGGCAGTGACACCGATGTCGGAACAGGCGCCGTTTGCAGGCAAAACCGTCAAGAGTGATATTTTTACAATTCCTTCAAAGAAGAGTGAATCTTATTCCTCGTCGGGTTCCTCATCAAAAGGAAATTCTGCTGCTCCGCCGCCTGCCAAACCGGAGGAAAAAGATGAGCAGAACACCAAGCAGGAAACCGACCTTGCTTTTGCGGATATCACAGGTCACTGGGCAGAAAAGGAAATAAAAACAATGGCGCAAAAGGGAGTAATAAACGGAAAGACGGAAAATATCTTTGCCCCCGACCAAGGCGTCACAAGAGCAGAACTGGCAGCAATCATTTCACGTACATATGGGCTGAAAGGGACATTAAACCAATTTGCTGATGTCGATGAGGGCGCATGGTTCAAAGAGGCGGTCAGCGCTGTCTATGAAAGCGGATATATGACGGGGGACGGCAGAGGGAATTTCAGACCCAATGACTGCATAACCAGACAGGAAATGGCTGTTGTACTGAAAAAAATACTGAAAGAGACAGATAACAATGCCGAAGATAAAGTTTTTGCCGACAGCGACAAAATTGCCGGTTGGGCATATGATGCGGTGAAGTTTGCATATAAATCAGGCTTGATGCAGGGCGTTGATGAAGAAAACTTTAATCCGCAAGGATTTGTCACAAGGGCACAGGCGGCGGTGATTTTGCTGCGGCTGACAGAAAACAGAGGGGTTTAAGAAAGGAATGGAATATGATTAAGAAGAAAAGAATTATTGCGTTTTTTGCAGCAGTTTTGACAGTGTTTTCCCTTTGTTTTGATTCGTTTGCCTTTATAGATGATGTGGACGATGTTCCATTAAAGGATATAACGGCACAGGACAGCACTGCCGGTCAGTTTTCGGAAGAGAGCGTGCTGAATGCATATAAGCTTTTGAAATACATCGGGTGTGTTTTGGAAGAAAAAGAAAGCTTTGAAGAAAATGACGCGGTCACAAAGGGTTATGCGGCACAGGGGCTTGCGGTTGCCGCCGCCGGACGTACATCTGAAACCTTTCATGGAAGTTTTTCCGATGTCCCTGACGCGCATGAGTATGCCGGAGGAATTTCACAGGCTTTGGAAAAAGGCATAATAGATGAAGGGGATAGATTTTATCCGAATAAGAATGTGTCGATGGGCGAAATCGCAGACATGGCATTGAGAGCACTGAAATATAATTACATATATTTTGCCGGCACACCTTTGGAGCAGGCAACAGAGCTGGGGCTTTTCAAGAATGTGGATTGCTCGGAAAATCTGATTACCAAGGGGCAGTTTATGATTTTTTTGAAGAATGTTTTGGATACCGATTATATAAAGGTTTCGGATTTGGACAAGGACGGAAATGCAAAGGTTGAGATTGTCGATGGTGTGAGTCATCTGGAAAAATATTTCGGCATTTACAAGCAGGACGGCGTTGTGAGCGGATATAAATATTCTTCGATAAACGGCGATGCGGATTTGCCGGAAGATAAAATTCAAATCAACAGGGGCATTTTTGAAATTGACGGGGAATCATATTTGGATTATGTCGGGCAATATGTTGACGCATATGTGGATGCAGATCAAGATAATCGTGTGATTATGCTTTATCCGAACAACAAAAAGACAGCTGTATATAGTTTGCATAAAGGGGATTTTTCGGATGCGAGCACGGGATATATAAATTATTATCAGGACAACAGGAGCAAAAGGGCAAAAATTTCCGATACATCTGTTGTCATGTATAACAATGTATATCATGGACTGTATTCAAGGCTGAGCGACTATACGATTTTTGAAGAAGCCGACAAAATTGTCCTTGCTGACAATGACGGGGACAACAATATCGATATTATAAAAATTGAAAAGTATACTTATTATCTTGTAAAAACCGTGTCAAAAGAAAAGGAAACCATAAACTTTGACAAAAACGGCGGTGTTTTGGAAATTGACGATAAGTCATGGGTTGAGTTCATACTAAACGGCAGCTCTGCGGGTTTGGAGGACTTGAAGAAATCAGATGTACTGACAGTGCTTGAATCGGTGAGAAAAGACGGCAGCAAGGTGTTCTCGGGAGTGGTCACAAGGAAAATTGAAGAAGGAAAGATAAGCCAAATCGGAAAAGACGAATTGGGCGAATACTATGAACTTGAGAAGAGCAAATTTTATTTGTCTGATGAGTATATAAATTATATATCTGTGACGGCAAGCGAGAAAAAGCCCGTTGCCGGAGATTTTGTCCGATTGTATATTTCCGCGGACGGCAAGGTCGTTGCCTCTGCGGCGGAAGAGGACTTTTCTTACGGATATATAATGTCGGGAATATATGACGAAACCGAAGAAGTGGTGAGGTTTAAAATTTACAATTTGTCCGGGGAGGCAAATTCATATTATTTTGCTGACAGGGTAAAGGTTTATACGGAGAAATACCCAAATGGAATAAAAAGGGACAAAACAGAGGCAATAAAGATATACCTTGACGGTGACATGACAGTGAAAAATGACTGTGTTGCATATTCTTTAAACAGCAATGGCGAGATTGCATCTGTCGTAAAGCCGATAAACCGTACGGCATACAAACATGGTTCTATGTATTATCCGCTGACGTATGATTTTAACGGAGAGTCACTCATAAGCCAAAATGCAAGCTCACGTCTTTACAGAGGTGTGTTTGCAATGAAGTACAAGATGGATTCGAGCGTACAGTTTATGGTTATACCCCAGGACAAAAGCATGATAACAAATGAAAAGGCATATGCGGTACAAAACGGTGGATATTGGGGGATAAGCCATTATTTTGTCAATGAAAATATAAAGATGTATAATTGCGATAAATTCTATATTCCGCAGTTTTGCACCATGGAAAGCGTGGTTTCGGGTTCTATAGGTCAGGGTGACGGCGATGTGCATATGTATTGCATCGAAAAGGTTGAGAAAACCATTGACGAAGATGACATGCCGGTGGTAAAAATAAGTTATTTTGAAAACGGAAGGCTGACCGAGTCTGTCATATCGGCAGACGTTGAGTTTGAAACCCCGGGCTTGTATTGCAGCACTGATGAGGTGTCAAAATTGCAAAAAGGTGACATTATTCAGATAAGCAAAGACGCTTTGGGAGAGATAAACATTATAAATGTTTTCTTCAGCATAAAGAACCGCCCCGGGGAGTTTGGCGCATATTTTAGCGACATCACAAAAACCGACGCCTCCGGGAAAACGCATATAGAGCCTGTGCCTGAGGCAGTGCGGACAATGACATCTCTTTCCGTTTTGTACGCAAGGGTTGAAGACATAAGGGATAACGTGGTTTTGATAAACACTTCAAAAACAGGTCATGACGAACAGTACACTTATCCAATGGTTGTGGGCAACAGCGTTTATGGGGCGGTGTATTATAACATCTATAATACGAAAACCAACAAGGTTACAGCAGCGACACTTGACGAAATTCAGCCGAATGACGTTGTGGTGATGAGGAGATATTACAACCATGTGCAGGACGTGGTTATAATAAGGTGAGGTGTATGTAAAAATACAAAAAAATCAAAAAAGAGAAAGGAAGAGAAAAATGAAAACAAAAACCGGAAAAAAATTGTCATGGCTGTTGTCCCTTGCGCTTGCCGCAAGCCTTTTTGGGCAGACAGTGACCTTTGCGGAAGAAACCGCAAAAAGCGGCGTTGTGTTCAACGAGTCCTTTGAAGATTGGGACGTGGGGGTGTTGCAGGACACAGCAGGAGAGTACACAATAAAAAACCTGAAATTTTCGCTTTTGGAGAATGACAAGCTGGAGATTGCGGTGAATGAATACGGAAACAAAGCCCTAAAAATCACAACGGGCAATACCTCCACATCAGCCAAAAATCGGATAAGGTATATTTTCCCGGAGCAATACAGCGGTGAGGTCAAGGTGTCTTTTGACTTTTTGTCCGAGCACAACAGCAGATGTTTCAGTTCATTCGGGGCTTTGGAGTATAACACAAACCCTAATATAATACATAATTTTACGCATTATCAAAACCACATATATGTAGGCAACATAGGGCAAAACATTTTGAGAAATGCGGTTTCTTCGACGTTAAATAATGGGTATGTGAGATTTACGGAAACTTATAACACATTGAACAATCCATCAAAGACCGTATCGTTGGGGTATGACAGATGGAAAAGGGCGGGTGACGGCGATGAAAGCGCTCAGCAATCAGTCAATTCGGCGACGCTCGGAACACCGGAAAAAATTTATGGCATAAGGTGGGAAGTGTACAACAGGGGAGGCTGGAACGGAGCGGACAAAGCCGCAGATTCTGCCGACACAGTCAATGCAGGCGTATACTGGATTGACAACATAACAGTAGAAACAGATGTGTCGGTTTTGTCGCAGAACAACAAGTCTGTGACGGAAAACTTTGACGGATATACAAAAGATGTTGTATATACCGGCGCCACATTCGCCAAAATCGGCGCCGCGTCTTTGAAACTTGCCACAGGAGATTCGGCGGCAGTCACCACAGACCCTGCCACAAACAGCAAGGCACTGAGAGTTATAAAAGGAACAAATGAGTCCCCGACATATCTTGACGTGAACCTTGGGAGCACAGAACAGGCGGTAAAGCTTTCATTTGACGTGCGCTTTCAGAACCACAGCAGATTTTTGAGATATTTTCCGCAGATATTGGACGCCTCGGGCAATGGTGTTGTACAGAGCGCTGTATACATAAATAATTTATACTGGAACGCTGTGGGCAAAAACGGCAAGTTTATGGCGAATAACATGAGGAGTGCGGATAATAAAGATATATATACAAGCTTTGAATATATCATAGACCCTGTGTCGGGCAAGGCTTATTCCGAAATAAAAAGCCCGTCGGTTGATATGAGGACAAAGGAATATGACATCAATGCAAGCTCTGTCAAAACAATGCGTTTTTATTTTGAAAATGCCGTTTCGGGCGGAACGAACAACAGCTTTACGGGACACATGGGCGGAGATGTTGATTCTGATGTGAATAATCCCGACAACAACGGTATTTATTGGATTGACAACATAAAAATGGAATATCCCGAGCTTAGCCTTGACAGCAGTATAGCAAACGGGGAAACAAATGTCGCGACGGGCAAGAGCATTGACCTTGTGTTCAATGCGGCTGTCGCGGACAATGCGGCAGGCAATATCCTGATTACAAAGAACGAAAATGATATACTTGATTTGAATACAGATTATACAGTAAGCATTTCTGCCGACGCAAAGACTGTGACAATCTCACCGGTGAACGGCTGGGATTATGAAGCAAATTACAGTGTTTTGATTGGTGAGATTGCGGCAAAGCTGAGCAGCGTGGCGCCGTATGCCGGGACGGAAATCAGGTTTGCGACAGCACCTTATACGGCATTGCTTGTAGACGAGCATTTTGAAAATTATACAATAGGTCAGAAATGGGAAGGCCCGGGCGACTTTGTGACGGGAAGCATCACGTTAAGGCTTTGCGAAGGGGACAGCGTGGAGTATGCAAACGACCCGCAGACGGGACTGGACGGCTTTAAGCTGACCAAGGGAAATACCGACGGAAACCTTGATTTTGTGTATAGTTTTCCGCAGACTTACGAAAACGGCAAGTATATGGTCAAGATTGACGAAAGAGTGCAAAACCACTCTAAGGGGCACAAAAGATGGCCGTCAATGCTTTCGGGACGTGTAAGCGGTCAGATAGACAGAATGATATTGAGGGCGCCGTCCTATTGGCTGACACAGGTGGGAAGCATAGGCATGGACCGCTATGGAGTGGACCACAGCTCTGTCAGCACATCCAGATATATATCGGCTTCCACACAAAATGAAAGAACCGTTGTTTTTGGCGAATTATCGACGGGCGCCGGGTATAGGTATGGACTGTATGACCCTCTGACAAACAATTATATATCAAGCGTCGAACCAGCGACAACCGAAACAAAACTCAGCGGTGTGTTGATGGAAATGGCGTCGGGCGGAAGCGAAAATTATTCTGACGGCTATCAGTGTGGAACACAGGTTGACGAAGATGTTGAAAACAATCCGAATAATGACGGCATCGCGTGGATTTACGGCATCACTGTTGAAAAAGTCACACTTTCCGTTGAAAGCTCTTCTTTTGACAAGGACTCCGCTTCGTTCAGCCCGGAAAAGGAGTTTACGGTTACATTCAACAGGGAGGTCAGCGCAGAAACTGTCAACACCGAAAATATAAAGCTTTATGAAAACGGCAAGGAAATTTCATCTTATGAATATACGGTGAATATAAAAAATGACGGAAGAACAGTTGTGATAAATCCTGTTTCGGGAATAAAATACGGGACTTTGTACAACATCGAAATTTCTGCGAATGTAAAAGCAAAAGACACCCAGGTGGGTGATTTGCGCAACAAAAAAACATATATCATTCAGACAGCCGAGTATGAGGACACAACTGCGCCGGACATAACGTGGTCGACATTGCCGGATGGAATCAAAAATGTCGAACCCGATGTCGGCAATGTGATTCTGAGCACAAACAATGTATATATCAATGCGGACACAATTACAAAGCAGAATATCAAAATGTATGAAAACGGCACGGAATTTTCGGATTATACGGTTGAGCCGTATGGACTTTATGCCATAAAGGTCAGCTTTGACACTCTGAAGAAGGACAGTGTATATAAAATTGCCGTTTCCGGACTTTTGAGCGGCGGGGCGCAATCCCTGGCGATGACAAAAAGCTTTGAAACAACATTCACAACAAGGACGGATATATACACAACAAACCTTGTGTCTGGGATAAGCGGCGACGGGACAAAATCGTATGTTTCGGCAGAGCTGTTTAATAAGTCGGGAAAAGATATCGGATATCTTGTCATAGGAGCCCTGAAAGATGCAGACGGCAATATTTTGAGCGTGGCACAGGGAAGCAAGGGTGCGTTGACCGACGGCAATACCGCAGACATAAGGGTTGAGATGCCAAAGAATGCGGCTGCAAAATATTTTGATTTGTACATATGGGACGGAACGGAAACTTTGAAGCCGTTGACGAAAAAATCTGTTCTTGACACCGTAAATGAGAAAACCTACGGATATGATAATTATTCGGATTCTTCAAGACCTTTGAAAGTGGTATATATAGGCGGTTCGATTACACAACAAAGACAGTATACAACTCCGCTGACCCAAAGCCTGGACGAATTTTTCAAAAAGGATAACAGCCAAAGGACGATAACCTACAGCGTGCAGGGGCTGGGGGGAACAAATTCCACTCTCGGCTTGTACAGACTTGAAAAGGACGTTGCCGTCCGAGAACCCGATATTGTTTTTGTGGAATTTGCGGTGAATGACACTGACAGCACATCTGTCAACAGAACAAAGTCAATGGAGGGTATCATAAGAAAGCTTATGAAATTGAAACATCAGCCCATGGTGATTTTGCTTGACATGACGACCGCGTCATACGGCAGTCTTGATGTGGTTGCCGATTGGGAACCTTTGATGTCGGCATATGGAATCGGATATATAAATGTCGGACAGTATATAAAGGACAATGAGGCAAGTGCCGAAAATCCGACGGGATTTGTATGGAAAGAAGAGGACCTCGGCACATATCCGCAGGCAACGGCGCTGACAGCAAAGGACGGGGTTCACCCCACGGCGACGGGCGGAAAGGCGTATGCGGATTATATGGCAGGGTTGCTGACCGAAACACCGCAAAATTACTTTAAAAAGATGACATATACCGAAACACCGGTGTCGGGGTATGAATATAACAATCCGCGAATGACTGCATGGTCCGGCGCGGAATATGATGACAAATGGGAAAAAACAAATGATATGTCATGGACATTCTATAAAGGAGCGGTGAAGGCAAAGAGTGCCGGGGCAAGCCTTACATATAAGTTTACCGGGACGACAATAGGACTTTTCGTGCCCAAGTCCGCAACAGGCACAACAGCCGATTATTCGATAGATAACGGCGCATATACGGGAACTGTGAGCTGTTATGGCAACGTTTCGACAGATATGCCGATGATGTACCTCATAAAGACGGATTTGCCGGAAGGCGAACATACAATAACCATAACTGTAAATGAGGCTCAGGAGGTAAATTTCCGCTTCGGCTACTTTATAGTTGACTAAAAAAGGGACGGGGATGCGCAAAAAAGCAATGGCAGCCGTGTCCCTGCGCAAAAGGAGGGGCAAGCTCTGAATGAACTTGCCTCTTTCTTTTGCTGTATAGCGGCGATATGAAAAATGAGCATCTGCAAGAGAGGATAGATATGATGAATAGAAATTTTAGATATGCGGCAATGGCGCTTGCTCTTTTTGTTTTGCTTTCCGCAATCCCCGTTTCGTTTGCGGATAACGCACCGGAAATACAAGAGATTCATGTGTCGGCAGACGGCAATGACCTGAACGGGGGGACGGCTGAAAAACCGGTGAAAAGTTTTGAAAAAGCAAGAGATATATACAGGAGCCTGGGGGGAAACGCAAAAGCCGAGATAGTCGTCCATGCAGGGGTGTACAGGAGAGAAAAAAGCCTTGAACTGACAGCAAGGGACAACGGAATGACAATAAGGGCATATGGCGACGGAGATGTTTTTGTGAGGGGTTCGGTGGCACTTCCCCAAGATACATTCCGCAAAGCAGACGACGCGTTGTTTTTGGAAAGGCTCCCGGAGGAATCAAGAGGAATGGTGTATTGCTGTAATTTGGAGAATTATGTAGATTCTGTGGAAAAATATCCGCGATATATGCCTTTGCATGGCGGTACGGGGTATTATGAGCTTTTCTCGGGAGGGGTTGCACAGAACATCGCAAGATGGCCGAACTTCGGATATGCAAAAACAGGAAATGTGGGTTCAGACGGGGTCACGTTTGAGGTGAATGATGACAGGATTGCCAAATGGAAAAATGCCGATTGTGCCATGGTATGCGGATATTTTGCTTATAACTGGTCTTTTGAAAATATTTATATAAAAGATGTCGATGTTGAAAATTCGTCAGTCACGCTCTCCGGCAATTTGGAATATGGGGATAAGGTTTTGAAGGGAAAACGGTTTTTTGCAATGAATATGCCGGAAGAACTGGATATGGCAGGAGAATATTATATTGATGCACAGAAAAAAATGCTTTATTATTATCCCGACAGGCACTTCTCGGACGAGGCGCCGGAACTGAGCGTTTTAAGCTCGGCACTACTCAGGATAAACAATGCCTCGGATATAAACATTTCGGGGATAACTTTTGAATACACAAGAGGAGAAGCAATTTATGCCGTTGCAAGTAAAAATATAACCATTGACGATTGTGTCGTAAGAAATATAGGCGGCGACGGGATTTGGCTTGACGGAACCGCAAATACCGTGAAGGGGTGTGAGGTATACAATATAGGTGCGGCTGGAATCAGGCTTGTGTCGGGCGACAATGTTTCCGCAAGGAGCGGACGGAGCATGGCGGTAAACAATAATATATATAATTTCGGCAGAATTTTCAGGACTTATCAGCCGGGGATATTTCTTGCCGGGTTCGGAAATTCCGCAGAATATAACACCATACATGATGCGCCGCATTGTGCTGTGCGGTTTACCGGTTCGCAAAATAAAATTTTGCATAACGATATATACAATGTGGTTTTGGAAGGCTCGGACAGCTCGGCGGTGTATTGCGGAAGAAACTGGACCTATTGGGGGAATGAGATATCGTACAATTATTTCCATGACATCAAAAAGAGCGTAGATGACGATTCATATACCGTGTCTGCAATTTATATGGATGATTTGCTTTGCGGAACAAAAGTTTCGGACAATGTCTTTGAGGATTGCTCAAGGGCAATGTTTTTCGGGGGCGGTAAAGGAAATATTGTGACGGGAAACATCGTTGCGGATTGCGAAAGTGCAATTGACTATGACAACAGGGGCGTGACGGGAGAATGGGGAAAGGCTGAAACGGTGCCGGGTAAAAATAATTATAAAACAGCATATGACGGGTTTTTGAAATTTATATCCGACAGCAGCTTTGACGAAAGCTTGTGGGAAGGATACGACGGGTTTGCACAGCTTGCGGAGGACGTCAGAAATTATGAGAGAGATATTTTGCAGGGGGCACAGGACGTAACGGAAACGGGATATCCCAAAAACGTTACAATAAAAGGAAACCGCTTTTACGGAAACGGGATTGATAATGACGATTATATTTTTATCTCGGATCATGTTTATACATATGGAGAAGTTTCGGACAATGAGAGTGCGGAAAATGTGCCGCAGATAACAATGCCGCAAAACGGTGCAGACCAAAAAAAGTGGTCTGCAAGACACGAGGTGACAAAACCGGGAAACGGAGAGGTTTTTGAATACGGAAAAATAGATTTTACGTGGCTTCGTGCAGGCGGCGCGGACTGCTATGAGGTTTTGGTGACAGACGAATCGGGAAATACGGCTGCATGCATCAAGACAAAGGAAAATGGGTGTTTTGTTGAACTGGAAAAATCGGGAAAATACTTTTGGAGGGTCAGTGCGGTATGCAATGGATTTGAAGAAAATGTCATCCAAAGAGGGGAATTTAGCGTAAAAAAAGATGCCGCAAAATGCGGGACGCTGATTGCCGGGAGTGATTTTGACGGTGAATGTTCTCTGACGGAACTGAAAAAACAGGGGTGGGATTTTGAGGTTTGCGAAGGCGACGTTCTGAGCCTGGAAAAAGACGCATCAGGCAACGGATATTTGAGGTTTGAACGCAATGAAAGCAATTTATATAACACAGCGCAAACCTTTGCAAAGCTTGTATTCCCCGAAAAAAGCAGCGGAACCGTAACCGTAACTTATGACATTATGCCGGACAATTTCCGCGGTGCGTGGCGTGACATGGGGAGCGTAAAAACCGTTGGCGACGGGGATGTGGTAAGGCTTTTGACACATATGTCATATTTTTACGGAGTCAAAACAACAGGCGGTTATCTTGACCGCTATGCATATGACATGAGAAAACTGGCGCCGGATTCCTATGCGACAATAAAACGAACCCTGAATTTGGATAACAATACATATGAATTGTGGATTTTCCAAGACGGAGAACAGATAAGTTATTCCGGTGTACGCCAATGCCCGGACGGGGAAGCAGGTGTGCTTCTGTTCCGCTTGGGATATCAGCGCCCTTTTGAACCGTGCGAAGGGACGGGCAATGCAGTCTACAAAATTGATAATGTCTGGATTGATGCGGGAGAGTTGGCACCGCAATATACATATCCGGCAAACGGCGCGGAAAATGCAGAACCCGGAGATGTGATAAGAATAAAGTGGAATGACAAATTAGATTCACAGACGATTACAAAAGAAAGTGTAAAGATTAAGGAAAACGGAATCGAAATTTCCGATTATACCATAGAAAGTGATGGCAGAAACATCTATATTAAAATTACGGGCGGTATGAAATATTCGTCGCTTTATAATGTCGAACTCATGAGCAGCATATCGCCTGATTCTCTGAGCCATACGAATATGTCAGAGGATTATGTGTTTTCTTTTTCGACAGTCAAAAATGAAAACAAGGTTCATTTTGCGGAAGGGTTTGAAGAATACAGAACGGGGGAAATGCCGCAAAACCCAAAATATGAGATTTCTGTCGCAGAGGGCGATGTGATATCCGTTGAAAAAGACCAATATGGGTCAAAGGCATTGAAGATGGTGCGCAATGAACAAAACCTTGAAAGCAGAAATCCGTCATATCTGAAGATAAATTTAGACGGTATAGATGACGAGGAGATAACGGTCAGTTTTGACATAAGGCAGGAAAACTATCGGGGAGGAATAAGAAATCTTGCAACACTCACCGACGGCAGCAAAAATATAATTTCTTCTTTGTTTACGCACTCAAAATATCTTTACGCCATGACAACAAAGTCGGGCTTTAATTTTACATTAGACAATGTAGAAAAAGATAAATATATAACCGTCAAAAGAAAGATTAATGTAAAAAACGGCACATATGATGTTTTTGTATATAAAGACGGAGCACTTGTAAAGAGTCGGGAAAATCTTCCATGTTACAGCGGAGAACCCTCTGTGCTTGTATTTGAAATGGCATATCAGACGCCATATACAATAATTGACGGGGAGGGCGATGCTGTTTATTGGATAGACAATGTTCGCATAGATGCCGATGAAATGAGGATATACAAAACAGCCCCGACGGATAATTCCCAAAACGACAATGTTGAGGGATTTAATGCGGTGTTCAATTGTGATATTGACGAAACTTCCGTCAATTATAACACTGTAAAAGTGTACCGATATTCAAATCTCCTGTCTGCGGACAAATACAGTTTGTCGGTTGAAGGTAATATATTAAAGATAATGTTTGCCGAGGATTTTCGGCAAGGGGAGGGGTGCATTGTAAAGCTGTCGCGGCAAATAGCCCCCAAAAATCCAAATACGATAAGTCCGATGCAGACGGAATATTCGTTTTGCTTTTCCAAAAATGCAAAGGAATATTTTGAGAAGACCGCACAGATTGTAAACGGAGTTTTGGAAATAGACATCAGAACAAATCTGGAAAAGTATACAGCGGTTGTTGCAAAACGTGATGAAAGCGGCAGGCTTGTGGGCGTGCAGACGATAAATTGTAAAAAAAACAAGGTGATAAAAATTGCCGCAGAAGAAAACATGACAGTGTATTTTTGGGACGATATTCTAAAAATGAATCCTGTCGGGAAACCATGGAAATAACGGAAAAGGGGCATGAGAAGTAAAAAAAATACTTCTCATGCCTTTCGGCTATTTGATGATTTCAACGGTTTCCAGCTCTGCCAGCACCAAATCTTTGCCGACTGCGACAATTTTGTCCCACGGGACAACACAGTCGCGGCGCTTGCCGAAAAGACCGGCAAGCCCTTGCTTTACCGGGACAATTACTGCTTTTACACTTCCGTTTTCAAAGTCCATTTCCACATCGGAAATAAACCCTATCCGTTCTGCCGTGGCGATGTTTATGACTTCTCTTTGGCGCAAATCCGCAGTGCGCATAAAATTTTACCTCCCAAACACAAAAACTGCAAGACATTTATACTCTTTGGTATGCTGCCTTGCAGAATGATAATCTTATACATATTTCCGCATATGC
This sequence comes from uncultured Clostridia bacterium, assembly GCA_934454145.1. Classification (GTDB taxonomy): domain Bacteria; phylum Bacillota; class Clostridia; order UBA1381; family UBA1381; genus CAKSFT01. The sequence continues at coordinate 11,958 of CAKSFT010000005.1, read as the reverse complement.
TTGAGCGCGCCTTTTTCAAGACGGGAAACCTGTGCCTGGCTGATGCCTATTTCGTCGGCAACCTCCATTTGCGTTTTGCCCTGGAAAAAACGCAGGTTAAGGATATGTTTTTCCCTGTCCGAAAGGTGCTTCATCGCCTCTCCAAGAGCGATGCTTTCCAGCCAGTTCTCATCGCTGTTTTTGCCGTCTTTGACTTGGTCCATGACATATATTGCCTCTCCGCCATCGTGATATACCGGCTCAAAAAGGCTTACGGGGTCGGCAATAGCATTCAGGGCGATTACGATATCTTCTTTCGGTATATCCAGTTCCTTTGAAATTTCCGCAATTGTCGGTTCTTTGGAATTTTTGCTGGTAAGTTTTTCTTTTACATAAAGCGCCTTGTATGCGGTGTCCTTCATGGAACGGCTTACGCGGATGGCATTGTTGTCGCGCAGGTATCTTCTGATTTCCCCGATTATCATGGGCACGGCATAAGTGGAAAATTGTACCTGTTGGGTTAAATCAAAGTTATCAATGGCTTTTATCAGGCCGATACAACCCACCTGAAATAGGTCGTCCACGCTTTCGCCGCGGTTGTTGAATCTTTGTATCACACTCAGAACCAGCCTGAGGTTGCCGCGGACAAATTCTTCTCTTGCCGCTTTGTCACCGTTTTTGATTTTTACGAAAAGCTCGTCTTTCTGCTCCTTTGAAAGAGTAGGAAGCTTTGCGGTGTTGACACCGCATATTTCAACCTTGTTTATCAAAGCAAATCCCCCTTTTTTGACGGGCACATCATTTTTTATGCCCTATGTACAGGAAAAAAACGGGGAAATTTCTCTTTTAAAAGTATACCCGATAAATGCTTAATTCATTCTGAGAATTTCTTTTTTTAATCGTTTAATTATTCTCTTTTCCAGTCGGGAAATGTATGATTGGGATATCCCCAGCGAATCTGCCACTTCCTTTTGTGTCTTTTCTTTTTGGTTGTTCAGCCCGAAACGCATAATCATTATCTGTTTTTCTCTCGGCGTCAGCTTATCCATGGCGGAGGCGAGCAGCATTCTGTCCACCTCGTCCTCAATGCCACGGTATATGACGTCATTTTCTGTCCCGAGAATGTCTGACAGAAGAAGCTCGTTTCCGTCCCAGTCCACATTCAGCGGCTCATCTATGGACACTTCGCTGCGGCGGTTCTGATTTTTTCTCAGATACATAAGGATTTCGTTTTCAATGCAACGTGACGCATATGTCGCAAGCTTTATGTTTTTTTCGGGGTTAAAAGTGTTTATGGCTTTGATAAGCCCAATGGTGCCGATGGAAATCAAATCCTCAACATAGATTCCTGTATTTTCAAATTTGCGTGCAATGTACACCACAAGGCGCAGATTGCGTTCTATGAGGACTCTTTTTGCCGCGTCGTCATGGGACATTCTGCCTATGCAATCCTCCTCCTCTTCCTTTGACAACGGCGGGGGAAGGGCATCGCTTCCGCCTATATAATACATTCCTTCGGGCTCACAAAATTCCATGCGCAGCTCAGATATAAAAGTGCTTATTTTTTTCATCAAATTAATCAATGTTTCCACCCTCTCTATAAACTTGCATTGTTCACCAAAAGACCGTGACGGAGCTTTTGCGGACTGATTGCAACAACAACATTTTCCGTGCTTGTTTTGCCGGTGATTATCTCGTCAGCCAAAAACCCGGTCATGACACCCTCTTTCCCGACAGTCTGATACGGAATGAGGCGTATGTCACAGGACTCTATCCATTCGTTTATGTTCAGCAAAGTACAGTTTTCGTCAAAAAGCTCCTTCAAAACATCTTCGTCCCCGACGACAACGGGGTTGCCGCAAATCGGCTCGCACAGAAGATTGCCGGTGTCGAGTATTCCTTTCAGGCAGGCAGTTCTGTCTTTATAGCGTACCGTCACATAAAAACCGTTTTTGCCGAACCGTGATTTTATATATTTTAATGATTTCAAAACGCAAAAGCATGTGACGGCGGCAATGACGAGTATTTTCGGACCGTCGTAGTATATGACGTTGTTTCTGATGATTCCTCCTCCGAAGTATGGCAAAAGCATGTATATGCTCCCGGCAAGCAAAAAGGAGGATATGTAAAACACCAAAAGACAACGCAGATATTCCAAAAATCTGCACGGGCAGAAAAGCACCGCAACCATGCCGGCAGAAAAAAGAAAAACCGAAATGACGGAATACATGAAGCTTAAGTCAGGGAGAAACATGCAAACCCCATATATTCCGCCGAGTGCAGATGCGAGCAGCTTTCTCCGGTTTTTTGTCGGCTCGGGCGAAATTGCGGAGCATATCGAAATTATCAGATAGTTCATAAAAAAATTGACAAAAAATAAAATATCTGCATATACAACCATCTTTTCCGCTCCTTTGCAATTTCTACCCAAGAATTTTAATTGGAAAACATTAGTTTTACAATTACCTAAATTTCTTTGTCCCGTAAAACTGATTATATCACCCTCAGACAGAAAAAAATGTCAAATACGCTTGTAGAATTTGGAGAAGTTTGCGACATTTTTTTTGCAAAATCCGGCAGGGGCAAGATACAATCAAACTTTTTCGTTGATAATATATATGAAAACAAATCGGAAATTACCACAGTTGTGAGAAAAAACAGCCGTATGAAATGGGTAATTTAAAACCAAAGAGAACATGCCGTACAATTTTTATATGATATATTTAACAAATTTCAAAAAAATATTACAAAAATATTTCTATATCTCTTGATTTTATGACGAAAAAGTGTTATCATTTAAGATGTGCATATTTTTATATATATGTAAACCTAAGGCCGGTTTTTTCGGCTGTTACAAAATAAAGGAGGAGATTTCATTGGCAAGAAAAATGAAAACAATGGACGGTAATAACGCCGCGGCTTATGTGTCATATGCGTTCACAGACGTTGCTGCGATTTACCCCATCACACCATCGTCAACGATGGCTGAAGTGACAGACAAATGGGCTGCCGCCGGACAGAAGAATATTTTCGGTCAGACAGTGCAGGTGACAGAAATGCAGTCTGAAGCAGGCGCTGCCGGCACAGTTCACGGTTCGCTTACCGCAGGTGCACTCACAACAACATATACGGCTTCACAGGGCTTGCTCCTTATGATTCCGAATATGTACAAGATTGCCGGAGAATTGCTTCCGTGCGTATTCAACGTATCGGCAAGAGCTTTGGCATCTCACGCACTTTCGATTTTCGGCGACCATCAGGACGTTATGGCTTGCCGTCAGACAGGTTTCGCAATGCTTGCGTCGACAAATCCGCAGGAGGCTATGGATTTGGGCGCTGTTGCACATCTGACAACAATCAAGGGAAGAGTTCCGTTCCTTCATTTCTTTGACGGATTCAGAACTTCACACGAATACCAGAAGGTTGCCTGCTGGGATTATGACGATTTGGCAAAGATGGTTGACTGGGACGCTCTGAATGCATTCAGGCGCGGTTCACTCAACCCTGAGCACCCGGCACAGCGCGGTACTGCACAAAACCCTGACGTATTCTTCCAGGCAAAGGAAGCATCAAACAAATATTATGCTGCAATCCCGGCGCTGACACAGGAATACATGGACAAGGTTAATGCAGTAATCGGCACAGATTATAAGCTTTTCAACTACTATGGTGCGGCTGATGCGGAACAGGTTATCATCGCAATGGGTTCTGTATGTGACACAATCCAGGAAACGGTTGATTATCTGAACGCAAACGGACAGAAGGTCGGCATGATAAAAGTAAGACTTTACAGACCGTTCTCTGTTGAACATTTGCTTGATGCCATCCCTGAAACAGTAAAGAAAATCACTGTTCTTGACAGAACAAAGGAACCGGGCGCTATTGCAGAACCGCTGTACCTTGACGTTGTTGCGGCAATTGCAGGTTCAAAATTTGCCGGCGTTGAAGTATTCGGCGGACGTTATGGCTTGGGTTCAAAAGACACAACTCCGGCGCAGATTATTGCGGCGTTCAAGAATAAAGAAAAGAAACACTTTACAATCGGTATCAAGGATGATGTTACAAATCTTTCGCTTGACATCGCAGAAAATCCGGACACAACACCTAAGGGCATCACAAGCTGTAAGTTCTGGGGTCTTGGTGCAGATGGTACTGTCGGTGCAAACAAGAACTCTGTTAAGATTATCGGTGACCACACAGACATGAACGTTCAGGCATATTTCGACTATGATTCAAAGAAATCGGGCGGCTTGACAGTATCTCACCTGCGTTTCGGTCATGCAAAGATTACATCGACATATCTTATCAACAAGGCTGACTTTGTTGCGTGCCACAAAGCTTCTTATATCAGACAGTATGACATGGTTCAGGACGTAAAGCCGGGCGGCGTGTTCCTTTTGAACTGTTCATGGAATCAGGACGAACTGGAAGAACATATCCCGGGTCAGGTAAAGAGATATATCGCTGAAAACAATATTCAGTTCTACACAATAGACGGTGTAAAAATCGGTAAAGAAATCGGTCTCGGAAACAGAATCAACACTGTTTTGCAGTCAGCTTTCTTCAAGCTTGCAAACATTATCCCTGCCGATGATGCAATCAAATACATGAAAGACGCTGCAACCGCTTCTTATTCAAAGAAGGGTGACGCTATCGTAAAGATGAATCATGACGCCATAGACAAGGGCGCATGTGAAGTTGTCAAGGTTGAAGTGCCCGAAAGCTGGAAGAATGCTGTTGACGAAGATTTGTCAATCAGACATGAAGGCGAAGGCAAGCTTATCGACTATGTAAATAATGTACTTGTTCCGATAAACGGATTCCGCGGAATGCAGCTTCCTGTATCCACATTTGTTCCTTACGCTACGGGCGAGGTGCCGCTGGGTTCATCTGCATTTGAAAAGAGAGGAATCGCAATTGATGTTCCGACATGGAACGGCGACGCATGTTTGCAGTGCGGACTTTGTTCTTATGTCTGCCCGCACGGCTGTATCAGACCTGTTGTTTTGACAGAGGAAGAAGCAAAGAATGCACCCGAAGGCATGAAGTATGTAAAGATGCGTCAGGTGGACGGATTGTATTTTGCAATTGCTGTTTCTGTTCTTGACTGTACAGGATGCGGCTCTTGTGTAAATGTATGTCCGGAAGTTAAGGGGACAAAGGCTTTGTCGATGTCTGCATTGGATGACAACCTCGGCGAACAGGCAGGATTTGATTACGGCATCAACCTGGCTGACAAGCAGGCTGTTATGGACAAGTTCCCGATAAGCACAGTAAAGGGTTCACAGTTCAGAATGCCATATCTCGAATTCTCGGGTGCATGCGCAGGCTGCGGTGAAACACCTTATGCTAAGCTGATAACACAGTTGTTTGGCGACAGAATGTACATTGCAAACGCAACAGGCTGTTCGTCAATCTGGGGCGGTTCTTCACCGTCAACTCCGTATACGGCAGACAAAGAGGGAAGAGGCCCCGCATGGGCAAACTCTCTGTTTGAGGATAACGCAGAATACGGATACGGTATGTTCTTGGGTCAGAAGGCACTGAGAAATGCCAATATCGCAAAGCTTGAGAAGATTGCAGAGGAAGAACCTTCTGTAAAACCTGCAATTGACAAGTTTATGGAAACAAAGGATTGCGGAGTTTCAAACAAAGTTGCAACAGAAGAACTTTTGAAGGCTATTGCAAACCTTAACTCTAAAGAAGCAAAAGACGTGCTGGCCGACAAAGACTTCCTTGCAAAGAAATCTGTATGGGTATTCGGCGGCGACGGCTGGGCATATGACATCGGATTCGGCGGTGTTGACCACGTGTTGGCATCGGGAGAAGATGTAAATATCATGGTATTTGATACAGAGGTTTATTCAAATACAGGCGGTCAGTCATCAAAGGCTACACCGACAGGTGCTATAGCACAGTTTGCGGCGGCAGGTAAGGCTGTCAAGAAGAAAGACTTGGCTGCAATTGCAATGAGCTATGGATATATCTATGTTGCACAGATTGCACAGGGTGCTGATTACAACCAGTGCCTGAAGGCAATGCTTGAGGCTGAAAGCTACCATGGTCCGTCATTGATAATTGCATATGCTCCGTGTATCAACCACGGCATCAAGGGTGGCATGAGCATTGCTCAGACAGAAGAGAAGAAGGCTGTTGAGGCAGGTTACTGGCATTTGTTCAGATTTGACCCGAGACTTGCCCTGGAAGGCAAGAATCCGTTCCAGCTGGATTCAAAAGAGCCGAAAGCAAATTACGAAGACTTCATCATGGGCGAAGTTCGTTATAACTCTTTGGCACGTTCAAATCCTGAAAGAGCAAAAGAACTCTTTGCAAAGGCACAAGCTGACGCAAAGGCTAAATATGAACACTTGGTAAAACTTGCAAAACAGGACTGATAAAGACATAAAAAATAAGCGCTTCATCTGAAGCGCTTATTTTTTATGACAGAATTAAGATTCTCTTATTTTTTCGATGACAGCCGCCAGGGCGTCGCCCATCTGGAAATATCCGGGCTTTTGGGGGTGCACCCAGTTGTTTTGGAAAAGTTCTTTTTCGGTGTTGTAGCGTGAAGAGTCTTTCTCTTGTGCGGCAAAGCCATAAATAGTGTCTATGCACGCCGACATGGGGGAAATATATATGCCTGGTTTGTTTTCATAATGAGCGATTATCGCCTCTGCGAGCTTCATCATGTTGTACTTGTAGCGGTTGCTGCTGCCGAGGCAGGCGCGCATGCCCCATGCATTCTGGTCGGCACCGGGCACAGGTGTGTTTATGATTATTTTTATTGAGGGGTCATGTTCCCTTATGGAAGAAATCATGATGTCAAGATTTTCTATGTATGTTTTTACATGTGCGTCGGTTTCTGAATATTCTGTTATTTGCAGGTCATTCGCACCAAAAAGAAGTGACACGGCATCAAGATGTCCAATGTTGTATCGTTTTATATATTTGTCAAAGCTGAACTCCCATTCTATATTTCCGCAAAGGAGGGAAGAATCGGAAGAATACAGCTTGCCGTTTTCGGAATAACACTCTCCGTCCGATATTTTGCGGAAATTGTGATATCCGGCATATGTGTATATATTGTCACGATAATTTTGCACTTGTTTATAAAAATCCATGTCGCCATAGTAATTTTGGACACCCTTCGGAAAAAGAAACGGAGAAGGGTCAGAGCCGGTTTTTGTGAGATAGTTCCCCGAGGTCCAGCCGCCGCGCCCTTCATGATAAAGGATTCCGTTGAAACTGCGTGTCCCTTTAAAGTTGATGCCGTACAGCTTTGACTGTATGTGTTCCATATATGAAACACTTCTTGTCATACTGTCACCTATGCAGAGTATATCAAAGGCTTTGGCTATGTGTTTATCAACCGGAATCATTGTGACGGTTTTCTTGCACAGAAGTTCCCCATAAGGCGCATATACCTTAAATGTCACATCAAAGGGGTCATCTTTTCCATAGTCGGAAATTCGCCAAAAACGTTTGAAGTCATTGCCGTATGGCGACTTGACTTCAACGTCATAGACATCGCTGTACGGATAGATTATATTTTCGTAATATATTGAAAATTCTTCGTATCCCGAATTGGAAACCGCGTCGGGGACGGTCTTTAAGAAATATATTTTTTGCGGCAGTGTTATCATTATTTTTTTCATAGCACAAATCCTCCATAGGGATATTATACCATAGATTTTTTATAAGTCAACGGAATTTAAGCCTTTTTTTCACATTCAGACCAATTGCAATTGCCGCGGCGGCTTTGATGATATCAAACGGGATAAACGGATATACACATGCCCACAATGCCTTGGACAATTCCGTGCCCGTGATGAGGATATATTGCAGTGTGCCGAGGGCATAACATAAAAACAGTGCGGCGGCGCATGCGAGAAAAAGAGCGAGATATCTCATCAGGGGAGAAAGGCTTTTTGTACGTCCGACGGCAAAACCAACCAAGAGCGCCATTAGGACATACGAAAGGATATAACCGCCGGTTGCCCCGAAGAGAACGCTGATGCCGCCGCGGAAACCGCTGAACACGGGCAATCCGCATGCACCGCACAGAATATATATTGCCACTGCCAATGTGGATTTTGTACCGCCGAGAATGACGGCACTCAGCAATATTGCAAAGGTGCTTAGCGTGACGGGGACGGGACCGATTTTGAAGGTAATCACCGAGAACACGGCGATGACGGCCGCAAAAATACCTGCAAGAATAATTGTTTTTGTTTTCATTTTTTTCACCTCGCCGACAATTATATCATATATGAGTATAATTGTCAACCAAATATTAAAAAATGGTTAACAATATATATTAACAACAGGCTGCGGAAAAACAGTTTGTTTTGCCGCAGCCTGCTGCCGTGTGATATTTTTATAATTCCATTACATCGTATCCAAGATAATTTTCAAATGCTTCTTTTAATATGCTTGCCATGTGTCCCGTGCCGATTGTTGTGTGGTGGCGGAACCCGTTTCTGCCAAGCTTTATCAGCTTTCTTTGCAGGTCGGGGATTTTTGCGACACCGCCGCAGCCGAAAAATTCTTTTTCTATTTCATCATCGGTAAAGCAACCTTCATCAACATAAAATGTAAGTTTGCCGTTTTCGGTTTTGCAGTTTGAGAAGGTCATGGGGAAAGAGGCTATTCTGCCTTCGTTTGCGCCCCAGCCACAGCCGGGCACAGCCTTTGCAAACATTTTGTGGTCGGTGACAATGCCCTTTTTCTTCATGAGTTTTTGTGCAGTTGAGCCGCAGTGGAAAAGAATGACCTTGTCCGGGTCATCACCATAATTGTTGTTCCAGTCAAGACAGGCAGTGGGTGACTGCGATGCCAGTTGCATTGAATACATGTTTATGGCGGAACATAAATCAATTTCACACGAAGCGACAATGCCGCGGTCGTTGAGCTCACTCAGGAGTACGCATGGCGCAACCCCAAGCTCTGTCTGCATTTCTTCCCAGCAGCGCAATGTGATGCAGTCAAGGCGAAATTCCTGCATATAGTCGTCAATGACCACCGATACCTTTGCAAGTGTATTGATTTTTTCCTCAGGCACGAGGGAAAAATCGGTGTAGTTTTTAAGGTGTTCTTTTCTTGCAGTGACTTTTTTGTCGGTGTCGGCATATTGCCGTACACGCCAAAAGAGGTCGGATAAATCAAAGGTTTCGCATGTTATGCCGTACTTTTGCAGGGTGATTTCATCATAACGCACTGTCTTGAATTTTGATGTCCTTGCGCCCAAGACGCCGATGGAAAAGTGCCTCATGCCGTTTACAACGCGGCATACGGCAGCAAAGTCGTGCAGATTTTGTTCGAATTCTTTTGAGAGCGGGTCTACCACATGCGGCGCAAAAACTGTGTATGGTATGCCGTATTGATGGAAAACATCTTCAATGCTGAATTTTCCGCAATATGAGTCGCGGCGGTGGTCAAAATCCATTTTCCCGATTTCGTCGGGATAGGCTTGTATGTAAATTGGTTTGCCGCAGTGCTCAAGCGCCGCGATTGCGCCGTTTTCGTCACTGAAATTCGGCAGCGACATGATTACCCCGTCATATTCGCCCTCATGTGTCTTAAGCCACTCGGCATATTTCCAGCCTTCGTCGCGTGTTTCGACTGCGCCATAGCGTGTCATGTCGTTCGGTGCGATGATGTATTCATATCCGGCGTCGGTTACTGCTTTTGCTATCTCTTGGCGTGCACCGGCAATGAGGCTTGCAGGGAAAAATCCTCTGTTGCCGAAGTATAGCGCAAATTTCATAAAAAATTCCTCCTTTTATGCCGATTTGACGGCACAACAATTTTATATATTGATTTTATCAGATTTTGTGGTATAATTATAGATAAAATTATCCTTAAAAATTGTAAATTTGTCCGGGAGGAGACGGTCTTGTGTTTTTAACACCAAATACAGAAGAATTATACTCAATTCTTGAGTTATTTTATAACTTATCTGGAATCAGAATAGTTATTTTTGATGATAATTTTCGGGAAATTATATCATATCCGTCCGAAAAATGCGCTTTTTGCCGCGAGATTTGTTCGCGTGGTGAACTGGCGGATAAATGCATGGTGAGCGACCTTAATTCCTTTGACACATGCCACAAAACAATGGAAATTTTGATATACAAATGCCATGCCGGGCTGGTGGAGGCGACAGTTCCGCTTTGCTATGGCGGCAGAATCATAGGTTATGTCATGTTTGGACAGATAACGGACATTAAGGACAAAAACGGGCTGAAAGAATTTGTAGACGGAATAAACGAAAAATATGGCACAAACTGCACAACAAAGGGGCTGAAGTATAAAAACAAAAAACAGATTTCTGCTGCGGCAAGGCTTTTGGAAATATGCACAGAGTATATTATTTTGAAGGAAATGGTTATCCCGAAAGGGAACAGAACGACAGTGTTTGCAAAAGAATACATAAACAGCCATATCGATACAGATATAAAAATTTCGGACATATGCGGATATGCAAAAGTCAGCCGTACGCGCCTTTATGAGGACTTTGCAAAGGATTGCGGCATGGGGGTGGCGGAGTATATCCGAAAAAAACGTCTTGATTACGCAAAGAGTTTGTTGAAAAACACTGATATTTCGGTAAGTATGGCATCAGAAAAAGCGGGTTTTTCCGATTATAATTATTTTAGCCGTGTATTCAAAAAAGAATTTGGCATTTCTCCGCACAAGATGAAGAAAATGTAGTCTGCCGCTTATCTTTTGGTATGAGATAAAATTGTGTAATAATTTGTAGATTTTTGCACAATATCAAGAAGATAAAGAGTGATTTTTTTCCAAAAAATGTGATATAATGCCATGGATTAAAAAATAATTTTAAGGAGAGTTTTTGCTATGGAACGTAAAAAACTTGGCTCAAGGCTAGGTTTTATTCTTCTTTTGGCAGGGTGTGCAATCGATTGCGGAAATGTGTGGAAATTTCCGTGAATGTGCGGACAATATGGCGGCGGAGTGTTTTCAAAGTTTCAGGAAGAAAGCATGGAAACGGAAATGCACAAAATCCGCAGTGTGGTTTCGGCAAAGGCGGCACATGCAAACGGCGCCGATGACGATTTTGCGCACAGTGTTGCAAAGGCAATTGTTCATGCGGCAGAAAAGAAGAATCTTAAACATTCCGAAGAACATGCCGAAGTTGAATATATCGTTGCGCGCGTTTTGCCGGAGGATAAATTAAATATTATCAATGAGATGAAGCAGCTGGGGCACAAAGTTGTTATGGTGGGCGACGGGATTAACGATTCCCCGGCACTTGCCGCGGCAGATGTGTCGGTTGCGATGAAGGACGCGTCGGATATCGCTCGGGAAGTGGCTGACGTGACGCTCCTTGAGTCAGATTTGGGGCGTCTTGTTGTACTGCGTGATTTGAGTGAAAATCTTTTTAAACGTATTTACAACAATTATCGTTTTACATCTGTATTCAATAGCGGATTGATTTTGCCGGGGATTGCCGGAGTGATTTCGCCTGTGACGTCCGCGCTGGTGCATAATTTGTCAACGATGGCTATGTGTGCAAACAGTATGAGGGCTTTCCTGGAGAAAGACAGCATTGATTAAAATTACTGCAAAGCAGGTGGATATGATAAGAGTGGCTTATCATATTCTTTAAAAATTAAAGTTTTCATGAGAATAAAGGGCTGATTAAATTTTTAATCAGCCTTTGCTTTTCAGAAGTTTTACAGCCGCCTTTATGTATGAAAACGCAAAAGTTATATTTAAATGTCGTTGCAAAATTAAGTTTTTTTGAAATATTTTACTGTGTGTTTGACATTGGGGAGGTTGTGTGATATAATATTTACAAACAGAAGATACCAAACGCCGGTGCGTTTGTGATTGATGTAAATATTGCATCGGTGTGAAGCAACGCATCTTAGCGTTGCACCTATGATATAATATTTACAAACAGAAGATACCAAACGCCGGTGCGTTTGTGATTGATGTAAATATTGCATCGGT